>OW818657.1:4800000-6308862 GCA_942492905.1 uncultured Verrucomicrobiota bacterium
GGCGCACGAAACCCAAACGCTGCGCCACGACCGGGCCGATCAACTTCGCCCGGCGGAAGCCAGTGCCCCACCCCCTCCCTGTCCTGACAATACCCTCCCGGAAGCGGTGCGCCACTCCCCAACTCCAGCGCCCGCTCCCGCCCCGGCCCTGTCCGCTCCGCCAGCCTCCGGGCCCGCCTTCCGTCCGATTGGCTTGCTGGGCACCGCCTATCTGATCCTCGAAAGCGCCGAAGGCCTCGTCCTCCTCGACCACCGCGCCGCGTGGGAACGGATTTTATATGAGGAATCCAAAGCCCGTTCCGCCAGCCAACCGGTTGCCTCCCAGGCCTTGCTGGCTCCGCTCACCATCGCCCTCAGCCCGCGTGAATTCGATTTTCTGAAACCGCAACTCCCCGCCCTGCGCCGCCTAGGTCTGGGCTTGGAGGAGTTCGGGCAAAACACCGTGCTGATCGACAGCCTCCCGGCCTTCCTCCGTGCCGATGGGGAAATCCCCGCGCTGCTCAGCGCCCTCCTCGATGACCTGCGCCATGCCAGCGACCGCACGCCCCATCGCCAGCTCGGCGATGCCGCCATCGCTGCCGCGGTGGCCCGCCAGTCGGCCCGCCGGCAACCGCCATCAACCATGGAAAATGCCAGCGACCTCGTCACCCGGCTCATGACCTGCGAGATGCCCTACTGCCGCCCCGATGGCAGCCCCACCATCATCCAATTTTCCTGGCAGGAACTTGCCCGGAAGTTCGGCCGCGCCTGAGCGTATTCAGGGAATCCCACCACGGCCTGCCGGATCCCCCGCGGGTGCTATCATTTCTCTCCTGCCACTTTCCATGAAATCACTGCTGCTTTTGCTCTGCCTTTTTACCCTCCCCTGCCGCGCCGCTGAACCCCAGCGCTTCCCCCTCTGGCCGGACGGCGCGCCGGAAGCAAAAGGCACCACCGAGGACGATCAGCCTACTATCGATTTCTACAAACCAGACACCGTTCCAGCCAAGGGCTGCGCGGTCGTGATCTGTCCCGGTGGCGGCTATGGAGGACTGGCCAAGGATCATGAAGGCATCCAGCCTGCCCGCTTTTTCAACTCGTTCGGCGTCACCGCCTACGTGCTCCACTACCGGCTGGGCGGCAAAGGCTATCAGCACCCCATCCCGCTCCAGGACGCTCAACGGGCCCTGCGTCTCGCCCGCAGCCGGGCCGCCGCGGATGGAGTCGACCCCACCCGCATCGGCATCATGGGATTCTCCGCCGGAGGACACCTCGCCGCCTCCACCGGCACCCATCACGATGCCGGCAACGCCGCTGCCACCGATCCGGTGGACCGCCTTTCCTCGCGCCCGGACTTCATGATCCTCTGTTATGGCGTGCTCTCCTTCGACCCCGCCGTCACCCACCAAGGCTCTGTGAACAATCTCCTGGGCGACCGCCGGAATGATCCTGCCCTGCTCGACTTCCTCTCCAACGAAAAGCAGGTCAATGCCACCACCCCGCCCACTTTCCTGTTCCACACCACCACCGACCAGGCCGTCCCGGTGGCCAACAGCCTGCGCTTTTACGGAGCCTGCCAGAAAAACAAGATCCCCGTCGCGCTGCACGTCTTCCAAGAAGGCAAACACGGCGTCGGCCTAGCCCAGAACGACCCCAACCTCAAAATCTGGCCCACCTTGCTCCAGCAGTGGATCGAACAGAATGGCTGGCTGAAGGCCCGCTGAAAGCCTGCTCGGTCCAAGCCCGGAGTTAGTCGCCTGCCAGCACCGGAGCGGTCCGGTGCTCCAGATCACCGCCGCGCACGATCCGGATGAACACCTGCTCCATGGTGGTTTCATCGAACTTCGCGATCACCTCCGCGGGACTGCCCTCGGCCACCACTTTCCCGCTGTGCATGAAAAGCACCCGGTCACAAACCTCCTCGATGTCCCGCATGTTGTGGGAGGTGTAAAGAATCGCAATGCCCCGCTCCAGCTGGATGCGCCGCAGCAGCCGGCGCACCTTGTCGGCAATGTCAGGATCGAGACTGGCAGTCGGCTCGTCCAGCATCAGCAATTCCGGATCGTTCAACAGCGCCTTGCACAGATGCAGCCGGGTGGACTCGCCGGCGCTCAAGTGGCCGGTCACCCGCTTTTTCAGATGGGAAATCTCCAGCATCTCCAACAATTCATCAATCTTCCGGTCCGCATTTTTCACCCGGTAGATTCCCGCAAACACCTTCAAATTCTGCCACACATACAAATTCCCCGGCAGGTCGCTGTAAGCCGACGCATAATTGGTCCGCTTCAGCACCGCGATCCGGTGTTTAAACGGGTCCATCCCGAACAGAGACACCCGCCCGGACGTCGGTTTCATCAATCCCAGAATGATATGGATCGCGGTGGTCTTCCCCGCCCCGTTCGCCCCCAGCAGCCCGACCACCTCCCCCTTGCCCACGGTAAAGCTCAAATCCTCCACCGCCGCCGTCTCCCCAAAAAGACGCCGCAGGTGTTCCACGATCAGGACCGGCTCAGGCATGCCTCATCGTGTCTGTCCCCGCCGGGACGGGCAATCGGATTCATACCAAAGTTGGCCCGCTGATCCCGCAGCATCCTGATTGACAGCCGCCCCGCCCCCGTCAGGATCTACCGGTGGACGATACTTCCCCGATTTCTCTCTCCCCGCTGCATGATACCCACCTGCAAGCCGGAGCCCGGATGGTGCCCTTTGCCGGCTGGAATATGCCGGTGCAATACAAGGGCATCACCGAAGAACACCTCGCGGTGCGCCGCGCCTGCGGCATCTTCGACATCTCGCACATGGGGCAATTCCGGGTTGAAGGCCCTGCCTCACGCGACTGGCTCAACGGCCTCCTCACCAACAACACCACCCGACTCGGGATCGGTCAGGGGCAATACACCCTCCTCCTCAACGAGAGCGGCGGGGTGATTGATGACCTCATCCTTTACCGCACCGGAGCTGAATCATGGTTCCTCGTGGTCAATGCCTCCAAAACCGCCGAGGACCTCGCCTGGATGCAGGCCTGCCTCCTCCCCGGCGTCACCCTGAGCGACGAAAGCCCGCGTTACGCCGGCATGGCCATCCAAGGCCCGGAATCCGCCGCAGTCTATCAACAAGTCGCGGGAGCCCACACGGAACTGCCCGACCGGAATGGCATCGCCGAATTCATCTCCCTCCGTGGCGGCACCTGCGTCGTGTGCCGCACCGGCTATACCGGCGAGGACGGCTTCGAGTTCTTCTGCGAAACGGAAGAAGCCCCCTGGTGGTGGAACGAATTCACCGAACACGGCGCCGTCCCCTGCGGTCTGGGCGCCCGTGATACCCTCCGCCTCGAAATGGGTTATCCGCTCAACGGCAACGATCTCTCGCCCGACCGCACCCCGTTGGAGGCCGGCCTCGGTTTCTTCGTGGACATGGACAAGGCCGCTTTCACCGGCCGCGAAGCCCTCGCCGCCCAAAAAGTCCACGGTCTTCCCTCCAAACTCACCGGCCTCCGCCTCACCGGAAAAGGCCCACCCCTCCGCGCTCACTATCCGGTATTTTCCGATGGCCAGCCCGTCGGCGAACTCTGCAGCGGCGGCATCTCCCCTTCCCTCGGCATCGGTATCGCCATGGCTTACCTGCCCCCGGCCCTGGCCACCCCCGGCACGGCGCTTGAAATTGATATCCGCGGCAAACGCCATCCTGCCGAAACCATCAAAAAACCGTTCTACAAAAAGCCCTGACCCCTGAGCCCCGGCCCCCCATTCGCCATCAACTTTCCAACCATCCACTTTTCCCATGCCCGCTCCATCCAACGCCCGCTTCGCCACTTCCCACGAGTGGATTCTCACCGGTGAATCCGAATCCCCCGTCGGCATCTCCGAACACGCCCAGGCCGAACTGGGCGACGTGGTTTACATTGAACTTCCCGAGGTCGGCCGCACGGTCAAAGCGGGCGAATCCGTGGCGGTCATCGAATCCGTCAAAGCCGCCAGCGACATCTACGCCCCCGTCTCCGGCGAGATCACCGCAGTCAACCCCGCTGCGGCCGCCGAAACCAGCCTCGTGAACACCGATCCCTACGGCGCCGGCTGGCTCTTTAAAATCAAGCCCTCCAACGCTGCCGAAATGGATGCTCTCCTTGACGAGGCCGCCTACCTCGCCCAGGCCGGCTGATTTTTCCCTGACACCTTGCCCAACCATGAGCAATTCCCCACTCCTCCTGCCGGATGGAGTGGGGTTTGTCGTTTTATCCCACTCCACTTTTAGTCTTTGCCCCTTCCGTCATGCCTGTTGAAACCTACCTCGAACGCCACATGGGCGGCTCCCCCGCCATCGCCGGCTCCATCGCTCAAACCATCGGCTACCCCACGCTCGATTCCCTGATCGACGCCACCGTCCCCGCCGCCATCCGGCTCAGCGGCTCCATGCCCCTTCCCGCCGCCCTGACAGAACAGGAAGCCCTTGCCGAACTCCACGGCATCATGGGGAAAAACCAAGTCCTCAAATCCTGCATCGGGGAAGGATACCACGGCACCATCACCCCGCCCGTCATCCTGCGGAACATCCTCGAAAATCCCGCTTGGTATACCGCCTACACGCCCTATCAGGCCGAAATCGCCCAGGGCCGTCTCGAAGCCCTGCTCAACTACCAGACCATGGTCACCGAACTGACCGGACTCGCCGTCGCCAACGCCTCCCTTCTGGATGAAGGCACCGCCGCCGCCGAAGCCGTCAGCCTTTGCCACGGCAGCTACAAGGGCACCGCCACCACCGTCTTCGTTGACCACGCCGTCCTGCCCCACACCATCGCGGTCGTCCGCACCCGCATGGAAGCCCTCGGCCTCCACGTCACGGTCGGCGATTGGAAAACCGCTGCCATTGCTGCGAATGACGGCACCTTCGCCGTCCTCCTCCAATACCCCGCGGTCGATGGAGCCGTCCACGACTACACCCTCATCGTCACCGCAGCCCATGCCGCCGGCGCTTCTGTCATCGCTGCGGCCGACCTCCTCGCCCTCACCCTTTTGAAGCCCCCCGGCGAATGGGGCGCCGATGTCGCCATCGGCAGCACCCAGCGCTTCGGGGTCCCCATGGGCGGCGGCGGTCCCCATGCCGCCTACATGGCGGTGAAAGACGAACTCAAACGAAAGCTCCCCGGCCGCCTCATCGGCGTCAGCATCGACCGCCATGGCAACCCCGCCATGCGCCTCAGCCTGCAGACCCGCGAGCAGCACATCCGCCGCGACAAGGCCACCAGCAACATCTGCACCGCCCAGGTCCTCCTCGCGGTTATCGCCAGCATGTATGCCACCTGGCATGGCCCGGAAGGCCTCAAACGTATCGCCCGGCGCGTCCACCTCCTAACCTCGCGCCTCGCCGCCGCCCTCGGCCAAAAAGACACCGCCTTCTTCGACACCCTCACGGTCTCTGTAGCGGATGCCTCCGCCGTGCACGCCGCCGCCCAGGCCGCCGGTGTCCTCCTCCGCCATATCGACTCCACCCACGTCGGCCTGACCTTGGACGAAACCACCACCGAATCCGACCTCCAGGCTCTCGCCAAAATCCTGGGCGTCACCCTGCCATCGGCCCCCTCCGGCGCATTTGCCCTATCAGCCCCATCCAGCCTGGCCCGCACCACCCCCTTCCTGAAACAAGCCGTCTTCCAATCCTACCACACGGAACACGAACTCCTCCGCTACATCCACCGCCTCGCCGCCAAGGACCTGACTCTTTGCGACAGCATGATCGCCCTCGGGTCCTGCACCATGAAGCTGAACGCGACCTCGGTCATGCTCCCGCTGAGCTGGCCCACCGTTGCCAATCTTCACCCGCTCGCCCCGGCCGACACCTTGTCAGGCTACGCCGAAATGGTCAGCCAGCTGGAATCCTGGCTCTCTGTCATCACCGGTTTCCACCGCACCAGCATCCAGCCGAATGCCGGCAGCCAGGGTGAATACGCCGGCCTCCTCGCCATCCGCGGCTACCACGCCAGCCGGGGCCAGGGTCACCGGAACATTTGCCTCATCCCCGCCAGCGCCCACGGCACCAACCCCGCCAGTGCGGTCATGTGCGGTATGAAAGTGGTCCCCGTCAAATGTGACAGCGATGGCAATATCGACGTCGCCGACCTCACCGCCCAGGCCGGCCTCCACGCCGCCAACCTCGCGGCCCTCATGATCACCTATCCATCCACCCACGGTGTCTTCGAGGAAACCATCATCGATATCTGCCAGATCATCCACGCCCGGGGCGGCCAGGTTTACATGGATGGCGCCAACATGAACGCCCAGGTTGGCCTCACCAGTCCCGGCCACATCGGAGCCGATGTCTGCCACCTCAACCTCCATAAAACCTTCTGTATCCCCCACGGCGGCGGCGGTCCCGGCGTCGGTCCCGTCTGCGTAGCAGAACACCTCTCCCCCTTCCTCCCCGGCCGCGGCCACACCGGCATGGTCAGCTCCGCCCCCTGGGGCAGCGCCAGCATCCTCACCATTTCCTGGATGTATATCCGCATGATGGGACCCGATGGCCTCACCCTCGCCACCAAGTGGGCCATCCTCAACGCCAACTACATTGCCCACCGCCTCGCCCCCTTCTTCCCCGTGCTCTACAAAGGCCGCAGCGGCCTGGTCGCCCACGAATGCATCCTCGACTTCCGCCCTTTCAAGGACACCACCGGCGTCAGCGTCGAGGATATCGCCAAACGTCTCATGGACTACGGCTACCACGCTCCCACCATGTCCTGGCCCGTAGCCGGCACCCTCATGATCGAGCCCACCGAGTCCGAAGACCGCCGCGAACTCGACCGGTTCTGCGACGCCTTCATCAGTATCCATGGCGAAATCCGCGCCATCGAAACCGGCGAATCCGACCGCACCGACAACCCGCTCCACAACTCCCCCCACACCGCCGCCAGCCTCCTCGCCGCCGACTGGCCGCACCCCTACACCCGCGAGTCCGCCGCCTACCCCGACGAAGCCTCCCGGCACCACAAATACTGGCCACCGGTCGGCCGCATCGACAACGTCTACGGCGACAAAAACCTCATCTGCACCTGCGACTCCGTGGAGGCCTATGCGAATGCGTGAGCCAAACCAAGATGCTATTAAGTGGGATTTTTTCACAGACCTCGCCGGGCCATTCTTTCCACATCAATTTAGTCTATTTTGTATTTTTCGTGGCCTCCGGAGGATCTGAGGAATTCATCGCCCTTTTCTTCCCGTATAACGGCCAAACCACTTTTTCGGAAAGTTATGAAAACCCGTCATCTTCTGATTCTGATTTTGCTTCTGATGATTGCCCCAGCACAGTCACGGCAATGGGCTCATATTGATGGAAGAACCATGATGGCGGATTATGTTGCGTCTGATGTCAGCACCGTAACGTTGAAGCTGGCAACTGGTGGGAAAGTAGTTTCCCTGCCCTTGGATCAATTATCGGAGGAAGACCGGCTTTTTGTAAAAAAGCAAAGTCTGCCACCTGAACCGAAGCCATTGTCCCCGACTTTGATGGATGCCTCCTGGCAGCCCGTCTCGATCATTTCACCGGAGAAATTACCCATCCCATGTCAATTTATGGGACCGGCGAATGCCGGCACTCAAAAGCTGCCTGTCGTCATTTATCTACCAAGCGAATTGTCCCGAGATCCCAATAACCGTCTTCAATTGAAATCGGGCGTGAGGCACCTTGCTGTGCCCAAAAACTTCACCAAGCGGCCTTGTCTGATTTTTGCCCCGAACACTCCCGGCATGTTGAATGACAGAGACATCTTCGGCATCCTCGATGCGGCGGAATCCGCGCAGCTTCCGGTCGATAAAAAACGGGTATATTTGGTGGGATGCAACGAAAGCGCATGGGGCGCAAGTTACGCCGTAATACGCCAACCAGACAGGATTGCCGCATGTGTCCTTATTGCTGGGCCATCTTCGCATTTGCCCGGCCTTATCAATTCCCCATTAGAGGTGCGCGGCTATACCTGTGAGGCTTCCGATGCCATCGGGCGGTCACGGAACCAGAATATCCTTACTTTTGTTGAGGCATGCCTGCAGTATGGAGCCAAAGGTAAAATCGTCAAACTCAACTGTCGTTACGAGGAGTCCGAGGAGAAGGTCTTGTCGGACGACAAATTTCATACTTGGCTATTCTCCATTACCAAGCCGTAGCGCCCCGTGTGCTGCCCCGGGAGTCGGATTAAGATGCTGCATTTCTCCGGATCATGGCTTCACGCAGCATGTTGCCGAAATTCACCGCATCATCATTCGCCTGTATCCGCTCCCAGGGCGTCAATTTCAGGTTCTCTTCAATGAGGGAGAGATCAATCCCCGTGACAGGATCAACCTTCGGCCGAAGCTCCTCTTCACTTGGAAAATCCTCAATTGGTATAGGGCTGCGCATCTCTCGACAATATTGCCTGAACCGGCCGCAGCGCAAGCCAAGGGGTGACAGATCACCGCGTTCGTACCGGCAAAGGTCTATTTGCTCTCTGTTCCGGCCGGTGCGGCAGGGGCGTCCTTTTGTTTGCGGATGAAATCGAGGAACTTCTCCAGTTCTACCGCCACCGCGCTGCCGGGAGCGACGGCGATCCCTGCTTCAAGGACTTTCATGGCCTCTCCGGGCTTTTGGGCATACATCATCAGCGCGGCTTTATGGCCGTGGATGTGCTGGTTGAATTCTGCCGGCAGGTCCTTTTCCGCCAGGGTCTGATTCACAAAAGCCAGGGCACCCGCGGAGTCTTGCTGCTTCTGGAATTCCCCCAGTTTCTCCATGAAGGCGGCCAGGCGCTGTTTCCCGGCAGATTTTTTGCTGTAGCCGGTCTCATCCTTGGGATCGGCGGCTTTGATTTTATCGGCAATTTCCTGGTAGGACATCTGAATGAGCCCATCGTCGAGCCCCATGGCATCCAAGGCCGCGATCAACTGCCTGGCCTGGTCGAGGCCGGAAGCTTCCCCGGCTTTGGCGAAAGCGGCATCGCGGGCTGATTTATGCGCACGCAGGGCATTGAGATGCTCCACGTATTTCTCCGGTCCCCCGGCCTGGTATCCGGTGGCGGCAAAAGGCTTTCCATCAGGATCGCAAAGCAGGATCGTGGGATAACCTTTGACCGGATAACGCTTCAGCAGGGCCTCGTTCTGCTGTCGCACCTCAGCCGGGAGCTTGGCCTGATCCTGGGGATAGTCCAGCTCCACGAGCACCAGGGAATCCTTCACCCCGGTTTTGAAGGCCTCATGATCAAAAACCTCCTTGTTCAGTTTGATGCACCAACTGCACCAGTCGGAACCGGTGAAGTCCAGCAGCAGATCTTTTTGGCCGGCGGCAGCTTCCTTTTGGGCCGCCGCGAAATTTTGAGACCACCCGGCTCCACCCGCCCAGGCGGAGGTCAAGGTGAAGGCGGCGGCGAGGAAAATTCTGATGGTCATAAAAATGGATAGAAATCCCGACGGGACCCCAAATTCACCAGAGACTGTTTGGACGGGAAAACAAGCTTGGCCGTGGAAAATATCGCCGCCAGTCCATCTCGCGATGGAAACGCCCCCGGAGCGACGTTAATATCCAGCAATGAAATCCCAGTCGCCGTCTCCCCACCCGCAGGCCGGCCTGCACCAGCTTTATTCGGAAGATCCACAGCGTGCGGATGAAACGGTGTGGGGCCGCAAGGCCGATCCGGTCAGCCGCCGCGGATTCCTCGGAAAGCTCGGCCTCGTCTCCATGTCCGTCGCCGTGGGCGGGGAGATTGTTTTTGCCGACCACATGCCCTCCGGCCTGATCCCAGCCGCGCTGGCGCAGAGCCCGCAGCCGTTTCAGATCTCCGGCAAGGAAGGCCTCAGCGTGATGAACGACCGCCCACTGGTGGCCGAAACGCCCGCGCACCTGCTCGACGATGCCATCACGCCCGCGAAGCATCTTTTCGTGCGCAATAACGGCATCGCTCCCGCACCGGAGTCGCTCGATCCTGACAAATGGACCCTGGAAATCGCGGGCGAAAGCTGTGCCAAACCAACGACCTTCACGCTCAAGGAACTCAAGGAGAAGTTCCCGCATCACACGTTGCAGATGGTGCTGGAATGCGCCGGCAACGGGCGCAGTGAGTTCAATCCGCCCGCCACGGGCAATCAATGGACGAACGGCGGGGTCGGTTGTCCCCAGTGGACCGGCGTGCGCCTCACCGATGTTCTGCAGCACTGTGGCATCAAAAACGACGCGGTTTACCTCGGCTACTATGGCGCGGATCTGCACCTCTCCGGTGATGTGAAAAAGAACGCCATCTCCCGCGGCGTGCCGATCAAAAAGGCGCTGGAGGACGAGTCGCTGCTGGTCTTTGCCATGAATGGCGCTGACCTGCCGATGGAGAATGGACATCCGCTGCGTCTGATGTTCGGGGGGTGGCCCGCTTCCACCTGTGGCAAATGGTTGAAGAAAATCGTCATCCGCGACCGCGAGCACGATGGCGAAAAAATGACCGGACATTCCTACCGCATGCCGCGTTATCCGGTAGCCCCTGGCACCAAAATACCGCCGGAAGACATGGTCGTCATCGAAGCCATGCCGGTGAAGTCGCTCATCACCTTCCCGAAGTCAGGCCTCACCCATCCGCTGGCCGGGCCGCTCACCGTGCGCGGCCACGCCTGGACCGGCGAGGGCGCGGTGGCCTCCATGGAGGTCTCGATCGATTTTGGCATCACTTGGAAAAAGGCGGAACTCGACAAGCCCGCGAACCGCTATGCCTGGCAGCAGTGGCGCACGGAACTGACCTTTCCAAAGAAAGGCTATTACGAAATCTGGGCGCGGGCCACCGACGGTCAGGGCCGCTCGCAGCCGATGGTCCTGCCCGGGTGGAATCCCGAAGGCTATCTGAACAACTCCTGCCACCGCCTCGCCCTCCAAGCCGTCTGATCATGCGTGCTCTTTGCCTTCTCACCCTGTCCCTGCTGGCACCCCTGTCCCCCGCGGCGGAGCCGACCCCGCTTGATCCCGCCACCGGCATGAAGGTAGCGCCCGGGTGGGAAATTGTGCGCAATCACTGCGTCATCTGCCATTCACCGCAGACCTTCCTGCGCCAGCGCGCCACCGAGGCCAACTGGACCTCCGTGTTGGAATGGATGCAGACCAACGGTGGCCTCTGGAAGCTTGATCCCGCCGTGCAGAAAACCATCGTTCAATATCTCGCCACCAACTACGGGCCCGGCGACAATCAGAATTACCGGCGTGCCCCCATTCCAGCCACCCTGATGCCGCCGAATCCCTACGCCACCGAGGCACGCCTCGAGGCCGAGGCGAAACAGAAGGAGGGACTCATCCCGAAAACAGCGCCCGCGGCGAAGTGAGAGACGGGCTGCCAAGCCCCTGCTGAGGAGAGCCCAAGCGGGCCAGATGGCTCCGGCCGGGGCAGGATACAATCCAGGATGACAGAAACGTCATTGGAAGTTCAGACCGGATTAGGGTAAACGGAGCAGACAAGAATCACCCCTTAGTTGGGATGTTTTTTGTTAATTCAACGGCATGGTCCAAGCAGTTTCACGGGGTTGCCTGGCGCTGGTGCAAAACAGGCCGGTCCCCATTGGAATACCGGTCAGCCTTCATGAGTCCGGCCTCGACCCCCTCAACGCATTTTCTTCACCCGCCCTGACCTGCTCCCGTGATTCTGCCTGCCGATTATGCTGCTCCGCGCCTCGCCTCCCGGCGGGTGTTATTTCTCAATGCCAACGAGACCATGCGCCCGTACCGGGTCGCGCCGCTGGGGTTGGCTTTTGTGGCCAGCGCGACCAGGGCGGCGGGACATGAAGTGCGCTTCGTTGATCTGCCGGAGACCGCGGCGCAGCATCGTGCGTTCCGCCGCGTGCTTTCGGAGTGGCCGGCCGACTACCTCGCCGTCGGCATCCGCAATCTCGACAACAGTGATTTTCACGGCTTTGAGAGTTACCTGCGGCAACCGGCGGCCCTGGTCGCGGAAGCGCGGCGGGCCCGGCCGGGAATCCGCGTCATCCTGGGAGGACCCGCGGCCACGGTCGATCCGCAATTGGTGCTGCGGACGGTGCAGCCTGATCACCTGGTGCTCGGCGAAGGCGAAGAAAGTCTGCCCCATGCCATTGCCCGTCTCGAAGCCGGTGAACGCCTGCCCGAGATCATCGGAGCCGATGAGGAATCGCGCGCGCCTTATCGGGTGCTCAACACCGGCGCGCTGCCGGCACCGCGGCTTTACGAATGGGTGACCAACCTCCGCCCGTATCTCCGGGGCGATGCTGGTTATCCGCTCCAGACCAAGCGCGGGTGTCCGCTCAAATGCACCTACTGCACCTATGGCCGGATCGAAGGCACCCGCTACCGCTTCCTCGATCCACAGGCCATCGCCGATGAGGTCGAGGGCGCCATGGCCCGCGGGGTGCGTGACTTCGAATTTGTGGACAGCACCTTCAATCTGCCGCCACGCCACGCCCTCGGCGTGCTGGCCGCGCTCCGCGAACGCCGTCTGCATGCCAACTATGTGGGGACCGGTCTCAATCCGGCAAAACTGCCCGATGAGTTGCTCGCCGCGATGCGCGAGGTGGGATTCCGCAGTGTCATCCTGACGGCAGAAAGCGCGTCGGACACCATGCTGGCCAGCTACAAAAAAAACTACCGGCGCGGGGAACTGCATACCGCTGCGGACCTGCTGGCGAAACACGACATCAAGGCGCTGTGGGTTTTTCTCCTCGGCGGGCCAGGGGAAACGCCCGCCACCGTCGGGGAATCGCTCGGGTTCATCGAAGAACGCGTCCGCTCCCCGCATGCCGTTTATATCACCAGCGGGATCCGTATCTATGCCGGCAGTCCGATTGCCGACGACGCGGATTCGGGCCTTTTTGTGAAGGAGGATCTCCGCCAACGCAGCGAACTGCCCGGACTGGAATTCTTCTACTCCCACGATACCCCGCCCGATTGGCTGGAGGCGCGCCTGCGTACCTTCCAGCAGCAGCAGCCCCACGTCATGCTATCGTGCGAAGGCCACAGCACCGTGACCCAGGCCGCGATGCGGGTCATGAACTACCTTCCCTTCCGCAAGCCCTACTGGCAATACATCCCCGCGCTCAACCGCTTCCGCCGCCTCTTCATCCCTGCTGACAAGTCATGAAACTCCGCCTTCTTTTTCTGGTCATCCTCCTGCCCTTCACCTCTGCTGCTGACGAAACATGGAGCGGGGTCTCCAATGTTTATTTCAAGGGCTACTCCAACCTGCACGACTTCGAAGGGTCGGTCGACAAAGTGCCGCTCAAAGTGACCGTGACCCCTGGCAAAGACGGCCGGGTGGTCAGTGCGGTCACAGACGTGCCGGTGAAACAAATGAGCACCCATCATGAGGAGCGGGACCAAAACATGATGGAAATGTTCCAGGAAACGGCCTTCCGGCAGATCAAGGTCGAGGTGAACCGCGTGCCGGAACGCGAACTGCGCCCAAAGGGTGCCAAGCCCGGAACAATGCCGGTGACCCTGACCATCGCCGGCACGCGTTCCGTGGTGAATGGCAGCGTCTCCACCCTCACAGAATCGGCCGGGCACGTGTCCTTTGATCTGAAATTTCAGGTTTCCCTCAAAGCCTTCAAACTCAAAGCGCCCGGCGCGCTGGTGGGACTTGTCCGCGTCAAGGATACCGTCGATGTGGTGGCCCATATCACTTTGAAAAAGGAAGGCGCCCCATGAAGACTGATGTCCTGATCCTCGGCGGAGGCCCTGCCGGTGCCACCACGGCCTTGCTGATGGCCCGGGCCGGGCTTTCCGTGACCCTCTGCGAAGCCTATGCGACCCTGCCCGAACGGGTCTGCGGCATGTATCTTTGCCCCGCCGGCGCGGCCATGCTGGAACGGCTCGGCCTGCGTGAGAGGCTGGGTGCCGACGCCCGGCGTTTGATCGGCATGGCGATGATCGCGCCCAATTTTGAGCGTTTGGAAACCTTCTTCCCCATCAACCAGGGCGTCCCCGATCACGGTCTCGCCCTGCCCCGCCCGCAACTGGATAACACCCTGCTTGATCTCGCCCGTGAAGCCGGAGTGCTGGTCAAGATGGGAGCCCGGCCCACTCTCGAACGCACCCCGGGCGGCTGGCGGGCGCACCTTGCCAACAGCGGGGAGATCACCGCCAGACTGCTCGTTGGTGCCGACGGCCGCAAGTCCTCGACGGCGCGCTTCCTCGGGCTGGCAATGCCTCCCCGGCGCTCCCGGGCGGCGATCCACATTGATCTGCCCGCCCGCCGCCCCACCACGCCCCTGGGAGAAATGCACGTCTTCGCGGATGGGACCTATGTGGGTTTGAATCCGATTACTGCCGACACTGTGAATTTTTCCATCGTCTGTGACCCCGCTGCCTTGCGCCACCGCCCGGTGGTGGATTTCATCAATGGCCACATCGCCGGCAGCCCTCACTTGAATGCGCTCCTCGAACCGCTGGCCGCCACCGCCCGGCCGGGGGCCACCTTTCCCACCAACGCCCGGGTCCGCCGCGCCGCCACTGACGATGCCGCCCTCGTTGGCGACGCGTCGGGTTACATCGACCCGCTCACCGGTGAAGGCATCTACGCCGCCCTGTGGACTGCGGAGGAGTTGACCCGCGCCGTCTCGGCCGGCTGGCGGGATCTGCCGGCGGCGCTTGATCGTTATGCCCGCCTGCGCGCCCGACGGCAACACGCCAAAGCCTTGCTCTGCGAAGCTTTCCAACATATCATCCGGCGTCCCTGGCTGGCCAACTCGACCCACTGGCTGCTTTCCCGCCGGCAGCCGGTGGCCGATGCTTTTATCGGCGTCGTCGGCAACAGCTACTCGCCCGCCCACGGCTTGGCACTGATGGCCCGTCACGCTTTTTCCCCATAACTCCCCCCATGCCTGCACACCTCAACCATATCGCCTGCGCCGTACCGCCCTACGAGCGGCAGCAGGCGTTCATCGATTCGCTGCCCCACTGGGCCGGTCCACCGGAAGTTGTGGAAAAACTGCGGCAAATTGCCGCCGGCGCACGCATCGACCAACGCCACACGGTGCTATCCGAGCCGTTTGACAGGGACGGGGCACCCGGATTTTATCAACCCGGAGGCTTCCCCACCACCGGCGAGCGCATGAAACGCTACCAGGAGGAAGCCCCCCGCCTCGCCTTTGACGCCATTGCGTCGCTGCAGCGCGACGCCGGTTCCCTCGCCGGAGTCACCCACCTGATCCTCACCAGCTGCACCGGCTTCTACGCCCCCGGCCTCGATGTCGATATTATCCGCCACTGCGGCCTGGCCCCGACCGTCCAGCGCACCCTGATCGGCTTCATGGGATGTCAGGCCGGACTCGTCGGGCTGCGTAATGCCCGGCAGATTGTCGAGGCCGATCCTGACGCCGTCGTGCTGATGGTGAACCTCGAACTCTGCACCCTCCACCTGCAGCAGACCCCGCGGATGGACCGGCTGGTTTCCTTCCTGCTATTCGCTGATGGCTGCGCGGCCTCCCTCATCACCTCGCGCCCCAAAGGCCTGCGCATCGACGCCTGCTCCAGCCACCTCAGCCTCGCCGATGCCGACCGGATGGCGTGGCACATCGAAGACCAGGGTTTTGCCATGACCCTCGACGCCCGCCTGCCCGCCCGCATCCGGCAATGGTTCCGGGCCAGCGCCGAACTTTCCTCACCGGAGTCAGGCAGCGGAAATATGCTGTGGGCGGTGCATCCCGGCGGACGGCTGATTCTTGATAGTGTACAGGATGCCTGCGGGCTGAGTGATCAGCAGATGGCCCCTTCCCGGGAAGTGCTGCGGCGTTTCGGCAATATGTCCTCGGCGAGCATCATGTTCATTCTGCGGGATCTGCTGGCTTCCGCTCCGTCGGCGGGACGTGCCCTCGCTTTTGGCCCGGGACTCACCGTCGAGGTCATGGACTTCACGCTGCTGCCGGCCCGCCATCTGCCCGTGGCCCGGAATGCTCAACCGGCCATGGCCACCGCCTGATGCACTGCCGCAGACCAACCCATTCCCCACGCGGATGAAGCAGGAAGGGCAACCTCCCCCTGCTGGAACCGGCGGACTGGCACGTTATTTTGTTGAGCACCGCGAAGTCGGGTGGGTGGCTCTGATCGCCGTGCTCATCTGGGGCGTCATCGCCTATCACCAACTCCCGCAGCAGGAAGATCCGTCGCTGCCGGCCCGGATCGCCCGGGTGGTGACGATCCTCCCCGGCGCCACCGCCCTGCGGGTCGAGCAGCTCGTCACCAGGCCACTCGAAAAGAAGATCAGTGAACTGGAAAGCATCGAGGAAATCAGTTCGGAATCGCGCGCCGGCTTTTCCATCATCACCCTGGGCCAGCGCCCGGCCCGCTCGGCGCAGGTTGATCAGGAGTGGGACAAATTGCGGGCCAAACTAGCCGATGTCCCGCTGCCCGAAACATGCACCGCACCGGCTCTGCACACCGATTTCGGCGATGTGACCACCTTGCTGCTGGCGGTGACCAGCGGGCCCGTGAGCGAAGCGGATGACGAAGCCCGGGCGGAACAGATCCGGCAGCGCCTGGCTGCCGCCGGACCGCCGGATTCCTCCCGGAAGGCCGCCATCGTCATGATATTTCCGGAAGCTCTCGGTGGCCGCTTCAGCAGCGAAACCACCCAGCGTTTCTCCCGTTTCCTTGCTGAAAAAAACCTCACAGGAACCGTCAGGGTCGAGTCCTCCGATGCCCTGCTCATCGCGCGATGGCCGGACGCAACTGCCCGGGAGCAGCTCCAGGAAATCCTCACAGAATTCGAACACAAATTTTGTGGGGACCCTGCCGGACGTCACCCGGACTTCCCTCCGGCTCTCATCCTGATGGGCGGAGAGGATCCCCTGCCTCCCCTCCGCGCCGCCGCCATGCCCCGGCACAGTTATCGCGGGCTGGAGGTGGTCGCCGACCAACTTGAGGAAGAACTCAAACAGGTGGCCAGTGTCGGACGCACCCGGAAAATCGGTGCCGTCGGCGAAGTGGTGCACCTTGGCTTTTCACCGGCCCGTCTGGCGGCCGCCAACCTTCCCCTTTTCCGCGTGCTGGAAGCGGTGAAGCAGCGCAATCAATTACTGGCGGGCGGCTCCTTTGAATCGGGTGCGGTACGGCAGGCCGTGCAAATCACCGGCGAATTCCGTGACAGCAATGATCTGTCAGCAGCCATCGTCGGTCAGGGGGCGGACGGGAAACCACAGCGCCTCGGCGAGCTTTTTGACGTGCAGCGCGGCTACGAATCGCCGCTCCCCCTGCACACCGAATGGCTGGGCAGCGGGGAAGGATCAGGCCGCCGCCGCGCGGTGATGCTGGCCGTGGAGATGAAGCCGGGCCATGTGATCGGGGACTTTGGCATGAAGGTGCAGGCGGCCATCGACCAGCTCCGCCCGCGGTTCCCCCCCGGGGTGGAGATCGTCACCGTCTCCGACCAGCCCAAATCCGTCGCCCGGCGGATTGATCACTTTATCCTGCGTTTCGTGGAGGCAGTCCTCCTCGTGATTGCCGTGGCCCTGCTCCTCATGGAATGGCGCGCTGCCCTCATCGTCGCCATGGCCATCCCCCTGACGATCGCCATGACCCTCGGAGGCATGCAACTCGCCGGAATTCCACTTCACCAAATCTCCATCGCCGCCCTGATCATCGCGCTCGGCATGCTGGTGGATGATCCCGTGGTGGCGGCCGATGGCATCAACCGCGAGTTGTCCAACGGCCAGCCCCGCGGAATTGCGGCATGGCTCGGCCCGCATCAGCTGAGACGCCCGATCTTCTTCGCCACCCTGATCAACATTCTCGCCTTCCTCCCGCTGGTGCTGCTGCCGGGCGACAAGAAGTTCTTCATTTACGCCTTGCCGGTAGTGGTGACCCTGGCCCTCGTAGCTTCACGGATTGTTTCCATGACTTTCATTCCGCTCCTCGGCTACTATCTGCTGCGCGGCCAGCGTGGGTTCGATCAGGGCGGACAAATCCGGCGCGGTCCGTTGCTTGGACTCATCGACCGGGCCTTGCTCTCCATCCTTCCGGGCTACCGCCGGGGGCTCGCCGCCGCCCTGCACCGGCCCGGACGGACTCTCTTCCTTTGTTATGGATTGCTGGCCGCCAGCTTCGCCCTGACACCCTTTTTCGGCCGTCAGTTCTTCCCCCCGGCCGAACGCAACCAATTCCTCATCGACATCGCCCTGCCGGAATCGGCATCCGCCGGCGAAACCCGCCGCATTTGCGATGACATCTCTGACCTGCTCCCCGGCCACGAAGAATTTGTCAGCGCGGCCGTGTTCATCGGCGGGTCCGCGCCCCGGTTCTACTACAATGTGACCCCGAAGGCTCCCGCCGGGAATCTCGCGCAATTCATCGTGAACACCCGGAACGCCGGGGAAGTGCCGGCTTTCATTGCCCGGCTCCGCACCCAACTCGACGCCCGGATTTCCAAGGCACGCTGTGTCGTCAAATCACTCGAGCAGGGTCCACCGATCGAGACCCCCATCCAGATCCGGATCAGCGGAGATGATCCTGACACCCTGCGCCGCCTCGCCGATTCCGTCTCCGGGTCCCTCCGCGAGGCAGGAGGATATCAGGTTCACGACGATCTCGGGGCCCGGATGCCCACCTTGGAAATTGCCGTCAACCAGGACCGTGCGAATGCCCTTGGCATCGTCAATGCCCAGCTCGCCCCCTTGCTGCGGGCCGCTTTTGCCAGTGTCCGCCTGACCACCATCCATGAAGGCAGCCACCCTGTCCCCGTGGAACTGCGATGGAATCCGGAGGACCGCAGCGACCCGGCAAAACTGAACGATCTGCTCTTGGAATCATCGCAGCAACAACTGGTGCCGCTCCACGAGGTCGCCTCCATCCAGCCGCAGCAGGAATACGCCTCCATCGGACATTTCAACCACCAGCGCACCGTCACCGTAAAATCCTATGCTCCGGCAGAACGATTATCCTCCGAGGTGCTGGAACGCGCCCGGCCCGCGATTGACCGGATGGAGCTGCCCCCTGGCTACCGGCTGGAGTATGGAGGAGAGGCCCGCGAAATGACGCAAAGCCGAGGGGAAATGGGCCGGGTGATGCTTATCTCGCTCGCTCTGATCATGCTGGCGATGGTGCTCCAGTTCAATTCCCCGGCCAAATCCCTCGTGGTCATGCTGACCGTTCCGCTGGGCTTGATTGGCGCTTTTATCGGTCTGGCGCTTTTCCATGCCCCACTCGGTTTCATGGCCATGCTCGCCATCGTCAGTCTCGCCGGAGTGATTGTCAGCCACATCATCGTGTTGTCGGATTTCATCGAAGAGGCGCGGGCTTCGGGGATGGAACTGAAGGCCGCGCTCCTCCATGCCGGGCTGGTCCGCATGCGCCCGGTGCTCGTCACCGTGCTTGCCACCGCGAGCGGGCTCGTTCCGCTGGCGCTGTCCGGGGGTGAGCTCTGGCGGCCGCTGGCCGCGGTGCACATTTTTGGTCTGCTCGTCGCCACCGCCCTGACCCTTTTTGTCCTGCCGGTTTTCTACTATCTTTTCGCGGCGAAGCTGCGCTGGATCCGCTGAACACGGAACTAACGTATTCAGCCGTTCCAGCCGTCACGGGTCCACCCTTCTTTTCCAGGCCACGCGGGGACCTCACACCGCGTCCGGGACCTCGAATCCCTTGCGGTATTCGCGGCGCAGCAGGGCGAGGGCTTCCGGGGTGGCGGTTTCGCCCACGAAGGTTTCCTTGGCAGCATCAATCTCCAACAGAGGACCCAGGCGGAAATCGCCAGGCTGGAGCGCGATCTGATTGGCTTCCATGTGGGCCCCGAAATCGCCGCAAACTTCCTGCCATTGCTCCAGATCCTTCATACGTGCCCGGGCCTGGTCGATGTCGCTGTTTTGGCCGAGACGGTAGGAAATGTTGCCGAGATGGCACCAGGCGCTGGAGTAATGGATCTGTTCGATCTCCGCCTTCAGGTCGCTGGTTTTGCGGCTGCGCATCGCATTGATGAAGTTCGCGGCGTGACTGCGGCCGCCGTCGCCACTGAACTTGGCGACTTCCTTGCCATTGAGGTCGTAGGCCTTTCCGCCGCCGCGTCCTCCGGCGTAATAACCGTTTTCACATTCGATGACGAGGAAGGCGTTGGTCCGGCGGCGGCGGTAAAAGTCATTGGCCTTCACATCCTTGCCGCGCGGCAGATTGTGGACGTCCATGATGACCGGCACTTCGCCGGTGTCGAAATAAACAAAATGCGTGTTGGGGGTTTCCCCCGCATCCCCGAGACCGATGCGCCCGCCACCGGCCATGACGCGCTTCGGCAGCGGGATTTTGTCGCGGAAGACGACGTTGCGCAGGTCGTCGAGAATGTGCGGGCCCCAGTTGCCGAGTTCGCCGTTTCCAGTGTTCCAGTTCCAGTGCCAATCGTAGTGGAATTTCTCCCGCAGGATCGGAATGTCCTGCGCCGGGCCCAGCCAGAGATTGTAGTCGCAGGTGGTGGGCGGAGCGAGCGGTTCCGTCCGTTTGCCGATGGACTGGCGGATGCTGTAGTGGTTGCAACGCACCCACTTGATTTTCCCCAGCTTGCCGCTGTCGAGGAAGGCCTTGATCTCGTCCTGCACCGGACAACTGCGTTGCTGGGTGCCGCCTTGGACGATGCGGTTATATTTCCGGGCGGCCTCCACCAGCTTCCGGCCTTCCCAGATGTTATGGGAGATGGGTTTTTCCACGTAAACATCTTTCCCGGCCTGACACGCCCACAGCGCGGCCAGCACGTGCCAGTGGTTGCCGGTCGAGACGACCACCGCGTCGATGTCTTTCGATTCAATGACTTTGCGCAGGTCCTGCACGGTGGTGGCCCCCGGGTGTTTCCCCTTGGCGGCATCAAGCGCGTTGGTGTCAGGATCGCACAGCATGGCGATCTCGACGCCCGGGACCGCGGCCATGCGCCCGGCATTGCCCTGCCCCTGCCCGCCGAGGCCGATGGAGGCGACGCGGATCTTTTCATTGGCGCCCATCACGCGGGAGGCGGAGAGCGCGGTGGTGGCCAGGGTGGCGTTGCGGAGAAAGGTGCGGCGGCTGGTGAGCATGGCAGGAGTGGCAAGGGTGGATCGGGCGCGGCCAGCATAGTTTCCGCGCGGTGCTTTACCAGATTTTTTTGATTGAACAGAACCTGATCCGTTCCGGAAGCGGGAGGTTCCAGCCTTTCCCGGCTCCATGGCTTCGCAGCCAACGGAATCACTCCCGACCGGTGGGATTCATTTATTGCTTCCCCGGACCCGGGGAATTTTTTAGGCGTAGGGCATGATCCGTTCGATTGTGGTTCTCGGAGGCGGGAGCGCCGGCCTGCTGGCGGCGCTCAGCCTCAAAACAAAGTTGCCTGCGCTGCAGGTCCGTTTGGTCTGCAGCCGTGCCCTCGGCATCATCGGGGTGGGGGAAGGCAGCATCGTGGATCTGCCGAATCATCTCCATGGTCATCTGAAATTGGATCCGGCGGATTTTCATCGCGAGGTTCAGCCGTCCTACAAGCTGGGGGTCCACTTCCTGTGGGGCCCGCGGGAGGAGTTTTTCTACTCCTTCAGCAGTCCGGTCAGTGCCATTTTGCAGGGCATGTCCCGCCCGGCAGGCATGGCTTGTTTTGAGGAATTTTCGGACCTTGATGCCAGCACCGCACTGATGCTCCGGGGCCGGGCTTTTCTGCCGCTGCCAAACGGATCGCCGGATCTCCGCAACAATGTCGCCTATCATCTGGAAAACGAACCGTTTGTGGCCTGGCTGGAAAAACACGCCGCAGCCCGCGGCGTGGTCTTCACTGATAGCCTCGTGCAGCAGGTCGAAACGGGAGAGGAGGGAATCACCGCCATCCATCTGGAGACCGGCGAGCGGGTCACGGCGGATCTCTATGTCGATGCCTCCGGATTCCGCAGTGAGCTGCTGGGGCGCGCCCTTCAGGAGCCATTCCTATCCTATCAGGATACCCTGTTCTGCGACCGCGCCCTCGCGGGCGGCTGGGACCGCGGGGACGATCCCATTCAACCCTACACCACGGCAGAGACGATGCAGGCGGGTTGGTCCTGGCGGATTGATCATCCCCACCGGGTGAATCGCGGTTACGTCTACAGTTCCTCCTTCCTGAGCGATGAAGCCGCCGGGGAGGAATTCCGGAAACGGAATCCCCAGGCTGGGAATCTGCGGCTGGTGGAGTTCCGCACCGGACGTTACGGACGGCCGTGGGTGAAAAATGTCTGCGGGATCGGCAATGCCGCCGGGTTTGTCGAACCGCTCGAAGCCACCGCCCTCAATATCATTGCGGTGCAGTGCCGGTTTCTCGCGGCTGTCCTAGCGGAAACCGGCCGCCGTCCCGGGCCTGCCATGATCGATTCCTTCAACCGGATGATGAACCATCAGTGGGATGAAATCCGGGATTTCCTGGCCGTCCACTATCGTTTTAATACCCGGCTGGATTCCCCCTTCTGGCGTCACTGCCGCGCCCATACCGCCTTGCACGGAGCGGAGCGCATCGTCCAGTTTTACCAGGAAAACGGCCCTTCCATTCTCACTCAGGCGGAGCTGCTGCCGCCGGAGATGAGCATCTTCCGGTTGGACGGATTCTACACCCTGCTGCTGGGACAAAAGGTGCCGCACCGGGCGCCCCCGCTTTCCGGGCCCGATCAAATCATTTGGCAGCGCCACCGCAAGGCCATGGCGGACCAGGCGGCACGGGGGCTGTCCATGGAGGAATCCCTACGCATCATGCAGGATCCCCGCTGGCAGTGGACGCCCGGATTTTACCACATCTGAAGGAACTCCACGCGGTGCCGGAGACGGCCCCGCGGCCAGGCAGCCCAGCGTGGAAACCCGTTACTCCGCCGTTTCGCCGCCGAACCACTTGCGCCGGAGTTCTTCAAGGAAACCACGCTCATTGAGGGCGAGCAGGGCGCGGTTCAGGCGCTCGCGCAGCGGGCTGTCTTCCTGGACCCCGATGCCGTAGTTCTGGCGGTCGAAGACGGGGCCGGCCAGTTGCAGACCGCTGTCGCCACTTTGATTCAGATAGTAGCTGAGCATGGGGGCGTCATAGACCACCGCTTTGGCCCTGCCCAGTTTCATGGCTTGGATGGCGGCGGCGAGATCCGGGGCGGGGACGGTCTCAATGCCTTTGGCCACCAGCCATTTTTCGGAGGTACTGCCCGCGAGGGTGGCGACTTTGCGGCCGGGGAGATCGCCCGGGCCGTTTATCTCCCCCTTGAGGGAATTCACGGTCATGGTGGTCGTGAAGGAAGCTGTCAGGAAAGAGATGAGGACGATACTGAGGAGCATCCAGGCGATGGCCACCAATCGGCCGCCGACGCCCACCGGGCCTTTGTTGTCGGCGCCCCCCACGAGGAGGGTGCTGACGGTCCACCAGAACGACTCCCAGAGGCCCTGCTTGTAATCGGCAGGCCACATGTCGCCATTCACCTTGTGCTCGTAACGCCACACCAGATGACTGACAATGAACATGGTCAGGACGAGCAGGAGGAAGAGACCGACCAACTGGAGATTGAACAGGTTTTTGATCATCTGCCATATGGTGGAAAGCGAGGAACTTCCGCCGCCACTGACGAGGATTTGCAGGCCCGACTCGTAGAAGGGCTGGGTGAAGTCCACCACCGCCTCGCGCTCGGAAGTGATACTGAGGGCCGCGACGGCCGCGTCGGCGGACTTGTCCTTGAGGGCGTCCACCATTTTGGCGGCACTGTCCACCACCGTGGTTTCGGATTCCAATCCCGCCTCACGGGCGAGCTCGTTCCAGAGTTCGATGCTGAACCCCACGTTGCGTCCATCCTTTTCAAAGGAGAACGGTTCAATGTAGCGGGTGACCACTTTGATCTTTTCTGCCTGGGCGGCGCCAAGGCTGAGCATGGCCAGACAGCCCAGCAGGACACGGCGGAGGAAGGATAGGAAAGGCACGGTTGGTTCAGGGATTAAAAGGACGGGCCGCCCATTCCCCCGGACGGGGCAAAGTGCAAGCCGAGGAGGTGACAATAAAATGCCTGGCCCGTGCCAGCCACACGCAACCAGAGTGGAACGGCCGGCGCTTCGGCTCAGGCCAGCACTCCCTTGATGACCTCGCCCTCCACGTTTGTGAGACGGCGGTCGATGCCGTTGTGGTAGTAGGTCAGCTTCTCATGATCCAGCCCCAGCAGGTGCAGGATGGTGGCGTGGAAGTCCGGAATGGTCACCGCATTTCCGGCCGCCGTATAACCGATTTCATCCGAACTGCCGTACTGCAAGCCGGCCTGCACCCCGGCGCCGGCGAGGAAACAGGTGAAGGCACTGGGATGATGGTCGCGCCCGGTGGAGCCGATTCCCTGCGTCACCGGACTGCGGCCAAACTCCGTAGACCAGATAAACAGGGTATCCTCCAGCATGCCCCGCTGTTTCAAATCCTGGATCAGCGCCGCCACCGGCTGGTCCATGGTGGCGGCCTGGGTGTCGTGGTTTTCCTTGATGCCTTCATGGCCGTCCCAGTTGATCCGCGGGCTTCCAAAGGCCCCGCCATTGAGGATCTGCACAAAACGCACGCCGCGTTCCAACAGGCGGCGCGCCATCAGGCAATTCCGACCGAATCCTTTGTTGGAAGGTTCATCCAGGCCGTAGAGCCGTTTGATGGATTCCGGCTCGCTATCCAAATCCGTGGCTTCCGGAATACTCACCTGCATCCGGGCGGCCAGTTCGTAGGAACGCAGGCGGGCCGCGAAGGCGCCCTCTTCCGGATGCGCGTCTGCCAAACCCCGGTTCATCGAAGCCAGCAGATCCATGTCCGCAGAGCGGGCGGCCGGGGAAATCCCGGCCGGCGTATGCAGGTCCGCCACCGGCTCGGCCGACCGGGTGCGGAAGGGCACCCCCTGATGGTTGGCAGGCAGGAAACCCGAGGTCCAGTTGATGGAGCCGCCGGCAGGCAAGCCCCGAGGGTCAGGCAGCACTACAAAGGCCGGGAGATTTTCATTGGCACTGCCCAATCCATAACTGAGCCACGATCCCATGCTGGGAAATCCATTCAGGGTGAATCCGCTGTTCATCTGGAACGCCGCGGGGGTGTGGTTATTGCTTTTGGCCACCATCGAGCGGATGAAACAGAGGTCATCGGCACAGCCCGCGAGATGGGGCAAGAGGCTGCTCACCCACGCCCCGGACTGGCCATGCTGGCGGAAATCGTAAACGCTTTTCATGAGGCGGCCCGGCTGGCCGAAAAACCCCAGATTCTCCCCCTTCCCTTCCAGGGTCTTGCCATGCATCCGCTCCAGCTCCGGTTTGTAATCGAAGGTTTCCAAATGGCTGACCCCGCCCGCGCAGAAGACCTGGACCACCCGTTTGGCTTTGGCAGGGAAATGCGGCGGATGCGACGCCGTGGAGGCCACCCCGGCCGCTTGGGCTCCGTCGCGGTTGAGCAGCCAGGCCAGCGCCACCGCTCCTAACCCCCCGCCGGAGTTCCAGAGGAAGTGCCGGCGGGACAGGGGGCCGCTCCCCGGTTGGTCCGGGCCGGATGAGGGAAAGAGGCTATCGGACATACACAAATTCGGTGGAGTTGAGCAGGGCCCAGCAGACACTGGCCAGCCCCCGGGCTTCCGCCGCGGCCGTGGCCTGACGGGTCTCCTCCGCAGTGGGGGCGCGGCCGAGGGCAAGTTGCCAGGCGGCGTGGACCGCCGCCTCCACCCCTGGCCCGGCGGTGCGCTGCGCCCGGTCGGCGAGGCGCTGGGCCTGACGCTGCACAAAGGAATTGTTCATCAGTTCCAAAGCCTGCAGTGGCGTGGTGGTTACGCCACGGCGCGGCGTTTTCACGGAAGGGTCCGGACAGTCAAAGGCGTCCAGCAAAGGATCCTTGCCACTGTTCACATTCATCCGGTAGACGGTGCGGCGGTTGAACTCCGGACCGGATTTGTCAGTGATCGCATAGGCATTGGCCGGAAAGGGAAGCGCCTCGAACGGCCGGAACCCCGGACCGCCCGGCTGGCGGTTGAGTTCGCCGCTGACCGCCAGCATGGCATCGCGCACCGCCTCGGCTTCCAGCCGCCGCGGGGCAAAACGCCATAACCATTGGTTCTCCGCATCAAGGGCCGCCGCCCGGGGATTGAAGGCCGCGGACTGCCGGTAAACGGCGGAATGCACGATCAGCCGGTGCAGCGCCTTCACGCTCCAGCCGCTTTGAATGAATTGCCCCGCCAGCCAATCCAACAATTCCGGATGACTGGGAAGCGCCCCGCCCACCCCGAAGTCATTGGGTGTGGAGACAAGGCCCTGGCCAAAGTGATAGTGCCAGACGCGGTTGGCCATGACCCGGGCGGGAAGCGGATTCGCGGGATCGGTCAGCCACCCGGCAAACTTCAGCCGCCGCTGGGCTTCGGGCGCGTCGGCGGCCAGACCGAAATCAGGATTGAGCCCGGCCACCGCCGCCAGCGCGCCCGGAGTTACCACTTCATCCGGCGAGGTGACTTCGCCCCGGATCAGCCGGCGGGTCGGCGTCGGTTGGACGCGGATTCCAGCGTAGGAAACGGCAGCGGGAGGCTGAACCGACGCGAGAGCCGCGCGGGCTTGTTCCCTTTCCACCACCGCGGCCTGATGCGCCTGACGCTGCGCGGGGGAGAGCCGGGTGAGGATTTCTGGCAGGGCGATCCCGGCCCCTCCGGCACGGAAAGAGGCCGCCATTTCGCCTTCATCCAGCGCCCGGTCATAAAGCGCGGCCTGCTGCACCGAACCCGTCAGCCAGGGACGCCCCCCGCCGGTGTGCCGCAGTCCCAGCACCACATGGGCGTCGCCCGCCTGGAAGGTCTGCAACGGAGTGTCAGGCGAGTAGGGCTGGCCGTAAGGCTTTCCGTTGCGGAACATCGCGATACTGCCGTCGGCCCGGTAAGCGATCGCCAGATGGATCAGCCCCCCCGGCGGGGAGTCTTCCGCAGGGGCTCCAACTTCCTTGGTCCGGACAAACCCATTGCTGCCCGCGGTCCATTGTCCGGGCTGGCGCTCACCAAAAACAATCGCGTCAAAAACCGAACCGTCCTGGTTCTGCAAGGAAATGGCGGCCCCGCCTCCCTGATCCAGACTTGCCAGCGAAACCCACGCTTCGAGGGTCTTCTCCCGCAGATCGCGCGGCAGCGGGGCGGTTTTAAAAAAAGCCCCTTCCCCGGGAAGCTGCAGCCGTCCGTCCCGGATCTCCGCTTTTCCCTGCACCGTACCCGGCATTGCTCCGGACTCCGCGCCATCAAACCTCCAGCGCGCCAAAGGCACCGGCCCGGGCGCTGCTACCGCTCCTTTGGCTCCGGCGGCTTCCAGCTCTGCCAGCACTTTGGCCGCGGCGGCCAGTTTCTTTTCGAGCCCATCCCGTTGCTCCTGATAGTGCCTGGTTTCGGCCGCTCCCGCGATGGACCGCTCCCCATGCTTCACTCCTTCAAAGACCGATTTAAGCCGGTAATAATCCTCATGCGGAATCGGATCAAACTTGTGGGCATGGCAGCGGGCGCAATTGATTGTTAGTCCAAGAAAGGTCTGCCCCACCACGCCCAAGATATCTTCCAGTTCGTCCTCCCGCGTGATGGCCCGCTGGGTGGCATTGGCCTGGGAATTGCCCGCCTCATCCCACGGCCCGCACACCAGCAGCCCCGCCGCCACCATGCCATCGCGGGTCACGGGTTCCAACACGTCCCCCGCGACCTGTTCCCGCATGAATTGGTCATAAGGTTTGTCCCCGTTGAAACTGTTGATCACATAGTCGCGGTAATGCCAGGCATTGGGCCTCAGCTTGTCGTATTCAAACCCCTGGCTCTCGGTGAACCGCGCCACATCCAGCCAATGCCGGCCCCAACGTTCCCCGTAGTGCGGCGACGCCAGCAACCGATCCACCAATTCCGGATAGGCCGACGGTGAGGCGTTTTGCACAAAAGCATCGATCTCTTCCGGCGAGGGCGGCAACCCGGTCAGATCGAAACTCAGCCGCCGGATCAGCGTCGCCCGGTCCGCTTCCGGCGCCAGTGTCAGGCCCTCTGTGGACAACCGGGTCGAAATGAGGGCCGAGACCGGGTCCGCAGCCCCATCCGGCACCACCACCCCCCGCAGCGGCTGAAGGGACCAATGATTGCTCTGCACCCGCGCCACCACGCCATCGTCCGGCCAGGCAGCGCCCTGATCGATCCACGCCCGCAGCACACCGGTTTGCTCTGCCGTCAGGCGTTCGCCTTTGGGAGGCATCACCGCGTCCGCTTCCAGCCCACTCACAAGATGGATCAGCCGGCTCTCCGCACTCCGGCCAGGCACGATGACCTTGCCCTCATCACCCCCTTTCAAAGCTGCCGCCCGATGGTCCAGCCGCAGCCCGCCCTTCTGCTTCTCCGGGCCGTGACACTTGAGGCAATGCGTCTTCAGCAAGGGCTGGATATCCCGAGCAAATTCCATCTTCCCCGGAACCGCCGGAGGCAGCAATGAAAGGTCCACCGCGGCCGGCGCCGCACCCCAGGCCGCGTCAGGAGGCAGCAGGGCGACCACCAGCACGACCAGCCAGGAACCGGGTTGCCAGCCCCGCCCCTCTGGCTGCGGCATAGCTCCCGGTGGTGTGCACACCCCAGCCTGTTTGAAAAAGTTAACCATGGGTATCTCAGCAGATGCCTGTAAAAACGGCCTCATCGCTCCGGTCTGATCAACCAATGACACGATCCGCCTGGCCCGCCTTCGGATTTCCTCCGCCAAATTCCTCTTGCAGACCGCCGCATCCCCCCTAGTTTCGCTTCTCACCCCAATGCGCTGTTAGCTCAGTGGTAGAGCACATCCTTCACACGGATGGGGTCGCAGGTTCGAACCCTGCACCGCGCACCATCCTCCCCATTGTGACAGCAGGCGACCAGCCGCGACTAATCCACTGGTTTTCAGGAGCTGGTGAAATGTGGAAAGCGGCATCCTGCGCAAGCTCACCGTCCTCCTCGGGAAAACCCTCCGCACCCAGTCCGCCCTCCCCGCCACCTTTAAAGCCTGCCTCGCCCACTATCTTCAATAACTCCAACCGCTCCCTGCAAACGGCCCGGTGCTGCTGGAAAAAAGCCTGGCTCCTAGACAAGAACCTTGAATGCCTGCATGCGAGCGTTTTCTGTAGTTTGTGTGTCAAACTCGCTTGGCATGTGGCAAACCTGCATAGCGGCAAACGGCAATAAGCCAAGTCAAGTTATTCGGTCGTTTACTTTGCGCCCGCTCCGTTCGACTCCCCATTCGAGGGAGGTTTCCCTTGGATACCGTAGCGACCCTGCAATGCAGCCATCAGGGCCTGTAATTCCGTGTCCTCCAAAAGGCGCGCGAAGATCAGCAAGCGGGCGATCTCGCCGTCGAACGACTCGTGCCCTGGATGTTCGATGGCGTCGCGCTCCTGCCCGACCGCCATCTTGGAAGGATTGCCTTCCGAGTTGGCAGGGACTACGAGGCTGGCGACGGGGTCCGGGCTATTGACAAACACTTCCAATTTCACCTGGCCCAGGCCTGCGGCCAGGCGGCCGGCGACGATGGCGAATCGTCCGGTTTCAAGCTTGAGGCCGAAAAGGCGCTGATTATTCGTGTCGAAGCGGCCGAAGGTGACGCCGTTGCGCAGGCCCCACCAGAGTTTGTTGTCATCGCTCACGTTGCCCCAGATGCCCTCGTAGTTGCCGCCGTTTTTGAGGTTGCCGAAGAAGGAGTTCACGTCCTTGAGACCCACGCGCTGCTCGCGCACCGCGAGGACCGCAAGCCAAGTGCAGCCGCCGCCTTGGGTGAGAGAGTCGAAGGCGTCTTCCTCCAGGCAGACAAGTTCCTGCTGCAGGAACACAAGGGCGCTGTGGCCCTGAAGTTCTGCGATGGCCTTGCGCAACGTCGGACGACCGGAGCCCGGCGTCTTTCGGCCTTGATCGCGCGGCACAAAGTCCCGGGCCACCGAACCAGCCACCTGGTTTTGCCAAAGCGAGACCCGGTCGCCGTCCCCGACTGTGACGCCACGATCCGCATCGAGGTCGAGAACGAGGTCGGTGGGCAACGGGCCGGTGTCTTGGGCCGGTTGACGCGTTTCGGGGTGGCCTTTGGGCAAAGGAGCGTCCGCACGGATGAGGGCAAAGCGTACGCCTTCGGCCTGGTCGCTGATCATGATGTTCGCCAACCGCGCCCCGTTGCCGCCGGATTCGGCGCGATACGTGCCCCCATAGACAATGTGGTTCGTCGTCGAATCGTTTCCGTAACCGGCTCCCGCGCGCCAGAACCAATGCCAGCGGTTCCCAATGACATCGTGCAACCCCCAGGCGTTCGGTCGCTTCCGCGCCACGGGATGCACTCTATTGTCCGCGTTTTCGCGCGTCCACGCATAGGGCGCGGCATCCTCCGGCCTGTCGCCACCATGGTTCATCGTCGCGACGCCCGCCCTTGCGGCGTACTCGAGACGCACGTGATCTGGCAGAATGACTTTCCATCCAGCGGGCGCAAATTTCGCGAGAGTCGGCAATACCTTATCCACCGTATCGCGAAAAAGAATCCCTGCTGGAATTGTGGATTCGGAGCCACCGCCGGAGTCAGATGGCTCAGCGCGCATGAGCGCACGGTACTGCTCCACGGTCAACTGGGTCTCCATCATGTAAAACGGTTCGGCAATGGTTTCAGGGCGCTGCCGTTCGTCGCCTTCATGCCCCCCTTCGGTGGCCGGACTGCCGATCATGAATTTTCCGGCCGGGATGAGCCGCCAGTTCACGGTCGCGCTGCCTTTTCCGTCGAGCGAAGTTTGCAATACGACGGGATGTTTCGTCATCTGCGAAGTCTCGGCCTGCCGCCGCGCCGCCTCGGTGGCGTCAAACGGCCAGTTCTGATAGACCACCTCGGCGGTACCGGTTGACACGATGCTGCAGAACACCAGAAAGGCCAGATTGAGCATCGGATGCAGTTTCATTTGTAAGAGAAATTTGCTTTTCGCTGGAGCATCATTGGCAGGCCCGGGATCGGGGAGAGGAGGGGCTGCAGAAGGATGAGTTAAACAGCGGGTCGATGATACGCCCCAAGAAAGCGGCTAGGAGGACCCCGCAGCATATCTTCCCCGCCCGTTGTGCCAAGACTTTTTTGGCAGCGGTCTTTTCTTTCGCTTGGAGGGCTGCCTCGAGCCTCGATCCGGTGGTCACGAAGTCAGGTGTATTCGAGGACGAGGGTGGGGCCGTCTCCGAGTTCGATTTCCGGGACTTTCCCCGCCTGCTGGAGCGCATTGGCAGGCATCCCGGACTATACCAGACCGCTCAAGCAAGGCAAAGAAAAAGGAGACCCCCGATCACCGGGAATATAACTGGAAAATTGTCGACAAATTGCGCCCGAAGCGGGCGAAAACAATACGCCTTTTCCATGGGTGGAAAGAATCCCTTCTGGTGGAACTCGTTTACTCGGACGCTTCAGCTGAACCGCAGGATCCGAAGGCAAAGGAAGATATCTGACGGGTGACAGCGAAGTGGAAATCAGGGCCGGCAGGCACCGGCCGGAGATACTTTTTCAAAATCCAGGAAGCCCCCACGCCGTCCCAACTTCCCGCCATCCAGCATCCCTGTGAGTCTATTTGTGGGTCAGGTTCTGCGAGGCATGGCCCACCCAGTCAGTGAAAGGGGGCGAACCCTGCACCGCGCTTCATTCCAGTCTCCGCTCGGCTTTGGAAAACCGCATCCGCCTACTCTTCGGGAGCCTTGGGTGGGGCAGCACCGGTCGCCGCTTCTTCCGGGGCAGTGACGACGGGGGGTTCCGCTGGTTTGGCCGCGAGGGCCTTGGTGACGGCGGCGGCGATTTCCTTGGCGCCGTCGGCGGAGTAGCCCACTTTCACAAAAGCGATTTTTTTGTCAGGACCGATCACGACGGTATGCGGGATGCCTTCGACAGCGTATTTCCGGGCGACGGCCTGGTCGGCGTCCATGGCTACGGGCATGGCAAGGTGGCGGGCTTCCAGAAAACGTTTCACCTGCTCCGGGGTTTCTCCCTGATTGACCGCCAAAAAGGTGACCTGGTCTGCCGGGAATCCGGCCATGGCTTCGACCAGGCCGGGCAGTGATTTCACACACGGGCCGCACCAGGTGGCCCAGAAGTCGAGCACCACTACTTTGCCCGACTGGGCCTTGAGGACAAAATCGCCCCCTTCCAGGAGGGGCAGTTTGAAGTCTTCCGCCGCCTTGCCTGCCAAGGCGGAATCGCCTCCGTCCGCTTCCGGCAGGACCGGGTCCGGGGTGGTTTCCAACGTCCAATTGGCCAGAGCCGCCTGACCGATACTGACGGGCGGAGCCTCCATGCGGAAACCCGCCAACAGGTCGAGGGGAACGTGCAGGGCGCCGAGGGTGGGATGGGTGCCGGACACTTCCTTGCCATTCCAGGATTCGACCCGCAGGGCGATGCGCCCGCCATTGGTCAGGTCCAGCCATTGCAGTCCCGCTTCCGCCGGGGGCGTCGGGGCCTCCGCCGCAGGTTTTTTCTCTTTGTCAGGAACCACCGGCTTTTTAACCCAGACCGCCGCCGCGACGCGGTCCATCGGCACTTTGAAGTGTTCCAGACCGGCGCGGAATCCGAGATGGGTGCTGGTGATGGCTTCGATTTCGCCCCGCAACAGATCCCCATTCCGGCCGATCAACACCTGTTTTGGGGGATCATCCCGGCGCAACCGGGGGAGGAGCAGGGCCTCGCGTTTGGCCTCTTCGGCGAAGGCCGGAGGAGCGGCCATGAAGGGGGACGTCTTGCAGGTGAAGTCCGACAATTTCACTGCCTGGACCTGATTCCCCCAAAGCGAAGCGGTCTCGATGATGATCCCGTTGCCGCTGTTGCGGCGGGCTTGTTTGTCCAGTTTGGACGACCCCATGGCGACGCCATTCACTGACAGTTCCACCATATCGTCGGCCTTGAAGGAAAAGCGGATTTCCGTATTTTCTCCTGCAGAGGGCACATCCCTCTGGCTGCTGATCTGTCCTTCGGTGCGCTCGACCCCGGCATAAACGGAACTGCCGTAGTCTGCGATGAGGAAGTTCATTCCAGCGGAAGTGCGGTCGGTGCCCCGGCTGAACAATTTGACGCGGATGCTGGACATCCCTGACACCATGGACATCCGGAAAGCCACCTCGGCGCCCTGCAGCATGTAGGCGTGCCCTACCCCCGTGCCGGGGTTCAGCGTGATGACCCCGCCTTCGCGCTTCAGGGCATCCTTGGCCGTGGCAAGGAACTGCCAGCCCGGTCCGTCAAATCCGCCTTCCGCCACCTGCGGGCTGGCAAACTGCACCGCGTAGATCAACGCGGGATCGAGGGCCCGGGGGGCCGCGGTTTCCCAGGCCAGTTGGATCGATCCACTCTCCAAGCCGATGGGCAGGACCGGCAGGGACTCCTGACTCTTCACATGCAGCAGCGCCGGCGCCCGCGCCGGCACCCGACCGGCGGGCGGCGTCCAGGTCAGGGCCAGTCCGGGCGAAGCCACCGGCACCACCGCTTCCGCGGCGCCCACAGGATGGAATCGCGGCGCACTGCCCTCCCCTTCCGGCACGATTTTGCCACGCAGCGTGACCGTTCCGGAGGTCAATTGGTCGAGGGTTTCCCGGAGCGGCTCCGGCTCCGCATTTTTGTCAGGATCCGGCAGGATCAGGGCCCGGCCTGAGGACACTTTTGCGGTCACGGGCGCCCGGGCGACCGGGGTTTCCAGCGTCGCGACACCGTCCTTGACCGCGGTCAGCCGGCCCCGCAGGAGGTCCCCATCGGCAAACCACAGTTCCGTCAGGGCGGGATCGCGTTCCAGTTGCGGAGTGCGGCCCCAACGGACTGCCCGCACCGCTTCGAGGGGAAATTCCTCGTTGGTGCCATCCGCTTGCCGGAGGGTGACGGTGGAGGAGGTCAGGGCGGTCAATTCGCCCGGGATTGATTTCTCCGCGGTTTCGATCCCGGCCCCGTCCGCCAGGAGCGCGGGCAAGGGCTGGCCGGACCAGGTGGCGGCCTGAAACTGTTCCAGCACCATGCCAGGACCTTTGTTCTGGAAGGTGACACCGCGTTCGGGAACGGCCGGGTTGGGTTGTGCCGCGGCAGTCTCCCCACCCACTCCAAAAAGTCTTCCCAGCGCTCCCGCCACCCCGCCGAGCTTGGCCTTGGTCTTGCGTTGGACCGGCGTGGCCTTGGCGACCGGCTCCACCACCAATTCCGCAAGGACTTTGCCCTCCCGGCTGTAAAGCATACTGCGGCCGGCGGGGCGGTCCCAGGCCAGCCGGAGCTGCGCCCGCTGGGCCCCGTCTTTGAAAATCTGCCCGGCGCTGGCAAAGGATTCGCCATCTGTCAGGACCAGTTCATCCCCCCAGGTCTCCACGGCCATGGAGGCGCCATCGGCCGCGAGGGTGAGGGAAAACGCCGGAGTGCGGTCACAATGGAGGGCGAGCTCCACCGTGCATTTGTCAGGGAGGCGGAGGGGCAGACGGATGCCCCGGCCAAAAGCAGGGGAAGCCACCTGGCCCGCCGCCGTAAAAAACCAGGGGACCACGGCGTCCACTTCGGTCCCGCTGGTGGAAGTGCCCTGCAGGAAGGCCTGCGGTCCGGCGGCGATCAGATCCGGACCATCGATCCGTTCCATGGCCACGATCCGGTCCTGGGGCAACTCCACCAGCCCACAGTGCACGGTTTGCAGGAAAAGGCTGCCGCCATCGGCTTTTTCGGGCGTGCCGCACAGGTGGCTGCCATCGGTCAGCACCACCCGGAAGAGACTTTCCCGCCGGGCGAGGGGACTGACAAAATCAATCCGTTCCAGACGGCTGGACTCAAGGCGGAGCGGACTTTGGAACAAGCCGGATTTCCACACCATCCGGCCGTCCTCCAGTCCGGACAACTCTCCGGTCAGGCTCTCCCCATTGCGCCAGCGGAGCGCAGCAGCATCCTTGAAAAGGGGCTGGATCAGGGTGCGGGGCACCGCCCGCAGCCAGTCCGGTTCCTTGGCAGGATCCTCCGCGGCGGCGGCCGGCCCCAGCGCGAGGAAGCCGAGGCCCAGCACCGCCACCGCCGGGCTCCGCCACATCATCCAGCAGGGTTCAGCGTTCATAAATGGGGAGGAAACGGTAATTGAGGGCGAGGGCCAGCAGGGACATGGCGGTGCTGTAGGAATTGCCTTTGAAGCTGCCATCCTCCTGCTGGGATTCATTCAGCTGGCGGACCGTCATGGCGTTCCATTTCTGCCATGAGGCGTAGTCCCCTTGGAACAAGGCCTGGGCCATGTAATAACGAAAGTATTCCTCATAGGTGCTTTCCCGGTGCTCCAGTTTCGAAGTCAGTTGTTTGAGGGTCGCGGGGTATTTGAGTTCATCCTTCTGTTTGCTGACCGCCGCCACGAGGGTGGCGATGGCGGTGCGGTTCATGGATTCCCCCATGCCCCCCATCCCGCCACTGTAGGCCACCGATCCATCGCGGCCGGTGCTGCGGCGCATATATTCAAGGCCGGCATTCACGGTTTCATCCGGCACGTCCATGCCCGCATTCCGCGCGGCCAGCAGCCCCATCAGCATGGCCCCGGTCACGGAGGTATCGGCATCGGTGGAGTCCGGATTATAGCGCCAGCCGCCCCAGCGGTTTTTCTTCTGGGAGGTCCCGGCACAGCGGATCGCCAGGTCGAGGGCCTGGGCGATGCTGCGGCCCGGTTTTTCCGCTCCCTGCCAGAGCAGGGTCTCATCCACCGCCCCATAACACTCCGCGAGGGCCAAGGTGGCAAAACCGTGGTGATACATGCTGTTGGGCAAATAACCGGTCTCCGCATTCTGGGCCAGGATGATATGCCGGACGGCCAGCCGCACCGGACGGGCCCACCGCCCGAAATTGGGGTCCTCGCCGCTGGCCAGAAAAGCCATCACACACAGTCCGTCCACTCCGCTGCCGCTCTGGCCATCCTGCCAGGCGCCATCCTCCGCCTGCTTTTTGGCCAGCCATTCCAGACCCCGCTCGTAAATGCGGTCCACCTCCGGCGGAATCTGGCCTCCAAAACGCAGGGCCGGGTCCTGGGCGGCCGCCCGCTGCGGCAGCCATGCCGGCAGCAGCAGTGCCAGTATAAAAAGGGTTCGGATCATGGATGAAAAATCGGAGTTATTGATCGGGCCGCTGCCCATGCTGCTGCCGGATCATGTCGGCGTATTGGCTGACCCGGCCCAGACTGCGGGTGCGCACCGTCTCCAGTTGTTTCGGATTGAAGATTTCCGCCATTTCCTTTTCCGCCAGCAAGGCCAGCGGAATGGTGTTGTAGTAGGATTGGAACTGCCAACCCGGTGAAAAGAAGTTGGAGATTTCAGTCTCGTAGGTGTTGATCACCGCATCCACTTTCTGCAGCAGCGATTCGCGTTTCTCCGGGGGCAATACCAGGTATTTTTCGACCTCCGTCACCACCAGGGCACTGGTGGCCCGCTGCTGCCAGTCCTCCCGGGCTTTGCCTTCCTGTTTCCATAACTCCAACTGCGGAGCGGTGAGGAGCCGCTGGAGCGCGGCGGTCCAGATCCGGGGTTCCACCTTTTTGCGGGCTTCCTGGAAACGGGGCATCGACAGCGCCTTCAGCCGGGCGGGAATGTCCCCCGGTTTCACCCCCTTCATCTGCTGGACGACATATTGATCCAGATTATTGACCGGATCCTTGATGGTTTGCATGGCGGCGCCTTTGCCGGCGGTGCGCAGCAGGACCACCGTCTCCGGCGACAGCGACACCACCCGGGCAATGTCATCCACCCGGGCATCCATCCGGCTGATCGCCCGCTGCTGGATGCGTCCCACTTCCGAGGACAAGGTCAGGGCAATCAGCCGGCCCGCTTCGTTTTCGTCGATCGCTTCCGCAGGTTTCCCGGGAACGGCGGCGGTATTCCTGACACTGTAGCGGTTGTTTTCCGGCAGGTCGGCCGGAGTCATGGCCTGCCACCGCCGCAGCTGGGCGGGATCCAGCAGGGCGGCGAGGGCGGACTCCGGGATTTCAAGGATTTTCGTCAGGATCTGTCCGGCATCCAACGAGGTGTAGCTTTCCACCGGGGGGGATTCGAAAAATTGCTTGGGAAGCGACCGCATCAGCGGGCGGCCCAGTTCCAGCAGTTTTTCCCGCTGGCTGCCGCTCAGCCCGATCATGGTATCAATCTGGGAAATAATCGTCATCGCCAGCGCCCCCGCCCGGCGGTCCTTCACGCCCTGCAGCCCTTCCCGGATGGCTTCCTGCTCCGGGACCGTCAGGATCGTCTGACGGGCCGTTTTCCAGATGGCCTGTTCCTGCGGCCGGTTCCTCGGCTCCGCCGGGTCCACGGCCGGTTCGCCGCGGTTCTTGGAAAATAGCTTGAGGGTTCTTTCATCCATTTCCACCAAGCGGTTTTCGGCCCGTTTCCTCCAGTCCTGCAAAGTGGCCTTCCGGGCCTCCTCCGCCGCGGCGCGCAGGGCCTTCTGCCGGGTCTCATCCACCTCACGGTGTTGCAGGATCTGCTCCATCTCGTCGTCCATGATGCTGGAAAACAACTCCCCGGCCTTGAACTCGGCATCCGCCAGATACCCCTCCATTTCCGCCAGCACCCGTTTCCGCTGTTCCGCCGCCTCTACCTCCATCGCGGCATGATACTCCGGGGTCAGGATCGCTTTCAGCCCCTCCTTCCAGACGACGGTATGCGTCGGGGCAATCGCCACCAGGCCGGCCGAGTTTCCCACAAATTGTTCGGGTTTCCAACCCTTGAGGACGGCTCCGGGATCGCCGGACTGCACCAGATAAGGCGCGTAGCGCAGCGCGAACTGGTCTTCCCAGGCCTTCATGGATTCATCGACCGCCGCCGTGGCCAGCGCCTTGAGCCTGGTGGAGACGGCTTCGTCCAGTTTGGCTTTTTCCTGCAATTCCTGCGCGGTTTTTTCCATGTCCGGCTGGAGTTGCAGGCGGCGCTGTGCTGCCACTTTGGACGTGAATTCCGCAAAATCCTTCCGGACCGCTTCCGGCAGGAGATTCGCCCCGAGCTTCTCCGCCTCCTTTTCCTCCTTCTCTTTTTCGGCAGCCGCCTGCGCAGCCGGAAAAGCGGGCACCTCCACCTTCAATTCCACCGCTTTGCCTTCCAGCAAATCGACCGCCTCATCCCCCTGCCCTGCGGGCATGGAGAGCAACAGGGCGGTGCACCCTATCCAGATCCTGGTTTTCCTCATGGGGTGCCGCGGGTTCCTTCCAGGTTGCTGAAATAAGCGTCCAGCCCGCTCTTGAATTCCTCGGGGAATTCACGGCCCGCACGGCCGGTGGCCTGACCGACAGGACGGGCACTGACCACGCTGTTGGCATCAGAACCCGGCCCCAGATCGGCCAAGGCCGCAGAGCCTACTCCGACTCCGCCTTTGCCTCCGCCGGGGCTTCCCCCGCCTCCGCCGCCACCATTCGGATTCTGCCGTTTGGTCTGCAGCAGCAGCTCGATGGCTTCAGTTTCCGCAGCGATGGCGCGGGCGCCGGTCTCGGGGGCTTTGAGAATTCCCACGGTCTCGCCCATGACCTGCACCACTGCGGTCAGCAGCTTCATTTCCTTGGCGAATTTCTGTTCCCCTTCCGGCAAGGCGGCGATGTCTTCCATGGCCCCTTCGGTGTGAGTGGCGATCCGTTCCTGCTCGGCCGCCAGTTTGCCGGTGCGCGAGACGTATTCCGGACGTTCAATGGCTTGCGCGGCGTTTTCCAACTCGCGGGTTTCGTCGCGCAATTTCATTTCATCGCGCAGGGCCTGCATGACTTTCAGGACGATCTCCGGCGGCAGACTGTCGGCACTGCAGGAGGAGCAGTTGGAGCACTTGCCGGCCGCCACCATTTCCTCCGCCCAGCGGTCCATGGTATCGGCCCAGAACTCCGCCCCGTGCAGGGCGGTGCCGCTCAGGTTTCCGGCAGCCCGTTCGCCGACACGGCCGAGCTCCTGCACCACTTTGGTCTGTTTCATTTCGCCGAGGACTTTCTTGAAATGCTGGTCCGGTTTGCGTTGGAAATAAGCCTCCAGATCACTCTGAATCACCTGCACCTGACTGCTCTGTTCCTTGGCTTTCCGGAAGGCTTCCGGCGCAAAGGCGGTGACGAAAACCGCTTCCGGTTGCGGGACGGGCTCCTTATCCTTGCCGGCAGGCGGGGCATTCCCGGACTCCTTCACGATTTCCTCTTTGGGCGCAGCGGCAGCACTTTCCTTCCCGCCATTTTCCGGCACCGCAGCCACCGGATTGACCGTTTCCCTGACAATCCCAAAGGCATCGAGCGTTTTCTGACTGATCCCGGAGGCGAGGGTGGTCTGTTCCCGCGAGGCGGCCTTGAAGCGTTTCACGAAGGTGCTGGCTTCCAGGCTGGCGAGAATTTCCGTGAGCTGATCGGAGACCCGGGCGAACTCCGCCAACAATTCCTTCTGTCCATTGACCCCGGCTTCCAGCGGCTGCTGGGCGGAAGATTCCGCGGGCGGCGGATCCGACGGTTTTTGGCCAGGCGCGGCGGCGATGGAATTTGTTGGCAGTGAAAGTTTGCCGGCCCCGGGAGGCTTCGGCGCTCCGGCCGCAGGCGGGGTTGCTTCCGGCTGGTTCATGGTGCTTTCCGTCAGTTTGAGGGAAGGCGCGGGGTCTTTCGGTTTGGCGTCAGGATCCACCGGGGCCGCCGGGCCTGCCGCAGCGGGAGGCGGGGTTCCCTGCGCGATGGTGGGAGCGGAAGGGCCACTCTTGGCATCGCCTGGTTTTCCGTCAGGATTTTCTCCCGGGGTGGCGGCCTGACCTGGTTTTGCCTCCCCGGCCGGAGCGGCGCCATCTGCGGGTTTGCCGGCTTCACTGCTGCCGGCCTGCGCCAGTTTCCCGTCGGCCTTGGCATCGGCGGATTGCTTCAGCAGACCGGCCACGTCGGGCATCCGGTTGGCGGCAATGTCCTGGAGCGATTTCAGCATGGTGGCCCACGATTCCAAGCGGGGCGCGTCGAACTCGGAATTTTTGGTGGCCTGTTCCACAAGGTGCCGTCCGGATTCGTTCAAGGAAGTCAGCCGGGCCGCATTGGCGTTTTCCGCGCTGGATTGCTGCGCCACGCGCCGGCGGTTTTCCGGACGGTCCAGTTCCACCGCGGAAAGATTCCGCAATTCCTTGTTGGTCTGATGCAGCTGCTGCTCGCGCTCATACGTTTCGCGGGCGGCCTCCAGCCATTTGCCCATCTGCTGGGTGACCCACAGAGCGTGGTCGGTCTGGCTCAGCACATGCAGGACAAAGGAAGCGCTGCGGCTGGCGTCGCGGCCCTCCAGGTAATCCTCCGCTGACGCCCGGATCTCCAAGGTCTGCGGCGCAATGCCTTCGCGGGTGGCGCAGAAGGTAGCGCGCGATTCCATCTGTTTGGTTTCCGGAGCCCCGGCGGCAATGGTTTTGCGCCCTTGGACTTTCGTGGCAGCGGGCTGGTTGCCGTCCGGCACGCTCTTCCATTCGAGGCCCAGCTGACGCAGGCCAAAATCATCGCTGGCGCTGACTTCGAAAACCACCACTTCGGATTCGAGCACCACCTGCTCTTGGGTTTCGCGCCGCGCCGTGATCCGGGGGACTTCATCTTGGGCTGGCAGCACCTGCAGCACCAGCGGAACGCGGGCGGTCAGGCCCAGGGAATCCTTCCACGTGAACGTCACCTCGCGGGCGCCATCGACCGGCTGGGCATCACTGACCAGACTGCCGTGCTGCATGGTGGCGGGCTTCCCGTCGATTTGGGCCTGGACCAGTTCGCGGCTGGCGGTAGCCTCGAAAGTGGCCTGCGCGCCTTTGAGCAGGGTGACCGCTCCACCGCGCACCTCGGTGACCGGTTCGGTTTTATATTGCAGATACTCCGGAAGTTTAAGCCGGACCTTCAGGGCGGTCAGTTCCGGCCGGGACCGCGGTTCAAGGCGGATTGTTTGCCGCACGTCCCCGACTTTGATCAGCAGGTCACTGTCCTGTTTCTGTGGTGCAAACGATAAGAGATAAGCGGAATCCGCCCGTGGCACATTGACCTCCGGCTGTCCGGTGATCCGGCCGAGCGCGGTGTCCGGCTTCCACCGGGTGTCCCCGGCCAGCTGCACCGGCAGGGTGAAGGGCTCCGCCACCGGGATGATCAACGGATTGGGCAAAGGCTCCGTGCGGGCGAAAGTGAAACGTTCGGTGTTTTTCCACGGCATCAGCCACCGCGTCAGGGCATTGAGCGCCGCCTCATTGATGCCCACAAATCCAGCCACAATCAAAGCAGCAGAACCCGCCGCCGCCCACGCCCACTGACGGTGTTTGGCATGGGGCACGGCTCCGGAAAAATCCTGGTCCTTCACCGCCTCATCGGCTTGGGCCATGGCCGCCTGGACCAAACGCTCGCTCCGGCCGGAAACGGCGCTGTCCTGTTTCGCCAATTCAACAATGCCCAGCAGCTGGTCGCCGAGGCGCGGGAATTTCCACCGCAGCAGCCTTGCCGCGTCTTCGAGCCGGCGTTGCCGCCACACCCAGCGATGCCATTGCAGCGGCAGGCCGATGCCCGGCACCGCAGCGCCCAGAGCCAACAGGGTGCCGCGCAGCCATGGGGGCGTTTCCATGAAGCGGTCGAGCACCAGCACCACCAGATAGGACAGCGCGAGACCGGTGAGGGCGGCGAGGAGGCCCTCCGTCAGCTTCACCAGCCAGACCCGGCGGCGGAAGTCGGACAGCTTGGAGGACAGAACCGGCGGAAGAGGAAGATGACCATTCATGACGCGCGTGGGTTGGGATTGGACCAATCAGCGGCGGTTCCGTTGGAAACCGGTCCACAGAAACGGCAGCAGGGAGAAGTTGACAGGGTTTGGGAAAACAGAAACAAAAAAATTACGTCAGAATACCCCGGCCGCTTTCCGGCCAATCCAGAAGACGGAGAGGAGCAGAATCAGCGAACCGGCCCAGGCCGGGTGGGCCCAGAGCGGAAGGCGGCGCTCCGTCATTTCGGGAGCCGGCAGGGCCGTGATGGCGGCCACCACCTCGGCGGGCGCAGCGGAGGCGATGAATTGCCCGCGGGTGAGCTGGGCGATTTCGCGCAGCACTTCCGGACGGGCGGGCTGACCGCGTTTTTCCTTGCGGGTGCCCTGCACCGATATCGTGGTTTCCAGCGCAGTTCCCGCCTCCGCACAGCTCAGACGGATTTTATAATCGCCGGGCTCGGTGGGCGTGAAGACGCCGGTGAACAACCCCCAGGCCTCCTCGCCGGCGGGCAAAAGGCGGACCGAGGACGGTTTGCCGGAAGCAGACAGGATTTCGGCGACCACCACTCCGCTGCGCAGCGGCTCGCCGGTCAGGCTCACCACGTTGGCATTGAGGGTCAGGGTGCCGCCGGTGCGGGGCCGGTCGGGGGCGAAGAAGAGACGCATTTTTTCACCCTGCGCCATGTTGCGCTGATAGGCCATCCAGCGGGCCACCTGCCCCCAGAACCGGTAATGATATTTGTCCTCCACGCCGCGGCGCCAGCGCCAGGCGCCGTCCGACCCCATGTAAAGAATCTTGCCCGCGCCGAAGGTGCGGGTGACGATGAGAGGCACGCGCCCGAATTGATTGGTCTCGGTGGCATGGGTGGCGAGGACTTCCGTGCCCGCCTTGGCGCGCAGGGCCGGCGCATACCACTGGAATCCGGGGAGGGTGGACCACGCCCGGGCGCTGGCTTCGGCGGTGTCCTCCAGTTTCGTCAGGAGGCTTTCCGTCCCGGCATCGGTCAGGGTATAACGTCCCGGAGCCACCGTGCCCCACCCGCGCGGCTGGGCCTCGTCCCACACCACCGGCAACAATTCCCCCAGGCTGCTGCCCGGCAGCGAGGCGTTGTAGCCTCTCAGCCCCGGCAGGAAGACCAGCCCACTCGCCTGGTCGCGCACCAGCTTGGCGAGGGAAGCGCAGTGTTCCGCAGTCAGCTGGCCTTTTTCAATGCCGACGTCCCCGAGGATCACCACATCATATTTGGTCAGTTCCTCGTCCTTGGGAAAGGCACTCAGATACCCCCGGCCGGCCCCTGGTTTTCCCAGATCGGGCTGGAAGAGCAGCGTGTTCACCTCCACTCCGGGATCGCGCTCGAGGGCATTGCGCAGGTAGCGGTATTCCCAGCGGGGATAACTTTCCACCACAAGGACCCGGAGCTGTTCCTGACGGATATCCAGATCGGCTTCGATTTTGTTGTTATCCGGATTGCGTTCTCCGCCGGTGGGGGGCACCGCGAGAGTCAGATGCACTTTGCCGGGAGCGCCCGGTTTCCAGATGATGGCGTCCTGGAGGCGCCCCATGGCCGGCAGGGTGAATTCCTGACGGATTTCCTCGCCGCCCGAAGTGGTTATGGTAACGACAATCGGTTCCTCGCGAGGCAGGGCGGAATCGATCGAAAAGGGAATCCGCAGCGGTTTGCCGGCGACCGCGAAGGTAGGCACATCGAAGCTGACCATTTCCACGTCCGGCAGGCGGGTGTCGGCCCCCATCGGCACCGCAAACACCGGCACGCCTTTCATGCGCAGCCGGATCGCTGCCGCCGAAGGAGCCAGTCCGGTATTCCAGTCGCCATCCGAAGCCAGCACCACTGCCGCCAGCCGGGGCTGCTGCTCCAGCAGACGCAGCAGCGCACCATGCAGATCGGTCGCTTCCGCCGGGGGATTTTCCGACGACGAAAAGGGTTCCATCACCACATCCATCCGCTCCGCGAGGGGTTTCCAGAGGGCTGGATCCACCAACGGGGCTGCCACTTCCAGACGGGTCCGGGCTTCGCCCGCCGGATGGTCAGGATTCAATCCGTCCCTCGTTTCCATGCTGCCCGAAAGATCATGCAACACCGCCACGAGGGGTTTGGTCTGGGGCAGGAAGGTTTCGCGCCATTCCGGCTGGTTCAGGGTGATAGCGATGCCCACCGCCACCAGCACCCGCAGCAGCTCCAGCCACCCGATGGATTTCCGCCACCCGCTGCGCCGCCAGGCCAGCCAGGCCAGGACGATCACAAGCAGCACGAAGAGCACCGCCCCGGCCACCGAGAGCGGAGTCGCTGTAAAGACAAGTTCGCTGGTGGAGGGTTTCATGCAGGTTGTTTTCCAGAATCCCCGGCCTGCGACACCGGCCTTCGGTCCGGCAGGCAAAGCAGCGCCTCCAGCACCAGGGCAGCGGCCATCAGCATCAGGAAAGTGCGCCAGACTTCACTGGTCAGGCTTTTTTCGTTGCCGAGGGTGCGCTCCAGCAAGCGCCAGTCGAGGCCGGCAAACAGTTCGTCCAACGTCGCCCGGCTGACCACCGGCAGGGCATCCTCGGTGGCCGGACGGTTCAAGGCCACCAACAATTCCGGCTGGCCCGCCACCGCGGCCGGCTGCTTCAGCACCCCGGCGCGCAAGGCACGATCGGCGGGCAACACCGCCCCGGCCTCCTCCACATCCAGCCGGGACCACGCCGCGGGGTCTTCCCCCAACACGCCAGCCGCCGCGACCCGTTGCCGGGCATTGCCCAGCGAGGCTCCGCCCTCCTGCAAAGTCCGGTGCAACAGGGCAAACAACACCACGCCATCTCGCGCCAGAGTGGATGCTCCTGCTCCGGGCAGAGTCGTCAGGAAATACACCCCACCGCCCCCATCGCGGGCCGCCTGGACGAGCAGGGGAGCTTGGCCCTCACGCTCGCCGAGCCGGGCCAGCGGGATGAATTCACCTTCCAGACCACACCAGCGCTGGACTTCGGTTTCCCCCACCGGCAAGGCCGGCCCCGCACGGGTGCCGGCGAGGAGCCCGGCATCGCTGCGCCACCAGGCCACGAGGGTGGGCGGGCTGCCAGCGGCGGTTTTCCAGGTCGTCCAGCGCAGGCCGGAAAAGGCGCCCTCACCTGGCGATTCCGGAGGAAGGAAAAGCAGGCTGCGCCCGGCCCGGGCATGGGCCTCGAGTTGCTGGATCATCACCGGATCCTTGTCAGGCAAGGCCGCCTGCCAGACGATCAACCCCGTCTCGTCCCAGACAATTTCCGCGGCCCGCGCGGGAGGCAGGACGAGGGCTTCATATTTCCGCGAAGCATCCGCCGGCGCCGTCAGGGCCGCCTGCAGGGGGCCAGACACCTCCGGGGTATCGCTGACAATGACCGATTTCAGCGGCGGCGGGTCATCAAACACAAAATACGAAACATTGTCCGCCGGAGTGGTATCGGCCGGCAATTCCACCCGTCCCCATCCCCGGCCGGTGGTTTTATCGATAGGAATGGCCAATCCCTGGAGCAGCACCTGACTGCCTTTCAGCTCCGCATTGATGGTGCTGCTGACACCATTCACCACCACCCGCAGCGGCACCGCTACCGGTTCGGACACGGGCTCCCCGCGCGTCAGCCGGATGTCGAGCAACAACTCGGTCTTCTCCGCGGTGCCACGGCGCACCACCGGCCCGGCCTCGACCGCCAGATCCGTGGTGGGGGTTTCCGGATAGGCCAGCACCTGGAAACGCACCGCCGGCAACGTGGCAAAAGCGCCGCGCAGCGCACTCCAGCGTCCCCCGGCCGCATCCCAGTCGGATTGCCGGAGGTCGCTCACCAGCCAGACATCGGTGCGGCCGGTTTGATTGGTGGTGATATAATCCAAGGCCCCCTGGAGCAACGCCGGCACATCGGCCGCGGTGTCGGTGGGGCCGGTCTGCGGCAGATCAATCAACGCCGCGGCTTTTTCCAGGGCCACCGGCTGCAGGGTGGCGCTGTCGATCAGGACCAATTTGGACCGGGTGCCATACGCGTCCTGGATGGCCGCGGTCAGATTCCGCAGCCCGGCGAGGCGTTTGCTGGTGCCGGTGGTGAGGAGTTGCTGCTCCATCGAGGCACTGCGGTCGAGGAGGATGATCACCGAATCCGGAGCCCCGCCGGTCAGGCCCAGCAGACCGCCCGCCAGCGGCCGCCCAATCATGAAAATCAGCGCGGCCACGGCGAGGACCCGGAAGGCGAGAATCAGATATTGTTTGAGCTTCGACAGCCCCTTGTTCATCCGCTGGGCGGCCTGGAGAAACATCATGGCCGCCCACTTCACCTGACGCCGCCGCATCAGGTGAATCAGATGGATCACCACCGGCACGAGGGCCAGCGGCAGTCCGATCAGGAGAATGGGAGCGAGGAAACTCATGTGACAGGGTCAGCGGCGGCCTTTGGATTGAAGGCGGGCGAGGAGAAAACGGGCCAGCACGTCCTCAAAGGGTTCCTTCATCATCACCCGTTGATAGTCCACTCCGGTGGTGCGCACGGCTTCATCCATTTCGGCGAGGTATTTTTTCACCACTTCCTGATAGCGGCGGGCGATCATGGGAGGATCGGCCAGCAGCGTTTCCCCGCCTTCCATATCCACAAATCGCGCCGGACGGTCGAAGGTGAAATCCAGTTCCACCGCATCCAGCACCTGGAACAACGCGACATCATGGCGGCGGAACCGCAGGTGCTGCAGGGCCTGCTTGAGCTTGGCCGGCTCGATGAAAAAGTCCGACACCACCACCACCAGGGCCCGCTGGGAAATCTGATCGGCCGCCTGGTGCATCGCTTCCAGGATGGTGGTTTCCCCTTTGGCCTCCAGCCCCGCCAATTGATCCAGCACCAGTTTCAGATGCACCGCCCCGCGTTTGGCCGGGAGCTTCTGCCGGTGGTCCTTCCCCACCCCCCACAATCCCACGGCATCGCCCTGGTGCGCGGCCAGCCAACCAAGCGTTCCACCGAGTTTCCGGCAATAATCCAGCCGCGTCGCCCCGTCCGGGCCGTAGCCCATGGAGCCGCTGGCATCCACGATCAATGCCAGCCGCAGGTTGGTGTCGGCTTCAAATTCCTTGATATAAAACCGGTCGGTCCGGCCCCAGGTGCGCCAGTCGAGGCGCCGGGTGTCGTCCCCCGGCACATATTTCCGGTACTGGGCGAACTCGACCGACGACCCCCGCACCGGGCTGCGGTGCCGCCCGGAAACACTGCCGGTCATGGCCTGCCTGGCATTCAAGGGCAGCGCCAGCAGACGGGAGATCACCGCGCTATCAAGAAAGGAGGCAGGACTGGGGGTCATGGGCTCGCGGGATCGGGGATTCCGGCAAAAACGTCAGGATCAGCCTTCCTTGCGCAGGTCCTCCACGAGGCGTTTGGTCACCGCGATGCTGTCGATCCCATCCGACTGGGCGGTGAAGGTCGTCATCAAACGGTGCCGCAGCACCGGCTGCGCGACCGCCACCACGTCCTCCATCCGCACCATATAACTGCCCATCAGCGCGGCGCGGGCTTTGGCTCCGAGCACCAGATATTGCACCGCCCGCGGCCCGGCGCCCCAGCCCACCAGAGGTTTCAGCCAATCAGGCGCATCCGGCCCGGCCGGCCGGGTGCGGCGCACCAGATCCACCGCAAAAGCATAGATGTGATCCGGCACCGGCACGCGGCGCACCAGTTCCTGATAGGCGATGACGCGGGCGCCATCCAGCACATGTTCAAGGATCGGCTGGCTGGCTCCGGTGGTGGACCGGGCAATCACGATTTCCTCCTCCCGGCTCGGATAGTCCACCCCGATCATGAACATAAACCGGTCCAGCTGGGCTTCCGGCAAGGGATAGGTGCCTTCCTGTTCAATCGGGTTCTGGGTCGCCAGCACAAAAAATGGCGCCTCCAGTTTGTAGGTGCGGCCCGCCACGGTGACCCGGTGTTCCTGCATGGCCTCCAGCATCGCCGCCTGGGTCTTGGCCGGGGCGCGGTTGATTTCATCGGCCAGCACGATGTTGGCAAAAACCGGCCCCTTGGCGAATTCGAATTGGCGTTTCCCCCCGGGCAACTCCTGCAGGATGTCCGTGCCCGTGATATCCATGGGCATCAAATCCGGAGTGAACTGGATGCGGCTGAAATTGAGTGAGAGTGTTTCAGCCAACCGGCTGATCAGCAGGGTTTTGGCCAGGCCCGGCACGCCCATCAGCAGCGCATGGCCGCGGGCAAACAGGCAGATGCACAGCTGCTCGATGACGTCCTGCTGGCCGACAATGACTTTTCCCAGTTCCTTGGTGAGGCGGCCATAAGTGGCGCGGAGATGATCGATGGCCGCCACATCGTCGTCAGGCAGCGGAGAGGAGGAGAGAGGCTCGGACATAAAATTACGGCGCAACTTGTCAGGTGGAACGGGGCAGATGCAAGATGATCTGTCGGAAATTTTAGATTCCCCGATTCCCCCGGCGGTTCAAATCCCCTGCGGAAAACCTGCCGGCTCCGCCACGGATAGCGACGGGACCGCTTTCCCCGGAAAGAAAAGCCCGGCCGGTGGCCCGCAAATCCACGGTCCGCCCCAGTGACAGGCCGCCCCGGCCTTCGCGAACCGGGTCTTTTCTAATTCCCGGTGGGGGTGCTGCGAAATGCGGTAAGGACAAACTGCTTCCGGATGCCAAATGACAAGGCCGCCGCGATCCAGCACTATCAGTGAAACAAAGTCTTCATCGGATCCCAGGGACGTGCCGTTCCAGTGATCGGGCCTCACTCCACTTTGTCAGAAACAACCGGCCGCAAAAATTTCGGAATCTCTTTCGAAGTGAAGCTTCCTCTGAAGCTGGCAATAGAGGCATCATGAAAAAGCGGACTTCCCATCAATTCCTGAACGGAAGAGAACTGTCCCGGTCGAATATTCCAGGTCTCAAAATTGTAGGAGGTTTTGCCGGACTCATCCTTTGCAGGAAGCGCTTTTATCCGGACAATCATTCTGGATTCGCCAAAATCCGCCAAATGAGTTTGGAATTTCCCTGAAAGCTGCCTCCACAAAAAATCGCCTTTTTCCTGTCCAACCAAGTCCACAAATTTGGCTTTCAACTCCTCTTTTACCACACCACCCAGGGGGTTCGAGTCAACCACGACCACAGATTGCTCCTTGGACTCTTCAACAACATAAAGGTTCCCGGCCATAAAATCCTGAGCTTTTGCATACGCAGCCTGGACCCCAGCCTCAATCTCCTTGCCCTTGGAATCGTTGATTCCAAGAAATTTCTTCAACGCATCTGTCAACTTGAGGTCCGCATTCATCGATTGTATACTGATAGTCCCTAAAATTTCCTTATCGGATACATCAAAGGGAACGACAGATCCCCTGCGCTGGGGCACTTCCCGGGATCCCGGCGCATCCGGGACCGCTTTTATTTCGGAACTTTCGTGGGCTTGGACTGATCCGCTTGATGCTTTGGAATTCTGTTGGGGGTTGACTGAACCCGATGACTCAACAGGATCGGATTGAGAGCAACGTAAAAGAACCAACAATAAAGCACAAACAAGAGCAGCACCCCAATATCTGAAGTGGATTGCAGCGGGTTGGATGCGGCTCATTCAAGCAAAGGTGGCGGACCACCTTGTTCATCAGAATGCATATAGTTCCTCACCAGTCCACTTCATCCCCTCATTCCCTGCAACAGTAATATTTTTACCGCAGGCGGGCGGATGGCATTCCCGGCTGACGTCCCTCCGGAGGCGGCATGAGGTTCATGCACTTTAGTGCTGAAATGGGCGCCGTCGATTTTCACCCTGCAATACCCGCCATTCGTTGTTCTCGGCCCAGGAATACCTTTCCTGGAAAGAAAAGCCTGGCCGGTGGCGTCACTTGAGGTTCCGTTGCCGCACGGCGGAGGCGCCGCTGCCCCCCTTTCCACCCCCCGATCCCTTCCGGACCCATTTTTGTGAGGACCCTGCTTGTCATCCCCTGCCTGCGTGAACGCGTGCGGCTGCCCCAATTCCTGCCGGGTCTGCTCTCGGCGTTGCGCGCCGCCGGAGCCGCGGTGGATGTGCTGATCGTGGACGATGGATCCGGCGCCGAAGAACAGCGCTGGCTGGATGGTTATCTATCCGGGCTCCGGGCATCCGAGCCGGCCCTGCTCGCCCCCCTGCTGCGCGATACCAATGCCGGCAAAGGCGGAGCCGTTTATGCCGGATGGGAAACCGCCGGCCCGCTGCATACCCATGTGGGATTTGTCGATGCCGATGGGGCGATCCCTCCGGAGGAAACGGCCCGGCTCTGCCTGCTGGCCTCGCGCACCCCCACCCGGACCATTTATGCGGTGCGCACCGGGACGGATGACACCGTGGTGCAACGCCACCCCGGCCGCGGCCTTGCCGGTCACTTTTTCCGGAGCCTCGTTAAAATGCTGTTCCAGTTTCCTGTGCCGGAAACCCAATGCGGCTGCAAAATCGTCCCCGTCACCGCCTGGCGCGCCTGCGCCTCCCAACTCACCGAGCGCCGGTTTTGTTTTGATGTGGACCTGACCTGGCATCTGTTGCACCAGGGCACGGAAATCCGGGCAGTCCCGGTCAACTGGATCGAAATTGCCGGCGGACAACTCCGCGCCGGCAGCGTGCTGGCCATGATCCGCAGCCTCGTCAAACTCCGCCTCCAGCTGGGTCCCTGGCAAAAAACCGGACCGGCCGCGCCCTGACAGACGGAAGCCGCGGCCCGGCGCGGGTGGCAAGTTCCCGTTGACCCTCCGGCCACCCGGACCCTCCTTGTAAGCTATGTCCGCCGAGCCTGTCCTGCCCGTCCCGGCCCCGGTTCCGCGCCGCGGTTTCTGGTTCCAGCGCCGTTCCCTGCCCTGCCCCACCTGGCGGTTCTGGCTCTGTGCCATGCTCCTGGGCACCGGCCTGCTGGTTTTTGCCGGACGCCACCTCCACCCGTGGCTGGCCGTCACCGAACCCGTGCCCGATGCCCGGTATCTCGTGGTGGAAGGCTGGGTGCCGGATCACGTCCTGAATGCCACCATTTCCATCGCGGATGACAACCCGACCAACCGCGTCTTTTGCACCGGCCTCCCGCTGGAACGGGGATCCTATCTGGTCCAGTGGAAAACCTACGCGGATGTCACGGCCCAATCCCTCGCCCGCCTCGGTCTGGAACCCCAACTGATCTGCCCGGTTCCCAGTGCGGACGTCAAAACCGAACGCACCCGGGCCATGGCCACCGCCCTCAAAGCTATCCTCGACCACGAACCGGTGCCCGACACCGGACGCAAAATCAATATCGTGACCCTCGGCACCCACGCCCGCCGTTCCCGCGCCATTTTCCAGGACGTGCTCGGTCCCGACTGGCAGGTCGGGGTCATCAGCGTTCCTTCGGTCAGTTACGATACCTCCCAATGGTTCCGCCAAAGCGAAGGGGCCAAAAACGTCATCAACGAAATCACCGCCCTCACCCTCATGGCGGCGGGAGGCAATTGAGTTGCCAGGGGGGTCTTTTGGCCGCATGGTTCCATGGGACCGCTTCCTCCGCCACGCCTGACCCTGCAACCCCTGACTCTTTCCAATCCCATGACCCGCTTCCGTCCCTGCATTGACCTCCACGAAGGTCATGTGAAACAAATCGTCGGCGGCACCCTGTCGGATCAGGGGAATGGCCTGATCACGAATTTTGAGAGCGACAAGCCCGCTGAATTCTACGCCTCCCTCTACCGGCGCGACCGCCTCACTGGAGGGCACGTCATTTGCCTGGGACCCGGCAATGACGATGCTGCCCGCCGAGCCCTCGCGGCCTATCCGGGGGGATTGCAGATTGGCGGAGGGATCAACGCAGACAATGCGCCGGACTGGCTGGAAGCCGGGGCCTCGCACGTCATCGTCACCTCCTGGCTCTTTTCCCCGGACGGCCAGTTCCTCCCGGAACGGCTGACCGCGCTGGAGGAAGCGGTGGGACGCGACCGTCTCGTGATTGACCTCAGCTGCCGCCGCACCCCGGATGGCGGCTGGACGGTGTGCATGAACCGCTGGCAAACCTTCACCAACCTTCCCCTCACCCCCGCCACCCTGAGCCGGCTGGCCGGTTCCTGCGCCGAGTTCCTCGTCCACGCCGCCGACGTCGAAGGCAAGTGCCGCGGCATGGATGAAACCCTGCTTCCTTTCCTCGCCGACCATAGCCCCATTCCGGTCACCTATGCCGGCGGGGCCCGCTCGCTCGCCGACCTCCAGCTCGCCGACAATCTCACCGGCGGCCGGGTCGATGTCACCATCGGCAGCGCCCTCGATATTTTTGGCGGCATCGGCGTTCATTATGCCGACCTCGTCGTTTGGAACCATCGCGACCCTTCACTTTCAAGCATTTAGCCCGCTTCCGGAGGCGCGAAAATCTAGCGCTTAATGGTTTCCTCATGCTGGATACCCCTCAGTATCAGCGTTTTCCAACACGAGAAATCTTTAATTCCAGTTTGACAGCGGATGACCGGCGTCTATGATCCGCGCCCCGGCACCGGCCTTTCCGGCATTGCCGCTCCTATCCCAGCCATGAAAACATTCTCCGCCAAGAACGAAGAACAAGACCGGAAATGGTTCATCATTGACGCCAACAAGCGCGTCATCGGTGCCGTTGCCGTCGAAGCCGCCAACCTCCTGCGTGGCAAAAACAAAGTCACTTACACCCCCCACATCGATAATGGCGACCATGTCGTCATCATCAATGCCGAGAAAGCCGTCTTTACCGGCAAAAAGGAAGTGAACAAGCAGTATACCCGCTTTTCCGGGTATGTCGGTGGTCATCACAGCGACACTCCGAAAAGCCTCCGCGCCCGCCGTCCTGAGCAGATGCTCACCCTCGCGATCCGCGGCATGATCCCCCACAACCGCCTCGGCCGCCAGATCCTCACGAAACTGCGCATCTACCGTGGCACCGAGCACCCGCACGTCGCCCAGGACCCCGTCGCCTACACCTTTTAATCCTCTCCAACTTCTAATTTAATACCATTATGGCCGAAACCATTTACGCCGCCACTGGCAGAAGGAAAACCGCCATCGCCCGCGCCCGCATGGTCGCCGGCGAAGGCCGCATCACCGTCAACGACCGCGCTTTCGAAGATTACTTCGTCACCCCCGCGCAACAGCTGGCCGTGCTCTCCCCCCTCCAGATCACCGGCAACACCACCAAGTTTGACATCATCCTCCACGCCACCGGCGGCGGACTCAATGGCCAGGCCGGTGCCGCCCGTCTCGCCATCGCCCGGGCCCTGCTCGGCGTCAGCACCGAGCTGCGTCCCGTCCTGAAGGCCGGTCTGCACCTCCGCCGCGATGCCCGCGCCAAGGAACGTAAAAAGTCCGGTCAGCCCGGTGCCCGCAAGCGCTTCCAGTTCAGCAAGCGCTAAGCGTCCGGCAGCTTGTCCTGCTCTTCCAAAAACGGCACCCGCTCCGGCAGGTGCCGTTTTTTGTGTCCCGGAGACGAGGCGTTTTCCCTTCTGGCAGCACAGGTCTCCCGGGAAAACCATCCGGCCTTCATCGCCGGTCCCGTTTGATCCTGCCGGCAAATCGAGCTCAAACGCGAGTGCCATCCTCTGCGCGGTTGCCTGCGGCCGCCTCTGCACTGTAAAAGACGGCCATGCACCAATCGGGCCGCGTCCCGATGTTATTGTTATAAATCCCGAATTTCATGACCCGCTTCTTCCACCACCCGCACCCCTTGCCGCTGCGTTCCGGCGAGACGTTGCCGGCCTTCACCCTCTCCTACGAAATCCAAGGCACCCTGAATGCCGACGGTTCCAACGCCATCCTCCTCTTCCACGCCCTCTCCGGCAGCCAGCATGCGGCAGGTTTCAACGATGACGTGCCTGACACCGGGGGCCGCTGGACCGAAGATCTGTTCGATGGCTGGTGGAGCGACTTCATCGGCTTCGGCAAGGCGCTCGATACCAGCAAATACTGCGTCATCTGCGCGAACTTCCTCGGCGGCTGTTATGGCTCCACCGGCCCCGCCTCGGAAAATCCGCTCACCGGCCAGCCTTGGGGCAGCGCCTTCCCCCATGTCAGTGTTTCGGACATCGTGGCCTCCCAGATGCTCCTCCTCGACCACCTCGGCATCCGCACCCTGCACGCCGTGGTCGGTCCCAGTGTGGGCGGCCTCTGTGCGCTCGCCGTCGCCACGCAATACCCTGACCGGGTCCGTCTTGTGGTTCCCATCGCCAGCGGTGGCCCCACCACGGTCCTGAACCGGCTTTTTCTATTCGAGCAGATCCTCGCCATCGAAAACGACCCCAACTTCAACGCCGGTGACTACTATCACAGTTCGCCCCCGGTGTATGGACTCGCCCTCGCCCGCATGATCAGCCACAAGAGCTTCGTCCACCTCGATGAAATCGAAAGCCGCGCCCGGGGGGAAGTCAAACAACCCGGCCAGGGCCTCGCCTGGTATCGTCTGCGCGACAGCATCGAGAGCTACATGCTCCACCAGGGCAAGAAGTTCGTCACCCGCTTCGATGCCAACACCTACCTGCGGATCTGTGAGGCCTGGAGCACCTTTGACCCGGTCGCCGAAGCCGGAGCCGCCTCCTGGGATGCCCTCCTGGAGCCCTGCCGCCGCCACGGCCAGCATTTCCTCATCTTCAGTATCGACAGCGATTTCTGTTTCTATCCGGAAGAACAAAGCGCCCTCGTCCGCCATCTCCGGGACGCCGCCTGCGACGTCATGCACATCACCGTCCACAGCCTGAAAGGCCACGATTCGTTTCTCCTCGAACCCCTGCTCTACACGCCCCATCTCGCCTACGCCCTTGAAGCTGCCCATCCGGCCCGCTCCTGATTCATCACTCCCTGTCTTTCCACCCGATCCGTTTTCTGCATGAAACGTCTGTTCCTGTTCCCCCTGGTCCTCCTGCTCGCCCAATGCAGCACCGGCGGTTCCGCCCCCATCGCCACCACGGTCGCCGCCCCTGCTTCCGGCTTGCCAACCATCATCAACGTCTCCGCGTATGACCCCAAGGAGCGGCAACGCGAAGGCAATGGCTTCTCCGAGCACAACGTCACTGCCCTGCGGACAAATGGGGCCTCGGGTCTGATTGCCCGGGCCGGCAAAGGCGGCAATCTGGACACCAAATGCGCCAACTTCCTCGCTTCTGCGGACAAGGCAGGAATGTTGCCAGGCGTTTATTACCGTCTGCAGAACCATGTCGATGCCGTGGCCCAGGCCGACCAGTTGGTGAACCGCGCTCAGGCCCTCGCCCGCAGCCGCAACTGGAACGCCCCGGCCCTGCTGCTCTGCGGTGACTATGACGCCAACTCCCGGCTCTCCGACATCCTCCGCTTCATGGACCGGGTGGAATCCCGCACCGGCATCGTTCCCGTCGCCTATCTGGAAAACAGCCAGCATCTCAAACTGCTGCTGGGCAATGCCGATGCCGCCACCAAAGCCAAACTCCGCCGCGCCCCGTATTGGCTGGCCCTCTATGCCCATGACAGTGGCGCGGGGCCGGTCTTCCCCGCCCCCGGCCACCCCCAGGGCCTGCTGGATCAATACCGGGTCTGGCCCAACTGGACCCTCTGGCAGTATGGTGGGGTCGATTGGGAAGGCGGCCGCTCCCGCCCCAAAGTCTACTCCCATAACCGCTACCGTTTCAGTCCCTTCTTCGGAAACCTCGACCGCCCGATCGAACGCAACGTCTTCAATGGTTCCCCCGCCGCCCTCCAGGCCTTCTGGCAACGGCATGGCCTGAAGCTGCCTTGAAGAGGTATCCTTCCTGGCCATCCCATGCGGAGACGCTCCATGGCAGGCCTGACCCTGCCTCATCGCCTAACGGATCCTCCATCCACCCCTGCTTTCCCCCGGCGCCTGCTTCGGGGAATTCCCAGGATTGCCTGACCCGCCAGACCGTTGAAAGATCCGGGCCTTTCCTTCCCCTCCAAAATCCCCCACATGCGCTGCTATTCCGTTATTCTGCTGAGCCTTGCCTCGGTCTCCTCCACCTTTGCCGGCCTGCCGCCCAGGGCCACCCCGGCCGCGCCCCCGGTAACCGGGACGACTCCAGCCAAACCTCTGACCGGGGACGCCGTCGATAAATTGCTCGCCCAGCTGACGGAAATCGATACCTCCCTGAAAGGCAAACGCAGTGCTTACAATGCCAGTGTGCTGCCCAAATTAAAGGACGCGGGAGCCAATGATGACAAGGCTTTCTCCCTCTGGCTGGATGCCATGCGGGATCAGGAATACGAAGCCCAGGGCCGCACGGCCACGGAGTTCTCCGACTTCCGCAATGGCAAGGCCAAGGAACTGCGGGGCGACCCCTCTTTCACCACCCAGCTCCGGCTGCAGTGCCAGTTCCTTGCCCTCGTCATTCTCCAGGCCGATGCCGTATCCGACGAAGCCCGGCTGGAATTGGTCCAAGGGGCCTCCGCCTACCTCGACGACTTTGTTGCCAGTGCGAAAAAACTGACCGGCAAAACAGACGAACTCCGCAACAGCGCGATCGACTCCGTGATCGGCAAACACCTCAAACTCGACGTCTCGGCGCGCAAACAGGGGGGCTCCGCCGCCTACCTCCCCGGCAGCATCAGCGAGATCTATCAGCAGATGATCCTGCCATATTACCGGGAAAAAAAGGCCGCTGCCAACATCGGGGCCGCGTGGACCAAACGCATCAGTCAGGAAACCGCCATCGTCGAACTGGCCAAGGTGCCCGAACAACTCGAAAAATTCCAGAAGGAGCGCCTCCCGGAACTGAAATGGGGCCAGGCGAAGGATCTCTTTGAAGCCGGGCAGCAGGAGCCTGCCGCGGCCGCCATGATGACAATCATCAAAGCCAACCTCGCCCACCGCAATGCCGCGGCCTGGATCGCGGAGCTCACCTCCCTCGCCCAGGAATCCGGAAATCCTGCCGCCGTGGGTGTCCCGGGAGCGCAAGGCCCTACCTAGCCGGAAGGCCTCAATCCCGGCCGCCGCAGGGCTGAAAACCGGTCTTTCCGCCGGTCAACTTCCCGTTTTACAAAAACCCTTCCATCGGTAGGTTGCGCGTCCGCTGAATTCAATCTCCAACGCCCGTTTCCTTCCCACATGAGCACCCCTGCCGCCCCCGCTTCCTCCAAACCCGCTGAATCCGCCGCTCCCGAGCGCGGTGAACTCATGCCCGGCGCGGAAATCCTGGTCAAGTGCCTCGAGAAAGAAGGGGTGGAGTGGATCTTCGCCTATCCAGGCGGCGCGTCGATGCCGATGCACCAGGCGCTCAGCAAAAGCGACATTATCCGGACCGTCCTGCCCCGCCATGAACAGGGCGGCTCTTTTGCCGCTGAAGGCTACGCCCGCGCCACCGGCAAGGCCGGGGTTTGCATGGGAACTTCCGGACCGGGAGCCACCAATCTGGTGACGGCCATCGCGGATGCCTATCTGGATTCCACCCCCCTCGTGGCCATCACCGGCCAGGTGCCGACCTTCATGATCGGCCGCGGGGCCTTCCAGGAGACCGACTTCTTCGGTGTCACCCTGCCCATCGTCAAACACAGCTACCTCGTCACCGATCCGAACGATATTCCCCGCATCGTGAAGGAAGCCTTCCACATTGCCCAGTCCGGCCGTCCGGGACCGGTGGTGATCGATATGCCGAAGGACGTGCAGGAAACCCGCACCCAGCCCATTTACCCTGACAAAGTCGAACTGCGCGGTTACAAGCTCCTGACCGAAGTCGACGAGGTCGCTCTCAACGAAGCCATGGGCCTGCTGAAGCAAGCCAAGCGCCCGGTCATCTACGCCGGTGGCGGCATCATCAGCGGCGAAGCTTCCGCCGAGCTGCTCGAATTCGCCGAGCGCGCCCAGATCCCGGTCACCACCACCCTGATGGGCGTCGGCGCCTTCCCCGAAACCCACCCACTTTCCCTGAAATGGCTCGGCATGCACGGCACCGTGGCCGCCAACAACGCCGCCAACGAAGCCGATCTCCTGCTGGCCCTCGGCGTGCGGTTTGATGACCGGGTCACCGGCAAGGTCGAGAAATTCTGCGAGCACGGCACGATCATCCACATCGACATCGACAACGCCGAGATCAACAAAAACAAACTGGTCCGCCTCCCCATCCAGGCCGACATCAAGCTGGCCCTCAGCAAGCTCAACGTCCTCCTCGAAAAGGCCGGCTACGAAAAAGGCGGCAACCGTCACGCGGCCTGGCACGAACAGATCGCCCAGTGGAAAGAGGAATCCCCCATGCAGTATGAAGACGAGGATCCCAACCTCATCCCTCCGCAGTGGGTCATCGAGCAGCTTTACGACCTCACCAAGGACACCGATTTCTACATGACCACCGGAGTCGGCCAACACCAGATGTGGGCCGCGCAGTACTATCACTTCGACAAACCCCGCCGCCTCATCACCAGCCTCGGCCTCGGTTCCATGGGTTACGGCTACCCGGCTGCCCTCGGGGTCAAAGCCGCCTTCCCTGACGCCGAAGTGGTGGACATCGATGGCGATGGCTCCTTCATCATGAATATCCAGGAACTCGCCACTGCGGTGGCCGAGAACATCCCGGCCAAGGCCATTATCCTGAACAACCAGCACCTCGGCATGGTGGTCCAATGGGAAGACTTGAAATACAAGTCCAACCGCGCCAACACCTTCCTCGGCAAGCTCGACACCCCCAAGGACATCTATCCGAATTACGTCAAAATCTGTGAAGGTTTTGAAGTCCCCTGCGAGCACATCACCCGCCGCGAGGATGTGGTCCCGGCCCTCAAGCGCATGCTGGCCTCCAAGACCGCTTACGTGCTCGATATTATGGTCCCACACACCGAGCACGTGCTCCCCATGATCCCTGGAGGCATGACCTACAAGGACATTATCACCAAGCCGATCCGCAACGAAGACGGCACCAAGGGCTTCGGTGACATCAAGGTGGCCACCGCGCTGTAACCGGCCGGCCGGGCCCGTCGGAAAGCGATCCTAAAACTCCCACCCAGACCGCCTCCCCAGGAAGGTCGGTCGTTGGGGAGGTCAGGATTTCATTGCCATCTTGCTCCATGTAGCTCCCGCCCGGCGTGCGGGATCAGACAAAAGGCCCGCGCCCCGGAAGCCCACTGCGCGTAGGGCCCGGAAGACGGGGCCTTGGCCCTGAACTGGCGCCGTGATCCAGCCCTCCGGCAGAAGGCGACCGTCACCGGTCTTCCCCCCCCGGCTCAGATCCGGCCGAGCATGAACAGGATCAGCAGGATCACCAGCACCAAACCAAGGCCACCGGTGGGACCGTAGCCCCAGTTTTTGCTGTGCGGCCAGGTGGGCAAGGCCCCGATCAGCAGGAGGATGATCACAATCAGTAAAATGGTTCCCAGTGACATAGTGTTGTTATTTCAGGTAAAGTGCAAAACTGGCGGCGGCGGAAATCCGCGATGCCTGTTGGATCAATCAAGCTTGGCGGTCCCCTTGGCGCTATGGGGTGAAACCCTACTCACTGATGAAGAAACCAGACAGAGGCAGCCAGCCACTGCCCCTTATCCCAAAGCACTAAACCAGCCGCCCGCCGACAACATGGCAGGCTCCTGCAGCCTGACGCTCTGATGTTATTAGATCATGGGACGAAATTGAGGGCCGAGCATCCCGCCGTTCCTCCCCGGACAACGGACCGCGCAGGGAATCCGGGTCGCCGCTGTCAGACGCTAGATAGCCGTCCCCTGCACGCTGCTTTCGATGATACCGGCAGCGATGGCGTGCCGCGTGAGTCCGGCGGTGTCGTGGATGTTGAGTTTGTGCATGAGGCTCTGCCGGTGTTTTTCCACGGTCTTGATGCTGATGTGCAGTTCATCAGCGGTTTGTTTATTGGCTTTGCCCTCGGCGATGAGTTGGAGCACCTCGGTTTCCCGCGAGGTCAACAGGGAGGCATTTCTGCCAGACAGATTTCCCCGGGCCGGGGTTTTGCGGTCATGATTCTTGATGCGTCGGGAGATGCTGGGGCTGAAAAAGGTCCTGCCCTGTTGGATTTCGCGAATGGCTTCGGGCAGCACATGGGCCGCGGTTTGTTTGATCAGATAGCCGGACGCACCGAGCGCCATGACCTGCTCGACGTAGGCGTCATCACTATGGGCGGAGAGCATGAGGACTTTGGTGGACGGGGCGGTCTGCAGAATCTGCCTCGTCGCCTCCAGTCCGTTGAGCAGCGGCATGGCAATATCCATGACCACCACATCCGGCCCGAGCTGGCTGACCAAGGCGACCGCCTGACGGCCGTTTTCGGCTTCACCCACAATCTTGATATCCGTTTCGAGCTTCAACAAGGCGCGCAGACCTTCGCGGACGATCATATGGTCTTCCGCCAGCAGGACAGTGATGGGTTTCATGGGAGCTTGCTTGGTTGGTTGTCAGGCGCCCATCGACCGGGCTGGCCCTTGGATTTGAAGATTGTCATCGGACTTCACCCGCCGGAGCGGCACAGGACACCAAGACGCCTCCCCCGGCGGCATCGGCGACCGACAGGGTGCCCTGGATGATCCGCGCGCGATACTGCATGATGCGCAGGCCCATGCCGCCGGTCTCCGGCACGTCGGGCCGCAGTCCCGTGCCATCGTCGCGCACCGTCAGCAGCCAGGAGCCGTTCTGATTGCTCAAGTGGATCACTATCTTCCCGGCATGAGCGTGTTTGACGGCATTCTGCACGGCCTCCTGGGCGATGCGCAGGAGCTGCACTGACGTGGCGTCCTTCACCCCGGTCGCCGCCAGCAATCCACCTTCCACGCTGCATTTCACTCCAAATTGCTGCCGGGTGCGCTGTGCAATTCCCTCCAAAGCCGCGACCAGTCCGTGTTGCTCGAGTTCGACCGGGTAAAAGCTCTTCGCCAGATCCCTGGCGTTGCTGTGTGCCTTCTCCAGCAGCTGGCAAAGCCGGTGGGCTTCGCCGGCCTGTTTCGGCGCCAGCTTCAGCAGTTTCTGCTCCAGCACAAACAGCATCATGGCGATTCCGGTCAGCTCCTGGACCAGTCCGTCGTGCAATTCCTGCCCCAGCCGTTCCCGTTCCCCCTCGATGGCTCCGGCAATTTCGGCCTCCAGACGTTTGCGTTCGTCGGCCTCGGCCAGCAATTGCGCGTGCGCCGCGGTCAATTCCGCCGTCCGGTTGGCCACTATCCCCTCGAGTTGGACGGCCCGGTCGGCCAGTTGCGCCTCGGCGTCCAACAATTCCTCCTGGGCATTCATCATGTCATCAATGTCGGTGTTGGAGCCGATCCACATCGTGGTTTTGCCCTCGGCATTCCTCATGGCGTAAGCACGTGACAGGTGCCAGCGGTACCCGCCGTCCCTGCCCCGGAAACGATGTTCAAATTCGAAAGGGTCTCCCGCCTCCACCGCCTGTTTCCAGCGCCGCATAGTTTCGGCAAAATCATCGGGATGGATGCAATGCCCCCAGCCCCAGCCCTGCATCGCCTCGAAGGCCAGCCCCGTGAATTCGGTCCACTGCCGGTTCAAATAATCCAGCTCCCCGGCAGGCGTCGCGGTAAAGATTTTCTGCGGCATGGATTCCGCCATGAAACGAAACCGCTCCCCCGCCTCGCGCAGGGCCTCCCCCACCTGCTTGCGCTTGGTGATGTCAGTGATGTTCTGCAGAACCGAAGCCGGCTTCCCGTCCGCGTCCCGGTCCAGGGTTTTGCGCACGAGGACCGTAATGCACTGACCATCGCGTCTCGTATGCACCAGCTCGCCGGTCCACTGGCCGGTCCGATGCAGCTCTGCGGTGATGAGCTCCAAGGGCTCCGGGTATTCGGTGTGAAACAGAAAATCACTGACTTTTCCCAACGCCTCTTCAGATGACCAGCCATACAGTTCTTCCGCGCCATGATTCCAGTAACTGATCTTTCCATCCACCCCACGCACGATGATGGCATCATGGGTCAGGTCCAACAACCGGGCCTTCTCCGCCAGCTCACGGGCCGTTTCCCGGCGCACCGTGATTTCCTGCCTCAGTTGCCCATTGAGGTTCTCCGCCATCTCCGTCAGTTCGTGCTGACGCAGCGAACCGATTACCAAGGCCTCGTTCACCGCGACCATGGCTTCATGCCCCTGGGTCTTCCTGGTGACCTGGATCATGATGCCGGCGCTCGGATCGTCCGCGAGGAAAGGCCAGATGGCATAGGACCAGAAGACCGGTTGGGTTTTGCCATGATCTTTCCCGGCGTGGCTGGCTGGTTTTCCGGTGCGCAAAACCCGGTTGAGCCACTTGACGCATTGGTCCTTTTCAGGCAGCAGCCCGGGGAGGGGGTTCCCGATGAGTTGTTCCCAAGTCTGATGCAGCAGCCGGCAAAAGGCTGGATTGACATAGCGCAGAATGTGCCCGGTCCCCTCCACCGTGGCCATCGGCAATGGGGCATGATCGAGGCCGGAACACAATAATCCCATCGGCTGCGGAACTGTGGTGGATGTTGCGGCCATGGCAGCGGCCCCCCCTATTGGGTTGCTTTGGGTTCGGGGGCGGCATCCTCCCGTTTGCCTACCCTGGTGGGGATTCCGGTGGTGAGCCCGGTGTAATCCGTCTGCCGCGGACCGATGATCACGACCCCCTTGTCCGTAATAACATACTCCCGGATATCCTTGCTGTGGTTTCCGCCCCGCATCTTGATGACCACCATCACCTTCCGCAACTGGCCATCGATCTCCACGTAACGGAGCCGCAGGATATCGTCGGTAAGAAAGGAGATCGAGTAATGGCTTAAGGGCATCGCATGGAACGTATCCTCCACCTCAACCGTGCTGAGAATGGTGACCCCGGCACCCGTGAGCGCGCCAATCATCCGGTAGAGGGACTCCCGGAAATCAGCCCGGAAACCCGGTGCCAGGGCCATCTCAAAGCCCGCCAGGGAATCGATCACCAATCGTTTGGCGCCGACTCTCTCAATGGCATCGAGGATGGCTTGCATGGTTTCATCCACCGACAAGTCCAGCGGCCGCAGGTAAAGCACTTCCAGTTTGCCCGTCTGCTGCCGCTTGCCCAGGTCCAGTCCGAAGCTGTCGGCGCGTTCGGTGTATCCGGCAGGACGTTCCTCGAAGAGCGCCATGATCGCCGACTCCCCCTGGCGCAGCCCTTCGGCGATAAATTGCGTGGCCAGGGCGGATTTCCCCGTCCCGGAAGGTCCTGCGACCAGCAGACTGTCGCCTTCGGGGATGCCGCCGCCCATCATCTGATCCAATTCCGGAATGCCCAAAGAAAGCCGCCGGCGCTTTGCGGGAGCAGCCTTTCTGCCGGTCAGCCCCAACGTGCGGGAGAAGGCCTGCAATCCATCATCGCTGATACGGATGGTATGCAGACCCGGGACGGAGGCCTGGCCGCGCAACTTCATGATCTGCATTTTTCTCACCACCGAATTCCGCTCCGTTACCTGCCAGAGCCAGAGGAGGCCATCGGCAATGGTAAAGAGGGGGTTGTCGCGGATTTCCACCTCGGCGTACTCACCGACCAGAAAAGTGGTGGCTTCCCAACTGGTGAGGAACTGCGCGAGGCGCTGGATGAACGACTGCATCTCCAGTTCGCTGGCGCTGCTCATGGCCTTCCTCACCACGGTACGGAAGGAGTCCACCACCACAATCCCCGGCTGGAGCGAGGTCACCTGTTGGATGATTTCCTCCAGCACTGCATTCAGGTCCTGCTCCATCACCACATCCGCCAGATTGACGAAGCGGATCGCCTTGCCCAGTTTGGCTTCCTCAAAGAAGGAATACTGCTGTTGATAGCGCATCATTTTCAACGCCGGCTCCCCGAGTACCGTGAAATACAGCGCAGGCTTCTCCGGGGTCGCATTGGCGAACACAATCTGATGCGCCAGGGTGGTTTTGCCGCAGCCGGGAGTGCCGGCGATCACATTGAAGGAAAACTCCGGAATGCCTCCGCCGAGAATATCATCAAGACCGCGGACCCCGGTCGGCATTTTGCGGATGGTCACTTTGGCCGGCGGACCCGCGTCCTCCCCGGGCGCTTCGCGTTTGGCCGTGGCATTTTGCTTTTTCATGTTCTATCTCCTTTTTTGAAATTCAATTCCTTGATGGACAGTTTTGGCCAGACCTCGCGCACCAATTGCAGCGTCAGTTTTTCACCGATGAAAGCCACCAGCAGTCCTATCAACCGGGCGACCACGATCACCCGGCCCTCGGCTGCTCCCTCGTGGTCAAGGCCGGCCTGGAGTCCGTCAAATCCTTCCAGCCTGCCATCCGCGGCGACGCGGGCCGCCTGCAACGAAGGGATTTCTGCGGTGGCAAGGACGAGGGATCGTAATAGAAGCGCCCGATAACCGCCATTTCCCATCAAAGTTATCAGATGGGGACGAAGTTTCTCCAGCACCGGAAAGGCCTCCCGGGGAGCCCCCGGAGTTCCAGTTTCCCGCGCATCGTGAGCAATGAGACGCCCGGCGAAATCCCGCATCGTTGGAGTGGCTTGGTTCATTCAGAATAATGCTTACTGAGGCAATCCTCAGCGCGGCTTGGGCGGGGGGCCGCTTGATTGATCCAAACGAGAAAGCTGTCGGAGAAGACCAAGTGAGCATATCGGAGGGGCAGAAAGGTCACAACACCAAGTTTCCCCGCCATGGCCCGGCGGCGGTGCTTCACCCTTTGCAGGCGGGATTGCCATGGCCAGCCTGAAACCGCTGCGGCCATGCCTCCCGGGCCCGGGTGACCCTCATCCATGGCTGTGCTATGGGTCGAAGGGCTCTGCTCCCCGCTGGCAATGGTCTGGCTCATGGTGGTTTAAAGGGCGCGTTGGATGCTCCTGACCCTATTCCAGTCTCCCCCCGGCGCAGGGGGGAGTCCATGGGGTAAAACCCCACCAGCCAGCTCCTCCTGCCGGAAACTGCTGCGGCGCCATAAGTAGGTTTTCACCCCATGGAATGAAAGCCCAGCCACGTCAAAATGCCTGTGATCCGGAGCCAGCCGCATCCCCTGCGGGGTCCTGCGGATCAAAACCCTGCTTCAAAACGTCAGACCAGTCCTCACATCAGATAGCTTACCTTCATGTCCAAACAATCTGTCTTCTGCATCGCGCACTGCCGCAACCTCGCGGAGTTGATCGTGGATCAATTGAAATTCCATGCCATCTCCAACCGGGATGTCTCAATATTGTATGCCGACGTTGAAAAGAACGGGCGGAAAAGTCACCACTTTGGGGATGATTTGAACCGCCAGGATACCGGCGGTGTCCGCGCCGGTGCAGGAGCCGTGATTGGCGGCACCCTTGGTTGGATCATGGGAATCGGGACTTTGGCAGTGCCCGGAGCCGGGGCGTTCATTGCCGCCGGGCCTATCGTTACCTCCCTTAGTGCCGCCGCCGCGGGAGCCACTGAAGGCCGGATTGCCGGCGGATTGACCGGACTGGGAGTTCCTGAAAACAAGGCAAAGCATTTTGAAGACCGGATCCGGTTGGGCAATCTTCTGATCTCGGTCCATACCGAAAGTCCTGCGGAGGCCATGCAGGCCAAATTCATTTTCACCCGGGCGCGGGCTCAGGACATCTGCTTCGTCGAACCCGGCTTCCCCATGGGCGTCCGCGGAATGGCCAACCGGGTCCCGGTGCCATCTTCCCCGGCCCTCCTTGCCTACGCCTCCTGAACCCCTGGTCCTCCCCTCCATCGCCCGATGGTCTGCCCGCGAAGCGCGTGCAGCCGCCTGCGGCAGTGCCGGCATGGAAAGGATCTTTTTGGCACGGCGCGGCTCCGGCCAGGATGTCAGACTAGGGGCGCCAGCAGGTCGTCCAAGTCCTCCGGACTGAACTTCGGCGCACCGCCATCCCCTGACAACAGACCTGCCACCAGGGCGGCTTTACGCTGCTGCAAGGCGAGGATCTTCTCCTCAATGGTGCCCTCGCAGATCAGCTTGTGCACAAATACCGTGTGCTGCTGGCCGAAGCGGTGGGCCCGGTCGGTGGCCTGCGCTTCCACGGCGGGATTCCACCACGGATCATAGTGGATCACGGTGTCCGCCGCGGTCAGGTTGAGCCCGGTGCCGCCGGCTTTGAGGCTGATCAGAAAAATCGGAACTTCCCCGGATTGGAAACGCGCCACCAGCGCCGGACGGTCCTTGCTCTCGCCGGTCAGCATCAGGTGGGGCAGATCCAGTTTTTCGAGCCGTTTGGAAATAATCGTCAGCATGCCCACAAACTGGCTGAAGACCAGGATGCGCCGGCCTTCCTCTATCAGTTGAGGGACGAGCTCGAGAAAGAATTCGAGCTTGGCACTGGCGGTGACCCGGCGGGCCGTTTCCAGCTTGAGCAGACCGGGATGACAGCACACTTGGCGCAGTTTGAGCAGGGCGTCGAGAATCGCGATGTGACTGCGCTCCACCCCCCGCTTGTCGATCTCCTCGTGCACGCGGGCATCCATCGCCGCCCTCACACTTTCATAAAGGTCCGCCTGTTCCGGCGGCAGGGCGATGCGGTGGATGAGGTCGATGCGGGGCGGCAAATCGGCGAGTACGGCCTGCTTGGTGCGGCGCAGGAACACAGGGGCAATCCGCCTCGCCAGTTGCTCCCGGCGGCGGCCATCCTGCTGCTTTTCAATCGGGGTGCGGAACAGACGGGTGAACTCATCCCAGCCGCCCAGGTAACCCGGCATCAGAAAATGCAGAATCGACCACAATTCGCCGAGATGGTTTTCCATCGGGGTACCGGTCAGGCAAAGCCTCAGGCGGGAGAACAGACGGCCCGCGCAGGAAGCTGCCTGGGTGCGGGGATTCTTGATGAACTGCGCTTCGTCCAGCACCACGAGGTGGAATTCCATGAGTGCCAGGGTTTCAATATCGCGCACCAACAAAGGATAGGATGTGATGATGAGATCCGGGGATTCGCAACGCTCCAGGGAGGCCGCCCGGGCGCTGCCGTAATGAACGTGGACGCTGAGGGTGGGGGTGAATTTGAGCGCTTCGTCCTTCCAGTTGTGCAGCACACTGGTGGGGCAGACGATCAGACTGGGCCGGCCGTCAGCGGCTCCGGATTCCACTTCCGCCAGAAGATGCGCCAGGGTCTGCAAGGTTTTTCCCAGGCCCATGTCATCCGCGAGGATGCCACCGATACCGTGACGGGCCAGTGAGCGCAGCCAGCGGAACCCCTCCACCTGATAAGGTCTTAAATCCGCTTCCAGGCGGGCGGGCAGCTGTTCCGGCAGCGCCCCTTCACTGGCCCCGGTCCGCAGATGGGCGACAAGAGAGCGCAGGCCGTCCGCGGTGCGGCGCACCAGCAACTCATCCCCTTCCCCACTCAGGAAAGCCGCGGCGTGGAGGCGGTGGAGGCTGAGTTTGCCATCCGTCAGCTTTGGTTTGGCCGCAAAGAGTTCTGTCAGGGAAACCAGGATGCGGTGCAGCCGGGAAGCCGGCACCGGGACCACCCGGCGTCCATCCTCCAGAGGGATCAGCACCGGGGCTTCCCCCTGTTCCAGCAGCCGGTCGGGGTTCAACTCCGCCGGTTGCCGCTGCAGATAACGCACCAGCAGTGGCAGCAGCGGAATCCGGCGCCCGCCACTCTCGATTCCGATGTCAGCGGCAAACCAATCGGTGCGCCCGGTCTCCGCAATATCCTCGTAAAAGTAGTCAGGATGCAGGATTTCCAGATCAAAGCTGGGATCGGACTGCACCCGCCACCCTTCTCCGGTCAGTGCCGGAAGCTCCCGCAGCAGCAGGCCGTGCCAGGGGGCATCCGCGATGGGATGGAACAACAGGGCATCGCGCAGCGGCGCTTTCAGCGCATGGCTGAGCGCCGCCCCGCAGCGGGTCAGTCCCAGCCCTTCCAGCCGCGTCAGGCAGGCCCGCTCGGCCACCGGATCGCGCTGCCAGGATCCCTGAGCGACCGCGCCACTGCCGAAGGGAAAGACGTGACCGGGGGCTTCGGGATAGGTGAATTCCAGACTGAGCAGGCGGATTTCCTCCCCATAGGGCACCCCGGCATACCACCCCATGTAGCCGGTGAAGGGATACTCGCGGAAGAGCCGCACCACCGGCGAGGGCGTGCCCACCCGAAGCCCGGATTCCGCCGGCTCTGGCACCGCCGCCTCCGCCGCCGCCGGCCCCCACAGAGGGCGCACTTCATAGCGGTTGGCATCCGGATCGGGCTGCGGGAGATCCTCCCGGGGACGATAGGCCGATTGGACCCCGGCCAGCAGGGAGGCATAAACGTGACGGCAATTCCGCCCCACCGCGCAGGTGCAGCGGGTGTCGAAAAACTCGAGCGTGTAACCCGTCAGCGAAATTCTCACGTCCAGATCCTCCTGCCCCCGGGCCACGACCCGGGCCGTCACCTGAATGCCCCCATCCAGCACCGCGAGGCGCACGGTGTGCACCAGCCTCATCCCGTAGGCGGCCAGCGCGGATTGTTTCAATTCCTGCGGCAAATCCTCCAACCATTTCCCGTCGCGCAGACTGCGCCAGATGTTCATCCCTTTCACACCGGGCATCATGCCGGTGATGCCTTGCCCCACAAGGCGGGAAGCGCAGAATTCCCCTTCCACCCCGCGATTTGCCCAGCCCCCGGGCGGGAGCCGGACCGGCCGAGGCGACCCCTCTTCCGGCGAAAAGAGGCGCCCCGCGGGATTATTATTGGGCTCCCACGGGGGCGCACCGGAATTTTTCAGTCGCCTCCGGCCCGGCCGGTGATAAGCTTGATCATCAAACCTTTATAAATTCCCCACTGTGCCGATGCCTAATCCGGATGAAACCCTCTCCTTGCCCGATACGGCCGGGGTTTCGGTCCTTCCCCTGATGCCGGCAGCCCTGCAAATCAAAGTGTTGCGGGCCGTGGTGGTCAGCGGGGATCCCTTGCTGGCGGAACAACTCGCCGCCGGACTCGACGCCCGTGGGCATCTGGCTTCGGTCTGTGATCCTGCCCAGGCGGGGATGCTGCTGAACGCGGTCCCCCTGCCCGATGTGGTGTTGTGGCACCTGAATCACCACAGCGCCGCCGCCGCCGTCTCGTTGCTCGAACAACTGCAGCCACCCTCCGCCGCCGACTGCACTGTGATCGCCCTGACCGATCAGCCCGAACCCATGGCCCGAATCGAGGCCTGGCTGCAGCGGGGCATCACGGATTTCCTGCCTCTCTCCCTCGTGACCGGCACCGGGGACGCCCTGGTTTCCCGGCTGGCCGTGCTGGAGCATACTCTGCAGAAACGGAGGGAACGGGCCTGGCTGGATTCCCAGGCCGTCAGTGCCGTGCAACGCTACGAGGAGGTTTTTCAAAAAGCGCCGGAAGCCGCCCTCGTGGTGAGTGCCCGGGACGGCCTCATCCTCGAAGCCAATGCCGCCGCCGGCCAAATCCTCGGCATCCCCCGGAGCGACCTGCTCCAGCGCTATCTTTCCCTCGTTCTGCCGGATCTTTTTGACCGCGAGGACTACGATCCCCAGGTCCTGGCCCTCAGCGATACCCTGCGCCTGACAGAAGTCAGGCACCAGCGTTCCGACCACCTGCGCCGCTGGCTGGATGTGCTGGTCACGCGGGTGCCCTGGCCGCCAGGCCAGGCGCTGCTCATCAAATTCCATGACATCACCATTCTGAAGGAGCGCGAGGCCCGGCGGCTCCACGAGGCGCGCATGGATGCGGCCTCCCGCGTGATGGCCGGCACCGCCCGGGAATTAAGCGATGCCCTGACTTCGGTCCGGGGCAATCTCGAGCTCCTGATGCGCCAGCCTGTCTCGCAGGCAGAAGTGCGCGACTTGTCCGGCGGCGCCCGCGATGCCTGCGACCGTGCGGTCGATCTCTCGAAACGTCTCGCCACCCTCGCCCGCACTCCCGGAGGCGGGGAACTGCGCAAACGCACCATTGATCTCAAAGTTTTTCTCGAAAAAGCGGTGCCCTTCGCCCTGCTGACCGGCAAGGCCCGGCCAGTGCTGCATCTCAGCGATGACCTCTGGCCGGTGGAAGCCGACGAGGCCGCTCTCACCGATTTGTTGCGGCGCCTGATCGAAAACGCCGACGAAGCGATGCCGCAGGGCGGCACCCTGTTCATCGATGCCGCCAATGTCAGGGAAGGCCGGCGCGACGACTGTGAACAGGCTTCGGTGCGGGTGCGGGTGCGCGACCAGGGCCCCGGAATCGACCCCCAGCTTCTGCCCCGGTTGTTTGACCCATGGTTTACCACGCGCAGTGGCCGTGATGGCATGGGGCTGGCCATGGCCGCCGCCCTGACCAAAGCCCATGGGGGACATTTGCAGGTTGAATCCACGCCCGGCCAGGGCACCACCTTTACGCTATGGCTGCCGGTCAATATCCGCCTGCTGCTGCACTCGTCGGCCCCGGTGCCCGCTCCGGCCGACGGCACGGGACCCGGAATGCTGCCGCCCCTCGTGACCAAGTCCGCGGAAGCGAAATCGCGCATCCTTTTTATGGACGACGATGCTGGAATCCGGGCGGTTGTCCAGCGCAGCCTGACATCTTCCGGTTACGATGTCTACTGCACGCGTGATGGCCGGGAAGCGATCGAAGCCTACCGCAAGGCCCGTGAGTTCGGGGCGCCGTTCGATCTGGTGCTGGTGGATCTTGATGTGCGCGGCGGCATGGGAGGCAAGGAATGCATCGCCCGGCTGAAAGCCGAATTTCCCAGCCTCAAGGCGCTGCTCACCACCGGTTACATTGACGATGAACTGATGGAAACCTACCGCGACCATGGTTTCCTCGGGGTTATCCCCAAACCGTTTCAACTGGACCGTCTGGTGTCATCCCTGAATCGCCTGCTGGGCGCGCACTGAGTCATAGCCAGGTGACGCGCAGCCGCAGAAATCCCGTGCCGGCCGGAGCATCCTCCACGGCCACCGGATGGTGCCAGGTGTAGATGTCATAAGCGCCGTCAGCCACCGGGGTCCCGGCCTGCACGGCCGGTGCCGGAGTCGCCAGGGCATCCAGCGTGGCTGCCGCTTCCGGCGCCAATAGAATTCCGGACCGGTCGCGCCGCACCCTCGCCTGGAGACTGAGATAGGTTTTTCCAGGGGTGGCAGTGGCTCCCAGTTCCGCTGCGGTGCGGACCTGCCCCCGGGGCAGCAGGGAGGAATCCGGCGCCAGGGGATCGCCGCCCAGCAGAAATTCCAGGAGATTGGACAGGCCGTCCGTGTCAGGATCAACCACCGCCCCGGACTGGCTGGGAGTCAGAGCCTGACCCGCGGCCCAACCGCCATACGTATAGTCCGGCACCAGGACCGCGGCAGGAGGAATAGCGAGGGCGGCGATCTCTCCCGGATTCAGCCCACGCCGGTAGAGGCGGAAATCATCCACCGCCCCTTTGAGCGGAGGATCTGCTGCAAACTGGCTTTCCCCCAGATAGTTCAGGGAGGGATTGAACGACAGCGGATCAATTGTGATGGAGCGGGTATCCACCGCCATGCCGTTGAGATAAAGGGTGCCGGTATTTCCAGTCAGGGTGACCGCCACATGCGCCCAGTCGCCCACCACCAGCGGAGTGGATTCAAGGATCTGTTCGGTCCCGCCATCTTTGATAGTGAACCGCAGGGTGCCGCTGCCGGAGCGTGGCGTCAGGACCAGATATTGGGTCAGGTTATTGCCAAAGTCGAAAATCCGCTGCCAGTTGCTCCCTCCATCCCAACGGACCCGCGCCGCCACCGTCATATCGCTCACCGTGCTCAACAAGCCGGCCGGAAGAGTGACCAGATCATCCGTGCCGTCAAAACGCAAGGCGCTGTCATACCAGCCGGTTTCATAAACGGGACCTCCCGTGGCCGTCCCGGGGAAGACTCCGGTCTGACTGAGCAGGTTGCCCGCCCATTGATAGTGGGCCAGGAGATCCGCCGGACCCGGGACATTGATATTGAGCACCGCCTCGGAGGCCAGTCCGGTGGGGTCGGTGACGCGCAGCACGAAACGGTTCGTCCCGCTGTCGGAAGCCCCGGGCACCCCCGAGAGACGCCCATAACCATCCACCGTCAGCCAACGGGGACCCGCCACCTTGGAAAAAGTCAGGACGCTGTCAGGATTGGCGTCGGTGGCCAGACCGGCCAGCGTCTGCTCATAGGTTTCACCGATGGCTCCCGCAGGCCGGTTGATAGGATCGGAAGTAAACGCAGGCGGCAAGGCGGAGGGAAGTCCGGCGATCTCCGCAGGGTTGAGAGCCCGGTTGAAGACCAGAAATTCATCCACCCGGCCGTTGAAGAGCGGGTCCGGCCACTGGCTCTTGCCGATGAAATTGGAAGCTGGCTGGATGTCCGATGGCCGCAGAGAGGTGGCCCCGGACGCCACATTGGCTCCGTTCACAAACAGCTTCATGCTGCCGCCGCCCACCGTCACGGCCACATGCGTCCAGACTCCCGCTGCGGGCATGGCGGTATCCACGGTATTCTCGATGCCATTCGCCCGGATGGTGAAGGCCATGCGGCTGGTGCCGGATTTCGGACTCAGGAAAAAGTATTCGGAAGTGCCATTTCCAAAATCGAACAGCCGTTGCCAATTGGAGGAGCCATTCCATATCATCCAGGCTGCTATCGTAATCTCGTCCGTTTTGGCCAGGCCGGGAGGCAAGGTGATATAATCGTTGGTCCCATCCAGCAGCACGGCCGAACCGATGCGCCCGGTGCTGTAACCCGGGGAACCTGTCGCCACCCCCGGCAGGATCCCCACCGCGGCGTTCGGGTTCCCACTGAACGCATACCGCGCCACCAGGCCGCCGGGAGCGGCCACCGGCACCGTGACCGTGGCCAGATCGGATCCCCCGCTCGGGACGGAGACCCGGACTTGAAAAGTATTCAATCCCACGTCTGACAACGTGGGCACGCCGGTCAGGCGGCCATCCGCCGCCACCGCCAGCCAAGCCGGGCCGCCCAGCTTGGTGAAGCTGCGCGTGCCCGTACCACCACTGGCCGATCCGGCCAGTGTGCCGGTCCACGGCTGCAACGGCAGAGCCGGGGTCTGCGGCAGGGGATCAGCCGTAAATTGCGGCAGCACCGCCGAAACCAGGGCCGATACCTGAGCATCGGTCAGGGCGCTGTTCAGGAGGCGCACGTCATCCAGTTTTCCGGCAAAAAGAGGATCGGCAAACTGGCTCTTCCCCAGATAGTTCTGCCGCGTCCCCAGATCGGCCGGATTGATCGTTATGCCAGTGTTGGTATTCACCAGAACGCCGTTCACAAACAATTTTCCGGTATCGCCGCTGAGGGTCACCGCCACATGCGTCCACACGCCCGCCGCAAGAGCCGCCGTATGATTCAGCTGCTGCTCTCCCCCGCCATTTTTCACGGTGAAACGCAGATTGCCCGCGCCTGATTTTGGTGTCAGGAAAAGGTGTTTGCTGGTGCCATCCCCCAGATCAAGGATGCGTTGCCAGTTCGCCCCGCCGTTCCAGTTCACCCACGCGGCAAAGGTGAAATCCGTGCTGTCCCCCAGCCGGGCCGGCAACTGCAGGTAGGCATCACTGCCATCGAGGCTCAAGGCCTGCCCCGCCCGCCCCGGAGTGAAAACCGTTCCCCCCACCGGCGTGGCATCATTCCCGTTGCCCGAGGCATCGCGGGCCGAGCCATCAAACAAAAATGTGGCGGACGCGCTGCCCCCGCCGTCCGGCAGCTCCTGCACATGATTCGCCGGAGAAATGTTATCCCGGTAAACCGTGCCCGCCCCCGTGAGCGAGCCATCGTCCCACGCCACCCGGCGGACATCCTCCACCCAGTTGTAGATCGCATAACGTTCCACGAAGGGCGCATTGTCCAGCATCTCGATCATCTTCGCCACGGTGGCCTGCTGCTGCGCCTGGGTAGGGTCGGGATCGGAAGTCCAGTTGGCCCCGTTGTTGAACTCGGTCACCCAGAGGGGTCGTTTGGTGCGGTCATAAATCCCTTTGAGAAAGTTGTAGAACTGGGTCGCCGCTCCATCCGGATCGGCCGCATTCCAATAACTGCGGTAATAATGCACCGGCACAAAATCCACCCGCAGCCCGGCGGCATCACATTGATCGATAAACGAATACAGCCAGCTCAGCCCGCCGTCCGTGACGGCCGGAGCCCCCACCCGTAGTCCGGACGACAGCAGGTCCGGCCAGGAATATACCGCATCCCCCACACTGAGATTGGCCTGATCCACGTGATCGGGTTCGTTATATCCCAGCAGATGATTGGCCCCCCGGGCCTTCCAATCCTGATCCAGTCCCGGCCACCAGCGGGTCTGACGGATCGGCACATACTCCACATCGCGGGAGGAGTTCCTATCCAGGTTCCAATTGTAATACCATTGAATGCGGAGGTTCTGCCAGATGTTTCCGGCGAAGCCCTTTTTGCCCACCCAGCGCCACGGGAAAATGCGGACAAACCGGATTGCGTTGTTCAAATTGGCCGGCAGCACCCCCACCTCGACATCGCCCTCCTGCGCCACATAAACCTTGCTGGCCCCGGTGCCATTTTCCTGTGTGGCAAAGGTCGCCATGTAACCGCGCTTCAGCCGGAAGGAGGAAATGGTCTGCTTCAGCGGTCCCAAGCTGGCATCGTTGTACGCGACGTAGTTTTGCAGCCGTTTCGTGGGCCCGGAAAAATTCGCCCCATCAAATATCTCCAGCGGGGCAAAGTCCGGAGAGTGGGGGATGACCACCGCCCCCTGCAGGTATTGGGTCACCCGGACATTGCTGTCCACCACTGCCGTCGCCCCATTGACCCGCACCCGGCCAAGAAAGGTGGAAACCACCTGGGACGCCAGAATGTTATCCATGAAGAACCAGGCATCCGGCGAGGTCAGGTTGATGATGCTGCCGGCGATCGGATCACCGGTCCCCGTGACATGCAGTTCCGCCGTCCCCGCCAACGTCGCTGCCGTATTCACCAGCGTGGCCACCCGGACCACGTCGTTCTGCACATTCAGAGTCTGGGCTTCCGCGGAAAACGGGAGCCAGCATGCCAACGCCAGAAGCAGGGCAGCACACAAGGGTAGTCGGGGTCGGAACATGGGGAGGGGGAAAGGGGAAATCGCAGGGAGGAATTTAACCCCATGGCCGGGCTCCCGTGCAAACCCTTGCTGATACACTTTAGTGCCTGAAAAAATACTAATTCAACCCCGCCCCCGAAGACAAGGCCAGTCCACCATGGCGCGCGGGATCACAAAAAACGGTGCTCGCTTCATTCGATCGTTCCATGGCCGGTCAATCCGGGGAGGGCGCTTGGGTCACCGGTCCCGGCCGGTGTCGTGGGAGCTCGGCCTTGAAGTCACCCAGACTGGGCCATTGGAGGTGCTGGTCGAGATCAACTTCAGCAACCGCCACCGTCCCCCACTTTTCTGCGGCAATGAGCGGCTGGCCATCGTGGCCGTAGATGGCGGAGAGAATCCAGCCACGCTCCGGCGGTTCGTAGGTACTGCTGACCAGGTAGATGTGATTCTCGCAGGCGCGGGCCTGGGCCAACAGAGGATTGCAGCCCCAGACCGGCCAGGCGATGACCTCCGCACCGCGGTTCGTCAGCTCGCGGGCGACTTCCGGGAAGAAACCGTCATAACAGATCATCAGGCCGAGCTTCCCGAAGCGGGTCTCAAAGACGGGATATTCCCGGCCCGGGCTGATGCCGCCGGCGATTTCGGAGCGGGGGAGCGCGACTTTGCGGTACTTGCCGAGGAACCCGCCATCCGGACCCAGCAGCGCGGCGACGTTGTAAATAAGGTGCCCTTCCCGCTCCAGGAGCCCGGCCACAATGTAGAGATTGTGGGTCCTGGCGAGGGTGCCAAAATACTCCGTGGAAGGGCCCGGGACCGGCTCGGCACAATCGGCATAAGTCTTGCCGAGGCCGAAATAGGTCAGGGTTTCCGGCAGAACCACCAGGTCGGCGCGCTGCCGGGCCGCGTCGGCAATCAGCGGGGCAAACAGCCGGCAGTTGCCTTCCGGGGTCAGACCTCCCTGCGGGCGAAAATGGACTGCGGCGAGGCGGACTTTGCGCCCGGTCGGCGGGGCGGACGGATCGAACCTGACATCACTCCAACGGACTTTGGCCCGGGGAGCCCACTGGAAATGAAGCTCAATCCGGACCCGCTGGGCCGCCGCGGGAGCACGGTAAACCCCAGCCAAGGACACCCAGCCCTGCGCATCGGCGGCGCCATCGGCCGGATACTCCGGTTCGGCTTCCGGCTTCCAGCCTTTCAGCACGCTGGTGACCATGGGCCCATCGAAAGGCACCGCTCCTCCTTTTTCATCCTGCCAAAGCAGCCGGGCCACCACGTTGCGGCGCGGGTCCGCCACGCCTTCCACAAACCGGTGCGCGGTGAAGCGATAGTGCTGCCCACCCTGCACCGGCAACACTTTGAACCACGAGCCGCTGAGCCCTTCCCGGTCATCGGTTTCAATGACTAGCGCCGCAGCGCCGGTCCGGCCGCCCTTGGGATCGAAGCTGAAGTGAGGCCGGATTTCCCTGCGCGGGGCGGTGGATTGCCAGGAGTCATCAATGAGATCCGCAGCCAGCCCAATCCCGGTCAGGAATAGTAGTGCGACGGAGCAAAAAAGGGGAAGCCGGCGTTTCATGGGATAATAGCCAAAATACTCGAAATCCCCCGGCCTACAACTGGTCGCACCGACGCCGGGGACCGGCCGGAGTGATCAACCCCGGATCTGGGCGGCCACTCCATTGGTGAGCCCGGCGCGGGAGCGGTATTCCGAAGGACTGCAGTCCATGGTCCGTCTGAAGACCCGGTTGAAAAAAGACACCTGGGAAAATCCGCAGTCGAGTGCGATCTCCAGCACGCTGCGCCGGTTTCCTGCCAATTCCCGGCAGGCGGCCTGGAGGCGGAGCTCGATCAGGAAATCGCTCAGACTCCGCCCGGTATGACGCTTGAACTGGCGGGCGAAAGTCGGGCGGCTCAGCCGGGCGATTTTCAGGACATCATCCAGCCGGATATCCTCCCGGAAATTTCCTACCAAATGCCGCAGCACCCGGCTCATGGCATCCTGATAGGTACGGTCAGCCGGAGATACGAACGTCCGGCTGGCCATGGGACGCACCTCCCCGACCGGGGCCGCTGCCACGGTATGCAACAGTTCCAACAGGAGCGCCAAACGGAGCAGACCCTCCGCCGCAGCCAGCTGCGGAATCTGTTCCACCAGGGTATCCCGGGTTCCTCCTGATATGTGCAGCCCGCCAGCGGCCCTGGCAAAAAGTTCCGCCAATCCAGCGGTTTCGGGCAGTTCCCACAACGGATGGTGGGCTGGAAAGTGCCACTGCAGGGAAAGCCCCGCCGTCTCTCCCCGGGCATGCCAATAGTGGGGCACCATCCCCCCCAGCAGCACCAGGTCCCCACTCCCGAACGCCCCGATGTGGTCACCCACAAACCGGTCTCCCTGTCCCTGGGAGAAAAGCGTCAGTTCCATCTCCTGATGGTAATGCCAACGGCTGCCTTCACCCGCCACCGCCAACCGCCGGCCATCGGCCAGCAGATTTTCCACCACCCGCACCGAGCGCGACCATCGGATGATGCGGAAGGATTGTCCTTCCGGCATCTCAATGGTTTCCCGGCGCATCGACATCGGCACTATTTTCGCGGCAGGAGTTCCTGGATGCAACAGAAATGAGACCATAGTGCCAAATCATGAGACAGGAGACGTAGAATCGCGCGGGCGGTTTTGCTTAATTGGAGACCATGAATACCCCCGTCAATTACCGCTTCTCTTTTGGCCCCTGGAACATCAGTGAGGGAGGCGATCCCTTCGGTCCCGAAGTCCGGCCGGCCTTTCCCCACGAGGAGAAATATGCCCTTTACCGCCCGCTCGGATTTGAAGGGGTTCAATTCCATGACGATGACGTGGTGCCGGGACTCGATGGGCTCAGTCCTGACAGCCTGATGAAGCAAGCCGCCACGGTGAAGACCATGCTCGATAACCAGGGATTGACGCCGGAGTTTGTGGCCCCCCGGTTGTGGTTTGATCCCCATACCGTGGATGGAGGTTATACTTCCAACAGTGCCGCGGATCGGGCCTACGCCTGGGACCGCACCAAAAAAGCGATCGACATCGCCCGTGCCATCGATTGCAAGGCCATGGTGCTCTGGCTTTCCCGCGAGGGCAGCTACATCCGCGAGGCCAAGGACGCCCGCTTGGCCTACCAGCGGCTGTTGGAGACGATCAATGGGATGCTGGCATATGATCCCGAAATTGAAATCTGGATCGAGCCGAAACCCAATGAGCCTACCGATCAGGCCTATGTTCCCACCATCGGTCACGCCATCGCCCTGGCTTATGCCTCCAGCGATCCGAAACGCGTCAAAGGCCTGATCGAAAGTGCGCACGCCCTGCTGGCAGGTCTCGACCCCAGCGACGAAATGGCCTTCGCCCTGGCCCACGACAAATTGGGCAGCGTTCACCTGAACGATCAGAATGGACTGAAATACGATCAGGATAAAAACTTCGGCGGCGCCAACCTCCGCGTCGGTTTCAACCAGGTCCGCGTGCTGGAGGAAGCTGGTTATGGCCGCCGCGGCGAGTTCATCGGATTGGACGTCAAAGCCATGCGCACCCAGGCCGGTTCCCCCGTCACGGCCCACCTCACCAACAGCCGCGAAATCTTTCTGCTGCTGGTCGCGAAGTACCGCTCCCTCGACCAATCTCTCATCACCCAATTCCGCGACGCCCGCGATTACGAAGGTCTGGAGTTCCACATCCTCCGCCACCTCCTCGGGGCCTGAGACCCGCAGTTCAGGGCATTCCTTTTTCATCCCGCCGACCAGTGCGTTGTCCGCGACCGCTCGAATTGATTCAGATCACCGCGAGCACGGCAGCGTTAGCTGAAGTGGAGCGGGTGATCAGAATCGAACTGACGTATCAAGCTTGGGAAGCTCGTGTTCTACCATTGAACTACACCCGCAAACGCCAAAGCAGCGTGGGACGGTAATTAGCAGCACCTGGGCGGAACGCAAAGGGATTTCCATGCGCTTTGCCAAAGGAGAGAAATGGCGTCTCCCAGCGTGGTGCGGAGAATCAACTGCCCTTTTTCGCGCGGGCAAAGCGGGCGCGGCGTCTGGCCTCCTCTAAAGCAACGTCCGGCGGGGAGGCGGGGGCGAACGGATCTGGCGGGGAGGACGATGACGGGGGAGTTTCCACGACCGGCGAGACCGGCTCCGCGGTGGGAACCGGCCGGGAGGACACCGGTAATTTCGTGAGAGGGGGAGCCACCCCGGATCCGGGGAGGGCGGAACGTTTGCGCTCCGGCAGGGCCGCGGCCCGTGGCCAGCGGATACCTGGGAAACTCCACCCGAGACGTGTGATGAGGGCATCGGCCAGGAGCAGAAGCACCAGGAGGGGCAGAATCCACGGACGAAGGTCCCTCAATTGGGGCGAGGGCGGACTTTGCCAGGCGGCAGCAAAATCGAGGAGTTCCCGGCCGCCGGAGGCGGCGGCTGTCTGGCGGAGTTCCTCCTGGCGTGCGGGATCGAAGGTCCATTCCGCATTGGTGCCGGCCGCGAGTGGTCCAAAGGAAATCACATGAGTGCCCGCCTGGATGCCGCCGCGCACCACCACTCCTTCCTCCAATTCCAAGGTCGCCCGGTAATGCCCGGGGGCCATGCGCTGCCAGGTCAGTTCCAAGCCCGGTTCGGCCCGCGCACCTTGTGCCAGCAGGATCCGCGGGGCCTGGGCGGCGAAGGTTTCCGTCCAGGGCCCTTCATCATAACGCAAATCCAAGGCCAGCTCCGTCCCCTTCAATTCCGTGCGCAACCCAAGGCCGGGAGGCAGCGGCTGGCCCATCAGCCAGCGGACCAGCGTCTGCGTAAAATCACCGTATTTCGGCCATGTCCGGATCCGCTCCGAGTAGTCGCCCCCCAGCGGAAACCCCACCGCTGCGGTGCGCCCGCTGCCGCGCTGGCCCCAGGTAACGAGCGGGGCCGCAAATTCATCCTGCGAGATCAGCCCCTGCGAAGCCCAGTCCCGGCGATAGCTGAGATTGTACCCATCCACTTCCTTCATCCAATCCAGCGGCCGGCCCGCGATTTCCGTCCACAATCCCCCCGGAGCCACCGGCACCGGATCACTGACAAAAGCACTGCGCGCCACTGCCACCGTCTCCGCCGTGAAAATGTTGGGCAAATCCCCGGCACGGTCCGTAAAAAAAATCCGGCCATTCCCGCGCGTGGCCACATCCTTGAGGAACGCAGCATCGCTGTCCGTATCGGTACCCAGGGCGATTACGCTGACGGTGCCGCCTGCCGCCGTGACTTCCGCCAGCAGCTTCACGTAATCCTCCGGTTGTTCGGCATCAGCCGCATCGGCGAACAGGATGATGTGCCGGGTCCCGTAGGCGGTTTCCTTGAGGACTTTCCAAGCGGCTTTGAGGCCATTGTACACAAAAATGCCGCCCCCCTCGCTGCGCACCCGGCGCACTTTTCCACGCATGTCTTCACGGTTGCTGTCGCTGCCGATCTGTTGGAGCGGCACCACTTCATGGGCTTCGCTATCGACGGCAAAGACCCCGACCATATCCTGATAACCCAGCAGTTCGATGGAGCGCGCCGCGCCTTCGTTGGCGAGATCCATCTTGGTGCCGCCGCCGCTGGGAGCGGCCATGCTGCCGGAGCGGTCCATCACAATCACCATGGCCGCCGCCAGCTTCTTCTGGTCCTTCTTGAGTTCCATCGAAACCGGCAACAAGGCGTCAATACTGGAGCGGAAATACCCGCCCGCGCCGAAGCTCTTTTTTCCGCCGGCCATCAGCAATCCACCGCCCTGGGCACTGACAAAAAAATTGAGCGAGGCCAGGAAATCCACCGGCACCTCCCAGGCGGGGACATTGTTGAGAATGACGGCACGGCAGCCGGTCAGTTGTCCGCCTTGGAGTTTCCCGGGATCCCGCACGGTTTCCACTTCAAATCCCTGCCCGGTCAGCACGGCCTCCAACGGGTCAGGCTGGTAGCGCGTCACCAGCAACAACCGCGGGCCGCCCGTTATTTCGATCCATGATTCGTAACGGTTATTTCCCGGGTGGGCATCGCGTTCCGGCTGAATGCGGGCCTCGTATTTGAAGGAACCACTGCCGGAGAGCTTATCAGTGAAGCGGGCGGTGCCCCGGCCTTCCTTGATCTCCACCTGGCTGTCGGTGAGTTTTTGTCCGTTGCGGAAAATCGTCAGGGGTACCGGGCCATCCTGTGGACCGGAGACCTCCACTTCGACCAAAAACGGTTCCGAGACCTGCGCCCGCGACGGCACCTGGAGGCGGCGCAGGCGGAAGTCATCGCCCTTGGCGGCGGATAGCAGGCGGAAGTCCAGCGGCACCTCCGCCCGGGCCAGTTTTTCCGCCACTCCGGCCAGCGGTTCCGTGCCGTAGCCATCGGTGAACACCAGCACCCGGGCCGGCCTGTCCTCCGGGCGCAGGGCCAGCACATGCTCCACCGCCTGGGCCGTGCGGGTCAGCGCCCGGCTGCCGGTGTAGGGGCCGCCGGCATTCGATTCCTGGGGCACCACTTCGTAAGCGTAGTCCACAAAATGCAGGCGGTCCTGACTCCCCGGTTTGCCACGCTCGAGCAATTGCCGCCACTCCGGCAGGCCCTGATCAATCAGCGCCTCCGTGCTGGCGGAACGGTCCAGCAGGACCCACAAATCCATCCCCCCGGCAAAGCGCTGCCACTGTGGCCGCATCAGCAGCAGGATGACCAATAGCACGAATCCTGCCCGCAGCGGGCGCTGCAGCTGCAGTCCCCGCCACACCCATCCGGCCAATGCCACCACAGGCAGCAGCGCCAGCCATGCAGGGTCCCGGAAAATCATGGGCAGAGTCTAACGGGGAGCCGTCATTGCAAAAGGGCGATCTGCGGACTGCTCCGGAGAATACGGCAATTTGAGCACTCCGGGACTAACGCCATTTTCCCAGGGTGAATTCCCGGATGGAGAAGACCCAGATGACAGCCTTCACGTCCTTGAGGTAGGCGGGGTTGGCCTGGAGGCGCTGGTTCAGCAGGCGGCGGGCTCCGGTGCCGCCGGAGTTTTGGTTGGATAGCTGGATGAGCGGAAACCCCAGCCGGGCCTGGAGGTGATCCCTCAGGCCGGCGCCCTGACAATGCATCCCGAGGGAAGCCCCATCGGTGAAGACCATGGTGTGGCTGTCGCCCATCAGGATGACCGGGCCGGCGGCGGCTGCGGGAACAGGGGTGGGAGCGCTGGCGGACCCGGAGCCCGTTTTTGTCAGGAGCAGCTCTTCCGGCGCCGTGCCGGCAGCCGCAGGAGCGGCCACGAGGTCGCCGGTGATCCTGAATTTCTCCAGAGGGGCGGAAACGTAGGTGCCGGGCTTCAGGAGCGGGGCCAGTCCGGGAACGGCGGCGGCGCTTTCCGCGATTTTGGTGGCGGCAAGAACTGCTCCCGCTGGCGACCAGTGGGAATCCGTGGCGCAGAAGACCGGCGTTTTTTCCCGCTCCTGACGGAAAAGGGTTTCCAGATCCACCACGGTGGCGCCGGTGGTTTTCAGCTCCTCCAGAAAGGCCGCGGAGGACGGGACCGCGTCCGGGGCGGCACCGGCGAGCAGTTTTTCAGGATAAACTGCCGCCTTGGAGGGAACCGGAGCCAGAATCAGCGTCACGCCAGCTGCGGTGAGGGATTCACGGAACTTGGTAATAATGGCCAAGGCCGGCGGAGCGCCATTTTTCCAAAACGCTCCTTTACTGGCGTGGGTCACGTCATCGCGCAGGAAAAGCCAGCCCGGGGCATCACCTTTGATAGCGAACCCCTCGCCGGCCGCGGCCCGGGCCGCGGTTTCCGTCAGGAACGCCGGTGCCTCCTGTGCCCGGACCGGGACGGTGGAGAGGAGGGGAACAACAAGCAGGGAGAGCAGGGATAACTTCATGGAGGAGGGGGCGTCAGGGGGATGGCGTAAAAATAGCGGGGCGTTTCCTCGTTCAGTCCGGGAGCCTCCACGGCGGAGACCCCTTCAAGTTCCGGGTGGTCCCCGGCAGACTCCAGGGTGAGTTCCATCGGCTGTCCCGGAGCTGGAAAGGAGGACGGCACCGCCCGCCCCTGCAGACGGGTCCAGGCCGATATCGCGATGCGCCGGATTTCCATCCCTCCGGAGGACACCTGCTGCACGTCCCAGAGGCTGGTGCCCAGCTGGTTGGGCGCGCCGGAAGGGTCAGGTTCCGGCTGGGCCACGAGGACCGCTTTGATTTTATGCCGGGTGGGCCGGGTGCGGGTTTCCACGGCCTGGGCAGCGACCGCGGCGGCCTCCCGGATTTCATCATCACCGAGGGCCCGGCTGTAAATCGCGACACGTTCAAAACTACCTGACCACGGGGACCCGTAGGGCGTGGGATCACCAAAGCTGAGTTGCCCCGGTCCCCAGGCGGCGAGGCCACTGCTATCCAATTGAAAGTCCTTTTGCATCTGCCCATCCAGCCAGCAGGCGAGGCGGTTGTTCCGCAGCGAGAGGGCCAGATGAACCGGGCGGTCGGCCTCAATCGCAAGATTTGTCAGAATCACCGGATGGACCTGCGTTGGTTTGTCAGGGGCTCCGCCGAGCAGGAGACGGAGCACCAGCTTCCGGTCCACCCGGTAGAGGGCAAATGCTTCCCGGCCATCGTTCAGCATGAGGGCGGCAAGCCTGACACTGATCGGAGGAGGGGTCTGGCGTTCGGTCAGGATCAATTCCATGGACCACGCCGAGGACCCGGCGCATTCCTGGCTGATTTTCGCCGCCGTGGCGGGATCCGCCTCAAACCAGCCGCCGCTGGCATCCATCCCGAAGGAACGGCTCAGGGTGGCAAATCCCCTCGGGGTGACCGGGAATGGCATCACCGGGCTGCGGGCGTGGTCCCATGCAAACCCCAGACTGTCCTGACTGATAGGCCATGGCTTCGGCGCCGGGCGGGGAATCACGACCGGCTTTTGCGGCAGGGCGGCCAGGGAAAAGCTGCCATTTTCCACCCAGGCATCCGGGGAGATGGCATGGCGGCCTTCAGTGAGGCGGACCACCTGATGGATGGTGCGCAGGTCATCACGGAACCGCACGAGGCAGATATCGGAGGCCAGACCTTCCGCTTGATAGGGACCCGTGAAGGTGAGCACGGCCGGATCATTGCTCCACCGCGGATGCAGCAAGCCGCCGTCGGCCCATCCGGACGACCCCATGAAGGTGAGTTCCCAGCCGGGATCGAGATTCGGCGCAAGGAGGCGCAGGCGGCGGCGGGAGCCATCCAGCATGGCCGAAGCATAACTGTCGTCCGGCGCCAGGGCGGGCCATGCTCCGGCGGCCAGCGGGGCCAGGGTCTGATTGGTCAGGTCGGCCAGAGCCGCCTTGGGAAACGGGAAAAGCCCTGCCGCACGGAGCCCATCGCGGGAGAGCTGGAATTGGCTGGTGCCCAGAGGGGTGGCCGTCCAGATGATTTCCTTTTCCCCGGGCTGGTCGAGGCGGAAGCGCAGCAGCTTCTCCCCGGTCAGCCGCGCCGGGTTCCCCGGCAGCAGTTGTTCCACAGCGTAGACATATTCGGTGTTGTCGGCAGGGTTCCGCCAGAGGTCGACCGCCATGCCGGGACCCAGGGATTGAGCCGGGCCACCGGCCCACGGCATGCGGAAAATTTCAGGGCTGTAGGCGGTTTTATCCCCCTCGGGACGGGCCTTCAATTGGGTGAAGACCACACTTTCCCCGTCCTCGCTGAGCAGGGGACGGGCGAGGTCCCCCGCGGCCGGCGGCAGGGCCCGAATCCCGAATCCGTCCGCCGAACCATAGGCAAAAAGCCGGCGCTCCGGTTTGTCAGGATTTTCCTGTTCCAGCCAAACCAGACGAACCGCCCGATCCGCAGTGACCGTTTTCAGCACCCGCATCGTTTCGGCCGGCAAGGATATTGCGGCTGGGGGGGCGGGGGCTGCTTCCGGAGACTTGGAGCAGGAAGCGAGGAGCAGGGCCGGCAGAAGGCAGCGGATAGGGGAGGCCAGGGAGAATCTCATGCAAACGGAGTGGGCAGATGTCATCCATCCATGCTGATACGGCGGTCGCAAGGCCATCCCCACAAGGAGGTGCGGGCGGACCACCGGCAGCAGAGGCCTCCCGGCGGAGGGTTATTTCAGATTGTCCGGCAGGGCCGCATCCTTCAATTTCACATCGGTTTTGGCTCCGGCGTCGATCCACCATTTCAGGATCGCCAGCTCTTTCTCGGACAGCTGATCCTTGTTGGAGGGCGGCATGTGCTCGTCTTCCTCCAGCGGGAGCAGGGCGCGTTTGATGATCAGACTGTCGCCCGCCTTGCCGGCCACGACCGTAGCCTCGCCACTGTCGCCATTTTTCATGAGTTCGGCGAAGGTGTGCATCTTGAGCTTGCCTTTGGATTTTTCCTCACCGTGGCAGCCGATGCACTTGGCCGCGAAAATGGGGTGGATCAGGGTTTCATAAATGGCTTTTTCAGGATCGGCCGCCACAGGCGCAGCAGGTGCCGTGGGAGCGGCCGGAGCTGCCGCGGCAGCGACCACCGTCTTCACTTCCTGGTCCCAACCGAGGTTGATGACGAGACCGGGCAGTTTGGCGTGCAGGGCTTCGGCGGCCGGCTTGGTGGCTCCGGTCTGCCAGACAAACAGGCGCTTCAGGTTGGGAAGCTTTTCCAGCTTGGCGAGACCGGCATCGGTGATCTTGGTATTGAAAAGATTGAGGTATTCCAAGTTGGTCAGAACGAGCAGGGAATCGATTCCGGCATCCGTCACCGCAGTGTTGGGCAGATGGAGCTTTTTCAGGTTCTTCATGCCCGCGAGGCTGGCCAACCCGGCGTCGGTAACCTTGCTGCGGCCGAGGTTCACTTCCGACATCCGGTCCGCAACCGGGGCGAATTTGGCGAGTTCGGCGTCGCCGAATTTGTCAGCTACATTGACACAATTGAAGGAAAGCGCCGGATCATTCTGCGCCAAGGGCAGGATCGCCACGCCCAGTTCTTTTTCCAAAGCCTGCACCGGGGCCATGTCCGGAGCGGCGGCAGGAGTTCCGGCGGGACCGGCAGCACCATCTTCGCCTTGGGCACCGCCTGTGATGGCAGGAGCCGCGAGCAAGGCCGAGATTTTTTCCCTGACATTGTCCGGAACCGAGGTGTCGCCTACTTTGAGATCCGGACTGGCCCCGGCATCGATCCACCATTGCAGCACCTCAAGTTCAGCCGCTGTGATCTGCGGTTTGTTTTCGGGCGGCATGTGATCATCATGGCTGGCTGCGAGGAGGATGCGGAGAACGGACTCGCTCTGCGCCGATTTGCCGGGAATGATCGCCAGTTTTTCGCTCTCACCCGCCTTGATCATGGCCTCATGGGTGTGCAGTTGGAGCTCGCCTTTCTGCTTTTCCAGCCCATGGCAGCTCACACACTTCGACTCCATCATGGGGGCGATCACCGCATCATAGATCACCAGATCGGTCAGCGGGGAACCGGCTGTCACCACGGGGGCCGCGGCCGGTGTTTTAACAAACGTTTTGATGTCCTTGAGGATATCGCCGTGGGACATGGTGCCGCCGAAGTGGCCTGCGACAAACAGGGCAGCCGCGGTGGTGAAGAGCGGGACGCGGTAAAGGGAGGAGGACATGAGAGGTGATTTTTGTTGGTGGTGAAGTTTGGCGAGGAGGGTGATGAAAGTCAGGACAGGCACCGAAATGCCGGACCACAGGTGCCATTGCAGCACATCCTGCGGGTAGCCGCCGGGTTGTGCCAGAAAATAACCGGCCAGCGCGGCCTTCATGCTGGAGACGAATCCCAGCCAGAGCAGGAGGGTGACGGCGGCATCGTGGCGCCGCAGCGGGCCGGTGACGCATTCCAGCAGAACGGCTCCGACGAGCATCCCGATGGGTAAATGCAGGATCAGCGGGTGGAATTTTCCAGCGAGATTCAGAAAGGGAGGAAGAGGCGCGCCTTGGGGAAATTTGACGAAGGCGGCCGTGAGGGCGGCGGCAAAAAGCGCAAAAAGAAGGATGGCCGCGATTTTCTGGGAGCGGGGACGGAGGAGGCGTGAAAGCATTTCTAATCATGGGTAAGAGCCCGGGACAGGGGTTCTTTCAGGATGCTACACGGTTCAACAGGACACAGTCCATCGCCCATGCGGGGGGAACTGGTGGGATTCCAGTTGCGCCTCCGGGGGGCGGACCGTAACGCCGCACCATGCAACGCGACTCCCTGCCCGCCATCCTCGCCGCCTGCCGCACCCGCCGGGTGCTGGTGGTGGGCGATGTGATGCTGGACCGCTTTATCCGCGGCAATGTGAGCCGCATTTCCCCGGAAGCCCCGGTGCCGGTGGTGCACGTGACCCGTGAGGACGCCTACCCTGGTGGCGCGGCGAATGTGGCACGCAATCTCGCGCCCTTCGCTGGCAAAGTCCACGTCCTGGGCGTCACCGGCACCGGACCGTTGACGGCCCAATTGCACGATCTGCTGACCGGGCATGGCATCGACACTTCCGGTCTGCTGGCCAGCGAGGAGCACGAAACCATCGTCAAAACCCGCGTGGTCGCCCGCGGCCAACAGGTGGCAAGAATCGACCGCGAGACCATCAAGCCCCCTTCCCCTGCCCTCGTGGCCCGTGCCCTTGCCTGGCTGGATGAAAAACTGCCAGAAGTGGATGCGGTGATTATCGAAGACTACGCCAAAGGTTTCCTCACCCAGGAACTGGTGGATGCCATCACCCAACGCGTCACCGCCCGCGGCATCCCGGTGACGGTCGATCCCAACCCCGGCAACCCGCTCCGCTGGCACCAGGCCACCACCGTGAAGCCGAACCGAAAGGAAGCCTTCGAAGCTGCGGGCATTCCTGATCCGGGCGATGTTCCCCTCGCCACCCTGCTCGCCATCCTGCCCTCCCTGGCGGACCGCCTCCGGGAGAAGTGGGACACCCGGCAATTACTCATCACCCTGGGGGAACACGGCATGGCCCTGCTGGAAAAAGGCCAACCGCTCTATCACACTCCGACCCGGGCCCGCGAGGTCTTCGACGTGTCAGGAGCCGGCGACACCGCCATCGCGCTCTACACCCTCGCCCTCGCCGCGGGCTGCCCTGCCCCGCAGGCCGCCGAAATCTCGAACCTCGCCAGCGGAGTGGTGGTGGCCAAAGCCGGCACCGCGACCCTGACGCCGGAAGAGTTGTTGGAAGCGGCGGATGGGTAGAAAACGTCCCGGAAGGGTGCTTGATCCTCACGCTTTCCTGCGGCGCTTACAGGTCCAGATATTGATCCAGCGAGCTCTCAACACACTCGCAAAGCAGTTGGAAAAAAGCCAGCGGCCGCCCCCGGTCTGCCTCGTCAATGCTGTTGATGTATCGCGACCGCGCTTCCGCCGGAATGACCGTCAGAGGGTAGCCTTCCGCCAGCAGGATCCAGTTGAGGAGCAAGCGGGCGGCTCGGCCGTTTCCATCATAAAACGGATGGATCTTGACGAAACGATAGTGAGCTTCCCCCGCCTGCAGAACCGGGTGGAGAGAACTGATTTTGATCCACCCGAATAGTTCCCGCATGGCCTCCGGCACCAGATCCGGACGCAGCGGCTGCTGCGGAGCACCAGTCACCATCACCCGGTCCACGCGATAGCTTCCGGAGCGTGTGTCATCGATGTTTTCCATGATCACCCGGTGTACCCGGCAAATCTCCGATTCCCCGCATTCCTTGCCTTCGCGGACCAGGTCCTGCACCATGAGGACCGCGTTGTGGTGATTTATCGTTTCGTAAATTTCCCGGAGGCGTTTTGATCCCTGGGGAGCAATCCCTTCATCGATCAGAAGCTGGGTCTCCCGCAGCGTCAGGGTATTTCCTTCAATCGCCGTGCTGCCGTGGGTCAGTTCAATCTCCAGTTTGTGCTCCAGGCTCTGCACAAAAGCCTCCGGCAGCGTCAGCCCGCGCAGACGCGACACCTTCCCGGAAATCCTCTCAAGGACAGGCTGGAGTGATGACAGATCTGGATTCATGACTGGGACTCAAAAGACCATCCCTTGACCTGCGGCACAATGACGGAAATGAGTAAGCCCGTGCCGCTGAGCCTGCGGGATTGTCGTCGCCAAGGCCGACGCGCCCACCGTCACTTTCCTTCTGATCAGGCGAACTTCAGAGTCCCTCCTAGTTTTGCACCCGCATGACTCTTCAAAAGACCATCACTTATTCGGCATGGGGCAGCCTGATCTCGTTGTGCCTGGCTTTCTGTGGTTTTCCTATGATGCTGTTCGGCACCGGGAAATTGGCTCGTATATTGTGGGGGATCGCCTTGTGGAGTGCGGCCAGCTTCGCGCTGGTGCTGTTGGGGTGTGCCATGGGCCTGATGGGCCGCGCTTTTTGGAAAAATACTTCCATGGACGCCAGCCTCTACCCATGGCTTGTGCTTATTTTCCTGTTTGTGGCGTGGTCAGGCTTTCTTAGCTTTTTGTCAAAGATGCCGTAATCCCGGCAGGGCAAACCTCCATCCTTTTTTTAATCCCCCCATGCCCCTCCGCCTCCTCATCGGCCTCGGTAATCCCGGCCCCGAATACGAAAACACCCGCCATAACGCGGGTTTCATGATTCTGGACCGCGTGGCCCAGCGGCTGGGGGCGGTTTGGATGAAGGAGCGGAAATTTGATGGCTGGTTCGCCCGGGCGGATGGTCTTTATCTGCTGAAACCGAAGACCTTCATGAACCTGAGCGGGAAAAGCGTGGCGGCCGTTTCCGGTTTTTTCAAGATCCCGCCGGCGGACATGCTGGTGATTTATGACGACGTGGCCTTGCCCGAAGGGAAGCTGCGGCTCAAGCCTTCCGGGTCCGCGGGAGGGCACAACGGGCTGAAATCCATCATCGCCAGCCTCGGCAGCGACCAGTTTGCCCGTCTGCGGTTCGGGGTTGGCGCGGCGGACCAGAAGTCGCTGGTGGGGCACGTGCTCGGACGCTTTGATCCGGCCTCGGCAGAGGAACTGCACAAATCGCTTGAGAAAGCGGCGGATGCTGCCATTTTCGCCTCCCTTCGCGGGCTGGAGCTTGCGATGAATGAATTTAACACCGCGGAACCGCCGCGCCCCAAACCCGCCCGGCCTGTGCCGCCCCCGGGCCAGGAGCCAACGGTGTCCGCCGTTCCCAACCCACCCGAATCCACATGAAGCGTAAATACGAAGGTCTCATCGTTCTCAACACCAAAGGCAAAGAGGACACTGTCGATGCATTGGTCTCCAAGCTCGGCCACGAATTCGAACTCGAAGGCATCACCCTCGAACAAATCGATCATCTCGGCAAAAAGACCTTCCCTTATGGCAGCAAAAAGCTGACCGAAGGCTATTTCGTCACTTACCACCTCCAGGCCGAGCCTGCGAAACTGGACGCCGTGAAGGCCAAGCTGAAACTGAATGCCGACGTGCATCAGCAGCATTACCAACGCCTCGCGTAATCCGCGGACCGGCTCTCCCGCCGGTTCAGTTTTATCCTGTAGAAGGGCTTGCCGGATGGCAAGCCCTTCGCTTTAGTGCCCCTTCACTTCTTCAGCACCATGGCCTCTCTCAACAAAGTAATGATCATCGGGAACCTCACCCGGGACCCGGAACTCCGCTACACTCCCAAGGGCCAGGCCGTGGTGGACCTCGCTCTCGCCATGAACCGCCGCTACGTCGTCGATGGCGAAAAACGGGAGGAAGTGACCTACGTGGACGTGACTTTCTGGGGGAAAGGCGCCGAAATCATTTCCCAATACATGAAAAAGGGGAACCCCATGTATATCGAAGGCCGCCTCCGCCTTGACCAATGGGACGACAAGGAGTCCGGCAAAAAACAATCCCGCCTCAAGATCACCGGCGAGGAATTCCAGTTCCTCGGCGGCAAAGGCGAAAGCGGTGGCAGCCAGGCTGGCGGCGGACAGTATGACGAAGAGGGCGGTTCCTCCCGCAGCAGCGGTGGCTACAGCCAATCCCGTCCCCCTCAACAACAGCAGCGCCCGCCTCAGAATTCCGGCGGTTACAGCCAGTCCGGTGGCAGCGGCGGGGGCAACGCCTCTCCCCAGGGCCAATCCCGCCCGGATGCCTTCCCGCCCGGTCTGGATGATGACGAGATTCCCTTTTGAGGTGAACCCGCGGTTTTCCCGGCCGTGAATGGCAAGGCTTTGCTGGTTCTGACCGCCCCCCGCGGAATCCCACTCTCTCCCAGACGATCTGTCCCTGCCCGGCCCTCCGTGCCCTCTCCCTGCCGACCCTGACGCCCTCCGTTTTTCCTGACGCATGTCCGATCCTTCCCGTCCCCCGGAGTCCCGCCCCGATGCTGCAGCGCCGCCCGACCCCGGCATGGCGCTCAAACGCCAGCAGCACCTGCTGATTTTCCTGACAGTTCTGATCGACCTGATCGGTTTTGGGATTCTGATCCCGGTCATCCAGCCCATCGCCGAGGAATTGGGAGCGCCCATCTGGATCGCCACGGTGCTCATGGGCGTTTACAGCCTGATGCAGTTTATCTTTTCGCCGGTGCTGGGCCGCCTCAGCGACCGCGTCGGCCGCGTCCCGGTGCTGGTCATGAGCCTCTGGGCCTCGGTCGGCGGTTATCTGGTGATGTCGCTGGCGGTCAGTGGCTGGGTCGCACCCATGACCGGCATCATCCTGCTCTTCACGGCCCGCATCATCACTGGCATCGGCGGCGCCAGCATCAGCACCGCGCAGAGTTATCTTTCCGACATCACCGCGCCGGAAAAACGCGCCGGAGTAATGGGCATGATCGGGGCAGCGTTTGGCCTTGGGTTTATGATCGGCCCCGTGATCGGAGGCATCCTCTCCCACTTCGGGGGAAGAGCGGCGCCCTTCCTTTTTGCCGCAGGTCTGAGTGTGCTCAATGTCCTCCTCATGGCCCGCCGCCTGCCCGAAACCCTCCCTCCCGAAAAGCGCGGCGCGACCCGCACGTCGCCTTCGGTTTTTGCCGTGGCGCTCGCCAATCGCGGCACGGCCTTGCCTGCCATTCTCCTCGCCAATTTCCTCGTCATCGGAGCCTTCTCCACCATGACGGCGGCCTTCGTGCTTTTCCTGAAAAACCACGCTTCGTTCCAATTCAATGAAATGCAGATTGGTTATTGCTTTGGATTCATTGGGATCGTGGGAGTGATCATCCAGGGCGGCATCATCCGGCGCATCGCCAAAAACAACAATGAAGGGCGGCTCGCCCTGACCGGTCTGGTGCTGATGGTGATTGCGATGTTGTGGCTGCCTTTCACCACCCCGTGGCTGATTCTTGTTTTGAATATGTGGCTCATGGCAGCCGGAAACAGCCTGACAAATCCTTGTCTGAATACCCTCGCCAGCCGCTGTGGCACCCTGCAAAACCAAGGCCTGACCATGGGAGCCATGGCCGGAGCCGGCAGTCTCGGCCGCTTCTTCGGCGCCTTGCTGGCCGGTCCGCTGCTCATGTTGAACCAACAGGATGCGCTCAGTTATGGGCGCTCGGCATTCCTCACCGCCGCCATCGTCATGGCAGTGGCGGCGCTGCCGCTGCTGGCAGCGCGCAAGGCGCCCTCCCGCGCCTGATACGTCCGGGGTCCCAGGCCGTTGACGGCTCCAGAGGCTGCCCTGACATTGAGGCATGTCCGAGCCCCCTGCCCCCTCCCGTTCAGCCATTTCCTCCCACCGCTGGGTGCTGGGTTATCTGATGAAGGAAAAGGCCGTTTTCCTGCCTTCCATGGCCGCCCTGTTTTTGACGGCCGGGCTCTCCCTTGCCTTCCCGTGGTTTCTCAAGGAATTGATCGGCAATCCCACCGACGCCCTGAAAGCCGGCGTCGACCCTGCTGCCGTCCTCGCCAAATCGAACCGCGTGGTGCTCGAACTCACCGGCGTCCTCGCCCTCCAGGCCTTCATCGCCTTCTGGCGGGTCCAAGGCTTCACCTATGCCGGGGAATCCGCCCTGAACCGGCTGCGGCGCGACCTTTTCAGCCATCTGGTGCGCCTGCCGATGCCCTTCTTCCAGGAGCAACGCGCCGGGGCCCTCAGCAACCGCATCTCCGCCGATCTCAGCCTCGTCCGCGAGACCCTCCTCAGCACCGTCCCGCAGGCGGTACGGCAAACCGTGATCCTCATCGGAGGACTTTGCTTCATCTTTTTTGCCTCGTGGAAGCTTTCGCTGATCATGCTGGGCAGCGTGCCGTTTGTGGTGCTCGCCATCGCCTTCTTCGGCAAAAAGGTGCGGGTTTTTTCCAAGGCCGCCCAGGACTCCCTCGCGGAAGCCGGCACCGTCATCGAAGAAACCGTGCAAGGCATTGCGGACGTCAAAGCCTTCACCAACGAGCCGTTCGAACAGACCCGTTATGACCGCGCTCTCCAACGCTTTTTCGGGGTCACCATGCGCGGGGCCAAAACCCGGGCAGCGTTCCTCTCGTTCATCATCTTTGCGCTTTTCGGCACCATCGCCTTCGTGGCCTGGTACGGCGCCCGCCTGCTGGCCCACGGGGAAATCAACGGCACCAACTTCGTCTCGTTCATCCTCTTTTCCATCTTCGTCGGTGCGTCGTTAGGCTCCTTCCCCGAAATCATCTCCCAGTTCCAGCAGACCGCCGGTGCCACTGAGCGCCTGCGCGAACTTCTGGAACTCGCCCCCGAACGCACCGACGGTGATCCTGACATCAAACTTGGCGGTGAGCTCACTTTCGAAAACCTCTCCTTCCGCTACCCGGCCCGTCCGGAAGCCCTCGTCCTCAGCGACCTCAGTTTCCACATCGAACCCGGGCAACGGGTCGCCCTCGTGGGTCCCTCCGGCGCAGGGAAATCCACCGTCTTCTCCCTCATCCTCGGCTTCAACCAACCGGAGTCCGGCCAGATCCTTTTTGATGGTCATCCGGTTGGTTCCCTCGCCCTCGGCGCCCTCCGCGGCCAGATCGCGATCGTGCCCCAAGAAGTGCTGCTCTTCGGCGGCAGCATCCGCGAAAACATCGAATACGGCAAACCCGGCGCCAGCCTCGAAGAGATCCACGTTGCCGCCCGGTTGGCCAATGCCTGGGATTATATCCATGCCCTGCCGGAGGGATTTGAAACCCTGGTAGGCCCCCGCGGCACCAAACTCTCCGGTGGCCAGCGGCAACGCATTGCCATCGCCCGGGCCATCCTCGCCGATCCCCGTATTCTTCTTCTCGACGAGGCCACTTCCGCCCTCGACTCCGAGAGCGAGCGCCTCGTCAACGAAGCCCTTGAGCGCCTCATGGCCGGCCGCACCAGCCTCGTGATCGCCCACCGCCTCAGCACCGTCCGGCACGCCGACTGCATCCTCGTTTTCAACCAGGGTAAAATCGTCGAAAGCGGCACCCACGATGAACTGATCGCCCACCACGGCACCTACCGCTTCCTCGTGGACACCCAGCTGGTCTAGCATTCCCGGGAGGACCCCCGGCATTTTCCTGCCCAGGTCGCCTACGCGAATGCGCAAAACTAAATCCTCCGGCATGGCGCCGGGGCGGAGCAGTTTCCATTCTTCCCACTTCCTGATTATGAAACACCACCTCACCGCCCTTCTCCTGATCCTTTCCAGTCCCAGTCTCTTCGCTCAGGCCCCGGGCGCGACTCCTGACACTCCGGCCACGAAACCCGCCCCAGCGGTCAAGCCGGTCCCCCAAGGCCCCGTCCCCACCATGGCCGGCGTGTCCTATGGCAGCGACCCGCGGCAGATCCTCGATTTCTGGAAGGCAGACACCAAAGAACCCGCGCCGGTGCTCTTTTTCATCCACGGCGGCGGCTGGAACAACGGCGACAAGAATTCCGTTTTCAACAATGGCCATGCCGCCTATCTAAAAGCCGGCATTTCGGTGGTCTCCATCCACTACCGGTTTGTCCCCGCCGCCAAGGCCGCAGGCATCAAGCCACCCGTCTCCTGGCCGCTCCACGATGCCGCCCGCGCCCTCCAATTCGTCCGCAGCAAGGCGGGCGAATGGAATCTCGACAAAACCCGCATCGCCGCCTCCGGGGGCTCTGCCGGTGCCTGCTCCAGCCTGTGGCTGGCGTTCCATCCCGACCTGGCCGATCCCTCCAGCAGCGACCCGGTGGCCCGCGAATCCACCCGTCTGACCTGCGCGGCGGTCATGGGAGCCCAGACCTCGCTGGATCCAAAACAAATGAAGGAATGGATGCCCAACAGCACCTATGGCGGTCATGCTTTTGGGTTCGCCCCCAACCCCGCCGAAAAGAAAACCCAATTTCAGGCCTTCCTCGAAGGCCGGGAAACCATCCTCCCTTGGATCAAGGAATATTCTCCCTTCGAACTCGTCAGCAGTGACGATCCCCCGGTCTATCTCTTTTACGCCGCCCCGCCCGCCATGGGACAGGAACAGAAGGACCCCACCCACAGCGCCAACTTCGGGGTGGGTCTGCAGGAAAAACTCAAGGCCACGGGCGTCGCCAGCGAACTCCAATACCCCGGCGCCACCGGGGTCACCCACCGCACCGTCCAGGATTTTGTGATTGCCAAACTGACGGGAAAAGGCCAGCCCTAGACTCCGTTCAAACCCGCAAATTCCGCGAGAAATCGCTTCCGCTATCCCCGTATCCCCAACCCATGAAAAAATTCATCCCGTTTGCCACCATGGCGGCCCTGGCCGTCTCCCTGTTCACCGCCCGCGCCGAGGAGGCGAAGGATGGCTGGAAGTCCCTGTTCAATGGCAAGGACCTCACCGGCTGGAAGGTGAATGAAGAAAACCCCTCCGCCTTCAGCGTGTCCGATGGGGCCATCCACATCAAAGGCGGCCGCTCCCACATCTTCTATGCGGGTGAAGTGAATGGCGCGAAATTCAAGAACTTCGAGTTCAAAGCCAAGGTGATGACGAAGAAAAACGCCAACAGCGGCATCTACTTCGCCACCGAATATCAAAAGGACGGATGGCCCTCCAAAGGCTACGAATGCCAGGTCAACAACTCCTTCGACAAGGACCCCCGCCGCACCGCCAGCCTTTACGCGGTGAAGGACGTGAACGAAAAACTCGTCCCCGACGACACCTGGTTCGACTACAACATCAAGGTGCAGGACAAAAAAATCACCATCAGCATCAACGGCAAAGTGGTGACCGAATACACCGAGAAGGAAGGCGACCCGCGCGGTGGCGGCATGGAAGGCCGCTGGATCAAGGACGGCGGCACCTTCGCTTTCCAGGCGCATGACCCCGGCTGCGAGGCCTTCTACAAGGACATCATGGTGAAGCCCCTTCCCTAAGCCCGCGTTTCAGGGAAAACTCTCCTGGCGGCGGCGGACTGGTTGAAAGACTGGTCCGCCGCTTTCGTTTCCGCTCCAGCCCCTCAATCCTCCACTTCCTTCCGATCCATGTTCCTCCGCTTCCTTTGCTTTTCTACCTGCCTGCTCATGTCCGCTGCCGCCCAAGAGGCCAAGCCGCTCTTCAACGGCAAGGACCTCACCGGTTGGACGACGGCCGAGGGCAAACCCGTCACCGCCGGCTGGGTCGTCGAAGCAGACGGTACTGCACCGCGCCTCCAAAGGCGGCGATATCTTTACCGCCCAGGAATACGGCGACTACGAACTGGCCTGGGAATGGAAAATCTCCCCCGGCGGCAACAGCGGTCTGAAATACCGCATGACCAAATATCCTGACAAAGGAATGCTCGGCTGCGAATATCAACTCTTGGATGACGTCAACCACCCTGACGGCAAAATCGGCCCCCAGCGCCAGACCGCCTCCCTCTACGACATCCTTCCTCCGGCCGCTGACAAACCCCTCAAGCCCGTCGGTGAGTGGAATAGCTCCAAAGTCATCGTCAAAGGCAACACCTTCGAGCACTGGCTCAACGGCGCCAAAGTCCTCAGCGTGGACCTCACCAGCGAGACCTTCAAAGCCGCCTTTGCCAAAAGTAAATTCAAAGCCGTCCCCGGCTTCGCGGAAAACGCCAAGGGCCGCATCATGCTGCAGGACCACAACGACGAAGCGTGGTTCCGCCACATCACGTTGAAGCCGCTCTGACATCTTCGGAAGTTGACAGGAAGGATCTGCGGCCGCATTTTCGGCCATGCCCCGGCTGCCTGCGCCCTCAGAACGTCAGGTTCCCATCTGGCCAGCCAGTCTGCCTTGGGTGCTGCTGGTCATGCTGATCGCATTGGGGATTTGGCTTTTTATTGATTTCCGCCAAAAGCTGCTCGGAAACGCAGCATTGGTCGAAACCAATGTCTCACTCCGACGGTATTCCGCCAACACGACGCTGAGGATGGCGGAAGCCCGTGGCTGGGCCACAGCCTACACCTTGCTGCCGGAGTTCCTGCCGGAGGTGGTCACACTCCTCGGCCCCAGCCCGGAGCTGCGGGAAATCGCCGTCACCGGCCTTACCCACCGGTGTGCCTCCGTCCTTGAGCATCGCAGCGAACAATCCCCCGCCTTCAGTATCGACAGCCGGTGGATCATCTGCCGAATGGCGGATGGGACCCTTGTTTTCACCGACGTCTATTCCCTCGATCCTACCTCGTGGCACCTGAAGGCCGGGGCCAGGGATTTCCGGGTCGATGGCAACGTTCTCTACTATCAAACGGGTGACGGCTGGCAACGCGCCGCCCTGCACACCCCGCCGGACGGCCTGGCGGAAACCGGCCCGGCGGAACCCTTTAACGGCGTGCCTCCGGAGCCCTCCAAACCGCCCGCTACCGCCCTTATCCTGCCCAGAGTCGGCGGCATCCCGGCCCGCCTGACCTTTCAAGGCGGCCGCGATCCCGAAATCCCGGTGCATCCGCTGACAGAAACCGGTTCCTCCCCCTACTCAGTGGTGCTTTCGCCGGATGGGCGGTTTGCCGCCGTCTGGATCGAAAAACAAGCCATCCAAATCTGGCGGCTCAGTTTCCTGCGCGAACATCTCGCCCGCCTCGGCCTCGACTGGAATGTCCGCGAATTTCCCCCGCCCGTGAATGACGAGAGGGTCGAGGGCACCCTCACAGGAGCTGAAGCCGTGCCGCCGGCCTGGCGCACTGCACCGCCCGCGAAATCCGTCCAGCCTGCCTCCACTTCCACACGCCGCGACGTCATCCTGCCAACTGCCATGCTTGACACCCGAATAGGAGACGACATCTCCATTTTCACGCCTGACAACAAACCGACTCCCAGGCGCAGTATGATCCAGGAATCCTCTGCTCCGGGCTCCAAGGATAAGCAGCCCCGCCGCAGGATTGTGCTGCCGCCGTCTGAATAACGGAATCCCCGGCGCAGCGTCACTGCGTCACTGCGTCACACGTCCCGTAACGCGGAAGCGATCGGCAAACGGGCGGCGCGGATGGCCGGGAAGAGGCCGCCGATCAGGCCCAGCACGGCGGCAGTCACGATAGCGGTGAGCAACAGCGCCGGGGTGACCGCGAAGGCGAAGGTGACTTGGCTGAAGGTTTGGAAATTCATGGTGGCAGCCTGGTAGCCGTCGAAGGCCAGCCATGCCAGTCCCGCCCCGAGGGCTCCTCCGGCCAGCGCCAGGATCAATGATTCCACGAGGACGGAAACGATGACGGGCCCCCTGCCAAAACCAATGGCCCGCAGGGTGGCGATCTCGCGGGTGCGCGCCGAGACCGCGCTGTACATGGTATTCAAAGCCCCGAACAAAGCCCCGAAGGCCATCAGGACCGTGATGAAAATTCCGATACCCGTGATGAAACCCGAGGTGCCGCTGCTTTGTTCCGCGTAGTGCTCCGCCAGGGTGGTGGTTTTGATCTGAAGCTGGGGATTGCTGGTCAGGGCATCCTTGAAGCCGGTGAAAGCCGCCTCCGATTCCAGCCTGACATAAACCGACTGGAATCCGTCAGGGCGTTTGTAGGCGGATTGGAGCACGGCGGCGTCCGTCCAGATTTCGGATTCCGCGATGCCGCCGCCGGAGGTGAAAATACCGGTAATGGTCCAGGTGTCCGGCCCTATTTTAAGCTGGCTGCCCGCATCCAGACCGCGGAAGGCCCTGGCGGCCCCCACCCCGACGATCACTTCGTTTTTGCCGGCTTCAAAGCGCCGCCCCTGCACCATTTCGATATTCCCGCGCACGTTGTATGCCGCAGAGCTGACTCCCCGGAGCGGCACGTTGGCATCGGTGCCGGTGGAGCGTTTCGGGATGTCGATAATCACAAACAGTTCAGGGGAGGCCGCCGGACCTTCGGCGGTGCGGAGCACGCCCGGGGCTTCCGCAATCAGGCGGGCCTCTTCCCGGCTGAGGCCGCTGTTCATTTCGTTATCAGAGCCGGCCCGCAGCACAATTGCGGTATCCGCCGAACCCGACACCGTCATGGCCTTCCGGAAACCGGCCGCAATGGCGAGGACTCCGGTCAGCACTGCCACCACGCCGGCAATACCGACTGCGGCGGACAACGCCGGCCCGAGGCGGGCGGGGATGCTCCGCAGATTGAATACCGCGATGGACAGGATTTGGGACAGCCAGTTCATGAAGTTGAAAGAGGGTGGGCTATCCATTCCGGCGCAGGGCGGCGGCGGTGCGCAGGCGGAGGGCATAGAGGGCGGGGAGGGCTCCGGTGGCGATGCCGAGACCCAGCGCCAGAACCGCTCCGAGAATCATGGCCTCATCCGGCACCTGCAGCACCGGGAACCATTGGGCGACCGGGTTTTTGAGGGCGAGCAGTGTCCAGGCCACCCCAAGGCCGGCGAGGCCACCCAGCAGGGCGATCACGCAGGATTCCGCAAGGACGAGGAGGAGCACAAGATTGCCGGAAAAACCGATGGCCTTGAGCACCCCGATTTCCTCGGTCCGCTCACGGACGGATTGGCTCATGGTATTGCCGGCCACCAGCAGGATGGTGAAGAAAACCGCACTGAGCACGGCGATGAGGATGGCACCGATGTCTCCCATCTGCTGGGCAAAACCTGTCATCATGGCGGCCTCGGTTTCGGTTTTGGTTTCGTACGGGGAATTGGCGAATTGTTCGTCGATCTTTTTGGCCACGGTCTCAGGAGCGGCGTCACCGGCGATCCGGATCGTATACCATCCCACCTGTCCTTTGCCGCGGGTGCGGGCCTCGTCGAAATAATCGTAGCGGAAATACAGGGTGGAGGTATCCGCCGATTTTTTGGTGGTATCAAAGATCCCGCAGATTTCGAAGTTCCACGCCGGCTGGTTGGCCGGCTGACCCCAGATGGGGGAAGTGATGGGGACGATGTCCCCGACTTTCCAATTCAAGGTTTTCCGATCTGCCAGGGACCGGCCGACGATCGCCCCATTGCGGGTCTTTTTCCAATGGTCCAGCTGATCCGGTGGCAGGGTGTATTCGGGATACAGCACAAAAAACTGATCCTGGTCCACCGGCATGCTGGCGAAGAAGTTTTTGGGATCCTGGTAGATGCCGCCAAACCAGGTGAGGTGGGTGACGTCCTGCACTCCGGGCACCTGGCCGATACGCGCCCCGTAACTGACCGGGAGCGGCTGGATGAAGCTCACCTTGTGCCGGACAATCAGCCGGTCGGCATCCGCCATTTTCACGCCCGCACCAAAAGCGTCCTTGATGGCGAAGAGGAATCCGAACAGCAAAAATGCCACGAAAATGCTGAGCAGCGTCAGCACGGTGCGCAGCTTCTTCCGTTTCAGATTGCTCCAGATGAGGCCGAGGTATTTCATTCGGGCGCGGTGGTGGCGAGCTGGCCTTTGTCGAGATGGACGGTCCGGCTGGCGCGGATGCTGGCGTGGGGATCGTGGGTGACCATGATAATGGTCTTGCCCTGCTCCTGGTTGAGGGTCTGGAGGAGTGTCAGGATCTCATCACCGGACTTGCGGTCCAGATCGCCGGTGGGTTCGTCGCAAAGGAGGATGGTGGGGTCGCTGACAATGGCGCGGGCGATGCCGACGCGTTGCTGCTCGCCCCCTGACAAAGTGCGCGGGTAGTGCTTCAGGCGATGGGAAAGGCCGACCACCTTCAACGCGTTTTCGGCATGCTGGCGGCGTTGGCTTTTGGAGAGATGTGTCAGCAGGAGGGGAAGTTCCACGTTCCGCTCCGCCGTGAGGACGGGCATCAGATTGTAGAATTGGAAAACGAAACCGACGTGTTCGGCCCGCCAGGCGGCGAGATCCCGCTCGCTGAGTTGGTCGATGCGCTGGCCCCCGATTTCGACGGCTCCCTGGGTGGGGCGGTCGAGACCGCCTATCAGATTCAGCAAGGTGGACTTGCCGGAACCGGACGGGCCCATCAGGGCGAGGAATTCGCCCTTGGCCACAGTGAGGTCGAGCGAGGACAGGACGTGGATGTCCTCGGAGCCACGGTGGAAGGTCTTGGTGACGTCGCGGATGCGGACGAGGGAGGAATCGGCGGTGCTCATGGTTTTGCTTCGCGGACGGCAGCGCCATCGGTGAGGGTGGCGGGAGGATTGATGACGATTTTTTCGCCGGTGGTCAAGCCGGACGCGAGAATGGCTTCCCCGCCGGAGGTGCGGCTGACATTTACCGCCCGGCGTTCCACTTTCTCATCGCGCAAGACCCAGACAATATGGCGGCCATTAAGGGCGGTGACTGCGGTTTCCGGCACCGTGATGAGGGGCGCAGTCCTGGTGGCGGGCGTGGTCTCCACGGCGGGCGCTGCGCTGCTTTGGAAAGCGACCTTCACGCCCATTTCCGGAAGGATGCGCGGGTCCAGGGCATCAAAACCGACGCGGACCTTGACCGTGGCTTTTTGGCGGTCGGCGGTGGGGATGATAGCAATGACTTTGCAGGGGATGCGCCAGTCGGCGTAGGCATCGAGCATGGCTTCAGCGGGCTGGCCGGACTGGACGCGGATGAGGTAGCTTTCGTTGACATCGACCTCGATTTCGAGGGAACTCATATCCACCACGGTGCAGATGCCGGTGCGGGTGAATCCGCCGCCGGCGGACATGGGGGAAATGATCTCGCCAGGCTGGGCGTCCTTGGTTGTAACAACTCCCGCGAAGGACGCGCGGATGATAGTATCATCCACCTGCTGTTTCCATTCATCGACGGAGCGCTCCGCCACCTTGATGTCGGCGGCCTGACGGACCTGACGGGCTTTCAGCACGGCAACTTCCGATTCGGCGCGGGCGAGGTCGGACAGGCTGGCGGCATTGCTGGTGCGGAGTTTGAGAAAGCGGACCAACTCCAATTCCGCAAAAGTCAGGGTGGGCTGGGTTTCCTCCAGGGTGCGGCGGGCCGCTTCCAACCGCGCCTCGGCGAGATGGAGCCCGGCCTGGGCATTGGAGTCGTCAATCCGGGCCACGATCTGGCCCGCGGTGACTTTCATGCCTTCCTCCACAAGGACTTCGGTGACCTTGCCGGTGACCTTGGCGGAGACCGTGGCCGCCCGGCGGGCCGTCACATAGCCTGAGGCATTGAGCAGCGTTTGGTTTTCGCCGGCAGCCGGGACCACCTGGGCACGGGCGACAACCGTTTTCACCTCCGTCCGGGCTGGCCGGTGCCACCACCAGAAGCCAGCACCCGCAAGTGCCAGCAGGATGACCACCGCGGCCCACGGAAAGGAACGCTGGGGCCGGACCTTGCGGTCAATCTTCAGGTTATCCAGGGCTCCCCGGTCAGAACTCGTCATGGCATAGGGGAAGGCGAAGGCTTGCTCTATGCAAGTTGATTTATGGCCTTGGCCGGGCCCGGACATGGGATTCCACCAGTCAGTGGGGCCGCGCTTGGCTCTGGCCCGGCGGGTCCAGCGCCCCTGGCATCGTTTTTGTCAAACCGATTGAACTTTTCCGGAAATCCTCTTTTGGTTCGCCAATATGCCTGATTCCTCTGCCCGGATCCTGCGCCGACCGTCGTGGTGGGCGGAAGGATTGCAATTTGCCAAGTGGGATCCCTTTGGCTTCGGGGTGCTGACAATGCCGCTGCTGCTGTTTGTGATGCCGCTGCACTGGATTCCCCAGGCATGGGTTCTGTTGTGGACCCTGGTGGCCTTGATCAAAGGAGGCGAACTGTTCCATTTGCCCAGCCGTCGTGGCCGGGCGGTGCCGCTGCTGGTGATGGTTTTTCTGGGCTGGATGTGGAGCAGCGTCTTCTACGGCATGCCCGCTGGCTGGGAAGCCCCCACTCTCGCCGTCCTGAATGGTCTTAGCCTCGTGCTCTTTTTATTGGGCGTCTGGCGTCTCGCCCGCCGCCCATCGCGGCTGGAATGGATGCTGCAGGGAATCATCGGGATTGGCGTTCTGACGGCGGTGATCAGCTTTCCCGTCTACTATTTGATGCGCGGCCATAACCTGCCGGCTGACCGGCTGGAAAATGTGATCCCCTACGGATTCCACGGCCTGTATGCCGTGAACAGCGGCATGCTCTGGGCCTTTGCCGCCGTGGCTGCGGCGGCGGGTTTCACCCAGACTGAATCGCCGCGCCAACGCACGCTGCTCGCCACGGCCCTGGCGATTCTGATTGCCGCCGTTTTCCTCACGCAAACCCGCGGCGCCCTGTTGGGAGTCGGCGTCGCGCTGGTCATTCTCATGCTCACCCGCCCCCTGCCGCGCTGGACGCCGGTGGTCGCCGTGATCGTCATGACCGGCTGGACCTGCCAGAATCTGCCCCGCCTTATCCCCGCCGTTTTCCCGTCCGCTCCTTCCGCAGGCGAAGTCCTCCTCGCCACGCCGGGCGACCATATGCTGTCACGCGCCGACAGCGGCCGCCTCCAGCTCTATCAGGAACTCTGGCGCCGCGTCGAGGGGGCCGCGGAAGTGGTGATGGGCCGTGGTTTCTGGGCCAAGGACACTGCGGAACCGATCGAAATTGCCTGGCCTGCTCCCCACCCTCACGGGGCCTTCATCAGCACCGCCTATCACGGGGGACTGATTGGCCTGGGCCTCCTGGGCCTGCTCGTCTGGGCCGGCGCGCGCCGCAGCATCTGGCTGGCCCAACGCGGCATTGATGTCCGTTGGCTCGCTTTCCTTGGGGCCGGCGGCGCTTCCCTTTGCTTGGACGGCCACAGCCTCGCCCTCTTCCAGACGGTGCCGCTCTTTGAACCCCTGCTCTTCTGGTTGCCCCTGATTGCCGGAGCCTCCCTCGCGGCCAAAGTGATGGAGGACACCCCGGCCGAGACCTTCACGGAAGAGGCCATTTAAGGGCGCAGCATGGTGAAGGGCGATCCCTTCACTACTTGGATTTCCCGGGGCGGCGCTAATATTCCGACGCATCCGTCGGCCGGCTCAGCGGGGCATTGATCGGCCGCGGCAAGGGCCCCATCCCGGCATCGCCCTGGGCCGCCTGATCCCGGATTCCCATCGCCACCGCCCGGGCCAGCCGTTGCCTGTATCCTGGATCGGCAATCAGGCGGCTCTCCGCCGCATGGCTCATGTAGCCACATTCCACCAGGACACAGGGGATTTGCGGATTCCGTGTCAGGCGGATCCGGCGGCGCACCAATCCCCCGTTGTTCTGCTCCGACGGCACCACCGCCGCGAGCTCCTGCTGGATGCGCTTGGCCAGGCTGTAACTGTCCATCCGCCAATAAAACGCCTCAGTGCCCCGGGTGTTGGCTCCGCCGTGGTTGTAATGCACGGAGACCAGAATCGCCTCCGGATACCCGTTCGCCCGCCGCACCCGCTCATCCAGATCGATAAAAGAATCCCCCTCGCGCATCAGCACGACGCGGAATTGCCCGCCCAGTTCCTGCCGGAGCCGCCGCACCGTATCCAGGGCCGCATCCTTCTCCATCTGGCCGGTCCACCGGCTTTTCGCCCCGCTGTCGTGCCCGCCGTGCCCCGCGTCCAGAATCACGGTCCGGAACCCTTTGGGCCCGGGCCGGTGGCCGTATTCACTGCGCCCGCCTCCGGGAGCGGCACAGGAAACCAGGAACAACCCCGCCGCAGCGGCCAGATAAAGACGGAAAACTCTCATTCAGCCGGAAACTGGCACCGGAGCCGGAAATGACAAATGCCAATGCCTCCAGTCCTTCCAGGTTTCCTCTGTCCGCTTTGATGCCTCGACCCGCCCGCGGGCACCTCCCGTGATTTGCCATTTGTCATTTGTCAATTCCCGGCCACCACTCCTCCATGCGCTGGCCTGAAGAACGTGTTTTAGTCATTCCCCGGTCCCTCTTCGACTCCCTCGGAGCTTTTGAGGGCCTCACCCCCGACGTGGACCGGTATCTTTCCACGATCCTTGATCCGGAACAAAATTCCTTCCTCGCCCGCGATCTCGCGGAGGACGATCCGGGTTTCAAACAGATCATCGCCTACGCTATTTTTCACTGCAACGGACGCTTCCTGCATTACGTCAGGGGCAGCAAAACCGGCGAGCAGCGCCTCGCCTCCAAGGGCTCCCTCGGCATTGGCGGGCATATCAATTCCGACGATGCTGTGCAGGCCTCGCTGGAACGCGATACCTACCTCACCGGCGTGGACCGTGAGATCAATGAGGAGCTGCTGCTGAACACCGCCTACCGGCAGAAACTGGTCGCCCTGATCAATGACGACTCCAGCGACGTCGGCCGCGTCCACCTCGGCGTGGTGCATCTCTTTGATCTCGATTCCGAAGCGGTGGAGGCCAACGAAGCCCCCATCACCGGGCTTGAATTCCTCGACCTCGAAACCCTCCAGGCACGCCGCGATCAGTTGGAAACCTGGAGTCAGATCTGCCTCGACCACCTGCCCTCCCTGGTCCGTTAGCCGGAAAACCACCCCTCCGGGTTGCATTTCCGTGAGGGGGAACTATCGCGAAGCTTGCTCATTTTATGGCGGTGGCGACCCAGTGGAACTTGCGCCCGATGCAGACGGATTGTCTGGCATCGCTGGATGGGTGCGGCAAATCCCCGCTGGTCCGCCGCCTGCTCGCGCAACGCGGCATCAATGGAGGGGAGGCCGCCGAGCGGTTTCTCAATCCCAAACTGAAGGAACTCGGCGACCCGTTTGCCCTCCCTGACATGGAGGCCGCCGTGACCCGCCTGCTGCAGGCGGTGGATGCGGGGGAAGCCGTGGTGCTCTTTGGCGACTACGACGTGGATGGCGTGACCAGTCTGACCCTGCTGCACACGCTGCTCCAGGCTTACGGCCTGAACGCCCGGTGTTTCCTGCCGCTCCGCATGGAGGAAGGTTATGGGCTCTCCCGGGAGGGCCTCCTGCGCTGCCTCGCGGAAGGGCCGGTTTCCCTGCTCATCGCGGTGGACTGCGGCACCACCGCGAAGGACGAAACGGCTTGGCTGAAGTCCCAGGGCATCGACGTGATTATCCTGGATCACCACGAGCCCGACCCGGCCCGTCTTCCCGAAGTGGTCGCGCTGGTGAATCCCAAGTGCGGCACCGGCTGGCATTATCTGTGCAGCGCCGGGGTTGTCTTCAAAGTCGCCCACGCCATGCTGAAAAAGCGTCAGGTCCCCGACTTTGATCTCAAGTCCGAACTGGATCTCGTGGCTCTCGCCACCGTGGCTGATATCATGCCTCTCGTGGAGGAAAACCGGCTCATGGTCCGTCAGGGACTGAACCGCCTCGGCACCACCCGCCGCACTGGCCTGCGGGCGCTGATCGAGGTCGCAGGCGTCACCGAACCCTACACCAGCATGGATCTTGGCTTCCGCCTTGGACCACGCCTCAATGCCGCCGGCCGGCTCGACACCGCTCATGCCGCACTGGATCTGCTGCTTTGCGAAGACGCCTGCGAAGCCGCGGAAATTGCCCGCGATCTCGATATCCAAAACCGCGAACGCCAGACGCTGGAACAACAAATCCAGGCCGAAGCCGCCGCCCAGGCCCTGCAGTGGATGACCGCCAGCGAGCCGCCCCAAAGCCTTGTCATCGCCTCACGCGGCTGGCATCCCGGCGTGGTCGGCATCGTGGCCGCCCGCCTCATGCGCCAGTTTTACCGGCCGGTTTTTGTGATCGCGGTGGACGGCGACGGCCAGGGCAAGGGCAGCGGCCGCAGTGTGCCGGGCGTTTCCCTCGTGGCGGCGCTTGATGCCTGCCGTCCCCTGCTCACCAGCGGCGGCGGACATGACATGGCCGCCGGCGTCGGCCTGCGGGAGGAAAACCTCGAGTCCTTCCGAGCCGCCTTTGCCGCTCAAGTCAGGGAGCAAACCGGCGGCGCGGCCCTCGAATCCGTGCTCCACCTCGATGCCGAAGTCCGCCTTGATGAGCTGACCATGGAATTCCTCGACGACTACGATCAGCTCCAACCCTTCGGCAGCGGCAATCCCCAACCGCTCTTCATGGTGCGCGGCGTCTATCCTTCGGCCGAGCCCCGCCTCCTGCGCGAACGCCACTGGCGCCTTGAACTGATGCAAAACGGCACCACCCGCACCGCCATGTGGTTCAATGCCGGCGACCAAAAGCTCCCCCCTGCCCCTTGGGACCTTGCCTTCCATGTCGACCGCAACACCTTCCGCGGGAATACCAGCATCCAGCTCCTCGTCCAGGCCCTGCGGCCCGGATGATGTGCCGGGCCGCCGAAAAACCCGGCTGGAGCATTGGACCTCAGTCCCAGCATCCAGCCAGACAGTCCTGAAAACCCGCAACGCTCCCGGACGTATCCCTTCCACTCCCTCCCGATGCGCCTTCTTCCCTGCCTTTCCCTCAGCCTGTGGGCCCTCACCGCTTTGACTGCTGCCGCCGGGACGTCAGGATGGCCCCTCTGGCGCGGCGATGCAGCCATGACTGGGGTCTCGGCAGAAACCCTCTCCCTCCCCCTCAAACCGGCGTGGAAGTTCACCGCCGCCAAGCCCATCAAGGCGACCGCCGTGGCCGATGCCGAACGGGCCTACGTGGGCGATGGCAAAGGCGTGTTTTTCGCCATCAAGCTGGCAGACGGCACCAAGGCCTGGGAATTCGCCACCAAGGACGCCATCGAAGGGTCCGCTCTTTTGTCAGGAAAAGACGTGATCTTCGGCAGTGCGGATGGCTTTGTTTATTGCCTCGAAGCCGCCACCGGCACCCTGCGCTGGAAGTTTGAGACCGAAGCCGAGATCCGCGGCGGGGCCAACCTGTTTGTCAGGGAAGGCGAGGAACCGCTCGTATTGATAGGCTCCTACGACAACCGGCTCTACGCCCTCAAGGCCAGCGACGGCACCAAGGCTTGGATGGTGGAAACCGGCAACTACGTCAACGGCACCGCCTCCCTCGTGGATGGCATGACGGCTTTCGGCGGCTGTGATGGATTCCTCTATTTTGTGAACGCCGCCGACGGCACCGAGAAAGGCAAGGTCGAGGTGAACAACCCCATCGCCAGTACCGTGGCCGCGCGGAACGGGATCGCGGTGGTCGGCCATTACGGCAATGAAATCATCGCGGTGGATACCGCCACCCTGAAACCCAAATGGACCTATCAGGACCGCGATTTCCCCTTCTTCTCCTCCCCCGCCATCACCGCCGGGGGCCAGGTCTTCGCGGGCGACCGCGGCAAGCGGATGCACTGCCTCGACCTCGCCACCGGCGAAGCCAAATGGACCTTCCGTGCCCAGGGGCGCATCGACAGCTCACCCGTGGTTACCGGCCCGCATGTGGTTTTTGGCAGCGATGATGGCAAAATTTACGCCCTCACCACCGCCGACGGCAAGGAGGCCTGGACTTATGAGATCGGCCAGCCCGTGCAGACCAGTCCCTGCCTCGCGGCTGGGCGCTTGATCATGGGCGCAGACGACGGGATCATTTACGCCTTCACCTCCGGGACCCAACCCTGACTTTTCCATTCCACCATGAGCACCGAACTCCCCGCCGCCCCGCCCCCTGCTGCGGAAGAAGCCACCGAAGCGGGAAACTATTTTGTTTCCAACTACCCGCCCTTCTCCTTCTGGCAGCCGGAGCAGATCCCTGCCATCGCCCGCGTGCTCGACCAGCCACCGCCCGAGGACGTGCCGGTGGGGGTTTATTTCCACATTCCCTTTTGCCGGAAGCGCTGCCACTTCTGTTATTTCCGGGTCTATACCGACAAGGGACCTGACGAAATCCGCCGCTACGTCCGCGCCGGGATGAAGGAATTCGAAATGTATGCCCGGCGGAACTACCTCCAGGGCCGGAAACCCAAGTTCGTTTATTTCGGCGGAGGCACCCCCAGTTATCTGTCCGTGCCGCAGTTGGAGGAGCTGACCCAGCACCTCAAGGATGGCATGCCGTGGGATGAGGTGGAGGAGGTCACCTTCGAGGCCGAACCCGGCACCCTGACCGAAAAGAAACTGGACGCCATCCGCGCCATGGGCGTGACCCGGCTCAGCCTCGGGATTGAAAACTTCGACGACCACATCCTCGATATCAACGGCCGCGCCCACCGGTCCGCTGAAGTCTTCCGCGCCTATGGTTATGCCCGGAACATCGGTTTCCCGCAGATCAATATCGACCTCATCGCCGGCATGATCGAGGAGACCGAGGACAACTGGAAACGCTGCGTGGAAAAGGCCCTCGAGCTCCAGCCCGACTGCCTCACCGTCTACCAGATGGAAGTGCCGTATAACACCGGCATCTACAAAACCATGCAGGCCGAGGGGAAACTCACTGCCCCCGTGGCCAACTGGCCCACCAAACGCCGCTGGGTTGACTACGCCTTCTCCCAGTTCGAAGCCGCCGGTTACGAGGTCAGCAGCGCCTACACCATTGTCAAAAAGAAGGAGACCACCAAATTTGTCTATCGCGATGGGCTCTTCGGCGGCGCGGATCTGCTCCCGCTCGGCGTGGCCAGCTTCGGCCACCTCGGCGGCGTCCACCTGCAAAACCACTCGGACATCGCAGCTTACTGCGATGCCATCGAGCGCGGTGAACACGCCGTCTTCCGCGCCTACGCCACCGACCCGGAAGAGCGCCTCATCCGCGAATTCATCCTGCAACTCAAACTCGGTTCCGCCTCCCCGGCACACTACCAACAGAAATTCGGCGTCAACGTCCTCGAAAAATTCGCCCCCCAGCTGGCCTCCCTCCAACAGGAAGGTTTCGCCACCATCACCGCCGACGAAATCACCATCCACCGCGCCGGCCTCCTCCAGATCGACCGCCTCCTCCACGGATTCTTCCTGCCGCACCACCGGCATGCGCGTTATACGTAAGATTGTCCCCGGTTTCGTTGAGGCGGAGGATTGACCTTTGAACCGCACGGCCTGCGTAGAGGCTGCCTCCCCCAGGCTCTGTCGATCCCACACGGTCAGGATGAATTTGGTCTCATTTCTCGTTTAATGGCATTTTTTCCCCGAGATTTGCGCGGCAACTCGAACTATTGAAAAGCTCGGCCTCCTGTTGGATTCCACCGGAGGGAAAGCCTGCCAGTTGCGCTACTTTCCATGCCGCGATCAGCGTATGCTGTTATTTTCAACTCAGTCAGGAACTCAAACGCCGAACCCGCGTCGCCGCCCTTTTCCTCAACGAAGCCTCCCTCCTGCGCCTCATCTCCGCCCTCCTCTGTGAGCAGAGCGACGAGTGGCTCACCTCCAAAATCTACCTCAACATGAACGCCGCCCGTCCACCCCACGCCTAACCGCTGATTTTACAGAATAATTATTGCGCCACCATTTCCGAGGATCAAAAAAAACTTCCAATCCTTCAAGCAATCTAAAGGATTTCATGCGTATGTGAATTTCCCCAACCTGCCATGATTTACGCCCGTGCCCTTTTCCTGTCCAGCATCGCCCTTGTCGGGCTGACGGGCTGCAACGTCACCTCCACGTCGCTGCTCAGTGACATGAAGCTGCCGGCGGATTGGAAAAACGCGGGAAATTTTCCGACGGCCTCGCCGGACCTCGATCTGTCGCGCTGGTGGGGGAAATTCAACGACCCTGCGCTGAACCGGCTGATCGCTTCGGCCTTGGAGGACAGCCCGGATGTCAAAACCGCCGTGTCGAGAGTCCGGGAATCCCGTGCCAATCGCGACGCGCAGAGGGCATCGCTTTTCCCCAGCCTGGATGGCGGGGGCTCGGGGAATGCGCGCCGGAGCCGCACCGACATTGCGGGCACAAGCAGCAGCAACGGCTACTCGGCCGGGCTGGATGCGTCCTGGGAAGTGGACCTATTCGGCCGCAATCGCAGTTCGGTGGAGGCCGCGACCGCCAATCTTGGAGCCGCCGGCGAAGATTTGAATTCCGTGTATGCCTCGCTCGCCGCGGAGATCGCCGCCACTTACACCACCCTCCGCGCCAACGAAGCCAAGCTCGCGGTGTTGGAGCAAAACATCACCACTCGCGAAGAAACCGCCCAACTTGCCGGTTGGCGCCTCAAGGCCGGCGAGGCGGACTCGCTCGAAGCCACCCAGTCGCAAAGCAGTCTCGAATCGGCCCGCGCAGGGATGCCTTCGCTGAAGCAGGCGATTTCCCAAGGGAAAAACGACCTCGCGCTGCTCGCCGGGAAACCACCCGGAGGGCTGGACCGATTGCTCGCCCGCAGCCGAGGCATTCCCACCCCGCCGTCCAGCCTTGCCGTGGGCATTCCCGCCGATGTGCTGCGTCAGCGGCCAGACGTGCGCACCGCCGGCTATCAGGTGCTCGCCGCCGCCGCGTCCACCCGTGTCACGGAAGCCACCAAATACCCTTCGCTCAATCTCTCCGGCTCGCTGGGCCTGGACACCATCTCCAGCAGCAATCTGTTTGATCCGGAAAGCGCCGCCGCCAGCATGGCCGCCAACCTCGCTTCGCCGATTTTCGACGCCGGACGCATCAAAGCCAATATCGAGGCCGCCCGCGCCAGCGAGGAACAAGCCGTGCTGAACTACCAGAAGGTGGTGCTCACCGCGCTGTCGGAAACCGAAAACGCCCTCATCGCCTGCCGCCGCTCCGCTGAGCGCCTCTCCTCCTTGGGAAAAGCCACGCAGCTCGCCCGCGAGTCAGACGAAGTCGCGCGACAGCGCTACCAGGCGGGTGAAATCGACTTCCTTGATGTGCTGGATTCCCAGCGCACGCTGCTGGCCTTGGAGGACAGCCTGCTCTCCACCCGCACCGACCGCACGACCGCTTATATCCGACTCTATCAGGCGCTGGGCGGCGGCTGGTCCGCCGGCTCCTGATCCCGGATCCCGGATCCCAACACCTTTCCATTTCATGAAGCCATACGATTCATCAGAAGACCTCGCCACCATCGTTGCCAGCGGCGCTTCGCGCCCAATGAGGAAATGGGTGTTCCTCACCATCGGGACCGCCTTGATCGGCGGGGGCGTCTTCTACTTTATGACGCGCGACAAGAAAGGGGAAAAGCAGGCTGAATACGAAACGGAAGAGGCCAAAACGGGCCGCATCTCGCTCATCGTCACCGCCGCCGGCAACCTCGCGCCCACCAACCAAATCATCGTCGGCAGCGAGCTCTCCGGCACCGCCAAGGAAGTGATGGTCGATACCAACGATCAAGTGAAAAAGGGCGACACGCTCGCCAAACTCGACACCTCCAAGCTCGACCAGCAGACCGAGCGCAGTCGCGCTGCCCTTCTCGCCGCGAAGGCCAGGGTGAGCCAGGCTGAGGCCACTCTGGCGGAGACCAGAGCCGCGCTCGCCCGCCAAGAGGAGCTGCTCAAAATCAGCGGCGGCAAGACTCCATCGCGCGCCACCATGGAGACCTCGCGAGCCACCGTTTCGCGAGCCCAAGCGGATTTGGAAAGCGCCCAGGCCACTGTCACCGGTGCGGAGGCGGAAGTCCGTTCGTTTGAAAGTGATCTGGCCAAAACCGTCATCCGCTCGCCGGTCGACGGGATCGTGCTCTCTCGTTCCATTGAAGTCGGCCAAACCGTCGCCGCCTCCTTCACCGCTCCGACGCTGTTTACCATCGCAGAGGATCTGAAGAAAATGGAACTCCTCGTGAACGTATCGGAAGCCGACATCGGACGCATCGAAGCCGGCCAGACCGCGACGTTCAGCGTCGACGCGTGGCCGGCTCGCAATTACACCGCCAAGGTTAAAAAAGTGGCCTTCGGCGCGGTCGGCACCGGCACTACCGCTTCGTCCGGCAGCAGCAGCGGCAGCAACGCTTCGGCCAGTTCGGTGGTCACCTACAGCACCGAACTTGAGGTGACCAATGAAGACCTTTCGCTCCGCCCCGGCATGACGGCCACGGTGGACATCGCCATCGTGGACAAGCCGGACATCCTCGTCGTTCCCAATGCCGCCCTCCGCTTCGATCCCGTCGCCGCCGCCGCCATCGGCAAGCCTGACGACACCAAGAGAACCCTCGTGCAAAGCCTCTCTCCCGGCGGCGGCCGGCGCTGGCGCGGCACCCCACCTCCGAAGGCGGGCTCGGCGGATTCCGCTCCCAAGGTCTGGACGCTCAAAAATGGCGAACCTTCCGGGATCAACGTCACCCCGGGCATCACTGACGGACGCTTGACCGAGATCTCTGGCGGAAATCTGACGGCCGGCACCCCGCTCATCATCAGCATCAAGCCACCCAAGCCCGAATGAACTCGGAAAAGCTCATCGAACTCCAGGGGATCACCAAGCGCTATGGCACCGGCGATGCCGCCTTCCTCGCCCTCCGCGGGGTCGACCTGACCATCCGTGGCGGCGAGTTCGTCGCCATCATGGGTCCCAGCGGTTCAGGGAAATCAACGCTGATGAATCTGTTGGGATGTCTCGACACCCCTACCGCCGGCTCCTATCGGTTCAAGGGCATCGAGGTCGAGCGACTCAACAAAGACCAGCGCTCGCTGCTCCGACGGCACGCCCTGGGATTCATTTTCCAGGGGTTCAACCTGCTCGCACGCACGTCCGCACTCGAGAATGTCGAGCTCCCCCTGCTCTATCGCGGCTACACCCGCAAACAACGCCATGAGATGGCCCGGGAAGCCCTGGCTCAGGTCAGCCTGTCGGACAAGGAACGCAACACCCCGGCCGAACTTTCCGGCGGCCAGCAGCAACGCGTCGCCATCGCCCGCGCCATCGTCACCAAGCCAGACACCCTGTTCGCTGACGAACCCACGGGGAACCTCGATTCCAAAACCACCGTCGAGATTATGGACCTCCTCCGCAAACTCAACTCTGAGCGCAATATCTCCATCATTATGGTCACCCACGAGGACGAGGTCGCCGGCTGCGCCCGTCGCATTATCAACGTCCGCGACGGTCTGATTTCGGACGACGTCGTCACCCGCTAGCATTTCCCGCCATGATCGCCATGACTTTCAACGCGATGCTCATCGCCATCCGCGAAATCCGGCGGAATCTGATGCGCTCGTTTCTCACCGTGATCGGAATCGTCATCGGCGTGGCCGCGGTGATCACCATGGTCACCCTCGGCCGGGGCGCCACCGAGATGGTCAAACAACAGATTTCCAAAATGGGCAACAACCTGCTCATCCTCCGTCCGGGTCAGGGCTGGGGTGGCGGCGGGGCACCGATGTTCAGTTTAGAGGACGTCGATTCCATCCGCGATCAGGTGCCAGGCATCGCTTCGGTCGCGCCTTTCGTTTCCAACAACGCCACGGTAGTTTATCAGCAGGAAAGCCGAACCTACGATGTGCAGGGCACCACCCAGAACTACTTCGACATCGGAAATTGGAAGATCGCCCTCGGCCGGTTTTTCACCGAGGCCGAGATCGCCGAGTCCGCACCCGTCTGCGTGATTGGCGAAACCATCCGAAAGGAACTCTTCGGCGAGGGCGTGGACCCGATCGGCAGCAAGATCCGGGTGAAAAACATGACGCTCGAAGTCATCGGCCTCACCTCAGTCAAGGGGCAGGGCGGCTTCGGCGATGACATGGACGACAGCTTGACGACGCCCTACACCACCATCATCCGGCGCCTTTCGGGCCGCCAAGGAGGGAAAAATTTTAACCAGGTGATGATCTCCGGCGAAGAAGGCTACCTCACTGCGTACATCGTGGCGGACGTCGCTGCCTTGATGCGGGAGCGCCGCAAAATCACCGCCAATGAGACGGACAACTTCAACGTCTTTGACTCCAAGCAGCTCGCGGAAACCATCAGCGCCAGCACCAAAGTGATGACGTCATTGTTGGGCGCAGTGGCCGGCGTCAGCCTGCTCGTCGGCGGCATCGGCATCATGAACATCATGCTCGTCTCCGTCACCGAACGGACCCGCGAGATCGGCATCCGCCTGGCCATCGGTGCCCGGGCGCGGGAAGTGCTGCTCCAGTTCCTCGTCGAGGCGGTGACTCTTTCCTGCGTCGGTGGCGTGGCCGGCATCGCCCTCGCCTACGGCCTGTGCGTCATGCTGGCGGAAGTGGTCGGCGCTCCCTTCCTCTTCGATCCCAAAATCAATATCATCTCATTCGTCTTCTCCGCCGCCATCGGCATCCTCTTCGGTTTCATGCCAGCCCGCCGCGCCGCCAGACTCGACCCCATCGACGCGCTCAGGCATGAATAATTCGGGAAGGCAGCCGCCAAACTGTCCGCCACGTCCGCTCGCCACGTGTTCAAGGGCGCCCGCATGATCTGTCGTTCCGCTCGAATCGACGGGATCCTCAGTTTCGATCCAATGGGGACGGTGAAACCGACGAAAAAAATCGATACGCCCCGGAGAACTCGCCACCCGTTCACAGTCGAGGAAATTCACCAAATCCTCCCGGCCTGCGACGACGAGTGGCGGGGGCTGGTAATCTTCGCCCTGCATGGTCAAAACCGCCGGCGCGCCGGATGCCACCGTCAGGACGCTCGTCGCCCACGAAACCCTCGCCATGTCGTCACATTACACCCACGTCGGCAAGGATTCGCCCGTGTCGGCCGTGACGGGCCTGCCGAGTTTTATACGGGCTCCCCTACCTGAAGAGTGAGGATTCAACGCAATGCCACGAGTTCCAGGCGCGGCCCAAGGGGCGGATTGAGAAGGAAATCCACCAACCCAAAGCCACGTGGCAATGCTTGCGGTCGAGAATGCCATCCGCCCTACCACCTTCGGAAAAAAGAACTGGCTCTTCATCGGCGCCCCCAAAGCCGGTTCCAAGGCCGCTACCTTTGACGCCCTGCTCGGCTCCTGCCTGCGGCGGGGACTAACCCGCGCGATTACCTGCTCTGGCTCTTCGACCGCCTGCCCACCGCCACCAACCAGACCGCGGCCAATCTCACCCCGGCGGCTTTCGCCAATATCCACGCCGGAGCCTCGGCTTCCACGCCTCCCGGTCAGTCCGCTGCCTGAGGATCTCCCAAGCCATCAACGCCGGTCACCGCAAGGTGCTTCCCCCGACGCTTACGCCGCGGAGGCGCCTCCACGCCTGCGCAGGCCCGATCACTTCGCAATCTCCCGGACCGTTGGGACAGCCGCCTCTGCCTGCCGGAGGTTCCGCCAAGCAGATGAGAGATTCCTTTTCCTCAAGTGTCCCGGGAATCCAACCGTGTGGTGGAACGGGCGCGGCTCGGGCTTCGGGTCGGGTCACTTGGATCGCGTCAGAGTCTTGCCGATGAAGTGGCCGAGGAGGGCTCCCCCGAACCCCAGGACAGGGATTTCGAGTATCTGTTTCTCCTTGCAGTGCTTGCAGAGGAACTTCACTCGCGGCATTCGCAAACACATCGAACAAATCATTGGCGACGTTCAGCAGGCTTTCGCGCTCCCTGCCCTTCAGGATCGTGTCACTCACACCGGGTCTGATCGTCCGGGTTTCGGGAGCACAGATTGTCAGACATTAACATTTGCCACCCGTCGGTCACCCCGGCGGCGTCCACCTGCAAAACCACTCGGACATCGCCGCCTACTGCGACGCCATCGAGCGCGGCGAACACGCCGTCTTCCGCGCCTACGCCACCGACCCGGAAGAGCGCCTCATCCGCGAATTCATCCTGCAACTCAAGCTCGGTTCCGCCTCCCCCGCACACTACCAACAAAAATTTGGCGTCAACGTCCTCGAGAAATTCGCCCCCCAACTGACCTCCCTCCAACAGGAAGGTTACGCCAGCCTCTCCCCGGATCTCATCACCATCCACCGCGCCGGGCTCCTCCAGATCGACCGCCTCCTCCATGGATTCTTCCTGCCCCACCACTGGCATGCGCGTTATACCTGAAATTGCCCCTGTTCCGTTGAGGCGGAGGGTTGATCTTTGATCCACACGGCCCGCATAGATGCTGCCTTCATAGGACCTCACCGTCCGTACAATTTTGAGCCTGCTTTGTTGTTTTATTGGTTTTTCCTTCGTAATTTGCGTGGCAACTTGAGCTAGCAACATGGCGGCTGTAGGGGCCCATTCCTTTCGGCCGGGTTTGCTGGAGGAACTGCGAATGAACGCCAACAGACGGTCCAGGATGGTGGGGAGGGGACTCCGCGATATGCGGGACACAAAAAAGACAGGGTGCAGGAAACCTGCACCCTGTCCGGAGTCGGATGTTAGATTGGAATCTGCAGGAATTTTGCCTGCCCCTATTTCAATTTGCGCTGCACAGCCACCATTCCCAGCATGGCCAGTCCCAGAAGGGCTCCGGTGGTTCCTCCGTCAGGAACCGAGTTTGATGGCGGAGCTGCTTCGTCTATGTAAAACTCGTCCATGCCGAAGCAATCGACATCGTTGGTTACGTAGAACGAAAAGGAAGTGATCGCGTCGTAGCTGGCCGGCAGAAAGATCTGGTTCGCGGGAAAGCCCCAATTCTCAAAGGGCAATAAGGTGTCGAAGCCGTTGTTGTTTTTGATATAAGCCAGCTCGGTACCGTTGGCTGCGGCCCCACCGGTGTCGGTGTTCGAGGTGAGGATGAAATAATTCAGATCGAAGGTCCCACCCCCAATTTTTGACACCTTGATTTCGGTCACATTTCCGATGCCCCCGAGGGCCCAATGGGCGTGGATCACATTGTTGCCCGTCCCGTAATAATTTCCAAAATAGGCACCAGAACTCCCGGTCACATCCACCTGAAACCCATTTTCCTCGTAATGGGTCGAATACGCTCCGTTGACGGTCCCACCGGTGAAGTCAATGACGACAGCCTGCGCCGTGCAGGCAAAGCCAAACAGGGCGATACCCATCAGGGCTTGAACACTTGATTTCAATTTTTTAGCTTTCATTTATATTTCGGTTCTAGTGGTTGTTTTCGTGTCAGAGTGACTCAGGCGACGATCTGGCCCCCCCTGCATGAAAGATGCCATCAAATTACTCTATCGACTGAAATTATGATGTATCGGAGAAAATAGTTGTAAAATTTCGACTTTCACACTTTTCTGCCCTGCCTAAACACGCCATAATTGTAAGCAATTCCGACGGCTTTTTGGAAATGCTTACACTCCGTGGAATCTAGTTTCGGCAAATTTTTCAGGGATGCCACTGCTGCTGGCGCATTGACTCAAAAAGAATGACACCGGAGGGCCCATCCCTCAGGGAGCCTGAGGCAGCGCTTTGACGTGGGCGGCGAATTCCACTCCGTTGACTTTTCCTTCCACGGGAGTGCTGGCGAGGTGGAGGCCTTTCACATCGTAGGTGCGCCCTTCGGCGGAGAGGGCTTTGATGCCGTAGAACTTGCCATCGGGGGCGACAGCCTTGATGTTGATGATGCTCCCATTGCGGCTGACGCCTTTGACATCCAGCTTCTCGCCTTCGGGGGTAATGGCTTTGATGGACAGGATCAGGCCGTTTTCGCCGATGGCTTTGACGGGCGCCAGTTTGTCCTCACTGACCAGGATTTTCACGGGAAGCCGGGCCTCGCCCACCAGCGCCTTGATATCAAAGAGGTGGTGGTTGCCATCGCTTTCGATCGCTTTGACGGGGTAGATCTTTCCGTCGGCACCGATCGCTTTGACATCAAGGAGGCGGCCTTCCGGGTGCACGGCTTTGACATTCCAGATGACTTCTTCGGCCGCCCGCAGGGGAGCAGCGGTCAGGGAAGAGGCGACGGCGGCAACTACTGCAACAAAGATAGTTTTCATGATTTTTCAATCTAACCAGCCGGGCGGACCTGTCAAATGGCTCCAAGGATGGTCCCGCCGGTGCTCCCGGCTACTTCCGGGGGACGACGGCCCGGCCATCGGTGACTTTGTCAGGCGGGTGCAGCAGCACGGTTTGTCCCAGGGAGAGACCGCTTTTCACTTCGGCCTGGAGGCCGTTGTTGTGGCCGGCGGACACTTGGACCGCGCGGGCTTTGCCGTCTTCCAGCACGAAGGCCATCCAGTCATCGCCCCGGCGGAAGAGAGCCCCGGAAGGGACCTGGAGCACGGCATCGGCTTTCCAGGTAATGATGCGCGCCTCCACCCGAAAGCGGTCGCCCAGCCATTGGCCGGGAGGCGGTTGGTCCAGAAAATCGACCCGCACCTTCACCCGCTGCTCCTCCACGCCGAGCGCGGAAAATTTGGTATAACCTCCTGGCTCAACCAACGAGACCCGGCCCCGCAGGGTGGTATCGCCGCCCCACTTTTCGATAGTCACCTCCGCCCCGGCCTGCACGGACACCGCATCACTGGAGAGCATTTCGATCTCGGCTTCCAAGTCGGCCGGGTCGCCGACTTCCATCAGGGGAAGGCCGGGGGTGACGGCGCGGGCGCTTTCCTCGAAGACGTTGAGGACAAACCCATCCACTGGGGCCTTGAGGACAAAGGGTCCGATTTTTCCAGAGGTGGTATCGCCGGCCTGGCGCGCTGCGGCCTGAGCCTGGGCCAGTTCGTAGTCGGACACCTGCACGGCAAACCGGGCGGCATTCAACTCGCGGAGCAGCAGTTCCACGGCGTTGGCGGCCTGGTCCATTTCACGGACGGAGATGGCTCCGGTTTTGAGCAGCAGCTGGAGGCGGGCCTTTTCCTTGTTGGCCAGTTCGAGGGCGGATTGAGCCCGTTCCTGCTGGGCCGAGCGGAGTTGTTGATTGGCCTGCGCGGCCTGGACGCGGGCCTCGGCTTCGGCCATGGTCCGGGGATCCAGAAAGTTGGAGGGAGCGGGATGGATGGTGGCCAGCACGCTTTTGCCGGCCTCGATCTTTTCGCCGGCGCGGAGGGGAATGCGTTCCAGCATGCCCGCAACCGGTGGGGAAATGGTGTGGCGGTGACGGATGCGGGTCTTGCCTTCCTCCAACACAAACACACTCATCGGTCCGGAGGAAACCACGGCGGTCTCCACCTCAATGGGACGCGGGCGGAATCCAGCGATCAGGGCAGCGATCAGGCCGAAGGCCAGCAGCCAGACGAAGCTGCGGCGCAACAGGCCGGCCCGGGACCGGCGGCCATTCTGGGAAGGAGGGGAGGGAGCGTTCATGGGGGAAAATCAGTCGCGCGCTTTGAGCACGCCAAGGAGATCAAGATGCCGGAGGCCGCGGCTGACCACGGCAAAAGAGACGGTGGAGGAAACCAGCACCACCAGCACCGCAGTGGCATAACTGCGCAAGCTGATCATAAACGGCAGCCGCACGGTCTCGGTGCTGGCGGCGGTGACGATGCCCTTGGCCAGGCCGGTGCCGATCAACAATCCCACCGGCACCGCCACCACCGTGAGCACGACCAGCTCACTGATCAGCACGGTGGCCACTTCCCGGTGATTGAAACCGACCACCCGCAGGGTTGCCAGTTCGCGGCTCCGTTCGGAAAGAGCAATCCGCGCACTGTTATAAACGACGCCGAAGCTGACGATGATGGAGAAGGTGAAATACAGCCCCTGCACCAGATTGATCATTTCCGCGGTGCTCTGACGGAAGGCCTGACGGGAGGCATTTTTGATCGCCAGCGAGGCGATGAGGGGACTCTCCTTCACCTTTTCCAGAAAGAACGGCCATTGCTTCGCATCCACCGTCAGATGGGCCCCGCTGATGCTGCCGCCTTCCTTCATCAAGCGGCGCAGGGCATCGATATCCATGTAAGCAGCCACACCGGTATAGTCGGTGATCAGGCCCTGGATAGTGGCGTTGACCACGGGCCGGCGGCCTTCCTGCACTTCCAGGGTCACGGTATCGCCCGGCTTGGCTCCGAGGATTTCGGCGAGTTTGGCGGAGATCAACAGGCCAGAGGGTGGCAGGCCGACCGGAGTGCCCGTGGCATCAAGGAGCCGGCTCAGGCGGGAGCCCGGGATCATGCCGGTGACGCCCAACCGGCGGGATTGATGGCCGAACCGCAGGCGCGCCGGCACGCTGCGGAATTCCTCCGTGGAAATGACGCCGGGCAGATGCGCGAGGTTATTCAGCGCAGAGGCGGAACCGGGTTCGATCAGGGACACACTGACATTTTGCCGCTGGGCCATGTCCCATTGGAAATCCATCAGATAATCAATCGCATCCCGCATCGTGCCGGGCACGATCGGGATGCCGGTGGCCAGGGCGAGGCCGAGCGCGGCGAAGAACGACTGCCACGGCCGGCGCTCGATATTCCGCATCGCCATGCGCAGGGAGGAACCCGCCAACCGCTGCAGGCCGAGCCGCTCCAGGAGGGAGGTGCGGTATTCCGCCGGAGGCTCCGGGCGCATGGCCTCGGCCGGCGGCAGTTTCACCGCCTGACGCACGGCTCCGATCACGCCGGCGAACACTGCCACGCTGCTGGCAATAAAGGCGCTGCCCACGGCCAGGTAATCCGCATGGAAGGTGAGGGAGGGAAACCGGAAGAACCGATGATAGACGGAGACCACTCCGCTGCCCAGCCAGACCCCGGCCACGCCACCCAGAACCGTGCCGCCGACCACAATCACGAGGGCAAATTTCAGAAAATGCCAACCGACCTGTCCAGAGGAATAACCGAGGGCTTTGAGCTGCGCGATCTGCTCCCGCTGGAGCCGGATCACCCTTGTCAGGACGGCACTGCTCATGAAGGCAGCAATGCTGAGAAAGACGGTAGGGAAAGCGACCGACAATCCATGCAGCACATTCAACTCGTCATCCAACCGCTTGGCGGAACCATGATCGTTCCTCGCATAAGCCACCAATCCTCCATAAGGAGCGAGAATGCGGTCCAGCGCGGCCATGACCGGCCCGACCGCTTCTCCGGGAGCCACATCCACCACCACACTGTTGAAGGCGCCATCGAGTTCGAAGGCATCAGCCAACTCCCGCTCGTTCATCCAGAAGATCCCGAAGCGACGGTTGTCCGGCAGGGAATCCCCCGGCCGCGCCTCGAAGACAAACTCCGGGGAAAGCGCAATGCCGGTGATGGTGAGGCGTTCCCGGGCACCGTGCAGGATGGCATCCAACTGGTCGCCTGGTTCAAACCCATGTGCTTCCGCAAAGGCCTCGCCCACCACGACTTCGTTCTGGCTGTCGGTGGCGGGCAGGCGGCCCCTGCGGAGATAGAGCTGATGGAGCTGCTGGGGCCGGTCATCCGGGATGGAAATGATCGTGCCGTCGGCCGGTTCCAGCATTCCTGGCAAATCCAAGGTGAGCCGTCCCGTGACGCGGGTCTCCACCACCGTCACCCCGGGGATCTCCAGCAAACGGCTGCGCAGGGCATTGGGCGCCCGCTTCAAATCCGAAAACACATCCCCAAAACGGTTTTTGGCATAATAAGCGTCGCGGGTGGACTCCAGGGACAGAATCAGACTGCTGGTCATGATCATCATGGCCAGGCCGCAGGCCATGACGAGGCTCACCGCGAGCATCTGCCCCTTCATGTGGCCCAGATCGCGGATCAGCTTCAGGTCAAGAGGGGCCAGGATCATGACTACCAGGCGAGGGTGTGGACATCGCGGCGATGGGCGTTGGACTGGATGTCCGTGATACAGCCGTCCGAAAGATGGATCACCCGGTCCGCCATGTCGGCAATGATGGCGTTATGGGTGATGATCACCGCGAGGGTGCCGAAATCGAGGTTCACCTTCTGGATGGCCTCGAGCACGGTGATGCCGGTCTTGACATCCAGGGCACCGGTCGGTTCATCGCAGAGCAGCACCTCCGGGCGTTTGGCGATGGCCCGGGCAATCGCCACCCGCTGCTGTTGTCCGCCCGAAAGCTGTGAGGGGAAGTTATCCATCCGGTCCCCCAGACCGACCAGCCGCAGGGCCTCCTCCGGGGTCATCGGGTCGCGGGAAATTTCGGTGATGAGTGCGACATTTTCCCGGGCGGTCAGGCTGGGAATCAGATTGTAAAACTGGAAGATGAATCCCACCGCATCCCGGCGGAAACGCGTCAGGGTGCTGTCACTGGCATGGGTCAGTTCGGTCCCCTGGTAGTGCAGCGTCCCGGCGGTGGGAACATCCAGGCCGCCCAGGATATTCAGCAGGGTGGATTTCCCGCTGCCGGAGGCGCCCAACAGCACGATCAATTCCCCTGCCCTCAAGTCCAGATCCACGCCATCAAGCGCCCGCACGTCGGTTTCCCCACCCGGATAGACCTTGGTCAGACCACGGGCCGAAAACAGCACATCACCCGGCGGGCGGGTGGGAATGACGGCAGATTCAGGAAGGGGGAGCATGGCGGGGACAGCGGCAGACCAAGCCTACAAGGCCAGCATCCCTGCCGGGGCGCCACCATGAATTTGAGCGGGGAATCCTACGGTGTCCCGGGCGGCAGCTTCCGGGAAATCGGCCCTGGAGGCGCCGTTCACGGTTCCACCGGAAGTTCATAACAGACCGCTTCCCGGTCATTCCTGAGCAGCAGATATCGTCCGGCGAGCACCGGGTGATTCCACGTTTTGCTGTTCAGGGCCGCGATCTGGCCGAATTCCTGAAATCCACCAGGCACCGCCGCTGCCAGATGAACCGCCCCGTTTTCATTCTGCACGATCACCAGATCATCCACCACGAGGCTTTGGCCGGAACCGAACCGCCCCTCCTTCCAGAGCCGCTCCCCGGTGGCAGGATCGAGACAGGCCAGACGGCCGTCGTCCAGTCCATACAGGTGTCCATTTCTCAAGGCCGGGCTGTTGAACTGGGTCTTCAATTTCATGCTGCTCCAGACTTCCGAAGCTGTCAGGGAACCATCGGTCCCGGCTTGGATTTCCACCAATTGGCAGCCCATGCCATAACCTGCGGACACCAGCACGCGGTTTTCCCCAACCACCACCGGCTGCGAAGCCTTGGGCCATTTCGCATTGCCCCAGGCATGTTCCCACAACACGGCACCGGTGGCGGGATCATGGCCAGCCAGGGCGCGGGCGTGATTGCACAGGATGACGCGTTTCCCTGCGACCGTGGTGAGGAGCGGCGAGGCGTAGGTGGCCTGATCGTCCCCGGCTTTCCAGACCGGAGTGCCGGTGTCGCGTTGATAGGCAAACAGCACCGGACCTTTGGTATTGCCCCCGCTCACGATCACCTTGTCGTCCACCAGCAACGGGGAGGCGCTGAGACCCCACTCGAGATTGGATAGTCGGTTTTCCGCCAGGACGGAACGCTGCCAGATCAACCGGCCGGTGGCGGCGTCAAGGCAGGTCAATAAACCGGTCCCGCCGTAGGCATACACCCGGCCGCCTGCGACCGCCGGGGTGGCATGAGGACCATCACCGCTCTGCCATTGGGAAAAGCGCGCCTTGTCCGAATGCGCCCATCGCAGCTGGCCGGTGAAGAGATGATAGCAACTCACCAGCTCATCGTCCCCGCGTTGTTCCTGGGTGAAGGCGAGGCCGCCCACCACTGCGAACGCCGACCATCCCTCCCCAACCGGTTGCCGCCAGAGTTCCCTGGGCGGGCGGGTTGACCAGTCCCTCGACAGCTTCGCGCCAGTCACGGTGCCATCACGTTGCGGTCCGAAAAATTGGGGCACCTCCGCCGCCTGGCTGAGCCGGGTGTCATCGGCGATGGGCTCGATGCCGGACAGGAGGGGAGGGGTCGCCAGTCCCGCCCCTGGCCCCGACCACTTCCAGGCCAGCCGCGGCAGACCGGTGCCATCCATCGTGCCCTTGACCTTTACCGTCAGTTTCATGCCGAGAGCCAACAACGCTACAATGGCCAGTCCGGCGAGACGGGTGCGCCACCGGAACCGGGGTGTCAGGAGAAACCACAGGAGATTCAGGCCCACCACCAGGAGCGTAATCACGGCTAGAATCCACTGCGTCAGATTCCGTTCGAGCTCGGGCATGGCCAGCACGCCCAGCACCCCCACTCCACCCAGGAGGGTGGTGATGAGGGGAAACCACGGACGGCGGCGGGAACGGGAAGCGGCAAGGGAGTCAGAGTCTGGTTTCATCAGTGAAGAGGCTGGCAAGCCATTTACGCTCCAATCGGTTAAAAGAGGAATCCACTGTTTATTCGGGCCTCCGGGCTTACTCCCATGACGTGGCTCAGGCGCTTCCCGGGATTTTGAGATCGGTTTAAAATCAGGATTTACGAAGGATCACCGCGAGGCTTGTCCGCCCCAGCGGGTGTGTTACATTCCGGGATTATCGAACCCCATGAATTATTGTGCCGCCTGTCTCCGGCTTTTCCTTTTTTCCATCGTCCTGCTGGCGGCATCTCCCTCGAAGGCGGGAGTCAGAGTGTTGTATCTGGGGGATTCGTTGAGCTTCGGGGCCTTTGGCACCACGCTGGACAAACAACTGCGGCAGTCCGGCAATCAGGTTTACACCATGGTGACCGGCGGAGCGACGCCCTACTACTGGTTGAGCGATTTTGAATCGGTTTCGGGCGATGCCGGCCATTGGGTGAAGCAGGATGGTTACGAGCGGCGGCTGCGCAAGACCCGTGCGGTGCCGAAAATCGAACCGTTGATCCGGAAATTCCATCCGGACGCTGTGGTGGTGCAGTCCGGGACCAATCTCTACGCTTCCCTCCGGGACAAACGGAAGACTCCGGCGGAACGTGTCAGGAATGTGGAATACCTGGTGGACCGGATGTGCCGGGTGCTGGAGGCGGAGCACTGCCGGGTCTACTGGATCACCCCGCCCGACAGCCATGTGGGCAAGTATCCCCGCGAGCTGCAGGAGCAGATGCGGGAGATCATCAAGCGTGTGGCCGGCCGCCGCGGGCGGGTTTTCGACAGTTATGCGGTCACCCGCTACCGCGATCCCTATCCAAAAGAGGACGGCATCCATTATGGCCCGGATCAGGCTACCGACTGGGCCCGGCGGGTGGCGCGCGACGTCATCCCGTGGGCCCAGCAGGAGCACGCCAGCGCCCCGTCAGCGGAGCCAGCCGACCCCTTGCCGGAGGAAACCGTCCGCAAGGCCCTGCCCGTCCTGAATGAAGCCAATACCGTCCGGGTGGAAGCGGTCCTGAGGGAAAAAACCCCGTTTCTTCATCCGGAGAACAGCACCTACCGGAATGCCCTGGCCTGTTATGAATATGAGGTGGTGAAGGTCCTGGAAGGCAATTACCCGGAGCCGAAGCTGCGGGTGGCCCACCTTGTGATGCGCAACAGCCAGCTCCGTCCGGAGATCGACTGGATGCCGGGCCGCCGGGAAGTGCTCACCCTGGTGCCCCTGGCGTCCTATCCGGATACCGAAAAGCTGGAAACCCTGGATGAACTGCCGGAAGCCAATCTTCCCATCCTGACCCCGCGGCAGGGGAGTTAGTCCACCGGAACAGCCCTTGGCGTGTGTTTCATTTCGATCGGTTTTCGGCCGTGACGGCGCGGCTGGATCCTGCAGGATGTCCTCCTTTATGACTGAAACTGCTGCTCCTTCTCCTCCAGGTCAACGTCTGGTGAGCCTCGATGTCCTGCGCGGCTTCGATATGTTCTGGATTCTCGGGATGGAGGAAGTAGGCGTGGCGCTTTTCAACGCCAGCAATGCCCCGTGGAGCCGCCTTGTGGCGGAGCAACTGGATCACGCCGCATGGGCCGGTTTCCGCTTTCTGGACCTGATTTTCCCGCTCTTCGTTTTCATCGCCGGGGTGTCGCTGGTGTATTCCACGGATAAAAATGTGGCCGTCTCCGGCCGGCGCGGCACCGTGATCAAACTCCTCAAACGCGCCCTGCTGCTCTATGTGCTCGGCCTGTTGTGTTATGGCGGATTATCCAAGGGAATCGACGCGGTGCGCTGGCTGGGGGTGCTGCAGCGGATCGCGATCTGCGGCCTGGCGGGGGGACTTGCCTATCTTTTCCTCAAGAAACGGAGCCGGGTCATCCTGACTGTTTTCCTGCTGCTGGGTTATTGGGCGCTCCTCGCGCTGGTGCCGGTACCGGGCATCGGGGCCGGCCATTTCGAGGAATGCCGGAACCTCACCAACTGGATCGATTCCCAGTATCTTCCCGGATTCAAATGGGACGGGAATCACGACCCGGAAGGCCTGCTCAGCACCCTGCCCGCCATTGCCACCGCGCTGCTGGGCGTGCTGACCGGCGGGTGGCTGAAGCACCATCCCGGCAGTGTCTGGCGCAAAGCCGCGCAACTCGCCACCGCCGGAGCCGTCCTCGCCGCGCTTGGGTGGGCGTGGCATCCCTTTTTTCCCGTCATCAAAAAACTCTGGACCTCCTCCTATGTCCTTGTGGCCGGCGGCTACAGCCTGATGCTGCTGGCCCTGTTCCTTGCCATCATTGATGGCTGGAAAGTCCGGCGCGGTCTCCAGCCCTTCCTCTGGATCGGGATGAATCCGATCACGCTATATTTGTCCCACCATTTTATCAATTACACCAAAATCAGCACCACCCTGCTCGGAGGTCCCGTGGCCGGTGTCTTCGGCGCGTGGGGTGAGGTAGTGATTGCTTCCGGCACGGTGCTGCTGGGCATCTGGCTAGCGTGGTTTCTGTATTCGCGGAAGATTTTCCTGCGGGTGTAGGGGAGGCAGCGGCGCTTCGTCCGCCATTTACATCCGGGGGGAGCTTGCCACCATAGCACCTACATGAGTGAATCAGTGGCGCAGCCGGATCCATCAACCGTGCGGGACTTCCCGGACCGGCTGCCGCCCATGGTGGTGAAGGAACTGCGGCAGGGGCTGCGGGCCCGGCTGTTTGGCGAAACCGTCGCGGGGTTTCATCTGGTGCTGCTGGTGCTGATTTTCCCGATGCTGAACTTCGGCCAGGACTCCGACGTGGCGGGAGCGCAACGGCTTCTGTGGTGGATCTTCACTGGCGTGCTGGTGCTGCTGTTGCCCCTCCGCGGGCTGTCAGCCCTGATTCAGGAACGGCGGGAAAACACCCTCGACACCCTGCTCCTGACCAGTCTCTCGGCCGGGCGGATCGTGTGGGGCAAGTGGCTGGCGATTGCTTCCCAGATCGCGGTGACCGGGATCTCGCTGATCCCCTACACCATCATCCTGTATGCCGCCGGAGGCATCTCCCTCACAGAAAGTCTGATCACCCTGCTCAGGCTCGGCCTGCTCGGCCTGACGCTTACGGCCGCTTATGTGGCGCTGTCGTGGCATGCCCCGTGGCTGTGGCGGGCGGGGCCAGCCCTGCTCCTGACGTGGCTGGCCCTGACACAAGGCGCCGGACCGATGGTCCGTAGCCTGACAGGAGGCGGCCCGGTCCCGGGCGATACCGGACTGGTGTGGCTGCTGGCGGAAATAGCTGGCGCGGCAGCGTTGATTTATCTCCTGCTGGAAGGTGCCTCCAGCCGTCTCGGGCCGTGGACGGAGGATCACCGGACCGGGCCCCAACGGTTGGGCCTCGCCCTGCCGCTCCTGCTGGCCGCCGGGGCGGGGCAGGCCGCCTGGCAGGAGGTGCTGGGGCCGGTGGCGCTGGCGGGGCTGACCTTGGTTTCCCTGACCGCTTTGACTGCCGCGTGGCCACCGCTCCGGGCGGTTCCCCACCAGGGATGGCACCGGTGGAGCCATGCGGGACATGGGTGGCCCCAGGGCGTGGCCTGGGCCGTGGTCGCCTGGAGTTTGATGCTTCTGGTGACGGGACGCTGGCTTCCCGCCGGTCAATGGGCGGTGACTCAGCAGCTGATGGCCTGGTTATTTACCGGAAGATTATTGTTATTCTGTTTTCCGGAATCCAGACGGAACAGTGCGACTGCACTCCTTGGAACAGGGCTGATCCTGCTGCTGGTGCAGGCGGCGCTGTTGCTGGCCGCGGACCTGCTGAACCTGCCCGCCCTCAGGACCGCCGCCACGGCCATTCCGGGAGGAATGGCGGGCAGGGGCCCCCATCCGGCCATGGGTTGGATTGCGGGCAGCGCGGCCGGATTGTGTGGCCTGCTGGCCCTGCTGGCCATGGGACGGCATCGTCCTGACAGACAGGAGGGCGGGTTGTGATCACGCCGGCTGGACCCGATCCCGTGATGGTCCGGGAAGCCCATGCCCGGGCGCGGGAGTGGGCGGGATTGTTCCGCCTGCCGCTGCGGCAGCAGAACTGGCGCGGGATGGCGGGCAGCCACGCGGGCATGGGAACCGGAAGTTCGTTGGATTTCCAGGACCATCGGGCCTACGCCCCCGGGGATGATCCGCGGCATATCAACTGGCAGGCGTTTGCCCGGACCGGAAACTATTCGATGAAGCTCTTCCGCGAGGAAGTGCGGCCCGCCATTGATTTGTTATGGGATCTCTCTCCCTCCATGTGGTTCGATCCCGGAAAGGCGCAACGCTCCGCGGAGTTGATGGCCTTCACCGTGGAGGGAGCACTGCGGACCGGAGCCACCCCGCAGGTCTGGTTGGCCCAGGGCGCCACCGTGGTGCCGGTGCCGCCGGAGGCAGCCGTGGCCGGGGCGTGGACGACGCTGGTGCCTCAGGCCACTTTTCCCGGAAACGGTCCCGCCGCCCTGCCGCTGGACCGCGTGCCGTGGCGCGCCCGCTCGCTCCGGCTGGTGGTGAGCGATCTGCTGTTTCCGGGAGGGCCGGAAGGAGCGGCCGGCCTCTTGTCAGGACAACAGGGGCGCGGGGTGGTGCTGGCCCCGTTTTGTCAGGCCGAGGCCGATCCATCGTGGCAGGGGAATATCGATTTTGTGGACGTGGAAAGCGGCCGGAGTGAACCACGCCGGGTGGAGCCCGCCCTGCTGCGGCGTTATGTGGCGGCGTATGCACGGCATTTCTCCCTCTGGAAGGACGCCTGCCGGCGTCAGGGCGTGGCGCTCGCCCGGGTACCGTCCGGGCTCCCCTTCCCCCAGGCCCTGCAACTGGAGGCGCTCCCGTCCGGGGCGGTGGAACCATGGGCGTGATGCTCGGCCAGCCCTGGGGATTGCTGGCGCTGCTGGGCCTCCCGGCGATTCTGGCGATTCATCTGCTGCAACGGCGGGCCGTGGTGATTCCCGTGAGCACCCTGTTTCTGCTGGAATCCCTGCCGCGCGAAAGCGATGCCGGCCGCCGCGTGGAACGGCTGCGGAAGTCCCTGCCCCTCTGGCTGCAATTGCTGGGAGTGCTGATCCTGACATGGCTGCTGGCCGACCCGCAATGGCTGGAAAAAAACAGCGTGCAGCGCATCGCCGTGGTACTGGACAGTTCGGCGTCGATGTCCGTGGCCAAGCCAGTGGTGCTGACAGATTTGCCCCGCGATCTGGCCCGGTTGGCCTCGGCCACCACCCAGTCGGAGGTGTATCTGCTGGACAGCCGGCAGACCGGCGGACCGCTCTATCATGGGCCGGAGGGCGAAGGCATCCGCACGGCCCTCGGGGCATGGCGGCCGGCCGGGGGGACGCATGATCCCGCCCCGGCGCTGCGGCTGGCCCGCAACCTGGCCGCCCGTGAAGGACTGGTGTTATATGTGACCGATGCTGCGGCGGCCCTGCCACCGGGCGTCCGGCTTTATGCCTGTGGCCATCCGGTGGACAATGCTGGAATTGCCGGTGTGACCGTGGAGGAAACTTCCGGCCAATTGGAATGGCGGGCCACCCTGCGGAACTACAGCGGCACCGCCCAGACCCGTCAGTGGCAGGTGATCGCCGGGAGCGCGGTGCTTTCGTCCGGAAATCTGACCCTTCCTCCCGGCGGGCTCCAGCAGCAGCGCGGCGCCTTCCCCCCGGGGGTGGATGAATTGACCCTGACATTATCTCAGGACGCCTTTCCGGTGGATGACGTTGCTCCCGTATTGCGGCCGAAATTAAAGGAAGTCACCGTTTCCCTCCCTGCCGCCGCCAACGCGGCCGAGCCGCTTTATGAAGCCTTGTTCGCCAGCCTGCCCGGGGTGCGCATCACGCCCGCCGGAGCCGCGGTGCCGGTGGTGGCGTATGATCCGCTGAATCCGCAGCTGCCCGCAGGCGCGGCGGTGATTTTTGTCAGGGACCCCAAACCTTCCGCCCCGGTCCTGTCCGGCACCCTGCTGGTGGAGAAACATCCGCTGACCGATGGCCTTGGCTGGCAGGGTCTGGTTTGTCAGGATTCCATGAGGGTGCCCCTGCGCCCGGAAGACGAACCGCTGGTATGGATCGGGGACCGGGCGGTGGTTTTCCTGCGCACCACGGGCGACCGGCCGCAGCTTTGCTTCAACTTCGATCTCAACAAAAGCAATGCCCGCCGCCTGCCGGCGCTGGTGCTCACCCTGCACCGCTGGATGGAGGATTACCGGCGGCAATGGCCGGCGGAGGAATGGACCCTGACTGAATGCGGCCAGGCCCTGCCGGTCGCGGTGCTGCCGGCCCCCGCGCCTCCGGTCCTGACCCTGCGCACGGCCGGCCAGCCCGACAGATCACGTCCCACCCGTGAGGCCGCCCTGCTGCGGGCGCCCGACGTCCCCGGCATTCTGGAGGTCTGGCAGGGCTCCACCCGACTGCTGCGGACGGCCAGCCATTTCGCCGACGTCCGGGAAGCCGACTTCACCGGCAAGGGCACCCAGCAGGACCTTACCGGCGCCACCGCCGCCGTGACGCGCCAGCATAGCCGGGAAGACCCTGCCTGGCGCGGTTGGTTGCTGGCCCTGCTCGGCCTGACGGGATTCAGTTGGTGGTGGCTGGGCCGCCTCCCCCGCCCGGCCAGCCATGCCCCGCTTTCACCCTCTCCCCGGTGAAGCGGCTTCCCCGAAACTTTACATCGGCCCGCTGCGTCTTTATATTGGTCCATTCCCATGCACGCTTCTCTCCTGAAATTCCCCGCCTGCGCCACGGTGGTGCTTTTGCTCACGCTGGCGGCCGCTTCCGCGCAGGAATCTCCCCTCGCCAAGCCGCTGCGGAAGTTTGACGCGAACAAGGACGGCAAGCTCACCGGCAACGAAGTGGTGCTGGCCCGGCAGGCCTTCAACCGGGGCGGCAAGGACCTGCAAATGGATGGCCGGGCCTGGAAGGAAATCATGGAACGGCGGAAGCGGACCTGGAAAGAACAGCAACTGGGCTACCTCGACCTGAACGGGGATGGAAAACTCGACGATGCCGAAAACCAGCGGGGAGACCTCGTCTGGGAGGAAATCGCCAAAGAATCCGACAAGGCCCGCATGGAAATCCTCGTCAAATTCGACCAGAACGATGATGGAGAACTCAATGACAAGGAGCGCCAGGCCTCCCGCGGGGAATTCGAGACCCGCCGCAAGGAAATTGAGGCCAAGGCCATGGCCGCGCACCCGAAACCGAGTGCTCCCGGCACCTGATTTCCCCTGAAACGGGAGCCGAAGGTGGAGCGTCCAGCCCCCACCATGGATACCTGCCAGCCCCTCCCCCTTCCGGAAATGGCGTGGCCAGCCACAGCTCTTGGAGAAGTTTCACGTTGATTATCAACTAGTTCCGCCCTGCCGGACGGCACGCCATTTGCTTTTTCGGGAAAACCCCTCCACGGTGCGCCGCCTCACTGTATTTACTGGAAAGCCGACTTCTCATGGGAAAGACTCTGATTATTGCCGAAAAACCAAGCGTTGCCACTGAACTCGCCCGGGTTCTGGGGAAGCTGCCTGGCATGACCAAATTCGAGAAGGAAAAGGACTGGTTCGAAAACGAGACCCACATCATTTCCTCCGCAGTCGGCCACCTTTTGGAACTCTCCCTGCCGGAAGCAGCCGATGGCAAAAAACCCAAGTGGAACTTTGAGAGTCTCCCGATTCTGCCGGATCACTTCGCGCTCAATCCCATCGAAAAAAGTGCCGAGCGCCTCGCCGTCCTCAAAAAACTCCTCAAACGCGCCGATGTCACCGCCGTCATCAACGCCTGCGATGCCGGCCGCGAAGGAGAGCTGATCTTCCGCTATATTATACAGGCGTCCGGCTGCAAAAAGCCGGAGAAACGCCTCTGGATGCAGTCGATGACCCAAGGAGCGATCACCGAAGCCTTCGCCCATCTCCGCGATGAACAGACGATGCAGCCGCTGGCCGATGCCGCGGTGTGCCGCAGCGAAAGCGACTGGCTGGTCGGCATCAACAGCACCCGCGCCCTCACCGCCTTCAATTCCCGCAACGGGGGTTTCCTGAAAACTCCGGTCGGCCGCGTCCAGACGCCCACGCTGGCCATCCTCGCCAAACGGGCCAAGGAAATCGCCGCCTTCGTGAGCCGCGAGTACTGGGAAGTTTTCGGCGACTTCCATGTGCAGGCCGGCGATTACCGCGGCCGGTGGTTCAACGAAGCCTTCAAAAAGGACGAAACCGACGCCCACGCCCGCCCGGAGCGCCTTTGGAACCTCGCTGATGCCGAGGCCATCCGCGACCGCTGCGAAGGCAAACCCGGGGTCATCGAGGAAACCCGCAAGCCCAGCAAACAGGCTCCGCCCCAGCTTTACGACCTCACCAGCCTCCAGCGCGAAGCCAGCAACCGCTTCGGTTTCAGCGCCCGCCGCACCCTCCAGCTCGCGCAGTCCCTCTACGAAGGCCACAAGGTCCTGACTTATCCCCGGACGGACTCCCGCTACCTGCCGGAAGACTACCTGCCCAACGTGAAGGACGTCATGAAGGGGTTTGCCCGCCTCGGGGCCTCCGACCGTGATTCCCTCGCGGACGACCTCAGCAAACACGCCGACACCGCCCTCACCAAAGGATACGTCACCGGCACCAAACGCGTCTTCGACACCACCAAGGTCAGTGATCACTTTGCCATCATCCCCACCGGCCTGACGCCCAAGAAATTGAGCGCCGAGGAATCGAAACTCTTCGACATGGTGACCCGCCGCTTCATCGCGGTCTTCTTCCCCAGCGCCGAATTCGAACTCACCACCCGCATCACGCGGGTCGGCAGCGATGCCTTCAAGACCGATGGCAAAGTCATGCGCGTCCCCGGCTGGCTCGAAGTCTATGGCAAACAGGCCGCCTCCGATGGTGAACAATCCATCGTCGCTGCCGAACCCGGCGAGCCTGCCCAGCCTGTCGCCATCGAAGTGGAGGCCAACGCCACCAAGCCACCGGCGCAATTCACGGAAGCCACCCTCCTTTCCACCATGGAAGGCGCCGGCAAACTCGTGGACGACGATGAACTCCGCGAAGCGATGAGCGAACGCGGCCTCGGCACTCCCGCCACCCGCGCCGCCACCATCGAAGGCCTGATCTACGAGCAATACATACTGCGCAACGGCCGCGAACTGATTGCCACGCCCAAGGGCATCAACCTCATCGACCAGCTGGGCGAAATCGGGGTGGAAGTCCTGACTTCCCCGAAATGACCGGCAACTGGGAGTTCAAACTCAAGCAGATGGAAGCCGGCAAGCTCGACCGGTCCACCTTCATGAGCCAGATCCGGAAGCTCACCACCGAGGTCGTGGACAAGACCAAAGCCTACGCGCTCGTCGCCAAGACCCGGGAATACGATGATCTGAAGGTGCAGTGCCCGGTCTGCGGCGAAGCCTCGCTCAAACAGACTGACAAGTTCTTCCAATGCCGCAATCCCGAGTGCGGTTTCCGGGTTTTCAAAACCGTCGCCGGCCGCGTCCTGACCGAAGATGAAGTAGCCACCCTGATCCGCGACCGCTACGTCGGCCCGCTGGAAGGTTTCCGGAACCGCTTTGGTCAGGAATTCGCCGCCGGCCTGGAACTCACTGCCGAAAACAAGGTCGGCTTCCAGTTCACCAAAACCGAAGTCCAGGAAAAACAGGCCGAAGCCCTCGAGGACAAATCCAACGCCCTCTGCCCCTGCCCGGTCTGCAGACTGGCCGGCAAGGACAACATGATTTACGACACCGAGACCGCCTACATCTGCGAGTCCGCCATCCGGGGCGATGCCGACGGCTGCAAGCCCAAGGGCAAACTCAGCAAGGAGATGTGCCAGTATCCCATCAGCCGCGAGCAGGCCCTGAAATACTTCACCGAAGGCAAGACCGACCTCATCGACAAATTTGTCAGCAAAAAAGGGCGCCCCTTCTCCGCCCGCCTCGTCTGCAATACCGAGGGCAAGATGATGCTGGGCTGGGACTTCCCCGAGCGCGAAGCCAAACTGGATGCCGACGGCAAACCAATCCCCCCGGCCCGAAAACGCACCGGCCCGCCGCGCCGCGACTTCACCGCCAAAAAAGCCCCGGCCAAAAAAGCGGCCCGCAAAAAATAGTCCGGACCCACCGTGCCCCTCCGCAACGGAGTCATGTCTTCCCTCTCCCATCTCGACGCCACCGGAGCCGCCCGCATGGTCGATGTCTCCGCCAAGCCCACCGTGGCCCGCGAAGCCATCGCGGAAGGCCAGATCCGCCTGCAGGCCAGCACCCTCGACCTCATCCGCGCCGGCCAGATGCCGAAAGGCGAAGTGCTCGCCACCGCCCGCATCGCCGGCATCCAGGCTGCCAAACGCACCGCCGACTGGATTCCCCTCTGCCATCCCCTGCCCCTCACCGGCATCAGCGTGACCTTCCAGGAAAATGCGCTCGGCCTGACGATTCAAGCCACCGTCCGCACCACCGCCCGCACCGGGGTGGAAATGGAAGCCCTCACCGCCGTCTCCGCCGCCGCCCTGACCCTTTACGACATGTGCAAGGCCGTCGATAAAACCATGGTCATCGAAGGCATCCAGCTGGTCTCGAAAACCAAAGCCGACCCGTCCTGACTGAAGCGGCCGCCGTCATTCTCCCTCCCGCGCTTCTGCTTCAAACGCATCCAGAAACGCGTCGATATCCCGCCGGTCGCGTTTCGTCGGGCGCAGCGGCGGACTGGTGGCCAGATTCAGGGCATGCTCTTCCCGCCGCTTCCTTGCCCTCTCATATTCCTCCGGCGGTGTCAGGTCCTCGATAAAACCCGCCACCAGTTTCCCCGCCACCCGCTTCTCCAGCAGTGCCACCACGCGGACCGTCTTTGTCAGTTCCTCCGACTGCACGCTGATCATCTCCCCCACCCGCACCTCACGTCCCGCCTTCACCGGCTGCCCGCCCATCTCAACGCGGCCAAGACGGCAGGCATCGGTCGCATCCGGACGTGTCTTGTAGAGCCGGACGGCCCAGAGGAATTTATCGAGACGGACAGAATCCATGAAGCAGCAGTGTTGAGAATAAACCCTTGTTGCACAACAATAAATAGTGGCTGGCCCCAAACCTGAATCAGGAGAGATGACGCAGCACTTACCGCACGAATTCCCCATTCCTCACTGAATCACCAAAAACGCGGTGTCCGTACAGAGCCGTCTAGAAGAACCAAGGAACTTCAGACCGTACTCCGATGTAACATCCCCTCCTTGCTTCGCGTGGCAATTTGAACTGCCCCCTCTCAGCCAACCCCGGGCAGCATGCCTTCCCGCTCTTCCCGTCTCAAAGCGACAGCCACATAAACCCCAAAGCAAACAATGAAAATAACCGCGAGCATTTCCACCACATTCCCGCCCACCACCATGAAATGTGAAACCAAGTCAAATCCCCTCTTAAAAATGTAGTTCGTCTCGATCAAATCGATCTGAATGCGTTGAATCGAAAGTAAGAAATTACACAGAATGCTGAACCGGACCACAGTAGCGTTGATCATGCCCCGCTTCAGCATCAACCAAAGTGAAACCAGATAAGTCAACAACAACGCAAAATAAATCCCACCTCCGGCGGTTTTGTTGCCCAAAACGAGCAGGAGGAACACCCCGGAAACCGCAATTACATAATATTTCAAAACGCGATTTTTAGCCAAGGAGATCATCTTCTTGATTAAGTCAATCGACTCCATTTGGACAAGATAAAATATGATAGCGAAGAATATAACACCATCCAACCCGGACACTGAGGCCCTTCCGCCAGAACTCACCATCACCCCGGAAAAATATCCGGCACGGCAGACCATCCAAATAAGTCCGGAGAGCACAAACAAATTTATCACGTGGCACAAAACCAAACGCCAAACGACCCAAGGGACATCGTCCTTCTTGCTGGGTTTAGAGCGTGACTTCATCGCGGAAAAATAAACCTTAACACCGACACGAAAATTGCGGAAATCAGAATCCACCGCCACATCCTTTGAGCACGACGCTCAAAGGAGGTTCTGGTTTTCCCCGGTAACAGCCTTCCGTTATTTGAAGAACCGCTCCATCACCTCCCCGCCACCGCCTCATCCGGGGAGGCTTCGGTGGTGAGGGTTTGGGAAGGAGAGAGGCCGAAGCGCGCGGGATCGTACATCATTTCGATGCGGGAGGCGGGCACGGTGACGGTGCCCTCGGCAACGACGCGGGCAAGGTAGCTGACGCGGAAGGTGCCCTTTCCTTCGAAGGAATCGCGGAAGAAGAGCACGCGGTCGCGGCGGATTTCGCTGAAGTCAGAGAACCATTCGTTGCCGGCGACGTCGGCCACTTCGGTGGAAGCCATGGAAGTGAAGTTGGCATTCACGGCTTCGAAGGTGGCGGGCAACGGATCGTCGATCACCAGATATTCGGCGGATGATGGGATATCGAGTTTAAGCGAAACCTGCACCAGATCCCCGGTGCGGAGCGGGCCGGCTTCGCTGAGGGAACCGTCCGGAGCGACCTTTTTCCAGGCGCGGGTGATGCCGAAACCGGCCTGACGGGCGGGCTGGGGACCGGCCTTGGCGCGGGAGCTGATCTCGATCTTGGCAAAGAGCCGCTGGCCGGCGGGCAGCGTGGCAGTGAGGGAAGGCAAGGCTGCGCCGGGTTTGAAGTCGAGCGCCACGGTCTGTGAGGCTGGAGTGGCGGGCAAGGTGACTTCCTGTGTTTTACCATCGAGGTTGAGCACGGCGGGCTGGCCACCCTGCCAGGCCGGAGCGAGCGTCGCTTCGCGGCTCAGGGCCATCAGGACCCAGGCATTGGAGATGGTGTTCCGCCAATCGCCCCGCGGACTGCGGGAGGCCAGCAGGCGGCCCATTTCGGCATCGGCGGCCGGGTCCTTCAGCTTGAGCAGAGCCATCACGCGCATGGCTTGGGAACTGCCTGAGCCCCACCACCAGTCCTGGTCATCCGGGCGGGTCACAGCCAGCACCGATTTCGCCATTTCGGGCGGACCATCGCTTTCGGCTATGGCGAGAGCCAGCAAGGCGCGGGCACTCGGGCTGAGCTCCTGACGTTTACCAAAGAGGAGTTCGTGATACCCTGGCTCACCCTTGCCAGCGAGGGCCAGCGCATAGGCCGCATAGGCCCGCTCGGTCAGAGCCCAACTATCGGCTTCTCCGGCTTCGCGCAGGGATTCGGAGAGCCACTTTGTCAAAGCCTCCAGACGACCGGCGGGCACATTGGCCCCGGAGCGGGAAGCCAGCACCAAGCCCAGGGTGCCATGGGAACTGGCCCAGAGTGAAGGCGTTTCGCCGCCCGGCCAGTAGGCCAGGCCCCCACCTTCGGTCTGCATGGCAAGCAGGCGGTCACACCCGCGCTGGATGACATCCACGATCTCCTCGTCCGGGCGATTCAAGTCAGGCAGCACCTGCTTGAGATCCCGCAGGGTGAGCCATGGCAGCATGGAGGACATCGTCTGCTCGGCGCAGCCGTAAGGATAATGGAGGAGGTGCAGCACCGCCTGGGCACCTTCAATAACCCGGGAGTTGGCGAGGGTGACCGTTACCTTGCCCTGGGTTCCTTCCAGCAATTCCGGCCGGACTTTGGCCAGCAAGTCCACGCCATTCTGCGCACTGGTCAGGTTGGAAAATTGCACCTCGCGCAGCAAGGGTTCGGCAAAACCGACAGTGAACTTGGATTCCACGGCATCTGCCAGGAGCGGGGCTGTGGCACAACTTGCTTTCCATTGCAGGGTCAGGGGCCCATCTGCGATGAAGCGCACCGGGAAAGCGAGGGCCTTGGACTGCTGGGCCGCGAGGGAAACCGTGCGGGTCAGGCTGCGGCCTTCCAGCGGTTTCCCACTGGCGGGATCCAGCAGGGTGACGTGCTCATCCGCTGTGAACAGGACTGCGATCTCCCCGGACTGCTCCGTGGTGTTATGGACCACGGCTTTGAGCGTGATGATATCGCCCACATTGGCAAACCGCGGCAAGGCCGGCTCCAGCATGAGCGGCTGATTGACCTTGAAACGGCTTTCGGCATGCCCGAAGCGCGCGGTGCCCTCACAGGCCACCGCCGCGAGGCGGAATTCCGTCAGGTTATCCGGCGCGGGGAAACTCAGCTTCACCACCCCATCCGCTCCGGTGCGGAGCATCCCATGCCAGTAGGCGGTGGGTTTGAAATCCTTCCGCATCAGCTGGCCCGCCTGGTCGGTATCGCCACCGCCTCCGATGACAAATCCCTTGTTGGCAAATTCGCGCTTTTCCGGGTCTTCCGGCAGCAGGCGCTGCAGGGAAACCCCGGTGCGCACCGCCAGCGCACTATCATAATGGAAGGTCGCCGCCGGATCCGGCACTTCCCAGGGCATCAGGCTGAGAATCCCCTCATCCACCGCCCAGACCGCCAGCTCCGCTTCCGGCACCGGGTTTCCCTGGCTGTCGCGCACCGTGGCGGAGACTTCCACAATTCCTCCCGGCCGCACTTCCGGCAGGGCGGGTTTCAGCTCCACCATGAGCTGATTGAGTTTGCTGGCGACCTTGAGCTGCGCATACCCGACCCGGTAGTCCGGCTGTTTGTGTTCGCGCGGATCTTCAGCCCCGCCCCGCACCTGGAGCACGGAAACAAACACATTGGGAGCCCACGCCTCATCCACCAGCAGCTCGACACTGCCGCCGGCTTCCACCTGCTTCAGCGTGGAATAGAGCACCCGTTCCCGCTCCACCGTGACGAGGGCGGTGCCGGAAAATGGCGACTTCACCACCACCCGGGCGGTCTCGCCCGGCTGGTATTCATCCTTGTCAGGCAGCAGCTCGGTCTTCACGCCATCGTCCTGCTGCCAGGCGGCTTCGCGCGGGGCATAGACATCGATGCTGACCACCGTGCGCACCGGCCGGCCGGCCGCATCCGCCGTGGTGAAGGTCAGGTTATGAGTTCCCGCCACTTTCGGTTGGAACGTCCATGCCTCCTCCTTGCCTTGCTCCGGAGAAACCGTGATTTCCTCTTCCCCCACCTTGGCAAAAACCAGATCATTCCGCACCTCGCTCCCGCCCCCGGCGGTCTGCACGCGCACCGCATTCCAGGTCAGGTGCTCCACCAGCAATTTAACCGCGACCGCTTCCTTGCGGCGTTTTCCATCCTGATTCACTGCCACCAGAGAGATCGGCACCGCCGTACCGGCGGTCACCGCATTGACGGGCCGGCGCACCCCCAGATAGAAGTCAGAGCTGTGTTCGGTGCGTTGCCATTCCTTGGCAATGGTCTGCTGGTTCATGTCCGTGATCTCGGTGCTGACAGAAATCAGCTTCGGCCCCGGCACGCCAAAGGTCGCCGGCAGTTTGGCCTCGATCAGCGCTTCGCCCTTCTCAGTGAGCTTCAGACTGCCCTGCCCGGTTAGCAGCGGATTCAGCGCTGCCTCCTCGCTCATGGACTGATACTGCTCGCCATCGTAGACATAATAGGACTTGGCATGGCAAAAACGATAGTCATCAAATCCGTCCGGGCGGAAATTGGCCTGCGAGAGCCGTGAAGTCCACGTCATCGGCACCGCCCCGAGGGCCTTGCCCATCAGATAGGAGGCCTTCAGCGGCACCTTCAGGGATTCCGCTTCCCGGATCACCGCGGCGTCATCAAACGTGATGCGGAAGGCATTCGGCTGGTATTCCTGCACGAGGAGCATCTGTTCAAAGACCGGGGGGCCGGACGCTTCCTCATCTTCTTCTCCTTCGGCGTCAGCAGCCGCCACAGGAGCGCCGGGTTTCGGGAATTCGATGCGCAGCCGGTACCAGCCCACGCCCTGCCCGGGCAGCCGCACCGCATCGGCAAAGGATCCGGTTCCGGTGAATTCGATGTCGCGGGTCATGACCGGGCGGTTTTGCGGATCCAGCAGGGTCAGTTTCGCTTTGCGTTCCTCCGGAATGGTCAGGGTCACGGACTGGTGCATCCGCGTGATCGCCTTGAAGAATACCGTTTCGCCAGGTTGATAGACCGGACGTTCTGTGAAGAGCATCATCTCGCGGGCTGGCGCGGCGTTTCCACTGTCGTCCACCGGCAGGTCATAGGCCCAGCGGTCCATCTCCATCGCGCCGCCATCCAACCGCACCCCGCGCAGGTCTTCCCCGGCCTGGGCGATCAGCCAGCGCACTTTTCCGTGGGGCAGGCGGGCCATGCCATCGGCTCCGGTCACCGCCGTCTGCGCCTGCTCGTTTTCCGACGTGTAAGTGCGCAGGGTCACCTCTTTCAGCGGCGCCCCGGTGGTATGGGAAAAGGCATAGATCAGCGCTTCAGTCCCGGCATATTTCCAGGCCAGCCCTATATCCGACAACTGCACCACCGCCTGCGCCCCGAGGGTCTGGCGGGCATTTACCTCCTCCTTGGCCTCGCCCTCCACATTGACAAAATAAATCCCGGGCTGGCGCTTCCCGCCCAACACTTCATCCCATTTGAAACCAAAGGATTCGCTCTGGTCCAGCTTTACCGTGGTCGGCATTTCCTTCTCCCACACGGACTTGCCCGGCACCACCGGCCAGGGCAGCCGGGTGTGGCCGCTGCTCTCCGGATGGCTTTCGTCATATTCGTAGGTGGCATACCCATTCAGGAGGAACACCACCGACTCCGGCGTGGCCCGTTTGATTTGCACCTTCGCCATTTTCAGGTTCGCGGTGGAAAACGAGAACTCCCCTTTGCCACCGATCCACTGCGCGTGGTCGAAAGCCGGCAGAGACACTTGCGGCTCATGGGCTTCAAATTTCAGGACATCTCTCCACGGCGCGTCCAGGCGCGTGCCATCCGCGGCCAGCAATCCGGCCGGCACGATCACTTCATAATTGGTGCCATGCTGGAAATCGCCCCTCACCGTGAGGGACTGCCCGGACGCTTCCCATGACAGCGCCTCCGGGCGGGGATTGATCTTCACCGCATCCGCCCACTGCTCCGGTTTGAGTTCCGCCAGCTTTTTATTGAAGTTCAGATGCAGTTCCCGCGCGCCGTCCAGCACCGGCTCCGCCCTGACGTTGTTCACAGCCAGCGGGGCGATGCTGCCATAATTGATCACCGTAGCGGCCAACGTGCGTGCCTGGCCCGGGGCATTGGCCACCCCGGCCTCCAATTGGAACCGCCAGTCGGTCCCGAGCGGCAGCGGAGTCACCGGTTTCACCCGCACCACGGACACGGCCGGGGTATCCAACCCCGGCGTGCGGCCCTCCTGGGCTTGTTCCTCCCAGGTGCCGGTCACCCCGGGATTGCGGCCCAGTTCCGCCACCAGTGGCGTGCGGGCGCTGACCTCCACCCTTGTCCCTGCTTTGTTAATGAAATAACCGGCCTTGGCCACCACCGCCGGGTTCACCGCATCATTGAAAAACAAAGTGATCTCCGGCTGGCGGGTGGATTCGCTCCCGGGCGAAAAATACCGGGGAGACGACTCCCTCACCACCAGCGGCTGGCCTGCCGCCTGCACCGGAGTGGCCTCTACCGGCTGGCCGGCGAGGTTTTTCAGTCCCTTTTTCAGCGCAATGCGCCATCCATCCCCCAGCGGCAGCAGGCCCTCTGGCTCCAGGGAGCCACTGCGGGTGCTCTGCCAGCGGAATTTCCCACGCCAGGCCGGCTTGATCTCCAACACGTTGACGGAATCCACCACTTCCCCCACGCCTGCCGCCGGAATCATCGGTGAGGGGAACCTCACTTCCAGCGCCGCCGCGGTCCCCAGCGGTTCTTTGGGCACCACGATCTCGGCCAGCTCCGCCGCTTTGACGACCGCCGGTTTGGGGGGGGCGGGCGCGGCCGGCATCTTGGCCGGAGGCGCCGCCCCCGCCGTAGCCAGCAACATCCAACAAGCACTGCCGACAAGAAAAACACCCGGCGCGGAATTCAGTTTCATAGCAAATAGAGGAAAGGGGGACAGATTATCATAGCAGCTGGAAAAATTCATGGGGAATCCCTGAAATTTCGCAGAAGTTTCCGTCACCTGTCAAAACCACCCCCGGCTCCGGTGCCAGGCCTCCGCTTGCAATCCACCCCATGGATAACCATGGCGTCAGCCTGCCAGCAATCCCATGGAAAAAGACTGGCGCCCGGCCCCGATTTGCACGAAATCTCCTCATTCCCATGCCGTCGTCCGGACTCCCGTCTTCCGCCCTGCTCCTGCTCTCCGCTGCCGCGTGGAGCCTCAGTTGCGGTGCCGCCCCCGCTCAGACCGCGCCCTCCCCTGCGCCCGCCGTCCCGGCAGCCACCGCTCCCCCCGCGGTGGCGGCCCCCGTCGCCGATTCCCCCGCCCTCCCGCCCCTGCCGGAACGCCCTGCTTCCCATATCCTGGACGAATCCGGAATGCTGCCGGAGGAAACCCGCCAATCCCTTTCCGCCCGCCTCCTGTCCTGCCAGACCCGCACCGGTCTCGGCGTCTATCTCGCTATCCATACCTACCTGCTGGATGAAACTGCCGACCTCCGGGCCCGCCGCGCCCACTCCGCCTGGCTGGCCGAAAAGGACGCTGGCATCGTCGTGATCCACGATCGCAGTACCGGACGCCTCAACTTTGCCGGGTCCGACGACAAACGCCTCCCCGATGCCGATGGCCTGCTCGCCCTCTACCGGGTCGCCGATGCCGCCTCGAAGAACCTCCCCCCCGAAGCCACTGCGCCGCAGCGGATCGTGGCCACTCTCACCAGCCTCGCCGACGGCCTGGAGTCCTGGCAAAAAAACGGCCGCCTCCCCCAACGCCCGTCCCCCGCCGCCAGCCCCCCGCGGGAATCCACAACCCCTGGCCCCCTCCACACCCAGGCGCCGTGGACCCTGCCTGACACCTTTCTCCTGGACGAAGCCCGGGTCTTCCCCGATTCCGCCGCCGCCTCCCTGCGCGCCCGCCTCGACGCCTGGCACCGCGAAACCGGACTGCGGCTCTACGTGGTCACCGTCACCTACCCCCCTCCCGGCCTCCCTCTGCCCCTCGCCGAAAAGCTGGCGCTGCAGTGGCTCCCCGATTCCCTCGGCGGAATCCTCATCTTTGACCGCAGCCGTCCGGAAACCCTCACCTTCGGCGGCACCCCGCAGGTGGGGAACTGGCTTTCCCCGGTCCAGTTGAAATCATTGCACGAGCGCGCCCTTGGCAGTGCCCTCGCGGCCTCCGATCTGCCTGCCGCCCGCCTCACCGCCGCCGTCGATACCCTCACCGCTGGTTATACCAGCGAAGGCCTGCCCCTGCTGCAGGAAAGCCGCCGCTGGCTGCCCCAGGCCCAGCGCCACCTCCTGCCCTATCTCATGCTGGGACTCGCCGCCGGCACCGGCCTGCTTTATCTTTTCAAACGCTGGCAGGAGCGCGCCGAGCGCCGCCGCCGCACCGTCTTCCTCTTCCCGGAAGTCTTTGTCCCGGAACGCCTCGGCGCCCCCCACGGCGGCGGCGTCACCGCCGAAACACCCCTCCCCGCCTCACCTGCCACCCCCGGCTCGTGATCCACCGTCCCCATCCGCCCAAAGGATAACTTTGCTCATGACCCGGATTCCGGGGTCCAGCTCATTCCGGCAGGGCCCGGGGGAACGGGCGTGCCAGATCGTGTTTATTGAAGCGTTCTGCGATGGCGGTCCACTTCGCCTGATCCCTGGCGGGGGCTGAGATCCTCAACTTCGGCCGACTCTTATGGCGATCGGCCACGATGCGGATGCAGTCGATTGCGGCAAAGGCGGCGTCCTCCACGGTAGTCTGCCAGTCGGCGGGTGCCTTCGCGGCATCCAAGCGCAGCCATAGCTCCTTTGAGTTGGCGTCGAATCCACCGATGGTAATGCCATACACCGCGAGCAGGTTGCTCTCGATAGGCGGGATGTTCCGGGGTGCGTTCGTCAGGAGCTGATTTGTCTGGGCGATGGCTTGAAAGGCGGGGTGCCCCTGGTGGTGCCAGTCAATAAAGGGGACATCGACAATCCTGAACTCAACATCCGGTGCGCCCCAACTCTCCGCACCGCCGTGCGCCAGGATCGGCTGAGCCAGCAGCTGGGTCTGGCTCTCCCCGGCCCGCAGAGTCATGTCCATGGTGAGGCTGATCAGGAATGTAAGGAGGGACTTCATAAGGTTTCGTGGTTGCCCGCCTGGCCCCGGCCCACGGGAGATGTGGATGGCAAGCATTGCCATAAGTTGCCGCGCAACTTTAATTCGTATTTTCCTGTCACGCCAGAGGCCCGGACGGTATCCTGTCGGTATGGCCTCCTCCGCTTCCGACGATGTTTTGCTCCGGCGTTGTCGTGGCGGGGACCGCGCGGCGTTTGGGGAAATCGTGGGGCGCTATGAGGGGTTGGTGCGGGCGCTGGCTTTCAGTTCGTGCGGAGACCGGACGCGCAGTGAGGACATCGCGCAGGATACGTTCGTGCAGGCGTGGCGGAAATTGGGGGATTTGCGCGATGAGCGGAAATTCCGCCCGTGGCTCTGTTCCATCGCGCGTAGCCAGGCAAGGCTGACGCAACGCCTTGCCTCAAGGCGGCCTGAGGGTCGCGCTGTGCCGCTGGAATCCATGCCGGAAGCAGAGGCAGAGTCGCTGACACCGGATCAGAGTCTCGCTGTGCGCGACGAGGAAACCCTTGTTTGGGAAGTTCTTGAGCGACTGCCGATGGCATGGCGCGAGGTTCTGATATTGCACTACCGCGAGGAGCACCCGACGGCATTGATCGCAGAGGAACTCGGTCTCAGCGAGCCAGCGGTGAGGCAGCGTCTAGCACGGGGCCGCGCGCTGTTGCGGGACCGTCTTGCACAACTAGTGGAATGCTCGCTCCTGCGCGGCGGACGCACCGGCATTATCGCCTCCGCCACACTTGCCGCTCTTCCTGCGACCGTGCCGGGTAAGGCAGGCGCGACGATTATTTCTTCCACCTCCACCCAACTTGCCATCATGACTAAACTCCAAGCAGCAGCCGCAGGAATCGTGCTGGCCGCCCTTGCCGGCGCTCCCTGGCTCATTCAGCAGCAGAGCAAGATCACTGCACTTCGGGAAAACATGCTCACACTTGCCACCGTGCCCGAAGCTTCTGAGAATGCACGGCCGGGTGGAGTGGACCTTCAAAGTCCCTCTGCGCGCGCGCCACGGTCGCTTCAGGAACTGCGCGCTTTGCTGACAGACCGTCCGTCGCGCCGAACTACGGCGGCACTATGGCGCGGAGCGGAGCGTCTGGCGCGTGCAGACTTGGAACGGTTGCTCATGGAGGCACTGCGGCTGGACAACCCGGACGCGCGCGATCAGGAAATCATCGCACTGCTGCTCGAACGCATGGGCCTGCTGGACCCGCTCGCGGCACCGGCGCTCATTGCGCAACTGGACGACAAACAGAAAGCCCGCGCGCTACCGATGCTGGCAGTCATCGCTCCTTCCGCTGCTGCGGCGATTTACGAATCCATCGGTCAAAAAGAACGTGCGGCAATCTCGCTCGAGTCGTTCTTCCGCGCCCTTGCCGGTTCCGATGCCGCCGCCGCCAAAGACGTGTTGGCGCTGCTGCCCGCGCGTGATCGCCCCAAAGCCTTAGGCATCCTCGCGGGAGAACTCAGTAATATTGATCCCGGAGCCGCCCTCGCCTTTCTGGAGTCGCTCTCCGGCGACGAACTCGCCGGCAGCCTCAGCGATCCCGCAGCCGTCGGTCGCATGGCTGCTTATGATCCAGTGAACGTGGCGCGCCTGCTCGACCGGCTGCCCGCGAACAACGATGCGATCCCGAAGTTCTCCCGTCTCGCCGAGGCATGGGCCGCCGCGGATTTGCCAAAAGCACTGGCATGGGCGGAAGGTCTCGAATTTGAGGCGATCCGCTCCAGTGCGCTCAATGCTCTTTACCGCACATGGGCAAAGACGGATCAGGATGCGGCATTCACTGCACTAGACCGGATCACGGATGCCGGTGTCCGCAAAACCATTTCCAATGAAATCACATGGGAAGCCATCGAACGAGATCCTCTCGTCGCCGAGCAATGGATCAGAGGCCTTCATGGCGACCAGCGTGCTTACTCGCTTGGATTGCTCGGGGCTTTCCACGCTCCCTCCGATATTGACAAAGCTAGAGAGCTCCTGCAGGAGTCCATAGACTCCGGGGCACGGAACGTGGCATGGGCCAGCGAAGAAATTGCCACCAGCTTTGCGCAACGGGATCCCGTCGCCGCAGCCAGTTGGGCGATGACCCTGCCATCCGGAGATCCCCGCCAACATGGAGCGGAAGGGGTCGTTCGCGCATGGGTCGCAAAGGATCCCGTCGCTGCTTCAGAATGGGTCGCCACACTCCCACCGGGGGACGCGCGCAACGGTGCCGTCTACTATCTCGTGCATGGCATTCTCCGTTCTGATCCGTCCTCCGCCTTCCGCTGGGCGGCCAGTGTCGAAGGCGACACGACCAAGCAGCGCTACCTGCTCGAAGCCGCCACCGATGCTTGGAACAATACCTCACCCGCCGCCGTCCAAGCCGCTATTAAAGCTCTGCCACTGCCTACGACCGATCTCGAGGCCCTGCTCAACCGTCTGTGATAACGCTGGCCCGCGGAAGCCAAGAATTTGTCCCTTTCACCATGCCGTGTTTGCTTTTCCTGCACCGCAAGTTCCATTTGCCACGCAAATTGCGAACGCACGGATGCCGACGAGGCTGCCGGGGATGAAGCCTTTGAGATCGATCTTGCTCCGGCTGACGGGGAGCGTGGGGAGGTCATCCGAGACGGCGGCACTGGCGGACCCATCGAGCGGGGTGGCCCGCACTTCGTAGAACTTCTTGTTGGGCACGGCAGTCCAGCGCGCGCTCAGTTCTCCGGTGTAGTCGGCGGCACTGGGCGGCGAGGCGGAGGGGAGCCGGCATGGTGGCGGTGGGACCCGCGGGGCGGCGCAGGGACCAACCGGCACTGACGAGGGCTTCGTCGCTGCGGTCCGTGTTTTCGCAGGCCACGGCAGCGGCGCGCAGCTTTTCCTTGCCGTTGAGCAGTTCTGTGGCCACGGCGGCACGGATGGTCTTCAGTTGTTGCTCCAGGGTGGTGACGGTGTCCAACAAATCCAGCAACGTGTCTTCTGAAGCTGTCAGGGAGGTGACGATGGCAGTCAGATCCGCGTAGTATCTATTGCCAATCAACCCATCCCGGATGGAGTGGATGAGGGCGAGGAGCGCCTTCGAACTGGTCACTTGGACTCCTCATCTGGTCACTTGAGCCCCTCCCACTGGTCAGTTGGGCCCTGTCATCTGGTCACCTGCACGCCTCCAACTGATCAGTTGGACCCCTCAACTGGTCACTTGTGCCCCTCCAACCGGTCACTTTGACCCTGTCATCTGGTCACTTGCCCCCTTCCAACTGGTCAGTTGGACTCCTATCCTTGATCAACCAGGCCCCTGCCCTTGATCGGTTCCCGATTTACCCTGTCGATAGGGCGGGCCTTCAGCCCTCCGGTTCATCGACTGCATCTCCCCACGATTCCCAGGGTGGCCTCGAAATGCCCTTAATGCGTCCACCGCCATTGAAATCAGCGGATTCCCCTGCATCCATCGGGATGATGAAGTCCTGTCTTTTCCTCCTGCTGGCGTTCCTGACTCCGGTCACGACCCACGCCGGGACCAAGTTTCCCGCTGGAGTGTTCCGGATGGCGCAACTGGATCAGGCGATGAGTGAGGCCAGCAAACAGAAGAAACCGCTATTCTTCGTCTATTCCTACGACCCCCAAAATCATTCCCCGGATAATCCGGAGCTTTTGGCAGACACCTTGAAGGCGGGAGCCGATTGGTCGGTGATGGTCTTCGTAGCGCTTCAGGAAGAAATACTCATGCCTCCTACCATATTGAGCAGCATCAGAGGCGGATACCTGCCCATGGTATTCATTGCCACGCCGGAGACTGACAAAGTTTGGAAGATAATCACCCCGCCATCAAATCCAATAGAACCGAAGGACCTGAAGAAACATGTCCGCGCCGAAATCAATGCCTCGAAAGCTGAAATCGCAGCATGGTTCACCGCCAAACCAGCGCATGGCCCCGAACTTCCCGGAGACCGGCAATTACGGTGGCCCAACCTAACCCGCAAATCCTCGGAAGAGGCTGTTTTTAGCAAGGTAATGGGTGACCGGGTCTATTTCCGGGGTTCGGACAATCCCAACAGCGGAATTCTCCTGACGGATCTGAATCCGGCCACACGCCGTTACCTGCGTTACATCACTGGGGCGGACACCCAACCGAAAGCAGTGGAAACAACTGCAACCGCATTTAAAACGTGGACAAACACTCAGGGGAAGGTTTTGGAGGCCACTTTTGTTTCCCTGAAAAGCGGCAAAGTAATCCTCCGGACTTCGACCGGGAAAGAATATGTGTTGGCCATGGAAACCCTTTCCCCGGAAAGTCAGGAACAAGCCCGACGGCTCACGACGGAAGGCGTTCAAACGAAATAGCGGAAATCCATCCGCAGGCCCAAGTCTCCAAGGGTCCGGATTCTGGTCCAGGAAGTTCAAATTGCCACCCAAACTACGAAGCCCACCACCCATCCGCAGCCCATGAAGCCGCCCCCCCGCTCCCCGCTGCTGGCCTTTTGGCTGGGCCTCCTGCTCCTCTGCGGCTCCGCCAATCCCCTGCGGGCCGACGTGTCCGGACTGTTCACCTATGAGGTGATCGGTGGCACTCAGGTCACGATCACGGACTACCCCGAAAACGCCGCCGGTGCCGTCACCATTCCCGAGCAGATCGTCGGCCTGACGGTCACCTCCATCGGCAACTTCGCGTTCCGATACTGCACCGGGCTGACCAGCGTCTCAATCCCCGCCAGCGTCACCTCCCTCGGCAACTACGCGTTCTACTCCTGCACCGGGCTGACCAGCATCACCCTCCCCGGCGGCGTCACCTCCATCGGCGGCTCCGCGTTCGCCTACTGCACCGGGCTGACCAGCATCACCATCCCCGCCAGCGTCACCTCCATCGGCAACTCCGCGTTTTCCGACTGCACCGGGTTGGCCAGCGTCACCCTCCCCGCCAGCGTCACCTCCATCGGCGACCACGGGTTCTACCGCTGCATCGGGCTGACCAGCGTCATCATCCCCGCCAGCGTCACATCCATTGGCGGCTCCGCGTTCGCCTACTGCACCGGGCTGACCAGCGTCACCCTCTCCGGTGGCGTCACCTCCATCGGCTCCTCCGCGTTCGGCGGCTGCACCGGGCTGACCAGCGTCACCCTCCCCACCAGCGTCACGTCCATCGGCTCCTCCGCGTTCGGCGGCTGCACCGGGCTGACCAGCGTCATCATCCCCGCCAGCGTCACTTCCATCGGCGTCTACGCGTTCCTCGGCTGCACCGGGCTGACTTCTTTTGCAGTCACACCGGGCAACACGCATTTCTCCAGCGTGGATGGCTTACTTTACAATGCCTCTGGAACTACGTTACTCGTCTGCCCTGGCGGCAGAACAGGGAGCTACTCCATCCCCGCCGGCGTCACCTCCATCGGCGACGAAGCGTTCCGCGGCTGCACCGGGCTGACTTCTTTTGCAGTCACACCGGGCAACACGCATTTCTCCAGCGTGGATGGCTTAATTTACGATGCCTCAGGAACTTCGTTACTCGTCTGCCCTGGCGGCAGAACAGGGGGCTACTCCATCCCCGCCGGCGTCACCTCCATCGGCGACTCCGCGTTCTCCGGCTGCACCGGGCTGACCAGCGTCACCCTCCCCGCCAGCGTCACCTCAATCGGCTCCGGTGCGTTCTCCGGCTGCACCGGACTGACCAGCGTCACTCTCCCCGCCAGCGTCACCTCCATCGGCGGAGGCGCGTTCTCCGGCTGCATCGGGCTGACCAGCGTCACCCTCCCCGCCGACGTCACCTCCATCGGCTACGGCGCGTTCCAATTCTGCACCGGGCTGACCAGCGTCACCCTCCCCGCCGGCGTCACCTCCATCGGCGGATTCGCGTTCTACTACTGCACCGGGCTGACCAGCGTCTACCTCCCCGCCAGCGTCACCTCCATCGGCGACTACGCGTTCCGATACTGCACCGGGCTGACCAGCGTCACCCTCCCCGCTGGCGTCACCTCCATCGGCCGATACGCGTTCTCCGACTGCACCGGGCTGACCAGCGTCACTCTCCCCGCCAGCGTCTCCTCCTTCGGCGACTTCGCGTTCTCCTACTGCACCGGGCTGACCAGCGTCACCATCCCCGCCGGCGTCACCTCCATCGGCTACGGCGCGTTCCAATTCTGCACCGGGCTGACCAGCGTCACCATCCCCGCCAGCGTCACCTCCATCGCCGACTTCGCGTTCTACCGCTGCACCGGGCTGAAGTCGGCGGTTTTTCAGGGCAACGCACCTCGTAGCTACGGCGGCTGGTTGTTCAACAACACCGCCCCGGGATTCACGGTCTATTACTTCACGAACAGCACAGGATTCTACCCGACATGGAATGGCTACCCGACCATCGGCCTCACGGCTCCGCTCCCACCCACGGCATCGTGGCTGCTGGCGCATGGCCTGCCGTATAACACGAACCTCAAGCAGGACCCGGACGGGGATGGCGTGTCCCTGCTGATGGCCTACGCCCTGAACCTCGACCCACGGCAGAATCTAAAGGGCCTGCTGCCCGCCCCGGTGCTGGGCAATGATTCCCTGAGCATCCGCTACTACGCCGCCACGCCGGGCATCACCTACCGGGTGGAAACCAGCCGCGACCTGAGTCAGTGGACCTCCACCGGCGTCACCCTCTCCGCCCTGGATGCAGAGAATCAGCGCACCGCCTCCGTGCCGCGGGATGCCGCCGGCCGGTTCCTGCGCCTGGTGGTGGTGCAGTAGCGGGAGCCGTCGCCCGACGGCAGCCATGCCACGAAGTTCAATTGCCCGGCGGGCCGCGGCCGGAGAACCTGGCAGGACGCCTTTTTGCGTCGACCCGGCAGCGGGGCGGCGGCCGGCCTTGCGCCGGGGAGGAGTGGATTCGGCAGGGGCGGCAGACGTGGTTTTTGCTTTTGGTTTCAAAACCGTTGAGCGTTGCCCTGCGTCATGGGCTGAATGGCTAATAGGCTCCATCATCTTCATCTGGCCATGGCTCGTCAGGGCCTCTGATCAATGGGCGGTCTTCACTTGATCAACGGGACCTCTTCACCTGATCGGCTTTCGATTTACACTACCAATAGGGCGGGCCTTCAGCCCTCCGGTTCATGGGTGGCATGGAATCCCTGGGGCGTTGCCCCAGGCTGAGATAGCGCGGCCCGTTGGGCCTGAGGCAACTTGGCGCGTTGGGCATGGCGCGTTGGGCATGGGGCATGGGGCATGGGGCATGGGGCATGGGGCAGCACGGGCCGTTGGGCCGTTGGGCCGTTGGGCCGTTGCGCCTGAGGCTGAGTCAGGGGCTTTTATGGGCAACGGGACAAATCCGATGGACGGGAAGTCGCATCAAGGTGGGCGCCCCGCCGGGCTGGCTAGGGTTTTCCGGTGGGCGGGCCGGTTTTCTCCGGGGCGTGCTGGCGGATTTTGAGTTGGACGAAGGCTTCAAGCTCTGAGAGGAGGGCGTCTTCGGATTTGGAGATCTGGAGCGCGGCGGTCTGGGCGGCTCCGTCGGTCATTTCCTTGCCGTCCTCCAGCCAACCGCGGGCGCCCTGCAGGATGCCGTGGTCAAAGTCACGTTCGAGTTCCTTGCCCCCGCTGGCATACCAGCTCCGGGTCATGCCGTCGAGGGAGCCGTCCCCATAGGTGCCGGTCATGCGTTTGCGGCCCGCAGCTTTGCCATCGGTGGAGACATAATACAGCGTGGCGGGACCCTGACGTTGATCGGCCCGGTAGCCGACCTCGGCGAGGCGGCGGCCTGACGGATCGAAATACTTCCAGAGGCCATCCATGCGGCCTGCCTTCAAGGTGCCATCCACCCGCATGGCGCCCTGGGCATCGCGGATCACAAAACGTCCGTCCTTGCCGGAAACGGGGGCGAGGCCGGTGGCGGGGGCTTCGTCCATGGGCTTGCCGTTGTCGAGGAGCTTGCCGTCGGCGGTCTCCGGAGCTGGATCCAACTGGGCATGTTCGAGGTGGTCGAGCTCCGGTTGGCCCAGCGGTTCGTCGTCTTCCTTGGTGGAGGCACAGTGGCTGAGCAGCAGGGCGGCGAAGACGGGAGCGATGAAGCGGATAGCGGGAGGCATGGGGCTGGACTATGCCTCGAAACCCGCCTGAGGCAAATCACCAATCCGCCAACAAGACCGGAAAAAGTTTCGCTTCCCCGCCGTGGGTTCCTGCGCTCCCTTCGCCTTCCGCCCGATCCCGCCCTGGCGGGCTTGCTCCCCGGTCTCCCTTCCATTCTTCTCCCGTTTCCCCTCCCATGATACACTATACCGGCATCGCAGACGAAGCAGGCAACGCCCTCGCCACCCAAATCCGCGCCACCCGCGAGCTGGGCTGGAAACACATCGAGATGCGCAACGTGGAGGTCCCCGGATTCCCCAATGGGAATGTGCACGACATCCCGGAAGCCGCCTTCGAACAGGTGGTATCGGAAGTGGCGGACGCCGGGCTGTCGATTGTGGCCTTCGGGTCGAGCATCGGGAACTGGGCGAGCCAGATCACGGATCCTTTTGAAATCACCATGGAACGGGTGGAGCGCGCCATCCCCCGGATGCAGCGGCTGGGGACAAAATTTGTCCGCGTGATGAGTTATGCGGTGCTGAAGGATGAAGCGGGACAGGATCTGCCGGACCAGCTGGAAGGCGAACGCTTCCGCCGGCTCCGCGAAATCAAAGCGCGCTTCGACGACGCCGGCCTGACGCTGGTCCACGAGAACTGCATGAACTACGGCGGCATGTCGATCTCCCATGCCCTCAAGACCCTGGAAGGGGTGCCGGGCATGCGCTGGGTGTTCGATACCTGCAATCCGATCTTCAATGAGGACCGCGACCACCCCGGCCACCAGCAGGACCCGTGGGCGTTCTACCAGGCGGTGAAGCCTGCCATCTCGCACATCCACATCAAGGATGGCACCTATGATGCCGCCAAAAAGGACTGCCATTACACCCTGCCCGGTGAGGGTGATGGAGCGGTCGCCCGCATCATCGGCGATGCCATCGCCAGTGGTTATGAGGGGTTCCTCTCCATCGAGCCTCACACTTCCGTGGTCTTCCACAGCGCCGGCGGCCCTGCTGCCACCGGCGACCCCACCGCCCGCGCGGCGGAACAATACCAAAGTTATGTCGACTATGGCCGGGCCCTGGAAAAACTCGTGGCTGCCCTGCCCGGCACCCCTGCCTGACCCTGCTGATCCCTCCCTGAATCTTCCTCTCATGAAAACCTCCGCCTCTTCCCTCACTGCGCTCCTGCGCCTGACCGCCTGCCTCCTGCTCGGGACGCTGGCCGCGCCTGCCCAGGACGACCCCAAAGTGATCGCCCACCCCGCCTCCAAGGTGGTGAAGGATTACCTGCAACTGGTGCTGCAGCGCGAGTGGACCAAGTCCGCCACGCTGGTGGAGCCGAGTTCCCTGAAACAACTGCACGCCGACTTCCTGCGCCGCCTGAAGGCCGCGCCAACCATGGATGACGAGGAGGAAATGACCCGCCGGGTGGGCAAGGGGAGCTTCACCGAAGTAGAGAAGATGGACCCGCTCTCTTTCTACACGGCCTATCACGAGGGCATCCAGGAACGCTGGAAAGTGTCCCCCGAAGTGATCAAAAAAGTCCGGGATTCCCTCACGGTGCGCCTCCTCAGCATCGGTGAGGAAGATGCGGACCATGTGCATATCCTCGTCCGCACCAAACACTCCAACGACAAGGCCATCATCGAGAACCTCGAGCTGCTCTCCTTGGTGAAGATCGACGGAGCCTGGAAAGTAGCCCTGAACGAACAGGCTCCCAAAATCACGCCGCTGGACAGCGCCCTCGCGCCCGCCCCGGCCGCCGCCAAGCCGGTCCCACCGGTGACTGATCCCGTCAAACCAGCTCCTGCCAAAACCCCCGCCAAAACCAAGCCTGCCAAAAGCAAGTAAACCCCCTTTGATTCCCGGAACCCCCTGACCATGGAAACTAAAACCATCCGCATCGGTATTATTGGAGGCGGCCTGATGGGCCGCGAAGTCGCCAGCGCGTTCGCCCGCTGGTTCGCCCTGACCGATCTGCCGGTCCGCCCCGTGCTGCACGCCGTGGCCGATGTCTCGGAGAAGGTCCGCGAGTGGTTCCGCCCACTCCCGGGCATGTCCCTGCTCACGGGCGACTATCATGAACTCCTGGCCGATCCCGCGGTGGATGTGGTTTATGTGGCGGTGCCGCACCACCTGCACGAACAGATCTATCTTGATGTCCTGAAAGCCGGCAAGGACCTGCTGGCCGAAAAGCCCTTTGGCATTGATCTCGCCGCCGCGCAGAACATCACCGCGGCCGCCACCACGCACGGCCGTTTTGTCCGCTGCAGTTCGGAGTTCCCGTATTTTCCCGGCGCCCAGGCGGTATTTAAAGGAGCGCAAAGCGGCCAGTTCGGCCGGTTGCTCGAAATCCGCAGCGGCTTCCACCACTCCAGCGACCTCGACCCTACCAAACCCGCCAACTGGAAACGCTCCAGCAAGAGCTGCGGCGAAATCGGCGTGATGGGCGATCTGGGGATGCACACCCTGCACCTGCCCCTTCGGCTGGGCTGGAAGCCCGGCAAAGTCTATGCCCAGCTCCAGAAAGGCGTGCCGGAACGTCCCGGCCCGGACGGCAAACCCGTGGCCTGTGATACCTGGGACAACGCCATGTTGAACACCTGGATCGAAGCCGGCGGCCAATCCGTGCCGATGCGGCTGGAAATGAAACGCCTCGCCCCCGGGGCCACCAACTCATGGTATTTCGAAGTGCTCGGCACCGAAGGCGGCATGCGGTATAACACGGCGGAACCGAAGACCCTGCACACCTTCCGCCGCACCGGCGGCACCCAGGTCTGGGAGCGCAACGACCTTGGTTTCGGCATGCCCTTCGCAGCCATCACCGGCGGCATCTTCGAACCTGGATTCCCTGACATCATGCAGCAGATGTGGGCCGCCTATCTGATGGAACGGGAAGGCCTGCTGGGCGAGCGCCTCGGCTGCGTCCGCCCGGAGGAAGCCCTCGCCTCCCATCAGATCTTCGCCGCCGCGCTGCGCTCCCACGCCGCACAGACGGTGGAGGCGGTGTAACATGGGCCCTCTGGAACCGAAAAGAGCAAAACGAACCTGACCCACATGCGCGCCACTATCATCAAGGAATACACCTTCGAAGCTGCCCAGACCCTGCCCACCGCTCCGGAGGGGCACAAGTGCCGCCTGATGCACGGACACAGCTTCAAGATAGAAATCGCCGTCACCGGCGAGGTCAATCCTGCCATCGGCTGGGTCTATGACCACGCCCAGATCAGCGGAGCCATGAAACCGCTGATCGACCGGCTCGATCATTCCTATCTGAACGAAGTCGAAGGCCTGGAGAACCCTACCATCGAGAACATGTGCGCATGGTTCTGGCGCCAGCTGGAGCCCCAGCTCCCCGGCCTCAGCGAAATCGTGCTCCACGAGACGCCGACGGCGCGGTGTGTGTTCCGGGGGTTTTGAAGCGGACGATTCTGCCCGTATTTTGTAATCGCGCTGGAGTCAGGGACCGCCACAGTGGCTGCCACTATGGGATGGATGCGAACACTAATCTTGGGCGATATCGGCAACCGGCTGGATATCGCGGACACGGAAGCGGACATCCGCGCCCTGCGGAATAAACACCAGTCAGGCGCGAAAGCGCTGGATGACAAGACCCGCGAGATCGACCGGCTGCAAAACGAATTGGGGCGCCAAGCCTTGGCCATTCAGGCCCTGACACGTTTTCTCATCAGAAACGGTATCGTGAAGGAAGAAGAACTCGCCCGGTTCATCACTGAAATTGATGCGGAAGATGGCATCGCGGATGGAAAAATTACGGCAGCGCCCACCCGGGCACATCAGATTCCCCACCCGCCGCTGGTCAACATTCCTCCAGGCACCTATCGGAAATCAGAAGAGCAGGGCCCTGGATGACCTGGTAGAGACCGGGTATTGCTATTCGTGCCGCAGGGCTTCAATCGGATTCAGCTTGGCAGCCTTGTGGGCGGGGAAGAAACCGAAAATGACGCCGACGACGAAGCTGACCCCGAAGGCGATGGCGATGGACGTTCCGGAGACAAGGGCGGGCCAACCGGCGTAATGAGTCAGCAATTGCGCGGAGCCGATGCCCAGAGCGATCCCGATGGCCCCGCCGACGGTGCTGAGGACGATGGCTTCGACGATGAACTGCAGGCGGATATCGCGGCCCCGGGCGCCCACTGCCCGGCGGATTCCGATCTCACGGGTTCGCTCGGTGACACTGACCAGCATGATGTTCATGATGCCAATGCCTCCGACCAGCAGGGAGATGGCGGCGATGGATCCCAGCAGCATGGTCATCACGCGGGTGGTCTGGGTGGCCATCTTGATGAATTCGTCCTGGGTGCGAACGGAAAAATCATCAAGGGAGGGATCGGGAATGCTATGCCGCTCCCGGAGCAGGAGATTGACCTGTTCCTGGACGATAGGCATTTGCTCGGCGGAGGCGACCTTGATATTGATGGACCGCACCCGGGTGGTGCCGATGATGCGGCGCATGGAAGTGGTGAAAGGGATGATGACAATATCATCCTGATCTTCCCCCCAGGCCGCCGCCCCCTTTTTAGAGAGGACGCCGATGATCTGGAACGGCACATTGCCGATGCGCATGGTGCGGCCGACGGGGTCGCCTTCCGGGAACATGCGGTCCACCACGGTCTGCCCCAGCAGGGCCACCGTGGCCATGCTGCGCACGTCCTCATCGGTGAAGATGGCTCCGTTGGAGAGGGGCCAGTCCCGCACTTCAAAATAGGCGGAGGAGGCACCCCGGACGTTCCCTGACCAGTTTTTGCCCTCGGCGGTATAACGTTCCGTGCTGCGCAGCTCGGGACTGACGGCAATGACGCCGGGGATCTGGTTGGCAATGGCCTCGGAGTCATCTGATGTGAGGGTGCCGGACCCGCCGAATCCCCGGTAAACGCCGCCACTGAACACCTGTCCGGAGAAGACGAGAAGGAGATTGTCCCCCATGCTGCGGATCTGGTTTTCCACCATGGCGCTGGCCCCCCGGCCGATGGCGACCATGGCAATGACCGCGCCGACCCCGATGATGATGCCAAGGGCAGTCAGGACGGTACGGAGCTTGTTTCTCAGGAGGGCGCGCCCGGAAGTGGAGAGGATATTCAGCGCCAGATAAATACCGCCGAAGAAGGTGCCCTTGGCTTTGTCCGGAGCGGGAGGCCGGTTGGTGGCTTCCGGCAGGCGGCGTTCATCACTGCGGATCACGCCATCCTTCATCACCACGGTGCGCCGGGCGTGGGCGGCGACATCCGGCTCGTGGGTCACCATGATAATGGTGATGCCGCTTTCGTTGAGCGACTTGAAGAGACGCATGATCTCGTCGCTGGTGGCACTATCCAGATTTCCGGTCGGTTCATCCGCGAGGAGGACGGCGGGCTGGTTCACGAGGGACCGGGCGATGGCGACGCGCTGCTGCTGACCGCCGGAGAGTTCGTTGGGATGGTGATCCAGCCGCTGGCCGAGGCCGACGCGTTCCAGTTCGGCTTCCGCGCCCTCGGCACGTTCATCCGGACTGAGCCGGCGGGAGGAATAGATGAGAGGCAGTTCGACATTCTCCGCCGCGGTGGTGCGGGAAAGGAGATTGAAGCCCTGGAACACGAAGCCGAGCTTCCGGTTCCGCAGTTCCGCCAATTCATTGCTATCCAGATGAGAGGTGTCCACCCCATCCAGCAGATAAGTGCCGCTGGAAGCCTGGTCCAGACAACCCAGGATATTCATCATGGTGCTCTTACCGGAGCCGCTGCTTCCCATGATGGCAACGAAGTCACCGGCCTTGACCTCCAGGTCCACCCCGCGCACGGCATGCACTTCCCCGGCATCGGTGGCGTAGGTTTTTTGCAGTCCCCGGAGGAGGATAACAGGATGTTCGTTCATGCTGGCAAAAGTTAGCGGCGGCCGCCGCCCATCCCGCCGCTGAACGGATTGGTGGTGGCGGACGCCTCATCCTTTTTAGGCTTGAGGAGCAGCACCACTTCATCGCCCTCATTGAGGCCGGAAAGGATCTCGGTTTGGACCCCGTCACTGAGGCCGGTTTTGACTTTGACCGCCACCAGTTCATCCTTGGGATTGGCTGGCTTCAGATAGAGCTGTTTTTCGTCCGTGGCCTGTTTGGGTTTGAAGCCGGGGCCTTGAGCCCCAGGGGCTGGACCGCCGCCGCCGCCGCCGCCGGCACCGCCTCCACGGGGACCACCGCCACCGCCACCGCCACCGCCACCGCCACCGCCACCGCCACCGCCACCGCCACCGCCACGGGGACCACCCGAGGGAGGACCGCCGGCAACAGCAGGGCCGCTCTTGGAAGGAGGACGGAACCTCAGGGCGCTATTCGGGACGCGCAGGACCGCGGAGCGCTCACCGGTGATGATCTGCACGATGGCGGTCATGCCCGGCTTCAGTTTCATGTCAGGATTGTTCACCGCAATGATCACGTCGTAGTTGACCACATTCTCTTCGGCGATGGGCGAGTTCCTCACCTGAACCACTTCTCCAAAGAATGAATCCGGATAGGCATCGACCTCAAACTTGACTTTCTGTTTCTCATGGATCTGCCCGATATCGGCTTCCGAGACTTTGGCATTGATCTGCATTTTCGTGAGGTCGGCCGCCATCATGAAGAGTTTCGGGGCACTGAAGCTGGCCGCGATGGTCTGGCCAATTTCCGCGGTGCGGTCCACCACCACGCCATTGATCGGCGAGAGGATGCGGCAGCGGTCGAGGTCCACCTTGGCTTTTTTCAGGCGCGCCTCCGTCAGTTCCAGCTGGGCCTCGGCGCGGCGGAGATCGGACTCCACCTTGTCGAAATCCGCGACGGACAGGAGTTGTTTGGCGATGAGTTGCTTTTTGCGCTCCAGGCTGCGGCGCTGCAGGTCGCGTTCGGCTTCGGCGCTGCTGCGCTCGGCCCGGCTCTGGGCATAGTTGGCCTCGTAGGTGGCAGGGTCGAGCTCACAGAGGACATCGCCCTCCTTCACCACGGAATTGAAGTCAACATTCAGCTTCGAGATGGTGCCGGAAATCTGGGAACCGATCTCGACCTTGACGAGGGGATTGAGCTCACCGGTGGCGGACACGAATTTTGTGAGATCGCCCCGCGCGATTTTCACGGTTTCATATTCCGGCGCGGCATCGGCCGGATTTTCCCGGGTGTAATACCACCAGCCGCCGGCGCCGCCCGCGATGAGTAAAAGAAGAATCCAGGGCCAGCGGCGTTTACGTCGTCTCATGTGTCAGGGGGAAGGAGCGGAAAAGAGTTGGAAAATGAAGTCTAAGAACGCAGCGCCGGGGGGCAAACCTTGCAGTTGTCTTGAGGAATCAGAGGATTGGCGGTTTTCGGGATGACGCTGGAGCGGCTCGACTGAATCAGGCAACCGTTCCGCGACCACCGGGGCCGAATATCCATAGACCACTCTGGTCCGATTTCGTTGGATGCGAATTTTCATCGCACTGGCAACGGATCGCGTTCACAGTGGTCTACCGTTCCATTCCCCCCGATCTGTGACTCTGGCTTCCCAAGTAAACCTGCTGCGGCGCGTCCATACGCGGGCGTTTGTGACCAAAACCCTGGGAACCCTGAAGAATTCCAAGCTGATGTGCCTGACCATCGGGCTGTTCCTCGCGGCCTATCTGGTGGTGGGGTATTTTATGTTCCACCGCGGGCTGGGGTTTGTGGCCGGGGTGCCGGGAGTGGGGCTGCTGCTGCTGGAACGGGTCATTTACATGGTGTTCTTTTTCTTCTTCACCATGCTGGTTTTTTCCAATGCGGTGCTGCTCTACAGCTCGATTTTCCGGGGAAAAGAGACCGCGTGGCTGTTGACTTTGCCGCTGGACCCCCGGGCGGTGTTCTGCTGGAAGGTGGTGGAATCGTTTGTCGTCAGCAGTTGGGGACTGGCGGTGCTCAGCGCCCCCCTGCTGCTGAGCATCGGCCGGACGTTCCGGGCCGAACCCGATTTCTATCTGAAATGTGTTCTGGTTTATATTCCTTTTATGGTGCTGCCCGCGACCCTGGCCGGGGTGGCCGTGATGCTGGGGGTGCGTTTTTGGGGCGGGGTGGGCAAGGCCTTCGCGTGGGGTCTGTTGGCCTTCGCGCTGTATAAGATGGGAGCCGGCATCGCGAGTGCCCGGGAATCGGCAGCCTTGGCCACCGGGATGGATCTTTCGGCCGCGATGGATCAACTGCTGGGCCATTCCGCCGTGATGGTGAACCGCCTGCTGCCCAGTGCCTGGATGGGTGACATGATCCTGCTGTGGGCCCGCGGCTACGGCGCCCATGGCTGGTTTTATGGGCTGCTTCTGCTGAGCCAGTCTCTCATGCTGGGGTGGATCTGCGTGGTGGGGGTGAGCCGGCTGTGTTACAGCGGGTGGAATCTGAGCCAGCGGCGCAAAGCCACCCGCACGGGCAGGAAACGCCGCACCACCGCCGCAGACGGTCCTTTGGAATTCACCGGCCCCCTGCGGCTGCTGAAACGGACCGGCTTGGTTCGCCGGGACTCTGCGGCCCTGATAATCAAAGACATCCGCGAATTCATCCGCGACCCCGCCCAATGGGTCCCCTGCGCCATCGTGTTCACCCTGCTCTTCGTTTACGCGGCCAACCTGAACCGTGCCGCCGCGGCAGACATCCGGCAGCCTAAGTTCCGGCTGGTCCTGACGTATCTCAATTTCGGAGTCTGTTGCCTCACCCTGTCCACCCTGACCACCCGGTTCATCTTCCCGATGTTCAGCCTAGAAGGACGACGGCTCTGGATTCTCGGGCTGGCTCCGGTCGGACTGGCCAAGGTGCTGCGGCTCAAGCTGGGACTTTTCGCTGGAATCATCGGGACCGTGACCTGCCTGCTGATGCTGCTCTCCGGCCTCCGGCTGGGAATGGGTCCCGTGGAATTGACCGTCTATTGCGTCGGGATTGTCATGATGAGCGTCGGCCTGACCACCTTGTCGCTCGGACTGGGCGTTCTTTTTCCCAATTTCACCGACCCCAGCCCGGCCCGGGTGGTCTCAGGATTCGGCGGCACCCTCTGCCTGATCCTTAATTTTGTGTATATCCTGCTGTTTATGGGTGCTTTTATTGTTCCTGGTTTTTGGCGGATTTGGTATCCTCTTGGGAGCTTGGACTCGCGGGTGGCGTGGTATCCATGGGTTTTGGCAGGTTCAGTGAGCGTGATGGCTCTCCTGACCGCCGTTTGTGCCGGCATTCCCTATTTTTTAAGCTTAAAGCGAATGAAAAGACTGGAACTCTTAGGAAAACTGTAATATTGGTCGGGGTTAAAAGTCATCCCTTCCTCTATGCATCCGACGACTTCCCGCCAAGCCTCCCCGATTCATCCTTCCAATCACCGGGAGGAAACCTTCCACATGGATTATTTGGAAGACGACGGAGATGGATTGGTCCTGCCTGCCGACACCATGTCCCACGGCAGTGATTTGGAGGAACGGGTACAGACCACCCAGCATCGCCTTTCCCAGCTCCGCCAGGAAGCCGAGGCCTTGGAACAGGAAAAACTCCGCTTCGAGGAACTGAGCCGCCAGCAGAAGGAGTTCATGCAGGGCCGCGTCGAAATGGGAGAAAAGCTGACCAAGGCCCTGACCCATCTTGACCGGGAAACCTACGAAGCCCAGCGCCGCGTGGAGCAATTGCTGGTCATCAAGGACACCTTCAATCATCACCTCGACGTGATCGATTCTCTCAATCCGGAGCAATGGAATCCTTCCGATCTCCGGCACGATCTCGGCCGGGCGCTCGGGATGATTGACGAAGCGCGCGAAGAATACATCAAAGGCTCCAGCCGCATCCATCTCCTCACCGCCGGAGCTACGTCCCAGAACCAGCCAGCCGCTCCGGCCCCCTCCCCTTCCACCGCGACCGCCGAGAGGACCCTGTCTTCAATCATGGCGCCCTCCAGCCTGCCCGTCACGCTGAATAAGGACACCTTCCGCTTCTGGCTCTTCTGTGGCCTCGGCTTCACGGTGCCGCTGGCCGCCACCGCTTTTGTGATTTTCGCCGCCTGGCTGATCTTCCGCTAGGCCTTTTTTCCCGCCACCGTTCCATCCCATCCAACCCAGCATCGCCATGGCCACCAAACGAGGAATCAGCCGCGCCACCAAAGCCAAGCACGCGGAACTTGAAGAGCGTATCCGTCAGATGCGCCGTGAGGAAGACTCCATCAAGGACAAGATCTACAAGCTGGAAGCCAGCATCACGGCCGCGCCCGTCTTCATGGCTGGCTCCCGTCTGCGGAACCGGAACCTGATCGCAGCCGAAGAGGAGGAGGAATATACCGGCCGCCCCTTCAACCGCACCCGCTGGCAGGCCCAACGCCTCAACCGCGCCCGTTCCCGCCAGGCCATGACCGCCCTGCTGCTGGTAGCAGCCTTTGTCGGCTTCGTTTACTGGTTCTACCTGCAATTGCGGAACAACGGCGTACTCTAGCTGCCTTAGTCTGGAGTCCGGCCACCGGTAAAAAACCTTCAATGGTCTTGGCAGGCAATGCCTCCGGGATGGCCCATCCGTCGCGGTGCGCTGTTGATTGCGCCCCCTTACCGGTCAGAGGGGTATTTATCAGCCAAAGCGTTGCATTCCTTGGTCTGTTCGTTGAGGCGGCCCGGCCGGGCGGGGTCTTTTTCAGCTGCCCGTGCAGTCTTGCCGGATTGCTTGCGCCAAGTCAGCAACTCCTGACTGGCTCCCCGTTGCTGGCGGGGGTTCCTCGAATCGTCCGTTCAGTCGCCGGAAGCATCGGCCTCCGGGGTAGCTGCCCCGAATGAGGTCACGCCAGCCCATCATTCCCGCCAACCATGGATCCAAGTCCCCACCAAAGTGGATGACTTGGATCTTTTTATATGGCAAGCATCCAAGACGGCGATGGGAATAAATCGGACCGAATTCATTAAAGGGTGTTGATTATCTTATCGAAATAGATACAACTCTTAATTCTGCGATTCAATTGTCGCAAAAACAACCTGCCCGCCAAATAGGTTGTTTAATTTTGACTTTATTCAGAATTTCCACCATGACCCACTCCGCCACCTCCGCCTCCCCCCGTCAGCGCGCTTTGGTCGTGGAACCCGATCACCACATCCGGCAACGCCTGACCGAGGTGCTGAGGGAACATGGTTTGGAGGTCGTGGACTGCGCCGATGTCGGCCGGGGACGCGAACTTTTTGAGAATCACCGTCTAGTGCTGGCCCCCCTGAATGGCGACAATGCCGCGATGAAGGAATTTGTGGCCTGGGTCCGGGCCGAAGCCGGAATCAGCCAGCCTTGGATCATCGCCATGGGCGTGCACCATGAATTGGCCGCTGGCGAAACCCCGGCGCACTATGGCGTCAACGACCTCCTCACCGGGCCTGTGGAAATGGCGGCTCTGGCGAAACGCCTGGAGGAACTCGGACTCAGCCGCCCGGTGCGTGCCACCATCCCCGCCCCGCCTTCCTACCATCGGGCCCGGGGGGGCGCCCTCACCGCGCCCGCGTGGGAACTGGCGTCGTTTCCCGTGCTTTTGGAGCAATTTCCGGCCGCAGCCGCGGTTCTGGACCCCTCCATGAAATATTTGGCGTTCAACAGCCGGTGGGTAAGCGAATTCCAAATCCCGTCAACCACCCTCACCGGGCGCAGCCATTACGATATTTTCCCCGACCTGCACCCCGATTGGAGGGACCTCTATGACCGTTGCCTGGCAGGCGGCGGGAAACAATGCATCGACGATGCGATGCTGCGCCCCGACGGCACCGAAAGCCTCGTTCATTGGGAAATCCAGCCCTGGCAGGATGCCGCAGGGGCCGTCGGCGGGCTCGTCCTGACGTGCGCGGTGGCTGATCCTTCCCGCACGCCACCGGCGCCCACCGTTGCCTTGAAACCCACCACTACGGCTGACCCCTCTTTCCGGGAAATGGCGGAAGCCGCCCCTTTTGGGATGATGCTGCTGGATGACGAGGCACATGTTATTTACGCCAATCCCCAGCATCAGGCGGTGCTGGGTTTTGCAGCGGAAACAGGGGAGCCGGTCCAGACCTGGCTGGAGCGGGCCTGTGCGGGCGACGAGGTCTTCCAAAAGCGGGCGCTCGACGAGTGGTGGGAAAACGTGTGGCGCCGGCATACCCCGCTCACCTGCTCCCTGAGGAATGCCGAGGGTCTGGTGAAGGATATCGAATTCCGTCCCGCGGCCCTGTCCGGCGACCGGCTGCTCCTGACCATTTTTGATGTGACCGATGCCCGGCTCGACGAGCAGGCCATCCGCACCAGCGAAGCCCGCTACCGCGGCCTGTTCCAGCATGCCTCTGCGGCGCTGCTCATGATCAATCCGGCCGGCAACCTCACCGAGGTCAATCCAGCTTTCGAAACCCTGACCGGCCTGCCCCGTCACGAAGCCCGCCGTGCGATCCTCACTGATTTCCTGCCGGCAGATACCGTCGCCCGCCTGCGCGCCGCGACCCTGACCGGGGGCCATGCCGAGGGCTTCTCCTCCGTCCTGCGGCATCGCGACGGCACCGGCACGCCCGTCCATCTCAGCGTGGCGGTGATCCGCAATGAACAAGGACAACCTGCATTCACCGCGTGCCTCCTTGCGCCCCTGCCCGCCCATTCCACTGACCGGGCGTGGGAAAACATCACGCCGGACTGGCTGTTTATCCTGGATGCCGACGGGACCATTCTGGAACACACCACCCCACGCGATTTTTCGGAATTCCAATCCGGAGAGTCGGCCACGCTCAAAGGGGAATTCCTGGACGCAGCCCTCCCTGTCCTCACGTCCCCCTTGCCGCTGGATGTGATGATGGAACGACTGCTCGACAGTCCCGGCCATGAAACCCGCTGCGAATATGTGGTGACCCTGCCGGAAAACGACGTCCCCCGCCGGATTGAGGCCCGCCTCATCCTCCTGCCTGGCGGCCTTCCCTCGCGTTTTGGACTGACCCTGCGGGATGTGACCCGGGCCCGCCAGGCCTCCACCTCCGGCGGATTCAGCGTCACTCTGTTGGAGCATCTCCGCACCCCGGCCCTCCTCACCAACGAACGCGGCCGCATCCTCCACCTCAATCCCGCCGCCGAAGCACTCTCCGGCTTCACCACCAGCGAATTGCGCGATGGAGGCCTCTACCGGCTGTTCCGCCCGGATGCCCCCGAGGAATTCAGTGAGGAACTCTCCCGCCATCTTCAGACCCACCGCAGCTGGCACGCTGCAGCCACCTTGACCAGCAAGGATGGGACTGCCACCCCCGGCATCGCAGAACTCACTCCCGCCTATGATGAAGCCTCCGGTTCCCGGGCCTTTATCCTGCTCTTCCGCCCCCAGGACGCGGATGCCAGCATGCCCCCGGCGGCGTCAGCCCGTCCTGCCATCAGTCTGCACCGGGCCCGCAATGATCTCCAGGTGCTCACCAGCCTGATGTCGCTCCAGTCGGACCACACAGAGGATCCTGCGGCCCGGGCGGCCCTCCACGCCAGCCGCGACCGCCTTGCGGCCGTCGCCCTGATTTACCGGCTGGTGCAGCATGAGGAGGACCGCGTGGACTTTGCCCGGTTTACCCAGGAGATCGGTCATTCCCTGCTGGACGCCCATCACCGCCCCGCCGGAGCGATCACCATCGATCCTCTGTTTTCCGGCATCACCCTGCCCCAGCGTCTCGCCATCACGGTGGGCCTGATCGTGGAGGAACTGATCACCGCCAGCCTCGCCTGGTCCTTCCCCGCGGCGCAGGCCACCGGGCACATCCGGCTCACCCTGACCGTCAGCGGTGGAGAAGGCATCCTCATCCTCCGCGACAATGGCCAGCCCTTGTCCGAAGACCTCCGGACCCAACGCGAGGCCACCTTCTCCCATCAGCTCGTGCACCTGCTCTCGGAACAAATCGGCGGCAGCCTGACGTATCTCTCGGATCTCGAAAACCAGGTCCGCCTCCGTTTCCGGATTCCTTCCTGACTGCTTTCCGTGACCGGGGCCGGAGTAAAACCCCGCGCAACATACATTGCGCAATGTCCCCCCGGCCGTAGGCTACCGGCATGTTGGCTCCTTCTGAAACTGTGCCCCGCCTCCGGCTGCGCGTCACCCCTGCGGCTGAGCAGGCTGTCCGCCAGGGACATCCCTGGGTCTATGGGGACAAAGTCCGCGAGCAGAACCGGCCCGGCGAGACCGGGGAAATCGCGGTGCTCTATGACCGCGCCGACCGCTTCCTCGCCCTCGGTCTCTATGATCTCGATTCAGCCATCCGGTTGCGGATTCTCCACCATGGGCGGCCCGTCCAGCTCGATGCCGCCTGGTGGCGGGCCAAGTTCCTCGCCACCCTGGCGAAACGACAATCCCTCTTCGGTCCTGACACCACCGGCTACCGCCTGATCAATGGGGAAAACGATGGGTGGCCCGCCCTGATTCTGGATCAATTCGGCGACACCCTCGTGCTGAAAATCTACGCCGCCTTCTGGCTGCCCCGGCTTGCTGAACTCGAGGCCCTCATCCGCGAAACCCTCGCTCCCCGCGCCATCGTGCTGCGGCTCAGCCGCAATCTGATCGCCCGCGCCCTGAAACACTATCAACTCGAGGAAGGTTTCCTTGGGGAACCGGGGGAGGACATTGTAACCTTCCTCGAAAACGGTCTGACATTCGAGGCCGAGGTGCGTTTCGGCCAGAAAACCGGCTTCTTCCTCGACCAGCGGGAGAATCGACAACGGGTCGAATCCCTCGCCGCAGGACTGGACGTGTTGAATGCCTTCAGCTTCAGCGGCGGCTTCTCCCTTTATGCGGCCCGCGGCGGAGCCCACTCCGTCACCGACCTTGATATCTCCGCCCACGCTCTCGACAGCGCCCGCCGGAATTTCGCCCTCAATGCCGGCCACCCCGCCATCGCCGCCACCCGTCATGAAAGCTATCAGACGGATGCCTTCGCCTGGCTGAGCGAAGCCACCCGCTCCGGCGGCCCCCGTTTCGGCCTTGTCATCACCGACCCCCCTTCCCTCGCCAAACGCGAAGCCGAACGGGCCGGCGGAATCGAAGCCTACCATCACCTCGCCCTCAATGCCCTGCAACTGCTCCGGCCTGGAGGCACCCTGCTGGCCGCCTCCTGCAGCGCACACGTTTCCGCCCCGGAATTCCGTCAGGCGGTGGAACGGGCCGCCCGCCAGATCCTCGGCCACGACTGGCAAACCCTCTGGACCGCCGGCCACGCCCCCGACCACCCGGTTTCCTTCCCCGAAGGCGAGTATCTGAAAGCGATCGCCATCCAGCGCATATAACAGTGCCACAAAATAACTGGACAACAGAACCCGGATTCGCTATCTGATACAGCGATATGAATATCCAGGCTTTCACCGCGGGTTTCCTTCTGGCCGGTTTCATCTTTTCCGGAGCCTTGGTGGCAGCGGAGCCAACGCAGAGCGCCCCGGTTCCGCCCGCCCCCTCCGCTGACAAGCCATCCGGCACCAGCGGGGATCAGGAAAAAAAGACACCTCCCGTCTCCGGGCAAACGGAAGCCAAAGCGGTATGGGGCAAGGCCGAGGATCCTGACAAGGATTGCAAAATCGAGGCCAGGGAGAACCAACTGACCATCAAAGTCACCGGTGGCGCCAAACCCCACGATCTCAGTGCCGAGATCGGCACCATGAATGCCCCACGCTCCCTGCAGGAGATTGAAGGCGACTTCACCATGAGGGTGACGGTGGACGGCGGCTTCGCCCCCGGGGGCGATTCCACCCAGGCGGGCCGCAGCGGCTACAACGGCGCCGGCCTGTTATTGATGGTTGATGACAAGAACTATATCCGGCTGGAACGGGCCACCCTGCATTGGAAAGGCCAGGAACCGCAACCCTATATCAATTTCGAAATGAGGGAAGGAGGCACGCCTGCAACGTTCGGCAGCACGGGCGACACCAGTTTCAAACCCGAGGGTCCAACCGTGCTCCGGGTGGAACGGAAAGGCGATACCCTGCTGGCATCCGTCAGTAACGACGGCCTGATTTTCGTTGATCTGGAACCTAAAAAGCTCCCCGCCAACTGGCCCGGCAAAATAAAAGTGGGATTCGCCGCCGTGAGCACTTCCCAATTCGATTTTACGCCTGTCTTCACCCAACTGATGCTGGGGAAGGCCACCCCGGTTCCGGCGCCTGCGGTCAAAGAGGCCAAGTAGTTCAGTCTGGAAGCTATCCGGTCGCCGGGGTTGGTGCGTCCCCAGGATTGACGGCTACACCGCCGCCGGATCGGGATGCACCCAGGGAGCACGGTAGGGCCTTGCCAGGAGGGCGGTGGCCGCGGCATCGTCCTTGACTATCCCCGCCGGAGCCGCTGTGGGGTCGTAATGGAAAGTGCGGCCGGTCTGCTGGGCGAGATTGGCCATGATGCAGGAGGCACTGGAAATGTGCCCCTGCTCAATGTCGGCGACGGGTTTGCCACGCGTGACGGTGTTGCGCAGCAGGTCCTTCATGTGCCCGCGGATGGCTGGCGCGACGTGTTTCTCCAGATCCTTTTCGGTCTGATCCTCGGGGTATTGATCGAGTTCCATCACACAATCACGGTGGATGGCTTCTCCCTGGGCGGGGATAAAATCGTAACTGTTCACACTGAGTTTCAGAGTGCCTTTCTCCCCGTAAAGAATCGCGGCCCAGGGATATTTGCTGTCAGGAGCACTGCCCCACGCGCGGTGGGTCCAGACCAGATTCAGATCATCATAGGCAAAAGTGGCCGTCTGGGTGTCGGTGATGTTGGCGCGGCTGGACTTGTCCATAAAGATGCCGCCCTCACTGGAAATGTGCTTCGGCCAGCCGAGGTCGAGCATCCAGCGCACCATGTCGAACATGTGGACACACATGTCGCCCACGATGCCATTCCCGTATTCCATGAAGGCGCGCCAGGAGCGGGGATGTACAATAGGATTGTAAGGGCGGAGCGGGGCGGGGCCGGTCCACAGGTCATAATCAAGATGAGCGGGAGGCGTGGTGTCGGCATCGGTGCGGCGGGAACGCATGTGATAATAACAGCACATTTCGACGTGGGAGATTTTGCCCAGCTTGCCGGCCTTGACGATGTCGTTCATGGCCTCAATCAAATGCGGGGTGCTGCGGCGCTGGGTGCCGACCTGGACGACCCGGCCATATTTCCGCGCGGCCGCGACCATGGCGGCGCTTTCCACCACATCGACCCCGGTGGGCTTTTGCACATAAACGTCGGCCCCGGCTTTGACGGCATCGATCATGGGCAGGGCATGCCAATGGTCAGGCGTGGCGATCAGCACCATATCCAGATCCTTTTCCTTCAGCATCTCCCGGTAGTCCTTGTAGAGCCGCGGGATCTTTTTGGAGAGCTGGCGGGAGGCCGTGAGATCGCCCGCTTCCTTCAACATCACGCTATCCACGTCACAGAGGGAGACCACCTCGACCGGGGCCACCTGGACGAGCCGGAGCAGGTCGGCCTTGCCGTACCAGCCGGTGCCGATCAGGCCGACGCGCTTTTTCATGCCACCGAACTCATCCGCAAAGGCGGAACGGCCTGACAGGATAAAGGGGGCGGCCGCGGCCGTCGTCTGGAGGAAATGGCGTCGGAGCATAATAAACCGTCTTTTAGCGGGATCAGGGTCAGATGGCAAGTCTGCGGCGTCAGGCCCCTCGAAAACCGGCCCGGCATCCGGTTTGGGGTGGATGGGGAGGCATCACCGGCGATGATGCCGCCTTGCTCCAGCCGGCCTCCGCAGCCATGAGACTCGGAATCTCTTTTGCCTGCCCCTTCATCCCAGCCAGCCCTGACATGCCGGACCCCATCGACCCCACTTTCCGTTCCCGCGATCCTCTGCATGGGGTCACTCTGGAAATGATGCTGCACCGCCTCGTGGATTATCACGGCTGGCCCGGCCTTGCCGACCGCATTCCGGTGCGTTGTTTCATGTTTGATCCCACCATCACCAGCAGTCTGAAATTCCTGCGGAAAACCCCCTGGGCCCGGAAGAAGATCGAGGATCTTTACCGGCAATTGGCTTGAGCAGGGCGGGGCGGTAATTTGCCCGGCGAAAGCTCCGGATACTCCCTCACCGGAGATAGAGCACGGCAATTCCGGCCACGGCGACAAGGGTGCCCGCGACCTGACGCCGGGTGGGGTGGTCCTGGTCGATCATCTTGGCCAATGGGATCACCCAGAGGGTGCTGGTGGCGACGATGGCCACCACCACGGCGGAGGGGAGCTGCATCCGCGCCCATTGATAGCAGGAAACCCCCGCCACCGGACCAAACAAGGCGGCCCCCGTCATCCAGAATCCCGCATGTTTCCGGCGGACCGGCAAGGATGCAGTGGAGACGGGAGCCGGCTTTTTCAACCACGTCCGCCACACCGCCCAGACCGTCACCGCCACCAGCACTCCGGCCGTGCTGCGTTGAAAAGCCTGGCTGATTCCATGAATGCTTACCTGCTGTTGTTCGGCCACCCGGTTCGCCCATCCGCTCAGGGTGGTGCCAAATCCCTGGCCGGCTCCGGCAAGGGTCGCAAAGCACAGGCCGCTCCAAGGGGCACGAGCGCGCAGGCCAGGTTGCCCCGCCGGCCACAGGGCCAGCCCCAGACCCGCGAGGACCATTACCACGCCTGACCATTGGGGAAGTGTCAGGTGCTCGCCCAGCAGGGCCTGATCCCCCCATGCGGCGAAGAGGGTTGCGAGGCTGAAGTTGATCAGAATGGTCAGCCGGGCCCCCAACCGAGGATAGGCGAGGAAAAGCCCGATATCGCCGAAACCAAATCCCACCGCGCCGCTGAGGAAGAGAGCGGGAAACACCGCCGGATGCCAACTGGAATGTCCCTGGATGCCATCGGTGATCCATGTCAGGATTCCAAGCAAGGCACAGGCGATGCTGAGCCGGATGGCATTGGCCCGCAGAGGGCCGAAGAGTTTGGCCGCCCGCTGGCCGAAGATGGCGCTGCAGGCAAACAGAAAAGCAGTGAGCAGCGCGGGGATCATGGAAAAGACGTCAGGAACCGGATGGATATCAGGGCTGCGACGTCAGGGGCACGCGCACGGTTTCCTGGGTCAGGCGGTTCTCCAGGACGATGGCCCCCTCCGCGATTTCGATCACCCGCAGCAGCAACGCCCCCAGCCGGAATTCATCCCCGGGCACCGCCCCCCACGCCCGGTCCGACCCCGCGATCCGGAGCCGGGCGGTACTGTCATTGGAGAGGACCGGCTCGTCGGGCGAAGCCCGGAAGACCTCGCCGGTGGCAACCCGGCGGAAATGCAATTCTGACACATTTTTGAGGACCGACTCCGTGGCATCGGTATAGAGCCGGCGGCGGCGCAGCTTTTCAATCACACACCCGGTCCCGGGAATTTCATCCCCTACCCGCAGGGATACGGTGCGCGGCGGCGATTCCGTCAGGAGAACATTGGCGGTCCCGTGCCCTGGAGCCACGTCCTGCAGCACCACGGGCCACATTTGGGGTTCCCACGCCAGCATCTGCAGCACCTTCGGCACGTCTTCCATGGCATCACAATTCACCTTGGCAAACCGTGCCCCAGCCAACCGTCCGGGGGCAGCTGTGGGTTGAATCACCGGCGATGCCGGGGCCACCGCGGCTGCGTCAGCATCGGGCCAAGGTCCGGCGGCAGGCGGGGCCGCTCCCGCCGGCAGGGCTGCCACCGCAGTAACTGGCATAGTCACGGGATCTGCGGGCGGAACGAGGGCACGGGGCTTGCCGGACGCCAGCTGGCGACGGACTTCATCCTCCAAAAAATCCGCAACCGCCCCGTGGCCTGCAGCCCGGGCCGCTTGGGTCAATTGCCGCCGCAACGGCTCTGCAGCCGCACTTTCCGGCATGCGGTCGGTGAGCATCCGCACTGCCGGCAAATGGCCGCCTGAGGAAGCCGCCTTCAGGAGTTCTGTCCAATCCACTCCAACCCCATCCGGATTCTGGTCCGCGACCTTGAGCAATCCGTCCATCACGCCCGTGTGCCCGGCCTCACAGGCCAATTGGAGCAATCCGGCGAGGGATTCTCCTTGTTCCGGGACCAACAATTCCACCACTCCGGCATGTCCCGCAGCCACGGCAGCCGCCAGCGCGGTGCGGCCTTTGGCATCGCGCCGTGCCGGGTCGGCCCCGGCCACCCGCAACGCCTGCACCGAAATGAGATCCCCCGCACCGGCAGCCGCCATCAGGGGAGTCACTCCCGCCGCATCCGCCCGGTCCGCCACCGCCCCAGCCTGCAACAAGGATTGCACCAGATGCGAATGAGCTCCTCCCGCCGCCAGCTGCAACGCCGTTTCCCCATGGGGACCCGCCGCATCCACCTGCATTCCCGCGGCCAAAAAGGGTTCCACTACCGTTCCCCGGCCCTCCGCCGCCGCCTTCAAATAGTCGCTGATGGTAAACCGGTAACCCGACTCCAGCACCGTCACCCTCGCCCGTTCCTCCCCATCCCGGCACGAAGTCACCAGCCCCAGGCCCACTACCGCCGGGAGCACCCGCCAAAACGACCACATCCAACATTGTGCCATACACGTCTCCCATCGGCTCCAACTGTTCCGGAATCAACGATTATTACAGCAATCCTGAATATCAGTCCGGCGCCTCACGGCTCAGAAGAATCGCTCCCCGGCCCGGTCAGCCGTGCCTTCCCGGAAATCCCATAATCCGCAGCAAAATCCCTTGGCCAGGGGCGCTTTCCGCTGCCAGTATGGCGCGATTTCCGATTACCCCTGCCCCATTCAAACTATGTCCGATGCTCCCGCTGATTTGACCGAACGTATCGCTGTCTCTGCTGCCTGGGTGCCTTTGGTGCGGGCGGAACTGCACCGGGTGCTGGTCGGTCAGGAGGACTTGATTGACCGGATGTTTGTGGCGCTTTTGACGAATGGCCACATTTTGCTGGAAGGGGTGCCGGGTTTGGCCAAGACCCTGATGATCCGGGCGCTCGCAGGGACCATGGAGGCGAGCTTCAAACGCTTCCAGTTCACCCCGGACTTGCTGCCGGCGGATTTGCTGGGCACGCTGATCTACAATCCGGGAGACGGGGAATTCCGCCCGAAACTGGGACCGATTTTTGCGAATCTGATCCTCGCGGATGAAATCAACCGGTCGCCCGCCAAAGTGCAAAGTGCCCTGCTGGAAGCGATGCAGGAGCGGCAGGTCACGATCGGGGATACCACTTACAAGTTGCCGGACCCGTTTATGGTGATGGCGACGCAGAACCCGATCGACCAGGAAGGGACCTATCAATTGCCGGAAGCACAGCTGGACCGGTTCCTTCTGAAGGTGCGGGTGGACTACCCGACGAGGGAAGAGGAGCGGCGGATTTTGGATTTGATGGGCACCAGTTCGGCGAATACGTCGACCAATGCCATCATCCATGCGGAGCACGTAATCGCGAGCCGGGCCCTCGTGAATGAAGTGCTGATTTCGGATCCCGTGAAGGATTACATCGTGGACATCGTCCACGCGAGCCGCCATGCGGAAGAGGTGCTGCCGGAGTTGAAAAACCTCGTGCGCTGCGGGGCCAGTCCACGCGGCACCATTGCTCTGGCCCAGGCGACGCGGGCCTTGGCCTTCCTGCATGGCCGGGCTTATGTCACGCCACAGGATGTGAAGGACTTGGCCTACGATGTCCTGCGCCACCGCATCCTCGTGACTTACGAGGCCGAGGCGGAAGGCGTCACCTCAGTGCAGATCATCGAGCGGCTGTTGAATAAAATAGTGGTTCCCTAGCAGGAATTGTTGATAGTTGATAGTAAAAACCAACGCAGCAACTCTTCTTAGCAGCACCCCTCCATCAACCTTAAACCATCAACCACCCCCATGCCTGACCGCTTGACCGCCATTTTAAAAAAGGTGCGCAAGATCGAACTCGCGACCCGTGGGATCGTACGGGCTGCGGTCGGAGGGGAATATCACAGCGTCTTCAAGGGCCAGGGGATCGACTTTGATGACTTCCGGGAATACCAGCCGGGGGATGAGGTGCGGTCGATTGACTGGAATGTGACCGCGCGCTCCGGAACGGCCTATATCAAGAAGTTCGTGGAAGAGCGGGAACTCACGGTCTTCCTGGTGGTGGACGTCAGTGCCTCCAAAAACTTCGGCGGGCAGGACCAATCGAAGCGGGAACTGGCGGCGGAGATCGCGGCCACCTTCGCCTTCAGTGCGATCCATAATCAGGACAAGGTCGGACTGTTATTGTTTTCGGACCAGCCGGAATTGTTTGTGGCCCCGCGGAAGGGCAGCACCCATTGCCTGAGGCTGATCCGGGAGATTTTATACTGTCAGCCCAAAGGGAGGGGGACGGATATCAGCGTCGCCCTGGACCGGCTGACGCAGCACCTGCCTAGACGGTGTCTGGTGCTGGTGATTTCGGATTTTATCGCGCCAGGCTTCGAGCGGTCGCTGAAGGTGGCCGCGGTGCGCCATGATGTAGTGGCAGTGCAGATCAGCGATGCCGCGGAAGAGACCCTGCCCGATGTGGGTTGGATGCGGCTGGAAGATCCGGAGACCGGGGAGCTGATGCAGATCAACACCAGCCGCCGCCGGGTGCGCGAAGCCTATCATGAACGCCGGGCCGCGTGGCAGACGACCTTGAATCAGACCTTTAAAACGGCCGGGGTGGACAAAATCGATCTTCACACCGGATCCAATTACGTTCCGGCGCTGCATGCCTTTTTCAAACGCCGGGCCTCGCGCCGCTGAATCCGGCGGGATTCCCTGAATTCTTTGATCTTTACCCTGACTGCTGTGCTGGAATTCCCTCCCATCCGAGACATCGCCCCCCCTGTGGAGCCCGAGGCGGCCGCCACGATGCCGTGGACCTGGTGGGCCGCGGCCGCCGTGCTGGCCGTGGTGCTGCTCGCCGGTCTTTACCTGTGGATGCGGTCCGTGGGCCGGCGCCTGGCCTTGCCGGGCCTGCCACCCCGGCCCGTGAATCTGGCGGTCCGGGCGCTGGAGTCCCTTCGGCTGGCCGCTCCAAAGCTGGGGGCCGAAGCCTTTGCCGCTCAATTATCGGAAATTGTGCGGACGTTCCTGCACCGGCAAACCGGCGTTTTGGCCCGCTATGCCACCTCCCCCGAGATTCTGGGCGATCGTCCCCGTGCGGATCAACCCCCGCCCCCGCCCGTAATCGCCGCCTTCCGCGATGTCCTGACCGCCAGCGATGCCCTGAAATACGGGCCCATGACGCCGGACCGGACGGTGCAGACCGACGCCCTGATCGATGCGGCCCTGCTCGCCGTGCGGGCCGCCGCCGCCCCCTTGACTCCGGCACCTCCGCCCTCGCTACCAGCCTTGGACGTTCCACCGTCTCTTCCTCCAGAACCGCCGCCCTTGCCAGCAGGGGCAAACCCGCGGACTGATGAGAAAGTCTCCTGATCGGGACGATTCCCGCAGGTGAATGAAATGGGTGGTCGACAACCGCCGTTCCGTGATAGATTCCCCCCTATGCCAGCCCGAAAGGTCAAGGACACCTCCCCCAAAAGCACGCCCGTCAAGATTGCCGATGCACTTGCGCCGGATGCGGCTGCCGATATCCCACCGGAGGTGGTGAAGCAAGTTTACGAAAAGACCCGCAAGAGTCTGATCGAGCGGTTGGGGAACTGGGAGGACCAGAAGTCCTGGGACGAATTCTACCGCACCTACTGGCGGCTGATTTACGGGGTGGGCCTGAAAAGCGGGCTGCGCCCCGAGGAGGCCTTGGATGTGGTGCAGGAAACGATTCTGGCCATTGCCAAGCAATCAAAGGAACACCGCTACGATCCGAAAGCCGGAAGTTTCAAAGTGTGGCTGATGAATATGACCCGGTGGCGTATCGGCGACCAGTTCCGCCGCCGCGCCAAGGACACCGCAATGCACCATTTTCCCGGCGACGAGGAAGGGCGGAACACCAGTGTGCTGGACCGGGTGGAAGACCCGGAAGCTCAGAAACTCGACCGGATCTGGGAGGTGGAATGGAAGCGGAATATCGCGGACCGGGCCATCGCCACCGTGAAACAGCGGGTCTCTCCACGGCAATTCCAGATTTTCGATGCCTACGTGATCAAACAATGGGGCGTAAAGAAAGTAATGACGGAATTGGACGTCAGCATGGCGCAAGTCTACCTCGCCAAGCACCGGGTAGGCGGCCTCATTAAAAAGGAACTGGCTGAACTATCCAAACAGCTCATCTGACTTGTGGAGATACGCACTGCTGCCCCGCGAATTCCCGACCACGAAGTGCTGCGCTGCATCGGCAAGGGCAGCTATGGCGAAGTGTGGCTGGCCCGGGCCGTCACGGGCACGCTGCGGGCGGTGAAGGTGGTACGTCGCGAGGATTTCGAATTGGACCGGACCTTCGAGCGCGAGTTCGAGGGCATCATGAAATTCGAACCGGTCTCGCGGGACCACCCCGGACTGGTCCACGTCCTGCACGTGGGGCGGAATGATGAGCAGCAGTTTTATTATTATGTGATGGAACTGGGCGATGACCGCGAGCGCGGGTCGCGGGTGGATGCCACCGACTATGAGGCCCGCACCATGGGGACCGACAAGGCCATGAAACACCGCCTGCCTGTGGCGGATTGCATCGAATATGGCGCCCAGGTGGCGGAGGGTCTGGCGCATCTGCATGAATGCGGCCTGACGCACCGGGACATCAAGCCGTCGAACATTATTTTTGTGAATGGGAAGGCCAAGTTGGCGGACATCGGTCTGGTGGCCGCCGCCGGCCAGATGACCTTTGTCGGCACCGAGGGATTTGTCCCGCCGGAAGGGCCCGGCTCCAAGTTGGCCGACATCTACAGCTTGGGCATGGTCCTTTATGAATTAAGCACCGGGAAGGACCGCCTGCAATTTCCGGAACTGCCAGACGATCCCGGGGAAGCCCGCACCCGCACGCAGCGGCTGGCGCTTAATGAAATCATCCTGAAAGCCTGTGCCCTTCAGCCCAAAAAGCGGTTTGCCAGCGCCCGCGACATGGCTCTCGCCCTGCGCGCCGCCAGCCGGAAAAAAGCCGCGGGCCCGCCTTGGATCGGGCGCCTGATCGCCCTGCCCTTCATCACCGCCGCCGCAGCTTTTGTTATCGTGACCTGGCAGCACCATGGGGCCATGCCCTGGCCTCCCGGACGGTTTGCTGACAAGGATGGCGTCGCCCCGCCGCCCCCGGCGCGGGATGGTCAGGTCCAGATCCAAAGCAAGCCCCCGGGCGTCGAAGTCTGGTGGAATGAAAAAATGGTGGGCCGCACCCCCCTGACTGTGTCGGTCCCCGCGGGTGATGCCAGTTTCACCCTGAGGAGGAAAGGTTACCGGGATGAGGTGCTGTTGGTGGGCAACATCGAACCGGGTCTGCTGACTTCCCCGCCGGAAGTGAAACTGCGCTTCGACAATCCTCCCAAGCCGGGTCAAATCTGGGAAAGAAACAGCCTCGACATGATCTTCGACCCTTCTCCGGAGGGGCACCTCTCCCGGCGCGCGGTCACCTACGATCAATTCGCCCAAGTCCAGGACCTCGTCGATGGCGCAGTGGTCAAGGAGGTCACCGGACCGGGCGAGGAACTGCACCTCGTGGGCATCCCGATCGTGGATGCCGTCCGGTTTTGTGATGAACTCACCCAACGCGAAACCCTCGAAGGATGGTTGACCGGAGACCTGTGTTACCGGCCGGTCCCCTTCACCCCGAAGGACCCTGACGAAGCAAAAAAACTCAAACCGGGACAGTTCTGCTTCCGGCTGGCGGTGGAAAAATTCGGCACAGTCACCATCCGGTCCGAGCCTTCCGGGGCCGAAGTCTATGAGGGCAATCTGCGTCTCGGCACCACTCCCTGGCAAACCTTCCGGCACCGTCCCGGACCTCTCGAATTCCGCCTCACCCTGCCAGGCTACAAGGAAACCATCAGCAAGGGAACCCTGAAAGCCGGCGACACGCTGCCCCTGATGGTTTCGCTTCAACAAAGCAAACTCGCAGTCTTCAACAAAGTATGGACCAATAGCCTCAACGTTCCTTTCCTGCCCCTTTCTCCTGACGTCCTCGCGGCCATCTGGGAAACCCGGGTGCAGGACTATGCCGCCTTTGCCAAGGCGCAAGGGGTGGTGGTCCGGATCAAGGACGACGACAAAAACGGCAAGGACGACCTTGGTCAGGACGGCACCCATCCGGTCGTGAATGTGACCCGGGAGGAAGCCCGGGCGTTCTGCCGCTGGCTGACCGACACCGAGCGAGCCGCAGACTATCTGGATGCCACCATGGAGTACCGGCTGCCCACCGATGCCGAGTGGAGCCTCGCGGCCGGCTCCCCCAATTTGAATGAATTGCGGCGTACCCCCGCCGAGCGGCATCTGGCCGTGACCGGCGTGTATCCCTGGGTCCGCCCTTATGAGTTTCCCCCACCACCTGGAAATGCCCACACCAAACTTCCTCCGGACGTTGTCCCCACCAAAGCTGCGGGGAACCTCGGTGACCTGACCGCCTTGAAATTGGGCGCCCTCGGCCCCCTCAAACCGGCCCAGATCAAGGCCCTCGAGGAGCAAGGGTACGACGATGGAGTAGCCTTCACCGCGCCCGCCGGACAGTTTGCCCCCAACGGCATTGGCCTCTTTGACCTGTCAGGCAACGTCTGGGAATTTGTCGAGGAAGACTACGGCGGCGGAAAAACGCCCGAACGCCAGGGCTATGCAGTACTCCGCGGCGGCGGATGGAGTACCCTGGCCACGGAGCGTGATGAACTCGCGACCCAGTTCCGCAATGCCATCCCTCCCGACAAATTCGATAACATCTATGGTTTCCGCGTCGTGCTGGCGTTGATCAATCCCTCCGGACCAGTCCAAGGCGCCAATGGAACGGTTCCTGCGCCCGCCTCCAGCATCCCGCCTTACGAACCGGAAACCACGGATTGAAGCCGCCCCTCAGCTTTTCCTAAAGGGAGATTCCCTGCTCAACTTCCGGGCGAAGGTGAGGGCTGGGACGCCATCTCGGCAAGGTGCCAGGCGATTTTCTCCGCATGAGTCCGCAGGCGGCGGGTGGCGTCTTTGATGCGCTGGCGTTCCGACTCGCGGGTGGCAGACACCACCGCGGGCTGGATGCGCAGACGGGAAGTAAGGTTATTGATCAACATGGGCGGTAAAGTGGGGGATTCCACTGACAAGGCGCCACCTGCCATGTTGATTCCGTGATAAAATCACGCAGCGTTTGTAAGCGGATGGAGCCCATCCCCTCTTCTTTGATACCGGCCCTTCCGGGTTGCCGCTACTCTGCCGCCGGCTGGATCCGCATGAAATCAGCCACCTGGGCGAAAAATGCGAAGAGGGAACCCGCCGCCTCTGCGGGGATGGCAGTTTCCTCCATGGACGCCTTCATGATTTCCAGCCAGCGGTCCCGCTCGGGCGCACCGATGGCAAAAGGCAGGTGCCGTCCCCGCAGCCGGGGATGCCCCCGGGATTCAATGTACTGCATATTGCCGTGAAACCGGAAACGCAGGAATCCGGCGAAGCGTTCCTCGGCTCCGGGCCAGTCGTCGGGAGGATACATCGGGCCTACCAGATCATCCTCCTTCATCCGGCGGTAGAAAACAGCGGCCAAGCGGGTGAATGCGGCTTCGTCCACTTGTTGGACAATCAGGGATTCATCGATCGGCGTGGACATAAATTGCAATGCTCAGGGACGGCCGGCAGGCTGGGCCGGTGGTCTATTGCCGGAACGCACGCGGTTCCACCAGCCGCGCAATCCGGCTTTCGGGGCCTCCGGGGCAGGCGCTGCGACAGGAGCGGCAGCCGGCGCGGCCGGGCCAGTGGCAGGTTTTTTCCGTCGGGTGGAGACCGCTGCATCCTCCGGATCCGCATCCTCGTCCACCTTGTCCTCCGGGATTTCCTTGCCGTCCTTTTTCAGTTTGTAGATCTTGTTGAAGACGTCACCCACGATAGGGGCGACTTTCCGCCCTCCGGAAATTTCATCGCCAGGATCGCCTTCATAAAGCGCGGCGTAGGCATACTCTGGATTGTTGGCCGGGATGAATCCGGCAAACCAGGCCACATAGTCCTTGGGATTGTCATGCCATTCCCCGGTGCCCGTCTTGCCTGCCATGGCCACGTAATCATTGGAAGCACGCGTCCCGGTGCCATCGCCATCCGCCACCACGGCCCGCATGCCCCGCCGCACCGCTTTCAGGGCGTCCTTGTCAATGGTGAGGGCGCTGCGCACGCTGGGGGGGAAACTTTGCACAATCCTGCCATCCACATCCTGGATTTGGCGGACCAGGCGGGGGCGGGGCACCGCATCCCCCCGTGCCACCGAGGCCATCATCTGACAAACCTGCAGCGGAGTGGCGGAGACTTCCCCCTGACCGATCGCCACGTTGGCGAGGATCCCTCCGGTCATTTCCCCCTTTCGTTTCCGGTAGTATTCCGGGCTGGGCATGTTGCCGGCGGCTTCCATATTGGGAAGACAGATGCCGGTTTTATCACCGAAGCCCATCGTCACCGCCATGGCACTGAGATTCGAGGCCCCGGCGATCTTGGCCGCCTGCCAGAACCATGGATTGCAGGACCGCTTGATCGCCCGCTCCACATCCATGGACCCTTCATCCTTGTGGCTGTGATTCCACATCCAGGTGTTGCCGAATTTCATGCCTTTGGGACAATTGAACTCCGTGTGTTCGGTCACTTTCCCACTGTCCAGCGCCGCGAGAGCGGTGATCACCTTGAAGGTGGAGGCCGGCGGATACAGTCCCTGCAGGGCACGCGGCAGCAGGGGATTCTGTTTATCCGTCAGGTATTTGTTGTATTCCTCCGTCCCGATGCCATACGCCCAGTCGTTGGGATTGTAGCCAGGATTGGAACACATCGCGATGACATCGCCGGTCTTCACATCCATGATCACAAACGCGCCCCGCACCGCATTATCCTTCATCTCCCGTTCCACGATCGCCTGAAAACGCGCATCGATCGAGGTCACGACGGTGTGACCGGCCTTGGGCCGCTGGACCCAGTCTTCCGAGAGCTTCTCCCCGGCGGCATTGTAGAGCACGTTGTAGATGCCTGGATTGCCGGTCAACTCGGGGTCAAACCGCTGCTCCAGTCCGTATTTTCCAACCGTCGGCGGCCAGAGATATTCATCCGTCAGGATATCACCGGAGGCCATCGAGCCACTCTTGCCCATGTAGCCCAGGACGTGGCTGGCCATGGCTTCCCGGGGATAGGTCCGCAGATAAAACGGACGCAGCACCACCCCGGCGGGCAGTTGATCCTTGATATGCTCCACCACCTCATCAGGCACCATGGTGGAGGAAAGCAACGGCACCCACCGGCGTTTCCGGTAATGCTCGAGGATCTTGTCGTCCTTGATGTCCCACCCTTTGGGCAGGGTGCGGCGGGCCCACGCGATGGGTTCCCGGGCGGCATCAAAAACGGCGGAGTCACTGAGGCCGTCCTTCAAGGGCAACTGCACCCCGAGGTAGTAGGCCATCCGGTTTTGCGCCAGCGGCTCGCCATTCCGGTCCACGATCTGGCCACGGGGGGCGGGCACCCGCAGCGAGAGGGGCCTCGCACTGGGATCGGTATTCAGGCTGATCGCGATCTTCGATTTCTCCGGTTTGCGGGCATCAGGAAGTGGTTTCGCCGGAACCGGCGGGGAGGCCGTCCCGGGAACGGCCCGCACCGTCCGGGGCTCGGCTTCATCATAGGGCACCGGCTTCACGGTGAGCGGTTCCTCTTTGTCATCAGGCACGCCCTTCACCGTGAGGGGTTCTTCATCGTCCTCCACCGGGACTGCCTTGGGGATTTTAGGAGAAGCCGGGACTGGCTCCGCCTCCTCCACGATTTCCGGACGCGGGATGGGCGCGCCCGGTTCCTCCACGATTTCGGCGACGGGCGGCACCGGATCGCCAGGCTGGGCAGGCGAGGAATTCAGGCTGGCCGCCACACAGCAGGCGACGGTGAAAAAGCGGCGGATCATGGCGAAAGCTAAAGTAAGGAGACCGGGGCGGCAAGGCTGGGAAAATCAGGAGGCGGAGGCCCGGCCCAAGGCTGCTGGCAGCGCCAGAGCCACCGGAGGCGGCACCATGCCACTGACATCACCTCCCAACCGGGCCACTTCCTTGATGATGCGGGAACTCAGATAGGTATACTCTTCCCGGGCGGCCAGAAAGACCGTTTCCACTTCATCCCGAAGCGTCCGGTTCATCAACGCCATCTGGAATTCATATTCAAAATCCGTCACCGCCCGCAGGCCCCGCACCACCACCATCGCCCCGCGCTCACTGGCAAAATTCACCAGCAAACCCCGGAACGAGGTCACCTCCACGGAAGCCAGCCCGGCCACACTTTCCTCAATCAGGCGCACCCTTTCCTCGGTGGGAAACAGCGGGCGTTTCTCACTGTTATTGGCCACGGCGATGATCAGATGATCAAAGAGCTTCGCCGCCCGCTCGATCACATCGAGATGGCCATTCGTGATGGGATCAAAGCTCCCGGGATAGATCGCGGTTTTCATAAAAAATATTGTCTGGCAGGAACTCCGCCGGGGCCGCACGCCAGCGGGCCGGGGGCCACTCCGGGGTCATGCCCGCGACCGTCAGGATCGTCATCGTGGCTCATCACGGGATTAGCTTTCCGGCTTGAGCTTGCGCAGCCGCTCCCGGGTGGAGGCCACATTCTGATCAGCGGCGGGATCGTCTCCGGCAAAGCCAGTCCACGCCTCCAGCGCTTTGCTGAGACTGGCGATGGCTTCGTCCTTCCGTCCGGCTTTTTCCTGGATGCCGCCGGTGGCCGTCCAGGCACGGGCCGACAGACGGCGGCAGTCCCGGCGGTCGTTTTCCGCCACGGTGGGTTCCGCCAGCAATTCCTCCAGCAGAGTCAGCGCCTCCGTGTGGCGGACCAGGCCGGTTTTCGGTTCTCCCGCCAGCTCATGCAATTCCCCATTGAGCACGAGGGAGGAGGCGAGGTGCTGGCGGAATTGGTTATCGAGGGTATTGGCCTCATTCAGATTGCGCAGGATGGTGACGCTGAAGTCCTGATACTCGAGGGCTTCCTTCGCACCCGCCGCGTTGGGCCGCGAGGTGCGGATCAATTGCGCCACCTCGTTATAGGTGAGGGCCAGCTGAAGCCGGTAAAACGATTCCGTGGGCGTTTCATTGGACAGTTCGCTCAACAACTTCACCGCTTCACTGAAGGCCACACTGGCATCCCGCGGCGTGCCATTTTTCGTCAGCAGCTTGCCCAGCCCGAAGTAGCCATCAGCCAGGCGGCGGCGGCAGGGCACCGACAGCCGGTTGGCCTGGTCATAGGCCACCAGCAGGCGCACCGCCGTCATATGCTGCTCGATCGCCTGCTCCAACTTCCCGCCCACGCTGTCCACTCCGGCCAGCGCAAACAGGGTATCAGTCAGGGTAAAGTGATCCTGTGGCAGGAACCCCGGTTCCTCCGGCTGGCCCAGCAGACCGGCCACCCGGCTCAGGGCCGTGCGGGCCGCGTCCAGTTGCTGCCGCTCGATCAGGGCGCGGCCTTCCAACAGAGAAGTCACCGCAAACTCCCGCTCCACCTCATGCCGGTCAGGGTTCGTCATCAGCCATCCTTCATAAGCCTGGGAGGCCTCCGTCAGCAGCAGGGCTGCTTCCATCGCTTTCAGATCTTCCAGGAGAATGGCCCCGCGGCGGCTGCCGATCCGGGCCGCCAGCAATTGCCGCGCCCCATCCGGAGCCCCTCCACCAACTCCCCCCATTTCCAGATCCCTCGCCAGTTTTTCCAGCAGGGGCAGCGCCTCATCCTTGCGGCCCAGCACCGAAAACAATTCCGCCAACTGCCAGCCCGGCTCCAGACCACCGGACGTCAGAGAGGGCTCAGCATCCGCTGCTTCCAGCGCCGCCTTCAATCGCTCTGCCACGGGCGTCGCCGCTGGCTTCCAAGCCTCCAGCGCTACCGGCTCCACCGGACGGGCCGCCAACAACGCGGAGACCAAGCCCGACCATTCCTCACGGGCAGCAGACAACCCTGCGAGTTTCGCACTGGTCCGTTCCGCCTCCATCATCCGGATTTTTTCCTCCGCCTGCGCGGCCTCTCCGCGGACCTGACCGGCTTCCTGTTTCACCTGCTCCAGCTCCCCCCGCGTGCGTTGCCCTTCCTGATATTGATGGAACGCCGCCGCCCCGCCCCCCAGCGCCAGCGCCCACGAGGCCGCCATCGCCAGACGCCGTCCTGCCCCGGAAGTCTCCGGTGTTTTGGTTTTCCGCGCCGCCGGCACTGGAGTCGTCAGGGCGGCCTCGGCCACCGGTTCAGAATCCGACCCGGCCCCGCCAGGCGCGAAGGGCCCGGTCTTCTCCCGGGGGAGGGTCCAGACCTCGGTGTCCCGTTCCGCAAAGATCCCTACCACATCCGTCAGGGCGTTCGCTGACGTGTCCCCGGAAGGAGCCTTGTCCTCCGGAGCATCCCAGAGTCCCTCCAATTTCAGGGCCACCGGTTGCGATGATTCCTCCGGCCGCACTGGCCGCGATATCTGAGCCAGCGGCACCGCCGTGAACCACGTCTCCTTAAACACCGGGGCCGGCACCGGCACTGGCACCGTAGCCGGCACCGCCACCGGGCCCGACAATTCGTCAGGGGCAGCCTCAAAGCACTCCCGCAGCACCTGCGCCACTTCCATCATGGACGCCGGGCGCTCCGCCGGATCGATCGCCAGGCACCGCAGCACCATGGCCCGCGCCTGCTTCCCGGCGGACTCCTGGGGAATCCCCAGCCAGGCCGGGGCCGGTTCCTCGATCAGCCATTCCGCAAAGGCCGGCGGGTCCACCGTCAGGGTTTCCCCCTTCGAGGCCAGCACCCGGTCAAACAACTTGTTCGCCCGCGGCCAGCGCCCATTCAGCAGCCGCCACGCCAGCACTCCAAAGGCATACACATCCCACGTTTCCGCATGGCCATCCTGCAGCACCCGGCCCGGCTCCCGCCACCGCTCCGGCGGCACATAGGGCGCCTGATCATGCAGCCGTTCCATCGTCCCATCCCCCAGCCACGCCTGACCCACATCCGTCAGCAACGCCCGCGGCGTGCCATCCTCCTCCGCCACCACCAGCACATTTCCCCCCGTCAGCCCCGCATGCACCAGGCCATGTTCGTGCAGCCAGGCCAGCGCCTCCGCCAGCTGCCGCAGCAACGTCCACGCCTCATCCTGCGTCAGTTGTCCCGCCAGGTCATCGAACGTCACCGCCCCATCCGGCAGCAACGCCATACTGATGTGCGGCACCTCATCCTCCAAATCAAAAGCATACACCGGCAGCAGCCCCGCATGCGGCGGCAGCTCCTGCAGCTGCTCCAAGACCCGCGTCAGGTAATCCCGGTGCAGCGCCCCCTCCTCCAGCACCTTCACCGCACAGATGAAGTCCCCATTCCACAACGCCTGATACACCGTGCCAAACGCCCCCTGCCCAAGGCGGGACTTCAATTGATAGCCGGAGATTTGCGGAAGGGACATGACGGGCGGTGGATTGACAATTAATCCCGCTTTTGCACTTCGGGCAATGTCTATTGCATCCAGCGTCGCCCTCCGATTCCTCAATTTGCAATTATCTCTGAAATGCCCATAATTAAGGTGTGCCGTCAAAACCTGCCCCTCTCCGCGCCCCCCGCCGCGCTGCTTCCAAAACAGAGGACGAGCGCCCCCGCGACTCCAAAATCTCCCGGAAATCCCGACGTCCCGCCAAGGCCCCGCCCTCACCCGGCTCCCCGGCCCTGCCTGACGTCCCCGACCCCCTCGAAACCCAATTCCTGCAGTTCATGCAGGTCGAGCGCAACGCCTCCGCCCTCACCCTGAAAAACTACGCCCAGGGCCTCCGCGCCCTCCGCACCGGCTTCCCCGCCTTCCGCGCCTGGCCCGACCTCACCGCCGACGACTTCCGCGCCTGGCTCTTCCTCCTCATGAAACGCGACCTCGGCCGCGCCACCATCCGCGTCCAATTCGCCGCCCTCCGCAGCTTCTTCAAATTCCTCACCCGCCGCGCCGGCCTCACCGCCAATCCCCTCCTCGAAGTCCAGCTCCCCAAAGCCCAGCGCTCCCTCCCCGTCGTCCTCACCCTTGGCCAGATCGACGAGCTCCTCACCCTCCCCCTCACCCTCAAACCCGAAGGCCCCCAACGCTCCGCCGTCTGGGCCCCCCAGCGCGACGCCGCCATCCTCGAGCTCTTCTACAGCACCGGCCTCCGCCTCCACGAGCTCGTCAAACTCGACGTCGGCGACATCAACCACCTCGAAGAAAGCCTCCGCGTCACTGGCAAAGGCCGCAAAGACCGCCTCTGTCCCGTCGGCGGCCCCGCCCTCCGCGCCATCCAGCACTATCGCGTCGCCGCCGGCGTCCACGACGGCCCCCTCTTCCTCAGCAAGCTCCGCCGCCGCATCACCATGCGCGCCGTCAGCGACCTCCTGCAGAAATACCTGCGCCACTCCACCATCGGTTTCAAGGTCAGCCCTCACAAACTCCGGCACAGCTTCGCCACCCACCTGCTCAACAACGGCGCCGACCTCCGCAGCGTCCAGGAGCTCCTTGGTCACGCCAACCTCAGCACCACCCAGATCTACACCCACGTCTCCACCACCCGCATGAAGCAAGTCTATGATGCCGCCCACCCCCGCGCCTGACCGATCCGGCACCGATTAGCCGCACTTCCCCTCCCGCCAGCGGCCTGCCAGGATCGGCCTTGTCAAAGGACTGAGGGAACTCATGATGCTTCTTTTGAACGGGAGACAAATAAAGTTTACGAACGTTACCTGTATGGATAAGATACTCCGAACTGAACTGGCGATTGTCATAACTGGTGTGGCAATAGTGTTTGCAGCACCCGCGCCTTATGCTGTCCCGCTTATTTTTGTCTGGGTTGTCTGTTCAAAGCTTTCGTCGGATTTGCTCTTGTGCAGATCCTGCGGGAAAAGGTTGATTACAGACAAATTGGGTGGGTATAGAAGGGTATTGTTTTGTCTTCGGACATGCGCTCATTGCGGTTATATGAATAAATAACTTTGGATGCTGAAATTAGGATGGTTCTTCCAAGTTCAAATTGCCAACCTCAACGCAAATCCACGTCTCCACCACCCGCATGAAGCAAGTCTATGATGCCGCCCACCCCCGCGCCTGACCTCCCCCTGCCCAAGGCTGCCCGCGTCATCAACATCACCACCGCCCTGACAGGGGTGGTGGCTTCCGGCCTGCTTGGCTTTTGCGCGATCTTCATGAGCATCGCCCTTGTTTGGCTAGTCTTGCCACTCGTCATCCCCGTGCTCATCGTTATCCTGCTCTACTGGGGCTGCGGCGCCTACGGAGCCGCCTTCACCCGCTTCGAAAGGCTCCCCCTTGGCCGTCTCCTCTTCCAAACCTGCGTGATGGGCGGGCTCGTCTGGTACGCTGCCCGCTTCTTCCAGAATACCCATCCGCTGCCCGACGACAATCCCCTCTGGCACCCCACCGCCGCCACGATCCTCCTCGTCCTGATCTCCCTCACCTTGCTGTCCCACCTCCTCTCCCTCGCCATCCGGCTCATCTATCCGCCGTCCCCACACCCACCGTAAGCGTTGAACGGACCACCCCGCGCATTCCCCACAAGCCAAGGCATCAACGCGTCCTTCCCGCCCCCTGAGGTAGTCCCCCAGCCACGTATGGCCATTCACTCCCAGTCCGGGTTGTCCGGCATTTCCAGGAATTGGACGTTGCCGGATTTCCATCCCACGGTGATCCGGGGAGTAACCCATTCCAAGTTGGGGTTCAGGAGATAGTAGGTCATCGAGTCGGAAGATTTGCCGAAAGACATGCCCTGCAGCTCGCCTTCCACCGACAATCAACGCGGCAGCAAGCCCGTGACGATCATGCGGTCGGTGTGAGGGGGCCGGGGCTCTCGCGCCCACAGATTTATCTTGGAGGCGGCAGAATCTCCTGCCATCCTGTCGGTAAATCACTAGTCAGCCCAGATCTCCACACACCAATCAATAACACAAACATCATCCCATGAACGGAGAATCCCTCGTCAAGCGAATTGCCCTCGCTATTATTGCCCTCTCAATCATCCACATCGCACTTTGGGCGCTGCTTGTCGGACCGAGAGGCATCACCAGCGGCATTGTTGCTCTCATCGTGAACATGGTTCTTTGTTACTTTCTTGTTGCAGGACACGGATGGGCTCGGTGGTGGACTTCCATTCGATGTTTCGCCGGCGGAGTGATGACACTCAGCGCTTTTTCTCATCTTGGCGATCTGGGTGTGCCTTTTTTTAGCATCATTCGTCTCTGGTTGCTTGGCAGCGCCGTGCTTACCATTGTCATTGGGGCTTACCTCTGCTTTTCGAAGCGGGTGAACGAGCACTACAATCCCAGCTCAGGATGGTGACTCCCATCACCATCCGCCACAACCAACCAAGGACGAATGCCCCTAGTTATCATCAGGCACAGATCGGATGCTATAGTTAGTCCAATGCGCCCAAGGCGGTTGTAGCCAACGGGCATTACGGCCCGTCATCCACCCGTTCATTTTTCCACCTGCGGCGGAATTTCCTGCTATCCTGTCCGATTTCCCGCCCCATGGAGCCAAAACCAACACCCCCTCGCGCCCCTTTTGCCGGATTTCCGGAATCCCCCGATAGTCCTGCCGGAAATAAGGCAGAGCACTGCAATCCTGTCGGTGAATCAGTAATTAGGTGACTGAGCACCGTTTCTCCAATGCGACGATACATTGCAGCACTTTTCTGCCTCGCCTATCTAATTCTGTGCGGAGCACTTTGGCGGCACGGCAACTCATTTTGCGACACCTACGTCATGCCGCTTTCTTCCCGGTGGAGCGTTAGGTTCCATAATTTTGCTGGTCGGCAGGTCATCCAAGTCATTCCCGAATACAACTCGCTCCCCAAGCCACTCTTCGCTCCACTTCGCATCAGTTACCTGAGTTCTCCAGTGACTCTACGCGATGTTGCCTGGCATCGTTCGCATTCCCAAGGGTTTGTCTTTCAGTGGCGAGGCCAGAACTACCAATTCGGCCTGCCGTGTTGGTTCACGATTACGACTCTCGCCGCAGCAATCGTCGCGATCTTATTTGGGCCTCGCTTGTGGCGTAAGCGTAATCCTGATTTCGTCGCGCGGGACTCCGAACGCACAGCATGAACCCCACATCGCCTAATGACCATGGTTATCATCGGGCGCAGCCGTGCTATAATTAGTCCAATGCGCCCTAGGGCGATTGCAGCCAGCGGGCATTACTGCCCGTCATCCACCCGTTCGTCCCGCTGATAGATGGGAAGCTGACGGGCGGGGACGGTGAAGGCGAGGATCATCATGGTGGTGCCATAAACCCGGCCGAAGCGTTCGCCCATCCAGGAGCCATCTTCCTTCTGCTCCTCCAGATAGTGGGGATACATCCATTCCGCGTAGGTCTTCCAGTATTTCCCGCCCAGCTGGAACATGCCCTGGGCGTTGTAGTAGTTGCCGTAGAATTCGAACTCGGCGCGGGGCAGGTTTTCGTGATTGGCCAGAATCCACTCCCCGGCGAGGAGGTTTTCCGGAGTGGCATGGCGGCCGCAGAGTTCAAGGCACATCAGACCGGCTCCGGTGAGGGAATCCTTGTGCTGGTATTGATCCATATAGCCAAAATGCCCGACCTTGCGCTCGAAGCGGCGCAGGGTGTAGTCGACGGCATCCTTGATCGACTGGGGCGGCACGGGGGCCCCGTTCAACCGCGCGGAACGCAGTGCCATCAGCGCCCAGCCACTGCAGGACAGATCGCTGTCATTGCTGTTGGGCTGGTAGCGCCAGCCGCCTTTGTGCTCGTCGGACTTGGGCACCGCCTGGGCCCGCAGGATGACCTGGATGGCCTTGGAGAGGGCCACGTCCACCTTGCGCTGCCGGTCCTGATCCACCATGCCTGACACTTCACTGAGGAAAAGGGCACTGATATTATGGGCATACATCGGCCCATTGCCGTGGTCGCCGCAATCAATCAGCCCTTCCGCACTGGTGTGGGCGAGGGCATAATCAATCCGGCGGTTGATGGCGTCGCCATAACGTCCCTGCCCCGGGAGATGTCCTTTGGCGAGGAACGCCATGCCGACGAGCGACGAGATGCCGGTGCTGCGGCCATGGCTTTCCGGAAAACTGCCATCCGGCTGCTCCACGCTGAGGAGATATTCGAACCCGCGGTCCACCGCCTTGCTGACGCGGGCTTCATACTTCTGGAACACGTCCCCGGCTTCCTGGGCGGAAGCGGTCAGGACCAGCAGGAAGGGAAAGATGGCGAAAAGTCGTTTCATTTGGCTGGGCTTCCTTTGGCGAGGGCTCCGAAGTAAGCTTTGACGAGTTCCCGGTATTCCGCGGGAATCTGTTCGGTCCGGGTGGCATCCACTCCATTCAAGGCGCTTTTCAACTTCATCCAGTCATCCTGGGTGAGTCTCAGTTTGGCAAGTTCTTCGGGCAGCAGGCTGCTGGCGGTGTCCATCTGGAGTCCATCTTTTCCTTCCTGGCCGGGTTCGGCGGGCTTGGGCTGGCCATCCTGGGTTTTGCCTTTTCCTTTGGAGGAAGCGCTGCTTTGCGAGGACTTGGCGCTGGCCGGGATGCTCATGGCCTGCATCGCGGTGTTCGCGGCCATGGCCAGCTGATCGGCGGCTTGCTGCGCCGCCTGGGCGCCCTGCTGCATCGACGGAGCCTTGCCTCCCTCGTTTTGGGATTTGGCCGCCTGATCCGAAGCGGTGCCGGCCTGCTGGGCTCCTTCATTCAAGGCATTATTATGATCCGCCATCATGCCAGCGAGGGAGTTCAATTCCTGTTGCAGGGATTTCAGGGACTGGGCGGCCTGGGCCAGCGCCTCTCCACTGGCCTGGGCGGCCTGCTGGCCGGCCGGGGCCGGAGGCGGATTGTCAGGAGAAGGCTGGTTTTCAGAACCAGCCGCTGGCTCAGGCGGGGCGCTTGGACCCGCGCCCGCCTGGGCCGGAGGGGAAGCGGCCGCAGACTCCTGACCAGTCGGCGGCGTTGCTCCGTCGGACTGGTTTTTTTCACTGGCAGCGGCGGTCGCCTGATCCGGTGGGGAAGAAGATTCCGGCGCCGGGCTGGCGGCTTCCGGGGGGGCGGCAGGTTTGGCCTGAGCGGCGGCGGTGAGTTCCTTGCCGGATTGTTTGGCCTGGTCGGTGGCTTCCTTGAGTTGAGCCTGGGCTTGATAGGCGGATTCCTGGGTTCCGGTGCTTTGGTCGATCTGCTGGGTCGCCTGCTCGTGGAATCCCTTGGTCTTTTCCTGCAGGGCGGCGGTCTGATCCGCCAACTGCTGCTGGGCGGCGGCGGTTTGCTGCTGGCTTTCCGGAGTGGTGGCAGCCGCCATTTCACTGGCCAGTTGTTTTTCCTGATTGGCGAGCGCTTCGGCTTCGGCGGCGAGGGCCGCAGCCTGGGCACCGGCCTGTTTCATCTGTTCCTGGGTGGCCGTGGGATTGGTGTTCTGGTTTTGCTCCATCAACTCCTTGGCCCGCTGGGCCACGCGCCGTTGCTCCTCCAGCCACTGGCGCTGCTCCTCATCGGTGGGGGAAAGCGGAGCGGGAGGGGGAACCTCTGCTGACGCCGCGGTGCCCGGGGGAGGTTGATTGGCCGGCGCGTCAGACGGGGCGGGCGCTGACGGATCAGGCGCGGTTCCGGGAGGGGGATTTGCCGCCGTTTGAGTGGCGCCGGGAACTGGCGGGGAGGCCGCGGCGGCGGCTTCCTGCGCGAGGCGTTGTTGTTGTTCGGCAATGTCGGACAGTTTGGCGAGTTGCTGGACCGCCTTCCGGTCCTGCTCCATCTGCTGCTGTTCCTGTTCGATCTTTTTGAGGGCATTTTCCAGCAGGTCCTTGGCATTCTTTGCCAACTCCGCCCGGGCTTCCTTTTGATCGGTCAGGGGAATGTCGCGGGCATCCGCCTGGGCGGGTTGCACCATTTGCTGGGCGATCTCCTCCAAAGCGGGCGTCTGCCGGGCATAGGCGGTTTCCTTCATCCGTTCCGTCAATTCCTTGAGGAGGGATTCCGCTTCCTGCATGTGGCTGGCACTGGCTTCAATATCCTTGAGGGTGTTTTCGCTCAACTTGTCATCCTGCTTCAGCCGGTCCGGTTTGTCGTTCATCCGGCCTTTGGCATGCTGCAGCTCACGTTTCACTTCGTCCATTTTCCGGCGCAGTTCCTCGTGCTGGGCTTCGAAGTTCTTTTCCACCTGCGGGCGCGACCAGCGGTTGAGCCGGATCACGATTTCCCGGCTGTAGGAGCGCTGCGGTCCCTGCAGTTCCGGCGGCACGCGGTCGGCCGCCATCAGGCAGACCCGGATCTCCTGACCGTCCGGCACCAGCACCCGCGCCAGATCCAGCACGGCGGTGCCCTGCCAGGTATCCACGCTGTCCGCCAGTTTGTCAGGAAGGGCCTGCGGTGGCAGCAGATACTCCGGTTTATCCTGGGGACGGATACGGATCTGCACAGCCGACAAACCGATGTCCTCCTTCACGGAATAAGTCAGGGCGACCTTCTCGGTGGGACGCAATTCCAAGCGGTCCTCCGCGGGAGTCTCCAGGGTGATGACCGGCGGGAGATCCGCAAAAGACCGGATCGGCAGGTCCACCGGACGATTGGCGATGCCGTCGCCATCCTCCAGCTGGAGTGACCACTGGGCGTCGAGGCCCGGAGTCAGGACGGTGCTCCATTCGACCGCAGGGGCAGCGGGGTCCTGACTGAGTTTCACGTCCGGCACCTCGGCCTCACCTATCCGGACGGAGGCTTTGGCCACCGGGCGGTTCAGGAGGGTCTGCACGGTGACTTTGGTTCCAGCGAGGGCGAAGATCTCCCCGGAAGCTTTGGCCTTCACTTCATCCGGCAGCCCAGTGTAGTCAGGATAGTCGTAGGTCACCGTCCAGTCCCCCGATTCCGGACGCGGCACGGCGGTGATGGTGAAGGCGGCGCTGACCGCTTTTCCTGCCATCACTTTGGCCGTGAAGCCCTGCTCCACCGCCGGCAGGCGCAGGGCATAACCACTTTCTCCGGGCTCCACCGCCACTGATCCGTCCGGCTGCAGCATTTCCACCACCGGCTTGCCGTCTGGCCCGGTCAGGTGCAGTTCCACCCGCTCCTGTTTGCCGCTCAGGGCCACCTCGATACTGAGCGGATCGCCAATGGCCACCACCTGGCTCTGAGTGATGACCCGGAGCCGGTCGGCCCAGGCATTGCCCACATCGGCCATCGGGGCGACCGCCCGGGCGAGCAGCCGGGGGATTTGTCCCGGCCAGATCGCGCAGAGCGCCAGCAGGGCCGCCACGGCACTTCCGGCCAGCCATTTGGCAGGACGGGTGCGCCGGTTGCTCAAATCCTGAGCCGGGTCCATGCGGCCGACATCGGCCACGGCATCCTGGACCACCGCCTGCAGCAGTTCGCGGGAGCCTTGGTCCTGAGCATCGTGGCCGGCACCCAGCAGTTCCACGGCGGTGGAAATGCGCTCCTGCAGCTCAGGGTGCCGCGTTTCCACCCAGCGGGCCACGGCGGTGAGGCTGATTTTCCGGCATACGGGGCGGACCCACCAGGTCCAGGCCACCCAGGCCGTGAAGAGCAACGCGGCGGACGAAAGCGCGATCCGCACCGGCAGGGCCTCCAGGGAAAAAGCGGCATCAACGGCCATCACGCCGAGCACCGCGCCCACCGCGGCGGCGAGGGTAAGCAGGCTGCCCTTGATCCATTGCAGACGCCGCACCCGGGCGATCACCTCCCGGAGCCGGTCAATGATGGGTTGAGGCAATTCCAAAATCCGTTCGTCGTTTTTCATACAGGAGTGAAGCGGGCACGGAGCCCGCGGTGCGATACACCGGGATACGGAAAATTCCTCTGCGGTTTTTCCCTATCGTGCGGATTTAGCAGGCGGTGGCCCCGGCCCGGGGCGCCGGTTGACAGGCCCGGGTCCGGCGTTTAAAGCCCCTCGTCCGCGCAACATGGAACCCGGTGAGAACCCGGGACAGTTGGCGCTGCTGTATCTGGTTACAACGTCCCAAATCAGCCAATCTGAAAGCCCGCGGTTCCCATTTGAACCAACGACGGAAGGGTGAAGGCGGGACCGAGGTCTGAAGCCGGGAGTCAGAATACTTGATGGGCGGACTCAACCAACATCGATGCCGGCTCGTTTCCAAAGCCGGTCTGAGAACCATGACCCAAATAACATCATTGCGCCTGTTCGCAGCGGGCGCGCTTTATTGCTCTGCGACTCTGTTCACTCCTGCCACCAGCCATGCGGCGACGTTCCTCCTGCAGGACGTGACCCAGTGGATCGGTCCCGCCTCCGGGCCCGGCATCAGCCAGGCCGCTCTGGTCATCCAATGGCCCGGCCAACCGGCCCTCGCCTGGGGATACCGCTGGAACAGCAGCGAAACGCGGGACGGCCGGGATCTGCTGCTGGCGCTCGCCGGGGTGGACGCCCGGTTTTCGATCACCGGCAGCGGCTTCATCAGTGATCTGCGGTGGGATGCCGACCTGAATGGCACGGCGGAACTCAGCTTTCCGGGGTTCAACGGCACCACGGGCGAATATCTGAATTATTTCGTCAATAACAACCAGCAGACCGACAACTACAACAACGGGGCCGCCCCCGCCGGAGCCCATATCCTGCCGCCCCTGGGCAGCCCTTACGATGAGGCGGGTCCAGGCACCTGGGTGAATTCGAACACCGGCGTGCTGGGCCGGCCGCTGGTGGATGGCTCGTGGGATGGCTGGGTTTACAGCGCCGGCACCACCGTCCCTGGCCTGGCCGTCAATGCCCCGGCCCCGATTCCCGAACCCTCCCTGACCGGACTGCTGGCGGTGGTGGTAATGGCCGGTCTGCAACGCCGCCGCCGTATGGCTTGACCCATCGTTGCCCCCCCTATTAAAAAGGCTGCCCGGGCACTCCGGGCAGCCGATCCTTCAGAACCATGGATTCACTTCCTGACACCACTGCCGGGCTCCGCTTTGCCCGGAAGGATCTCCTGGCTTGCGGGCTGCTGCTGGGACTGGCGGCCCCGGGATGGGCCGGGCCTTATGCGCCCGCCGCCGGACAGGCCGGTTCCACCGCCATCCACCGGACCGATGCACGCTTCAAGGCATGGGCGGGCCGGGCGACTCACTATCAAGTTGGCACCGATTGCCTGCCCCTTTGGCAGGACCCGGCCAAAGCCCTCGGACCCGCGACCGACGACCCGGCGCATATCACCTGCCTCGGCGCAGGAGGCACCATCACCCTGGCCTTCTCGGGTTACATCAAAAATGGGGCCGGAGCGGACTTTGCCGTGTTTGAAAACAGCTTTCTGGATGACTACATTGAACACGCCTGGGTGGAGGTTTCGCGGGATGGCGTTCATTTCATCCGCTTCCCCAATCACAGCCTGACACCGGCTGCGGTCGGATCATTCGGAGTGATCGACCCGACCGATGTCCAGGGACTCGGCAGCAAGTACCGCCAGCCCTTCGGCGAGCCTTACGACCTCTCGGATGTGGGACTGGACTCCGTTTCCCATGTCAGGCTGGTGGATGTGGTGGGCGACGGCACGGCCCGTGACAGCGAAAACCGGGTCATCCATGATCCGTTCCCCAACGCGCAGTCCGCCGGTTTCGATCTGGATGCCATCGGGGTGATCCACCTGGAAACATGGCAGACCCTCACCGTTGGGCAGATGCAGGGGGACGCGGTCAATGCCACGACTTTCGCACATCTGCCGGATGGCCGTTTTGTGTTGGGATTGCAAGGCGTCCTCGGCGTGCAGGACGCGTGGGGCGCGCCCGCCCGCAAACCGGTCAATGCCGGCGCCGTCGAGTTCGACCCCGCCTTTCTGGCAGCGGCCAGCGCCACCTCGATCCTGGTTGGAACAGGGGGCGGATTCGGCGGCAACACCGGGGTGCATGAATTCAATCCAGCGCTGGCCGTTCCGGTGGTGGGGGCAACCCCGCTCGCCACTTTGCAGAACTTCTCCGGGGCCTGGTGGCAATCCCCCAGCTCCAGCCGGGCCGGATGGCTGATCGGCGGAACCAATGGTCCGGCCGGAAAACATAACATCACTTTCATTTCTGCCGATGGCACCCGGTCGGGTGCGGTCACCACAGAGTTGAGCACCTACAGCTCCGGTATGGCCGTGGATGCCCAGGGGAATCTCTTTACGGCCTTTTTTGAATTGTCCGGCCCTGACACCGATGTGGTCTGGCACTTCCCGGCCGCTGCGGTGGATGCGGCCGTCGCGGCCGTGTGGGCCGGCACCCCGGCGCCCCTGCCCCGGAGCAGCGGCACCCGCCTGTTCCGATTTGATAGCGCAAGTTCACTCGCGGTAGACGCCGCCGGCCGGGTCTGGGCCTCGGGATTCAAAACCAACCAGCTCCAGGTTTACGATCCCTCCACGGGAGCCTCGCGCCGCCTCCTGCCGGATCATGCCCCGCTGGCCGGAGTGACCGACCCCCTCTATCAAGTGCAGACTTTTTCCCGGGACGGGGAATCCTATGTGGCGTTTCTGGTCCAGGATGAAACCGGCACCGCCGGCACGCCCATCCTGCATGGCATGGCTCCGCTGAGTCACCTCACGGTGCCAGAAACGATCTCGTCATGGCAGGCTTTCCACTTTGGAGCCGCCCTCCTGACTCCTGCCAATGAAGCCACCATCTGGGGCCATCAGGCCGATCCGGATGGAGATGGCCGGAGCAATCTGCTGGAATACGCCCTGACTTCAGATCCCCTCGATTCCGACGAAGGCCCGCTGGCCATCGGTCAGGGCAGCGGCCGGCTGACGATCACCTTCTCCCGCAATCCCCTGCGGCAGGATCTGCGCTACACCGTGGAAGCGTCCCCGGACCTGAGCTCCAACAACTGGACGCCTCTCGCCATCAGCGAAGCGGGAGCGGCCATGACGGCGGTGCCGCCGGCGCTGCCTCTCATCACCGAGACCCCGGCCGGCCCGGTGCAATCGGTGACCCTGCGGGATACCGCGGCCATGTCCTCACAAGCCCACCGCTTCCTCCGTCTCCGCATCACGTTGCTGCCATGAAGCCTGCCCGCTATCCGCTCAAACCAGCCACCCTGCTGCTTCTGCTGGCCCTGTCCCTTGGTGGATGGGGGGTGTTTTCGGCAGCCTACCCGGAACGGGCCCCGGCGTGGATGAGCGCCTTGCTGGAGAAAATCGGCGTCGCCGCAAAAGATGGCAGGCCCACCGCGGCCGATGGCGCCCCTGATGCCTCGCCCAAAAGCACTGGCCCGGAAAACCTGTTCGCCGTCCCGGACGATTCATCCGGTCATCGGATTTACGACCCCAAAGCCCTGCCCAAAGGACTGACTTCCATTGACGGGGAAGGCGGAACCGGAGTGAACCGCGCGGTCAAAAAAAATGGCGTCTGGTTTCCCGTGTATTCCCCCGGTCCGCGACCCGGGGGAGGCCCGCCGCCGCTCACCGTGATTCCGCTTTCCATCGCCTCCGGCAGCCCTCCGCCCGGCCGGGTCCATCAGACCTTTTCCTATCAGGCCGAAGCCATCGGCGGCACTCCGCCCTATCTGTGGCAAGCCGTCCTGCCCGGTCCGGCCGCGACTTTCAATCTGGGGCCGTCCGATGGCCTGCTGACCGGACTTAGCAAGGAACCCCTGACCCTGACATTGAACCTGAGCGTCACCGATGCTGCCGGTGCTGTAGATTCCGCCAGCATGAAGCTGGTGATCCGCCCGGAAAAGGATCTGGTCATTGAAACCTCCGAACTGCCGGCCTTCAAACCCACCGAACCGGCCACGGCCGAACTTCATGCCGGCGGAGGCGTGCCGCCCTATCGTTGGAGCCTGACGGGTGCGTTGCCGGAGGGCCTGTCTTTGGAACCGGACACCGGACGTATCCAGGGCTCCCCCGACCTGGCAGGAGATTTCCCCCTCAAGGTCACCGTAATTGACAGCCAGGAGACCCTGGTGGAAAAGGTCCTAACGCTGCGCTGCCGCGAGGAGCTCGATATCACCACCCCGGAAGCCTTGCCCCAGGCGGCGCCGGGCGGGGTTTATGAGCTAGACTTCGAAGCCACTGGCGGAGTGGCACCCTACACCTGGGAGATCAGTGGAGGCTCGTTTCCTGACTCTTCCTGGAAATTATCCGAATCGGGCCTCCTGACCGGACAGGGAGGGAGCACGGAACAATTCGTGGAATTCACCCTGACCGTTTCCGATTCCACGGAGGCCACGTTTGAGAAAACTTTCCGCCTCGCCGTGGGTGACTTGCTCATCCTCGTGCCCAGCCGGGAAAAGGTGGGCGTGGCGTGGTCTCCGGCGGCCGTGTCCGGTCTGCTGGCCGCAGGCGGACTCTCGGCCACGGGCTTTCAGGTCCTGCGCGATGGCACCCCCGTCTATGAAGGGGGCGGGAACAATTTTGTGGACCGGGGAGTGCGTTCCGGCTCGACTCCACGCTACACCCTGACTGCTTTGACCAACGAGGGCGGCCGGCAATCCGTCAGTGAAAAGGAAACGGCAGTCCTCCCCCAGGTCCTGACGCGGGCCGAACCGGGGCGGAATGGCGACCCCTTTGCTGACCGCGTGGTTTCCTTCCAGCCGCTCAGCCCCGGTGGCTACGGTTCCGCCAGCCTGCCGCGCAATGTCACCGGCCCGCCGGACGGCCGCAGCGTTTATGCGCCAGCTTACAAACCCGGCGAGGTGCTTTCCCTGCACGCACGCACCGGTGCCGGGGGATCGGTTGAATTGGAGTTCACTGATAACATTGTCGAAATCCTGCCGGGTGAGGACCTGACAGTGTTTGAGAACGTCCTGTTTGTCGGTGGAAGTGGCACCCAGCGGTTCATGGAACCGGCGGTGGTCAGCGTGGCCCTGTTCCCCGGCGAATGGCACCGGCTGTCCTGTGATGCCGTGCCGCCCATCGCCGGACAGCCGCTGGACCTGCGCGATCCCTTTTATTATGCGAGGGGATTTGCCGGCCGGAATGGCACCACCGGCAGCGACCCTACCAATCCCAATGCCAGCGGCGGGGACAGCCTCGATCTGGATGAAGCTGCGGCCCGGGCCGGTTTGTCCTGGATCCGTTTTATTAGAATCCAGTCCACCGGGGACGCAGCCCTGCGCGATGATGCCGGAGGCGATCTGATCCGCCACCCGGATGACCCCGCATTCAATCCCCTGAGTGGCTCCGGCAGTTCCGGCTTCGATCTGGATGCGGTGAGTGCGGTGCATTATTAAAGCAGCCCCCAGCCCGGGCGAGACATCGTCCGTGCATTTCCTGGAAAATTGTGCTAAAGGCATCAATCCAAGACGCTCGTTTCCACCCCTGCCTCACGCCATGAATCTCCCCCGCCGCCGATTTCTCATGCTCGCTGCTGCCGCCTGCGCTCCCGTCGCGCCGGCCCTCGCAGGAGTGGATCATCTGCCGCTCAGCACGGCGTTCAAAAATGTGGACCGTTATTACGCCATCATGACCAAGGCCCGGGCGGCAGGTTGGGGGCAAATTCCCATCGGTCCCCGGATGGCCCTGCTGGGGCGCGAATGCCTGGGGATTGCCTATGTGGGCTATACTCTCGAGATAGATGACCGGGTGGAATGTCCTTCCGCCAATTTCAACGGGTTGGATTGTTGGACGTTTTTTGAAATCACGCTCGGCATGGCCCGTCTGCTGGAGCGGCCCAAGGCTGTCTATACCCCGGCGGACCTGCTCAAGGAAATCCAGTGGACCCGCTACCGGGCAGGACTCTGCACCGGCAATTATCTGGAACGCATCCATTATCTGAACGAGTGGTTCATCGACAATGAGGCCCGCGGCAACGTAAAGGACATCACCCGGGCCCTCGGGGGCGCGGTCCGCCTGAAGGGGAGAGAGAGCCGCGAGATGACCGTGCTCTGGAAGGGCTACCGCTACCTGCGCAACAACCCGTCCCTGCGTCCGCAGATGGCCCGCATCGAGGCCAAAGTGAATGAGCTTCCCGTCTGGTATATTCCCAAGTCTGATGTCGCAAAAATTGAATCAAAACTGGCGGATGGGGACATCGCCGGGATCGTGACGAAGGATCAGGGAGGCGTCTGTTCGCACGTCGGGCTCATCACCCGGACCAATGGTCAGGCGCGATTCATGCACGCCTCAAAAAACCACCGGCAGGTGGTGCTGGACCAGACGATTTCCCAATACCTGAACGCCTTCCGCAGCCATGCGGGGTTGATCGTGGCCCGCCCTCTGTCCACCGGCCGGGAAGTCACCAGCCGCAGCACCTACGAAGCCAATCTCCGGTCCCTCGGGGCCTGACCAAGCTGCCGGCGGACGTTCCGGTCCCCGTGCGTGGGGTGATCCACTGCTTCTGACAGCAGCGGTCTCAGCCATTACCTTCCGCCCGCATAAGGCCAAAGCGGTTCCAGCTTAGCGGCGCGGATCCAGCCCCGGAGCGGCTGGTCCTCGTCCCCGCCGGGGATGATGCAGTAGAGCCAGTTGCCACGGGTTTCCAAGGGCACGACTTCGCTGCCGCTAGGCAGGGACATCACCGAGGAAGAGGCTTCGGCCGGGGCCGCATAGGCGTTGGTCTCCTTGCCGGAAACGATCTGCCGTTTGGTCAGGGGATGGGGATCGGTCTTCAATTTCCAAGTCAGCCATGAGCCGGCCGCCAGAACGGGGAGCAGCAGGATGAGCAGGGTCACCAAGGGCCAGCGTCGGCCGGGCCGGGGAGTGAGCCAGGCCAACCAGAGACCCAGCAAACCGATACTCCAGGCCGCAACCGTAGTGCCGGTTCCAATCCAGCGGGGGTTGAGATGGGACAAGGACAGGCCCCAGGGATCAAAGCTGACGAAGGCCGTTTGACGGCGGATAGTGCGCAGGTTTTGCAGCGTCTCCGGACTGAAGGGCTGGAGCGTCAGGGCCCGTTTATACCAGAGCACCGCCTGCCCTGGATTGCCGCGGCGGAATTCAATATTGCCCAGATTGTGGGCGAGAGGGGCGGAGAGTTGCCCCGCCTCCACAATGGCGAGGAATTCCCGGCGGGCATCCTCGATGGCCCCCGCTTTGTAGGCCGTCAGAGCGCGGGCGAAGGCTTCGTCAGGATTGGCGGGCACCGCAGGTGGCGCCAGTTTTTGGTCAGGAAGAGAGACCGCCGCCGGAGGAGTAACCGGAGCAGTTGGAGCAGTTTCGACCGGGGCCGGAGACGCAGCAGGAGACGGCGGGGAGACGTCCGCCCGTACTGTAAGGAGCCCGGCGCAGGCGAAGAACAGAAGGGTGAGGCGGCAGGAAATCAGCAGACGGGACATGATTGATAAAAGAGGCTAGAGCCGGCTGAGGACTTCGAGGGTGTGACGTTGTTCATCGGCCGGCAGCGCTTCACTCGCAGCCGCTTCATCGGGACCATATAACCAACGATCGCGGGCCTCCAGCACTGCAGTGCGCTCCGGACCAGCGGCGGGTTGCCGGTTTTTGTGATAGGCCAGAGACGTGAGATATTCATTCACGAAGGCGTAGAAGGTGCGGCGGCCGGTGCCCGGGCGGCGCAGATCCGCCAGCACCGCGTAAGGTTCGCGCGGAGCCCCGGGCCGGGGCTGGCGGGCGGCCGCTGCCGCCTGGAGACGCCGCCGGATGCCCTGTCCGATCAGCAGGGCCAGCAACAGGGCGGGCACCCCGTGGAGCAGGATCCGGTTCACGGGAATGGGCGCAACGGCGGTGGCCAGCCATTTTCCGCCGGTCAAGGGTTGGTCGAGGATGTCGCCCAGTTCCTCCGCCGGGGCACTGGCATCAATCGGCGCCGCAAAATCCCTCGCATCGGCCGCGGGATTGGGAGGCGCTTTGAACTCCCCCTTCACGGTGATCAGCACCGGCGGGCTCTTCTTCGTCATGTAGGTGCCGGACTGGGGTTCAAAATAATGCAGCACAAACGATGGGATCTGCGTGTGGTTTTTCTCGGGGATCAGGATCTGGGTGAAACTCTTGCGGCCCGGTTCCGTGCCCCAGGTGCGGTTTTCCTGACTGACGCGGGGCTCATAGAGACGCCAGCCTTCGGCGCTCTCGATCCGGGGGGCAGTGAGGGCATCAAAGTTCCCAGTGCCACTGATGGCAATTTCCACCGCGATGGGATCCCCGGCATTGAGGGAAACCGGGGAGGCCAGCAATTCGACCTCAAACTCGCCCACCGCCCCGCTGAAGTCCCCGGGTTTGCCCTCGAGGGGCAGTTCCTTGACGTTGACCGCCACCGTATTGCTGCGGAGCGCGATGGTGCGGCGGTTGCCTTGTTGCTGGCCGAAGGGGTCATTGAAGCCGCCCGCCATGGGCATGAGCAATTCTGCTTTGATCTCGGCCGGGCCAAACGTCTGCGCCCCGGCCTGGAGCGCGGTCATGACACTTTCCATCTGCCAGGCCCGCCAGACCTCTCCGTTCAATTCCCGGGGTTCCAGTCCCGCAGAGCGGTCGAATCGGTTGACCGCAAAGTTGGGGGTTTTGACCTGCGGGAAAAACTGACTGAGGGGCTGCACCGTGGGATGCACCAGCACGTTCACCTGCACCGGGACGACTTCCCCTTTCCAGAACTCGGTCTTGCCCACCGTGAGCTGGATCGCCGGGATCAGTTCCTCATCCACCGCCTGGCCTTCCTTCACGCTCACCTTCACCGCCGGCGCCTGCAGTTCCATGCCGTCCACTTTGAAAGTCTGGGCCGGAATTTCAAACTCGCCAGCCTCCCCGCTCTGCACCACATACCGGATGCTGATCTCAATACGGGGCAGGCCGCGGCTCACGATGGTGCGCTGGGACTGTCCGCTGAAGGTAATGGTCAGACCCGGGACTTCGATGGTGCGGGGGTAGTCCTCCACGCCGCGCTGGGAGCCGTTGATCTGATAGGACAGCACCACCTGCTGTCCCGGACCCAGAGCACGGGCGGACAGGGAGGAAGTAACGGCAGGAGCAGTGCCTTGCGCCCGGGCCGCCGGAATGGCCAGCAGGCCTGACAAAAGGATCAGCAGAATTGGGAAAAAACGGGACATCATCGGTATCAGTAAAATAACAGCCTACCAATCCTTCAGGGGACGGATCTCACGGGCCTGGTCAATCCGGGGACGGACCTTCATATCCTCGTCGGAGAGGCGTTCGAGCTGGCGTTTGGCTTCGGCGGCGCTGAAACCGGTTTCGGGATTGATTTCGTTTTCGGCTTCCTCGGCCTCATCCGGTTCCCCGTCCCCGCCTTCTCCCTCGCCGGGTTCTTCGCCATTGGGATTCTGGCCTTCGATCTTCCCCTCCTTCTCCTCATTGCTCTTTTCACGGGCAGCCTTCTCCTTTTCACCTTCCCCGCCGGACCCTTCACCTGGTTCCTCGCCCTCGCCTTCGCCCTCTTCCTCCCCGTTGGGTCCATTGCCGCCTTCCTCCTCCTCGCCGTTGCCTTTGCCCTTCCCGGGCGATTGGCCTTCGCCCTTTTTGCCCTTCTTTTTCCCCTTGTCCTTGCCTTTGCCCTCAGCCTGCTGCTGAGCCATCTGCTTGCGGATTTGGCGCAGCTTCTGGATCAACTCATCAGTGGTGTCGTGATTGGCTTTGATGTCCGCGTGCTCCGGCTGCAGGGTCATGGCCTGCTGATAATTTTCCAGACTGTTTTCCAACTGCCGGATCAGACCATCCAGGAAGCTCAGTTTGGCGAGCGTTTTGGGCTTGGCCTGCTTGGCCAGTTCGGCCGCCCGCTGGTAGATGGCGTTGGCCAGATTATAATGCGCCTCCGCCCGCAGCGGCACACGTTCGGTCAGGACGGCGGCACCAAAGGCATCGACCGCGGTGTCGTAATCCTTGTTTTTGAAAGCGGCCGCTCCCCGCCCGAACTCCAACACCGGATCGCCCGCCCTTGGCGCGGCTGTCGCGCCCTCCGGAGTGAGACGTTTTTTGAAATTATGCAGGGCGGCCTCGTAGTTCCCCTCTTCGTAAAAGGTCCACGGATTTCCCTCCGGCTGATCCACTGCCGCCAGCACCGCCGCAGCCCCCGCCGGAGCGGGCTGGACGCACCCCCATGTCAGGAGCACGGCCGTCAGTCCCAGCGCCGGCGGGACCGTCCCTCGGTGCCGTTTCACGATGCCCACCAGCCAACCGGCGGTGAGCAGCAGCAGCCCGGCGCCCAGCGGCCATTGATAACGATCCAAGGACTTGCGGGTCATTTTTCCTTTCATGGCCGTGCGTTCGAGTTTTTGAAGAATCAGGTCAATCCGGCGGTCGTTCACGCTGTCCCCGTCCAAAGGCAGATACAATCCCCCGGTGGTGTTGGCGATGGAAATCAATACGTCCCGCTGGAGCCGCGAGACCACGGGTTTGTTTTCGCGGTCGCGATAGTATCCTCCCGGCGATTCCGCATCCGGAATCAATCCACCATTCGGCGTGCCCACTCCGATCGTGATGATGGTCAGCTTCTGCTCCTTCGCCTTCTGCGCGGCGGCCAGGGTGGTGCCTTCCAGATTTTCCCCATCGCTGAACAGGATCAGCACCTGCTGACCGGTGGCCTCTGCCTTGGCAAAGGTTTCCAGCGCCAGCTCGATCGGACGGGCCAGATTCGAGCCGCCCCGCGGGATGATTTCCGTGTCGAGGGAGTCGATGCTTTCCATCAGGGCATCGATGTCAGGCGTGATAGGCGCATACATGAAAGCGGTGCCGGCGAACGGCATCAGCCCGATCCGGTCTCCCCGCAGCCGCTTCACCAGATCCGCGGCTGCCAGCTGGGTGCGGGTCAGGCGGTTTGGCTTCAAGTCATCCGTCAGCATGGAACGCGAGGTATCGATGGCCACAATCAAACTACGGCCCCCCGCGCCGGTTTCCTCCTCCAGAAATCCATACTGCGGCCGGGCCAGCGCCACGATAAAACAAGCCAGCGCCCCCAGCTCCAATAACAATACCAGCCACCCCTGCCGCCGCCCGCGGGATACCAGCAGTTCAGGCATCAGGCGGGGTGACGCCACCCGTGCAGCGGCCTTCCGTGACCGCACATCCCCCCACACCTTCAACCCTGCCAGAAGAGGCAGCAGCAGCAGGGCCAGCAGGACGATGGGATAGGCAAAGGACATGGGGGAAGTCAGCAGGCAGTGATCGGGTTATGGGGAAGCATGGGGTAATTTCTCACGGATTCCTCCGCAGCAGGGTTTGGCCCAACCCCACGGCCAGCAGCGCGCAGACCGCCGCCGCAGTGAGCGGCCATTGATACAGTTCATCAATCAGGGTATTCCGCCGCACATTCAGTTTGGTTTTTTCCAGGCGGTCGATCTCGGCGAAAATCTTGGCCAGCGCCTCGGCGTCGCGTGCCGGATAGAACCGCCCGCCGGTGGTGCTGGCTACCGCTTTCAGGGTTTCCTCGTCGAATTCATCACGCACCCCAACATACTGTCCATCCGGCGTCGGCACCGGCACCTGATGATATCCAGGTGTGCCGATGCCCACCGCATAGATTTTGATTCCGAGAGTCTTCGCCAGCTTGGCGGCATCGCGGGGGCTGATCTTGCCTGAGTTGTTCGCCCCGTCGGTGATCAGGATGATGATTTTTGATTTGGAATCGCGGCTGGTGAGACGCTTGGACGCTGTGGCGAGGGACGAGCCGATGGCCGTGCCCATGTCCTTGGTCTGGTTGAAGCCGATCCGGTCCAGCGTGCCCATCAACCAATCCTGATCCAGGGTCAGCGGCGAAGCCAGATAAGGGCGTCCGGAGAACACCACAAAACCGATGCGGTCACTGGTGCGGTTGCGGATAAAATCGCGCACCACTTTTTTCGCCACCGTGAGCCGGTCCACCTTTTGATTGCCGATCGACATGTCCCGGATGGACATGCTCAATGAGAGGTCGAGCGACAGGAAGATTTCCACGCCGCTTTCCTCAATAGTTTCCTCCGTCCGGAGTTGCTGCGGCCGGGCCATGGCGAGGATTCCGAAACCCAGACTCAGCAGGGTCAGTCCCACTGTAAATCCGCCCATCGCCCGCCGGAGGGGTGAACTCAGGCCCCGCAGCAGGGAGACTGAGGAGAACTTCACGGCGGAAAGCCGTCCTGCCCGCGCCCGCAACACCGCCAATACAGGAAGCAGCAGCAACAGCCAGAGCCAGTTTGGAGCAGCAAATTGGAAATAGTCTGGCAGCAGAGGCATCAGCAAAGAAGGGGGGAACCGCAGGGGAAAAGAATCGGGGACAGTCCATAGACGCCTGCCAGCGGCCGAATATACCGCATTAGCGTGCGCTGCGACGGGTTTTTGCTGCCCGTTCCAAGGAATTCTGCGGACCGGCGCCCGCTCATTCCGGCTTTTTCCCTCCCATCATCTTCTGCGCCATTTCCATGCCCATCTTCTCCATCGCCGCCTGTTGCTCCTGGCTTTTGCGGAAAACCTCCAGCTGGTCCGGTGTCAGAATCGGCTCCACCTTGGAAAGAATCTGTCCCCGCAATACCGTCTGCTGTTCCTGGAAACGCGATAAATTCTCCGCCGTGAATTTTCCCGGATCCATGGTTTTTTGATCGGACAAATCCACATCGTATTTAAAATTGGTCCGCGCCTGGAACATGGTATCCATCAGCTTCGTCTCCGCCTCCTCAGACAATGCGATGCCCTTTTCCTTCAGCAGGCCATTCAGGTTGTTGAGCTGCTGGCGTTCCGGCTGGGATTTCTCGAAGCTGTCATATTTGGCATAGTCATCGCCCAGCAACTCCTTCAGAGCCTTATCCGATTCCGCCGTCGCGGCGGCCATCGCATCGGTCTTTTTTTTCCTTTCCTCATCGGAGATTTTTTCGCCACCCATCATGGAAAATCCCAGATCCATCCCGGCCCCGGCGCGTTCCACCAGCAGTTTGGTCAATTGTTCCTGCTTCCCGTCATCCAAGCCCAGCAGATCGAACAAATCGCGATACATAAAATCCACCTGGGACCGCATTTGAGACTTCATCATCTCCCGCATCGCCGGGTCCTTCATCATTTTGGCAACCCCGGCCATGGGATTTTCATCGCCTGCGGCTGGTTTCTCCTTGCCCTTGGTTTCTTCCTCCAAGGCTTTGGCATGATCCGGCCCCAGCCCCTCCGGCCCATCCTGCTTGACCTCTGTCTTCGATCCCAGGGCCAGCTTCTTGTTCGCGGTCATCCGCAGCACATCCCGTTCCTGGGAAACCGAGGCCAGTTTTTCCTCCAGCACGTCCCCTTTCCGCTGTTCCCATACCGCCCATCCGCCCATTCCCAGAGCCGCCATCAAAAACACCAGAGAAAGTCCATTTAATTTCATGGGGGGAATTTTAAGGGAATTCCCGCCCTGATGCAAACCTTTCCCTCTTCCCGCCCCTGCCGGCCAGCCCTCCTTCAATTTTCCGAAGCCAAAATGCCACTTGCATCGCCGGAGCCCTAGTGCTCCGTTCCCGCCCCCCGCGAGCCGTCCTTCAGCTTGCCGTTGGTCTCTGTGGTTGAAAACACTTCCGTTTTCCACTGGCTCGTCAGAGGTAACCCGGCAAAACCCAAATACAACATGTCAGTCAGACTCGCCCGCTTCGAAATGCCGAATCGTCTCACCAAAGACGAATCCACCGCCACCGACACTTACAGCAAATTCATTGCTGAGCCTTTTGAAGGCGGTTACGGTTACACCATCGGCAACGGCCTCCGCCGCGTCCTGCTTTCCTCCCTCGAAGGTGCCTCCGTCACCTCCGTGAAAATCAAAGGAGCCCAGCACGAATTCTGCAGCCTTCCCGGCGTGGTGGAAGATGTCACCGACATCGTCCTCAACCTCAAGAAGGTCAAATTTTCCCACTCCGACCTCAAGGAGCCCAAGCTCGTCACCATCAGCGTGGACCGCGATGGTGTCGTGACTGCGGGTGATATCCGCGAAGACGCCCAGTATTCCGTCATCAACAAGGACCAGCACATCTGCACCCTGGACCGCAAGGTGAAGTTCGAAGCCGAAATGGAAATCCGCGTCGGCCGCGGCTTCTCCTCCGGCGATGACAACAAACGCGCGGAAATGCCCATCGGCGTCATTCCGATCGACAGCATCTTCTCCCCCGTCACCCGTGTCCGCTACGCGGTGGAAAACACCCGCGTGGGCCAGAAAACCGATTACGACAAGCTCATCATCGAAATCTGGACCGACGGCCGCATCACCCCCCACGATGCCCTCACCCAGGCCAGCGCCATTCTCCGCAAGCATCTCGATGTCTTCGTGGCCTACGACGACAGCCAGATCGAGTTCGAAGCCGCTCCGGAAGCCCAGTCCGAGGAAAACAGCGAACTGCGCAAGCTGCTCAATATGAGCGTCAACGAGATCGAACTGAGCGTGCGCGCCGCGAACTGCCTCAACAACGCCAACATCACCAGCGTCGGCCAGCTCGCCCTCAAGTCCGAGGCCGAAATGCTCAAATACCGGAACTTCGGCAAGAAGTCCCTCAACGAAATCAAGGACAAGCTCCTCGAGCTCGGCCTTGGCCTTGGCATGAAGTTCGAAGGTAATCTCATGGAACCCTTCATGGGTGGCCGTGGCGGTTCCGCCTTCAGCTATTACAAGGACGACGAGGAGGGCAAAGGCGGCCTGACCGATCTCATTGCCCAAAACATCGACGAAGACGACGAGTAAATCATCCCTTCATCCCCCTTCTCTACAACACTTAAAACAAACATTATCCAGTCATGAGACACGGTCGTAAAACCATCAAACTCCAGCGCCGCCAGGACCACCGGAACGCGCTGCTCTCCAACCTCGTGTGCAGCCTGATCGAGCACAAGCAGATCAAAACCACCGTCGCCAAGGCCAAAGCCATCCGTCCCTTCGCGGACCGCATGGTGACCCTCGGCAAACGTGGCGACCTGCACGCCCGGCGCACCGCCATCGGCTACCTCCACAGCAAGGATTCCGTCAAGGAACTCTTCGAAAAGGTTGCCCCGGCCGCCAGCCACCGCCAAGGCGGCTACACCCGTATCATCAAGCTCGGCCAACGCCCCAGCGACTCCGCCCCGATGGCTTTCATCGAGTGGGTTGACAGCGTGACCATCGAGCCTGCCGCCCCGGCTGCCGAACCCGCCGTGGAAGCCGCCGCCGAACCCGTGGCTGAAAAGAAAACCAAAACCGCCAAGGCCAAAGCCAAAGCGGTCGAAGCCGAGCCCGCCGCTGAATAAGCGCCCTGCCCTGACTTCCTCCCATTAAACTCCAGGAGCGGCCACGAAAGTGGCTGCTCTTTTTTTGTCCTGTCTACCGGCACCCCCCGCGGAAAGACACACCTCCTTCCCAAATTCTTCGGAGTACGCCTTGGACTGCGCCCACGGGATTCCCCTTCCAGCAGGCACCGCATGGTAGAAATGCCATTGGGAAGGCGTTTGAGAATATGACACCCTTATGACCGACGCCCAAGCCATCCTTGATGAAATCAAACCTCTGGGCACCGAAGGCTACCGGAAGGTGCTGCGCAACCATGGCGTGACGGGGGCGTGTTTTGGTGTAAAGATCGCTGATCTGAAACAGATTCAAAAACGCATCAGGAAGGATTATCGCCTGGCACTGGCGCTGTACGGCACCGGGGTTTATGACGCGATGTATCTGGCTGGACTGATTGCCGATGATGCCAGGATGACCCGCAAGGATCTGCAGGGCTGGGTGGACCAGGCCTGCGGTCCCCTCGCCGGCGCCACCGTCGCGTGGGTGGCGGCCGGAAGCCCGCACGGATGGGAACTGGCCCGGGAATGGATCGACTCTGACAAGGAAATGACAGCGGTGGCCGGTTGGGCAACGCTCAGCTGCCTGACCTCCATCAAAGACGATGCAGAACTCGATGAATCCGCATTGAAGCAGCTCCTGCAACGCGTTCGGAACACCATCCACCAATCGCCTGACCCGGTCCGCTACCAGATGAATGCCTTTGTGATCTGCGTCGGCTCCTACGTGGCAGCCCTGACCGGCCCCGCCAAGGAGATCGCGGAACAGATCGGCCCTGTGCAGGTGGACATGGGCCGCACCGCCTGTCAGGTGCCGGCGGCGGCCGACTACATCAGAAAGGTGGAAGCGCGGGGAACCATCGGGAAAAAGCGCAAAACCGCCAAATGCTGAATGAGGGGCACTTGGACGGTGGGACGGGGCATCGCCGCTGAGTGGGCGGCCACAAAAATCCCACAATAAACATGGAAATTATGGAAATACGTGATATTTTTCCGAAATGCGCGTCCTATCCGACTGTTCCGTTCCGGCTTCCCCGCTGCTTCTCTTGCTGCGGAGACCGCTTTTTTGGATTCTTCTGGTAGGGTTGCTGGCGATGGGAGGGGCGCTCCGGGCAGATTTTTACATGGATGACTACGCCTTCATCCTGAACAGCAAGGGCGACGCCCCGAACCAGTTCCGCTGGCAATTCATGGGTCAAAGTTACGGGAGCGAGGCGGTCGATGCGATGGGAGTCAGCATTTTCCAACTGATCCCGACCCTCCTGACCCTGCTCACGAACTGGCTTTTTCCTCTCAATCCGGCCGCGGCCCACGTATGGAATCTGCTGATTCACCTCACGCTCGCGGTCCTGGTTTTCCGGCTGGGAAAACAACTGCTCCACCGCCTCGGGCTGCTGGCTTCGTCCGAGGCGCGCCGCCAGGCGGCCTTTCTCGGGGCCATGATTTTCGCGTGTCATCCGCTGGGCACCGAACCCGTCCACTATGCCAAATGTCATATGGTGCAACTGGTGGCATTGTTCGCCTTCTGGGCCACCTGTGCGGCAGTGGATTTCCTCGCGGTTCCCAACCGGCGGAACGGCTGGCGTTGCCTGCTGGTGACAGGGCTGTGCGTGATTTCCTATTTTCCCGGTACCGCGATGCTGGGACTCAATCTGGCCGCCCTGCTGCTGTTCACCCTGACCGGAAAAGGCAAGGCCCACTTCCGTCAGCTGCTGCCGGCGGCCGCCACGCTGCGCCAGCCCCGCGCGATCGCGGCGTTGTGCCTGGCCGGGGCGGCAGGGCTTGCGGTGTTTGGATATTTTCTTTGGGTGTATTTCAAGACGATCACCCACTGGGGTGCCCTGTACCCGGTGCACATCGTGACCCAAGGCCGGGTGTTTTGGGAATACGTGCAGCGTATTTTCATCCCCACCCACCTCTCCAGCGATCACTATCAACCCTGGTCGACCTTCCGCGATACCGGCGCCGTCCTGCGCCTGGCAGGTTTCGGGATGTTGGTGGCAGGGGCGCTGGTCATGACCTTCCGCCGGGGTCCGGCCACCCGGCGCAGCCTTGGTTTGCTGCTGTTGTTTGCCCTGATCCCTTTCGCCATGCGGATGCTTTACATGAATATTGAGATCCTGGTGGAATACCGGGCCTATCATGCGCTGCCATGGGTCGGTTTGCTGGCCGGTTGCGGCCTGACGGCGCTGGCGGCCCGGCTTTCTCCTTCCAAACTCCGTTGGTTGCCGGCCGCGGCCTTGATCGTGTGTTTCACGCTCCTCAGCGCCCAGCGCGGAGTGGTCTGGCGCAGCGGCACCGCCCTCGCCCAGAACGTGCTGGAGCAGTATCCGCTGAACAACCGCGCCCGCACTCAGCTCCAGAGTTTTGCCCTCGATGCGGGGGAATTCGGCACGGTGCTGAGGCGGCATGAGGAAATTCTCGCCGTCCGCGACCAGATCAACGCGGTGAACCGGCAGCAGGCAGGACGACTCATGGTCGACACCATGCGGGCAGACTCGAACGTCATCGGGAGTTATCAGTTCGCCGTGCTGGCGCGTGCCGAACTGGAAGGCTGCCTGAAGGCCCTCACTTTTGCCGATCATTCAATCGCTTCGCTGAAAACGCTGCTGCCGGGTCAATTCCAAGCCAGGCCCGGGGAAACGGTGACGGGCGCATGGCCCCTGATGGAGGCCCGCGCCACGGTGGAGCGGGCCTTGGCGGCGGGTTACGGCGCGCCACCCCTTGCGGAAACGAAATAACCTATCCTGCTTATTCCACCGTCACGCTCTTGGCGAGGTTTCTTGGTTTGTCCACATCCCGGCCGAGGGTCAGGGCCGCATGATAGGAGAGAAGCTGCAGTGGGATGATATTCAGAATCGGCTGGAGCATTTCGACCGTGCGGGGCACGTAAATCACGTCGTCGGCGTGGTGGTGGATTTCCTCGTCGCCCTCGGTGGCCACGGCAATAATCGGGCCTTTGCGGGCGCGGATTTCCTGCATGGTGCTGATGTTCTTTTCGTAAAGGCTGTCCTGCGGGCAGATCACCACGGTGGGCGTCTGGGGATCAATCAGGGCGATAATGCCATGCTTCAACTCGCTGGCGGGGAAGCCGGCGGCGTGGATGTAGGAAATTTCCTTCAGCTTCAGCGCGGCTTCGAGAGCGATAGGATAATTGTACTGCCGGCCGAGGAAGAGCATGCTGTGCACGTGGGCATACTTCTGGGCGATGGCGGCAATGTGGTCCTCCGTAGTCAAAATGCGGCGCACCTGATCCGGCAGCTTCTCAAAAGCCTGGATGATCATATGCCCCGTGCTGGCGGACATTTGACGCATCCGGCCGAGGGTCAGCGTGAGCAGGCCAAAAAGCGCGACCTGACTGACGAATGATTTGGTGGCCGCGACCCCGATTTCCGGTCCGGCATGCATGTACAACCCGCCATCGCTTTCGCGGGCGATCGTGCTGCCGACATTGTTGCAGATGCCCAGGCAGCGGTATCCTTTCCGCCGGGCTTCCCGCAGGGCCCCCAGGGTATCCGCCGTTTCCCCACTCTGACTCACCGCGAAAAAGATGCTGTTCCGGGGAAGCGGGCGGTTTTTGAAACGGAACTCACTGGCAAAATCCGTCTCGGCGGCCACGAAGGCCATGTTTTCCAACATCTGGGCGCCGACCATCCCGGCATGGAGCGCGGTGCCGCACCCGAGAATAATGACGCGGTCGATTTCCCGCAGTTCCGCCGGGGTGAGATTCAAGCCACCCAGCTGGGCGCTGGCTTCCTCGCTGTTGAGGCGGCCACGGATGGCGTTTTCGATGGTTTGAGGCTGCTCGTAGATTTCCTTGAGCATGAAATGCGCGTATTCCCCCCGCTCGGCGGCATCCGGGGCATAGGCGATTTCCTCGACCTGATATTCGGCGGTATCATGGGTCAGGGATTCAATCTGGAACCGGTCGGCCCGGATTTCTGTCAGATCGAAATCCTTCAAATACACCACCTTGTGAGTGTAGGGCAGCAGCGCGGTGGCATCGCTGGAAAGAAACATTTCCCCCTCCCCCACGCCCAGCACCAGCGGACTGCCCCGCCGGGCCCCGACGATCAGCCCCGGATGGTCCTGATGCATCACCGCGATGCCATAAGTGCCCTTGATGCCCTGCAGGGCGGTGCGGATGGCATCGGTCAGGCGGCGGTCCCCGGGTTCGGTGCTGTCTTCGTAGGCTTGGCCGATCAGGTGGGAGAGCACTTCCGTATCCGTGGCGGACACAAACAGGTGGCCTTCCGATTCCAGCCGGCGCTTCAAGGGTTGGAAGTTTTCCACTACCCCGTTATGGACGATGACCAGTTTGCCGGTGCTATCGGCATGCGGATGGGCGTTGGCGTCGCTGGGCTCGCCATGGGTGGCCCAACGCGTGTGGCTGATCCCCATGTGCGCCGGCGGTTGCACTTTCCGGCCGACATGGCGCGTCAGCTCTGCAATCCGCCCGACTTTTTTCTGGATATCGATCTGCCCGTCGGCCAACGTGGCGATCCCCGCTGAATCATAACCGCGGTATTCCAGCCGACTGAGTCCATCCAAAAGAATAGGCCGCACTTCACGGGGGCCGACGTAAGCGATGATTCCACACATAACAATTTGATCTGAATTTGAACTTGGGAAAGCATCACTCTCCCCGTGGAATATGCACAGGACAGGACGGAAAACCACGTGTTTCTCTCCTATTTAGAGTATTTTCCACAATTCCCCGCCACTGGACCCGTATGCGCATCATCATGTTGTCCCTCTCCCGCCTCCTGCTGCCTGCGGTGGCTTTGTCTGCTGGTCTGACACAATCTTCCTGCACGGGATGGCCGCGGGGGTGGACCAAGGCGAGGCACCAGTCCCCTGCGGACGGGCTTTCCGGGGCCTGGGAAGGCTCCTGGCGCAGCGTCCCCACCGGGCATACCGGCAAACTCCGTTGTGCTGTTTTTCCCAAAGCTCCCGGCATCTGGGAATATCGTTACCGCGCCACCTGGGCAAAAATTTTCTGCGGTGGATTCACCGTCGATTGCCGGGCGGTGCAGCAACCGGATGGGACTTGGACCCTCAGCGGCCAGCGCGACCTTGGCCCTGCCTTCGGCGGGGTCTTCAGCCATACCGGGACCGTGGCCGGCGGTCATTTGGAGGCCCGTTATCATGCGGCCGCCGATCATGGTGAACTCTCCCTCCAGCGGGTGCCCTGACGGAACGGGCGCCTGCCCGCGCCCTCCAACTTGGCCGGCTAGCGGTCCCTTTCTGAGCGGATCGGCCAAGGATTGATCGCACAAACCGGACGCCTGTGCTCTGGTAAGCCGCTCCAGTCTTCCCACGTGCAATGTCTCTTGCCTCCCTGCCCAGACTCCTCCCGGTCCTGACCGCCCTGATCACGCTCGGCTCGGCCGGTTGCCAAGGAGTCGGAACGCCCTCCGGAGCATCGTCCGGGGTGCCCCGGGTGGACCTCACCGCAAAAGCATGGTTTCCGCCCATTGTCCGGCAGCAGGGCAACAGCTGTGCCCAGCAAACAGGCTTGGCGTATTTGCTCACGGCAGAACGGAACCGGGAACGGGGCGTATCCTCAGGGTCTCCGGCCGCACGGCTTTCGCCCTACCAGGCTTATGCCATTCTCGCTGATTCCATGACCAGCGGGACCCACGTGACCGATGGCTGGCGGCTCGCCCAGGAAACGGGCGTGCCTTTGGAATCCGACCTGCCGCGGGCGGGACGCGGCCTGATGCATGGATTTGACAAGTATGTCCGGGCCCTGCGCCAAAAACCCGCGGCTTGGCAGATGTTGCCACTGCGGACCGAAGCCGACCTGAGGAAGGTCAAGGATCAACTGGCTGCCGGGCATCCTGTGGCCTGTGATTTCCAGGTCCGGGGTGCCAAACTGGTAAAGCGCCCGGAAGGCGGGACCCTGGTCAAGCAATGGGGCCGGACCGGACCAGGCCATAACATGATTTATGCGGGGTACGATGACACCATCGGGATCGATACCAACGGGGATGGGAAAATCACCCATGATCTTGATATCACCGGCGACGGCCGGGTGGATCTGGCGGACCGGGAACGTGGGGCATTTCTGGTGGTGAATCCCTGGGGCACCCGCTGGGGCACCGCCGGCAAAGCGTGGGCACTTTGGCGGGAACATGCCCTCAGCCCATGGCCTCGGGCAGGTGAAGTGGCGGTCGTGCAGGCCGCCCCGGATCGATCCCCTCGCCTGATGTTGCGTTTATCCCTCGCCCTCAAGGAACGCCGGGGTCTCGTCATCTCGGTGGGTGATGGGACGCAAACCGTGCAGCCCCTGCCCTTCCGCTCCACGGCCCTACCCACTCCCGCCGCCGGGACGGTGAGCACCTGGGAGATGTTTGGGAAAATGTACCGGCCCGGACTTCCGGTCTCCTCCGGTCCCCTGCTCAACCCCTCCGGAGGGCCCTTGGAGATGGGCTTCGATGTCTCCGCGCTCCATGGCGGAGACCGCTTTACCCTGACGCTGTCATCTGCGGGACGGCCGCTCCAGGGCACCCTTCACGCCGCCGCCTTCGTGCAACTGGATGGCTCGGGCAAGATTGTCAGGGAAACCAGGATTCCCCACCTGCCCGTCATTTTGCCTCCCACTGGGGGCACCTGGTCCATCAGTCTTTGATCATGGGGTCAGACAGATTGGTGAAGATGCAAGAATTGCCTTGCCCGAACGCCCGCCCCCCGCCAAAACCGTCCCTTCATGAAAAAACTGCTTCTTTCCCTTCTCTGTTTTTGGGTGACAACCGCCGTCCACGCTCAGGATACCGCGCTCCCAAAAGCCCTGATCCCGGACCCTCGCCCGGACGCCGGGCTGAACAAACGGCATGAATCCTTCAATGAAATCTCCAAAAAAGGGGAAGCCCAGTTGGTTTTCCTGGGCGATTCCATCACCCAGGGGTGGGGTGGAGCCGGCAAGGAAGTCTGGACCAAAACCTGGGAGCCCATGAAGGCTGCCAACTTTGGCATTGGCGGCGACCGCACGGAGCATGTGCTCTGGCGCCTCGAAAATGGCAATTACGACGGCCTGAAAGCCAAGCTCACCGTGCTGATGATCGGCACCAACAACACCGGACACCGCATGGACCCCGCAGCCGATACGGCAGCCGGCGTGAAGGCGATCGTGGAAAAACTGCGCGCCAAGCAGCCCCAAATGAAAGTCCTGGTGCTCAGCGTCTTTCCCCGCGCCGAAAAGGCGGATGATCCCAAACGCGTCCGCACCAACGAAATCAACCAGCTCATCAGCAAACTGGCCGACGATCAAAATGTTTTCTATCTCGATTTAAGTCAGACGTTCCTCCAGCCCGACGGCACCCTGAGCAAGGAAATTGCTCCCGACTTTCTCCATCTCAGCCCAAAAGGCTACGAACTCTGGGCCCAAGCCATCCAGCCGAAGGTGAAGGAATTGATGGCCAAATGAGGAACCTCGGCCTGATTTTAATGGCCCCTTCACGGTAAGAGATTTCCCTACGGAATTTTCTTGCCGCCTCGCCCTGGATTGATACCATCAAATTTGGAAATACCTGCTTCGGATGCGGGCAGGCACTTCCAATACATCATAACCCGCACCCATACCCCAATCGGCGGCCCAGCCGCCAAACCACAACATCATATGAAAACCACCAAACGAAACCGGGGCTTTACCCTGATTGAACTCCTCGTCGTGATCACGATTATCGCCATGCTGGCTGCGGCCGGCTTTGGCGGATACAGCAAGATCATGCCCGGCGTCAAAGCCAACACCGCCGCCGGCACCGGCCATGCCATCCACACCCTGCTCTTTGCCTGGGCTGGGGACAATGACCAAGCCTTTCCGGATGCCGAACAGTATTCCAATGAAGCCTACAAAGAGCTCTTCAAAAAGGGCCTTGTCGATACGGAAAAAACCTTCGCCATCGCTGGTGATGCCTGGCACTATACTTCCCCCAGTGGCGACAAAAAAGCTCCCGATAATGATATCGGCACGGCTCCAGAGTATCAACAAGCTCTCATGCCCGGTGAATGCGCCTGGGCCTACGTGACTGGCCACACCACCGCCTCCAAAGGTGACTTGCCCATCATGGCCAACGGCTTCAGCGAGACCGTCGGGGTCTGGGCCAAGGATCCCAAAAAGAAGGGCGGCGTCTTCACCGGCACCAAGTGCGCTTGGGTGGCCGTCGGCGGCAGCGCCAAGGTCGGCGAACTCGATGGCAACTTCAAATGCATGGACAAAAAAGGCACCAAATCCGTTGATGTCTTCAGCATTGACTGGGGCACCGACCCAGCAAGCGTGAAAAATCCTAATGGCTGATCCCTGAAGCGGTTTAACCAAGCCAATATTCAGAGCCCGGATTCCGCCAAGGAATCCGGGCTTTTTTGTGCCGGTGCCCTGACACTGATCCGCCGCCGTTTTCCGGCCCTCATTACCCTGAACAAGAACACCGAAACCATGGATTTCCCGCTTCGGTTTTCAGGTCATCCCAAAAGCCCTCACATTCCATCACGGGAGAACATCATCGAGATTTCAGGGGGCGGCCGGCTTGGGCGCTGCTTGAATTTGAGCCTGCAACTTCGCCAATGCCGTGGCTGCCTCGGCAGCCGCTTTGAGAGCCGCCGCTTTTTCCGCTTCCAGCCGGGCGAGGGATTCGCGGAGTGTCACCACTTCGGCGGCGGATTCCCGTTTGATGACGGAGGCTTCCTCCATGGTGCTGACAGCTTTGGTGTCAGCAGCGGAAGCAGCCACTTTGGCCAGATTGAACGCCTGCTGGAGCTGCTGGATGCGCACTTCACGCTTCAGCCCCTCGGCTTCAGCCTCACGGATCGTCTCCTGCGCCTTGGTGAGGGCAGTCCCCATCCGGGCATTTTCCTGCTGGAGAGCCAGTGCACTGGCCTCGAGCTGCTCCACCTTTTTCCTGAACTCCCCGGAGGCCTTGGTATTCCTGGCGTCGATCTCCGCCATGCCCTTGCCCGCTTGTTCGATGCGCAGGCGCATCCCGCTCAATTCCGCCTCAAGTCCGGCATCCATCACCGCTATTTTTTTGTAATCCGCGGCATTGATCAGGGCATTCAAACCGATTACCGCGACCACCCCGGCAGCGAGGGGCAGGAACCGGTGCGCCAGAGGGGTGGCGTTGGCGGGAGAAAGAGCTGCGGTTGCAAGCTGACCTGCCGGCGCGGCCACGGGCGGAGCCATCCTGATAGGCTGCGCCCCGGTGGCCTCGGCCAATCCGGCTGCCGTCATGCCGTTTTTCATCGGGATTGGAGTGACCTGCGATGGCCGGGTCCAAAGGGTGAAGGCCTTGTTTTGATTGATTTGAATAGGCATGGCGGGGGGAGGCAGGAGAACCGGCAAGGATAACCCGCTGGGAAGCGGCCATGTTTCAGGGTCCAGCCACAAAGTGAATCCCTTGCCTGGCAGCCGCAAACGGAGCGCCGGCCAGCGCGCCGGGTCCTGCCACAAGGTGAAGGCCCGCCCGGGCAGGCGCAGCGCAGGCACCGGCCAGCGGGCGGGATCCAGCCAAACCGTAAAAGCTTTGCCGGGCAGCCGCAGCGGGACCACCGGCCAACGGGACGGGTCCAGCCATAACGTAAAAGCACGTCCGGCAGACGACGGGGAGGAACCGGGGGCAGACATGGGAAAACAGGCAGGAAACGGACCTCAGACCATGGCGACTCCGGGAGTTCCGGCAGGGGATTTCGCCTCCAGATGCTGGAGCACTTTTCTCACGCAGTCCTCCACCGTCAGCCCATGTTTGGCACGCAGAATGGCCGGGGTGCCGTGCTCGACAAATTCATCCGGCCAACCGAGCCGTTCCACGGGAGTATGCAGGCCCGCATCGTGCAGGTGCTCGATCACCCCGCAGCCAAAACCGTTGTGCAGCACGTGGTCTTCCAGAGTGCACAGAACGCGGCAGCGGCGGGCATAACGTTCCAGCATGGCGGTGTCGAGCGGTTTGATCCAGCGCGGGTTGATCAGGGCCACGGAATACCCCATCGCCTCCAGTTTCACCTTCGCCTTCTCGGCCATTTCAAACATGGTGCCCAGCCCGATCAAAGCCACATCCGTCCCATCGGCCACCACTTCCGCGGTGCCGATTTCGAGCAGTTTCGGCTCGGCCTTGATGGCCTTTCCGGTGAGGGCACCGCGGGGGTAGCGGATCGCCGTCGGACCGGCCTCATAGTGCGCCATGGTCCACAGCATATCCACAAACTCATCCTCATCCTTCGGCTGCATGTGGATCAGACCCGGCACATGCCGCAGGTAGCCAATATCAAAAAGCCCATGATGCGTCGGGCCATCATCCCCGCTGAGTCCGCCCCGGTCCATGCACAGCCGCACCGGCAGTTTTTGCAGCGCCATGTCATGAATGATCATGTCATAGGCCCGCTGCATGAAAGTGCTGTAAATCGCAAGGAAAGGCCGCAATCCCTGCGCGGCCAGACCGCAGGCAAAAAGCGCCGCGTGCTCCTCGGCAATCCCGACATCGAAATACCGTTCCGGAATCTCTTTCTTGAAATGCCCCAGTCCGGTTCCTCCCGGCATCGCCGCCGTGATGGCTGTGATCTTTCGGTCCATTTTGGCAAACTTCACGAGGGACTCGGCAAAAATCTGGGAGCAGGTCGGGGTGGGACTGGCCGCAGTTTCCCCGGTCTCAATTTCATAAGTGCCCAATCCATGGAATTTGCCGGGGTTCGCCAAAGCCGGCTCGTAACCGCGGCCTTTTTCCGTGATGATGTGCAGAATGACCGGCTCGGTCTGGGTCTTCAGAAATTCGAACGTTTTGACGAGCAGCGGCAAGTTGTGCCCGTCGATTGGTCCGTAATAACGCACCCCGAATTCCTCGAAAATCACGCTCGGCAGGATCAGGTTCTTGGCACTCCCCTCCACCTTGCTGGCCAGCTTGCGCATCGCCTTGCCCCCGATTTTTTCTATGAATTGGGCGGCCTTGTCGTGCAGATGGGCGTAGGCGCTGTTCGTCGACAGCGCCGTGAAATACCGGGCGATGGCCCCCACATTTTTGTCGATCGACCACTCGTTGTCGTTCAGGATCGTGATGAAACGCTTTGTGGAGGACACCACGTTGTTCAATGCCTCGAAGGTGGGCCCACAGGTAAACGCGGCATCGCCCGCCACGCAAACCACGTGCTCGTCCGTACCATTCAAATCACGGGCCACAGCGAAACCCAGGGCCGCACTCATCGCCGTACCGGCATGGCCCGCGCCATAACAATCATGTTCGCTCTCACTGCGCAGCAGGAAGCCATTCAGGCCTTGGTATTGCCTCATGGTGGACAGGCGGTCCCAGCGGCCGGTCAGCATCTTGTGGACATAGCCCTGGTGGCTGACATCGAAAATAAATTTGTCCTTGGGGGAGTCAAACACCCGGTGCATCGCGATGGTTAGTTCGACCACCCCAAGATTCGGACCCAGGTGTCCACCGGTGTTGGCCAGCGTCTCGATCAGTTCCTTGCGGACCTTGGCAGGCAATTGCAGAAGCTGGCTCTCGGTGAGGCGCTTTACATCGGCGGGACCGTGGATCTCGGGAAGATCCTCCAGGTTAGAAGAGTCGGATTTCATCATCAGAAGAAGCGGGAGGCGGGCTGTCGGGCAAAGCTCCGGATGGGACCGGGCTGGCGGCCGCCGGAGCGGCAAGGGGACTGGTTTCGGCCGGACCCTCGGCCCGGCGGGAGATTTGTTCAATGCGGAGCTGGGCGGTATCCAGTTGCGCCTGGCAGCGCCCCAGCAGTTTCATGCCCCGCTCGTAGCGGGCCACCAATTCATCCAGACCCTGCGGATCCCCATCCAGCGACTGGATGATCTGATCCAGTTCCTCAATGGACTGCTCAAACGACGGCTCCCCTGCATCAGCAGGAGCGGGCGTGGTCCGGGAACGGGCGGGCATAAGGGGCAAAGGGAACCCGGAACTATTCCGGGGGAGTCGCAGCATGGCAGTTGCCGGGGCAAAACTCAACCCGCAAAAAGAATGCCGCTCCGGGTTTCCTTTTGGGGCCTTCCCTGCCCCGATTCTGCGGTCCCGCAGTTCCGCGCCCGCGCTGCCGCTTGCTCTTGCCACGGACCCATCCCGCTTTTAACAACGGGCCGTTTTATGAATTGGTGGCAATCTATCCTCATCGGCATCGTCGAAGGCCTGACCGAATATCTCCCGGTCAGTTCCACCGGCCACATCCTGCTCACGCAGAAAATCCTCGGCATTCCCGCCACCGAAAGCTCGAATGCCTACGCCGTGGTGGTGCAGGTCGGAGCCATTTTCGCGGTGCTGGGACTCTACTTCCAGCGCTGCCGCAGTCTCCTTGATGGCCTGCTCGGCAAAAACCCGCAAGGTCTGCTGTTGCTGCGCAATATCATGATCGCCTTTTTGCCGGCGGTCGTGGCCGGGCTGCTTTTTGACAAGAGAATCGAGCAATATCTTTTCGGCCTGTGGCCGGTGACCGCCGCGTGGTTTGTCGGCGGCGTCGCCATCCTCGCCGTTGCCTGGTTCAAAAGAAACGCCGCCCCCGGAGCCCGCAAGATCGGCCTCAGCCTGGAGGACATCACTCCCAAAACCGCCTTCCTGATCGGACTCCTGCAATGCGTCGCCATGTGGCCCGGTACCAGCCGCAGCCTGATGGTCATCGTGGGCGGCCTGCTGGTCGGACTCAACATGATCGCCGCCGTAGAGTTCAGTTTCCTGTTGGGCATGGTCACCCTGACCGCCGCCTCCGGCTACAAGATGCTCAAATTCGTCAAACACCCCGAGCTGCTCCAGGACTACTCAGTGACCACCATGCTGCTCGGCATCATCGCGGCGTGGATCGCCGCCGCCCTCTCTGTCAAATGGATGGTCGGCTGGCTGCAGAAACACGGCGTCACCGTCTTCGGCTATTACCGCATCGGGCTGGCCGTCGTGGTCGCCGGTCTGCTGCTGGCCGGCATTCTTCAACCCTGACTGATCTCCCTGCCATGAGCTTCATCCACGACGATTTCCTGCTCTCCACCCCGCTGGCCCGCCGCCTTTACCATGAAGTGGCGCAGTCCCAGCCGATCATTGACTATCACTCGCACCTGCCGCCCCAGGACGTGGCCGCCGACCGCCGGTTCGGCAATCTCTTCGACATCTGGCTCGCCGGCGATCACTACAAGTGGCGCGCGATGCGTTCCAATGGCGAGGCCGAAAAATACTGCACCGGCGAGGCCCCGCCCTACGAAAAATTCCTTGCCCTCGCCCGCACCATTCCGAATTGCCTGCGGAACCCGCTCTACCACTGGTGCCATCTCGAGTTGAAGCGCTACTTCGACATCGACGAACTCCTCACTCCCGAATCCGCCCCGCGCATCTGGGAACAGGCCAATGCCCGCCTCGCCGATCCCGACCGCGGCGCCCGCGCCATCCTCACCGATTTCAAGGTGGAGGTGGTCTGCACCACCGATGATCCGGCCGATCCCCTGACGCATCACGAAACCATCGCCGCCGCCAACATCGGCACGAAGATCCTCCCCACTTTCCGGCCGGACAATCTGCTCAAGATCGACCAGACGGCCTTCTTCAATACCTACGTCGAAAAACTGGCCGCCACCGCCGACACCGACGTCACCACCTTCCGCGGCCTCCTCGCCGCCCTCGAGAAACGCCACGATGCCTTCCACGCCATCGGCGGACGCCTCAGCGACCACGGCCTGCCCCAGGCCACCCACCACTTCTGCACCGAAACCGAAGCTGCCCGCATCTACGACAAAGCCCGCCTCGGCCAGCAAGTCACCCCGGAGGAACAGCAGCAATTCGCCACCTTCATCATGGTCCAGAGCGGCCGCCTCGATGCCCGGAAAGGCTGGGTGAAACAGCTCCACCTCGGCCCCCTGCGGAACAACAGCACCCGCCTCTTCCGTGCGTTGGGCCCCGACACCGGATTCGATTCCATCGGCGATCTGCCCCAGGCCCATGCCCTGTCCCGCTACCTCGACGCCCTCGATATGGACGGCTCCCTGCCCAAGACCATCATCTATAACATCAACCCCGCCGACAACTACGTCATGGGCACCATGATCGGCAACTTCAACGACGGCAGCGCCGCCGGCAAAGTGCAGTTCGGTTCCGGTTGGTGGTTCCTTGATCAAAAGGAAGGCATGGAGTGGCAGATCAACGCCCTCTCCAATCTCGGCCTGCTCAGCCACTGGGTCGGCATGCTCACCGACAGCCGGTCCTTCATGTCCTTCCCGCGGCACGAATATTTCCGCCGCATCTTCTGCAACCTCCTCGCCCGCGACGTCGCCGCCGGCGAAATCCCGGACGATTTCGAGGTGCTCAGCACCCTCGTCCAGCGGGTCTGTTACAGCAATGCCCGGAACTTCTTCGGATTCTACGCCTGAGGGAGCACCCCCATAACAATCAGACCCGCCCCTGCCTTGCCGGGAGGCGGGAGCCGGCAGGCGGCCGGCCCATCCGTCGCCACGGGCCTTCCCTCTTTATTTCCCTCACCTTGATGGCGCACCCGAAAGGGGAGTCTGGGTCAGCCCCTTCTCTCCCCGTTCCCGGCCCCGCCCATGCCGCCACCCGGGAATAGCAAATTCCTTTCAGACAGACATACACCCGACAAGTGACAAACGGCGATGGAAATGTATGCCGCAGCCATTGCAGACATCCGCCCCGCTTGGCAATAGCGTGGCGGGTCAGGGGTCTTCAGCTCAGCCTGGAAGGGCAAATCCGCCTCTCATTCCATGCCTTCCGGGAAAAAATCCGACCAACTAGCGCTTGTCTAAGTCTCCGGATTTGGGACTCTCCCCGATGGGATTCTCCAATCCGTTCAAACGTGTCTCACAAGCCCCGACGAATCCGGATCCGGCTCCGCGCCCGGATCGTGCTTTCGACGTCGCCGACCTCTACCGCGGGCCGCTCGCCATCGAGGAAAATACCGATGCCGACCCGGCGGCGGTCGCCTTGGATGAAAAACTCCGCCAAGCGTATTTCTGGATCGTCAATTCGGCGATCATTTCACCACACTACGACATCGAGTATAACGACACGCCGCCTCCGCGATTTATGGTCGGCGACAGCAAGAGCCGGCTCACGTTGCCGTCCGGGCAGAGTTATTCGAGCTTTGTCCTGCTGCCGTTGCTCACCTTCGCCGCGCGGCGGAAATGTTTGTTCGTTGGTGGTCCCGGCCGCGGCAAGACGGCCAGCGCCTTGTTGATGGGCGTCCTTGCGGGTTATCCGGTGCGCGAGGTCCGGCGGGCGATGCAGCACGGGCATCCGCAAATGACCATCGCCGATCTGCTAGGCAATCCGCTGCCCGCGGATCTCGTGGCGGCTCAGAAGATGGAGGACATTCGGATCGCTTGGCGCCCGTGGCTTGGATTTCGCGTGAAGATCATCGACGAATACAACCGCATTCCCACTCGCACCCAGAGCGCGCTGCTCACCGTCATGGGTGACAACTACGCGGAAATCCTCGGCCACATCCACGAATGTCCCGAGTCCGCATGGTACCTCACCGCAAACGACGACCAGGGCGGCGGGACCTATCAGGTCATCGAGGCCTTGCGCGACCGGATCGATGTGATCGTCCCGGCGTTGGCGTTCAACCCGCGTTTCCTCGGCTGTCTGCTAGAGCGGATCGAGGAAAACATCCGGCCCGAGGAACTCGTTCCCGGTGAGATCATTTTCACCGAGGCGGAAATCGACCGCTTGCAGAAGTTGATCCGCGCGATCGAGGTGCCCGCGGATGTGCGCCGCCGGTTGGAATTTTTCTCCAGCCACTTCGAGTTCTTCGAGCCCGCCGCCGCGCAGTTCGAATACATGACCAAGGACACCGCGCGTCTCGCCGGTGCCGAGTGGCCGGAACTAACCGCCCGCGACAATGGCCGCGACCGGCTCAAGGACCTCGGTTGCCAGACCCGCAACGGTCTCTCCGTGCGGAATCTCATGACGCTGCTGGTCTATGCCAAATCACTCGCGTTTTTCCGTGGTCACAACTCGGTCTCGCTGGAAGATGTCCGGCAGATTTTGCCCTTCGTGCTTCATGAGAAACTCCAGCCGGACCTCGACGCGCCGTTTTTCAACACCGCCGAAAATGGTCCCATGCGCACCGACCGCATCGGCTGGCTGCGCCGGGTGTTCGACCTTTCCTGCGCCGAGTTCGACCGGCTGGATCTCGATCGCATGGATCCCGTCGGCGAACTGGCGGCGGAATTCGCCGTCGGTCTGGAAGGCCTGTCCGAGCGCGACACCCGGAGCCGGCTGGAGAAAATCGAGCGACTCATCACCACCTTGCTCCAAGGCGGCAAACTCTACGGCCATCTCCACGACGACCTGATGCAGCTCAAATATCTCCACCAGCGCTACAGCAATTTCCTCCGCTGGCTGAAAACCCGCTGACATGCTCGCCCCTCCGCTCGCCGATTTTCTCCGCGCCCGCCGCGCCGATTGCAACGGCCGCTTCGCCGCGGCGCGCCGACATTGGCCGCGCCTCGATGCCGTGGAATTTTCGCTGTTTCTGAGGGACCAGCTTTCACCGCTCGCCGCCGCGCTGGATCCCGCCCACGTCCATGTGGTCCTGGACCGGGCCTATGATCTCGGCCTGCAACTCGTCGCCGAGAAGCTTGCTGGACCGTCGGCGATCACTCCCGGGATCAACCAACTCTGGATGGAAGTTTTCCCGAGCATGGCCGCGAACATCGCCGCCGCGCCGCGCCGGATTCTCGGCTCACTCAGCAATGCCGCCCATCATCTGGCTGTTACGTCGGATCGCCATGCGGAAATCTGGCGAAGCCGGCTGGCGGCCCTCGCCCCCCGCTGCTCGACCGCGGATGAACTTCTGATCGTCGCCCAACTGCTGGCCTGGCGTGCCGGGCTTGCTCATTTCCGCGCATCGGCCCTCGCCGCCGCGGATGCCTTGCCGCCGGATCTCGCGCTTGATGCGCTCGATGCTCCATCAGGGTCTAACTGGTCCGAGGTCCGCGACGCTTATCTTTCCAATCCATGGTTCGGTTGCGATACGCGGGCAACACTTGATCGCCGCGTCGGTGCTTTCCGAGGCTTTGGCGGACTGTTTGTCACACCCCCCTTGGTGATGCAAAGCGGCTCCCACATTCTCGTCCGCAGTGGTGACGAATCCTGGATTCTTGTTGCCGATTCGTTCGGGGCCACGCTGCACCGGGCGAGTCCTGACGAAATCGCGGACGCCGTTCCGGTGTCGCCGACTTCACGTGATTTCGGCCGTCTTCCTGCCGGCCACAGCGCCACCAGCGCGGTCATCCTGGGCTCCACCTATGCCGTCACTTCCGGGCAAAGCCATTCCATCTGGGTCGGCCCGGCCACTCCCTAACGATGAGCGCGCCCGATCTTAAATCCCGTTGGGAAGACGCCTGGCCCGAGGCTCTGGCAGCATGGAGCCGCTACACGCAACTGAACCCGCCGCTGCTTTGCGAAACGAGCGCCGCCGCCCGCGCCGAGCATCTCACCGGCAGCTTCGCGATGATCCGCCTGCAAGACCAGGTGATCGTTGTCGATCTCCCGCATGCCGCCGGATGTGGCCTCGCCGACTACGCGGTGGAAATCCTCGCCCATGAAATCGGCCACCACGTGCTCGCCCCCGCTACTCTAACCGACCATGCCCGCTGCCTCGCCCGGATGCGCCGCGCGCTGCCCACGCTCGAAGCACAGGCACCGATGGTCGCGAACCTCTACACCGATCTTCTCATCAACGACCGCCTCCAGCGCTCCGCCGGATTGCGCATGGGCGAAATCTATCAGCGCCTCGGCAAGCGCGCCGCCGACGCACCTCCGCCGGGTGCGGTGTGGACGCTTTACCTTCGCATTTACGAACTCCTCTGGAGTCTCCCGCGCGGTTCGCTCGGCGGCGGCCCGACCAACGACGCGCTCGAAGGCGACGCATGGCTGGGCATGCGCCTTGTCCGCAGCTATGCCGGCGATTGGCTCGCCGCCGCTGGAAAATTCGCCGCCCTCCTGCTCCCGCACCTCGTCGAGGACCAACAGTCCGCCGAGGATTTCGCCGCCCTGCACGATACCCGCGGCGCTGGTGCGGGTGGCATTCCGAACGGGCTAACCGATGCCTCGGCCGATGACGGCGACATCCGCCATCCGTCGCTGGACCCGCTCATCACCGGGATCGACCCCGACGGCGACGCTCCTGCCGCTGACAGCATTTCATCCCTGCCTCCAGCCACTAACAATCCCGGAGCCGGCCAGCAACGCCAACCGTTCGAGTATGCGGAAATCCTGCGCGCCGCCGGTTGGCCCGGCACGGACCACGATGCGGCCATCGCTTATTACCGCGAGCTCGCCCAGCGTCACCTCGTCCGTTATCCGCGCCGCGCCGCGCCTGAAAGCACTGAGCCTCAGCTCGAAGGGTTGGAGCCATGGGAAATCGGCGATCCACTCGACGAGTGCGATTGGTTCCAATCCATCCTCCAAAGCCCGCGCATCATTCCCGGCCTCACCACCGTGCGCCGCGTCTATGGCACCACCGCCGGCAACGAGCCGCGGCGCGAGCCGATCGACCTCGACCTTTATGTAGACAGCTCCGGCTCGATGCCCAACCCCGCGGTCCAGCTTTCCTATCCGGCGCTCGCCGGTGCCATCATCGTCCTCTCGGCGCTGCGGGCCGGTGCCCGCGTGCAAGCGACGCTGTGGAGCGGCAAACACCAGTTCCAATCCACCCCCGGCTTCATCCGGGATGAAACCGCGATCCTCCGCGTGCTAACAGCCCACTACGGCGGTGCCACCCAGTTTCCGCTCCACGTCCTGCGCGACACCTTCGCTGGCCGCCGCCCCGACGAGCGCCCGGTGCATGTTCTATCTGTTTCCGACGACGGCGTGACCACCATGTTCGACGATCCCGATGAGCGCGGCCGCTCCGGCTGGGCACTATGCGCCCAAGCCCTGCAAAAAGGCCGCGGCGGCGGCACGCTCGCTCTCAACATTCCGGGCGATTGGGAAAAACCCGCGCATTCCTATTATCAAAATCTAACCTCCACGTTGCAGCGCGCGCGCGACGAACAATCCTGGCAGATCCACGCCGTCCCCACTCTCGAAGGCCTCGTCGCCTTCGCCCGTGCCTTCAGCCGCCAGAAATTCGGTCCCGCCTCCGAAATCCAACCGGAATCCGCACGTCCATGATTGTCGTCTGGCGCGTCACCACCCGTTGCAATCTGGCGTGCCCGTTCTGCGCATACGACAGGCGTCTGCCATTCGCCCGCACCGATGCCGCGCCCGCCGCCATCCGCCGCTTCCTTGAAATCCTGGCGGACTATCAGAATGTTAGCGGCGATCCCGTTTTGGTGAGCTGGCTTGGAGGCGAGCCGTTGCTCTGGCCGGTGCTGCCCGAACTCACCTGCCACGCCACCGCGCTCGGCCTGCGGGTCAGTGCCACCACCAACGGCACGACTCTTGGATCGGCCACCGTCCGCCGCCATCTGATCGATCACTACTCCGAATTGACGATCAGCCTCGATGCGCCAGACGCCAGCCACGATGTCCTGCGTTCGTCACCCGGACTTTTTGAAGCGCTGCGGGAAAATGTCACAGAGCTTTCCCAAGCTCGACGCGCCATGAAACTCCGCGTCAACACGGTCCTGCTTAGCTCGACCATCGACCGCTTTCCCGAGATCGCCCGCGAAGTGGCATCGTGGGGCGTGGACGAGCTCACCTTCAACATTCTCGGCGGACGCGACCGCCCGGAATATTTTTCCGACCATCGCCCGCTCCCGGCGCAACTCGCCGGTTTCATCGATCAATTGCCCTCACTGCGTCGCGAACTAACACCCCACGGCCTGGCCATCGCCGGAAGTCCCGCCTATCTGGACCGCCTGCATTCGGCTGCCACGGGCAAGCCCCGTCCGGTGTCCGACTGCGGCCCGGCCGAGCGCTTTCTTTTTATCGACGAACACGGCTCGGTTTCGCCCTGTTCGTTTACGACCGCTGAGCTCTCGGTGCCGCTTGCCGGCATTCATAACAGCTCCGATCTCTTGTCCCTGCCGGTCCGCTTCACTGCTGCCCGAACCACTCGCCGACCCCGCGTCTGCGACGATTGCCCAAGCACGCAGGTTTTCGAAAAATTTGCCCCCTCCCCATGAACCACGAAGGTCCCACGCTCGAACACCTGCTGCGCCGGCTCGCCGAGACGCCGTCCGATTTTCTGGCAGAACCACGCACCAGCTCCGGCCGCGGGCTGGTCCACCTCTCCGCGGTCGTGGCCGATCTGCTCGCATTCCACAACTGCGTCCTAACGGACTTCCGGGTGTTCATTCCGGATAGCTCCACGCCATCCGTTCGCCGGGCCGGTGTCATGCTGTTGCTCTGCTGGCTGCTCGCGGATGCGGATCTCATTTCGTTGGAAATTTCCGCCGATGCGTTGGTGAACCTGCTCACCGAGGGCGCGTCGGAACTCTCCTCCCAGAACGGCGCCGGCAAGTACCGCGATGATTCCGAGCGGCGTGAAGAATTCGTCCGCTTCGCTCTTGCCCGCTTGGAACTGCGCCCTGCCGGCGAAACCCCAGTGCAAGCCCAGGACCGCCTCACCTCTCTCAGCTCGATCGAGCGAAACCGCGTCCTCGCCGCTTCCCGCGCCGCCGAGGAACGCTCGCGCGCGATCCGCGAAGCTCTCGCCCGCAAGGCCGCGCAGGAGTCGGCCGACAAATACACCCGCGAATGAACGCCATCGACACCACTGATGCCGACCGTTACCCGCTCCTCAGCGACGCGGGACGACGCATGCTCGATTTCCTCCGCGAACACCCAAATGCTCCGATCTATCGGAACCATAGCGGCAACCGTCTCGACGCGTCGGATCTCGCCCACGTCCGCCGTGAAGAAGCCGCCGTCCTCGCCGCGGACACCGGCTGGCCGCGCGGCGGCTATCCGGAGTGGCTGGAAGAGTTTGTTAGCGAATGCCGGAAGGATGTGCCGCATTACGCCGCTTATGCAGCCCCTGCGGGGTTTGAGGATTTGCCCACTGTTTCCCGCGCCGATTTGGGACACGACATCGCGGCCTTCGTGCCGGATTCCATTTCGCTGGAGCGCCTGATCAATTTTCAAACATCGGGCACCACCGGCCATCCGCTGCTCATCGCGTCCCATCCGCGCGTCGCCGCCGGCTACCTCGCCTATCACAAGCGCGCGCTCCGCCGCTTCGGTGTCACTCTAACTGCTGGCCGCGGCGAGGTGGGCGTGGTGCTGATCGGCTGTCAGCTCATTTGCTTCACTTATGTCTCCGTCACCCCGTCGATGGACGAGGCCGGCTTGGCGAAAATCAACCTCCACCCCGCCGACTGGCACGACCCCGCCGACCGCGCCAACTACCTCGAAGCCTTGGCACCCGAGGTCATCGCCGGCGATCCGCTTTCCTTCACCGAACTGCTGGACATCGCTCCGAATCTGCGCCCCAAAGCATTGCTCTCCACCTCGATGACGTTGCTGCCTGGCCTGCGGGAAAAACTTTCCGCCGCCTTCGGCTGTCCCGTCCTCGATCTTTACTCGCTGAATGAAGCGGGTCCGGTCGCGGTTTTTGATCCCGCCCTCGACGGACACGTGCTCCTCCAGCCGCGGCTTTTTGTGGAAATCCTCGATCCCGAAGGTCGACCCGTCCCCGCAGGTGAGCGCGGCGAGGTCGCTCTAACCGGTGGTTTCAACTTCTGCCTGCCCTTGCTCCGCTACCGCACCGGCGACTTCGCCTCGCTCGACTTCGTCCGCGGTGAGCCGGTGTTGCGCGGTCTCGAAGGCCGGGCGTTCGTGCGCTTCCGACGGCCCGATGGCGTGTGGCTTAACAACATCGACGTCACCCACGCGCTCCGACCGTTGCCGCTCGCACGCTTCGCTCTCTATCAGCGTGCCGACTCGGTTTTTGAGTTTTCCGCCGAAGGTCCGGCTTTGGCTGTTAGTGAAGCCTATGACGCTCTAACTTGTCTCTTCGGTCCGGCTGCGGAAATCCAGGCGACTCCGTTCGCGGCCAGTGGCTCCGCCAAGATTCCGCAATACTCCTCCGCTCTTCCCGGCGCCGACTCATGACTTTGCCCGAAACCCTCCACGAACTCCTGCGCCACCCGCCTTGGTTGGAAATCGTCGCCAACTCCGTCAACCTCATCTCCATCGCCCTGGCCACCCGCAACTCCATCCACACTTGGTGGACCGGCATTCTCGGCTGCGTGTTATTCGGCTGGCTGTTCTTCACCAGCCAGCTCTATGCCGACGTCACGCTGCAGGTCTTCTTCATCGCCACCAGCGCGCTCGGGTGGTGGCACTGGCTCCACCACCGCGGTATCCGCGTGGAGCGTCCCATCACCCGCACTTCGTCTGCCGAACTCTCGCTAACGGTTCCACTCGGAGTCGCAGCCACCCTCGGCTACGGCTGGCTGCTCCACCGTTTCACCGACGCCTACGCGCCATTTATCGACTCCGCGGTCCTCGCGCTCAGCGTCGCTGCGCAACTTCTCCTCATGCGGCGCAAGGTGGAAACCTGGGTTTTCTGGTTCATCGCCAACACCCTCGCGGTGGTGCTGTTCTCTTCCCGCGAACTCTGGATCACCGCCTTTTTCTACGCCCTATTCTGGTGCAATGCGCCAATCGGATTCCTCAGATGGCGGCGCGAACTTCGGACCCTCCCCTCGGTTGTATGAACCGATTCCGCACTGGCCTGGTGGTGGGGAAATTCGCGCCGCTCCATCTCGGTCACGAGCAAGTCATCCGTGCGGCGCTTGCCGTTTGTGACCACGTCGTTTTGCTCAGCTACTCGCGCCCCGAGTTTCCCGGTTGTGAACCATTCCGCCGGGCCGCTTGGCTAGCTGCCGGTTTCCTGAAACCACCCGCATCGTCCTCGATCACACCACCGAGCCCCTGCCTGACAATTCCGATTCCGACGATACCCACCGTGCCTTCTGCGCCGCGATCCTGCGTCGCGATGTTGACCGCCCCATCGACGCGATCTTCACCAGCGAAGACTACGGCGCCGGCTTCGCTGCCGATTTAGCCTCCCGTCAAGGCGCGCCGGTAAAGCATATTTCTATCAACCAAGCCCGTGACTTGATCCCCGTGTCCGGCACGGCCATCCGCGCAGACATCCACGGCCTCCGCCATTTCCTCGCGCCGGAAGTGTACGCCACGTTCATCGAACGGGTCGGCATTCTCGGCGGCGAATCCACCGGCAAGAGCACGCTCGCCGCCGCCCTCGCCCGTGAATTTGGAACCACCCACGTCGCCGAATACGGCCGCGAACTCTGGGATGCACGCGGCGGCCAACTCGTTTTCGACGACCTGCTCGCCATCGCCCGCGAGCAAGTCCGCCGCGAGGAAGCCGCGGTTCTCGACCCCGCCACCCATCGGTTTCTTTTCTGCGACACCACGCCGCTCACCACGCTCTTCTACTCGCACGAGATGTTCCATCGCGCCGCCCCCGAACTCGAAACGCTCACCCGGCGGCCCTATCAGCATCTCATCCTCTGCGCCGACGATTTTCCGTTTGCCCAGGATGGCACCCGTCGCGATGCCGGCTTCCGGACCAAAGGACAGAACTGGTATCTGGAAAACCTGGATAACAGTTGTTATGAGGTGGTTCACGGTTGCCTGCTGAACCGGATCGCGAAATCCCGCGCGTTCATCGGTCATATGTAGGTTGTTTCTACGCATGCAGTCCCGCTTTCAAGCGGTCTTCTTTCCCTCTCAAGACCTGCTGAAGCCGGGCCTACTTTCGAAGAAAGCACACTGATCAGGCCCCCTCTCTCCCCGTTCCGGATCCCGCAATGACGCCACCCGCGAAAAGCAAATTCCTTTCAGCGATGATCGAAAAGAACCATAAAACGACTTAAACCTCTTTCCCCGCCGGATGAAGGCCAGATGTTCGAATTAGGGTGATTGAACGCGAAATCGGTTTTTTGCTGCCAGAAGATTAAGCCGATTTCTTCGCCAGATGAATGGGGAAAATCCCTTGGAACCTGTCATTAACCGAGGCAATCGACCACACCGAGGTCCGTCTTCAAATACAGGTTCTTCAGCCGCGCACAGAGTTCCGGAGTCAGATCCAGCGGGAGGTCCGGGCGGGCGCGATGCACCGGATGCAAACCCTCAAAGGCCGCCTGGATGCGCCTCAAATTCACCTCACCCAGCCGGATACAGACACCCATATCCCGGGTCTGCAGGGAGGAGCCGTGGGCTATCGCGGCGAATCCCCCGATGAGCACATTCGACCCCGGCCCGGACGAGCCTCTCCAGGAGTTGGTCAAGATGCTGCATGGGATCAAATCACCGCTTCACGCAGCATTTGGCCGAAATTCACCGCATCGTCATTCGCCACGATCCGTTCCCAAGGCGTCAATTTCAGGTTCTCCTCAATCAGCGAGAGGTCGATCCCAGCGACAGGATCAACCTTGGGCTGAAGCTCTTCCTCGCTCGGGAAATCCCCGGATGGTAAACGGCTGCTCACATGAGCAATGATGTCTGAACAGACGCCAGTGCAAGCCTCAAGTGGGATGTAAAAGGCAGCGCATCCAGGGCTTCCCAAAACGGCGCAACAGGAAGGTTCAGGGGAGCCCCCTCATTCCGTTGGATTTGGACTGAACCTGCGGTCAACTGCGCCATGCCTGCTCCCAATCCCATCCGCACCATCGGCACCATCCTCGCGCCCGCCAGTCCGCGGACTTACCGCACCGTCCTGGCCAACGGCAAGGAGATCCTCGCCCACCTCAGCCCCCGCCGCGCCGCGGCCCTCGGTCCCCTCGAACCCCAGACCCGGGTGAACCTCGAAATGACCTCCTACGATTTCAGCATCGGCCGCATCGCCAGCATCGCGCCCCCTCCAGCCTGACCCCTGACCCCTGACCTCTGACCCCTGACCGCTGCTTCCTTCCTCCCGTCCTCTACCGCTTCTGCTCCAGCTTGTAGGACTCCGGCTTGGCAGGGTCGGGCACTTCCACCCATTCCCCGGCGTGGGAACCTTGCAGGGTGGCGGCGTAGCGTTCCTTCATGACGTCGTTGAGTTCGCGCCGGTCCTTTTTGGCTTCGGCGGTCATGAGGGCCATGCGGTCCTTGTTTTCATCCTCCACCACTTTTTTAACATACTCGCCGTAGGTGCCGGCGGGTTGCTGGCGCAGCAGCAGCACGCCGCGATGCGTCTCGGCCACGTAACGCTGGTTTTTCAATTCCTGGATCTCGGCGGTGCGGTTGTATTTCCGCTTCTCAATCTGCCCGGCCGCTTCCTCCGCCGAATCCGCGTTGGCGGCCTCCTCCGGGGTGCTGTGCTGATAGACGTTCAGGTCCACCTTGATGTCCACCTTCAGGGGTTCGCTGGTGGCCAGATTCACATCCGGCAGTTTGCAGGCGGTCAGGCAGCAGACGCTGGAGAGCAGGAGAAAACGGAACATCATGGGAAAGGCGGGGGGACACGGCATCAAAGCCCGGGGCGGTATGGTGGCACCTTTCCCGGCCAGCGGCAAAGGGCGATTCCGTTCTCCGCGTCCGCCCATAGCCGCCTGCCCCGGCAGCTCCGCGAAAGCGCCCTCCGCCGAACGAGGGAAAGAAATCCGCCGCGCACCAGCGCTTTACTCCCCGCCGGGATGCGATTTCGGCAGTTGAGTTTCGCCCGTCCTACTGGCAAATGCCCGCTGCCCACCCGCCTCCGGCCCCCCGGCCCCCGGGCATCCTGTTATTTCACGTATGCACACGACCTCCGACTCCTCTTTTTCCAATACCACTCCCTCCGCCATGGCCGGCGATGCTGTGGAGGAAGCGTCCCACTGGATCAAACCACTGCGCACCGAACTGGGCCGCTATCTGATCGGACAGACCTCCATGGTGGACCGGCTCCTGATTTCCCTGCTGGTGCGCGGACATGTGCTGCTGGAAGGCGTGCCCGGCCTCGCCAAGACGCTGGCCCTGAAAACGCTGGCGGCGCTGGTGGACGCGAAGTTCAACCGGATCCAGTTCACCCCGGATATGTTGCCCGCCGACATCGTGGGCACCGAAATCTTCGACCCCCGCGCCGCCGAGTTCCGGGTGAAGCGCGGCCCGGTCTTCGCCAACTTCATCCTCGCCGACGAAATCAACCGCGCCCCGGCCAAGGTGCAGAGCGCGCTGCTGGAAGCGATGCAGGAAAAGCAGGTCACCATCGGCGACCAGACCTTCCCCCTCGCCACGCCTTTCATGGTGCTGGCCACCCAGAATCCCCTGGAGCAGGAAGGCACCTATCCCCTGCCGGAAGCGCAGCTCGACCGCTTCCTGCTCAAGGTGGTGGTGGACTACCCCAGCGAGGCCGAGGAACTGCTGGTGCTGGACCTTGCCGCCACCATCAAGGACCTGCCGGCGCCCGCGCCCATCGTGACCCTCGATACCATCCGCAAGGCTGGCGAGGTCGCGGCCGGGCTCTACCTGGACGACCGGGTGAAACAATACATCGTGCGCCTCGTCCACACCACCCGCCGCCCGGATGATTTCGGCGTGCGCATCGCTCCCTTCATCAAGGTCGGGGCCTCCCCCCGCGCCACCATCGGTCTCGCCCTCGCCGCCCGCGCGCATGCCTTCCTCGACGGGCGCAGCTACGTCACCCCCAACGATGTGAAATCGATCGCCATGGATGTGCTCCGCCACCGCGTTGCCGTGACCTACGAAGCCGAAGCCGAAGGCCTGAGCAGCGAGACCCTCGTGCAGCGCATTCTGGATGAACTGCCGGTGCCCTGAGAACCGGCATCCTCCGACAACTGGTTAGTCCCTTCCCCCACGTGAAGCCCCCTCCTCCCACCCAGTCCTCCCAGGACTCTGAAACCGAAGCCCGCGCGGTGGAAATTCTGCGCCGCGTGCGCCGGATGGAGGTGCGCACCACCCGGCTGGCGGACGACACCATGGCGGGACGTTATGCCAGCGTCTTCAAGGGACGCGGTATGGACTTCGACCGGGTACGCAACTACGTGGCCGGGGATGACGTGCGCGCCATCGACTGGAACGTGACCGCCCGCACCGGCGATCCTTACATCAAACTCTTCACCGAGGAACGCGAACTCACCATCCTGCTGATGATCGATGTCAGCGGCTCCTCCGACTTCGGGTCCACCGCTGACAGCAAACGCGAACTCTCCGCCGAAGCCGCCGGGGTGCTCGCGGCCTCCGCAATCCGGAACCGCGACAAGGTGGGGCTGGTCCTCTTCACCGACACGGTGGAACTGTACATCCCGCCTGCCAAAGGCCGCAGCCACATCATGCGGCTGATCCGCGAAGCCTTGTTTTTCCAGCCTTCCCAGCGCGGCACCGACCTCGTGGCAGCCCTCGATTTTGCCAATCAGGTCATCAGCCGCCGCGCCATTGTGTTCCTCGTGAGTGATTTCCAGCCCGGCCCGCCCTTTGATGAACGGCTCGCCGCCCTGCGCAAGAAATTGACCATCACCAACAAACACCACGATGTCATCGCAGTCTCCGTCACCGATCCCCGCGAAGAGGAGCTGCCTGACGTCGGCCGGCTCTATGTCGAAGACGCCGAGAGTGGCGAGGTGGTGGAACTGAACACCAGCAAACGCAAGGTCCGTGAGGCTTACCGCGAACAATCCCAGACCCGCCGCACCCGCACCGCCGCCATGATCCGTTCCACCGGGGTGGATCTGTTGGAGTTCACCAGCGGCACCAACTGGCTCCCTGCCCTCGTCAACTTTTTCCGGAAACGCCGCCAACGCATCGGATGAAACACCGCGCTCCCCATCCATGCTTCCGTCAGGCCTGCGGTCTCCTCGCCGCCGGTTTTTTCCTGACGCATGCCCTGGCCCAAAACCCAAGCCAGCCCCCGCAGGAAGAGGACATCCGCGGCCCACGGGCGCCGATCGAAATTCCAGCACCGGCCAAGCTGAGCACGGCCAAAAAAGTCCTCATCGCCACGCCGGTGGCCGCCACCGCTGGTCTGTTGATTTGGTTTCTGATGTTCCGGCGCGGCAATCCCCGCCTCACCATCCCGCCGGTGGATCAGGCCCGCGAGGCCCTGCGCGCCATCGACCGCCAGCGTGAATCCCTGCCCGCCGGGGACCTCGCGGAACAAACGGCCAATGTGGTCCGCCGCTTCATCGCCGGGAACTTCGGCATCGCCGCCCCGCAACGCACCACCGAGGAATTTCTCCAGTCCCTAACCAGCACCCACCATTCCCCCCTGCAGCCGCATGCGGCACTCCTCCAGGAATTCCTGACCACCTGCGACAAGGCTAAATTTGCCGGAGCGAAGTTTGATCCGGTGGAACGGTTTGCCCTGCTGGATACCGCCAACCGCTTTGTCCAGGCCGCCGCTTACAGCGCCTCCGTCGTGACCACGGCACCGCCTGCGTCCTCATCACCCGTCGCCCCGGAAAACGCATGACGGAAAGCTTCCAGTTCGCCCATCCCCACTTGCTCTGGCTGCTCACGCTGCCCTTGCTGCTGTTGTTATGGAAAGGCCGCCGCGGCCGGCCCGCCGCCCTGCGCCTGCCCTCCACGGCGGACGCCCTCGGCTCTGGAGCCAAGCCACGCTCGTGGGTCGGCGGCTTCCGCCTCCTGCCGGTGCTGCTGGCGCTGAGCCTGCTCATCCTCGCCCTCGCCCGCCCGCGGCTCGGCCGGGGCTCGACCGATATCGAAACCAGCGGCATCGATATCCTCCTCACGGTGGACGTCTCCGGCTCCATGGAGGCAATGGACTTCACCTTGAATGGCCAGCCCTCCAACCGGCTCGAAGTGGTCAAGGACGTCGTCGGCAAATTCGTCCAGCAGCGGGCCAACGACAAGATCGGGCTGGTGGCCTTCGCGGGACGGCCCTATCTGGTCAGCCCCCTCACCCAGGATCGCGCCTGGCTGGGGCAGCGCATCACCAGTCTGAAAATGGGTCAGGTGGAGGACGGCACCGCCATCGGTTCGGCGCTCGTCTCCGCCATCGCCCATCTCAAGGATTCGCAGGCGAAATCCCGCATCATCATTCTCCTGACCGACGGCGTGAATAACAAAGGAGCGGCCAATCCCGAAACCAGCGCGGAAGCCGCCAAGGCTCTCGGCATCAAAATATACACCATCGGCGCCGGCACCAACGGCGAGGCCCCCATGCCCGTGCGCGATCCCTTCGGCGGCACTCAATACCGCCGCGTGAAGGTGGAAATCGATGAACCGATGCTCCAAAAAGTCGCGGACCTGACCGGAGGGAAAATGTTCCGTGCCACTGACACCACATCCCTCGAAAAGATCTACGAGGTCATCAACCAACTCGAAACCACCACCCGCAAGCTCAAGAAATACGAGGAATACGAAGAGTTGTTCCTGTGGTTCCTTCTCCCCGGCCTCGGCCTCCTCCTCGCCGTGCGGATGCTCGATCAAACCCTCTGGCGCCGCCTCCCCTGACTTCTCCCATGGAAGATTCCCCCCTGCAATTCGCCCGCCCGCTCTGGCTCTACGCCGGTCCGGTGGTGTGTCTGACCGTGGCTTGGCTCTTCACCCGCTTCGACCGCCGCCGCGAGACCGACCTCGCCAAACTGGTGCATCCCCGCTTCCGCGCCCGCCTGCTTCCCGGCGTCTCCCCACGTCTGGTCAGGGTGAAACGCGCGCTCTGGCTTGGCGGCCTGCTCCTGCTTTTTATTGCCGCCGCCGGCCCGCGCAAAGGTTATGAACTGCGTGAGGTGAAACGCCGCGGCATCGACCTCCTTTTCGCCGTGGATACTTCCCGCAGCATGCTGGCTGAAGACCTCAGCCCGAACCGACTGGAACGCGCCCGGCTCGGCATCCACGATTTCATCAGCCGCCTCGAAGGCGACCGCGTGGGACTGGTCCCTTTCGCGGGCAGCGCCTACGCGCTGTGCCCCCTCACCAGCGACTACGACGCCTTCCGGGAATCCCTTGATGCGCTGGATACCGACCTCATCCCCAAACAAGGCACCGATGTAGCCAGCGCCATCAATGAAGCGGCGCGACTCTTTGATGAACAGGGCAACAACCACCGCATCCTCGTCCTCATCACCGATGGGGAAGACCTGCAGGGCGATGCGCTCGATGCCGCCAGAGAACAGGCCAAAAAGGGCATGACCATCTACCCCGTAGGTGTGGGCAGCACCACCGGCGTAACCATTCCGGTCCACTATGCCAACGGCCGCCGCGATCTCATCCGCGACCAGTCCGGCAATCCTGTCACCACCAAACTCGATGAGGCGTCGTTGCGGAAGATCGCCGAAGCCACAAGCGGGCTTTACGTCCCGCTGGGCCGCGGGGCGGAAGGGCTCGACTCCATCTACCGTGAAAAGCTGCGCCTCGTGCCCAAAAACGAACTGGAAGGCCGCATGGAAAAGATCCCGCTCGAACGTTATGAGTGGCCCCTCGCTCTCGCCCTCCTCTGCCTGATCATGGAATTCCTCCTCCCCGACCGCCACCGTCCCGCCAAAGCCGCCGCCCTGCCCTCCGCCGCCCGTCGCCACGCCGTGCCGGGGCAAACCGCGGTCGTGCTGACGATAAGCCTGCTGTCGCTTCTTTGCTCCGGGCGGGTCCATGCGGAGATGCCCGATGCCAGGGTCCTCTACAACAACGGCACCGCCGCCTATGCCGCGGGGGAATTTCAATCGGCGGCCGATACCCTGCGCGATTCGCTCAGCACCACGGACCTCACCCTGCAAAACCGCGCCTACTACAACCTCGGCAATGCCCTCTACCGGATCGGTCAGGCTTCCCAGGCCGAAAACGTGCAAGCCACCCTGAAATCATGGGAGGAAGCCCTCAAAGCCTACAGCGACGCCCTTGCCCTCGACGCCAGTGATACCGACGCCCGCTTCAACCACGACCTCGTGAAGCGCAAACTCGATGAACTGAAAAAGCAAAATCCTGACAAAAACAAGGACGATCAGAAAAAAGACGGCAAGGACCAGAAGGATGGAGAGCAAAAGGACGGGGACAAAAAAGACGGGGAAAAGCAGGACGGAAAAGAAAAGTCTGAAGAGGGCAAGGACGGCGAAAAACAGGACGGCCAGAAACCGGGTGAGGAGAAGGAAGGGGAACCGAAAAAAGAAGGTCAGGAGGGCGATCCCGAAAAGAAAGAGAACAAGGATGGCAAGGAAAGCGGTTCCGCCGGGGAGAAGGACAAGGACGGAAAAGAAAAAGGCACCAAGGAAGGCGAAACCGGTGAGCAGAAAGAAGGTGCTCCCAAGCAGGGCGAGGAAAAATCCAGCACCGAGGAACGCCGGCAGGTGCAGCAAAAACAAATGACGGCCGAAGAAGCCAAACAATTGCTGAACATGATGCGCGGCGAGCAACGCACCGTCATTCCGATGGAGCGTCCGCCCCAGCGCGGCCGGTTCATCGATCCCAACAACACCACCAAAGGCAAGACATGGTAGCGTCCCCTCCGACATCCCTCGCGCCCGCCCGCTTTGCTGAGGGGGCGAGGATTCGAGCTGCCTTATGCCTGACGTGGCTGCTGACCCTGTTTTCGCTGACAACTCCTCTCACCGCCGCAGAGGTCACGGCCACCCTGCAGCCGGAATCCGTACCGGCCGGGCAAGGGGCCACCCTGACCATCAGGATCGTGAATGGCGACGTAACCGCCCTGAATGCCCCGGAGGTGCCGGGTCTGATTTTCCAGGGTCCCAACCAGGGTCGGCAGGTCAACATGGTCAATGGGGTCACCACCTCATCCATGACCTTGACCTATGCGGTCGGCTCCATGACGGCGGGGGACTACACCATTCCTCCGTTCACCGTGACCGTGGATGGCGCCGGGGTGCAGACCCAGCCTCTCAAACTGAAGGTGACGGCTTCAGCCGCCCAGACTCCTGCCGGTTTGCCTCCGGGCAGTGCCGCGGGCCAATCATCCGCCGCACCCGCGCCAACCGCCGGAGAGGAGAACCTCGGTTTCCTTACCGTCGAACTCGCCGGAAAAGTGAGGAAACATGCCTGGGTCGGCGAGATTGCGCCGGTCCGCATCAAAGCGTGGCTCCCTGCCGAGGCCCGGGTGTCGCTGAACTCCCCGCTCCAGCCCGAAGGCTCATCCTTCACCCTGCACAACCTCAGTTCCCAGCCGCAGCAGGGCATGGAGGACCATCAAGGCCAGCGGTATCTGGTCGCCACCTGGTATGGCGGACTCTCCGCCACCAAGGCCGGCGACTATCCGCCCGACCTCTCCATGAAGATCTCCGTCCAGGTGCCCGACCGCTCCGGTCAGGGCCGCCGCTCCAATGACCCGATCTTCGACCGGTTTTTCGCCCGCATGATTCAGAAGGAAGTGACCCTGCGCAGCAAAACGGATGACAGCACCCGCATCGAAATCCGCGCCTTGCCCGCAGAGGGCCGCCCGGACGGCTTTGAGGGAGCAGTTGGAAAATTCACCTTCGGCCGCACCAACATTCCGGCCCAATGGAAGACCGGCGAGCCCCAGCAGATCACGGCAGAGGTCGGGGGGGAAGGCAATTTCAAGCTGCTCCAGCAGCCGGTCCTGAAATCCGGCCGCGATTGGAAATCCTATGATGGCCAATCGAATTTCACCCCCAAGGACGCCGCCTCCTTCAGCGGCACCTCCGTCTTCCGTTTCAGTCAGGTGCCCCGTCAGAGCGGCTCCGAACAGGTGCGCCTGACCTTCAGTTATTTCGATCCTGATGCCGCCACTTACAAAACCGCGGAAACCCCGCCGCAAGCCATCGAAGTCACCGGCCCTGACCTCCCACCGGAACCGGAAACCGCGGCTCCGGCCATCGCGCCCAGCCCCGTCCCACCGGCCTCCGCGCTCGCTCCCCAACGCGCCCGCGCTGGTTTCGCCACCGATCTAACACCGCTGGTCTGGCGCCCCTCCTTCCGCCTCTTCCTCAGCCTCGCCGGCGTGGCGGTGGTCGCTGGATTGATCGTCAAATTCCTCCTCACCCGCTGGCGCGATCCCCAACGGCTCGCGCGCGCCGCCCAGGAAAAAGCCCTGCGGTCTGCCCTCCAGGAAACCGAAACCTTCGCGGCCCGGGGCGATGTTCCCGGCTTCTTTGCCGCGGCCCGCCGTGCCCTCCAGGTCCGGCTAGCCAGCGTCTGGCAAACCACGGCCCCGGCCATCACCCTGGCTGATGTCACCCACCGCCTCCCCGGCGATTCCCCCGTCATCTCCTTCTTCCAGGAAGCCGACCGCCAGGAATACAGCCGTCAAAACATCCTCCAACCGAATGAGCTCGCCATCTGGCGCACCCGCTTCCGACAGGCGTTGGAATCCATCCCTCAGGCGCCACGCAGCCCCCAAAACATCGCAAGTCACCAAACGGTCCCCGCCTGATTCCTCTGCCCTCTGACCTCTGCCCCCCCTGACCTCCTTCCCCATGTCTTCCCGCTTCCACCTGTTGCTGGCCCTGCTCTTCCTGGCCGTAGGACTGCCGTCCCTCCGTGCCGGCACTTGGGAGGATGCCAACGCCGCGTTCGCCGCCGGAGACTATGCCAAAGCCCTCCCTCTCTATCAGAATGTCATCAATGACGAGGGCTCCAACGCCGCACGTCTCTTCAATCTCGGCAACACGTATGCCAAGCTGAACCAAACCGGCCCCGCCCTGCTCTGCTTCGAGCGGGCGGCCCTCCTTGCCCCCCGGGACCCTGACATCCAGGCCAATCTCAAACTGACCCGCCCGTCCAGTGCCGTGCCCGGGCCCGAATCCCCGCCTTGGTGGAAAGCCCCGCTCTACTGGCTCAGTCTCCACGAGTGGTCGTGGGTTACTGCGGCTGGGGTGATTCTGATCGTCCTGCCGGCGCTCGGCTGGGGATTCGCCTGTTTCCCCCGCGCCCTCTTCCAACACAGCTCCTTGCCGGTGCTGATCACGGGTCTGGCGGTGGTTGCTCTGGGCAGCTTGGCCCTCACTCAGCGGCGAAGCGAAACCCTTGTCGGCATTGTTATCGCCCCCGAGGCCACCCTGCGGCTTTCCCCTTTCAAGGAAGCCAACGCCGTCGGCCCATTGGTTCCTGGCCAGCGGGTGATTCCCACGGAAACCCGGGACGGCTGGGCCTACCTCACCATCCCCGGCAGCACGCTCCGTGGTTGGCTGCCGCAGAGTGAGTTCGCCGCTCTGGTTCCCCGATCCTGAGGCTTTACCTGCCATTTCCCAGCGCTGGCACCGTACTTTCCGATGAAAGATGGCGTCAGGCCGCGAGTTACCTTGAGTTGTGAAACCCCACCACGCCCCCGATTTTTCCCATCTGTTTGCCACCCGGCGCGACTTTTTGCAGCGCTGCGGCATGGGCCTGGGAGCCGTGGCCTTTCAAACGATGCTGGGCGGCACCGCGCAGGCCGGGGGCAATCCGCTGGAGACCCGCCCGCCACAGTTTGGGGGGAAGGCAAAACACATCATCCACATCTTCGCCAATGGCGGCCCGTCGCAGGTGGATACCTTCGATCCGAAGCCGATGCTGACCCAAATGCATGGCAAGGACATGCCGGCGGAGAATCTGAAGACGGAACGGAAGACCGGGCATCTGATGAAGTCGCCTTATAGCTTCAAAAAATATGGCCAATGCGGGCTGGAAGTCAGTGAGATTTTCTCCAAAACGGCGGAGTCAGCCGATGACCTGTGCGTGATCCGTTCCATGCATGCCGATGTGCCCAACCACGAGCCGTCGCTGCTGTTGATGAATTGCGGCGAGGCGCGCGCGGTGCGGCCGAGCATGGGCAGCTGGGTGACGTATGGGCTGGGCACCCTGAATCAGAATCTGCCAGGCTTCGTCACCATGTGCCCGGGTGGCTACCCGATCCAGGAAAGCCAGAATTGGCAGGCGGGCTTTTTGCCAGGCACCTTCCAGGGGACCTACATCGACACCCAGCACCGCGAGCTGGACAAGCTGATTGAAAATATCCGCAACCGCCGCCTGCCGGCCAAGGAACAGCGCCGTCAGATTGATCTGCTGCAGGAGTTGAATCACCGGCACCTTGTGAAGCGGAATGAGGACGCGCAGCTGGAAGCGCGGATTCAATCGTTCGAGCTCGCCTACCGGATGCAGATGGATGCCACCGATGCCTTTGACCTCAGCCGCGAACCACAGGCGATCCGCGACATGTATGGCGATACCGTGCATGGCCGGCAGATGCTCATCACCCGCCGTCTGATCGAACGCGGCGTCCGGTTTGTCCAGGTCTGGCACGGCCCCGGCCAGCCATGGGATCACCACGACGACCTTGAAACCGGCCACCGCCAGCTCGGCAAGGAATGTGATCAACCCATCGCCGCCCTGCTCAAGGATCTGAAACAACGCGGCATGCTGGATGAAGTGCTGGTGATGTGGGGCGGCGAATTTGGGCGCACTCCGGTGGTGGAATTGCCCACCCCGGGGGCCAATTCCGGCAAGGTGAATGGCCGCGACCATAACCACTACGGATTCTCAGTGTGGCTGGCTGGGGGCGGATCCAAGGGCGGCTACGTCCACGGCGCGACGGACGACTTCGGCTTCGCCGCCCGGGACAAACCCGTCCACGTCCACGACCTCCACGCCACCATTCTCAAAATGCTCGGCTTTGACCACGAGACCTTCACCTACCGTTACGCCGGCCGCGACTTCCGCCTGACGGATGTGCACGGAAAAGTCGTCAGTGAACTGATGGCTTGAACCAGGCGAAGCGCACTGATCGTTGAACGATCAAGGTTTTGGGGTAGGCTCCAAACGGATGGTGCCATCCAGGTCCCAGGCGGCGGGCGGCGGGGGAAGCGGAGCCGGGACGTTGGACGCATTGGAATCCGGGACCTGATCCGGGATGTTTTGGCCCTCAGCCGCGGGATCAAGCTTCCAGGCTTCATCGGCCAGGCCGGTGCCGGAGAAATCGATCTCCTCCAATTTGGCCGGAAGCACTGGCGCCGGAGCCTGAACGACCGGGCCTTCAGGCGCTGCCGGGGCTGAAGCGGGAGCCGGAGCCGGCCGGGGCCGGAAATTAAACCACAGGGAAACGGCCAACGCCGTGAGCAGGAGGAGCAGTGGAATCCGTTTCATGGAGCTTCTTTAAACGCATCCGGCCGGTTTTCAAAAGATTGCCGAACGTTCGCAGACCGTTATGGTGGCCGGTATGTCCTTCCGTCCTCTTCTGCTGGCTGCCACCTTCTTGGCGTGGCCTCTGTCCTCGTGTGTGGTAGTGAAGATCGATTCGCCCGCCGGAGTCCGGATCAAACCGGAACTGAAGCGGGGGCTGTCCTACGCGGCAGCCCGCGCCGCAGTGGCGCGCGGTGGAGTGATTACGGCGGAAACCGAGCACCGCTTCACCGCCGGACGCCAGCCCCTGCTGGTGGGGTCCATCGGCGCCCCGGCAGCCCCGCCCGACCTGAGCCCCCTGCCGGCCGCAGAGCGCGCCCGGGTGGCGAAGTCGGTCAGCCTCACCCGTTATTACGGAATCCTCGGACTGGATGATTTCACCCTGTTGTTCGATGCCAACGACCGGTTGCTGAGCTCGGATTTATACCCGGTCAAATAACGGAAACCAGTTGCGGCAGGCCTACCGCCGGCGTTTACCGACCCGGAGGCGGCCACGTCCGAGATTTTCCGCGAGGGCTTTCTGAGCCCCTTTGCTGTCATCCAGCATCGTGGTGTATTGATATTCAAAATCAGGCAGGCGGCGGCGTTCCACGGTTTGGCCGATCAGGCGCTCCACGGCCTGGGCAGCGGGGAGTTCGTCGGCGGACAGAATCGTGAAGGCATCGCCTTCCTTTTCCGCCCGGCCGGTGCGGCCAATGCGGTGGACATAATCTTCCGGGCTGTCCGGCACGGAGTAATTGATGACGTGGGTGACTCCGGTGACGTCCAGACCGCGGGCGGCGACGTCGGTGGCGATAATCACATCGAATTCCCCGGTGCGGAAACCAGCCAGCGCTTTGGAGCGGTCCTTCTGCGCGATGTCGCCGTGCATCAGAGCCACTTTATATTCGCCCTGGGTTTTCACGCGCGCGGCCAGCATATCGGCGTCGGCCTTGGTCTTGGTGAAGACCATCACGCTCTTGAAGTCGGTCTCCTTCAGCAGAGCGAGGAAGAGTTCCTCCCGCTGGAGGCGGTTCACGGGATAGAAATAATGGCTCACCGTGGTGGCGGCGCCGCTGGGACGGCCGACTTCCACTTTGAAGGGATCCTTCAGGGCAAAGGCCGCCAGCGAGGCGATTTCCGGCGGGATGGTGGCCGAGAAAAACAGCGTCTGGCGCTTTTCGGGACACTGCTGCACGATGCGCCGCACATCCGGCATGAAGCCCATGTCCAGCATCCGGTCCACTTCATCGAGGACGAGGATTTCCAGATGCCGCAGGTCAATCGCCCGCTGCTGCATGAGATCCAGCAATCGGCCGGGAGTGGCAATCAGCACATCCACGCCGGCTTCGAGGCCTTCGCGTTGTTTGCCGTAACCGACTCCTCCATGAACGAGGAGGGAGCGGATGCCCGCTTCGCCGCCGTATTTCAAAAATTGCTCTTCCACCTGACCGGCCAATTCGCGCACCGGTTCGAGGATCAGCACGCGGAGTTTTCCGGGGCCGCCGAGCATGGAGAGGATCGGGAGGGCAAAGGCGGCTGTTTTCCCGCTGCCTGTCTGGGACGAGCCGATGACATCGCGACCGGTTAAAATGACAGGGATCGCTTGAGCCTGAATGCCTGTGGGGCGTTCGTAGCCCGCTTTCCGGACGCCGGCGAGGACGGCCTCGGACAGGCCCAGATCGGCGAAGGTGACGGGGACTTCCTGCGGAGTTTCTGCCGGGGAATCGACCGGCGCTTCAATAATTTGTTCTGACACAACCTTCAAATGCCGCATCCCCCGCCCTGCCGCAAGCGCCATTCCACCCCGGGGAAATGACCAATGACCAATCACAAATGATCTGCGTCCGGTGTGCTGGGGGAGCTCCGTTGCGGCGGGCGGGAGGCAAAATTAAAACTTGTTGGGTCCATCCGACTTGTTAAGGTGGAAAACCATGAGAAATGTTAAACCCCGCCGTGATATGAAAAAAGATTGGCTTCTGTTTTTATTGGCGGTGCCATCGATGGCGGTAGCGCAGGACCTCGCGGAGACCGTGGAATGGAATCAGGGGATTTTTTCCCCGCCGTCCGGTTCCGCCTGGCGTGCGACTACAGACGGGGCGTTTGATGGAGTGGACTGTGTTATCAGCGACACGGGCACGGGTCCCGGGCTTCCGCTGGGGCTTTCCGTGACAGGACCCGGCGAGTTCCGGTTCCGCTGGAAGCAGCAAGGACCGCTGGGGGGATTGACTTTTGCATGGCAAAACGGCGCTGGATTTACTGCGGATGAACTGGGTGTGGGGAACGGAGCCGGCGGCACATTTTCCGTTACAGGCATCATGGAGTGGCAGGAACGCATCATAAAACTGGCTCCAGGCCCGAATCTCCTGACGTGGCAGCACCACCGGGGTTCCCTGACGGACGGCACCTTCAATGCCGCCCGGTTGGATACTTTTTCCACCACCCCGCAGTGGGAACCGGCCACCATCGCGGAAGCGGTGGATGCGCCCGGCAAGATGTGGACACCAGCTCCGGGCCAACCATTTTATGGCATCAGCTTCCAGCAGAATGGAATCGGCCAAAAGCTCGCGGTGTTGCAATCATCCGGCACAGGTCCGGGGGAAGTCCTTCGGGTTCCCGTGGCTGCGGGCTGGTTTGCAGTCCGTCAGCGGTCTGCCGGAAGCCTGACCGTAGCCCTGGCCGACGGCACGCCGGCCCGGACCGGATATGAGATGGCATCGGGTTGGGGGAACTCTTTTGGATTTTCACCGGTGCCCCAGGATCTGATCTGGACCAGCGCCAGCGCCGCCCAAACGATATTGATAGACACCCTGCGGGATGGCATGACGTCCTACACGGAGGCACTGGAATCAGACCCCACTAGCGTTTGGACCGCGGTCCAACCCATCCCGGGGATGGTGCAGATCCGGGGCCTGGATGCCGCTTCCGACGGCGTGGATTCAGTGCGACTGGATCACAGTTCCTCAGGCCTTTCCGGGGCGCTGGAAACCCCGTTCGAGAGGCCGGGACGGGTGAGTCTTAACCTGAAGGGAGGAGTGGCGGTGTCCCGGGGCGGCTTTCAACTTTCCCAGTTCCTCACCGGTGGGCTGACATCGACCGTATGGCCGGATTGGCGGCCGGTGGAATTTCTCCTGCCCCCCGGGACCGGTCTCCTGCGGTTTACTGGCAACCCCACTGCCGGCGGGGAAATCGATGCGGTGCAGTTGACCCGGTTCCCTGCCGTTGGTGCAGCGGACGCGATGGACAGCCCGGCACTGGCCTGGACCCTGCCCGGAGGGGATAACGCAACATGGTATCCGGTGCAGGATGCCGCAGGGAGCCGTGACGGCATCGACTGCCTGCGCGCTGGCCCCTGGAGGGAAAGTGGTGCGGCGGCTTCCACCTGGGATGGCGCGGGGTCTTTGGAGTTGGCGGTTTTCAGCACGGCAGCGGCAGAGGTCCAACTGGCCCTGGATGGCAGGGCACCCGTAGGCGTGTCCCTGCCGGACCGCTGGCAAAAGACCCGGATCGAGGTGCCGGCAGGCCAGCATACCGCTGAGTGGAATTACGTTGTCCCGGTCGTGTCACCGCCCGCGGACCAACGGCACGCCATGCTCGATGCGGCGCAGTGGACCAGCGGACTTAACAGTTATTCGGAAGCCGCCGGCAACGGAGCCGCCACGTGGATTTCCGGGGGGGATGAGGTGTGGGCAATCACCGCGACGGATGCCGTGGAGGGCACCACTTCGCTTTCGTCCCCCCGGGTCCAAGCGGGACGCGGGGCCTGGATCGAGACGCATTTCACCGGCCCGGCCGAGGTGCGGTTTTTCTGGAAGGGTCAGGGCACGGCTGATTTTTCGTTGATCACCGGGACAGCTTCCGAACCGGTCACCCTGTCAGGAAGTGCCGACTGGCATGAACGGGTGATCACGGTGCCCACCACCGGTCCCGGCCGCCTGCGATGGACCATGACCGCCGACGGGTTTTTGGCCACCCCGGCCGGAGCGGCGCTATTGGATAATATCAGGATCAACCCCCTGCCCCCGCTCTCCTCGCCAATAAGCAGTGCAGCCCTGGCGGCGTTGGACATCGGCGGGCTGGAGGTCAGGCAACAGGGCGGCGTCATGGAAGTCGTGGGTCCTGAACTGGCAAGGGACGGGATCTCGTCTCTCAAACTCAGCCGATTGCCCCCTCCCGCCACGGGAGCAGGCGTGGTGCCCCTGCTGCAAATGACCGTGGCCGGTCCCTATGAACTGAGCTTCTGGTGGCGGGCGGAAGGATTGGGCAGCATTCCCGCCGGCAATGCCTCCGCTAACAATCAGGTGACCCTGGCCGCCAATGGGCATGCCAATTGGCGGTGCGCCCTGCTCTGCGACAGCGGGCCCGGCCCTCACCTGATCGAGTGGAGACCGGCGTGGTCAGCTGGCACCGGCCAGTTTTTGCTGCTTGATGGATTGACCCTGACTACTTATGGCACCGCCGGGACTTTCAGCGGCTCGCTGGGTTCCCCCGCTGGAGCGAGAATGCGGGCTTCCAATCTGGGCACGGATCACGCCCTGGCCGACACGTCTGTAAATCATGATGGCAGTGCCTCTGTGCGTCTGGGATCCGATGCTGAAGCAGTGGTCCTGGAAACCGGTGCCCGCTTAGCCTCATGGTGGCAGCGCCACGACCGTCGTGACGCCGGGAAAAGACTGGGTGGCCCGGCCAACACCTGGTATAACAAAACATGGGAAATCACCCAGGCTCCACCCGTCGTTTCCACCGGCACTGCCCAGGCCGGATGGCATGTGTGGCTGGATGATCTGACCTCCAGCACCCGGGACTGGACCGTGGGTGAATTCCTCCGCTCGCCGGAACTGCTTTGGACCGCCGCTCCCCCTGGGGCATGGACCATGGAAAATGAACTGCTCTCATTGACGGATCCCACCGCAGCAACCTCAACCACTTTTACCGGACCGGGCTATGTTTACTCCAATTTGGCGACTGCCAATGTCACATTGGATGGCGTGTCCAGCACCGTCGATGGAAGTTATTTTGCCCCGGTTGGTGCGGGCACCCACACCCTGTCATTCGGGGTGAAGCCAGGGGGAACTCTGGTGCGGCTGGCCCGGCCGGCCGTTTTTGCACGATCGGCCAGTGCCGAAGCGGGATTGGACCTGGATCTGGTCCCGGCTGTTTCGGTGGTCTCCCTGCCGGGCGACTTGGGCGGCCTCGCCCATCCCGCTCTGGCTGTGGATGGGGAAGATGCTGCCGTCACGCCTTCCCTGACCGGAACTCCTCTGGAATTTGCCTTCTCCGTCACCGGTCCAGGGCGATTGAGAATTCAAAGCTCCATCCTGACAGGATCGGCTGATTTGAGCGCCCGGGTGGACAATGGCAGCCCGGTATCCTCCAGCGATGTTACAGTCCCCGCCGGCACTCATACCGTCACCTACTCGGCTACAGCCTCGGACACCGGAGAAAACCGGCTGCTCCTCGATATGCTGACCTGGCACCCGGATGACAGCATGGCGGCCCCTGACGTCGCCGGAGGTTTGGATAGTGCCGGCCTGGACTGGACCACCCGGGCCGCCCGCCCCTTTACCACGATTCCTGCCCCCGGAGCCGTGGGCGGCACCCTGGCCGCTTCGCCCGCCTTGGGTGGCGGGGAGTTTTCCTGGCTCGAAACCTCTATCAACGGACCTGGTTTTTTCATTTTGAAACCCTCGGTCAACTTGCTTCCCGCCACCTCAACTTCCGATGGAAAATTCACGGCTTCATGGCCGGGATCCACTCCTGTTATTATCACAGCCAATGGCAAGGATAAAATCCTTAGAATCCCGGCCGCCGGGCCTCTGGCGGTCCGCTTTTCGTGGTCGAATGGTCCCACCAGTTTATTGGCGGAAGGCAATGTTGAGCAGCTGATGCTGGATGATTTGATCTTTGTCCCGGACAGCGCCCCGGGCCAGCCGCCGCAGAACCTGCTGCCCGTGGCGGGATTGACCTGGGGCGTCCCCGCCGGCACCGCTGCCACCTGGCGGGCCATGGATCTCGGATCCCGCGGGCCCACCCTTGTGAGCCTTGGTGGAAGCACCACTACGCAGGTTTTGCCCTTTTCACTGGCTGCCACGGGCCGCCTCGTCTGGTCCTTTCTGCGCACCGGGACCAATGACACGCTGAGGCTCCATCAGCCAGCCACCAACCTGACCCTCAAAACCAGCTTTACGGAAGCGGACTGGTCCACCCCGGACGCCTACTGCCTGCCTGCGCAAAACAGCCTGGAATTCCGGAGCACCAACGGAGGCTTGAATGATGTCTATTTGTTGCGGGGCATTTCCCTGACATCCAACCCCGTCAGCCTGACAGAAGCCCTCGACACGCCGGGCCTGACCTGGAATACCGGCGGGGATGCCGCCTGGCAAGGTTATGTCAGGAGCAGCACCGACGAATCCGCCTCCCATGGTCCTATGGATCATAACCAAAGCACCTGGATCGAAACCACCGTGACGGCCCCCTGCTGGCTTTCCTGGCAGGGCACGCTGTGGTCGGAGTCCGGGGATGGAATGTCCCTCACGGCCAACGGCGTGCCCATCTTCACCAGAGCGGGCAGCGGCAGTTCCCAGACCCTGACAGACACCCGTCGCATTGCCGGCAACGGCCCCTTGACCCTCCGCTGGACCTACAGCAAAAACGCGGCTGTCAGCAGCGGGGCGGATGCTCTGACCCTTCTGGGCGCTTTGATCATTCCTGACGACACAACAGGCACCGCCGGGGCCGCAGACGTGGACGGACTAACATTCACGCAGGGGAGCAATGCGGGCATTCCTTTCGTCGCCGAAACCTATGCCTCCGCCGTCCGGGGCGGCACGGTCGTCCGGGCCCGCGCCCCCTCGGCGCTGTCCCCCCCTTCCCCGGCTCTTTCCTGGCTGGACGCCCAGGTCAATGGCCCCGGCCTCCTCACCTTTGCCTCGGAAGGCGCCTTCTCCTATTTCATCAATGGCACCGCCACCAGCAAAGTGATGCCCTGGACCGTCCCCGCGGGAGACCCTGCCAACCTGATGCGGCGCTCCTCCCTGGAAATAACAGGCACCGGCCCCCAGACCATCCGCCTGCAAGCCACCCTGGCAAACGCCACCGCAGTGTCCAGCCTCGATGACCTCCATTTCAACCCGGCCCAGCCGCTCTCCTCCATGGCAGCCCCGGGCCTGACATGGTCCACCAGCCCGCTCCCCTGGACCGCTTATGGCAGCAATGACTGGAAGATTATTGCCAGCCCTGACCTTGTTTCCGGACAAGGGGCATGGCTGGAAGCCGCCGTCACCGGACCCGGCGTCTTTGACTTCACAGCCACAGGCAACGGGACCTTTTCCGTCAATGAAATCCCCGACGGCGTCACAACGGGCCGCCGCCAGATCCACTTGCCGGCAGGCCAGTTCCGCCTGCGTTGGGATAGTGTGGCCTCCCCTGCCATCAGCCCCCAAAAAGTGTTGCTTCACCACTTCACCTGGACCGCCGGCCCCTCGCCCCTTGCCGCCATTTCCGGGGAAAATCCAGTGCCCCTTATCTTCCCCAATCCCACTCTTTTCACCCTGCAAACAGTCAGTCCTCCGGACCTTGGGCCAGATTATCTGAAAGCTGGCACCTTATCCACGCCAAACTTCCGGGTGCTGCTGCCGGCCCCCGGACGCCTTTCCCTGCTGGCCCGGTCAGGCGCCGGGGAGTGGAAAACCAGAACGCTCCCAGCCTCGGAAACGGCTGCCTTCCAGACCATTGCCTTTGAGCAATTTGCCGTGGACAACTTTAACCAAGTAACCTCGCTCACGTTCCGTCCGGGATCGGCGGTTAGCGATCAGGAGGCGGTGGACTCGGACTGCATCACCTGGTTGCCGGCCTCCGCGGGGATTTGGCAGGGCATCCCCACTCACACCACCAGCCGCGATGGCGAAGATATCCTAAGTGGGACCGCCCCGTCGGCGTTCCTTCCTGCCGTCCGTTCCGGCAGCATCACTGGACCGGCGGTGTTCCGCTTCTGGTGGTCCGGCGCTGGCACCCTCGCCGTGAATGGTCAGGCTTGTGCCTTTTTGAATCAAGGGAGCACCATCCCGGATCCGTCCTGGCGTCAAATCCAGGTGGATCTCGCCGCCGGCCCCCATGTCCTGACATGGAGTAGCAGTTCTTCCCTCCGCTTGGACGGCTTCACCTGCACCAGCCAGCCGGATCTGCTTCCCGCCCTGCCTGCTCTGGTGAAGGCGGCGGTCACAGAAAGCGGTGCGTGGCAGCCCGGCACCGGCCAGGAATTAAGGGCGGGCCCAGTCACCAACAACAAGGACCTGACACTTCTGATGCAGGGCCCTGCCCTCTACAGCCCGGGCTTCCCCCTTGATCCTCTGGTGATCTCTCCATTTTATCTGCAGTTTGTCCCGGACAGCGGCCTGTTTACCCATAAATTCAGTTTTGCCCCCTCCGTCAGATCCGCCCGGATTGAAGCCGCATCCCTCACCGAAGTATCCCCCTCTGTTGCCCTTGGCAGGACCGTCCGCTCTTCCGGCTGGAGAGGCTTCCGCGGCGGTGGTTATGAATTCGCCACCGCCGCGCCATCCAGTAACGCCAACCTGGAAACCGATGTTCAGGGTCCCGTCACCCTGCATTGGCAGGGTGACGGGAGCTTGGAAATGTCAATCAACAATGCCCCGGCCACCCAACCAGGCTTGGTCTATCCTTTGCAATACATCCCTCTGCCAGAGGGACTCCAAACCATCAAATGGGTCTCGAAAGGCCTCTCGTTCCCGGACTTTCTCAGCCGGCTGGGCACGACCCCGATGACCCCGCAGAACAACTTTGCCGCCTGGACTCAGGCCGCCGGTTTGCCGCCCGGTACCAGCCAGCCGGGTTCCAATCCTGACGGCGACCAGCGCACCAATCTGCAGGAATTTATCTACGGCGGAAACCCCGGCTTATCAGACAGCACCTTTTCCAGCCCCTTATCCGTTTTCAGAAATGGACAGTTTTATCCTGCCATCGAATTCACCGCCCGCGGGGACGGCTTTACCTACCGGATGGAAACTCTCGACTCCGGGAGCACCCTCTGGTTCACCCTGCCAGCAGAACTGGAAATCCTCTCCGAAGCCTTTCCCTATCGCCGCTTCCGCCTGACCTCCACTGGTCCGCTGGGCATCGCGACCATGATCCTGCGGGTGCGGGGAAATGGGCTGTGACCGATGCCGCAGCCTGCTCCCGCTTTTGCGCTTTCCTCCATCCACCATAAAAATGACTTTCTTTAAACGCCTGGACCGGTTAAAGGTCCCAACGTCCGTGAAACTCGACGCCCAGGAACTTCCCCACCTCATTATCGGGGCCTGCATGGAGGTCCATCGGCATCTCGGTCCCGGCCTGATGCCCGAAGCCTACCGCGACTGCCTCGCGCTGGAGTTGCGGATGCGTGAGATCATTTTCAAGCGGGACCACCCCCTGCCCATCGGCTACAAAGGCCACCGGGTGGACGGCGCGGTGCGGGTGGACTTTCTGATTGAGGACAGCGTCATCGTCTCCACCGGCCAGCTGGACCTCGGCGAGGCCACCAAGCAGCACATGAAAAACGTGCTCCGCCTCACCGGCGTGGAAACCGGCCTGCTGGTGAACTTCAACGTCGACAACCTGCGGGATGGCGTGAAGCGGATCATCGTCTCCGAACTGCCGCCGGCTTTGCATTATCAGAGTTGAGGGATGTGAAAGCTTTTTAGTAACATGCCTCCGCTCACCTTCACATCCAATCGGTTTCAAAGCTTCTTCCGCGTCGCCGGCTTGGTTGTAATAGGGTGTAGCGGATATCTGACGGCTTTCGTATCTCAGGCGTCTTCCCCGAATTATAAGGGGCTCTTCTGGTCGATCGCTCCTTACGCCTCATTCCACTTTGTAGCGGTGGCAGTCTATTTTTGGTGGACTCGGGATTGGTCGCGTTGGCTTGCCCTCGCTGTCTGCGTGGTTGCTCTGTTCAGTTTTGGAGAACTGGCGCTTCGGGTGCTTTAGTTTGCAGTGTGGTGATAGGATGGATATTGATGGGAGATGAAGTTCACTCCTTCAAAATCGCCTCCGCCACCCGCATCCCATCCACTGCCGCGGAAATAATCCCGCCCGCATACCCCGCGCCTTCGCCGGCCGGATACAGCCCCGGCGTGTTGATGCTCTGACAAGTCGCCGGGTCCCGCGTGATGCGCAGGGGCGAACTGCTCCGGGTTTCCACCCCGATCAGCAGCGCATCCTTCATGGCAAAACCGCGCAAGGTCCGGTCAATCGCCGGAATGGCTTCGCGCAGGGTTTTCACCACAAAATCAGGCAGGCAGGCCCGCAGGTCGCCGGGGGTCACGCCGGGAGTGTAGCTGGGCTTCACGCTGCCGAGTTCCTTGCTGGCGCGGTTGGCCAGAAAATCCCCGATCATCTGCACCGGCGCAAAATACCCGCCTCCGCCCGCCTCGAACCCGCGCCGCTCCCAATGCCGTTGAAAATCGATCCCGGCCAGCGGCCCGTGGCCCCCGTAATCCGCCGGGCTGACATCCACCATGAAGCCCGCATTCGCATTGGCCTCCGCCCGCGCATAACTGCTCATTCCATTCGTCACCAGACCGCCCGCTTCGCTGCTGGCCGCCACCACCAGGCCGCCGGGACACATGCAAAAGCTGTAAGCGGTGCGCCCATCCTTGCCGTGATGCACAAATTTGTAAGGCGCCGTGCCCAGCCGCACGTCGCCAGCCCATTTCCCATACTGGGTGGCATCGATCACCTGCTGGGGATGCTCTACCCGCACGCCGATCGAGAGCGGCTTCGCCTCCATGCTGACCCCGGCTTCATGCAGCATCGCGAACGTTTCCCGGGCGGAGTGCCCCACCGCCAAGACCACTCGGTCGGTATCGATCTCCTCGCCGCCGCGCAGGGTCACGCCGGTCACCTTTCCTGACGCATCGCGCCGCACCGTTTCCAGCAGAGTCTCAAACCTGACTTCGCCGCCGAGCGATTCGATTTCCTGACGAATCCGCCGCACCACCGTGATCAGCCGGTCCGTGCCGATGTGCGGCCGCGCCTTGAGCAGGATATCTTCCGGAGCCCCCGCCTTCACCATTTCCTCCATGATCCAGCGTGCCCGGTGCTCGCGGTCGCGGATCTGGGTGTAGAGTTTTCCGTCCGAAAACGTCCCGGCGCCGCCTTCGCCGAATTGCACATTGCTCTCCGGATTGAATTCCCCGCCGCGCCGCCAAAACGCCGTGACATCCCGCGCCCGCGGCCCGGCCGGTTTGCCACGTTCCAGCACAATCGGCCGCCAGCCCTGCCGCGCCAGCAGCAGCGCCGCAAATAGCCCGCAAGGCCCGGTCCCCACCACCACCGGCCGCAAATCCGGAGCCTTGTCCCGCACGATGATGCCCGCCAGCTCCTGATACCGCCGGTCCGGCAGCGGATGCACCTTGCAGAGCGATTTATCGAAATTGGCCAACGCCGCGGCCTCGTCCGCCACGCTGACATGCACGACGAAATTCAGCATCACCCGCCCATGCCGCGCATCCACCGCCCGCCGGTAGATCTTCCAATCCAGCAATTCCCCCGCCGCCAGCTTCAAGGCACGCCCCACCGCCTCCGGCACGACCTCCGCCGCGTGATCCACCGCCAACTTCAAATCGCTCACCTCCAGCATAAGCTCTCCGTGTAGTCACGAAAGCCCCCGCCCGCAAGCCGGAGCCGCCCCCTTGATAAGTTCAGTGGTGCCCGTTCCGTTTCCGTTGTAAATCTTTCCCGTCCTGCCCGTTCCCTCACCCGCGCCAGCCCTCATGAAAAAACACCGCCGCAAGATCCTCGCCGCGCTCGCCTTGCTCCTGCTCCTCGTCGCCGGAGCTGCCGTCGGGGCTCACTGGTGGGTCGGCAAACAAACCGAACCCGCCGCGCTGGTGAAACAGTTGGAAAAATCCCTCAACTGCCGGGCCGAAATCACCAGTGCCAAGGTCAACCTTTTTGCCTTCCCCGCCACCCTGGAAGTCACAGGTCTCCGCCTTCTTCCCCGCGATGCCGAAAACGACAAACCGCTCAAGGACCGCAAGCCGCCGAAAAAGGTCGAAACCGTCCTCGTCATTCCCAGCCTCACCTCGGATATCAACCTGCCTGCCCTGCTCTCCCGGGAAGTCCGCATCGGAAGCCTGATCCTCACCGGCGTCGAAGCCGCCACCATCCGCAAAAAGAATGGCGAAAATACCCTCGCCACCCTGATCGGCAAACCCCCGGAGCCGCCCAAAGATCCCAATGCGCCCCCCGCCCCCGCGGTGGAACCAGAGCCTGACAAACCTTTCGCCGCCGCCCTGACCCTGGCCAAATTGCAGAACGCCAAACTCAGCGTGCGCAACGAAAAGAAAAAGCAGCTCATCGAGATCAGCGACCTCAACCTCAGCCTGACCAATCTGAGCTACGCCAGTGCCCTGCCCGGCACACCTCCGCCGCCGCCCGCCCCCGGGGCCCTGCCCAGCGTGGTGGAGTCCTCCCTGCACCTCACCTCGACCGATCTCAAGGACCAGCGCCAGCAGATGGACATCACCATCGGCGTCCGCAGCACCCTGCCGCCGCTCCAGCAGGCCGCCGCCGCGGATGGCACCACGCTGGATCTCACTTTCAAAGCCGGCTCCTACCTCGACCGTATCCCCACCTTGGAAAAACTCGCCATCAAGCTGGGCAAACTCAAAGACCAGATCGGGCTCGATCTGACCTCCTTCCCGGTCTCCGGCCGGCTGGAGCGCGACACTTCCGTGAAAGCCCGCATGATCAAGGGTCTGCTTGTGTTTGAAGAGGACACCAACTTCAACTTCGACACCTGCCGCATCAAAATCAAACAAGGCAGCACCTTCAATCCCGACGACCAGTCCCACGAATTCCAGGGCATCTTCGCCGCCAACGAAAAAGTCAGTCAGGAAGCCATCGCCGGAGTGGAAGCCTACCTCAAAACCAAAGGCGAAAGCCTCGGCCCCATCATCCGCGACACCGTCCTGAAAAAACTCATCAACGAAAAAGGACTCCTCACCATTCCCTTCACCAGCAACGAAGACATAGGCCGCCCCGAGGTGAACTTGAGCAGAAGCTTCGAAAAAGCCATCACCGACGGCCTGACCGACGCTGCCAAGGAACTCCTCAAGGATACCCTCAAAGGCGGCGACGGCCTGCAGGGGCTGATTGATAGCCTGGGGAAGTGAGCCGGGTGGTTGACGGGCCACGGATGGCACGGATACGACGGATGGCACGGATGAATTGAAAAAGAGAGAGTTATGGATGGCGTCGGAACCACTATTCTGACCAACGTGCCCACTCATCCTGCCCTTATCTGTGTGAGGGTATGAAGTCATTCAGCAACCGGCGCGGTGCGGACTGTGAAGTTCCATGCTATGTCCTCTCCAGGAACACGTGAGTGCCTGCAACACGCACGGGTGGCTGAAGGTCCAACGATTCGATGATTTCGCTGAGTTCACTACTCCTCTCTGTGATTGAATCATGGCGGAAGGCACTCTCATGGGGCGCAAGACCCCGGATGCCTGAATGCAACCTTCCGTCCATAGCCCAGGACATCCAGCCGCCCGTACCGGTTGCCCCATCCCTTCACCGGGACACCAGGGAAATCCAATGAAAACCACCTCAAAACCACCCAAACCAAAATCCCCCCAGCCTCCCGCGGACGGGCGGCAGGGGAACGCCGCCGGAGGCCTTGAAACCTACCCCGCGCCAGCCCCTTCCGCCAAAGGAAGGATCATCGGTCTGGACTGCCACCCGGATACCTTCACCTGGGCCGTGTTGTGCGGCACCAGCCTGCACGATGCCCGGCAGCTCGAATCCCACGCCGACCGCCCTCTCACGGCCTTCCTCGACTGGGCTGCCACGCAGGGCACCCCGGACGACCTCTTCCTCATGGAAGCCGGGTCCAACAGCTTCGAGATCTGCCACCGCCTCCACGCCCTCGGCCGCCGCTCCTGTGTTTTGGAAAGCGCCCACGTCGGGCGCCACGCCGCCCTCCATTGCGACAACGACAAAATCGCCGCCGTGCGCATCGCCAAAGTCTATCTCATCGGAAACGCCCCCTGCGTCTGGCAGCCCGACCCTGTCACTGCCGGACGCCGCCAGCTCCTGCACGCCCATCAAAGCGCCGTCTCCGATCACACCGCCGCCACCAACGCTTTCAAAGGCTTCCTCAACCAATTCGCCGTCCGGCCCGGCAGCCGCGGCATGGAAACCCCCGCCTTTGCCACGTGGGTCATGCGCCAGCACGACTGGACTCCGCTCCAGCAGGCCCTCCTCGCGGACCACCTCCAGCAGGTCAAAGTCCAAAAAGAGCGGCGCGACACCCTGCGCCGCCTCATCGCCGCCCAGGTCAGCGGTGAACCCCTCATGCTCCGGCTCATGAAAATCCTCGGCATCGGCCTCATCAACGCCTTCGCCCTCCTGGCCATGATCGGGGACATCCACCGCTTCCAGCGTCCGCAGCAACTCGTCTCCTATCTGGGTTTAAGTCCCGGCCAGCGCCAGAGCGGCCAAGGCAAAGACATCCGCCTCGGCGTCAGGAAACACGGGCGCGGCGACCTGCGCCACCTCCTCATCCGGGGAGCCCACGCCGTCCTGCGCTCCGGCCGTGACAGCGCGCTGGGGAAATGGGGCTGGAAGCTCTTCGCCCGCAAAGGCCAGCGCAACATCGCCGTCGTCGCCGTCGCGAGGAAAATGGTCGTCCAGGTCTGGCATCAGCTCATGGGCAACGCCCCCACCGCCGCCGAGTCCGGAAAAAGCCTCGCCGTAAAACTGCGCAAACTCTCCGTCCTCCTCGGCAAAAACCAGCGCACCCAACTCGGTCTCCCGGGAGCCCTCGACGCCTGCCTCGCCCACTTCCTACAACAACTCCAGTCCCTCTCCCCGTTCCAGGCGGCGGACCCGCACAAAATCCCCCATGGAACGTAAAGAAAATCCTTGAATGACTACATGCCTGTTTATCCGTCGTATCCGTCGTATCCGTCGTATCCGTGCCATCCGTGGCCCGTCAGCAGCCCGTCAAAGCACTTGCACTGCCCGCCCCGTGGATAGGCTGAGCGCCTTATGAAAACGGTGCTTCAGACCATCCAGAGCGGCACGCCCTACCTTGAAAAAGCGGGCGTGGAGTCCGCGCGGCTGAACATGGAATACATGCTGGCTCACGTCATGGGCTGCAAACGCATGCAACTCTACCTCCAGTTCGACCGCCCCCTGGAGGAAGCCATCCTCGAACCCCTCCGCGAGCTCACCCGCCGCCGGGCCAAACGCGAACCCCTGCAGCACCTGCTCGGCACCGTCGAGTTCATGGGCCGCGAGTTCAAATGTGACGCCCGCGCCCTGATCCCCCGGCCGGAGACCGAGGAACTGATCGAGAGAATTCTCGCCCATTACAAAAAGGAAACCCTGCCCCCGCCCGCCCGGATCCTCGACATGGGCACCGGCTCCGGTGTGATCGGCCTCAGCCTCGCCCACGCCTTTCCGGAATCCCACGCCACCCTCGCCGATGTCTCGCCGGACGCCCTCGCCCTCGCCCAGGAGAATGCCGGGAAAACGGCCCTGCCCGACGGTCGCGCCTCTTTCGTCCTGACCGATTTGTTCCAAAACCTCACCGGCGGCCCCTTCAATCTCATCGTCGCCAACCTGCCCTACATCGCCGCTGAAGAAGTCCCCACCCTCTCCGCCGAAGTGCAGCGCGATCCCGTGCTGGCCCTCGATGGCGGCCCCGTGGGCACGGAAATCATCGCCCGCTTCGTTGCCGATCTCGCACCCCATGCGGCCCCCGGCGCCCTGATTGCCTTGGAGATTGGCGCCGGGCAATCCATCGATTTACTCCCCATAATGGAGCATTTCGGCTTGCGGGAGTCCCGCAGCGTCCCCGACTACTCGGGCCGCGACCGTTTCCTTTTTTCGGTCGCTCCCTGATCCTTTTCCCGCCCCCCACTCATGGATAAACTCATCGTTCACGGAGGTCATCTCCTCGAAGGTTCCGTCTTCGTCAGCGGATCCAAAAACTCCTCCCTGCCCATCCTCGCCGCCACCCTGCTCACCCGGGAGAAGTGCACCATCCGCCGCGTGCCGGACCTGAGCGATACCAACTACATGACGCAAATCCTCTCCAGCCTCGGGGCTCAGGTGGAGCGGGCCAGCGGCACCGTCATAGTGGAGGCCGACAAGATTATTTCCGAAGCGCCCTACGATTTGGTGAGGAAAATGCGCGCCTCCATTTGCGTCATGGGCCCCCTCCTCGGCCGCACCGGCGAGGCCATGGTTTCCCTGCCCGGCGGCTGCATCATCGGCGACCGCCCGGTCGACCTCCATCTCAAGGGGCTCGAACAACTCGGCGCCGAAGTCAAAGTCACCGGCGGCAACATCCACGTCAAAGCCACCGACGGCATGGGCGGGCGTTCCATCAACATGCGCGGCAAACACGGCCCCACCGTGCTGGGTACTGACAATCTCCTGATGGCCGCCGTCCTCACTCCCGGCACCACCGTCATCGAAGGCGCCGCCGCCGAACCCGAAGTGGTGGATCTTGCCGATTTCCTCACCAAAATGGGCGCCAGGATCGAAGGCGCGGGCACCCGCACCATTGTGGTCGAAGGCGTGAAGGAACTGGGCGGCGCGGAACACAACGTCATTGCCGACCGCATCGAAGCCGGCACTTTCCTTGTCGCCGGAGCCATCGCCGGGAAACGTGTCACCCTGAAACGCGCCCAGCCTGAGCACATGACGGGTTTCATCAGCTTCCTCGAAAAATGCGGTTATCCGATCACCATCGACGGCGATGAAATCACCATCGCCCGCGCCGAACGACCTGTCGGAGCCGAGATCCGCACCGAGCCTTATCCCGGTTTCCCCACGGATATGCAGGCCCAGTTCACCGCCCTCTTCGCCACCGTCCCCGGCCTCAGCGTCATCACGGAAACCATTTTCCCGCAGCGTTTCATGCACGTCCCTGAACTGGCCCGCATGGGAGCCCGCATCAGCATGGAGGGCCCCACCGCCATCATCAAAGGCGTGGATCAACTGAGCGCCGCGCCGGTTATGGCCAGCGATCTTCGCGCTTCCGCCGCCCTCGTCCTCGCCGGCCTGATGGCCGAAGGCGCCACCGAGGTCAACCGCCTCTATCACATCGACCGCGGTTACGAGCACATCGACCACAAACTCGCCATGCTCGGCGCGAAAATGGAGCGGGTGAAAGGATCCTGAGGAGCATCGGCCGGAAACATATCCTTCCGTCAGGCAACCCCGCAGCGCCGAAAGTTTATTTGGCCAGCTGGCTTGCCGGATCACTCAGGGGTGCCGGATCGATTATGGTAGGAGTGAGGCAGATGAGGGTAACGAAACCCTCCGCCTGCGGGGAATCCACCACAAACAATCCGGTCGACCGGTCAGGCAGCCATAACTCGTATTCAGTTTTGAAATGCTTGGGCCGCGGCGCCCCCTCACTCGATAGCCCCAAGGCTTGGAATCCCCCCGGCATTTCCAATCCGTGGAGCACTCCCAATTCCACCAGGCCCTCCACCCGGATCAATTCCCCGCAAAGCACCGGCAGGATGCCTTGGCTCATGCCGATATTTTCCGTTTCGGTCGGTTGGGAACCCACTTTCCTGATCACTTCCAGTTTCGCCTGTTGGCCTGCTCTGACAATGACGCTGGGCGAGGCCACGAGGGCGGCAGTCTTATCCTTGGCAACCAAATCCAAAAAACGGAGCAACTCTTCATCCCGCAGGATCATCCCGCTTTCCTCGTCAAAACCGGCCGGGAGCAAGGTCCGGGGGAGTTTGAGATATTGGGTAGATACAAAAATCTGCATGGGCATGACCCCGAAAGCCTGCTCCATCCGCATGGATAATTGATCCAATTTTCCTGGCACGGCGCAAACCGTGACGGTGGGAGGATTCGAGGAAAAAGTGGCACTCTCGTCCCCCATGAGGCGAATCCCAAAACTGCGGGCCAACCTGGCGGCAGCGGCATTTCCTTCGGGATAGGGCGGTTCATTCTCACGGGAAGAAACGAAATCCCGCGAAACTCGGAATTCCCTGATCTCCGGGGCGCCCGACAGGGACACCGGTGCCGGCGCAATGCGTGGCGGGTTCTGGATGGATGATCCCGGATTTTGGATGACCTGACAATAGAGACCGCAGGTCTCAATATAGTCGTGGACTGTCAGGGGAGCTTTCCGCGGCGTGTAAACCACGGGGTCGGCAGACTCCAGATCGACGGAGGTGGAGGCGGAAAAGGTGAGCTGGTCCAGTTCCGGCCGCTTCAGCACATTCTCGAATTTGATGGCTTCCTCCAGCTGCACCAGCGCCTGGGAAACGGTGAGGCCGTGCGGGCTGACGTTCACGTAATATCGGGAAAGCAACTCCGTCAGCTTTACCGGCTCAGTTCCAGCCGTCAGGGCTGCGGCGGGGGATTTCACCACCCGCTTGATGAGGCCCGTGGGTTTGGGCTTTTCGGGTTTACCGTCGGGACGGGCATCCATGTCTGCCAAGGTGATGCTGGTTTGGAATCCATCCCGGTGCGTTCGAAAGAGGACGCCTCCTGCGATGACCACGGCGGCAGCGGCGGCTCCTACGAGGGCCCAGCGGGGGAGGCGGCCTTTCCTGACAGGCGGCAGGGCCGCAGCGAGGGCTTCGAGGCCAGCGTGCAGACGGGCGGTGGCGGCGAAGCTCAGGCGGGCTCCAGGGTCGGCGTTCAGGGCCTCCATGAGGCGCTGATGCTCAGCGGGCGGCAGAGCTTCGTCAAAGTGCCGCGAGATCAATTCCTCGGTGGTTGCGGGGGCCTCATTCATGGTGGGCAGGGAGGGTGAGTTTGATGGATTCAGAGGCCACGCGTTCTGGGCTGGCGTCTTCATGGTCTTTTGCTTCGGCTGCCTCTGCCAAAACGAGCACCGGCAGGAAATCATCATTCTCCAGCCGGGTGGTGATGCAGGTGTGCAGAGCCCGGCGGAGACGACTGAGGGTTTGGTGGATCGCTTTGAGATTGCTGCCGGTGGACCGGGCGATTTGTTCGCAGGGCTGGCGCGCATCGTAACGGGCCATCAGGATCTGCCGCGAGCGGGGCGGCAAGGCATCCAGACAGAGCTTCAGCGCAGCCTCGCGGGCGGCGGCGGGTTCATCGGATTCGTCGAAGGCTTCGGCAATGGCTTCGACGGTTTCCGGCGGGAAGAGGAGAGGGAAGCGGGCACTGCGGCGGCGGGCCTCGAGGATCTTGCGGGAGGCGATGCCCCGCGCCCAGGCTCCAAAGGACCGGCTCAGATCGTATTCATCAAACTTTTGCCAGAGAGTGCGGCTGACTTCCTGGAAAATATCCTCACGGGCATGGGAATCGCGGATCACTGAGCCGATAAAGGCCCGCAGATCCGTCTCCGCCTTGCGGAAGAAATGGAGGAAATCGGGCGAGGACACGAAGCAACTGACGAAGGTGGAATAACAAAACAGGGAACCGTCGCGGTCCGGGCTGTCAGAACTCTTTGCCGCGGACACGGGAAAGGTGACAAGAAATTTTTGAGGAAGGGACTGATGCGGAGATAAAGGGCCGGGCCGTTTGGCAGCCGTGGTTTCAGACCATGGGATTTCCGGGCGAATGGGAAACCGGTGGCGGAAGCACGGCACCGCTGCCTTGGACTGCGGCAGTCTACTGCCGCTTTTCGCCCGCAGCCTGCTGCGGCGCTGCGCTGCGCTGGGTTGGGCCGGGGGGCGAAGCAAACCGGTTGCCGGCAGCAAGGCTGCCATCGGCCTACAGCGGCAGGAGGCCTGCCGCAGTTCAGGGAGCCTGCGGCTCATTTCGGGTCTGGAGATGCCGCCAGGGCGGCGGCGGCGGACAGGCGGCCATCACGCACGGGCGCGCAGCCGGTCCGGATGTTATTTCCGGCCGCCTTGATAGGTTTCGCTGAGCTTGGCGATGTCCCGGGGTTCGAGGACGCGCCACTTGCCCATCTTGAGGTCAGGCAGGGTGAGGTTACCGATCCGGACGCGGATGAGGCGTTCCACTTCGTAACCCATGTGGGCAAACATGCGGCGGATCTGGCGGTTCATGCCCTGCTCCAGCACGATGACCATGCGGCGTGGGGAAATGACGTGGATGGCGGCGGCTTTGGCGAGGCCTTCCTCCAGTTGGATGCCTTCCAGAAGTTCGGCCACCCGTTCGCTGCGGCAGGGTTTATCCAGCGTAACGATATATTCCTTCTCCACCTTGTGACTGGGGTGGGTCAGTTGCTGCGTCAGATCTCCGTCGTTGGTGAAGACCAGCAGGCCCTCACTATCGGCATCGAGGCGGCCGACATAGTGGAGTTTTTTATGCTGTGGGGCGAGCAGCTTGTAGACGGTGGGGCGGCCCTTGGGATCGCTTTTGGTGCAATGCACGCCGGGGGGTTTGTGCAGGACGATGGTCTGGAACTTGGAGGCGGAGATTTCCTTGCCATTGACGCTGACGACATCGCGCGGACCGACCTGGGTCGCGAGATTGGTGGTGATGTTCCCATTGATCTCGACTTCGCCGTTCAGGATCAGGCCTTCACAAGCACGGCGGGAACCCAGCCCGGCAAGGGCGAGGTAGCGGTTTAACCGCATGGTATCAGGGGAATCGGCCATGGTGCTGGAGGTCGGGTATAAACGAAACCGGACCGGACGACATACTGCCGTCCAGTCCGGGGAAAATCAGGGAAATGCCTGCCAAAGCAAGGCGGACCCAGCCAGGATCAGATGTCCGGGGTGGTTTTTGGGAGGTTGAGGGCACTTTGGCCTTCTTTCCACTGGCCGCGCTTTTTGAGCAGCTTGACGCGTTCAAAACGCTTGAGGACGCTGCGCTTGGCACCAACGGCGCCGCCGCCGGACTTGAGGGAAGGATGCTGGGACATGGAAATCGGGAAAAGTTGGGAGTGAAAACCGTGGTAAAACGGAAACGCAATCTGCCGTCCGTTCCCGGGAATGCAATGGAAATATTCGGGGCTGAAAGCGGTTTGCCTCCGGGCCCGGGCGAAGGTGCTCAGTAATTCAATGGCTTCAGTTCAGGCAGGAGAAATTGTCCGTCCTTGCGGATCAGTTCGCCGTCGAAACGGATTTCGCCGCCGCCGTAATCGGGGCGCTGGATGCAGACGAGGTCCCAGTGGACCTGACTCACATTGCCGTTGTCGGTACCGCCTTCGTAGGCTTGGCCGGGAGTGAAGTGGAAACTGCCGGCGATCTTTTCATCAAAGAGGATGTCGCGCATCGGCTGCATGATCTCGCGGTTAAAACCGATGGCGAATTCGCCGATGTAGCGGGCGCCTTCGTCGGAGTCGAGGATGCGGTTGAGGGCCTCGGTGTTGTTGGCAGTGGCTTTGACAATCTTCCCCTGGGAGAACTCGAATTTGACGCTGTCAAAGGCGATGCCCTGATAAACCGAAGGAGCATTGTAGCTGAGCACCCCTTCCACGGAGTTTTTCACGGGAGCGGTATAACATTCGCCATCCGGGATGTTTTTGGACCCGCCGCAGTATTCCGAAGTGATGCCCTCGATGCTGAAACGAAGATCGGTGCCGGGGCCGGTGATCTGGACGTTTTTGGTCCGGTCCATCAAATCCTGAAGGGCCTGCATGGCGGGGCGCAGCGCGGCATAATCCAGCAGGCAGACGCGGAAATAAAAATCCTCGAAGGCTTCGGTGCTCATCCCGGCCAGCTGGGCCATGCTGGGGTTCGGCCAGCGGAGGACACACCATTTGGTTTTTTTGACCCGGTAGTCGGTCACCGGCCGCATCTTTTGCGCGACCAGTTTCATGCGGTCGGGAGGAACGTCGGCGGATTCCGTAATATTCAGGCTGCCGCGGATGGCGATATAAGCCTGCATTTCCTGCATGAAGGCCAGCTGGGTGGCACTTTGCACGTCATATTGGGCCTCGGTGGCTCCGAGTTGGAGTTCGCGGGTGAGGCGGGCGTCCTGTACATTCACATAGGGCAGACCGCCGGCCTCGCGGGCGGCCTGGATCAGCGCGATGCCCATATCCGCAGGCGTATCAAAGAGATCTATCAGAATCCGCTCCCCCGGCTGCAGGGCGATGGAGTGGGTGATCAGATTGCGGGCGAGTTGGGTAATCCGGGGGTCACGCATGAGGTCAGGGGTTGGGCAAATGTTCTAGGGAGCCACTCTCACCGCATATTCGGCTTTGTTGAAATCGACGTATTCCTGCGAGAGGTCGCTGGTGTAAACGGTGTAGGTCGCATCGCCGATATTGAGGTCGATGGTGACGGTGAATTCCCGCTTGGCCACGGCGGCCTTGAGGACTTCCAGCGGCGTGCCGGCGGAGATGCCATTCCGGGTGGCGATGTGGCCGTCGAAATAAATGTCGATGTGTTCTTCCCGGATTTTGGCCCGGCTGTAACCGATGGCATGCATCACGCGGCCCCAGTTGGGATCGCTGCCGTTCCAGGAGCACTTCACCAGCAGGGAATTGGCCACGGTTTCCGCGACCTTGCGGGCATCCATGTAGGTGGCGGCACCGCGCACCGCGATCTCGACGAACTTGGTGACGCGTTCGCCATCACTGACAATCATGCGGGCCATGCGCCGCATGATGTATTCCAGAGCCTGGCAGAAAGCATCGTGCTGCGGTCCGTCGGAAGCGATCTTGCGGTTCCCGGCCATGCCGTTGGCCATCACGATGACAGTGTCATTGGTGCTGGTATCGCCATCAATGGAGATGCGGTTGAAGGTGTTCTGCACCGCCTCGCCGGTGCATTTCTTCAGATCCGCCAGACCGATCGCGGCATCGGTGGTGACAAAGCAGAGCATGGTGCCCATGCTGGGGCAGATCATGCCGGCCCCCTTGGCGATGGCGGCGATACGGATGGTTTTGGAGCCGAGTGGCACTTCGATGGCGAGCGACTTGGGTTTGGTATCGCTGGTCATGATGGCCTGGGCGATGGCCGCGTGACGGTCCCGGGACAGGCCTTTGGCAAGGGCGGGCACGGCGTCGGTGATGCGGTCGATCGGCATGGGCAGACCGATGATGCCGGTGGAATTGACCATGACCTGGGTGGGCTTCAGGTCGAGGGCGAGAGCGGTGGCGGTGGCCATGGCCTTGGCGTCCTGAATGCCGCGTGGACCGGTGCAGGCGTTGGCGTTGCCGCTGTTGACGATGATGGCACGGATGTCATTCGACTTGAGATGCGCCTGGCAGACCCGGACCGGGGCGGCCTTCACCTTATTGGTGGTGAAAGTGGCAGCAGTGACGCAGGGCGCGGTGGAGTAGATCAGGCCAAGATCGAGCCGGGGTTTGGCAGGATCCTTGATGCCGGCACTGACGGCGTGGCAGAGGAAGCCTTCCGGAGCGCTGATGCCCCCTGGGATTTCTTTATATGGCTTGGATTTCAGGGACATGGGCGGACGGCAGAATAAACAGGATCCGTAGTATGGAGTGATCAGACGGATTGCAAGCCAGTCACCGCAGGAAATTGGTTAAGAAGATTAAAGGATTGCATGGCCTGCGAGGCGGCACCTTTCCATAGATTATCAAGGGCACTCATCAGCACATACCGGGCCGTGCGCGGGTCCCAGGCCCAGCCGAGGTCCAGAAAATTGGTGCCCACCACGTGTTTGGTATCAGGCATGCCGTTGCGGCCAAGGAGCCGCACGAAGGGTTCGTCGGCGTAGGCGGCAGCGTAAATGGCATCCAGATCTGCCCGGCCCGGCCCGGCCGCAGGATTGACATAGGTAGTGGTCAGCATGCCGGCGGTGACAGGCACGAGGTGAGGAGTGAACGAGATGACGACGGAAGTTCCGGCCGCACGGGACAATTCCTGTTCAATCTCGCTGAGGTGACGGTGCTTCGGCACGCTGTAGGGTCGCAGGCTTTCATTGCACTCGCAGAACAGCAGCGGCAGCGCCTCCTTGCGTCCGGCCCCGCTGACACCACTCATGCTGAAAACGCAGATGCTGTCAGGATCGATCAGCTTCGCGCGCAGCAAGGGAATCAGCGGCAGCAGCACACTGGTGGGATAACATCCCGGCGAGGCCACCAGCCGGGCTTGGGAAATCGCCGCGCCATGGACTTCCGGCAAACCGTAAACCGATTCCTTCAACAACTCCGGTGCGGGATGGGCATGGTCGTAAAACTCCTGATAGACGGCCGGATCGTCCAGTCGAAAGTCCGCGCTGAGGTCGATCACCTTCAATCCCCGCGCCAGCAGGCCGACGGCAAATTCGGACGCCACGCCGTGAGGCAACGCCAGCAAGGCCACCTCCGCCCCGCTGGCGGCGACTGCATCCATGTCTGGTTCGATGAATTTCAGCACCGCCTCCGGCCCGCAGGCGCGGAAGCGGGGGAATACGGTCTCGAGGGTCTTCCCCGCAAACTGCCGCGAGGTCACCGCCACCAACTCCGCGCCGGGATGGCGCACCAGAATCCGCAGCAACTCAATGCCCGAATAACCACTCGCTCCGATGACCGCTGTCTTGATCCGTTTCATCATTCAGCGTGGCCTTTCCAGACCTTGCCGCAACCCGAAAACAGGCCCAGCCAGGCCCGCACAGGCTCAGCAGTCATATCCGGCATGCCTTTCTGCTGAAAACCGGTGTGCATCCGGGTATTTCGTGGAATGACTCCTTTCACTTCCTTGATCCTGTTTCATTTTTTCCCATGACCATTGCTGGACCCAATCATGCTGTCTGTGCCGGACTTGATCCGGCGCAGGCTCCTTCCCCTGCGTTCATTGTCGATCTGGGAAGACTGCGGAAAAACCTGGCGCATCTGCGGTCAGTCCAGGAAGCGGCCGGATGCAAAATCCTCCTCGCACAGAAGGCGTTTTCCTTGTGGCCGGTGTATCCCATCATCCGGGAGTATCTGGACGGGACCTGTTCCAGCGGGGCGTGGGAAGCGCAGCTGGCGCATGAAAAATTCGGGGGCGAGGTGCATGTCTACAGCCCGGCCTACACCGATACGGACATGGACGAGATCCTGCCAATCGCCGATCATCTTTCCTTCAACACACCCGCCCAGTATCGGCGGTTCCGGGACCGGGTGAAGGGCTGCGGGCGGACGATTGAGTGCGGGCTCCGCATCAATCCGGAAGTCTCCACCGGGCAGACGCCGCTCTACGATCCCTGTGTGCCCGGGAGCCGGCTGGGGAGTCCCTCCTCGGCTTTGGCCGGGGCGGATCTGGAGGGACTCGACGGGCTGAATTTCCACACCCTCTGCGAACAGGACAGCGATGCCCTCGAAGCGACCCTGGAAGGGGTGGAGGCAAAATTTGGCCACCTGCTGCGGCGGGTGAAATGGCTCAATATGGGTGGCGGGCACCACATCACGCGGGCAGGTTACGACACGGAACGCCTGATCCGGTTGATCAAAGGCATCAAGAAACGTTATGGGATCGCGGTGTATCTGGAGCCGGGCGAGGCCATTGCCCTGGGCACGGGGGTGCTGGTTTCGACGGTGCTGGATACGCTGCACAATGCGATGGATCTGGCGATTCTGGATGTGTCCATCACCTGCCACATGCCGGACTGTCTGGAGATGCCCTATCGTCCTGACATCCGGGGAGCCGGGCATCCCCGGGAGCTGGCCCACACCTACCGGCTGGGCGGCGGGACCTGCCTGGCGGGGGACATCATTGGCGACTATTCATTTCCGGAGCCCTTGGTCACCGGGCAGCGCCTGATTTTTGAGGACATGGCGCACTACACCATGGTGAAGACCAGCATGTTCAACGGTGTGAAACACCCGGCCTTTTGTCTATGGGATCCTGAAACCCGCACTTTGGACACAGTCCGGCGGTTTACTTACGAGGATTTCCGGGACCGGATGGGCTGACGCTCCGCACCCGTCGGGGATGATTCCAGCGGGCGATTCCGGAAAAATAGGGGATTCCACCATTCCGGAATCCGTCACCGAAATCCCGTGGACAGAAAAAACCTTCATCGGATAATGTTCATTGCGTCCCACCTCCTGCTTCCGCCATGAAACTGCTGCCTGCCCTGTTCCTTTGCCTCGCTCTGCCCTGCCCGGTTTTTGCAGCGGACAAAGAGGAAACCTCCGCCACCGCCAAGGTCAATCTCAGTCAATTCTCCTTCGGCAAAACCATTTCAGGGACGGAGGTTACCACCGACTCCCTCAAAGGCAGTCCCGTCATCGTGGAATTCTGGGGAGTGAATTGCGGCCCGTGTCTGGCCGCGATGCCAATGTTCAATTCGCTGGCCAAGCGCCACGAATCCAAGGGCCTCAAAATCATCGGAGCACACTCCCAGTCTGCGACGGACGAGGAAGTGCAGAAGGTGGTGAAATCGCTCAAGATCAAATTCCCCGTGACTGCCGGCGCGCAGCACCCCCTGAAATTCAGCGGCATTCCGCACAGTGCAGTCTTTGCGGCGGACGGCACCATGCTGTTTGAAGGGCACCCTGGCGATAAGGATTTCGACCGTGCAGTGCGCGATGCCCTGAAGACCGCCAGCCCCGCCAAGGACAAAACCCCCGATGCTGCCCCTGCCACAACCAAGGCCGCCGGCCCACTGGTGCCGGAGCGCACTTGGACGAACGCCGAAGGCAAGCCGCTCGCCGCCGCTCTGGTTACCGTGCAGAATGGTCAGGGCACGTTCCGCGGCAAGGATGGGACCTCGTTCAGTTATGCGATCGACAAACTTTCAACTGCCGACCAGGAATTGATCGGCAAAGCCCAGCAGCCCTGAGGGGAGGTTCAGGGGAGGCCCGCCAATTACAGGCCCCATTTTTATAACCGGCTGACTTTCAGCCGGTAAAGGCGGCGTGCGGTGCCCTGCGGCACATTGTCATGGACCGTGACGCTGCGGAACAAGGTGTCCACCACCGCTTCGCTGACAAAACCAGGGCCGGATGGAACCGCGCCCGCCGTGCTGGTGGCGAGATCCGTCCAATCCGACAAATTGGTACTCACCTGGGCGCGGTAGGTCAGATCCGTAGCGAGGGGATCGCGGCGGAAGGTCAGGACAACCGGCCCGCCAGTGCTGACGGCGGCTGGATTGACGGTGAACCCTGCAGCCGGATCGTTGGGGGTGCGGGGAGGGAAACCCCACGCGTATTCCACTCCATCCGGTATGCCGTCACCGTCGGTATCATAAGTGTCCTCGATGAACTGGCCTGTCAGGTAGGACGTGAGTTCCCATGCCTTCCGATGGCTGGCAGGGGCCGGAAGCGGGACGTAGGTGAGCACCAGGCGGGGCCGGGAGGTGGACAAGGTGGCTGAACGGGAAGCAAAACGTTTGGCGGAGGGCGCGGCAAAATAGATGGTGCCGGACACCGCAGAGGCATTGGGAGCCGTCAGGGTCAGGACGTTGGTGCTGGAGTTGATGCCGCCCACCGCGATTTTTGCGCCGGGACCAAGTCCGGTGCCGGATACCCCCATGCCTTCCACCAGATCGTCAGTGTCCGAGACAGTGATGGCCAGCTGCCCGGAAGCACCAGTGCCGGTCTTGAGCGCACTTTCCAGATCCGCCTTGAGCAGCCAGCCAAAATTGCCGGCAGGATTGGCCAACCAGGCGTTGGCGTCGGCCGCGAGCCCGGGGCCAGTCCAGGTGTAATTGGTTTCCCCACCCACACTCAGCGTGGCCGACTTTCTGGTTTCGAAGTCCCCTCCGGGATTGGTCCAGGGTGTGGCTTGACCGAAGAACGGTTTCTGCCAGGTGGCATCAGTGGCACTGGCCAAGGCTCCATCGCCTTCCTGGTTGGCGGCATTCGAGGTACCTTCTCCCCAATTGGTCGTGACTTTGTGCAGGGAAAACAGATAGGCGGGGGCAATCGTCCGGTCCATCTTCAAGGTCACCGAGGCCGAGGCCACGACCGCTCCAGCGGGCACGGTAGTCAGGTTCCAGCCCAGCAGGGCCCGGCGCATCGCCGCATTGTTTTTGGAGGGATCGGTGGCTCCGGCAAAGATCCAGTCGCCCGCTCCGTTGCTCCGCTCGGCTTCCTGGAAGATAGTGTTATCCTTGGCCGCCGTCAGGGTCAGACTGGTGGTGGGGGGCACGGGCACGATCTTGAGAATGGCGCCACTGGGCAGCCCGGTGGCCGGGTCCGGGGCCGTGACCGGCTGGGTCCGTTTCGTGAGGACGTAAAGCTCCCCGCTGTCATCCTGGCCAAATCCTTGGATATACCGGTTGATCGGATTTCCGCCGAGAATGTCCAGCTGCGCCAACGCCCAGACGCCCGGCGTGGTTTCCTCAAGGCCCAGCATCACCCCTTTCGCCGAAGGAGTGGCGGGTGGCGGCGACAGGATGGGACTTTGGCTCCAGTCACCAAAAACGTATTTCCCTGCGAGGGCGGGAATGGCACTGCCCCGATAGACATACCCGCCGGTGACCGACAATCCCAACTGAGGCAGGGCGGGCGACCCGATATTGACTCCGGGGTGGGCATATTGGCCGATCGGTCCGGTCGGAGCCAGAGTCATCGCCGGGGCATCGATGGAAAAAGCCGGCACAAAATTACCCTCCAGGTTACGCCAGCCATAGTTTCCCCCGGAGGTGATGATATTGACCTCCTCGACCGCGTTTTGCCCCACATCGGCGGCGAACAGCCGGCCGGTGCCTCCAGGCCGGCTGTCAAAACTGAAACGCCAGCAGTTCCGGAGTCCGTAAGCGTAGATTTCAGGCCGCTGCCCGCTGGTGGGATTCGCGAAGGGATTGGTGGCCGGAATCCCATATTGTCCCCCCGGTCCATTGGTGCCGAGCGGATCGATGCGGTGCATCTTGCCGAAAATTTTGGTCAGATCCTGCGCATTGCCTTTGGCACTGGTGAGCCGTGGGCTGGCACCGCCGGTGTGTCCAAAATTATTATCGTTGGAGCTGCCACCATCTCCTACCGTAAAATAAAGCATCCCATCCGGACCAAAAGCGAGGCCGCCCCCGGCATGGTTGAACTGAGGTTTGTCGAACGAAAGCAACACCCTTGCCGAGGCTGGATCTGCCCGGTTGGGATCCGTGGCGGAGACTTTGTATTCCGCCAGCACGGTACGGCTGTCCACGGGGTCCGTGGTGATGCCCGGAGCATTGGGGGACGGAGCGATGTAGAATACATAAAAGCGGCCCGCTCCCGGCGCGGCGGGCTGGGCGAATTCAGGATGGAACGCCAGTCCCAGCAATCCCCGTTCGTCGTAGCCGGCCCGTTCCGGAATCACGAGGGTCCCGAGGTCGAGAAAGCGGCCGGGAAGCAGCATGCCATTTTGGAAAATCCGGATTTGTCCGCGCTGTTCGGCAATAAAAAGGCGGCCACTGCCATCTCCTGAGGAAACCATCGCTACCGGGGAATCCAGCTGGCTGTCGCAGATCACCTCCAACTTGAGTTGGGGGAAAGTAGCTTGCGCCGCCTTTGGAAAGAGAGGAAACAGGCCGATCAGACCATAACAGCAACAACCAATAGGCAACTTCATAAATAACAAAATGACACGACTTGGATCCGAGTCAATAATGAGAAAAAGGCGAAAAGGAAAGACTATTCTTTTGCGAAATCAGGAATGACGTAAGTTACGGAGAACCCAGGCATGATTCATCCCGTTTGACCTTGTACGCGACTGTCCTCTTGCGGGCTCCGCAACCTTGCCTCCTGAGTTCATCCATGCAGCGCCAGAAATCCCATTGTTCCCCGGTTCACCTTGCGGGTCTGACCTTGTGCCTGTGGGCGGGCACAGCCACCCCGGCACGGGCGGCGACGCTGCAGCTGGAACCAGCCAGGGATGCGTTGATTTATGAGGACTCCAGTGGAATCACGGCGAATGGCGCCGGGGAGTTTCTGCTCGCAGGGCGCACCAACCAGGCTTCCGGCTCCCGACGCCGTTCGCTGCTGCAATTTGATTTCGCCTCCCTGCCTGCCGGGGCGATCATCACCTCGGCCAGCCTGCAACTGCACCTCGTGACGGTAACCACCGCGGATCTCGCCGTCAGCCTGCATCGGCTGACCACCCCATGGACCGCCGGGGCGGCCAATCCGACAGGCAATGAATCCAGCGGAGCCACTGCTCTCACCGGCGACAGCACTTGGCTACATGCTTCTTTTCCCGGAACCTTGTGGACCACTCCGGGGGGCGACCATGCCACGACTCCATCCGCCAGCAGCGTGGTGACCAGTGCGGCGGGTTTCTTCAACTGGACCAGTCCCGCACTGGCCGCCGATGTCCAACAATGGCTGGAACTGCCTGCCTCGAATGCCGGCTGGATGCTGCGCGGCGACGAGATCAGCCCCCAGACCGCCAAACGCTTCGATTCTGCTGACAGCAGCACACCCGATTGGCGCCCACGCCTGACGCTGACCTATGATCTGATCCCCGAGCCATCCTCTGCCATTCTGCTCCTTTCCGGTCTGGCCATCCTCCTGGGAAGCCGCCGCACCAATCTGCAAAGCTGACTGGCTGAATATACTTCTGGAATCGATTTTAATTCCTAATGCCCCAACCGGCTAAAACTGGAAATAGATGAAATCGCTGCTGGCGGGGCTGCGCAGGAGGATGAGCCCCAGATAAAGGGCCGCGGCCATGCCAAGACAGGCCCAGGTCCATCCCCAACCAGGAAAATGCTCCGCCTGGGCCACGGAGTGGCGGTCAAGCCAGCGGTCGATCGCCGGATGGAGATACAGCGGGAAGGCATAAAGCAAGGTATGCGCCGCAAAGAACAGGCCCATGCGCCATTGGGTGGCATCCGCCGCGAATGGATTGAGGCTCAGATGCCGGAGGAAGTGATCCATGCTGTTTTCGCGGAACATGAGCCAGCCGATATGCACCAGAATGAAGGTCAGGACGATCCGCAGGGGCTTCGGCAGCCGCCCGGGACGGAAGGCTTCCGGGGCTTGGGACCAGAGCATCCAGAGGACGAGCAACGCACCATGCCACGCGCCCCAGAGCACAAAATTCCAAGCGGCACCGTGCCACAAACCACTGAGCAGGAACGTGAGCAGGATATTCCGGCATTGCCGGAAGAGGGAGCAGCGGCTGCCTCCGAGGGGAATATAGACGTAGTCGCGGAACCAATTGCTCAGGCTGATATGCCAGCGTCTCCAGAAATCCTGCGGGGAATCCGCGCTGTAAGGATGATCAAAATTCCGGCAGAGCTCAAAACCGAGCAACCGGGAGATGCCCCGGGCGATATCGGTGTAGGCCGAAAAGTCCGCATAAATCTGAACCCCGAACGCAAAGACGCCAGCCCAAAGCACGGGAAAACTGGGTTCATCAAGGCTGAAGATTTTGCCGACCACCATGGCCGCATTGTCGGCGATGACCAGTTTTTTGAAAAACCCCCACAGGATGAGGACCAAGGCATTGCGGGCAATCCGGGCATCAAAAATCCGGGGCAGTTCAATCTGGGTCAGCAGAAAATTCGCCCGCTGGATGGGTCCGGCCACCAGATGGGGAAAAAAGGAGACAAACAGGATGTATTCCGGCAGGGAGCGGCGGGCCTCCATCTGTTTCCGGTAGACGTCCACCACGTAACTGGCGCTCTGGAAGGTATAAAATGAGATCCCCGCGGGCAATGCCACTTTCAGCAGGAAGGGATGCACCACGATCCCGAACTGATCCAACAATTGGGCAACCGAGGTGGCAAAGAAGTCAAAATATTTGTAAACGCCAAGGATGGCGAAATTGGTGACCAGCGAAAGCACCAGCCATCGTTTCCGCTGGCGCGGCCGGTCCGTGAGAAACCGGGCGGCGGTGAAATCGACCACACAGGTGGTGAGAATCAGCAGCACCCACCAAGGATTGACCCAACCGTAAAACACCAGGCTGGCGGCCAGGAGAAACCAGTTTTGCGCCCGCCGCTCCCGCAGCAGCCAGTAGATGGCCAGCACGAGGGCGAAGAATTGCAGAAAGGTAAGGCTTTGGAAGACCACGGGGCGGGACGGGAAAGAGGATCAGGGTTTGCCTGCGGGCGGCGCGGGTGGCAATGGCAACCACGGCTTGACCCGCTCAAGGAACATCCGGGTATAGGCTTCCATGGCCTTTTTGCCCAAATGGTCCCCATCATGATACATGGAAAGGGTCAGGCGGGGGTCTTCGGTTTCATCCAGCAGAACATGTCCTTTGCTCTCCGCCCAAGCTTTGAAGCTGGCAGTATAGGTCCGGAGTTCCTCATCCTGGATGACTTCATTGTTCTCATCAGGGCGCCGTTTCACCCGGTAGAAAATCAGTTGGATCTTCCGGGACTCGGCGAGGGTATGGAACCGATCCAATAAATTTTCCCCGGGATCGGCGGTGAACAATTTGCTCTTCCCCGGCAGGATATCGTTGGCTGCCGCTCCGGCATCAAAAACATCTGAACGCAGGTTTTGGAAATCGAACAGAGCATTCAGATGCTTTTGCATTTCATCATCCCCGGATTTCCCCTGTCCGGCGGCGGCGATGTCGATGGCGAACTCACTGATGCGGCGACGCAGATTCAACGTGACCTGTTCCGGCAGATAAAAATCCAGCGCGGAATCTGGGGCTACTCCGCCCAACTTCCGGGCAAACGCGAGCACCTCCTCATCTTCCGGCTTCATGAAGGTGCGGGCGGTCTCCAACCGTTCTCCTTCCAGATGCAGCCATGGGGCGGTGAAATCATAGTCGCGGTAGAAAATAAAGACCACCTTGGGCGCCGGCTCCAACGGCACGACGAAATTTTTCAGACTGAAATACCACACCGTGCTGCGGGTGCCGCCCTCCGCCACATAACCAATGGAATTCGGCTGGGCGAGCTCGTTGAAGAGCGGTTTGTCCACGCGTGTATTCAGCATGGAATTGCCGATCATCATCACATTGGGATGACGGCGGGCCGCCTTGTCATAACGTTCCTGATCGAAAGCGACTGGCTTGATGGAATCAGGCCCCGGACCGGATGGCAGCAGAAATGGCAGGCCCAGCACCACGCCCGCCAACAGCAGCAGCTGTATCAGTTCGGAACGGGGGCGGGACTGAAATTTCATGGATCAGAGGGAGAACCGGAAGGCAACGGTCCGGCAGTGACGGATGGTTAAACGCGCCCCGGCGCCCGCGACAAGCCACTTTTGCCTCCTTTTCCGCGGTTGCCCCGCTTTCCCGCCCACTCCCGGTCACTTTCAAAAGCCGGTCAGCCTTTTCCAAACCGGCCCCATGCCTCAGGATGTTATTTTTTACTACCCGCGATCGGAGAAGCCCCGACGGGAATGGCGGTGGCCTCCGGCAGGGGGGCCAGCATGGCAGGATCAAAAACCCCGTTCAATTCCGAGGGATCCTCTCCTAAAAAGGGCTTTTCCAATTCCAGCGGGAGTGCCGTGACGGCTGGACCCGTGAGCGGCACCTCCACCACCGTTTCCACCGGGGAAGGTCTCCAAGGGAGGTCGAGGACCCAGTTGCGGTCTTTTAGATACAGCACCAGTCCCGCACAAAGTCCGCCGGTAGTCACCAGCAGGGCCACCCGGAAGATCCGGAAGAGGGGTGAATCAAAAAAGGCCGCGCGCCACCCGGTACCTGTTTTCGTGGCGGATTTCCGGAGAATCGCCCCGGCATTCCGGACCTGCCCCGGGTCATTCGCCTCCTCCTCTGGCGATACGATGGCCAATTTAGCCTGAAAACTCTGGGCTCCATGGCTGGCCAATTGCCTCGGCAGGAGCCTTGGAGAAGATGAACTGCGTTCCCCGGAATCCTCTGGCGGGGAGGGGAGGGGATCCGGCAGCGTTTGGTTCACGCTCAGGTCGGGGCCTGCGGGGTGATTTTCCCAAGCCAATGAAGGAGTGGACGTTACCGGGACGGCCGCCGTCTCATGCCGCAGGTCAAGCGGCGGCAGATGCACCATCCGGGGGGCCTCTGGAGGGATATAAACGGGTGCTTTGATATGCTGGCCGCAGCAAGGGCAAGGTCCCTCAATTCCTTGCAGGGCCAAGGGAACACTCAATTCCGTGCCACAAGGCCCACAGCGGAAAAACAGCACATCAGCCGGGCGTGCAGAACTTTGCATGGGATTTGGAAATAACTGCTGCCGCCCCGGAATTGGGGTTGGACCTCCAGGAAGGTGAGCCCCATTAAAATCCCCATTTTTATTCTGTCCACTGAAAATCAGGCTAAGGCTTATTATTTAGGCATATTAAATATCTATATCCTTACAAGATCGGGGTAATTTGCAAAATCATCTTGCAATTATTACTGAAATAATGGTAATTATAAAAAACTTCTTGAATGTCTGATTTACCGCCAGATTGCAGTTTCCAACTGCCCTGCCCACAATGTTCTGAACTGCTCCAAGTGCCCCTGGCGACCGGAGGTGGGACCACCACCTGCCCTCAATGCGCGGCACCGGTAGTGCTGCCAGCCATCATTGGCTGGCAACCAGCGGCAGCCGTCTCTCCCCCGGAAGGCCAGCGGCGCAATCTGAGGGTCCGCACCCCGGCCATGCCTGGCAGCCGGTTGGGACAGGCAGCCAGCAAACAACCGGCGCGGATCCCCAAGCCAGGCGAAACTCCAGTGCCAGTCTCTGGTCCGCCACCGACTCCGGCAGCCTTGCCGGTGGCCATTCCTGCTCCCAAAACCACCCTCCCTGCCATCGCCGCGCCCTTGGTGCCATTGATTCCATTATCGCCGCCCCCTGTTTATCATCCGGCACCCGCAGCTCCCGTCTCAGGAATCCCTGCGGTCTTCCTCACCCCTGGTCCTCCTTCCGGAGCAAATCCCTTCCCGCCCGTCCCGGCGGTTTGGCCCGAACCGTCTCCACCCCCCCTCCCCACTCCTCCGCTCTCCCCCGCCGCGACGGGTCCCTCTCCCCTCTCGCTGCGGAAAAAATCCGGCCTGGGGCACCGGCTCCGCCTGATTCTTCCGGTCGCGGGGGCGGCCTTTGTCTGCTCCGCCGCGGTCGCCGCCTGGCGGGTCTGGCCTTCCTCCCTCCACTTTGTGGACTTGGTGGAGCCGGATGCCGAACTTCTCCTTCACTACCAGGCAAATCGTCCCGCCCTGCCGGCCACCTCCGCAGCCCAAAGTCCCGATCTCTTCGAGGAATTTGCCGGCGAGGGATTTCATTTTACCCCACCCACCGATTATTGGGAACGGATGACCGGAGCGGCTTCCCCCTTTGCCCTGCTGAAACCGGCCTTCACCCTGACGCGTTCCGAGTCGTCCCCTCCATCTCAATTTGGGGTCGGAGCCTGCGATTTTTCGATCTCCACCGACCTGCTTCCTCCCGGCGCCAGCGTTGACGAAACCTGGCAAACCCTGCCTTCCGTCCTCGCGGTCCAGGCGGGATTTTCCTGCGGACTGCCGGAACGGTATGAGGTCGCTTCCAGCGCTGCTGAGCCGCAGCATTTCCTGAGGCTGGTATGGAATGCCTTGCCCGGCGGCGGCGGGGAAACCGCCCGTCATCTCGAAATGTGGATTTGCCAGCGCGGACGGGTCGCCTGGTCCATGACCGGTCTGATGTCCGGCTCCACTTCCTCCTATGCCCTGACCCGGACCATGCAGCGTCTGGCCAACGGCTTTGCCCTGCTGCCCTTGGGACAGGATGAACTTTGCCTCAGCCTTGAGTCACGCGATATGCAGGGGGCTTCTCCCGTCCGTGCCCTGCCAGCGCCCCAGCCGCTGTATCGTTGGAAAAAACTGCCGGCCGGAACCACTTCCTGGCCGGGAGGACGTTTCCAGGCCCCCGGGGCCGATGCGGTCTGGGCGTTGGGCCCCGCCCGGCTCGCCCTCGCCAGCCTGCCACCCGATGGATTGCAGAAAGTGTCCCCTTCCCAGATCCTGACCGCCCTGCGGCAAATTTGGCCGGTCCTGCGCGGCGTATCCCTTCCGGTGATCGACCCTGCAGGGACCGCGGCGGGCCAGACTCTCCAGCTCAAGCTACCCGCCACGCTCGAAGGAGCGGCTGCGGAATGCCTGCTCCATTATCATTCTTCGGCTCAAGGCACGGTGATTGCGTTGGCCATCCAACCGGAGACGGGTGAGGCGGACACCCCTGATTTGTCCGCCTGGCTGCAAAACTTGGATCTGGCCCCGGCACCGCCCACTCCCCAGGGAGTTCCCCTGCCAGCCGCCGCCCTGCATCTGCCGCTCCTCAAAACGCTCGCGATTGAAGCCCATGCCGACGGACGTCCAAAGGAAGCATCAGAGTTCCACCTCGCCCTGTTCAACCGGGCCCAGCGGCTCGAAGACCTCGCGGCCGCTTGTGGTTCTCTCTCCAGCGCCGGACAGGTGGATGCGGCCACTAAGCTGTTTGATGCGGGCGGTGAACGGTTTGCCAACACCCCGGGCTGGGAACTCTACCGCACTCTGGTCATGGCCCGGCTCGGTGCCGGAGCCCGCGCCCACCGGCACGCCATGGATTTGCTGGCCGCCCAGCGCTTTCCCGGCTCCCTCGCCGCCCCTTATCTGGACGCCCTGATCGAGAGCCGAAGCTGGCCCCAGGCCAAGGCCTTCGCGTCGATGCTGGTGCGCACCGATCCGGATTCCGCCGTCTGGCGCCTCCACTACGCCTCCATCCTCGCGGAAACCAATGATCGCTCCAAGGCCATCGCCATCATCCAGGCCACCCAACAAACCTGGCCGGAAGATGCCATGCTGGGCATTGAATGTGTGCAGAGCCTGATCCGGCTGAAAGCGCTCCAGGACGCCGCCGCCACCGCCGCCCGGGTCGCCCTCACCCATCCTGCCCATGAGCAGGCCCAGTTGATGCTCGGTCAATGCCAGACCTCCTTGGGGCGCACGGCGGAGGCCCGCATCGCTTACCAACGCGCCCTGAAAGCCGCCCCCTCCTCGCAGATCGCCCGCGGCGCACTGACTTCCCTCGCCTCTGCCTCGGCCCAGTCGGACACCGCCTTCATCTCCCCCTCCATCGACCCGGTTCCCCTGCCCGCCGCGCTCATGAGCGGGCTTCCCTCCGTCCCGGCAGAAACCCATGCGCCAGTGCTGGTACTCTCCCGCATCACCGGACTCCGCTTCCAGCGGGGACGCCTCCCCGCCACCACCGTCCGCGGCCGTGTCCTGATCGCCAATGCCGAAGGCATGAGCCAATGGAATACCCTCGCCCTTCCGCTGGATCCCTCCCGTGAACGGATCTCCCTGCACGCCCTCAATGTCCTCGACGCCACGGGCAAAATCATCGCCCGGGCTTCCCTCGGGGACCGCTACACCCTCGACCGGCCCGACGGCAGCAAGCTGATTCATTTTCCCATTCAGGGGCTTACTCCCGGCTGCATCATCGACTATGCCGTAACCACCGAAAGTCTCCTGCCCGCCACCGCCTGGCCCTTCACCCGTCATTCCTTTGCGTTGGCCGACCCCTCCCTCGCCGATATTTGTTATGTAACCGGGGACCTCGCCAATCTCACTTGGCGCCATAGCCGGCAACAGGAACCGCTCCGGTCCGGCGATGCCCTGATCTGGCAGGAAAAAGAACCTCCCCTGCTCTCCCAGGCTACCCCTCCCATGCTTTACCTCGGCACGGTCAACGAGACCTGGGAGGCCGTCGGCCAAAACTATCTCGAACAAATCCGCCACCGCCTCACGCCGGATCCCACCCTCAAAACCGTGGCCGACCGGTTCACCAAAAACATCCCGGACCACGCCTCCAAAATTGCGGAACTCGCCCGCCGGGTCCGCCGTGACATCAGTTACACGGCCATCGAATTCGGCTATCGGGCCATCATCCCGCAAGCCGCCGCGGTCACCCTGCACAATCGCTTCGGGGACTGCAAAGACCACGCCGTGCTCCTGCATGGTCTCCTCGAAGCCGCCGGAATCCCCTCCTACCTCGCTCTCATCCACAGCAGCACGCCCCTCCATCCGGACTTCCCCGCGCTGAGTCAGTTCGATCACATGATTGTGGCGATTCCCGCCGGCAAGGATCGCTTCGATTTCATTGATCCCACCGACAAGTTCCTCGAACCGGTGCCGGGCTCTGCTCCCCTCGGTCTCGCTGGCCGCCAGGCCCTGATCCTCAATCCTGCCAAGCCCCACCTTGCCCGCACCCCCGACGCCATGGCCCCGAGCACCGGTACCCTTGATCGCGTCGTGACGGTCGAGGAGGGGAAAGACCTCCGCATTACCGACCAATTGTCCCTCTCTGGTCCCGCCGCAGCCACGCTCCGCTCCCAACTGGCCACCATCGCGCCCGGGGAACAACTCTCCACCGTGCGCCGCCTCTTCGGGCTCGACCGTCTCCGGGAGCAACTGCTCGAAGTCAGTTTTACCGCGCTGCGCGATTCCTCCCTTCCCCTAAAGGCCAAGCTGGTCTGGCAGTCCCGCAACGCCCTTCAATCCAGCCCCCAGGGGCTCCAGTTCGCCCTCCCTACCCCCATCGCCGACTACCTGCTTTTCCCCGCTGCCCTTACCGACCTGGCCGCCACGGGAACCATCAGTCTCACCTCCCCCATCCAATTGCACACCACCATCACCCTCCAACCGCCGGATGGATTCACCCCACAAGCCCCCCGCCTCGACCTGCTCCGGGGCTCCCAACCGCTGGGACAGTGGGAATGCTCCACCAGCGGAGCCACTCTGACTTGGTCGGCCCGCCTCTTCAGCGGCCAATGGACCGGAGATCAAGCCGCCGCCGGGGCCCGCTTCCCGACCGAAGCCCTCCTGCCTCTCCGCCAACCCTGGTTGCTCGTTCCCCATTCGCTGGTCGGAACCCAATCGTCCCGGTGAAAAACCGTGTCATTCTGCGGAATACCGCATTTGACAAACCCCAGTCCGCTTCTATCTTCCGCCCCTTCACGCCCGCCGGGGCTCTGATTCACCTCAACCGTTATCCTGCCAAAGGACCCACTCATGCCAGAAATCGCCGTCAAAAAAGGAGAGCCGATCGATCGTGCCCTCAAGCGTCTCAAATCCAAGATCGAGACCGAAGGGACTCTTGAAGAATTCCGCCGCCGCCGTCAGCACGAAACCCTGACCCAGCGCAAAAAGCGCAAGGCCAAGTCCGCCGCCAAGAAGAAGAATCAAAAATACCGCTTCGTCCCCTAGGCCTTCCCGCCCCGGCACCTGCGCGAAACCCATTTACAGAAAAGCTCCGGTCTCCCGGAGCTTTTTTGTTGCCCCGGGATGGGCCGGAGTTCCCACGGGAGCAAAACATTGCCAATCCCCAGTGCTTCCGCCATCCTTCCTTTTTCCCCATGCCCACCGTCGCCAGTTACTGCACGACCTTCCTCAAACCGGAAATGCTGCACATCTACCGCCAGGTCACTGGATTGGAACGATACCACACCTTCATCCTCTGCAAACAACGCCAGAGCGCTGAAAAATTCCCCTTCCCCGAAATCGAAGTCATCCCGCCCGCCCGGAGCAACTTCATCCGCCGCTTCCACCTCAAATACATCCGCCGCGAAGCCCCGCTCATCTACCGCGGCGAATACCGTGCCCTGCTCCGCATCCTCCAGCGGCGGAACCCGGACCTCCTCCACATCTACTTCGGCCACACCGGCGTCCACCTCCTTCCCTTTCTCCAGCACCACCGCACCCTGCCCGCCCTGGTGTCCTTCCACGGGGCCGATGTCATGCCCCGCGCCGACCAACCCGGCTACTCCGACCGGCTCCGCACCCTCCTCCAGACCGTTCCGCTAGTCCTCGCCCGCTCCCATTCCCTGAAGGACCGGCTCATCGACCTCGGCTGCCCTGCGGAGAAGATCCGCCTCAACCGCACCGGCATCCCCATGGACGCCTTCCCCGTCGCCGCCGGCCGCACCTTCCCTGCCGATGGCCGATGGCGTTTCATCCAGGCCTGCCGCCTCATCGAGAAAAAAGGCCTCTCCCTCTCCCTCTCCGCCTTTGCCCAGTTCTGCAAAACGTATCCGGACAGCCACTTCACCATCGCCGGCGAAGGCCCCCTGCTGCCCGATCTGAAAAAGCTGGCTGCCGAACTGGGCGTGGCGGAAAAAATCACCTTCACCGGATTCCTCGACACCGCCTCGCTCTGCCAGCTCTATCACCAATCCCACGGGTTCCTGCACCCCAGCCAGACCCCTCCTGACCAAAACCAGGAAGGCATCCCCAACTCCATGCTGGAAGCCATGGCCACCGGCCTGCCCGTGCTCGCCACCCACCACGGCGGCATCCCCGAAGCCGTCACCGACAACCTGACCGGCCTCCTCGTGGAGGAACGGGACGGCGACCGCTTCCTCGACAACCTCCTCCGCCTCGCCCAGGAACCCGGCCTCTGGCAAACCCTCAGCCAAAACGCCGCCGCCGATGTCCGCCAAAACTTCGAACACCGCGCCCAAATCGCCACCCTCGAATCCATCTACGACGAACTGGCCTCCCTGAAACGGAGAGCGGACTTGTAGTCTTCCCCGGAGCACCGGCCCAGCCTCCATCCAAGCCAACATGTCGCCCTCGGAACTCACCCACCGTTTCCGAAGAAACCCATGGCCATGGCTCATTCTTCTCCTGACCATTGCCCTTGGCCTCATGTGGATCAGGGAAAACCATGTTCTTCAGAAAGAAATAATCGGCGAATATCCGAGAAATGAGGCTGGGGCCACCCCCGCCCTTCACATGATGTTCCTCGCCCCCCCAAAGTTCGTTGACCCATTTGGCAATGTCTATTCCTTCCACGCATCTCATTACGACTGGCTTCCTGCCCTCAAGCCAGCATCTTACCACTTTCGACTGGTGGTTACTTCCAGAAATCTGGACCGCACCGCAGGACGCATGTTTACCGTAATCCAGGATGGACACGACTATGAAGAGCTAAACCCAAGGACCGATCTCGTCCTCCCCGCCACATTTTCAGCACTCCTTCTGGCATTCACCGTCCTCTGGATCCGCAATACCCGCCACCAGCGCCAGCAAACTTAAGGCATGCCATTCAAGGAGCCACCGGCCAAACATCCGATCAAGCCTGCATGTCCCATCTCAGCCTCAGCCAGCGTTTCATAAGAAACCCATGGCCCTGGCTCATCCTCCTGCTGATCGGCACCTTGGCCGTTCTGTGGCTCAGGGAATACAGAGTCATCAGGAAAGAACTATCTACCCGGCCGATGACCGCCTCTACCACAATGAACGACGTCTTAGGTCCGCCCACAATCCACGACCCCTTCGGAAACCGCTACTATCTCCTACCCCTTGATCCGATTGCGACTTCTGATCGGGGCCGCACTAATCCGAGAACCCTTATCATTCTCACCTTCAACATGGACGGCACAGCAGCTCGATTTATCGCGACCAACAGTCACATGGAGTTCACTTATAACGAATCTTCCCCTGCCACGGATTTGATCCTCCCCGTCCTCTATTCAGCACTCTTCCTGATGTTCACCATTCTATGGTTCCGCAACGCACACCGGCAGTGTCTTCAGCAGCCCTGAGTGCCGGCGCGTCAGGGCCCCACACAGAACCACCTCCCCGGCCGGCATGGCCAAGGAGGTGGTTGACTCAGTTTATTGGTCGTTATTTCGCCGCTTCGCGCTTGGCGGTCCAGTCGCGGGACTGATCCTTGCCTTCGCGGTCCTTGGAGGTGATTTTACCGGTGATGGCATCGGCGGTGAGCTTGCCGGTGTAGGTGGAGGTCCGCTTATTGCCGTTCCACTCGCGGGTCACGGTGAATGAAACCTCGCCGGCCTTCACCGAACCTTCGGCGATCTCGGTTTCCGTTTCGGCTCCATCGCGGCCCGGAGATTTCACCTTGCCGGTCAGCTTTTCGCCATCCTGCACCAGCACAGCGCTGAGTTTGCGTTCCGGAGCGCCGTCCCGGCCGGGCATGGCCCACGTCCAGGTTCCGGTGGCGGAGACCGCTTTGTCTTCCGCCGGGGCGGTGACAAGGCCGCCCAACGCCACCAGGGCGCAGAGGGCGGATTTCATGAAGAAGGATCGGGTGGTTTGCATGACAGTTTTGGGTGGGTTGGTTGTTGGTTGCGGCTTTTGCGTCAAGGACGGGTGCAGAACCTCAATCACGATCAACGCCAGCCGGGATGGGCAGCATACCAGTGAGCCGCGTCCCTGTAAAGATTTCCCCGCGGAAGCTTCGCCTGTGCCGGGAATGATCTTGTCCGGGGTTCAAATGAGGAGGAATAAGGGGGATGTCTGAAACACCCGGCTTCACCATCCGCGAACTCGCCCCGGCCGAGATGCCCCTGATCCTGCCGCTGATCGAAAAGCATAACGCCAAAATCCCGCCGGAGGAACTCCGCCACCGGCTGGAGGTCATGATTCCGAAGGGATACCACTGCATCGCGGCCTTTGAAGACGGGGCCATCGTGGGCATCGCGGGTTACTGGCTGATCACCCGGTTTTACAGCGGCGAATACATGGACGTGGACAATGTGGTGGTGGACGAAACCCGGCGCTCCGGCGGCATCGGCGCGGCGATGATGGCCTGGCTGGAGAACCACGCCCGCACCCTGGGCTGCCAAGCTGTGATGCTGGATTCCTACCTAACGTTCGCCCGCGCCCACCGCTTCTACTTCCGCCTCGGTTATGAAATCCTGGGGTTTCACTTCCAGAAGATCCTTTGACGTCAGGATATTCCAAGGCATGGCCCTCCATCAGGACGGGGCCTGACAGTGGCCGCCTCCCCCTCACCGGGATTACCGCTGCGTGGCACGGAGACGGAAGAAGTAGCGGGGTCCCATGACATCCACCGACGCATTGGACCGGCAGGTGACGAGGGACGTGCTGCCGCTGGCGGGAAGCGGGAGGACGGTCTCGCTGACCATGGTCACCGGAACGGGCGTCCATGAATTTCCAGCCAGACTGGTGGATTGCTCGATCACATAATTCACATCACCCGCCGCCAGATTCCGCTGCCAGGAGAACGTGACATAACGGCCCGGGACCGGCGGCACCCCGATCGGATAGGTCCCGACCACGCCTTCCAGTTGCGGCGTCACATCCGGCACCACCGGACTGGTGCCGTGGAGATACTCGGTGAAGCTGTTCAGTCCATCCTTGTCCGTATCATCTGTATCGCTGCTGATGCCGTTGGCCGTTTTCCAGGCGGCATAAGTCGTGGCATCGGTGCCGGCGGGCGATCCGCCCACCACCGCTGACGGGCGCCAACTGGAGGACAGGGAGGGATCGGGCGAGCCAACCGGATAGGTCAGGACAAGACTGCGTCCGATGCCATCCGCATCCGCCGGCCACGGGGCGGTGTCGGTGTAGGTGAAGTCGAAGATGACTGTGCTGTCAGGCTGTTTGAGCGAGATCCGTTCACCGGCATTGTCGAGAGAGCCGGCGAATTGCCCGGCAATCAGCGCATTGAGGCCGGTGCCATACCGCTGACGGAAGGCCAGGATGTTTTTGCAGAGGATGACCCGGCCGCCCGCCGGCACCAGGGTGGTCGGATTGGAAATCATGGGGAACGTGAAATCGATGCCATTGAAGAAATATGCGCCGCGCAGGTCCACCGGCAGGGCACCGGTGTTCTGCAGTTCCAGCCACTCAAACTCATCCGCATCCAAAAACCCTGCTGACAATTCAGCCGCCGTGGGATCGGCGGGGTGATACATGACTTCACTGACCACAACATTGGCCGCACTGGCCGCAGTGGTATTCACCAGAAACTCCTGCTCATTGAGGGCACTCCACGTTCCTGAGCCATCAAGAACCCGGGCCCGGACCGTGGCCACGCCAGCCGGAAGGAGGATCGACGTCCCACCGGTGGCACGCGTCGCGGTGAGGCGGCAGTCGAAGCTGACATCGCTGGAATTGGCACCTGTCTGATGGATTTCCACCGCGAGGGTATTGGTTCCCGTATTGAGCAGATTCAGGGGAAGATTGGCGAAAGGAACGAAGTTCTGACCGTCATCTGCCGGATTGGAGGATGGGGTGAGATAACCAATCGCCGCCACCGGATCGAAGCCATCGCGGACAATTTCGGTTCCATTTAGATAGACCACGATGCCATCATCCCGCTTCACGTTGAGGGTCAGCCCGGAAAGGCCTGTGAGGGTGCCGCCGGTGAAGGTGGTGCGGAAGTAGGTGGTGATGTAGCGGTTGGAATCGGCGGCGTTGTAACCGGCGGTTGGATTATCCTCCACCACGGTGTTTTCGTCTCCTTCTCCATAACCAAACTGCCCACGCGAGGGGCCTTTCCAGGCGCTGTCCACAAACCCGGGCTGGCGCCAGGCCGTGCCCTGATTGGAGCCATTGTCAAGATAACGCCAGGTGGCACCGGAGGACCCGTCCGCGACAAAAGTCACGGTGGAGAGAATCCCGCCCACATAACTCTGGGCGCCGGGAGCCAGGGTCCCGCCGATCTGGCGGGGGTCAGCTCCATTGATTGTATAATAGATCGTGGAGACTCCGGCATTCATGCTCAGCGGGGTGGTGGAGGTGACGGGACCGCCGGAAGGACTCATGGTTGGGGCCGCAACAGTTGGATAGAGCCCGGCATTCTGGAATTGGGTCAATAGGATTCCACTGCGGTTATTGAACCAGCCCAGCAGATTGTTGCGGGCCGAACGCCAGGTATCGGCAGTGTGGGGGAATCCGGTGCCCAATTTGGAGTCACCCCAGCGGGCAGACTCCGCGATGATAGCGCTCTCCACCACGGCGGCGCGGGCTGACAGGCGAGCCTGGCTTTTGGCAGTGTTCAAAACCCCCTTGGCATCAATCAAGTGCCGATGCACCCGGTCGGCAAAGCGGATCCGGTATTCCGCATTGGGCGCGAGATCCTGGTGGGTGTACTGGGCGTTGGATTTGGTTGCGTTGTTCCAGCCGCCCCCGATGGGGTCGCTGAACGGTCCGACGCGGTCGGCGGCGGCGGACCCGGCATTGAGCGAATGCTCGCCATCATGCTGGATGTGTAGAAAGCCATGACCACCCCGCCGGTCGCGCATCGCGTAGAAGTTGTTGGGCGACTCATTGCCGAGAAAGGCGGAAAGGGGCGCATCCGTGTTCCCCGAGTAAAAGATGATCATCATGTAGTCGATCAGATTATCGACATCCAACAGCACGGGATCGGCGGTGGGAGTGATCCCATCAGCAGCCCGGCCCATCAGTTTGAAGTAGGCGGCGTTTTTCTGGGCCTGGGTATAGACGGCGGCCGCGTAGGGAGTGACCGGGGAGCGGTTGGTGTTGATGAAATAACTGGCGCGCGATTTGGCCCACTGGTCATTCCATGCATTCAGGTCGCCGGCGGTGGGATTCACGATGTAAGGGCCAGCTTCAACTTTGGCGACATCATAATCCTGATCCGTCCCCCCGAAATAGGCGGCCGCATAGTCGGCTTCGGCCCGTTCCTGAATCTGATAGAGCCCCCAATAGGTGCCATTCAGATAAAGGTGGACAAAGCGGCCGCGGGTGGAGGGCTGCTTCATGGCCCACTGGGTGTCGCGGCACCACAGTTCGCGCAGGAAGGTGTTGGAGCCATCGCCTCCAAAGGACCAGGAATAATTCTGGGCGGTCTGGATGTCGAATTTGTCGAAGCTGGTGATGGCGGAGTCGTCGCCCTTGAAGATCGGGTAATCCAGCTTGCCTGCGCCATATTCGCCACGGAACAGGATGCGGAAGGCGTGTTTGGGATTGTCTCCACTGCGGGAATAGCCTCCGCGGATGCGCAGGCCGCAGTTTTCCTGAAAGCCCTGATCGGTGGTATTGGGGTCGTTGATCATCTCGATGCTCGCTTCCCGTTCCCACTGGAACCCATCGCCGCCGGCATTGGAATAAATTCCCGTGGCCGCATCGGTCAGGCTGGCCACCGGCACCGTGACACAGACGCTGGGGATCGCCTGGAGCGCGGCTTTGACCTGGGCAACCCCACCGATCGCGGGATTGGTGGAATTGATAATGTCAGGGTCCATGCCATAATCGTATTCCTGTCCGTTGCGCACGTATTTCCCTGCCGTCGCACCGGGAACATCCGGCCAGCCGGGGGCCGGCGGGGTGGACGGCTGGGCCAGCACCGTATCCAGAAACAGATAGGTATTGGTGTCGGCATTGGTGGATTCGTAATTCAGTTTCGCCGCCACCACCCGGACCGCCCGGGTCTGATTGATGGCCAGATTGAGCACCGGCGGCGTGGTGGAGTTGGGGGGCAGCACCGCCGTACCGTTGGTGGTCGAGGGCTTGGAACCATCGAGCGTGTAGTACAGGGTTGCTCCGGGTGTGGCAGTGGTGACGGAGAGGGTGAAGGGCGCGGCATAGATCCCTCGTTTGTGGCTGAAGGTGGTATCTGCCACGAAGCCCAGCGAGGTCAGGGTGTTGTTCAAGGTGCCGGGGGTCGCCTGCTTGAAGAAAAACGGTCCCCCGGCCTGGAGGGCACCGCCACTGAGGGTGGGCAGGATGAGGAAGGAGGAATCGTTGGCCGCCACGTTCAACCCCTGCACCGACAATTTGTTGGCTCCCACGATCAACGCGGAGCGGAATGCCGTCACGTTGATGTTTTCCGGAGTGAGGGAGAGGGTGGAGTCGCGGCTGGTGGTGGAAAGCGAGTTCCAGTCAGGAATGGCCGGGGCATTGCGGCTGGCAATTTTGACGCCGTTCAGCCAAGCCACAAAACCATCATTGTAACTGATGCGCAGATTGAGGCTGGCGAGGGCATTGATGGCAGCGGTATTGGCCAGATTGAAGGTGGAACGGGAGTAACAGGAACTCCGGAAATTGGGTGAGGTGAGCATGGCCGCCGAGAGGTTGGTGGCAATCACGGAGCCACCGCCGCTTGAGCCGTCCGGGGTGGTGGAAATGGCGAGGCCACCATTCGCGGTATCGCCGATCAGGCGGAAGCCGGTGTTATAACCGGTATGGGTCCCCGCCTGGGCGAACAGTTCGACCTCATCCCCACCATAGTTCTCAAAATAAACGAACTCCATGCGGTAGGCTCCGGCAGCGGCCACCGTCACCGTGGCGAACCGGTCCTGGGCGCCATGCCCGGTATCATCCAGAATCAGGGTCTCCCCGGCATCAAGGAAATCCCCGTCATTGTTGAGATCCATCCGGAGGCGGGAGCCATCATCGGAATTCACGGCCAGCGTCCACGCGCCGGCGGCCGGGAGACTGAGGAATCCGGTGGCACGCAGGCCGTGGGTTTCGCCCGGCAAGGCAAAGGAAACATTGTTGGGGAAATTCCCGTCGCCGCCATCTCCGAGGAAGTTGATGACCGGACGGATCTGGGTATTGGCTGTCAGGGTGGGCGGGCTGGGCGTGCCAGCGAGGGCGGCGTCCAGCGCGGCCAGCGTGCCCATGTCAAAATTGGTCTGCACCTCCTTCACCAGCATCCCGGGCACCAGCAGGCCAAATCCCAGTCCGGTGGCCCCGCTGGCCCAGGTGCCATCATTGAAAGCTGCGGCGGTCCAGGTGGCCGTCGCGGGCGTGCTGCTGGAGGGTACCAAATATCTGGCGGACTGTCCGGTGGTGATCAGATTGGAGGAGGAGAAAGCGGCCCCATAGCTGACATCGTCCTCCTGCGGAGGGAAGGTGGGAGCAAATTCGGTGGACGTGACCCCCAGTGGAGAAATGAGGGCGAGATATTCCCCTCCTGCGCCCAGGGCAAAATTGGTGTGGAGATTCGCCGCGGGATTGATCCGGTTTTTCGAAGAAGCAAACACGATGCGGAATTCACCGGGCTCCAGGGTGACGGCAGGAAAGGTCCACTTTGCCAAACTGCTTGCATTGTCGGTGAGCCGCCAGCCCGTGAGGTCCACCGCAGTCGCGTCAGGATTGTGGATTTCAATCCAGTCCGAATAGGCCCCATCTTCATCGACGAGGGTGGATTTATTGGCCGCCATGAATTCCGAGATGATCGGAGCCGCCACCAGGGAATGAACCGGAGCCATGCCAAGGGCGAGGAAAGCAACCGGACGAATAATACGGGGAATCAGGAACATGGACAAACAAGGGGGTGATCTTTCATTGCATGACCAACGCAGGACGGCGCGGGGCACTAAAAGATCAGATTATTATGGAAATTTTATAATAATTTATTTGTTTAAAATAGTCGAGATGTTTTTGGGAATCAGGCCCGGGATGAGCCCGGTGCAGCCCAACACAGGGGATTCTCCTATGAATGCTGGGCGCCGGCCTCCCCATGTCCGCTGATGCATTTACAATTATGGTCCCCAGAGTGCCATGAAAACACATGGACCGTGAAAATATCCAGGACAAGCGGCCGAATTCCCCCTTCCCTGCCCTGATTTTCCGCTGATCCTGCCGAATTTTTATCTTATGCCCTGGGCCAACCTGCGTCACCTCGAAACCCGTCAGACCCCCCATCAATCTGTCGCGGTCTGGGGGGACGACCACGAAGTGGAATTCCGCGTCACCGGCGCCATTCATGCCTGGTGGGGACGGGATCAATTTCTGACCGGACTGGCCTGGGATGCGATCGCCGCCGGCATCTTGAGTCATCCCACCGGCGCCCCGCAATCCCTCCTGATGCTGGGATTGGGCGGCGGCACCAGCCTAAGGACGCTGCGGCATCTTTGTCCTGACATGAAAATCACCGCCATCGAACTCGATGAGGACATGATCGGTTTGGCCCGCGATTATATGAGTCTGGAGGCCATCGGCATCGAGGTCATCGCCGGGGACGCCTACGCGTGGCTGCGCCGGAACCGGCGCCGGTTCGACGTGATTTTCGATGATGTTTACGGGGTGACCTCCAGTGATGTGGAGCGCCCGTTGGCTTCGCCGGCGACTCTGCTGCCGGACTTGCAGCGCAGTCTCAAGCCCGGCGGCACCTTCGCCGCCAATCTCGTCACCGGCCCGGGACATCGCCGGGTGCAGACAGAATTCCGCCGCTTCTTCCGGGAGAATTTCCCGGAAGTCCGGTCCATCACCACCGTCGCCAGCATGAATGAATGCCTGATCGGCGGCACGGGACTCTGGCCCTGGAAGGACCTCCGCCCGCTCGCCCAGGCCTTCCCGACCGATGCTGATTATTCCCACTGGCGGGGACTGCGGGCGCGCCGGCTGTGAGGCTCTTATCCTCCCTTGCTGGCTTTTTCTGCTGCTGGGAGTTTTAGCGGGTTGACGATGCCGGAGTGGGGTGCTCTAATGGCGGCGCACAGGGATTTCCCGTGTTTGGTAAAAGCTGTACGACCCGGAGAGGTGGCTGAGTGGTCGAAAGCAACGCTTTGCTAAAGCGTCGTAGCTCAAAAGGTTACCGAGGGTTCGAATCCCTCCCTCTCCGCCAGCTTTACCGGACTGTTTTCCGCACAACGGGCCAGCGGAATATTTAGCTAGTAATTGGAAATTGATTTCCCCCTTCCTCCCGGTCCACCCCACCTGGCAGGCATTCCTCAACGCCAGGAGTTCCCTGCCATCAGTGCCGTTTGCCGTCCGCCGGGGTCGCATTCCTCAGGGTTCCCGCCGGGCAAAGCGATTGGCTGCTTCGTCGAGGATTTTCCGTTCGGCGGGAGTGAGACTGGCCATGCCGCTGGCATACAGCTTATCAAGCACGGGATCGACGGATTGCCGCAGAAACTCATCATTGCTCAAGGGGGGCGGTGCGGCCGGCGGAACGTCAGGCTGAAGGTGGGCTCCTCCCTGGCGGACTCCGGCCCGGGCGGATACCGGTGGTGATTCAGTATCGCGGTGACGGCGCAGCCCCTGCGGGAAAAAGTCCTCCCGGTGGTAGAAATTCCCCAATGCTGGAGCCAGATGGCGGGCATAAAGCCAACCCGTCAGCAACCCGGCCGCATGGGCACCATGCGCCATATCGTGAATCATCGGCAGGTAGTAGGTTTCCCGGTTCATTACACAGGCGGCGATCTCCAGAATCACAAACGAAATGACTACTCCGCGGAAAGCACTGACCGCGCGCAGGCGGGGAGCCCATGCCCCCATCCATTGGGTAATCGACCGGTCCGGGTGCAATGCCGCGTAGGCCCCGAGAACCCCGGAAACGCAGGCGGAGGCCCCAATCAGCGGAGCCTCGGGATGCAGCAGCAGGATGACCGCCGCTCCCACCCAGCCACTGACGAGGTAAATATAAAGAAAATGACGCGTCCCGGTATCTGCCAACAACCGCCGGCCGGCCAGGACCAGCAGAGCCATGTTGGGAAGCAGGTGGCTCCAGTCGGAATGGATGAAGAGGTGCGTGAAAACGGTCCACCAACCGCCATCCTGCAAAGCCTGGACGCTCAAGGCGCCCGCCGGCACTTCCGTTTCAGCCGTGAAGAGCTGCCGCAGGACCAATGCACCGAGATTGATCATGACCAGCACCCACAGGACCGAAGGGCCATCATGATCCACCGCCGGACCGGGTCGGCGCAGATAGTCTCGGTTTTCCAGCATGAGAGGAGATAAGAAACCCGGGGGGACCAGCCCGTTCAATGCGGTCGTCCCCAGTGCTTCTACAAAACCACACCAGAGCCGGACTGTCATCCATGACCTTTGGTGGAATTGGCCGTCTTTTCCAGACCCGGACGGACGGAGAAGCCCTTTACCACGCCAAATATTTTGCTGATCCGGGATAAATTCCGATCGGATTCTGTTTCCTAAATAGAGCCATAAACCACTTAGGGAGAACACAATACACCGAAAGCCCCCTGAAGGATGGCAAGAAAGAGCACTGTCACGCAACCCTAATTCTAATATTTATTAAATATTTATTTGCTTTAGTCATTACAGCTGATAATAATTATGGAAACCGAAATCAATTATGAAAAAAGTCATCATCATCTCCAACAATGCTGAGGCCTGCGGTAAAACCACCCTCGCCACCGTGCTGTGTGCTTATTTCCAGCGGAAGCAAATCAGTCATCAGCTGGTGGTGACTTCCTCCGAGCAGGAACTCCCCATTCCCACCGTGCTGATGGATTTGGAGGATGCCTTCCCGGTCAATGATCTCGTCGATTTGATCGATCACCATGAAGTGGTCATCATCGACTGCCACACCGGCGGCGGTGACCGGTTGGTGCGGGCTTTCGAGCGGCATCATATGGACGATGTTTTGGAAGAACTGGAAGCCGAGCTCACCGTGGTCATCCCGGTTTGCCAGGATAGCGCGGTGCTCCTTTCCGCCCACGAACTCGCCGAACAATACGCCCGCATGGGGGAATTCCTTGTGGTCCACGTTCCTCTCGCTGCCGATGTCCCGGAAAGCTGGTCAGCCAGCAGTGCCCGCCGCATCCTCCAGCGTCTCGGAGCCATGGAACTCACCATGCCGGCCCTCACTGACGGGATTGTCGATGTGCTGGACAATCTTGAGTTGGATCTCCCCCTCGCCCTGAGCCAGCGCCAACAGCTCCCCCGCTTCGTGCGCCACGAACTCCTCTCCTGGGAAGTGAACTTCTGTGAAAACCTCCGTGCCGCCGACGCGCTGCTGCTCCCACACTCCACTGGAGTAAACCGCGGCCTGCGCGAAGACTCGGTTTTTGGCAAAACCCTCAGCATTTAACCGGACCGGAAAACTTCCACCCGGCCCGCGCCTCCTGCGGCAGCAATGCCTATTCAGAGCGGAGGATTTGAAGACGCTCTTCCATCCCAATGGCTAACGTCACCGCCTGCGCATAACGCCACGGCGTAAAGTCTCCGGTGTAAAGCGTGACCGGCGTCTTCTCCGCCGCCATGGCGAGTGCCTGGGGCAGATCCAGATACCGCAGCACATTGAGATAAGTGGGCCCGGCCCGGTGCGAGACCGGCAAATCCTCCAACTCCAGGCGGCTGAGTCCTTCCAGGTAGAGTGAAGCATACAGTGCATTGGCCCCCATAATCTGACCGCTCCGCAGGGACAGCGGCGTATTGGCCCAACCAGGCAGACTGCGCAGGGCTCCCACCGCCTGACGGATATCCCAGACCTGACCGCTTTCCAACGACTCTCCCAGCAGCAGGAACCGACGCCGCAACTGCGTTTGCTTGACCCAGGACAACGCGGCCAGGCTGGTCGGCCCCACTCCACGAGGGCAGAAAAATGCCATGGCATGGGAAGAATCAAGCCGTGCGGCCCGCTCCCGGAGAAAGGCCACGGAATCCTCCGTGCCATCTTTGGCACCGGTGCCAACCCCCCATTGATGGAACTTTTCCCACGCGGCTTCATCCAGCACCTCCAGCGTCAGGCCCTGCACCTGCTCCGGTTTGAGATCATCCCGCAACAGGATCCATAATGGCAAAATGAAAGGATCCTGGGTGGTGACATCCACACGGGCCAGCCGGAGACCATCCTTTACCTGCGCCGGCTGCATCGTCACGTCCGGTTTCGCCTCCCCGGGCCAGGCGTGGAAGACCTCCTCGTGCAGCGCCTTCATCCAGGCATTGCGCTGCCTTGGCCAGTCCGTCGCAGATACCGGGAGCGGCGGCGAAGAGAACGCAGGAACAAAAGATTCATCCGCGGTGGTCACTTTTTCGTCCGCCGGAATGGTGCCAAAAACCTTCAACTCCCGCGGCTCATGACGGCGGCTGGCGGGCTCATCGATCAAGTCCATCCGGTCACCCCCTTTGAGAAACCGGTTCAGCCAATTGAAGGCCCCCGCATTGAGAGGCTGCGTATCCTTGTGAGGACCTTCGGCAATATGAATGCCTATATTTGCCTCCATCCCCAGCTTCCGGTAAAGCCGGCGGGTCCGGTTGAAAATCTCCATGACGCCGCCCAGGGGGAAGATCTCATCACTGTCCGTATTGGAAATGAGCAATGGGCGCGGCGCCAGCAGCGCGGCAACCCGGTGGAAGTCCCACCGCTTGGTGTTCACCATGAACATGCAATCGCAGTGGCCCTCGATCGCGCCCTCCACCACATGGTCGTGCAGGGTGGTGATTCCGGCCACGGGGACCGCGACCTTGATGCGATCGTCAAGCGCTCCCACCCACCACGAGTAGGCCCCGCCGCCGGAACGGCCGGTTATGCCAAAGCGGGTGCGATCCACTTCGGGCCGGGTTTCCAGGTAATCGAGGGCCCGGATGCCGACCCATGCCTCCACGCCGGCCGGAGTATAACCGCGCGCCGCCCACCACCACCGGCCCAGGCGATAGGTCCCATGATGTTCTCCGGGGATTTCGCCCCATTGGATCGTGTCCGGGATCAGGCAGACGTAGCCATGTCTGGCAAACCACGCCCCATGGTGTTGATAACCGGCCTTGTTCCCGATCCGGATCTCCCCGTCGGTGATATTGGAGTGCCCGCACATATAGAGGATGGCGGGCAGTGGCGTTTTCGCTTCCGCCGGCAGGTAAAGGTTGGCGCCGATATACAGCCCAGGCATGGGCTCAAAGTAGAGCTTTTCCACGGTATAACCTTCGCCTTGAACCTTGCCGGTCATGACGGGTTTCAGCGCCGTCCGCTCCGGCCAGGGATCCAGCCCGAGCATGCCCTGAAGCTCCCGGCGCATCGCCGCGTGTTTTTCCGGCCAATTGCCGGAGGTGATTTCCTCCAGCCAACCGGAATCGGAGAGTTCCGTCACGCGCTGTTTGAAATACTGGTCAAACGGCGGCGGTGTAAAATCGGGCGGCAGCTTCTCCGGCCCCTGCGCCGCCAGGGGAAGTGCACCGCCGCACAGCAGGAGCAGAATGAGGAGCACGCCTGCACGGAGCCTCGTAGATTCATCTGTCGGTTTCATCATTTGTTTTGATCTCCGGTCTGGCCCGCCAAGCCTTTGAATCCTTGGGCGTGATGGAAATACGTGCCTTTCCCGGGCCCTTTGCAAAGGCTGTCCGGATGCTGGTCCAGGAGGCCCTTGGTTGATTCCCGGGAAGGAGCAAATACCGCCATCCAAGGGCATCATTAGTATCAAAGCGGAGGCTTGACGGGGTGGAGGCAGAATGGACATTCAGCCGAGACATGTCCCCCCGCATTTCAGCCCTGGCCTTCTGGCTGCTGCTGTCCGCCACCCTCCGGCTGCCAGCCCAGGAATTCCGTGCCTTGTGGTCGGATGCTTTTAACATCGGGCTGAACAGCAGCTCGGAGGTGACCAATCTGGTGAACACCGCGCGGGCCGGCAACTACAATGCCATCATGGCCCAGGTGCGGAAACGCGGGGACGCTTACTACCGCAATGGCCTGGAACCGGTGGCCGCCGCGGTCCCGGCCGGATTTGATCCCCTCGCCGACTTGATCACCAAGGCCCACGACACTTCCGGCGGCAAACCACGGCTGGAAGTCCACGCCTGGCTGGTGACCTACAATATCTGGAACAGCCAGTCAGGCACCCCGTCCCAGCCCACCCATCCTTACAATGCGCACCCGGAGTGGCTCTCGGAAAAATACCGCGCCAACCCGGCCGATCCCCTGACTCCACCGGTCCGCTGGGATGGCAGCAATTACATGCTCGACCAGGGCCACCCGCAGGTGCAGCAGCACAACTACAACGTGGCGATGGATGTGCTGACCCGTTACCAGGTGGACGGGATTCACTTCGACTACATCCGTTATTCCGACGACTCCTCCACCAACAATCAACCCTGGGGCTACCACCCTGTTTCCGTGGCGCGCTTCCAGCAGTTGAAGAAGCGCACCGGGATTCCCCTGCCCACCGATGCCACCTGGCTCCAGTGGCGGCGCGATCAGGTCACGGCCTTCCTCCGCAAAGTCTATCTGAATGCCTGGGCGGTCAAACCCCAGACCCGAATCTCCGCCGCTCTCATTACGTATGGGAATACCGCCCCTGGCCTCGGCGCCACGGATTTCGCCACCCAGTCGGAAGCTTACCGCCGCGTGCTGCAGGACTGGCACGGCTGGCTCCAGGAAGGCATCCTCGATCTCGCCTGCCCCATGGTTTACAAGACCTCCAGCACGGGCGTGACCAATTGGACCGACTTCGTCCGCCGCAAGCAGTTCAACCGCGCCTCCGCCATCGGACTGGGATCCTATCTGAACTCCACCGCCACCAATATTGCCCAGATGAAACTGGGACGCGCGGCTGTAGCCACGACCGGGGCAAAAGCGGTCGGGCTGCTGGGTTATTCCTATGCCGTCACCGAAAATACCGCCACCACCACCAGCCAACGGCTCGCTGCCCGCAACGAATCCATGGCTGCCCTGACCGAAGACGCCACCGCCGAACTTTATGATCCCGGAGGCGATCCGCTGTTTGCCACGCGCTCCACCCCGCCCGCCATGCCATGGAAAACGGATGCCACCAAAGGGCACCTCATGGGGTTCATCCGGGACGCCTCGAACCTCGCCAGTTTTGACGGAGCGACCCTCACCCTGACCGGCCCCGTCACCCGCACCTTCATCAGCGACGGCACCGGGTTTTTTGGATCCGTCGATCTGCCCGCCGGGAATTACACCCTGACCGTGTCCATGCCCGGCTTCGGTTCCCAGGTGCGTCCGGTCACCGTGACCGGCACCCAGGTTAGGCAGGAAAGCTTCCAACTGGGCCCCCCTGTCCTCGATTGGCGGAGCCACAGCTATAACCCCGCCACCCGGCAGGCTACCCTCACCTGGACTTCGGAAACCGGCCAGACCTTCCGGGTGGAATACTCGGACGACCTCACCCTCTGGCTGCCCCACACCACCAGCCTTCCCTCCGGAGGCCTGAGCACCAGCTATCTCACCCCGGCCGCTCCCCTGGGCACCCCGCGCCGCTGGTGGCGGGTGAAACGGGAATAACCAGGATTGCTGACTTTCCAGCCCTCTGGATATCGTAACCCCTGCCCCCTTCTGGGATCGTCCCGGAAATTTAGCTCAACCGGGTTTCCTTGACCCGCAGAATCACGGAAAGCCGCATGACGATGGAGTCGTGTTCGATTCCGGGATCGCGGCTGGCGGCGGGTTTCTCCGTCCAGATCGTTTCCTCGACCTGGTAAGCGGTGGTGCCCGAAAGATTCTTGAGGTGCAAAAATGCCCCGACCGGCGGGACTTGCTGCCATTCGAACTCGGCTAGCAGACGATGGTCGCTGATGTCCAGGACGCGGATGAAGATGGGTAACATCGGTTTGGCAGTTCAGGTTGATGGCAGCCGCACCCCGTTCAAGGCATCGGCCTCGTGAAAAAGAGCGCCGCCATCGCCGCTGGCTGTCCAAGTGATGCCGGGCGCATGTTGCCCGGAAAAACCCGTGCCGCCGGGGGCAGGCACGAGTTCCGGGGAAGCAGCGGGAAAACTACTTTTTGAGTTTCTTGAGGTAGGTGGCGGGATCCTTTTTGAATTTGGGCCGGCAGGATTTGCAGCAGAGTTTGATCTCCTGACCTTCGTAGGTGAACACCACTGGCTTGCCCATGCTGCCGAGTTTTTCATCGGAGACAATACAGGTGTCGAGCGGATAGGGTTTGACCTTGGGGGTTTCGGCCGGTGGCGGGGCCGGCTTGGGCGCTTCGGCCTGCAGCAGGGCCGGCGCGGAGAACGACAGGAGGGCGGTGAGGCCCAGGATCATGGTGGTTTTCATGGCGTGTTGGGTTGGTTGATGGAGCGATCGGTGACTAGAGGCCGGCGAGGTATTTAGCAGGGTTGGCGGCAAACTTTTTGGTGCAGGGCTTGCAGCAGAATTTGATTTCCTGGCCCTGATAAACCTGCGTGACGGGGGTTCCCATGGAGCCGAGTTTGTTGCCGGTGACGATACAGGTATCTTTCGGATAGGGTTTGACGCCGCCGGTGGAGGCGGTGCCGCCGGTGGAAGCACAGGAACTGACGAGCAAACCAGTGGCAGCGAGGAGCAGTGCGAGTTTTGTTTTCATGGGGTTGGTTGGGTTGGGTTTGGGATTCCGGATGGGAAAATTAGAAGCGCAGCACCACCCCGCCGCCGAAGCCGTAGTCGGAGCTGTATTGAGTGGTGAGGGAGAGGGGTTTGGTGAGGGTGTATTCGGCCCCGGCGGCCCATTCCCATTCGGTGCCGGTGTCGTATTCCACCTTGGCAAAGGCGCTGAGGCGGCTGGTCAGCTGGAGAGTTTTGGCGAGGGTGAAGCGGGCATCGCCTTCGCTGTCGATCGCGGCACTGCTCCAGAACATGCCGGGGAGCCGGTAGCGGACTCCGGCAATGGCCCGGTTTTCCGCGTCATCCATATTGGTGAGCCGGGCTCCAGCGAAGGCCCGGAAATTGGGGCCGAAATAACGTTCCCAGGTGGCATCGATTTCGTATTCGGTATCGTCCACGTCCTGCCAGCCGGCTTCCCACATCAGGTTATAGTCATCGCGGCTGTGGCGGAGATTGATGAAGCCCTCGGAGAGATGGGACTGGAGGGAGACCGCCCCCCAGAGAGAGGGCATGTCGTGGGCGTGTTCCCCCAGATTGACGCCGAGCGCTTCGGCTTGTTTCACCCCCGCTTTTTTGGGGCCGAGTTCAAAGTCTCCGCCATGACCGTGGGGAGCTGGCAGGCCTGCCGGGGAGTCGTTGTGGGAGGTGACTGCAGGCACATGGATCCGGGTGGTGCCATCCCGGACGGAAACGACCCGCGCCATGCCGGCCATCATGTGATAGAGCAGGTGACAGTGGAACATCCAGTCCCCGGTTTCATTGGCCTCGAACTCAATAGTGTGGCGGCCCATGGGCGGGACATCGACGGTGTGCTTGAGCGGGGAACGTGCCCCGTGCTGATTGATCAGACGGAAGAAAAATCCGTGCAGGTGAATCGGGTGATGCATCATGGTGTCGTTGATCAATTCCATGCGCAGAATTTCACCTTTTTTGACCGGGATCACACTCTCCTCGGTTATGGTGCTGCCATTGAAGGACCAGATATAGCGCTCCATGTCGCCGGTCAGGTGCAACGGGATTTCGGTGACTGGACGGCCTTTGGGCAGAGTCGTAGGCACGGGGGATTCCAACAGGGGATAAGGAGCGGCAGGACGTGGGGAATTCACCCCTCCGTCGTCATCCAGGGCAGCTTCCATCATGTGATCCATGCGATAGAGCTCGGGCAGCGGGGGGCCGGACGCGGGGATGTCCGCACCCTGCCCGATGAAAGCCGAGGCGTATCCGGATCCGTCATGGGCGGTGGCGCGGATCTCCGGCCGGCCACTGGCCGGGAGGGTGATGAGGGCGTCGTAAGTCTCGCCAATGGCCATAAGAAGGCGGTTGACCCTGACCGGTTTGACCGGCTTGCCGTCGGCGGCAATCAGGGTCAGGGGGCCGGTGGCGGAATCGACATAAAAGTAGGTGGAGGCTGAACCATTCACGAAGCGCAGGAGGACACGGTCGCCGGGATTTCCCGTCAGGGTGGAGGTGCGCTGGCCATTGATGAGAATGGCGTCGTAGGCCACATCGGACAGATCCATGGCCTTCATGCGGGTGCGCTCGCGCTCAAAAAAGTCCCGGACGGCCCCGGCCTTCCACGCGCCAAAGAGCGACTGGGTGGTACCCTTTTTCAGGGAATACCATTCGCTGCCACGGACGAGGCTGCGGAGGACTTCATGAGGGTGTTCATTCGTCCAATCGGAGAACATCAGCACGTGCTCGCGGGTGGCCCGGCGGGCGGCAGGCGGCGGGGTTTTCGGTTGGATGACGATGGTCCCGTAAAGGCCCTGCTGCTCCTGCAAATGGGTGTGGGAGTGATACCAGTAGGTGCCGGACTGGATGATGGGAAACTCGAAAGTGTGAAAGTTACCCGGCTGGATGGATGGGGTGGTGACTTCCGGCACTCCATCCTGGGCATTCGGCAGCAACACGCCGTGCCAATGGGTGGACGTGGTGTGATGGGCGAGATCGTTATGAACGCGGATGCGGGCCCAGTCCCCCTCCGTGAAACGCAGCACGGGACCGGGAATGGTGCCATTGATGGTGAGACCAGTCACTGCTTTTCCGGCAGGAGTGACCGTGGTTTCGGCAATCCGGAGATCGTATTCCACCACTTTGGCGGAGGCGGGAAGCAGACCGGTCAGAAACAGGGCGGGAAAAATGGCGCGTTTCATGGAGTCGGGCAGGAGGGATGGAAGGGAGCGGGCAGGAGGGGGAAGCCTCCTGCCCGCCATGGCCGCTACTTCACGCAGCAGCCGGTTTCGCAGCAGTCACCGCCTTCACAGCAACCGGCAGGGCAAGCTCCGCCATCGCAGCAACTGCCGTCGCAGCAGGCACAGCAGGCCGCGGATGAGTTCGAGGGAGCGGCTGTCACGGCAGAGGCGAAGGGCAGTGCGGCGAGGGCGAAGGTAAGGGCGAGCAGTGTTTTCATGGGTGTTTTTGTATGGTGGTTTGTTTGTTTTTGTTAGGCCGGGAAGGACCCGGAAAGGGGGGATTTTGGAATGGGGGAGGAGAAAAGCCGGGGGAGGCGGATCGGGGAGCCCTCGTCCCTGCCGGGGCGGGGATTGGCAGCCGTTTTCGCTAGGAAGGCTCGTCGCGGGAGAGAGGCTGACGCCGCATCGGGGTTGGCCGATCAGGAAAACTTTGATCCCGAGTCCGCTTCAGATCCTTGCTGCAAGCCGACGCAGCCTGAGGCCGGGCCAAGTCACCACATTTTCAAAAGGCTTTTCCCAAAGCCCCAGAGCGTGAGGGATTCCCTGCCCCGGCGGCGCATTTCAAGGGACAGGATGAACCATCGGTTCACGGGATGAGGGCACAATGGTCCCTCGATTTCAGTTCAAAGCAGCAGGCTGCATCGCAGCACGCACAGGCGCACCGAAGGAGCCGTGGCCAGAGGGGCACTGCGGTGGAGGAAAGCGGAATTGGCCGGGAGATCTGCCAAGCGGGGGAGTTCCCCCAGGACGAGGAGCGTGGGCAGCGGGGCCGCAGCATCCTTGGCGGCAGCAGAAGTTGTCAGAGGAAGGGGCTGGACCGGCGTGGCGGGCTCTCCCGGGGAGACTTCGCAGCAGCAGTGGACGGCAGCGGGGGCACAGCAGGCGTTGCCGGAATCATCCACGGTCGTGCAGAAGTCCTGGACCTGAGCCGCCTGGGCCTGCGTCATCATCCCTGCTGGCAGGACCAGCGAGAAGAGCAGGATGAGCGCAGTCAGATACTTCATGGCGGTGGGATGTATGGAATATTAGACCAAGCAACCGGGCTTGGCAAAATATTCCTGTACACAAGGCGACTGCGCGGCGGATTTTCGTTCAGCTCTTTTGTGCCGTCGCGGCAGGCCTTGGGTTCCTTCCCGGATTATGGCGCGATGCCCCAGGCGAGTTCCTGGCCGGCTTCCCACGGGATGACTTTCAGGCCGGTGTGGTCTTCATAAACCGCGGGCACCGTCCACGGCTGCCGGACGAGGGTGATGGATTTGTCCGGCGGGTTGAGGCCATGAATGCGGATGGCGTTGTCGCTGACAAACGCCTGGAGATTTGCCAGCGCCCCGTGTTCTGCAAAAAGCTGGGCCATGCGCGGAAGCAGGAGCGGCGCCGTGTAAACGCCGGCCGCACAACCACAGCATTCCTTGGCGTGCTGGGGATGCGGGGCGCTGTCGCTGCCCAGCATGAGCTTGGGATGCGCAACGAGAGCCGCAGCAAGCAGGGCGGCGCGGTCCTCCGGGCGTTTGGCGATCGGTTTGCAGAAGAGATGAGGCTGGAGCAGGCCACCCGCGACATCGTCGAGGGTGATCACGAGGTGGTGACCAGTGACAGTGGCGTGGAGGTTTTCATACCGGTCCAGCAATGCCACGGCAGCAGCGGTGGTGATGTGTTCCATCACGATGCGCAGCCGGGGGAAGCGGGTCGCGAGGCGTTCATAGATGGAAAGGAATTCGGCTTCGCGGTCGAGCACGAAACCGGTGGTTTCGCCGTGGACCAGCAGCGGAATCCCCATCTCCTCCATGAGCTTCAGAGTGGGTTCCGCCGCGTCGATGCTATGGATACCGCTCTCGCTGTTGGTGGTGACGCCGTGCGGGTAGAGTTTGATGGCAAAAAGCTGCGGTTGGGCCGCCGCGAGCTGGGCTTCGGTGTAGTGCTGGAAGAACAAAGTCATCAGCGGCTGGAAGGTCGCGGCATGCGGGCCGGCCGCAGCCAGGATGCGGTCCCGGTAGGCGGTGAGCATTTCCACCGAGGTGATGGGCGGCACGAGATTCGGCATGATGACCGCTCCGGCGAGCGCCGCCGCGCTGTGAGGGGCGACCAACCGCAGCATGTCGCCATCCCGGAGGTGGAGGTGCATGTCGAGCGGGCGGTGGAGGGTAATGGAATCCGGACTGGTCATGAAAGCAGACATAGGTATGGTGGCGCCGCTCTCCAGCGCGAATCCTGCCGCTTTTTTCCACTCCATGAAACCCTCCGTCTTTCTTTTTTCCACGGTTCTCCTGACCTTTGCACCCGCTTGGCTGATGGCCCAGCCCCCGGCGGACAAGGCTCCCGGCGAAGAGAAAAAGGATGCCGGCAAGGAAGACAAGAAACCAGAAACGCCGCCGCTGGTGGAGACGATGCACGACATCATCGTGAAGGGTCAGAAGCTGACCTACAAATCCACGGCAGGCGTGCTGACCCTCACCAAGGCTTACGGGGAACCCAAGGCCGATGTTTTCCATATGGCCTATCTGCGGACGGATGGGGATGCCGCGGCCCGGGCGAAACGGCCGGTCTGTTTTTGCTTCAATGGCGGCCCGGGCTCTTCAAGCGTGTGGCTGCATCTGGGTGCCTTCGGTCCGCGTCGGGTGGTGCTGCCGGCCGAAGGGGTGACCGCTCCGACTCCCCCTTATGAACTGACCGACAATCAATACACCCTGCTGTCGGATTGTGACCTTGTTTTCATTGATCCGGTCAGCACGGGGCTGAGCCGTCCGGAGAAAGGCGAGGAAGCCAAACAATTCCACGGTTACCGCGAGGACGTGGAGAGCGTGGGCGATTTCATCCGCCTGTGGATCACGAAAAACCAGCGCTGGGGCAGTCCGAAATTCCTGATGGGCGAGAGTTATGGCGGCATCCGCGGGGCTGGTCTGGCGGAGCATCTGCAAAGCCGTTATGGGATGTATCTCAACGGGCTGATTGTGGTGAGCGGGCTGTTTGATTTCAAGACGCTTTCCCCGGAGGATCAGAATGACGTGCCGTTCCAGACCTGGCTGCCGGCGATGACGGCGGCGGCGCACTATCACCGGAAACTGGGTCCGGAATTGCAGGCGGATTTTACGAAAACCCAAGAGCGGGCAGTGGAATTTGCCCGGGGACGTTACGCCCTGGCCTTGTTGAAAGGGGCAAGCCTTCCCGACGACGAGCGCAAGGCGGTGGCCGCGGAATTGAGCGCCCTGACCAGCCTGCCGGTGGATTTGATTTTGCGGAGCAATCTGCGCATCGACCCGATGGTGTTCCGCCGGAAGGTCCTGGAGGCGGAGGACCAAGTGATCGGGCGTTTCGACGGCCGGGTCTCCGGCCAGGGAGGCGATCCTTCCTACGACGTGGTGTTCGGCGCATTTTCGACCACCATGAATTCCTATCTGAGGGATGCCTCGGGTCTGAACTATCAAACCGACCGCCCCTACGAAATTTTGGGCGGCCCGGGGATGACCCCATGGAATTACAGCCTCGCGACCAACGAGTATCTGGAAGTGGCTTCCACCCTGGGAAGGGCCATGAATATGAATGCCTCGCTGAAGGTTTTCATCGCATGCGGTTATCACGATCTGGCCACCCCTGGTGAGGCCATCGACTACACCGTGCGCCACATGGATCTGACGCCGGCGCAGCGCGCCAATTTCAAATGGGCGCACTACGATGGCGGCCACATGATGTATACCAGCCTGCCTTCCTTGGAAAAACTCAGCGCGGATGTGGCGGCCTTTATCAAGCAGCCTTGAACACGGAGGCCCCAAGGCCACGGATGACATCAGTACGGGGAAAGCTTTGATAGGAACAGAGGTTTCGGAATTCCTCCCGCAGCTCCATCCCCCAGGACTGACGCCATCCGCAACGATGGTAGTCCCGGTCTTACGCGGTCAGTTTTTTCGCCAGCGTGGCCACGTGGCTGCCTTGGAATTTGGCCTGGGCGAGTTCCTTGGCGCTGGGTTGGCGGGAGCCGTCGGGGCCGGCGATGCATGCGGCACCCCAGGGCGAACCGCCTTTGACTTCGCTGATGTCGGCCAGTTCCGGGCAGGAGTAGGGGAGGCCGGCGTAGATGAAACCGTGGTGCATCAGGGTGGTGACAAAGCTGGTGATGGTGGTTTCATTGCCGCCGCCGGTGCCGGTGCTGGTGAAGACGCTGCCAACTTTGCCGATCAGCGCCCCCTTGGCCCAGAGGCCGCCGGTGTGATCAAGGAAGGCGCGCATCTGGGCAGCCATGTTCCCGAAGCGAGTGGGGGTGCCGAAAATGATGGCATCGTAGTCGGCCAGCTCATTGTGATCCGCCACAGGGGCGGCTTGGTCGAGCTTGGCTCCCATTTTGGCAGCGGCTTCCGGGGACAGGGTTTCGGGCACACGTTTTACGGTGACTTCGACGCCTTCGATGGAGCGGGCTCCTTCGGCAATGGCACCGGCCATGGTTTCGATGTGGCCGTAGGTGGAGTAGTAAAGGACAAGTAGTTTGGTCATGTTGGGATGATGGTTTGTGGTTGATCGATACGGGAGGAATCTGGCAGGTTTTTATTCTGATTTCGCGTTGCAGACGAGGGCGCAGAAGCCGGCGCGGTGCGACCAAAGGAGGAAGAGGGCGAGCCCACTGATGAGGATGACGGGCGGATCAAGGAGACCAGCGCCTTTGGTCAGGAAGACATGGAAGGCCAAAATGTTCACGATGATCGGGCCGAGGATTAGAAGGCCAAGGGCGCGGGTTTTGGGCAACGCCACCAGCACGCCGCCGAGGATTTCCAGCACTTTGACAAAAGCCAGGTACCCCGTGGGGAACAGCGCGGCCATGAAGAGCGCGGGCGGGCTGCCTTCCGGCGGACCGGGAGGCATGGGGATGAACTGGAGAAAGAAGTTCAGTCCGAAGACAACGAAGAGCAGGCCGAGCAGGGCTCCGGCGATAGTGGGCAAGTGTTTCATAATAGTATTCAGTATTTCAGTTTTTAGTTTTCAGCTTTCAGCATCCGGTTATTTCAGGTCGAAGAGGAGGGCTTCGGTGGCTTCGATGGCGCGGATTTCGAAGTCGCCTTCGTCCTCGCTGCTGGCGCCATCGCCGGCAATGAGGGCTTCGCCATCCAAGGTCAGGCTGCCGCGCATGATCTGCAGCCAGAGACCGCGGCCGGAGCGGAGTTGGTGTTGGATCGTTTCGCCGGGTTGGAGACGGATGCGGTAGATCTCGGCATCCTGATGGATGGTGGCGGAGTCCTCGCGGCCATCCGGCGAGATGACGAGGACCTTGGGATCGGACTCACTTTCGGCTTTGGGATGCCACTCGGTGTAGCTGGGGGTGAGTCCGCGCTTTTCCGGCAGGATCCAGATTTGCAGGAGGTGGAGGTCCTTGCTGGCATCCGGGTTGAATTCGCTATGGGTCACGCCGCTGCCCGCACTCATGAGCTGGATCTGGCCGGGGAGCAGGGTGCGCCCATTGCCCATGCTGTCCTTGTGGGCCATGGATCCGCCGAGGACGTAGCTGAAGATTTCCATATCACGGTGCGGATGGGTGCCAAAGCCCATGCCGGCATCGACATGGTCTTCATTGATCACACGGAGCGACCGGAAGTTCATGTGGGCGGGGTCGTAATAGTCCGCGAAGGAGAAGCTGTGTTGCGTCTTGAGCCAGCCGTGATCGGCGTGGCCACGGGCGGCCGACGGACGCTTGGTGATGCGGTGCAGGGTGGAAGGTTTGGTTTTCATGATGAGCCAAATTAGAGCCGTCCAGGAAAAGCAGAAATATCATGTTGCTTGGCTCAGCATACCCTGCAGGTATGCTCAAGGTCTATGGAACTCCGGCATCTCCGATACTTCGCCACCGTGGCGGAAGAGCAGAATATCACCAAAGCCGCCGCCCGGCTGCATGTCAGCCAGCCGCCGCTCAGCCGGCAGATCCGGGACCTGGAAGAAGAGCTCGGCGTGGCTTTGCTGGAACGCAGCGCGAAATCCGTGCGCCTGACCGAGGCCGGCCGGGTCTTTCTGGTGGAGGCCAATGCCGTGCTGGCGCGCGCGGAGCAGGCGCGCGAGGCGGTGCGGGCCTTTGCCAATCAGTGCACCGGGGAACTTCACGTGGGTTACGCCCCTTCCCTGACGGTGGAACTGCTGCCCCATGCGCTGCGGGAATTTCAGAAATCCTCGCCCGGCGTGCGGGTCACCCTCCATGATCTTTCGACGGAGGAAATGCTGGCCGGCCTGAGGGAAGGCCATCTGGATCTGGCTTTGATGATAGAGCCCGGGAAAGCGTCGCTGTCCGCCCTCACCTTTCAGGAACTGCGCCGTTATGGCGTCCGGGTGGCGGTGCCTCCCTCTCACCGGCTGGCGAAAGCCCGGCAGGTGGACCTGCCGGCGCTCGCGGCGGAACGGCTCGTGGGTTACACCCGGCAGCACTATCCGGAGTATCATGGCTTTCTGGCTTCGCTCTATGCTCCGCTGGGAAAAAATCCCCCACCCGTGGAAGAGCATGAGAGTGCCACCAGCCTGATTGCCGCAGTGGAATCGGGCCGCGGAGTCGCCTTCGTGCCCGAGAGTTTTGCGTGTTTTGTAGGAGCGCGTTTGACCCTCATCCCGCTGGATCCGGCTCCGGCCGCATTCCCGGTCGGGCTGGTGCGGAGGAAAGGCAAACCGGCCCCGGCGGTCGCGGATTTCATCTCCGCCGCCCAGCGCCCGGCCCCACCACGTCCCGGGTGAACGGGGGTATCTTTCCCCTGGCAGGGGGCGATGGGGGGCATTAGAGCACTCCTTTCCAATGGATCGCCGCACTGCGGAGCGTGGTCCGGTCAACTATTATGCGAGAGATTACATTTCAGTCGCTGACGCGACGTTCAGAGATCGGAGCCAATTGTTATGTGCTGGACACCGGGATGGCGCGGATCGCGCTCGACTCCGGGATGCATCCCAAAGAAAAAGCTTTCGACGCCATTCCTGATTTTTCCCTGCTGGAAGACGGCGACCTTGATGCCATTGTGGTGAGCCACTCGCATCTGGACCACGTCGGTTCCCTTCCCGTGATGATGCGGCGGCACCAGAAGGCTCCGGCTTACATGTCGCCGGTGACCTGCGATTTCGCCGATGCCCTGCTGCACAATTCCGTCAACGTGATGTCCTCCCAGCGGGAACAGGACGGGATCAAGGAGTATCCTCTTTTCACCCATCGCGAATTGGATGGACTGACCCGGCGGTTTCTGACCCGGCGTCCGGGACAACCTTTCAACATTGCGGACACCGGCGTGAAGGCGGAGTTTTTCGATGCCGGACATTTGCCAGGAAGCGTCGGCATGATGCTCGATATCGATGGCCTCAAGGTCTTCTATACCGGCGATGTTCATTTTGAAGACCAGACGGTTTCCAGGGGCGCCGAATTCCCCACGGAACACGCTGATGTGCTCATCATGGAGTGCACCCGCGGGGCGGTGGAGCGGGCTCCCGGCTATAGCCGTCAGGCGGAGTCCGACCGCCTCGCCGATGTCATCACCCGCACCATGGCCCGGGGCGGCAGCGTCCTCATCCCGGTCTTCGCCATCGGCAAGACCCAGGAGATCCTGATGATGCTGCATGAGTTGAAGGGACAGGGTAAAGTCAAAGCCGACATCCCCGTGCACATTGGCGGACTGAGCAGCAAAATGACCCAGATTGTGGACAAGCACAGCAACGAGGGCCGCCGTCATCATCCCGGCTTCCGCCTGCTGGAATCCATGACCGGCATCGTCAAATCCAAAAAAGGCGAGCGGGTCACCCGCTGCCAGGCCGGCCGCATCTACGCCGTCAGCAGTGGGATGATGTCCGAGTATACCGTCAGCAATGATCTTGCCCACCACTTCATCAACCAGCCGAAGAACTCGCTTTGTTTCGTGGGGTATGCCGATCCTGACAGCCCTGCGGGAGCCATCCTCGCTTCCCTGCCCGGAGCTCCGGTGAAACTCTCCAACGCGCACCCGCCGGTGGAGTTGAATTGTGAGGTCGCCCGCTTTGACTTCAGCGGACACGCCCCCCGGCATGATCTGATCGAATACGCCCGCAAGCTCAATCCCCGGAAGATCCTGCTGGTCCACGGCGACGGCCCTGCCCTCGACTGGATGGCGGCCACCCTCAGTCTGGCCCTGCCGGAATGTGAAGTGATCATCCCCTTGCCCGGGGAAAAGATCAATCTCGGTTAGGGCAGGCAATCCAGTTGGATTTGTCTACGGGGATGACCGGGGCCCCGGATTTACCGCCGCAAGGCTTTGACTGCTCCGGGGCGGCTTCCCGTGGCCACCCGGGAGAGATTCCACCACGAAAGCCTTGCACGGGCAAGGCAGCCTGCCAGTTTCCCTCCAGTCCCAGAGCCGTTAACCCCGATCCTTTCATGCGCATTCCTATCCTCATGCCTCAGCTCGGTGAATCCATCGCGGAGGCCACCCTGCTTCGACTGGACCTGGCTCCCGGGGATCTGGTGCAGGCGGATCAGGAGATCATGGAGGTGGAAACGCAGAAGGCGACCATGAGTGTGACCACTCCCTGCACCGGACGGGTGGAGGAATTGACCTGTGCCGTCGGGGTGAGCTATCCGGTGGGCAGCGTGCTGGGGTTTTTACGGGTCAGTGCGGAGGAAGCGATCCGCGCGGGAGTCATGCCCGGTGCGCCTGCTCCCGAGGTGGAAGCCGAAGGGCATCCCGCAGAAGAGGATGAGATGGCAGGATTGCACTTCAAAGTGGATGCCGCCCACGCCATGCAGTCGGCTCCGGGCATCGGAGTCCAGCCTACCCTGACCGGCTTGCCGGTTCCGGTGAATGCCGCCGGAGCCCATTATATTTCGCCGCGGCTCCGGGCAAGGATGCAGGAGATCGGCCTGAACGCCGCCGACCTTTCGGCGGTGGCCGGCAGCGGTGCGGGAGGCCGCGTGACGGTGGAGGATTTTGAAGCTTTCATGGCGGAACTGGAGCAGCACCGCACCACCCCGGCCAGCCCGATGCGCATCGCGGTGGCGGATTCCATGCGGCGCAGTTGGACGCGTCCGCTGGCCACCGTCGGCATCCGGGTGAATCTTGATCCCTTGCTGGCGCACCGGAAGGAGCAGCCAGCCGAACTCAAGGCGGGACCAGCACTTTACGCGCTCCGGGCCTTGGCCATCGCCTTGGCCGAAAATACGGCCGTGGCCGGCAGACTTGTGGGGAAACGGATCGTCCATCCCCAGGCGATTGATCTGGGGTTCGCGGTGGAGGTCGATGATGGAGTGCTGGTGCCGGTAATCCGCAATGTCGAAACCAAACATCTCGCGCTGCTGGTGAGCGTCTACAACGACCTCGTCCAACGGGCCCGCACCCGGAAACTCCCGCCCGATGCCCGGGGTCCAGGGATCGCCACCATCACCAATTACGGGACCTTTGGCATCCTGTGGGCGACTCCCATTCCTCTGCCCGAACAGAATCTGGTGTTGGGGCTCGGTGCCGGGGAAAAATCCCCGGTCTGGGATACGGCCACCCTCTCCTTCCAACCCCAGACGCAGGCAGACCTCACCCTGAGCTTTGACCACCGCGTCCTTGATGGTGGCGGTGCGGGTCGGCTGCTGGCACGGGTGGCCGCGCTGATGCAGCAGCCAACCGAGCTCTGACGGAGAGCGGAGATTTTTCCGTTGAAGGCAAAAGCCCGGCCTTAGTTGGACTTGGCCGTGCCTTTGACTGGAGCGGCCAGTTCAATCAGATCCCGGACGATCTCGAGGGTTTCCGCCTTAACGGGTTCGATCCCATGAGGGAAGGCTTCCTCCACGGTCTCGCCCGCATCCTCATCGTCCACCGGCGCGGTCAACTTGGCCTGGGCTTTTTCATCGGCCTTGGTTTCGGCATCAGTTTTGAGACTGGCTTCCCCAACGGTATCGATGGTCAGGGGGAAAACTTTGTAGGGGTCCCCGCCCTTGTTGGCTTCGGCGATCCGGGCTTTGCGCTCATCCTTCTGGGCATTGAACCGGTCTTCATTCACCTTGTCCTCCGCCAGTCGGGTCGCCTCGTTGAGGGACACGGAGTTCTTCTTCAACAACTCCTTGGTGCGGGTCACCACATCCACAATATAACCGAACTCGGGATTGCTCTTGATCCGGCTGGAACTGCGTTCACGCAGGGCCGCAAATGGCAAAGGGTGGTTCGGAGCCATGTCATAAGTCATCGGCTCAATGGTGTCATAAGGAAGCGGGTCCTTGAGGCTGGTTTCGCCCATCAGGTCTGATTCATCATAGCGGGAGGGCAGGACTACGTCCGCTTTCACCCCTTCGCGCTGGGTGGAACCCCCGGCGATGCGGTAAAACTTCTGGATAGTCACCTTCAAGCTGCCGGCGCGGTCGCGGGCACTGAAAAGCGGCATGTGATCCGCCACCCCGAGAATGGTCTGCACAGTTCCTTTCCCGAATGTGGTCTTGTCCCCCACAATCACGGCGCGGCCGTAATCCTGCAGGGCGGCGGCGCAGATTTCAGAAGCGGAGGCGCTGGCCCGGTCGGTCACCACGACCAGCGGACCGGTGTAGATGGGTTCTGCCCCGCGGGAATAACGGGCTTCCACCCGATTCCGGTTATCGCGCTGCTGCACCACCGGGCCGCTCTTCATAAAGAGTCCAGTGAGGCGGATGGCTTCCTCCAAGGAGCCGCCGCCATTGCCGCGGAGGTCGAGGACCAACCCGGAAATCCCTTCCTTTTGCAGACGGAGCAGCAGGGATTTGATATGGGCCGTCGCACTGACCGCGCCCTTCTTGTTCATGTTCTCCATGTCGGCATAGAACGATTCCAACTCGATCCAGCCGATCCGCACCGGTGGTGCGCCTGCTTTGTTCAGTTCGATCAGTTCGGCTTTGGCGAGGGTATCCTTGATCTCGACCTTGGCCCGGATGATTTTCAATTCCCGGAAGGTGGTGGGATCATCCGCCGGTTGGATCTTGAGGCGGACTGTGGTGTTTTCTTCTCCACGGATCAATTGCACGATTTTTTCCAGCTTCAGACCATCAAGGGGTTTCACTTCGCCCTCCAATCCCTCACCCACGCCCATGATCAGATCCCCCACGTGCAGGCCGCCGCTTTTGTCAGCAGGTCCGCCGGAAACAAGGCTGCTGATTTCGGCAGCCCCATCCTTCGCCTTGAGCACTGCACCGATGCCGGTCAGCGACTTCTTCATATCAATATTGAAGCGGTCCTGCTCCGGCGCACTGAGGTAATCCGAGTGCGGGTCGTAGGCGTTGGAAATGCATGAGAGCAGGAAGTTGGTGGCATCCTCGTCGTCCTGCTCAGCAATGGCTTTGAGGAAACTGTCGTACCGTTTGAGGATTTTTTGTTCGGGGGTATCCGGCGTTTTCTCCACAGTCTTGGGCGTTCCCTTGGTGCCATCCGGATTCACGGTTTGGGTTTTGATCTCGGGAGTTTCCGGGGAAGTTGTCTTCGGAGCCTCGCCGGGAGGCGTGGGTGGAGTGTTCTGCGCACCAAGCGGAATGGTCTTTTCATTCGCCTTTTGCTGGTCCTGCGGCACTTCGACCGCCGGGGCTGCGGCGTCCTTGGCGGCTTTGGCCTTTTTGCGCTCGGCGGCCCGGGCGATGTTCAGGTGCTCCTGCAGGACCTCCCGGGTGATTTGGCGTTTCCAGAGATCGTCGAGTTCAGCTTCGGTGGCCGCCCATGGGGCATCCTTGCGGCTGATCTCACTAGTTTCCGCAGTATTGAAATCCAGCTTCCCTCCCTCCAGCAAGGCGCGGACTTTGGCCGCCCGGTCCTTTACCTTCTGCACATACAACCCGTGGATCTCCTTGGCGGGCTTGATGTTGTATTTAAAAACGTAGTCGTCAATTTTCGTCTCGTAGAGCGAACGGAAGTTCTCAATTTCCGGCTTGGTGAAGTAGAGCCGGCTGTAATCGAGGTAATCAAAGAAGTTCTGCAATGCCTTGCTGGACAGCTCGTCCTCGAAGTCACGCATCGAGTAGTGGCTCTCCATCAACATGTTGGCCACCGTCCCGGCCACCAGACCGTAGTCGGTTTTTTCTTCAGCCCGCGCAGCAGGCGGCAGGATGCATCCCATCAGAGTGACGGTGAGCAGGGACAACACAGGGCGCAGACTCAGATTCATAGGGAGGTGGGGGGAAAGGGATGACCGGGCTGATTCGCAGATTTGAAGGATAAGCGCCGCCGCCCGGGAAATTTCGTGCAAACATCCCGTATCGCCTTGAAAAGTCCATCACTTTCCCCGTGGGAGTGCAGATGACTGAGGAATCCCTTCGCAGCCACACCGGCGGCTTCACTTTCACCAATGGCTACCTCCTCACTGGCCCGGGCGGAAATATCGCCATCGATGCCCCGGAAGGCATGGCCCAGTGGTTGGAAAACATGGGCATCCGCCTCGATGCGCTGCTGCTGACCCACTGGCACTTCGACCATGTGGTGGATGCCGCCCGCCTCGCCCGCGAACATGGGTGCCGGATTTTTGCCTGGGGACCGTCCACTCCGGTCACCCGTCTGGAAGCCCATCTGAAACAGTGGGCAGGAATCGACTTCGCCGTGGAGGACTACCCGGTTCACGAGATACTCGCCGGACAATCCTCCCTCGAAGCGGCCGGCCGCCTCTTCCAAGTGGAAGCCGTGCCCGGCCACTCGCCGGACAGTCTTATTTTTATCGATGCCGCCGCCCGCCGCGTCTTCAGCGGGGATACCCTGATGAAGGACGGAATCGGCCGCAGCGATTTCCCCGATGGCGATGGCGAACTCCTGATCCGGGGCATTCAGGAAAAAATCCTCACCCTGCCTAACGACTACCGCGTTTTCAGTGGCCACGGCCCTCCGACCACCGTGGGCGCCGAGAAGGAAGGGAATCCTTTCCTCTGCTGACCGCTGGCCCGCTCCGGTCCCGCCGGCCAGGCTGCATCCCGATCCCGTCTTGACCACCCTGCCCCGCCGGTCAATAGGACCACTCGCCGCGTCTCCTGTCAGCACCTCTCACCTCCCTAATCAGCTCCGCTTTTTCCATGCGTATCCAAGCCTTCCGTGGTCTCCTTCCCCGCCCTGAACTCGCTGCCGAAGTCGCAGCCGTGCCCTACGATGTCGTCGATACCGAGGAAGCCCGGGCCCTCGCCTCCGGCCGCCCCTACGATCTCCTCCACGTGGACCGCGCGGAAATCGACCTCCCGCCTGACACCAATCCGTATTCCCCGCTGGTCTACGAAACCGCCGCGAAAAACCTGCAGAAGCTGATCGCCGACGGCATCCTCCAGCGCGAAGCCGAGCCCGCACTCTATCTTTACCAGCAGGTCATGGATGGCCGCGCCCAGACCGGCCTCATCGCCGCCTGCCACATTGATGACTACGGCAACGACATCATCCGCAAGCACGAGAAAACCCGGCAGGTCAAGGAAGACGACCGCACCAACCTCGTCCGCGCCCTCAGCGCCCACACCGGCCCCATTTTCCTGACTTACCGCGACCGCGCCGACGTCAACGCCCGCATCGCTGCCATTCTGGCCAACGAAGCACCGCTCTTTGACTTCACCGCACCCGATGGCATCGCCCACAAAGTCTGGCGCGTGGCTGATCCCGCGCCCTTTGTCAGCGCCTTCGCCGAAGTTCCCTTCAGTTATGTCGCCGACGGCCACCACCGCAGCGCCAGCGCCTGGCGTGTCGGCACCGAACGCCGCGCCGCCAACCCCAACCACACCGGCAATGAGGACTACAACTGGTTCCTTGGCGTGCTCTTCCCCGCCCAGGAACTGAAAATCCTGCCTTACAACCGCGCCGTGCTCGACCTCAACGGTCTCGACCCCCGCGAGTTCCTCGCCGGCCTCGAATCCGCCGGATTCCGCCGCGCCGAAACCACGCAAAAGACCCCCACCGCGCCCGCCTCGGTTTTTATGTATTTCCAGGGCAAGTGGCACCTCCTGAGCTGGGACACCGCTTTCCTGAATGACCCAGTGGAATCGCTCGACGTCAGCGTCCTCCAATCCCGCATCCTCGCCCCCCTCCTCGGCATCGACGACCCGCGCACCAACGACCGCATCGAATTCATCGGCGGCATCCGCGGCACTGCCGAGCTGGAGAAGAAAGTGGACAGCGGCCACGCCGCCGTCGCTTTCAGCATGTATCCCACCACCGTCGACCAGCTCATGGCCATCGCCGACGCCGGCCAGATCATGCCGCCCAAGAGCACCTGGTTCGAGCCCAAACTCCGCTCCGGGTTGGTGGTTCAGACGTTCTAAAAGCAGTCGCCAGACTGGTGCGCACAACAGCGCAGTCACACTACAGAGCGGTCCAACCCGTCCTTCCAGAGCATCCGCAGAGCCCGACCACCTCCTCACTTTTCCAAAGGCAGAATCTTCAACAGCAATTCCCCGATCCCATTCTGCGCTAAAGGCACCATCTGTATCCCCGACCTGGGTCCCTCCGGGTATTTCAAATAAAACTGCAGGCAGGACACACAAATCTCGATCTCCAAAACAAGCCGTTCACCTTTAAACACTCGAAGACCATGATGGGGATCATAACACGCCGCGGTCACCCGCCCTGGATGAATCAGCATGTCTGAAACTTTCCCAGCCATCTCCTCCTTTCCAGGCCTTTCCAAAATAATCTTTTTCCCTACGCGGATCATTGACTGCGAACTAACTAAAGGAAACCACTCAACGGCCTTTGGATCTGTTGCAAAAGGATCAGTTTCCCCGGAGTTCAGACCTCTTCGCCGATTCGCTTCCCCATCCAGAAACCCATAAACCTCAATTCTGTCTGCCTTCATCACCTCCCCTGCCAACAGCCGGAAGTATTCCTCCTTTAGAGCCTCAAACTTCTCCTCAAAAATCTCCGCCGCCGTCTTTTCTCCAGACGCCGCGCCTGCCGTTGATAGGATGCACCCAACGAGCAAAATCAAAAGAAGCCTTGGCCGCATTCTTTCAAATTGCCAAAATCCCAAGCTTTTGTCCACTCGATTCCAGATGTTCATGATCGACCTCCGCAGCGACACCGTCACCCAGCCTACGTCCTCCATGCGCGAAGCCATGATGGCGGCTCCGTTGGGGGATGATGTTTTTGGGGATGATCCGACGGTGCAGGCTTTGCAAGAGACGCTGGCGGGGCGGCTGGGGTTTGAGGCGGGGTTGTTTTGTCCGAGCGGGACGATGAGCAATCTTTGCGCGCTGATGGCGCATTGCGGACGGGGGGACGAATATATCGTGGGGCAGGACGCGCACACTTACAAATATGAAGGCGGCGGCGCGGCGGTATTGGGGAGTATCCAGCCGCAGCCGATTGAGAATGCTCCGGATGGGTCGCTGCCCTTGGAGAAGATCGCGGCGGCGGTGAAGCCGGATGATCCCCACTTTGCGCGGACGCGGCTGGTGGCGCTGGAAAATACGATCGGAGGGAAGGTGCTGCCGCCGGAGAAAGTGAAGGCGGCGCTGGCTTTGGCGCGGGAGAAAGGGCTGGCGACGCATTTGGATGGGGCGCGGTTTTTCAATGCGGCGGTGGCTTCAGCGGCGGATGAAAGCCCGGAATCGCTGGCCCGGGCGGAACGGGAGCTCGCGGCGGGGTTTGACAGCATTTCCATCTGCCTGAGCAAGGGACTCGGCGCTCCCGCAGGGTCAGTCCTGCTGGGATCGCACGACCTCATCCGCCAGGCCATCCGCGCCCGCAAAATGCTGGGCGGCGGAATGCGGCAATCCGGCCTGCTGGCGGCGGCGGGCTTGTATGCGCTGGAACATCACGTCGCCCGGCTCGCGGAGGATCACCGCAACGCCCGGCTCCTGGCCGAATGCCTGTCCACCATTCCTGGCCTGACCGTGGAATGGCCGCACACCAACATGGTATTTGTCGGGATTCCCCGGGAGAGCACCGCCGCGCTCGCCGCGTTTCTCAAGGAACGGCACATTCTCATCATGCCTGCGAACCGCCTCCGCCTGGTCACCCATCTGGGCGTCGATACGGGGGACATCCATCGGGTCGGCGAGACGTTCACTTCGTTTTTCGGGGGCTGAAGGGCTCTCCACCCGGAGTTTTGGCGTCCACCCTGGCCAGCCAAGGCCCATGCAGGGCTCCGTATCTTTATCCGAATCTGAGCGCAAGCCCCGGGCCAGAAAAAACCCGTGGCCACCATCAAGGCAGCCACGGGTAGATAGAAAGTGAATCGTTCAGGACTCGTCGGATTCTTCGCCCTCGGCAGCAGCCTCTTCGGTGGGAGCGGTGACGTTGATCTTGACCAGCACATCCACTTCGGCGTGGAGGCGGACGGAGACTTCGTGTTTCCCAGTGGTCTTGATCGGCTTCTCGAGGTCGATCGCGTGGCGGTCGACCTTGACGCCGGCCTGGGAGAGGATGGCTTCGGCGATATCGCTGGTGGTGATGGAACCGAAGGCCTTGCCGCCCTGACCGGTGGCCAGTTCGAGCTTGATGACCGACTTGCGGATCTTCCCGGCGAGGTTCTGGGCTTCCAGTTTTTCACCGGCTTCCCGTTCGGCACGCTCGGCTTTCAGCTTGTTGACGTGGCGCAGATTGCTCGAGTTGGCGAGATAAGCCTTGCCGGAAGGGACGAGGAAATTGCGGGCGTAGCCGGCTTTGACGGTCACGATGTCCGCCTCGGATCCGAGGTGGGCGATTTTTTCTTTGAGGATGAGTTGGACCGTGGCCATGGAGGTATTGGATTTTAAGTAGGGCGGAAAATGGGACGGAGAGGTAAAGTCGTCGCCCGGGAGTGTCAAGTGGAAGGACGGAGATTGCGGGGATTCTTTCGGCGAACCAGAAATCGAGGAAAAAAATCGCCGAAATAATGTAACGCGGCGCCGAAATTTACGAAAAGAACCAGTGTCGCGGGGGCATTTTTGACGGAGCGGCGGAGGACTGGTGTTTCATCGCACCGGAAGAACGCAATTCCGACCGGTTTTTAGTTTCCGGTCCCTTGGTGATGGTGTAGAGGGCAGCGGTTTGGTATCCCGCTGCCCTCTCTTGTTTTCTCTCATCCCATGCGCCACTCCCCTATTCCGTCCGCCCTTTTCATCGAAAACCGCCAGCGCCTCCGGGCGTTGCTCCCCTCTGGCAGCCTGGTGTGCGTCAATGCCAATGACATTCCTCCGACCAATGCGGATGGGTCACTGATCGGAGTTCCCAATTCCGACCTCTTTTATCTTACCGGAGTGGAACAGGAGGAATCCATTCTGGTCCTTTGCCCCGATGCCCACGAGGAAAAACACCGGGAAATCCTTTTCCTGCGCGAAACCAGCGACCATATCGCCGTGTGGGAAGGTCATAAACTGACCAAAGAGGAAGCCCGCCGGCTCACGGGAATCCAAACCGTGATGTGGCTCCACGATTTCCCGGTCATTCAACGTCTCTTGATGTGCCAGGCATCGGCGGTTTACCTCAACACCAACGAACACGCCCGTGCCGGAGTCCAAGTCCAGACACGGGATGCCCGCTTCATCCGGGAGACCATGGAGGCCTTCCCCCTGCACCGCTACGAGCGGCTGGCCCGCCTGATGCACCAACTGCGCCCGGTCAAATCGGGTCCTGAAGTCGACCTGCTCCGGGAGGCTTGCGGAATCACCCGGAGCGGATTCCTGCGGGTGCTCGATTTTGTGAAACCCGGCGTGAATGAGTGTGAAGTGGAGGCCGAATTCGCTCATGAATTCATCCGCCGCCGCGCCCGTTTTGCCTACAACCCGATCATCGCGGCCGGATCCAATTCCAACGTGCTCCATTATCTGGAAAACGACAAACCCTGCCGCAAAGGAGACGTGCTGCTCCTAGACGTGGGTGCGGCTTATGGCAATTATGCCGCCGATATGACCCGCACCATTCCGGTCAGCGGCAGATTCTCCAAGCGCCAGAAGCAGATTTACCAAGCCGTGCTGCGCGTCATGCAGGGGTGCATTGCAGCCCTGACGCCGGGTGTGCTGCCCCGCGATTGGCAAAAACACGCCGAAAACCTGATGCAGGAGGAACTGCTCGAACTGGGCCTGCTCAAATCGAAGGATGTGAAAAAGCAGGACCCCGACCGGCCCGCCGTGAAAAAATATTTCATGCACGGGGTTGGGCACCCCCTGGGGCTGGACGTGCACGATGTCGCCGTGATTGGCCAACCGATCGCGGCGGGCTGGGTGATGACCGTGGAACCGGGGCTTTACCTGCCGGAAGAAGGTTTCGGAATCCGTTTGGAAAATGATGTTCTCGTCACCGCGGATGGCCCAATCGACCTGATGGCTGACATCCCGGTCGAAGCGGCTGAAATCGAAGACCTGATGAGCGGCCGGAAATCATAATCTCCGGTCTCCCGGGATTTCACCTCCCGGTGCATGTGTCCACTGGCACTGGCTTATCCGCCGGATTTCCGGGGGTAGTTGTTCCCCCTGTCCCCAGACTACGACCTATAAAATGACGCAGTCCCCAACCGCCGTGGCGCGCTCCAAACGCCCGCCAATCCGGTATTCCCCTATGAAAAAGCGCGGCACCCTTCCCGTATCATAAATTGAAGTAAAGTTTATACTAGTTTCCGTAAAACCAACCCCTGCCATCATGTCCTTTCCTGCTTCCTCCTCGTTTTCCCGCAGCCTGTCCCGTCGCGGATTCATGCATGTCGGTGTTTGCGGTGCCCTGGGCCTTACTTTGTCGGATTATTTCAAGATGCAGGCCCGGGCCGAGATCAAGCAGTATGCCTCCGTCGAAGGCAAAGCCAAGAGCATCATCCACATCTTCCTTCCGGGCGGCATGGCTCACCAGGAAAGCTGGGACCCAAAACCCTTTGCCCCTCCGGAATACCGTGGCCCGCTCGGCGCCATCAATACCAATGTGGATGGCATTCAGGTCGGCGAACTCTGGAAAAACACCGCCCAGGTCGCGGACAAACTGGTCTTCGTCCGCAGCATGACCCATGGCGAAGCCGCCCATGAACGCGGTGTCCATAACATGTTCACGGGCTACCGCCCCAGCCCTGCCCTGTCCTACCCCAGCTTCGGCAGTGTCATCTCCCACGAGTTCGGTTCCCGCAACAATCTCCCGCCCTACATCTGTGTCCCCAACCAGCCCAATGAATTCGCGGGCAGTGGCTACCTGAGCTCCGCTTACGGCCCCTTCAGTCTTGGGGCCGACCCCGCCCAGGGAAATTTCAAAGTGCGTGACCTGGCCTTGCCCGGGGGGATGTCCGAAGAACGTTTCAACCGCCGGCGCTCCTTGCTGACCACGGTGGACACCCACTTCAAATCCCTCGAAAAATCCGACTCCCTGGATGCGATGGACACCTTCTACCAGGATGCCTACAAGCTGGTCAGCAGCCAACAGGCCCGCGAAGCTTTTGCCCTCGAAAAAGAACCGGACGCCCTCAAGGATGAATATGGCCGCAACGATGCCGGCCAGCGCCTGTTGATGGCCCGTCGTCTGGTGGAAGCCGGCGTACGGTTCGTTTCCGTGACTTACGGAGGCTGGGATCACCACGACAACGTCAAGGGCGCCATGTCCGGTCAGGTGCCCCAGTTTGACCAGGCCTTCGCCCGCCTGATCCGCGACCTCTCAGACCGTGGCCTGCTGGACAGCACCATGGTGATGGTCACCTCGGAATTCGGCCGCACGCCAAAAATCAACAACACCGGAGGCCGCGATCACTGGCCGAAAGTCTTCTCCGTAGTCATGGCAGGCGGAGGCTTGAAGAAGGGAATGGTTTACGGCTCCTCCGACGCCCTCGCCGCCGAACCGGAGAATGATCCCATGACCGTGGAAAACCTGGCCACCACCGTCTATCACCAATTGGGGATCAACGCTGACAAGGAACTGATGGCCCCCGGTGACCGCCCCATCGAAATCTGCGACGGCGGCAAAGTGGTGAATGAGATCATCGCCTGATCTCCAACCCCCATTCCCTATGCGACTAGTCCTGCCTGCCCTGCTGGCTGCAGTGCCGTATTGTTATGCGGCCTCACCGGAATTCAACGCCATCATGCCCCGCGGCGGGCAGACCGGCACCACCGCGCCGGTGTCCCTCCTGGGCAACCGTCTCGACGATGCTGAGGAGATTGTCTCCTACTCCCCACAGATCAAGGTCGTCGACTTCAAAGTGGAATCGGCCACCGTCATCAAGGCCGGTTTGGTGATCGATCCCGCCTGCCCTCCCGGCGAGCATCTGTTCCGCGTCCGCACGAAATCCGGCCTCAGTTACGCCCGGAACTTCTGGGTCGGGGCATATCCTTCCACGGAGGAAACGGAGCCCAACAATCAATTTGGCGAAGCCCAAGCGATCCGCACCTCCTCCACCCTGACCGGCATCGCCAAAAACGAGGATGTCGATTACTTCAAAATCGAGGCCAAAAAAGGAGAACGGCTCAGCGTGGAAGTGGAGGGAATCCGGCTCGGCTCCTCGTTCTGGGATCCCTACCTCGCGATTCTGGACAGCAAAAAATTCGAGTTGGCCACCTGCGATGATTCTGCCCTGCTCGTCCAGGACCCCCATGCTTCCATCACCATCCCGGAGGATGGCACGTATTACATAGAAGTGAGGGATACCTCCTACGCCGGAAACGACAGTGCGCATTACCGGGTCCATGTGGGAGCATTCCCCCGCCCCACCACGGTGTTCCCTCCCGGAGGCAAGGCCGGCACCGCCACCGAAGTGACCTTCCTGGGGGACATCGGCGGGCCGATCAAACAAAACATCACCATTCCGGAAACCCAGAGCCAGGAGTTCCCACTCTTCGCCACGCTCAATGGGGTGAGTGCCCCATCGCCCAATATTTTCCGGGTTTCTCCCTTGGAAAACGTCCTTGAGGCTGGCCCGAATAACAATCACGCGGAAGCCAAAGCCAGCCAAACCGCCTCTGCCGTGCCCATCGCCTTCAATGGCATCATCGAGGCTCCGAATGACGAGGACTGGTTCCGCTTCACCGCTAAAAAAGACCAGAAACTCGATTTCCAGGTGCTTGCCCGGGCGCTGCGTTCGCCGCTCGACCCCGTGCTGGAAGTATTCAATGCCGATGGCGGCGGGTTGAACGGAAACGACGACAACGGCCCCAATCCTGACAGCCGCATCGCCGGCTTCACCATTCCGGCCGATGGCGACTATTACCTGCGCGTCCGCGATCAACTCGCCCGTGGGGCCGCCGATTTCGTCTACCGGGTGGAGGTTTCCCCACCCACGGCTTCGCTCAAAGCATATCTGACACGTATCGACCGCGTGGACAGCCAACTGCGCCAATTGATCCCTCTCACCCGTGGCGGCCGTTATGCGTCTCTCGTCAATGTGGACCGCACCAACTGTGGCGGCCCCGTCACCTGGGACACCGCTGCCCTGCCTCCCGGCGTCGCCGTGGAATTCGATCCCCTGCCCGATGGCATCACCCAGCAGGCCCTGCTGTTCACCGCAGCCCCCGATGCCCCCTTGGCGGCAGCCCTCGCCCGCCTCACTCCGAAAACGGCCGTTCCTGATCAATCCTACCCGGCCCGCTTCGTCCAGAATATCGAGTTCGTCCAAGGCGAGCCCAACCAAACCCCCTACGTCACCTCGGTTCAATCCACCGTCCCGCTGGCGGTCACTGATGAAGCCCCTTTTGCCTTGGAAATCGTGAAGCCCACCGTGCCCCTCGTGCAGAGCGGCACCATGGACCTCAAAATCAAAGCGACCCGCAAGGAAGGTTTCAAGGCGCCTATCACCCTGCGTCTGATGTGGAATCCCCCCGGCATCAGCAGCCCCGGCACGGTGGACATCCCCGAAGGCCAGACCGAAGCCACCTATCAGCTCACCGCCAACGGCGATGCCCCGGCCAAGACTTGGCGGCTCACCGTCCTGGGCGAAACCGGCATCAGCGGCGGCACCATTTTCAATGCATCCCCCTTCACCGAAGTCTCCATCGCGCCTCCCTATCTGACCATGAAAATGGAAATGGGGGCGACCGAAGTCGGCAAGCCTGGCGAGATCTTCTGTACCCTGGAAGTCGCCAAAACATTCACCGGTTCCGCCAAGATAAACCTCTACGGGCTGCCCGCCAAGGTGACCACCATCGAGAAGGAAATCACTGCCGCCGACAAGGAAATCCGCTTCCCGGTCACCACCGCAGCCGACAGCCCCACCGGAAAACACCAGAACCTGTTTTGTCAGGCCATCATCATGGAAAACGGCTCGCCCATCCCCCACACCATCGGGCAGGGCGGCGTCTTCCGGGTGGACCCTCCCCCGCCTGCCCCGGCCGTCCCTCCGCCTGCCGCCCCGGAACTCGCCGCAGCGGCAACACCCGCACCGCCTCCCGCAGCCAAACCGCTCTCCCGCCTCGAACAGCTCCGGCAGCAGCAAGCCAATAAATAAGCGCCACCCCACGCTCATGTCCCTACCCCTCCGTTCCCTCAGTTTGCTCGCCCTTTCCGCCAGTGCCGCATGGGCTGCCCCCATCCGGTCGCTCGCAGTTTATCCTGACCAGATCACCCTGGAAAGCCGGCGCGACTTCCACGCCTTCGTGGCCGTGGCCACCAGCACCGATGACGTTTCCATTGACGTTACCTCCAAGGCCACCATCTCCTTGGCAGACCCATCCCTAGCCGCACTCGAGGGCCGCCGTCTGACTCCACTGAAGGACGGCACCACCACCATGACCGTGGCCTGGGAAGGGCAGACCCTGAACATTCCCGTGACCGTCAAAGCTTCCGCGGAGGACCGTCCGGTCAGCTTCAACCTCGATGTGATGCCGGTCTTCATGCGCAATGGCTGCAACACCGGTTCCTGCCACGGCGCCGCCCGTGGCCAGGACGGCTTCCGTCTCTCATTGTTTGGATTTGACCCCAAGGGAGACCACTACCGTCTGACCCAGGAAATGAGTGGGCGCCGCGTCAATCTTGGGGTCGCCGAGGACAGTCTCCTGATCACCAAATCCATCAACAGCGTGCCCCACACCGGCGGCAAACTGATGGAACCCGGCAGCCCGGAATACAAAGTGCTGAGTGAATGGGTCAGCAATGGCGTGCCTTATGATCCGGACTCGGTAGCCACCGTGAAGAACGTGGAAATCTTCCCGCCCAGTGCCGTGCTGGAGGGTAAGGGCGCCACCCTGCAATTCACCGTCCGGGCCACCTACTCCGACGGCACCGACCGCGACATCACCCCTCTCGCTGTTTTCAAATCGAACAACGATCCCTCCGTGCTCGCCAGCAAGGATGGGATGGTCACCGCCGGCGCCCGCGGCGAGGCTTTTGTGATGGCCCGCTTCGGCACCTTTACTGTTGGCAGCCAGGTCATCGTCATTCCTGACAAACTAAATTACGCCCGGCCCACCCTTCCGGAGAATAACTACATCGACCAGCTGGTGCACGACAAGCTGCACAAGCTGCGCATCGTACCCTCTGACATCTGCGACGATGCCACATTCCTGCGGCGGGCTTCCCTAGATATTGTAGGCCTCCTACCCGAAACAGACACCACGACCCGCTTCCTCGCCGATCCAGCTCCTGACAAACGGGAAAAGCTGGTGGACGAACTGCTTGGCCGCAAGGAGTTCATCGAAATGTGGGTCATGAAGTGGGCGGAACTCCTCCAGATCCGCACCAACAACGTCAACCAGGTCAGTTACAAATCCACCCTGCTCTACTTCAACTGGCTCAAAGAGCGCCTCGCCAAAAACGTTCCCTTCAACCTGATTGTGCAGGAACTGCTAGGTTCCACCGGCGGCACCTTCACCAACCCGGCCACCAACTACTATCAAATCGAACGGGATACCCTGAAGGTGGCCGAAAACGTCGCCCAAGTTTTCATGGGCATGCGGCTCCAATGCGCCCAGTGCCACAATCATCCCTTCGACCGCTGGACCATGGATGACTATTATGGTTTCGCCGCCTTCTTCTCCCAGATCGGGCGCAAAACGGCGGAAGATCCCCGCGAGACCGTCGTCTTTGACTCCCGCGGCGGGGAGGTCAACCACCTCGTCACCAAACAACCCACCAAACCGAAGTTCCTCGGAGGGATCGTCCCCGAAAAGCCGGCCGAAGACCGGCGCAAGGTCCTGGTCCAATGGCTGGCCAGTCCGGAAAACCCCTTCTTCGCCAAAAATCTCTCCAATATCATCTGGAGCCACTTTTTCGGCGTCGGCATTATTGAACCCGTGGATGACGTGCGGGTTTCCAATCCGCCCTCCAACCCCGAACTCCTGGACGCCCTCGGCAAACGTTTCACCGAATACAAATACGACTTCAAACGCCTCGTCCGGGATATCTGCACCAGCCGCACCTACCAACTCAGCACCCGGTTGAATGAATCCAACGCCGGCGACGAACGGAATTTCGCGCACTCTCTGCTCCGCCGCCAGCGGGCTGAGGTAATGCTCGACACCCTCACCCAGGTCACCGGCACCCAGAACAAATTCCAAGGCCTGCCCAAGGGAGCCCGGGCCGTGCAGATTGCTGATGGCAATGTCTCCAATTATTTCCTCCGCACCTTTGGACGCGCCGAACGCGCCAGCGTCTGCTCCTGCGAAGTGAAGATGGATCCCAATCTGGGCCAAGCCCTCCACCTGATGAATGGCGACGTCACCTCCCAGCGCATCACGGAAGGCAACCTCATCAAATCCATGTTGGATGAGAAAAAGACCCCGGAAGAGATCATCAACACGCTCTACCAGCGCTGCTTCACCCGGGCTCCCGTCAACGAAGAGTTGAAACCCGTCATGGAAGCCATTGCCGCCAAAGCGGAAGACACCCAAGCCATCTTGGAAGACCTCTTCTGGGCGCTGCTGAACTCGAAGGAATTCATGTTCAACCACTGAACAGGTCATCCATCCTGGACGACAACTCAGTAACGCCGATACCCGCGATGCCCACCGTAATAGGGCCGGTAGTAGGATCCACCCCGATGCCCGTCATACCGGTCGTAATGACGATAATGAGGACCCCCGTGATGGTGGTGGCCGGTATTTGCCAAACCGTAGGCCAGCAGCCCCACGGCCGCCGCCCCAACCACCGCCGCCGCCGGATCGACGACCTGCTGAGGATAACCATAAGCATCATAGGCTGTCGTGCAGCCCGCTCCGACGCAGCAAAGCAGGCCAGCCAGGACAAATCGGCAAAAAGCAGGGTTCATGGCTATTTCGACGGCAGCCAGTTGGACTCTATTCAGAAAATCTTGACCTGACCCATCGGGATTGCATGAGGTTCGCCGGACGGACCCCAATTCCCCTGATCAGGACAAAGCTCCGGGTCCATATGATCCGCCGCCAGCCAATCATCCTTTGCCCCCGTCTTTGCGGGCCGGATGCCTCAATCAGGCCGTTGCCCGGCATGGCAAAAAGGGGAAGAATCTGGAACGCTGCAATAAAAGTCAGGGTGGTTTTCATGAGGACGATGGAATCCATCACCTATGGATGCCTCAGACGGACCGGCGGCGGCAGGGGGATTGGAAAACGCTCAATTCCCGGCCTTGTCGGACCGGGCCGGCTCCCGCCCGGGAACGGAATCCGACAGGCTCACTTCTCCTCTCAAAGCCCGCCGCATCTGACTGGTGAGCCAGAGATAGTGATCTGTCGGCATCCCCTCAAAGGTCGAGAACGGCAAGGGCCCCGCCGGAATGGTGTTGGCACATTTGAAGATCGCGGTCCCTTCGTCCATCTCGTCGAACATGGCGACATAAAGCATCTCCGCCCCCGCCCGGATCCGGGCCGCAGCCTGCTCCCAGTAAAACCGGCCCTGCTGGCGGGGAATGGAATTCAGCGGCACCTCTTTCCCGCGTGACCGCATCAAATTGGACCAACTGAAACCGGGAAAGATCACCGGAAGATAGGATTTCCCCCGGCTGCGGCACCACTCTGCATCCCCGGCATGGATTTCAGCGATCTGCCGCCGGGCGTCTTCAATGTTGCCATACCGCCCCACCGACCAAGGGCTGATGATGTCGGTGGATTTCCCCAGCACCTCCAGCAACCGGGGATCGCGGATGGAATCACGTTCCAAGGTCCGCCAGCCAAAAGGCACCCCGGCCATCACACAGGCGCCTCCTGATTCCTGCTGCAGAAAGGCCAGCAGCCCGGCACATTCGTCCAGGCTGTAAGCCCGGTCATCGTTGAAACCAATGCCCCACACCGCCACCACCGGCTTTCCACCATGGTGTTGATAGGAGGGATCCGCCGTCACCTTCAATTCCTCCCTCAACCGCTTCCAATCCGGAATCACCACCCGGGCGATGTCCCCCGCCTTGAGACCGCTCAGGTCATACATCACCGCCCAGGACCGGCCGGTGGCGGCCGCGGAGGTCCGGACATTCCCCAGCACGGTATCGACCAGACTACGGCGGTTTCCTCCCCGGACCGAGACGCCAAAACGTTGCAGAAAAACGCCATCAATCGCGTGCTCCCGCATCCACTCAAAATGCCGCTGCACCGTGCGCGGATGGGCCGAACTGAAGACCTTGGCAGGCATGCCATCCGGAAATTTCAACGGGGTGGCGAATAACTCATCCTCCCCAAAACCGGCCACATCCGGCCACAGATCGATATGGCATTCCCCTGCCCTGCCGAATCCGTAATGCGGCCAGCCGATCCCCATGCCATCGCCCTCCGCCGCAAACCAGCCCTGATAACCACACATCACAGTGCCCTGCAACGTCTCCGGCCGGGCCTGCAGGGGCGGACTCCCCAGAAGCCAAGAAAACATCCAAAAAGCAAATGTCAGGGATCGGGGGAAAATCATGGGTGACATCACGTGTCCGCCAGGCCGGATTGTTCAATCGCATTCCGCGATTCAATTGAAGACGCGCGGCCAGCCAACGGCGAGGAGAACCCTCCTGTCCCGTGGCCCGGAGTCCGCGGCGGGCCCGCCGTCCCTGGCGACGTTCCAATTGTAAATACGCGTGGTGGCGGATAGCGCCAGAACATTCCGGACGTTGATGCCTTGCATGATTCAACATTTCCTTACCGCAGCAGCAATGGTCGGTTTTCTTTCCATCGCTGCCGCCGAAACCCCGCCTGCTCCTACTTCACCAGCGGGAGCCACTCCCGGGATGCCCGGGGCACCTCTCCCCGGACTACCCTTCCATATTCCGGGGAAAATCGAGGGCGATCCTCTGTTTTTTGTGCAGCCCGAAGGCGGGACGATGGCCCGCGCGGTGCTGATTCACCTGCCTGACGAGATTCCGGTGATCCGGAGTTCGACGCTGGAAATCACCTATGAAGCCGGAAAGGATTTTACCTGGCAACCCGGCAGCCGTGAGGTGGTGCTGACCGCAGGCAGCCGGATTCCGTTCAAGACGGCGGCGGAGTTGCACCCGGACCCGGACTCCCCCCATAGCTACCGGGCCTGCCGCGATGGGAAGTCGTGGATGCTTTACGGCGAAGGGCGCTTTTTCCATGACCTGCAATCCGTGGCTTCGTATTCAACCAAAGCCGCTTGGCAGGGCCCGATTCCGGCCGCCGCTCCTGCGGAGCATTTGCTCAATTTCCGGGAAAAACTCCGGGCGGGCAAGCCCGTGAAGCTGGTCACGTTGGGAGACAGCATCTCCACTGGAGCCAATGCCTCCGGCAGCGCGGGTGCCCCTCCCATGCAGCCAGGGTATCCCGACCTCGTAGCCGATGGAATCGGGCAACGGTACGGGGTGACGGTGGGCCGGAAAAATCTGTCCGTCGGCGGCATGGATTCCGCCTGGGGTTTGACCCAAATCCCGGCGGTGCTGGCTGAATTGCCGGATGTGGTGGTGCTGGCCTTCGGCATGAACGACGCCTCCGGCCGCCGCACGACGGAGGAGTTCGTCAAGATCATGGAGGAACTCAGCAGCCGGATCCAAACCGCCCGGCCAGGATGCGCGGTAATCCTCGTCTCTCCCATGACCGCCAACCCGGAGTGGACCTATGCCCAGCCGGAAGCCTATCCCGCCTACGCCGCGGGCTTGAAAACCCTGACCGGACCGGAACGTGCTCTGGCCGATGTCACGGCGGTGTGGCTCGGGGTGCTCCAACAAAAACCGTATCTCTGCCTGAGCGGAAATGGACTGAACCACCCCAACGATTTCGGCCACCGGCTCTATGCAGAAGTAGTGTTGGGAACCATCGGCGGGAAATAACTACAGCCGTGCCGGGGAAAAGCAGATCCGGGCCTGGGGGATTTTGAAGCAGCCTGTCCCGTGACCGGTTGATGGATCACACCGCCCCAAACCGCCGTTGGCGCTTTTGGTAGTCCCGCACGCTTTGGTAGAGGTCTTCCTTTTGGAAGTCGGGCCAGAATTTCTGGAGGATCACGATTTCCGCATAACTGCACTGCCAGAGGAGGAAATTGGAGAGCCGCATCTCGCCCGACGTCCGGATCAGAAGGTCAGGGTCCGGGAAATAGCGGGTGTAGAGGTGCTTGCTGACCACGTCCGGAGTGATCATGGCACTGTCCAGATGGCCTTCACTGACATTGCGCAGCAGGCTGCGGATACCATCCACGATTTCCTCCCGAGAGCCATAACTGAGGGCAAGAATCATGGTGACTCCGGTATTCTGACTGGTGGCCTCGATACAGCGGTGCAATTCTTCCTGACAGGACTGCGGAAGATCGGTAAGCCGACCGATCGCTTGGAGCCGGACATTGTCCGCCACCATGCGGCCCAATTGTTCCTTGAGAAACCGCTCCAGCAGGGTCATCAGGGCTGCGACTTCCGATTTGGGACGCTGCCAATTCTCGGTGGAGAAAGCGTAGAGGGTAAGGAACTCCACCCCGAGGTCGTTGCAGGCTTCGACGCAGCGGGTCACCGCATCGGCTCCTGCACGGTGGCCCTTGATGCGCTGCCAGCCCTGCGCCTTGGCCCAGCGTCCGTTGCCATCCATGATGACAGCAATGTGGCGAGGGATGGCATCGGGGCGGAGATCGGGAGGCAGGGGCATGAGGTAGGTGAAGGGTAAAGCCGGATTGCACCAAGCATCGATTTTCTGGGATTCGCAACGGACTACCGGGAGAGGAAAAGGCTGGTGTTCCGGTCGTCAAAGCGATTCTCCATGCTTTTCCGGGAAGTCGGGCCGTTCCGCACGGGGATCGGCTTTGGCCACCTCAGGCAAATCCATTCTCTCCAAAGAACCCACTTTACCCCTATCTTTTTTTGCGATATCCGTGAGGGTTTTCGGGACATCCCTCCCGTTGCCTGTTATTTCCGACAACTTTTTCATGTTTGCAAATCCCCCCGGCTCCCATCGTCGTGCATCAATATTTTCCATGGTGGGAGGATTGCCCAATCTGCTTCGCCGGGGCATATGGAGGGCCACCTTTTTTTGCGCGTTGGCGATGCCTGCCTGGTCGCAGCAAGCGGTTTCCCCAGTGAGTTCCAGCATTTCCTCCATCAGTGCCACCCTGGGCGGCACGATCAGCAGTGATGGGGGATCGGCCACCCTGGAACGCGGGGTGGTTTTTTCCCCTAGTCTGACGAATGGAGATCCGGTCATCGGTGGCCCGGGGACGACGTTGCGCGTCGCGGATACCACCGGCACCGGGGCGTTTACGGTCAGCGTGACTGCCTTGGTTCCCGGAACGGACTACACTTTCAAAGCCTACGCCACCAACAGCCTCGGCACCGGCTACTCGGATGCCGCCACTTTCCGGACGGCAGCGAATCAGCGCCCCTCCATCACCGTAACGGGAGGACTGGTGCGGCATTTTTTCACGGGAAGGCTTGCCGTTCCCCGCTTGTTCCATACCGTGAGCCTGCTGGCAGATGGCTCCGTGCTGGCCGCAGGTGGAAGCACTGGCAATATCGTTGGTTTGACGAGCACGGAAATCTATCACCCCTCAACCGGCTTGTGGACCACCGGTGCCAATATGAGCATTCAAAGAGCCGGGCATAATGCCACCCTGCTCGCGTCGGGCCGCCTTTTAGTCACTGGTGGCTTCGGTATTCCCGCCACACCCCGGAGTGTGGAAATCTTCAATCCAGCCACTGGAAGCTGGAGCACCACCGCCAGCATGGCAAAAGGCCGGTCATCCCATACCTCTACCTTGTTGGGGGATGGACGGGTGCTAGTCACTGGCGGTTTGGCAGATTCAGCGCCGACGAACAGCACGGAGATTTACGATCCGGCGACTGGAATCTGGTCAGAAGGAGCACCCATGGCCACGGCGCGCATCCAACACACCGCAACGTTGCTGAGTAATGGAAAAGTGCTGGTCTCAGCAGGCACTGACTGGAGCGTCAATCACAGCACCGCGGAACTCTTTGACCCGGTCACCGGGACATGGGCCGCAACGGGCAATATGACCAACCCCCGGGCGGCGCACACCTCCACTCTTCTGGCAGACGGCCGGGTGCTGGTTTCCGGAGGCCATGTTGTCATTTCATCCATACCCGTCGCCCTCCAAACTTCCGAGATTTATGATCCGGCGGACGGCTCATGGAGTGCTACCGGAAACCGCGTAACCGCGACTTCCGGCGGCACCGCCACCTTGATGCCGGATGGCAGGGTCATTGCCGCCGGGGGAGGCTCAGGGAGCGGCCAACCACTGGATAGCTCGGAAATCTACAATCCCGCCACTGGTTTTTGGGATCGTTTCGCCACCCTTGCTGCCCCGCGATATGATGCTCCGGCGGCCCTGCTCCCCGGAGGACAGTTGCTGCTGGTTGGGGGGCGCGATTCGGCTAGCTCTGGAATATTATCCAGCACGGAACTTCTGGGTCCGGTGGCCCAATTAGCGGCCGGGGCGGAAGGTTTGTCCGTTTCGCGGACCGGGACCTTTTCTGATCCCGAGGGCAACGGGACCGTGACACTCTCGGCCTCTGCCGGCACAATCTTGCAGGACAACGCGGCAGGCACCTGGAACTGGACCGGCACCCGAAACGACGGTCCAGCGGATGCCGTGGTGACGATCACGGCCACAGATAGCTCCGGCACATCGGGTTCAGTGGCTATCGCCTTCCCGGTGATCAATGCCGTTCCCGCCCTGGCCATCTCCGGCCCGACCGCCGCAGTGTCAGGAGCTTCCGTGGACTTTACCCTCACTGCGTCCGATCCCTCGGCGGTGGACCAAGCCGCCGGTTTCGCGTGGTCCATCAATTTCGGTGACGGGACGGCTCCCCTGACGGTAGCCGCCGGGACGGCATCGCCTCTGTTGCGTTCCCATGCGTTTGCCAATTCGGGAGCATATACCGTGACGGCCACCGCCACCGACAAGGATGGCGGAGTGAGTCTGTCGGCCAGCCACCAGATCACCATCGGGGGGCCTCCGTCGATCATTTCGATCAACTCTCCATCCTACTCGGCCACTACGCTAACGGCTGCAGCCAATGTGCTGAGCGATGCAGGCTATCCCCTGACGGAACGCGGCATGATTTACTCCCCATCCGCCACTAACCTCAATCCTCAAATCGGCGGCGCGGGCGTCCTTGCCCTGACCAGCCCCGGCGTGACCACCGGGCCGTTTACCCTGACATTGGGCAATCTGACTCCGAACACCGCTTATCGTTACCGGTTCTACGCCATCAATTCGCAGGGAACCAGCTACACGGCAGTCCAATCTTTCACCACCACGTCCAACCATGCGCCGCTGCTCGGACTGAACGGAGCCACCGGGACCTTTACACCGACCGGCAGCATGGTCACACCACGCAGCTGGCATTCGGCCACACTGCTCATGGACGGCAGGGTGCTCGCTGCGGGCGGCCAAAACAGGAACAATCTTGTCATGCGCGAGGCGGAACTTTACGACCCTGTCACAGGACTTTGGACCGCCGCTGGCAATATGGCGGTGGATCGCCTCTGGCATTGTGCTACGCGCCTAGCCGACGGCAATGTGCTTGTCACAGGAGGCATTAGCAACCAAGCCGGCTCAGCTTACAGAAGTGCAGAAATCTTTGACACTGCCAATGCTTCATGGATTCCCACAGGGAATCTCTCCTCAGACCATTATCAACACACCGCTACTCTGCTGCTGGATGGCCAAGTGCTGGTGGCCGGCGGCGGCACGGCCTCGGCGGAACTTTATAATCCGGCCACGGGTCTTTGGACTCCGGTGGGCAGTTCTGCCTCGACCCGGTTTGGCCATACCGCCACTTTGCTGCGTGATGGCAGAGTGTTGATTCACGGCGGCCTTATGTCATTTGGCACACTGCTCGCTACATCCGAAATTTTCGACCCTGCTACCAGAACGTGGTCCAGCGCCGCCGCCAGCGCCACACCCCATCATTACAATACCGCCAACCTCCTGCCTGACGGTAAGGTTATCATCACCGGAGGCGATTTCGATGACACACCTCAGATCGGCGGAGTGGAGATCTATGATCCCTTTACCAACACTTGGGCGACGGGGGCCAGTCCGGCCGTGCGCAGAATCCGCCACACTTCCAACCTGCTGCCGGACGGCAGACTGCTGATCAGCGGAGGACAGACTACTTTCGAAGTGACTTTGGGAAGTGCGGCAATTTATGATCCCGTCACCGGTCAGTGGGCAGACGCCGGCACCAGTGCCAGCCGGCGCAAACAACACACCACCACCCTTTTGGCCGATGGCAAAGTGCTGATCTCGGGCGGCAGCCTGTTCAATAGTGCCACCGGCTTATCGGATGCCACCGGCATGGCGGAACTCCATGACCGGCAGACCACAGCCACAGGATTGGAAGGAAGCCCCATCGCCCAGTCCGGCACGTTTTACGATGAGGAGGGGAATGCGACCGTTACCCTCACTGCTTCGTCCGGCACCCTGACACAGGACAATGCCTCCGGCACCTGGACATGGGCCGCCATCGCCGGAGATGGCCCGGCGTCCTCGCCTATCACGATCACGGCGTTCGATTCGCTGAGCGGCACCGCGACTGCCACCTTCACCCTGAACGTGGGCAATACCGCGCCCGTGGCGGGCATCGCGGCCCCCGTGAATGGTGATGTGGGAACTCCCATTAATTTCACTTTCAGCGCTGTAGAAGCTTCATCTGCGGATGCTGCGGCGGGATTTGCGTGGACCTTGAATTTTGGAGACGGCACCGGCCCGCAATCCGTTCCCGCCGGGACGGCTTCGCCGCTGATCCGTTCCCATGCCTTCGGCAATCCGGGAACCTTCACGATCACGGTGTCCGCCACCGATAAAGATGGCGGATTGAGCACCGTGGCCTCCCAACAGGTTTCCATCGCCGGCCCGCCCATCGTGAATTTGCCGGTCAGTTCGGGCATCACTTCCATCGCCGCCACCCTCGGCGGCACCATCAGCCAGAACGGCGGCTTTCCGCTCACGGAACGCGGGGTTGTCTATTCCATCACCGCCCTGAATGATCAGCCAGTCGTCGGAGGCACCGGAGTGACCAAACTGACGAACCCGGTCAACAGCACCGGCAGTTTCTCCACCAACGCGGTCAATCTCACTCCCGGCACCAGCTACTCCTTCAGAGCCTATGCGGCCAATTCCAAAGGCACCGGCTACAGCAGCCTGGCCACTTTCACCACGGCGGCGAACCGCTCCCCGGTTTTGGCCGTGAACGGAGCAGGCATTACGCCGGTTTTCACCCCCACCTCCAATCTTGCTACCGCCCGCGCCTTCCACATGGCGGTCCTGCTGGGCAATGGAAAGGTGCTCGTCGCCGGCGGTTCCAGCGGCACCGGTGCTGCCTTCCTCAGCGCTGAAGTCTACGATCCGGCCACCGGACGCTGGACGGCTACGGCAAATCTCACGGTCGCCCGCGACTCCCCCAAGGCAGTCCTGCTTCCCAACGGAAAAGTTTTTGTCACCGGAGGCACCGGCACAGGTGGAAGTCTCGGCAGCACGGAACTGTATGATCCCGCAGCCGGAACCTGGACCCCTGCCGCCAGCATGGCATCGCCACGCTACTCGCACAGTGCAATCCTGCTGGCAAACGGCAAAGTGCTCGTCACCGGAGGACAAAGTGATAACGGTTACCTTGCCGGAGCGGAGATTTATGATCCGGTTGATGGCACCTGGACCGCCACCGGCAGCCTGGCCGTTGCCCGGTTTGCCCACACCGCAACTCTCCTGCCCGATGGCAGGGTCCTGGTCACAGGCGGCCACGGGACCGGCTCCACCCTGTCAAATGCGGAAATCTACGATCCCTCGACCGGACAGTGGACGCCCACGGGCAGCATGGCCGCAGCCCGCCGATATCATACGGAAACCCTGCTCCCGCATGGTAAAGTGCTGGTCACCGGCGGACAAAGCAGCCTGGCATCCAGCAACTATCTTGACAGCACGGAAATTTACGATCCCGCTGCTGGAACCTGGACGCCCGGGGCCACGCTTCCGGGCAACCGCTACCGCCACACCGCCGTATTACTGCGGGATAACAGGGTCCTGATAGCCGGTGGCTACGCGGGGAGCCTCCCCATCGCCAGTACCGCGCTGTATGATCCCGCATCCAATCTCTGGAGTGCCGCAGCCAGCCTGACGGTTGGCCGGTTAACCCAAACCGCGACGTTGCTGGCGGACGGCCGGGTCCTCGTTGCCGGGGGAAATGGCAGCTTCCTTTCCAATCCTCTGGCCAGCACCGAAATTTATGCCCCTCCCGCACCGGTCGTTAGTGTTGGAGAAGGTCTGACCGTCACAAAAACGGGCACTTTTTCCGATCCCGAGGGAAATACCACGGTAATCCTAACCGTATCATACGGGACAGTTACCCAGAACAATGCGGCCGGCACCTGGAGCTGGACTGCCACCGGAGAAGACGGCCCCGCGACTTCAAGCGTCATCGTCACGGCCATGGATACTCTGGGCGGCGTTTCGCGGGCCACTTTTGCCTTTTCCGTCACGAATCGACCACCCACCGCGGAAATCACCGGCCCTGCGGTGGCGGCGGCGGGCGTACCGGTTGGTTTTACCTTCACCGCCGCCGATCCCGCAGCCCCGGACCAGGCAGCAGGCTTCGAGTGGGGCCTCAGCTACGGCGATGGCACCGCCTTCGAAACCACCGCCGCCGGCACGGCTTCGCCCTTGGGGCGGTCCCATACCTTTTCCAGCGCTGGCACTTTCACGGTAACAGCTTCCGCGACTGACAAAAACTCCGGCAAGGGCATTTCCATCGGCAAAACGATTACCGTTTTCAGCGGTCTGCAGGGTTGGCGCCTGACCCACTTCGGCAGCATCAGCGATAGCGGAAATGCCGCCATCCTTTTTGATGCGGATGGCGATGGTCTGGTGAACCTGGCAGAGTTCGCCTTCGGCCTGAATCCGAATTCCGGGGCCTCCGCACAGCTCCCCGCTGCCCAGCGCATCGGCAGCAATCTGGTGGTGACCTTCCCCGAACCTCCTGGCGTGGTGGGAAGCGTGATCTACCGCGCCGAATGGAGCCCCGACTTATCGTCAGGAAACTGGCTTCCCGTATCCGACAGCGGCACCGGCGGCACCCACACCTTCAGTGTCCCCATGGCCGACCGCACCAAAGCATTCATCCGGCTCGTCGTTACAGAAGGATAACCCTGAGCCGTCCTCATTTATCTTGGACAGTTAATGTCGTGTCATGGTGGTCGCAGCCCCCCCCTGTGGGCATCGGGAACCCCTTAGCAAACTTCCAGCGTCTGCTCGCGGTCGGGGCCGACTCCGACGAGGGAGATGGGGGCTCCGGCGAGTTCGGCCATGCGGTCGAGGTAGGCGCGGGCGTTTTTGGGGAGATCTTTGTATTTGCGGATAGCAGAAATGTCCTGCTTCCAGCCCGGGAGGGTTTCGTAAATGGGGACGCAGCGCTCCAGTTGCTCAACGGTGGGCGGGGGGACGTGGAGCTTTTCGCCATCAAGAGCATAGGCGGTGCAGACCTGGATTTCTTCAAGATCATCGAGGCCGTCGAGGTTGGTGACGGCGAGATCGTCGAATCCATTGATCATGGCCGCGTAGCGGACGAGGACGATATCCAGCCAACCGCAGCCGCGGGGGCGGCCGGTGGTGGCTCCGAATTCGCGGCCCATGTTGTGGAGGCGGTCCTCCATGGCGTCATTCCGGGTCACAAATGGACCGGCCCCGACCCGGGTGGTGTAGGCTTTGGCGACACCGACGACACGGTCGATTTTCCGCAGCGGCGCCCCGCTGCCGGTGATGGCTCCGCCAGCCGTGGTGTTGGAACTGGTGACAAAGGGGTAAGTGCCGTGATCAATGTCCAGATAGGTGCCCTGGGCACCTTCGAAGAGCAGGCTCTGACCGGCCTTGATGGCTTCGTGGATGACCACGGCGGTGTTGGTGCGGTGGGGGGCGAGGCGCACGGCGGCGGCCATCAGCGCATCACCGACTTGGTTGAGATCGAGTTTTTCAATTCCGGCCGCTTCGAAGAGCACATTGTATTCGTCGACGCGTTCGGCGAGTTTTTCGGCAAGGGCCGCAGGGTCCTCAAGGTCGATGAAACGGAAACCCCGGCGTTCCACTTTTTCGCCATAAGCGGGGCCGATGCCGCGGCCGGTGGTGCCGATGGCCTTGGAGCCGAGCAGTTTTTCCCGGCGCTGGTCCAGTTTCGGATGCCACGGCATGACGAGATGGGCCCGGTCGCTGATTTTGAGATTCTGCTCGTTGATGATGAGGCCCTGTCCGCGGAGTTTATCGATCTCCGCGAGGAGGGCGATGGGGTCCATGACCACGCCGTTTCCGATCACGCATTGTTTTTTGCCCCAGAGGATCCCGGAAGGAATGAGGTGCAGGACGTATTTGGTGCCGCCCTGGATGACGGTGTGACCGGCATTGTTGCCGCCGGCAGCGCGCACCACCATATCGGCATGTTCCGTCAGATAATCGACGATTTTACCTTTTCCTTCATCGCCCCACTGGGCACCGGTCACGATCACATTGGCCATAGCTGGATAAAAAATTGAATGCCTGAAAATGAAGCGGGGCAACGTGGTGTTGCCCCGGTTCGGATGGGATGGGCCGGACGCGGACGCCCGGCGCTGGGAAAATCAAAGAGTAAAGGCGGACATAGCGGCCGCCGCGAGACAGAGCACGAGACCGAGGATGCCGGCGAACTTGAGGGCGTTGCCCATGGGGTCCTTGGGCTTCGACTTCTTTTTAAAGGGGGATTCATTGCCGAAATCGGAGGGGGCTCCGGCACCTTGATCAAGTAGGGTAGTTTCTGCGCTCACGGGGTGCAGTTATCGGGATACGGGAGGGGATGTAAAGCGCATTTTGCCCTGGGCGGCACATCCTCTTCACCGGGTGATGATGCGCGCGCCGCGCCGCCAGGTGAAGTAGGAATAGACCCACTGGAGGAAAACGGCGAGGCGGTTCCGGAAGCCGACGAGGAAGAGCAGATGGATGAAAAGCCACATCAGCCAGGCTGGGAAACCCCGGAATTTCAGGCCAAAAGCGGCGGCGACGGCACTGCTGCGGCCAATCGTGGCCATACTGCCTTTGTCCAGATAAGCGAAGGCGGCGCGCTCCTGCGGGGCCACAAAACGCTCGCGGTGCAGCACCTCGGAGAGGATCACCCGGCCGACGTGGCGGCCCATTTGGGTGGCGGCGGGGGCGACGCCGGGAACCTTGACCCCGTTTGTGTCGGTGAGAGTGACCATGTCACCCACCGCGAAAACTTCGGGATAGCCCGGCAGGCTGGCATCCGGCTGCACCAGCAGCCGGCCGGCCCGGTCCTGCGGCACGGGGAGGGATTTCGTCAGCGGATTGCCTTCCACCCCGGCGGCCCAGATGATGTTTTCGGCGGCAAGGTGGTCTCCGTTCAATGCCACTACCCCGGGTCCGATGTGGTTCACCATGGTCTGGAGGCGGACCTGCACGCCCATTTTTTCCAACCGCCGGCGAGCATACTCTGACAAGTCTTCCGCAAACATCGGAAGCAGCCGCGGCCCGGCTTCGATCAAAATAACATGGGCTTCCTCCGGCCGGATGTGGCGGAAATCCTCTGCCAGCACTTTGCGTGACAATTCCGACAAAGCGCCGGCCATTTCCACGCCGGTGGGACCGCCACCGACTACCACCATGGTCATGAGCCGGGTGCGCTCCGCTTCGTCCGTGCTGGCTTCCGCCCGCTCAAAAGCCCGCAAGACCTGCGACCGGATGCGCGTGGCATCGTCGAGATTCTTCAAACCCGGAGCATGCTCCGCCCATTCATTATGACCGAAATAACCGGTGCGCACTCCCATCGCTAGGACCAGGTAATCATAAGGGAGGATCTGCTTTTTCAGGGTGACCTGCTTCGCGGCGAGGTCGATGCCGGTGCCCTCGTCCATCAGCACGGCGGCATTTTCCTGATCCCGCAGCAGCATCCGGATCGGCTGGGCGATTTCCGGAGCGGACAAGCCAGCGGTGGCGACCTGATAGAGCAGCGGCTGGAAGAGGTGGTGGTTCTCCCGGTCCACCAGCGTCACGGCAAAGCGGCGGTCCTTCAGGGTGCGGGCGCATTCCAGTCCTCCGAAGCCGCCGCCGATGATAACCACGCGCAGAGGCTGCTCCATTTCGTCCGGTTGTTTCATCGGCAAATGAGCCCCAGAGCCCGCTCCCATGCAAGCGCCGGTGCATTAACACGTTCCCCGGCAAAAAGTCAGGGAGCCCCTATCTTCAAGCGGTAAAAAACCGGAGCCGGGGCCGCGGGGAATTCCCATTCCAGCGTTTCCAGATCGTTTGTCAGGGGAGCTGTCTGGAAGGTCACGCCCGTCGCTTGCCAGTTCTGCAGGGAATTCCCCGATTCAACGGTCCAGGTGGTATTTGCCAGCCCGGCGCGCCGCTGGGCTTGGAGCCGCAGGGGATTGTTGGAAACGATGCCGAGCGGAGCCGCTTCCCGGGCTCCGGACCGGTGGGGGTCGGTGCCCATGGCATACTCGGCAAAGTTATTCAGCCCATCACCATCCGGATCAGCGGCTGCGGCCGCGTTGGTCCCGCCCGCTGGGAAATAGCGGAACTGGAAAGCTGTGAAAGACGTCACCCCCGACCCGCCGGGATCGAGGCTGGCGCGCCAACTGGAAGCCTGGGAAGGAGTTCCACCGGTATAAAGCAGGGATTTCCCGGCATCCGCGGCCACCGGCCAGGGAAGATTGTCGTCATAGGTCAAATCAGCCAGGGGCACGTTGCCGGAATCAACCAGCCCCACATTTTCCCCGCCATCATCGAGGGCTCCGGTGAAGACTCCGATAATTGGGTAGAGATTCCCATAGCGGAAGGTGTAGGCCCCCGCGTTTTCGACCACCACGGCACTTTGTCTGGGGGCCAGCCAACTCAGGAGATCCAGGGTTTTGGTGAAGGTGACGCCAACCGAAAAACGGATCCCGGTCAGATTGAGCGGCTGGTTGCCCGTATTGGTCAGCCGGATGAATTCAAAATCATTGGCCTGATCAAAACCAGCCGCCATCTCCGCGGCCGCCGGGGCCCCAGGATGGTACAGGATTTCAGTGATAACCAGATTTGAAGCGGTGGGGGAAACGGCTCCGGGCAGGTAGACATCGCGGCGTGGTGCGCTCCAGCCCGTGCCATTCGGCACCGTTCCCGTGCCCCCGCCGCCCGTGGTGGGGGGATCGCTCGGAATCACGGGATTCAGCGTGCGCGAGGTGATCATCACCGGGCCCGTGATGGTGATCGGACTGGTGTAGAGCTGGGCCGTCGCGGCCACTGGAGGCACGTAAGCGGGTGGCGGGGTGAGCAGCACGAGGCGTGCACCATAAAGCGCGTCATTGCTGGAAGCACTGGAGTTCAGCCCCTGGATAGCGAGCAGGTTGGTGCCTGCCTTCAGCAGATGGGCGAAGCCGCTGATGGAGTAGCTGGTCCATTCGTAGGCATCCTTGTCCAGCCGCACGAGAGTCGATGCGGAATTCCAGGCCGGAGTGGCAGGCGCACGGTCGCGGGCGACTTCCACTCCGTTCAGATAGGCGATAAATCCATCGTCACTGCGGATCTGCAGCGTCAGGGCCGCAGGCGGCGCGATGGAGGCGAGCTGTTCCGCCGTCAGGACCACGGGCAGGCGGAGATAGCAGGTCGCGTTGTTTCCCAGCATGGTATTGGCCGGGGTCGGCGGAGCCACGGGATTCAATATCGTATTGAAACGCACCCCGATACCCGGCAGAAAGTTCACCTGGGGGGACGGCGCGATCAGATCATCATAACCGACTCCATTCGGACTTCCCGGCGCATTGGCCCGCCACGTGGAATCATCGAAATCATCCGCAAAATTGCCATTCTCATTCAAATCCAAACCCCTCCAATCCGTCCCGATATCGTGGTCAGGCACGATGGTGCGCACCGGCGAAATCTCCGGCAGCAGAGTGGTGACCACCGGCACCCCGCCAACCGGATAACGTTCGGTGGCAGCAGGTCTCGGATCGGTGCCATCGGTCGTGAAATAGATTTTTACTCCGGGCAAGGCGGTGCTGGGAGAAGACAGACTGGCCACGCTGCCAAGATCCACGACACCCGGAGCTGGACTGGAAACAACCGGACGCATGAACTGCCCATCCAAGAAACCCAATCGCTGGTTCCACCATGTTTTCAGATAGGCAATTTCCCCCGCCCAGGTGCCATTGGTGCCGGGGGTGTTGGTATTGGCTCCCCGCGGAGGCATGGCAGTCCAGCGCTGCAAATTCCGGCTCACCGGCGTGCTGGCGCCCCCGGCCGCGAGCGGGGCTGTGAGTTCATCAATTACCGCCAGGACATGACTGGTTGAAAGGGCCGACTGCCGCAGCGCATCCAACCGGTCCACCCACTGCTGCCAGAAGTTGGGGTCCTGGAACATTTCGTTATACCATTTGTAATGGAAAAAATCGGTCCCGAAATCCCCGCCTGAAGCGCTCCCCGACCAGGTCAATGGTCCATTCTCCCGGGAATCCACCGATCCCATCGCGCGGTCAAAATCCCAAACCGGTCCTGCTGTCCATTTTCCGGAACGGGACTTATGCCAGTATGCACTGAGACGCAGTGCATCCAGGTTCCTCGCGGCGGTATTCAGAATGTGATTGTCCACCGTGGGAATGACCTCCAGGTATTTGGCATAACCATTGGTCGGATCGAGAAAATCGGGGGCATTCATGGCCGCCCACATCGCGTTCAGGTTATTGGTGACCCAGGACTTCTGGGCCGGAGTGACCACCTGCTCCGGCACAGTGGAACTCTCCTTCGGGTCCACCCAGACCAGCCCGACGGTGCCGACGCCATTGGTATAACCTCCCGCCGCCAGTCCGGTATCCGTGCCGGTGCGGTCCACCTTGAGCAGATATCCTCCCTGCACGGCCGGCACGGCGTTGTCGGCGGTGGTGATTTTTTCGATATCCACCCGTGCATCGCCCCGGGTGACCCGTTCCTGCAGGCTATAGACGCCAAAGTAGTCGGCCGTGGAATTGATGTTGCCATTCACTGTGCCATCCATGGTGCTGTGGAAGTGCTCCACCAGTTTGGTGCGCGACGCGTAGCGCCCGGCATCGTTGCTGAGCCGGTAGATCAGGTCATTGTGGATGAGCGTGCGGTCGAATTCATATGGAGCGTGCAACACCCAGTCGGAATCGGAAGGCATTCCCAGCAGGGGCAGGTTGCGGTCCGCGTTTGCCTCGTCCCACAATTCCAGGGTCATGGAGTGTTTGGCGGCGGAGGCGGTGGTGGATCCCCGGCGCTCCAGCGAGACCGGAGTGGCCGTGACCGGCAGATCTGTCAGGCGGGCCAGTTGGTCCGGAGCCTGGGGTTGAAAGACCATCATGCAGGCCGCGACGGGCGTGTCATTCGGCAACGAGCCCGCGCTGAACGTATGTGTCAGGACAATGGGAACAGGCGAAGTAAAGGCCGCCGCGGCCGCATCGATGAGCAGATAGGTTTCGCTGGAAACGGGTCCCTCGGGACGCTCCGGCTCAAACGCCCGGGCCCGGAGCCGTGTGCTTGCGCTGATCGTGACCGGTCCGGTGTAGAGGGTGGACGCGGCGGTAGGCACCGTACGGTTGATGGTATAGCGGATGGTGGCGGTGGGCGACTGCGTGGTCAGGGCAAGGCTGAGCGTGGCCGGGCTGGTGAAGGTGCGGCTTCCCAGGGAAAAACCGACGGCTTCCGCCGGTGCGGTGGACGGCACATTGGCGCTGCCCGGGGTTGGCACCGGAAAAAAACCTTGTTCCGCCTCCATCGTCGTCCCCAGGAGGCCGTAAGAGACATCCGCCGACTGTGCCGGATAAGCCGGGGTCCACACCATGGCCGGTACCGGGTTGTCCGGCGGATATAACGCGAGGAATTCTCCCCCCGCGGAGAGGCTGAAGTTGGTGTGCAGCGGGTTGCCGCTGACCGACCGGTCTTTTCCACTGGCAAAGACCACCAAGTAACCGCCTGGAGCAATCAGGGTAGATGGGAAGGTCCAGCGCGCCGGCCTTGCCGCATCATCCGTCAAGGTCCAGCCCAGCAGATCCACGGGGGTCGCGTCGGGATTGTGGAGTTCGATCCAGTCCGGCCGGGACCCGTCCTCATCGGTGAGACCAGCCGCATTCGAGGCGAGGAATTCAGTGATCAGCGGAGCTGCGGAAAGCGGCGAGGCAGACAGTCCTGCCAGCAGCAGAAAAGCCCGCCGGAACGGGCGGAAAGGGAACATGAGCAAAACAGGGGGTTGGGGGGAGCAGCCACGGAAAGCGTCATGCTCCGGACCAGACCCTGCTCCTGCAAGTATCATACCTGATCAAGGTGCAGGATTCACTTTTCCGCTGCAGCAGCCATCCTATGTCTGTGCAAATCCCGTGACAGCCCGCGAGGATGCGCCTTACTTCCGGCATGAAAACCCCGGCCTTTATCCATAGCCTGCTCGTTTCCGCCCTGCTCGCTCCTGCGCTGCCCGCCGCCGGCGTGCCGGATCTGACCGGGGTGATGGAGGCCGCGGCCCCCGGGCTGAAGCTCCGCGGCACCGTGATGGCCGTGGAGACCCGGGAGGGGCAGACCACCTTTCCCACGTGGCATTATAAAAACGAACCGGACGCCACCGACTTCTGGCCCGCCAGTACCATCAAATTGTTCGCCGCCATTGCCGCCATGGAACGGCTGCACGCCCTTGGCCTCCCTCTCGAGACCACCCTCACCTTTGAGCGCCGGGAGGGCACTGGGCCGTGGGTGCTGGACTGCGCGCGATCCATGCCGGAAATGCTCAGCGAAGTCTGGCGCCGCTCGTCCAATGAGGATTACACCCTGCTCCTGCGTTTCAACGGTCTCGACTATCTGAACAGCCAATTCCTCACCCCGGAACGCGGATTCACTCACAGCGCTCTGATGCGCGGGTATTGGAGCGCCCGGCCCTACCTCTATAAACCCGCCGAGCGCCAGCGCATCACGCTCCGGGCCCAGGATGGCCGCATGGAATTCGTCGACCATCAGTGGGGCGGCCGTTCGTGGTCGGCCGAGCGCGGTGCCACGGTGATTGATAGCCGCACCGGCAATATGGCCAGCACCCGCGACCTCGCGGACTGCCTGCGCCGGATTGTGTTCCACGATCTCATTCCCGAATCCGAGCGCTTCCGGCTCAGCCCGGAAATGATCGATTTCCTCCTGCACGGCGGCAATGGATTCACCGGACTCGAAACCAAGGACCCGGACAGCGGCCCCCGGGCCTGGGAGGGCGGCAAGGAGATTTTCCCGCTGGCCCGCTACTATCACAAAGTGGGCCTCATCAGCAATGAAGTCCTCGAACTGGCCGTGGTGGACGACCGCGCCCAGTCCGGCAAGGCCTGGATCCTGTGCCTCCGGGCAGGCATCGGGAAAGAGAAAGTCATGGCAGATCTCTGCCGCGCCGTCCTGACGGAACTCAAAAAATCCCCCTAACTCCTTCCAGTCCGGCGCCACCGTGCCATGTAGAATCCATCCCACCCGCTGGCGGCCGGCGAAATCCGGCGCTCCTCCTCCAGGACAAATTCCGGATGGCCTGCGGAAAACCAGGCCGCTTGGGCCTCGTTTTCCGATGGCAGAATGGAGCAGGTGGCATAGATCAGCTTCCCGCCCGGTTTGACCAGTGGGGCACACCGCTCCAGCACCTCACGTTGCACCTGCCGGATCTGCGCCACGGATTCCGCGGAAATGCGGTACTTCAAATCCGCCTGCCGCCGCAGCGTTCCCGATCCGCTGCACGGCGCGTCCACCAACACCCGGTCGGCCTGGTCCACGTGCCTCGCCAGCACCTCATCCGAAAGCAACGCTGTGCGCACCTTCACCGTCGCCCGCGCCGCCCGTGCCTTCAGCGATTCCAGCTTCCGCTCCTGCACATCCATCGCCAGCAAATCCCCCTTCCCCTCCAAGAGCGCCGCCAGGTGCAGCGTCTTGCCGCCCGCCCCGGCACAGGCATCCACCACCCGCATACCGGGTTCCACCTGACAAAATGGCGCCACCTGCTGGGACGCGGCATCCTGGATTTCGAAGCGCCCGCTTTCCCGCAACTGAGCCGGCACGGCCCGGCCAGCCGCCACCCGCAGGCCCCATGGGCAATCCATAACCGGCTCGACGGCCACGCCGGCCGCCTCCAATTCCGCCATGATCGACGCCACATTTCCCCGCCGCGGATTCACCCGCAGAAAGACGGGCGCGGGTCCATTCAAAGCCGTCAATTCCCCGGCCCAGGCCGCGCCCAGTTCCGCCTCGCTCAACGCATCAAATTCATCGGACAGCGACTCCCTGACCGCCCGGGGCAATTCCGCCAAAGCCACCTCCCGCTCCGCCCTCACCTCTGCCCCGGTTTCGGGCCAAGACGCCCATTCCGGCCGAGCAAATCCCTGCCCTTCCCACCAGACGCCCGCCAGCGCCCACCAGTCCTCCGATCCCGCCAACACCGCCAGCCGACGCCGCCAGCGCACCACTTCATAAACCGTCTCCGCCACCAAAGCCCGGTCGCGTTTGCCCCATTTGGGATTGGCCCCCAGTGCCCGCCCCACCGCCCGGTCCGCCACCATGCCTTCTTCGAAAACCTGGCGCAGTACTCCCACTGCGGCCTCCGCCAAAATCCGATGTAACTTTTTCTCCATCGGCCACCGGACCGCCCGCCGCTTTGATTTGCAACAGCGGGGCTGCCTCACTTGCCGGGACAGGTCTCTCAGCCATCCACCGTCTGGCCGCTCAGGAAAACCTCCCAGTCCTTCACCTTGAGGGTGTTCCGGATAAACGCCGTGGCGGGGACCGCCCGGGGAGCCTCGGGAGGCCGCATCAGCCGCAGACCCGCTTCTTCCGGGGTGCGGTTCCCTTTTTTGTGGTTCACCACCTTGTGGGAAAGCACACAGTTTTCCCAAGTGGTGCGCCCGCCACGGGAGCGCGGCATCACGTGATCGATATTGCCCTCCCCTGCGGCCAGCTTCCGTCCGGTGTATTGACAAACTCCCCGATCCCGCATCCAAAGCCCCCGCAGGGAAAAGCGCAGGCGGCGCATCGGCACCCGGCCGAAACGGGTCAGCACCAGCACGGTGGGCGCGCGGACCGGACCGCGCACGGTGCGGACCGGACTGTCCTCCTCCCGGACGATCAACTGCAGCCATTCGGTCCAAGGCACCGGACGCATGTCCCCTCTGCTGATATCGAGCCCCATGGCGGCTCCGGTGGCCATCAGACCAAAGGCTTCGGCCGGCGTTTTGACGTCGATGGCCTGCCAATTGCGGTTGAGGACGAGGACGGAGGGGCGTTCCAGAGGAGAAGACATAGAGGCGCGTGGCTGGGCTGGACCAGTCACGTCATCCGCGTTTCACATCGCTCCACCCGGATAAACACCGACAGGTTGATAGCCCGCACCATCCTTCAGCCTCCGCAGCTTGCCAAACGAAATTCTTGACAGCTTCGCCACCCGCCGGAATCGCCGGAAAGCTGCCCGGCTCAGTCCCGCGTGGCGTAAAAAACTTCGCCGTCGCCGTTGAAGAAATTGATCAGGTTCTGCGTGGCGCGCATCGCCTGCCGGGGCACACTTTCATAGGTCCGGCTCCCGATGTGCGGGGTGATGAGCGATTTGGGATGACTGAGGAGCGGCGCGTCGGGCGCGGGCGGCTCATGCTCCATCACATCGGCCGCATAACCGGAAAGGTGGCCGCTGTTCAGGGCGTCCAGCACGGCGGCGGAATCAACCAGCTCGCCGCGGGAGGTATTGAGGAGAAGCGCATCCTTGGGAAGGAGCGCGATACGCTCTGCATTGATCAGATGCCGGGTGGAGGCGCTGAGCATGGTATGCAGGCTCAGGATATTGACGGCGGCGAGGAGGCTTTCGATGCTGTCATGCCGCACCACCTGGTGGGCCTGACAGAATTCCTCCGGCCAGTAATTGCCGTAGGCATGCACCTCCATATCGAAACCACGGCAGCGGCGGATCATTTCCTGACCAATCCGGCCGAGGCCGATGATGCCGATTTTTTTCTGCCACAGTTCATGCCCGGTGAGGCGGGTCCACTTGCCGGCCCGGGTGGCCACCACGGAATCGACCAGATTCCTCACATGGGCCAGCAGCAGGCAGAAGGTGTGCTCGGCCACCGTGGTGTGGTTCACGCCGGGAGTGAAGAGCACCGGGATACCGAATTCCTGACAAGCCGAAAGATCGATCTTGTCCAGACCGATTCCATACTTGCTGATCACCTTGAGACGGGGCTGGCCCTTGGCGAGCACCGCGTGGGTGATATCGTCATCGCCGCAGAGAAAACCATCAAATTCCCCCGCCAGCTCCAGCATGCGGGATTCCGTGAGGGGCCCGCGCTCGCGCACGATTTCATATCCTTGGCTTTCCAGCAGCTCATGATGGGCGCCGGGAGTGTCCTGATAACTGGTCGTGGTGAGGAGAATGCGTTTCATGGCAGAAAGATAAAGGGAGCGCTTTCTAAAATGCCACCGCCCCTGGCGCAAGGGCAGTCGGATTTCACCCGGCTCCGAAAAGCGCCGCCCACGCCGCCTGGAGTTGCGCCTGCCATTTTTCCAGAAAAGCCGCGCGTTGGGCGAGGGCGCTCAGGGTTTCGGCGTGGTCCTGTCCCTCAAGCCGTGCCGCATCCACTTCCACCATCGCCGACTGCAGCAGGTCCTGGGCTTCACGTACCGACCGGCCGGCGGCCTCGAGCGTTTCCTGGACCTGCATTTCACTGGCCGTCAGCGCCGCCCGGGCCAGAAAGGTGGTGGCTGCCTGACGCCGCCGGGTCCACTCCGCTGCGGCCCGCACCGCGGCCCCGACCTGGGTAAAAAGCGACACCAGCGGTTCATCCATCGCGGCGGCCCGTGACGGGGTGAAGCCGGCATACTCCAGTCCCAGCAGGTGTTTCAAACGGGAGGCGGCGGGAGTCAGCAGCGCGGAGGCTTCATTCAACTGCTGGAACAGAATAGTGCGGACCACCCGGTCCGGTTCATCCGCCGCCGCATCGGGATGGGTCGCCGCCGCCGCTTTCTGAAATGCGGCCTTCACCAGCTCTGGATCCAAGGCAGCCTTCCGGGGCAGTTCCAGCAAGGCAAAGGCGTCGGCCACCATGATGGTACGGACCTCCGGTCAGGCGGCGAAACTTTCCCCGCAGGAACAAGTCACAATGGCATTGGGGTTCGAGACCTTGAAACCGCCCTGCTGCAAATCCTCGCTGTAATCCAACTCCGAGCCGCTGACAAACAGAGCACTTTTGGGATCAATCACCACTCTTACCCCGCCACTTTCCACCATGATGTCGCGGTCCGCCGGACCATCGACCAGATCCATTTTATACTGCAGACCGGAGCAGCCCCCGCCCACCACCGCCACCCGCAAGGCGCCATGTTCGGCGCGGCCCTGCTTGCGCAGCAGCCCGCCCAGACGGGCACTGGCCCCGGGCAGAACCTTGATCAGCCGTTCATTGCCGATCTTGAAACTGACCGGACGCACCGGCGATGGAAGAGACGCACTCATTCTGGTGTATACCATATGGCGGGTGTTCTCCCCGTCAACCCATTGCCCGACCCCAATCGGTAGGGGTGTCTCAAAACAATATGTTGCCTGATGCCGGGTTTCGTTTATAAATATCCTCCATTGGAAAATTCCTCCTTCCACGCGCCGTTTTAAGCCCTTATTTCCCTTTTTGACATGAACCAGACGCCAGAACCCTCCTCCAACCGCCGCCTGCAGCTCGCTCTCGCCGGCCTCGGTGTCAGCTTGGCCTTCGGTGGCATCAGTTCCAGCATCAACAATGACCTGACGACCCAAAATAATTCGCTGGAGAGGAACGTCGCGGAAAAAGTGGAAACCATCACCGCCAAAGTCAGCGAGATCGACTCCCTCACAGGCGAGCGGAACAAGTTGTTCAAGGAAACCAAGGAACTCACCCATCAGGTCGGCACCCTGACTTCCGATCTCACGGAACGGAAACTTCAAATCGCCGACCTCGATAAAAAACTCATCGCCACCACTGCTTCCTTGGAGAAGACCCGGACCGATCTGGAATCCTCCACCGGCCGCGAGAAGGATCTAACCGGCAAGCTCGAACTGGCCGCCCGCCGTGAAACCACCCTCCGCGCTGACCTCACCGCCGGCATGGAACGCGAAGGCAGCCTGAAAAACACCATCGCCAGTTTGGAGAAGGCCCGGACGGATTTGAATGGAGCGCTCGAAATGCGCAGCACCGAACTCGCCGAAGCCCGCAAGCGCGAGGACACCATCAAGGCCGAACTGAGCACCCGCATGGGTGACCTCAAACTGGGGCAGGAACGTGAGACGATGCTAAAGGGAGAAGTGCTCGCAGGGATTCAGCGTGAGCAGACCATCAAAACGACCCTGAGCGGACTGGAAAAGGAAAAAGCCGACATGGCCGCTACCATGAAGACCAAAGCGGATGAGATCGCCAAGCTCGACAAGGGCCTCGGCGACCTGAACAAGGCCTTTGCCGACGCTCAGGCCACCAAAGACGCCCTCCTCAAAACCAACGAAACCCTCGGCAAGGAAAAGTTGGAGTTGATGACCGCCCGCGACACCCTGCAAAAACAGATCAATGAACTGGGCGAAAAAATCAAAGCCCTGACCGATCAGAACAAGGGCCAGCAAGGCACCCTGCAGAGTCTCCAGCAGGAAAAAAACGTCCTCGCCCAACAATTTAAAACCGTAAAGACCGAGATTGATGCCATGGCCCACCAGCGCGACAGCCTGAAGGGCGAACGCGACCAATTCCAAGGCGCCTGCAACGAACTGATGGCCAAACTCCAGCAACTCACTGAAAAAGTGAAGAACCTGGAAAAGGACTTCATCTCCCTCAACGACGTCCGCGCCGAAGCCGCCGGTTTTGTCAGCGCTCCCCGCTGAGAAGGGCCGCTTCCGCCCCCATTTTGAAAAGCCGCCGGTCCCCCGGCGGCTTTTTTTATGAAACCCTGACAAGATCGATTTTCTCCATCCTCCCAGAATTCGATCCGGCCCCCCCCGTCCCGGCATGCTTCCGGGTCTATTTATTGCTGTGAATTTCAAATCCCCTGCCCTCCAGTCCCTTGCTGCGGTGCTGGTCCTTTTCCTTCCCGGCCCTGGATGCTCCCCGGCCCCCTCCGGCCCCGCCCCGGCCACGGACTCAACAACAGAACTGGCTGCCCAAGGCATGGTCTGGCGCGTCAGTGGCGGCAAAGTTCCATTTTTCCTGGCCGGGTCCTTCCACCTGCTGCGGACCAGCGACTACCCGCTTCCTGCAGCCTACGAAACGGCCTGGCGCGAATCCTCCCACCTCGTTTTGGAAATCCCCCCCGGCGACGCCCAGCAGCCCGGTACTGCGGCGGCCATCCAAAACCTGACGCTCCTGAAATCCGGCACCCTCCCGGAACATATCGACCCGGCTACTTGGCGGGACCTCACCCAATGGGCTAAAGAGACATCCTATCCCATGGCCGCGCTGGAGAAACAGACCCCGTGGATGGCTGGACTCACCGTGGCCGTCGCCACCAGTGCGCAACTCGGATTCAAAACCGAATATGGCATTGAGCGCCACTTCACCACCCGTCTCGCCGGGTCCGGTAAAACCACTGAGGGCCTTGAGACCACCCTTGGCCAACTCCAGCTTTTCCAGCAGATTTCCGCACCGCAGCAGGAAGCCATGCTCCGGCAGGCGCTCACCGAAGCGCGCACCATGGCCGGGAAAGCCGCCACCCTCACCAACGCCTGGCGCCTCGGCGATACTGCCACCCTGCACGCCACGATTGACGGCAGTTTCCACGACTTCCCCGAAATCAAAAAACTCCTGCTTGATGACCGCAACGCCGCCTGGCTTCCCCGTCTTGAAGCCCTCCTGCAAGGCGATCAGCCCACCATGGTCCTCGTCGGCGCCGGCCACCTTTGCGGTCCCGGCAGCCTCATCGACCTCCTCCAGGCCAAAGGATACCGCTGTGTCCAGATAAAAACGGAGGCAGCGCCCGCCCCGCTCAAAAAAGCGGCCTGATCCGGACTGGAACCGGCGCGATTGCTTCCATGTAAAATGCCTTTCGCCGGTTGACAATAGGGGAGCACCTCCTACGATACCGGCCCGCTGCGTCCGGGCAATCCGGGCTTACTCAGCAGAACGGAATGTCTCAAGCGGACCTCATTCTTTTCCAACCACGTCTCCGTCATGTCCAAACGCACCTTCCAAGCCTCCAAGCGCACCCTTAAGAACCAACACGGCTTCCGCGCCCGCATGGCCACCAAAAATGGTCGCGCCTGCCTCGCCCGCCGCCGTCAAAAAGGCCGCAAGCGCCTCCTGCCGAAGGGTGCCGACGTGCAGTATGCCCGTCACACTCAATCCTAAGGGACCCGTCCCGGGAATCAGTTTTCACAAAATCACAGAGTTCACCCGGAAGGGTGACCTCTGTTTTTGTGCCCGGATGGTTCCCCGACCCCGCCTACCCAGCTCATGGCTTTACGCAGTGATCAACGACTGACCCGCACCCGTGACTTTGCGGCCGTGCGCGAGGGAGGAAAATCCTGGACCGGACGCTGTCTTATCCTCGCCATCCGGCCGCGCCCCGATGCCACCCAAGCCCACGCGGGATTCACCACCACCAAGCGCATCGGCAATGCCGTGACCCGCAACCGGGTCCGCCGCCGGCTCCGCATGATTGTGCGCGACAACTTTCCCCGCCTCACGGTCACCCACGACATCGTCACGATCGCCAAATACCCTGCGGTGAAAGCCGATTATGCCAGCCTGAAACAGGAGTGGGAAAAACTCGCCTCCCGCGCCGGACTATTTGAGGGTCGAGTCGCCCCCTTTCCGGCAGCATCCACCCCTTCCGGAGAGCCTCCGGCAGCCTTGAATTCCGACAGTCCCATAACATGAAAACGCTGCTGCGCTGGTTCATCCGGGGCTATCAGCGGTGGATTTCTCCTGCCCTGCACGCCCTCGCGGGACCGGGAGCCGGCTGCCGCTACGCCCCCACCTGTTCCCAGTATTTTCTGGATGCTCTCGAAACCCACGGTTTCCTGAAAGGCTCATGGCTCGGTCTGCGCCGCATTGCCCGCTGCCACCCCTGGGGAGGCCATGGCCATGATCCTGTCCCCGGCCACCGGGACAAATCCGAAAACTGACATCAGGGAAACTTCTCCCTCCGTTTTGTCATTGTCATTTACCGCCTCCCGTCGTAAGGCCGCCGTCCGCGGCGTCCTGGCCCCCCTCTGGGCCGCCGCCAGATTTTCCCCTGCCTATGAACATGAATCGATTTGAGTGGATGATGGTTTTGGTGTGCGGCCTTGGCCTGGCCTGGGTCCTGACCCATCAGCCAGCCCCTGTCCCGGCGCCTCCGGCAGCCCCTGTTTCCCAAACGACGCCCGCCCTTCCAGCCACCACTGGAGTGGCCCCTGCCGGGGTGGTCGAAACACCTGCCGCTGACAGCACTGCCCCAGCCAAAGCCGAGGAAACCATCCTGCAGAATGCCGCCGCGGAATATACCTTCACCAGCCTCGGCGGCGGTATCAAAGAAGTCAAAATCCTCGCCGGCCCCTTCGCGGGACGCACCGAGCAGATCATGAACCAGGGGGCCAGTGCTCCCATCGGTGCCCTCCTCAGCAGCCAAGGGGCCTATGATTTGACGCCCTACCATATTGCTTCCACCAGCGACCGGGCCATCACCTACACGGCTACCGTCAATGGAGTGGAAATCACCAAAACCTGGACGATGCGCGAAGGCGAAGCCACCCAGGGCTGGGGCTACGTCTGGAATCTGAATCTCTCCTTCAAAAACACCGGCACCACCACTGGCGGCGACTACTTCCTCCATGCCGGCCTGCTCGGCAAACTACACGCCAGCGAGATGCTGCCGCCTGCTTCCCATTGGTATGCCGACGGTTCCGCCACGCAAAGCGATGCCCATAAAATGGACGCCTCCAACGGCCTGCTCGGTTTCGGGGCCAAACCCGCCCAGGCGGAAATCCGCACCGCTCTCACCAACTTGACCTGGGGCGGGGTCCACAACCAATTCTACACCACGCTGATCAGCCCCGACGCCGTAGCCAAGGACAAATCCACCCAGGTGCTTTCCCGCCGGAAGTGGGTGGAATTTGATGATCCCGGCCGTGGCCAGGTGAAAGCCTGGTCTTCCGAAACCTCCCTCGAACTCCCCGGCAGCGCCGCCGCCCCCGGAGCCACCACCGCCTGGTCCGGCCAAATCTATACCGGCCCCCGTTCCGGCACCGTGCTCACCGATATCGGCGGCAACCGCAATGAAGCGATGCACTACGGCTGGTTCAGCAGCCTGAGCCGGCTTTTCCTCGGTGCCCTCAACCTCTTCCATAAATACGTTCCCTTCGGGCTCGCCATCGTCTTCCTCACCATCGTGGTCCGCCTCGTCATCTGGCCCCTCTCCCTGAAGGCTACCAAGTCCATGAAACGCATGGCCAAGCTGTCGCCCCTGATGACGGATTTGAAGGAAAAATACAAGGACGACCCGCAGAAGATGCAGGTCGAAACCATGAAACTCTACCGCGACTACGGCGTGAATCCCGTCGGCGGCTGCCTCCCCGTCCTGCTGCAATTCCCCATCTTCCTCGGCTATTATCACATGATGCAGGGAGCCGTCGAAATGCGCGGCCATCCCTTCCTGTGGGTCAAGGACCTGGCGCTCCCTGACACCGTGGCGCATCTGGCCGGTTTTCCGTTGAATCCGCTCCCCCTCATCATGGCCGTCACCATGTATATCCAGATGAAGGTGGCCCCCCAGCCCACCCAGACCAATCCCCAGATGGAAATGCAGCAGAAGATCTTCAAGATCATGCCGCTGTTCTTCCTGATGTTCTGTTATAGCACCGCCAGTGCCCTTGCTCTCTATTGGTCGGTCCAGAACGTTATCTCCATCTTCCAGACGTGGATTGTGAGCAAACAGCCGGACGTGGAACTCACCAAAGTGGCCAAAAAGCCCGGGTTCCTCGAACGGGCCCAGGCCGCCGCCGCCGAAGCGCAGAAAGCCAAGGGCCCCCGACCCCCCACTCCTGGCGGCGGCAAGAGCACCTTCAAAAAAGGTTAAGGTTCCACAAGTCCCCGCCTGCAACCGGCGCAGCCCGTGCTACAACTGGCTGCAGGACCGGCCTCCGGTTCCGCCCTTTTTACGCCCATAACCTATGAATGCCGCCCATAGCGCCCACGAAATCCTCGATATCATGCTCCGCCACCTCGGCTACAGCGTGACCATCGAGATGGATGAAGACCCGTCCGGTCCCTCCCTCCACGTCCGCATGGAAAAGCCCGAATCCCTGATTGGGCGCAAAGGGGAGCGCCTCGACGACCTCCAGCACCTCGTCAACAAACTCCTCCGCCAGAAATTCCCGGAGGCCCCCCGCGTCAGGCTCGATGTCGAAAACTTCCGCCATCAGGAAATCGAGCGGTTCCTCGACGCCATCCGGAAACTGGCCGCCGAAGTCCAGGCCACCGGCCAGCCCGTCAAGCTGGACCCCATGAATTCCTACGAGCGCCGGCTGGTCCACAATCTCTTCAAGGACGATCCGCACATCCGCTCGTGGTCCCCTGAAGACGCTGGCCGATTGAAGCGCATCACCCTGCTGCTCCGCTGACAGAGACGGGTGCTTCTCTTGCCCGCATCGCATGCTAGGCGGTTCCCGCCAGCAGGCTCAGGGCATGGGCCCGGGCGCTCTCCGCTTTGCCGCCAAGCATCCGGGCGATTTCCTCCACACGTTGCCCGTCCTCCACCCGGGTCAGCTGGCTGAAGGTGCGGTCCTTCTGCACGACTTTGCTGACCACGTAATGGCAGCTGGCCAGGGCCGCAACCTGCGGCAGGTGGGTGATGCTGATGATCTGGTGGCTGCGGCCCAGTTCGGCCATTTTACGGCCCACCGCGGCGGCGATTTCCCCGCCCACGTTGGCGTCGATTTCATCGAACACCAGCAGGGGAATGCTATCCTCTTTGGCGAGGGCACTTTTCACCGCCAGCATGACCCGGCTCATTTCGCCGCTGCTGGCAATGACCCGCAGCGGTTTGGCCGGTTCGCCGGGATTCGGAGCAAACATGAAATCCACTTCTTCCAGCCCCTGGGCGCCGGGCTGGGCGGGCGAAGTCAAATCGACGCTGAACTTCGCTTGTTTGAATCCGAGATCGGCGAGGTGTTTGGTGACTTCCTTCGCGAGGCGCGGGGCGGCTTTGCGGCGGAGTTGCCCCAGGGCCAGGCCGGCGGTATCCAGCGCCTCGCGGGCGGCGGCGCTTTCCTTCCGGAGACGTTCCAATTCATCGCCCCGGCCCTCGATTTTACCCAACCGGCCGGCCGCGTGATCCCGGTGGTCCAGCACGCGCTCGATGGTGCCGCCGTATTTCCGTTTCAGGCTTTCCAACAAGTTGATCCGTTCCTCCAGTTCCTCGATCTGCCGGGGATCGAATTCGAGACCTTCGTGATAGTCGCGCAGGCCGCGTTCCAGCTCCTCCAGTTCCACAAAGGCATTTTCAAAGCCTGACGTGATTTCGGTGACACTGCGGTCGATCCGTTCCAGCTCGCGCAGGGTCCGGCGGAGCTCACCGAGTTTCGTCAGGATAGAGTCATCGGCGTCCTGGAGCGCGCCCAGCGCGGCCGCAGACAGTTCCGCGAGGCGGGTGCTGTTGCCGGCCATCCGGTAGCGGTTCAGCAGGGGCTCCTCTTCATCCGTCTTGAGATGGGCCGCATCGATTTCCTCCACCTGGAAGCGCAGGAGTTCCAGTTCCTGGGTGCTGACATTTTCGACCCGCGTCAGTTCATCCAGCGCCCCGGTCAGTTTGCGCCAGTGCCGCCAGGTTTTTTGGTAGGCTTCCAGGGCCTGGTCAGCGTTGGCGGCAGCATCCAGCATCGCCAGCTGGCGGTCGCGGGAGTTGAGGGACTGGTGCTCGTGCGGCCCGTGGAGATCGACCAGGAATTGACCAAGGGTCTTCAGGACGGAAAGCGTGGCCGGCGCGCAGTTGATGAATTGCCGGTTTTGGCCGGCGGTGGAAATGACACGCTTGATGATGAGCTGATCCCCCTCGCAGGGGTCCAGCCCGCTCTGGGCCAGGGCGGCGTTGATTTCATCAAGTTGTTCCGGCTGGAAGACGGCCTCCACGGTGCAGATTTCCTCCCCGGTGCGGATGAGATCGCGGTCAGCCCGCTCCCCCAGCACCAGTTTGAGGGCGCCCACGATGATGGACTTCCCCGCTCCGGTCTCGCCGGTGACGCCCACCAGACCCGGCCCGAGCTCCCACGTGAGGGAATCGACCAGCGCGAGGTTCTTAATGGTGAGGGTGGTGAGCATGGGGTGATGAAAGAGGGTGCGCGGCGGATGAAAAGGGAAAAGCGCTGGCATTTCGCTTTCCTGTCCGGGAGGGGCAGCGTAATGGCAGCGGCGCATGGCTCAATTTGAACTCACTTTTCTCGGCACCGGCACCTCCCTGGGGGTGCCGATGATCGGCTGCGCCTGCCCGGTGTGCCAGTCCACCGACCCGAGGGATCAGCGGGACCGGTCGTCCATTTTCATCCGCACCCCGGAAATGTGCTGGGTGGTGGACACCGGCCCTGATTTCCGCCGCCAATGCCTGCGGAACCACATCTCCCGGGTGGATGCCGTTCTGATCACGCATTCCCATTCGGACCACATCATGGGGTTTGATGATTTGAGGCCGTTCACCTTCGGGGAAGACGCCCGCATTCCGGTCTATGCGTCGCCCGCCACCATGACCGGTTTGCGGCACATCTTCAGTTTTGCCTTTGACGGGCAGAACCGCTACGCCGGATACCTCAAACCTGAACCCTTCGAAATCACTGGCCCTTTTCCGTTGGGCTACACCATGATTACTCCCTTGCCGGTGCAGCATGGCCGGGTGGTGACCACCGGGTTCCGCTTTGATCGGAAGGGAATGCCGCCCGTCGTCTACCTGCCCGACTGCAAATCCATCCCGGACTCCACCCTCGAACTCCTGCTGGATTGCGGCATTCTCATCATCGACGCCCTGCGTTATCGTGAGCATCCTACCCATTTGAGTGTGGAAGAGGCCATCGACGTGGCCCGCAGCGTCCGGGCCCGGCAGACGTATTTCACTCATCTGAGCCACGATCTCAGCCACGCCCTCCTGGAGGCCAGTCTCCCGCCTGGCATTCAGATCAGTCATGATGGACTGGTGTTGTCCCTGGATTGAACCGGGCAGGCCAAAGCAAAGAAAAACCCGCCCTGCGCAGCACGCAGAGCGGGTCCAGTCAGCGGAACAGGTTCCGCCAGGCAGTCAGCGGTTACTCTCCCCCCATCTCCCGACCGGCTTTGATGAATTTGGTGAGATCGAGACCATGTTTGGCAGCGGCGGCTTCCAGTTCCTTGCTGGCGGTATCGGATTGTTCCTTGAGCGGCCCCATCTTGGTCTGAATCTCCATCATGATCTTGAGCGCCTCAGGATTGGCCTTCATGTATTCCTCCATCTTGGCAGGGTCGGCAGGAAGGTCGGCAGGAAAGAGCGCAATGACATCAGCCGTGGCTGAGCTGTTTTTTTGCACCAGGGTGAAGGCGGCGGCCAGGTCTTCGGGCAATCCTGCGGTGGAAACACCTTCCAACTTTTTCATCAGCGCCGGGAGCTTCTTCATCATCTCCATCGGGTTGCTTTGTTTCAATTCGGCCTCGAGGGCGTTGACCTCGTCAGCCAGCGCACCCAGCGTTTTTGAAAAGGCTTCCTTGGGATCAACCGCAGGAGCCGGGGGAGCTTCGGCCAGGGGAGCAGGAGTGGCCGGAGCCGCGTTGGCAGCGGGTTTTTGTTCACAGGAGGTGAACGTGATGGCGAGAGCCGCACTCAGGGCGAAGGTTTGGATTTTCATGGCAGGATATGGGTTGGGTGGTCAGCCGCCTGCCAAAACGGACAGATGGATCGGGCGGCTATGCCGTGGAGTGGCATACTCCACAAGTCCAAAGAGTCAGTGACCCGGCCCCTTCCACCCGCCCGTTTCCGCAAAATTTGACTGGGAAACCATCCCCGGATTGGCGTATGGATGACACAATCCGTGCCCCGCTGTTCCAGCCTCATCCTCCTTCATTTATGAACTCACGCCGTTCTTTCCTCCGCTCGTCCCTCGCCGCCGCCGCGGCCCTGCCCTTCGCTGGCCGGGCTCCCGGTAAAGAGCCGCCAGAAGCGCCCTTCAAAATCTCCCTAGCTGGCTGGTCACTGCACCTCGCCTTTTTTGCCGGGAAACTGAATCACCTCGATTTCCCGCTCATCGCCCACCGCGATTTCGGGATCAGCGGCGTGGAATACGTCAACCAGTTCTGGATGGACAAGGCCACCGACCAGGAATACCTCAAAGGCCTCAAAAAACGCGCCGACGACCATGGCGTGACCGGCGTGCTCATTATGTGTGACCGCGAGGGCAATCTCGGCGACCCCGATGAAGCCAAGCGCAAACAAGCCGTGGAGAATCATGTGAAATGGCTGGAAGCCGCCAAATTCCTCGGCTGCCACAGCATCCGGGTGAACGCCCACAGCGCCGGCAGCCGTGAGGAGCAGGCCAAACTCGCCGCCGATGGACTGGCCCGGTTGAGCACCTTGGCCAAGCCCCTCGACCTTGGCGTGATCGTGGAAAACCACGGTGGTTTTTCCTCCGATGGCCAATGGCTCAGCAGTGTGATCAAAAGCGTCGGCATGCCGAACTGCGGCACCCTGCCGGACTTCGGCAATTTCAAATTGGCCACCGGCGAGTACGACCGCTACCTCGGGGTGGATGAAATGATGCCTTATGCCAAAGGCGTCAGCGCCAAGTCCCACGACTTTGACGCCGCCGGCAACGAGACCCATACCGATTACCAGAAAATGCTCGACATCGTGGTGAAAAAACACGGCTACCACGGCTGGATCGGCATCGAATACGAAGGCAAGATCTTGTCCGAAAGTGATGGCATCAAAGCCACCAAAGTCCTGCTCGAAAAGCACGCCGCACGGCTCAAAGCCTGAAGCGGAGAATCCCGGTCATCCTTTCAGCCCCGGGCCCATGACTCCAGCCGATCCTGCCTCCCGGCACGATCAACGCACCGGCGGATCGAGCGGGAACAGGCGGTTCAGGACCGGGATCTCTCCCGGGCGGCTGGTGTGGATGGTCACGCTTTGACCAGGTGACAGCAGCGGAGGGTCCCCACCGGCCGATTCCGGAAAACCGACCACGATATTCCGGCCGTAGATGCGTTGGTTGGGCAAGGGACTGCTGGCATCCAGCAGGCTGCTGATGCGGGAGGAAATGTTGGTGACGCGGGTTTCGTACACTGCATTGCGGTCGTGGGCCGGCGAGACCCAGACGGTATCGCCTGTCTTGAGTTTCCCCAGATTGGCCTGCGGGAGAAAGCCAACGATTTTCCCGGTCTCGGCCACCACTTGAATAACACTTTCCCCGGCCCGGGCGAAGTCGCCCGCATGCCGGTCGATGCGATCCACCACGCCCCCGCTGCCGGTGCGGAGTTGGCAGGCGGCGATGAGGGCCTTGAGTTCGCGGACTTCGGCCCGTTCGCTTTCGGAGAGGGCCGCCAGCAGTTCCGCGGAGGCCTCCTCAGTCGCGGCACGGCGCGCGGTTCCAGCGTCTTCCTGGATTTTTCCAATGCTGCCGTTCACCTGGTTCAACTCCGTTTCCACGGCAGTGATATTCTGACGGACAGCATCGATGCGGGAAGCGATTTCCCCGATTTCAGATTCGAGGGCACTCCGGTCCACTGGCATTAATTGGGAGGCACTGACGGCGGCTTGGAAAACACTGGCGCCCGTTCCCGCGGTTGCCGGCGGGGCAGGCTTTCCTTGGGCACCCTGATTTTTTGCCAGAAACCTTTGCAGCGGCCCCAGGCGGCCGTTGCCTTCGGCAAGGGCGATCGCGTATTCCCGGAGTTCCGCGTCGAGGTCGATACGGATGCGGTCCAAGCGCAGGGCTTCCTCCCGGCGGGAGGAGGAGATGCCCTGCAACAAGGCCTCCAGCTGATGCTGGAGGGCGCGGGAATCCATTTCCGCCACCACGGTTCCAGGCGCGACCACTTGCCCCTGTTCCACCAGAATGCGGGCGATGGTTCCGTCTTCTGGTGCCGCGATATACTGGTGAATCACGTCCACCGCTCCATTCATCCGGACAAAACTGGTGCCCCGGGAATGCATCCCGAAAGCCACGGCAGCCATGCCCAGCCAGACGACATGTGGCCACGCCTCCAGGATCCGTCTGCGGCGCAGACCGGTCGGGGTAGTAACAGACGGAGGGCGGGTGGGATGGAATTCGCTCATGATAGTAAGGGTTGATTGTTGGAATGCAGCAGGGGGCTCAGGGGGCTGCGGACCGGTTTGCCCGCAGGCCGATGGAAAAGTCAGGGCCGGCTGGCGTCAGGCAGCACTCTGATGTCTGGGCTGAGTGGATCTGTGGATTTTTTGACCTGCAATCCCACTGGACTGCCGTTCACCGGGCCATCACTCAGCATCAGCAGGTCAATAGCGGCATCAGACTCTGACAATACCGTCAGCGCCTCCGGCTTGCCCCCGGCCGGCACCGGACCCAGCTTCTGCGGAGGGGCACCGGGCTTCCAGAAATAAAGGGCAGGAGCGGCCCGGCTTTGATCGAGGCCCGCATCGCCACTGAGGAAAAGAAAGCCTTCCCTGACCGGAGTGAGAGCCCGGATGCCGATGGCGCGCCCAACCGGCAGGGCATGCAGTCTGCCATCCGCCGGGGCGCCATCAAACACCGCCTTCACACTGGTTTCCAAGACCCACGCATGCTCCCCCTGGCCCGGGGCCCGGAAGCCGATGAAGAGCTTCCCCTCACGCCACGCCAGCCCTTCGATATCGATTCCATGGGCGGTCGTGGGTTCGTCCAGAAAAGGCTTCAGTTCCGGCATCGATTCCAACAAAGGCCGCAGCGTGGCCGTATCCACCGCACCGGAAGGGACCTGCGTGGCAGGATTGAGCCGCACCCGGAAGATATGGAACCGGCTGGGTTCCAGCTCCATTTTCTTGCGGGAAATGGCGTGCGAACCGGTCACAAAATAGCAATTTTCTGCGGGAGCGGCCGCGATGCCTTCGATGTCCGCTTCCTGCTTCGGCCCCAGCAAAGGCCACGCCGCCCCCAACGTCAGGGTGCGGAGGGCGGCATCCAGCCGGACCGCCTGCACCAGCGAGCCCTCATCACTGGCCAGCAGGCCGGTGCTGCTGGAGATGAGATCAATGGCACTGACATCTTTTTTGCCTTTCAAAGAGCCGGACACCTGCCAGGGCCCGCCCGGATGCAGGGTCCAGCCGGTGGCATCCATGGCCATGGCAGAAGTGGCAAGGAAGAGGGAACAGATGACGATTTTCATATTTTTTGAGTTTGGGGGGGAATCGAGGGAAAAATTAAGGCGGATCAGTTCGGCCAGGCCCTGATTTCACGGATGCGGAAAAAGCGAGATCCGGCCGGTTCCTGTGGGCCTGTGAACCAGATCGGCGGCGAGCCGTAAGACAAAGTCAGGGCTCCATTGCTCCAGGCAGGAAGCCCGGGCCGGGAGGTCGATTCCACCCGGAAGTGCGAACCCGGGCCGGGCGTCCACTTCAGTTCGAAGCCGTTCTCCGGGTTGCCGGTGAGGAAAAGATCTTCCGGGCCGGGAGGCGGTGGCCCGGTATACCGCACCCGCTTGATGTAACCAGCGTCATTGGTCGCAATCAGAATGTCGCCATTCAATGCCACGGAAATGGAACGGGGCTCGCTGATAGCCTTCGCCGGGGTAGGCACTGCGACCGGGTCCGTGAGGTGCACTTTGTTATCATCCCCTTCAATAAACATCCATGCTTTGCCGGCGGTATCCACATACCAGACATCGCCACCGCGGTGACAGCACACGAAGTAGCCTCCCAGAGGATGAAAGGCGACGCCCCGCGCTTCCCTCAGGCCAACAGCAACCGCGGCGTTGCCGCTGGCAGCAGGACCGCTGTTGGTGGTGCCGCCAGTCCCGGCCACGGGGAGAGGAGGGAAGGAAATATCACCCGCCGCGAGGACCCGGTAAACGCGGGAGGAGCCTCGATCTGCCACATAAATATCGCCATTCCGCGCCACATCGATATTTCCGGAATCCGAGAATCCGGTGGCAACGGATACCCCGGCAGCGTTCCCCAGCGCCGGCGTCCACTTTTTGAGGACGCTTTCGGTGCAATAATAAATCACAGCTTCATCCCGGCTCACCCACAACCCGCGGGAGAGAGGGGAGGGGTCCGTGATCACAGTGGTCATCCATCCATCCAAACCGACCCGGCGGACCCGGCGGTTGCCGCTATCAAGAATATAGAGCGTGCCATCCGGCAAGGGATAGACATGCTGCGGGCCGCTCAGCCGGCGGGCCGTGGCTGGACCATCACCGTCGAAACCTTCGAGATTGACTCCCGCCACGGTAGTCAGGGTTCCATCCTGATTGATGCGCCGGATGGCGTGGGCATTTTTGTCAGCCACGTAAATATTACCATCCAGATCCGCCATGGCGGAATGGGGTTCGGACAACTCAGCCTGCCGCGCGGGGAGCCCCTCAGCATCATTCCATTCATTGCCATTGTCCGGGGTTTCCCCGCCCAGCCCCGCAACCCATTCCAATTGCCGATAGGAGGACTGTAGCGCAGGCCATTCCGTGGCCCGGACATAGCCGGTCATCAGGGCGCTGGTGCAGAGGAGCTGGGGAATCATGGACATCGCAGGCAGTGGTTCAGTCATTCAAGGTGGACCCCGCGGGAGGAGGGATTTACGGCAATTGGGTTGGCGGACCGGGCCGGATGGAACCGTTCCGTGTGTCCACCCTGGCACTCAAAGATGACGGCCAGATTACGGCCTGGAGAAAATCATTCGCCTTGTGCCCGAAGCCGTGGATGATCGGCCCATGCGCCTGCTCATCGTTGAAGATGCCCCCCGCCTGCGTGGCACTCTGGGCACTTCCCTGACCCATCTGGGCCACGCCGTCGATCTGGCAGCCGACGGCCCGGCCGGGGATCTCCTCCTGACTGAAAACACCTACGATGCCGTAGTCCTGGACATCATGCTGCCGGGCATCGATGGACTGACCCTGCTCAGCCGGATGCGCCTCCGCGGGGACAGCACCCCTGTGCTGCTGCTCACCGCCCGCGATGCCATCGAGGACCGGGTCCGCGGCCTTGGCAGTGGTGCGGACGACTACCTGGTGAAACCCTTCGCCCTCGCTGAACTGGTGGCCCGCCTGGAAGTGCTTCACCGCCGCCGTCATGGGCTGAGCCATGCGTTGCTCAGGGTGGGGCCGCTGGAAATCGATACCACGGCCAAAACCGTTTCCTGCCACGGGGCGCCGGTGACCCTGACTTCCCGGGAGTATGCCCTGCTGGAAATGCTGGCCCTGCGTCCGCGCCAGATCCTCACCCGCGAACAGATCGAAAATCACCTCTACGCCGACGGCAGCTCGCCGGTCAGCAACGCGGTGGATTCCGCCGTCTGCCAACTGCGCCGCAAGCTCACCCCGCCCGGCACGCGAAATCTGATCCAGACCCGCCGCGGCCTCGGTTATACCCTCGACCCCGGATGAAATCGATCCGCCGCCATCTCACCCTCGTCCTCACGCTTTCCGTGACGGCCCTGTTTACCGTCAGCGGTGTGCTGGTGTGGACCTTGGTCCGGCAGGGGCTGGTGGATCAATTCGACACCGCGCTGCTGGCCCGCGCCCGCATCCTCACCGACAATATCGAGGAAGATGATAGAGAGATCCAAATCGACAAGAATCTGCTTCATCAGAAGGACCCGGAACGCGCCATGTCCGAGGCCCTCTGGGAAGTGATCCGTGCGGACGGCACCAGCCTGCTGCACTTCGCCCCGGGCAGCGGACGACGGCTGCCGGACATCAGGCCATCCCCGCCCAACGGCGAACCGATGTTCTACGCCACCACGATGGGACCGGGAGTGCCCGCACGCGCCGTGTCCCTGCGCTTCGATGCCAAAGACGACAAGCCGGGCCTCTACAAAAACCTGACGCTCGTCACCGCCCTCCCCGCACCGGAACTCACCCGCACCCTGCGCAGCCTGGCCCTGGTGCTGCTGGGCACCGGCGGTGCCGCTGGGCTGCTCCTCGTCCCACTGCTCAAAGCAGCCCTGCGCCGGGGCCTGCAGCCGCTCACCGATCTGGCTGAAGCCACCGCGGGCATCGATGTCGGCAAGTTGAACACCCGCCTGGACGAGCACCGCTGCCCGGAAGAACTCCAGCCCGTCGTCTCCAGGCTCAATGCCCTGCTCGAACGTCTCGAAACCTCCTTCGTCAGGGAGCGCCGTTTCAGCAGTGATGTTGCCCACGAACTCCGCACCCCCGTGGCAGAACTCCGCAGCTTGGCGGAAATGGTCGCCAACTGGCCCGCCGAAGCCACTCCCGCCGCCTTTGCGGACGTCCGTGCCATTGCCCACGAGATGGAGGATATTGTCAATTCCCTGACCCTTCTCAGCCGCGCCGAGGCCGGGACCCAGCCGGTGGATCTGACCGAAGTCAACCTGACTACCCTGGTGCAGGAAGCCCTCGACCGCGCCACCCCGGGAGCCACTGCCAAAGGCCACCATTTTGTCATACACCTCGCAGACGTGACCGCCCAAACCGATGCCACCTTATGGAAAATGATCCTGGCCAACCTGATCGGCAATGCCGTGGACCACGCCCCGCCCGGCAGCACCATCACGGTGGAACTCACCCCCGCCGCCTTCGCCGTGAGCAATCCCGCGCCCGATCTTTCCCTGGAGGATTTACCTCATCTCTTCGACCGCTTCTGGCGCAAGGAATCCTCACGGACCGGCTACGGCCACTCCGGTCTGGGCCTCGCCCTGGTGTGCAGCCTGGCCTCCCTGCTCGGTCTGCGCCCGATGGCCGGACTCACGGCAGATCATCAGCTTCGTCTTGGTTTGCCCTTGTTACTCCCTCCACCTGAGACCGGTCCGCCTCCCCGGCCCCAAAAAAGCCACCCCACCGCCAGATAAGAACTTCTTGACCATCCCGCCCGCCTACCGGAAGTTTCCTGCTCCACGTCCCGCATTTCCCTCCCTGGTTCTCATGCCCAAGCGCCCCACGCCGCCTCCTGCTGCTGCTTCTCCTCCTCCATCCCCGGACGCTGACGCCCCGGCGGTCAAACGTGGACGCGGCCGTCCCCGCAAAACCAGTTCCGGTGACGTGGCCCTCCCCGTTCTCTCGCCTCAGGACTACACCATCGATTCCCCGGACATTCAGTTCAAACTGCGCGAACTCATCAAGTTGGCCAAGGAGCAGGGCCATGTCAGTTACGACGATCTCAACGATGCCCTGCCCAATGACCTCATCTCCCCCGATGTGGTGGAGGAGATCATCCTGCGCCTGCGGAACCTGGAAATCGATATCATCGACGCCTCCCAGGTCGACCGCATCCGTCCCCTGCCCTCCACGTCGCACGCCAACTCCAGGGTCCTGCCGGACCTTGACGAAAAAAACGAAGCTCTGCGCGCCGATACCCTCGACGATCCCGTCCGGCAGTATCTCAAACAGATGGGCCAGGTGCCGCTGCTTACCCGTGAACAGGAAGTTGAGATTTCCATCCGCATCGAAAAGTCCGAGGAACAGGTGCAGCGTCTGCTGAATACCTTCGGATTCATCGCCGATGCCTACCTGGACCTCGCCCGCAAGCTGATCGACAACGAAGAACGCACCGACCGCGTGGTGCAGGACAAACAGATTGAAAGCCGCGAGCGTTATCTCAAGGGCCTGCTCAAACTGAATACCCAGGTCAGCGATGCCCATGAAACGGCCCAGTCCGCCTGGGAAAAGAGCCGCTCCGCCAAACAGGCTTCCAAAAAGGAAGCCGCTACCGACGACTTCAAAAAGGCCTATACCGCCATCCAGAAGGCCCTGACGAAGTATTATTTCAAGCAGAAGACGGTCGAGGAATTTGAAATCCTCGCCAAGGATCTGATGGACGAACTCACTGCCGCCGAGGCCCGCCTCGCTGCCGATCCGGATGACGCCGAAGCCCACGCCGAAATCAACGCCCTGGAGTGCCGCACCTGGCTTTCCTCAGCGGATTTCCACAAGGCCTACAATGAAATGCGCGCCCATCTGCGCGATGCCGACCGTGCCAAACAGGAAATGGTCGAAGCCAATCTCCGTCTGGTTATTTCCATCGCCAAGAAATACACCAACCGCGGGATGCCCTTCCTTGATCTCATCCAGGAAGGAAACATGGGGCTGATGAAGGCCGTCGATAAATTTGAATACAAGCGCGGCTACAAATTCTCCACCTATGCCACCTGGTGGATCCGCCAGGCGATCACCCGCAGCATCGCCGACCAAGCCCGCACCATCCGCATCCCGGTCCACATGATCGAGACGATCAACAAGCTGATGCGCGTGCAGAAACAGCTTGTCCAGGAATACGGCCGCGAGCCCAGCCCGGAGGAAATCGCCGACGAAATCCACCTCCCCGTGGAACGCATCCGCGCCGTCCTCAAGATGGCCCAGACCCCCATCAGCCTGCAGGCTCCAGTCGGTGAAGGCGACGACACCACTTTCGGGGACTTCATTGAGGACAAATCCGCCGAAGATCCCATGGAGCGCACCGGCTTCGCCATGCTCAAGGACAAGATCAAGGACGTCCTCGACACCCTCAACGAACGCGAACGCGCCGTGCTCGAAAAGCGCTTCGGCCTGATCGACGGCTTCAGCCGCACCTTGGAGGAAGTCGGCAAGGAATTCCACGTCACCCGCGAGCGCATCCGCCAGATCGAAGCCAAAGCCCTCCGCAAGATGCGCCACCCTACCCGCATCCGCCAGTTGGAAGGATTTCTGGATATGACAAAGATCTGACCGAATCGGGCCCTTCAATCCTGAGGTATTTCCCCCCTTCCCAGAGCATTCACCGCGAAGACATACTCCGCCACCGGCACGCCGCCGATGAGGTGTTCCTGAATGATGCGCTCCAGCACCTCCGGTGTGCAATTCCGGTACCAGGTTCCTTCGGGATAAACCACCGCCACGGGGCCTTGGAGACAGACGCGCAGGCATCCCGCTTTGGTACGGAACACCTGAGGTTTCGGACCCGCGAGGCCCAGTTCCTTCAGGCGCGTTTTGAGGTATTCCCACGCCCGCAGTCCCTCTTCGCGCGCGCAGCATTTGGGCTCCGCGGCATCCGCACACAGGAAAATATGCCGCCGGAAAACCTCCAGCCCCAAGGCCTTGCTCACTGACTCAAGCTCATTCATGATATGCCCACCAAACGGCATCCCCGCCTCTTTCCAAATCATAAATCCTCCCCCGTAAAGCATCCATGTTGACCCGCCGCATCATCCCCTGCCTCGACGTGGATCAGGGCCGTGTCGTCAAAGGCACCAAATTTCTCGAACTCCGCGATGCCGGCGATCCCGTGGAATCCGCCGTCGCCTACAACAATCAAGGCGCCGACGAACTGGTCTTCCTCGACATCACCGCCTCCTCGGATGGCCGCGGCACCATCCTGGATGTGGTAGAGCGCACCGCCGCCCGCTGTTTCATGCCCCTCACCGTCGGCGGCGGCATCCGCACCGTGGCCGACATGCGCACCCTGCTGCTCGCTGGAGCTGACAAAGTCAGCCTGAATACCGCGGCGATCCAAAACCCCCAGGTCATCAACGAGGGAGCCGCCGCTTTCGGCAACCAGGCCATCGTGGTCGCCATCGACGCCCGGTCGAATGGTGACGGCACCTGGCAAGTCTATACCCACGGAGGCCGCAATCCCACCAGCCTCGACGCCGTCGCCTGGGCCGCCGAAGTCTGCCGCCGCGGGGCGGGTGAGATCCTCCTCACCAGCATGGACGCCGACGGCACCAAAAACGGCTATGACGTCGCCCTCACCCGTGCCGTCAGTGAAGCTGTCACCATCCCCGTCATCGCCAGCGGCGGAGCCGGGAATCTGGACCACATGGTGACCGTGCTCACCGAGGGCAAAGCCGACGCCGTCCTCGCCGCCAGCATCTTCCACTTCGGCGAACACACCATCGCCGGCGTCAAAGAATACCTCGCCGCCCATGGGCTTCCGATGCGTCCGGCAACCAAAGCCCGCTGAATTCAATTCAGGAACTTCGCTCCGATTATAAAATCCCCAACCATCCAACCTGAATGTCCTCTCCCGTCCGCGTCCGTTTTGCCCCTTCCCCCACCGGCTACCTCCACGTCGGCGGAGCCCGCACCGCCTTGTTCAACTGGCTCTATGCCCGTGCCCACGGCGGCACCTTTGTGCTGCGTATCGAGGACACCGATGAAGCCCGCAACACCGCTGCTGCCCAGGCCGCGATCGTGGATGGCCTCCGGTGGCTGGGGATCGACTGGGATGAGGGCCCGGAAAAGGACGGCCCGCACGCGCCTTATTACCAAAGCCAGCGGGGAGCCATCTACGACGCTTATTTCCAAAAGCTGGTCGAAGCCGGCCACACCTACACGGAGGAAAATGGCGCGGTCCGGTTCCGCTCCCCCAAGGAGATCCTGATTCTCCCCGACAAAATCTGCGGCGACATCAAAATCGACCGCACCGCGGAACCCGATATGACCATCCGCCGCCCGGATGGCTCCTACATTTTCCATTTCGTGAATGTGGTGGACGACATCGAGATGGAGATCACCCACGTCATCCGGGGCGAGGACCATATTTTCAACACCGGCAAACACATCGAGCTGTTCCAGGCCTTCGGCGTGGAACCGCCCGTTTATGCCCACATTCCGCTCATTCTGAATGGCGACGGCTCCAAAATGAGCAAACGCGACCAAGGCGCGGCCGTGGGCTATTATCAGGAACAGGCCTTCCTCCCGGAAGCAGTGAGCAATTACCTCTGCCTGCTCGGCTGGTCTCCCAAGGACGACCGAGAAATCCTCACCGTGGAGGAAATCCTCCCGCTGTTCCGCTGGGAAAACATGGGCCACTCCAACGGGAAGTTCGACCTCGAAAAATGCCGCTGGGTGAATGCCCAGTACCTCGCCAAACTCGACACTCCGTCCTTCGACCACCTCGCCATTGCCTGGCTGCTCCGTCAGACCGAGCCCCTGCCTGGCACCGATGACCCGCGGCTCGTCGGCGCCCTGCCGCTCATCCGACCCAAGATTAAAGGCATTCCCGAGCTAGCCGAGCACCTCCCCATGCTTTTCGACGGCAACGCCCCCATCGCCGAAGACGCCCGGGCCAAACTCGCGGCGCAACCGGATCTGGCAAATCGGCTTGCCACGCTTCTCTTGCACCTGGAAGAGGCTCCAACCTGGACCGCCAGTGACCTGCAATCAGCCATCAACGCCGCTGCAGGGGCCTTGGGGATCAAGCCTGGAGCGCTGATGTTTCCCCTGCGCGTCCTCACCACCGGCCAGACCCACGGAGTCGATCTCCTCCCAGCCTTGGAATGGCTGGGCCGCACCGAGGCCCTGCCCCGCCTGCGGGCCCGGGCGGCCGCCCTGACCGCAACCTCCGCCTGAAGCCAACCCCCGCCCCGCGGCAGCGGACCCGGTGACACAGTTTGGGCAGCTGGAATCCGATTCCAGACCATCGGCCAAGGAGCCGGAGGTGCTCCTGATACCCGCCAGCTCAAATGTGCGAAAATCCACCAGAATCGCCGCTCATATCCAGGAATCATTCCGGGGCTAACGACAAAAGCCCTGGATTCAATTCAATTTTGAGCCGATTTTCGCAATCCTGAATCCATTTTTGATAATTTTAGTAAAAATGAGTTGCAGCATCTATGGCTTGTGTTACTATTTCTCACACAACGCCAACACCGCCATGAACAACACTACTGCCAACACCGCCTCCCTCGAAAACCTGAATCTCGTGGCCGCCATCAGCAGCGTGCTCGCCAGCATCTACTTTCTGGCCGCCAATCTCCTCTTCTGAGCCGCTCCTGAAAACTGCTCCGGCTGGCCCTCGCGGCACTGGATCTTTCGGGCGGCTCTCCCGAATCAAAACCCAAAGCGGCCAGCTCCCGGATACGTCCCGCATCCGACCCGTTTTCTCCCGGAGCGCCCCGGAATTTCCAGCGGGCGATATGGATTGAAGGAGAAACTGCCCCCTCCCTCACGGACCACTCCCCCGATTCCGTTTTCCTGCCAATTTGAGCCGGCAACGGAAAGTATGTCCGCCTCAGCCCAGCTCTGTCAAAGTGCCGGTGCTGTCCGCAAATTTTTCTGTCTCCACGCCCATCTTCGAGGCGATCGACAGCAGCACGTTGGCCAAAGGCGGATGTTTTTCCGGATCATGCGCGAGGTGCTGCCCATGTTTGAGCCCGCAGGCACTGCCGCCCGCGACAAGAAGCGGCAGATTTTTCGGGGAATGTTCGCCCCGCGGACCGCTGTTCATCCCGGAACCATAAACCAGCAGGGTGTGATCCAGCATGGGACGCCCGCCTTCATCGGTGGATTTCAGGAATGTCAGGAAACGGGAGAGCCGCTCCAAATATCCCCGGTCCACCGCCGCCAGCTTCTTCAGCATCCCGGCGTCACCGCCATGGTGGGACAACTCGTGATGATTTTCCCCGCCAACCCCGTACCCCCCGGCTTCCCGGGCCCATTCGAAGGTGATGACCCGGGTGGCATCAGTGACAAAGGCCAGATAGCTGATTTCCAGCATGACATCCAGCCACATCGGCCGGTCATGGGCATCGCCGGGCTTGCTGTTGAGTTGCAGCCCCTTGGCATCGACCTGCGGCTTGGGCACATCGACCCATTCCACCTGCCGCTGCACCCGCAATTCGGTCTCGCGCACCGAGGCGAGATACTCCGCGAGCTTGGTCTGGTCGGCGCGCCCGAGTTGCTTTTCCAACGACCTGGCCTCACCGAGGACGTCATCAAGGATGCTGCGCTTCTCGGCATAACGTTTCAGAGTGGCCTCGCGGGAAGCCGCATCATCCGGGACAAACAACCGCTCAAAAAGACGCTGCGGACTGTTCTCCGCCGGGAGCGGAGTGCCATTGCGGTCAAAGGCCAGGGTGTGGCTGTGCAGTGCGGTGCCCGTGCCGGATTGGTCCCCGATCTCAATGGAAGGAAACCGCGTCTGCGCTCCGGTCTTTTCCGCGATCAATTGATCGATCGAAATGGTGTTGGTGTATTCCTTCCCCGGCACGGCCCGGAGGTCGGCCCCGGTCAGCCAGGTGTCACCGCCACTGTGCCCGCCGGTGCACCGTGGGTGGCCCAGACCGGTCAGCAGGCTGAAGTCGGCCCGGTGTTCCCGTAGCACCTCCAGCGTCGGGGAGAGCGCATATTCCTTCCCTTTTGCCTCCGGAACCCATTCCAGGATATTCACTCCGTTGGGCACATAACAAAAAATGGCCCGCGGCATGGGAGCTACGCCTGATTTGACCAGAGGTCTGTAAGTGGAGGGCGCCGCGTGAAGCGAACGCGGCAACATCGCCTCCAGCAGCGGCAGCGACAGTGTGACCCCCAGCCCGCGCAGGGCGGTGCGGCGGGAGATCGGGGAATGCGATAGGAAGTTCATGGGCGGGCTACCTGGTGGTGAAAGTTGGCGAGGTGACGATGGCCATGATGAGCGAGCGCAGGGTGGTTTGCTCCCCCTTCATTTGTTGGACAAATCCGCGGACGGCGGAACGGTCGGAGAATCCGAGTTCGCGGCCGAGAGCATAGGTGGTGAGCTGGGAGGCGAGGGAGTTGAGGAAAAGATCCTGCTTTTTCATTAGCTGATCCTGGAGACCACTGACTCCGGCGAATGCAGTGCCATCCGGCATTTTGGCCGAGGCGTCAATGAGCGGATCATTCTGCTCGATCCGGCCATTGTAGCCGTGGCCTTCCCGGTCACGCCACTGGCCGGCGGCATCGAAGTTTTCCAAGGCCAGTCCGAGAGGATCGATCTTGTCGTGACAACGGGCACAGGATGCCACCTCACGGTGGATGGCGAGGCGCTGGCGTACCGTGGCTTTGTCGATTCCCGGCACTTTGGGCTGGATCTCGCCAACGTTGGCCACTGGCAGCCCGGGGTCACTTCCCAGGAGGGTTTTCAGGACCCAGACCCCGCGCACCACTGGAGAGGTGCGGGTGCCATTGGAGGTGATGCTATGAATGGAGGCTTGGGTGACCAGCCCCCCGCGGGGGAACTCCGGCGGCACGTTCACACGGCGGATGGCGTCCCCCTTCACGCCATCAATGCCATAAAAACGGGCGAGACGTTCATTGATGGTGACGAAGTCGCTTTTGATCAGGTTCCGGGCGTCGAGGTCGTGGCGCAGGATTTCGCCGAAGAAACCCTCGGTTTCGCGCACGATGGAGAGTTCGAGATGGCGGTCGTATTCCGGATAGAGGGTTTGGGACGGAGGATTGGAGCCGACCTTGCGCAGGCCGAGCCATTGGCCGGCAAAGTTCCTCACCAGGGCACTGCTGCGGTCATCGGCGAGGAGCCGGTTCACCTGGCCGCGCAGGATGGCAGGCTGGGTGAGTTCCCCGGATTGGGCCAAGCGCATCAGCTCCGCGTCCGGCAGGGAGGACCAGAGAAAATAGGAGAGCCGCGAGGCCAGTTCATAAGGCGTGAGCGCCCGCGGAGCTGCCGGACCGGGTTCCGGCTCGACCAGATAGAGGAAATGAGGGGAAGCCAGCACTGCGGCGAGCGGCACCTTGATCGCTTCGACAAATCCCGGCTTCCCGGCGCGGAGCTTTTGGAAAAGCACGAGCTTGCTCTCCACTTCCCCGGCCTGCAGCGGTCGGCGGTAGGCCCGGGTCATGAATCGTGTCAGGACCTCGGCCGCATAGGCCCCTTCATCCTTGTCCTTATGGGGCGAGTCAAAGAGGATCTGCTGGTGACTGGGCGGCGGCCAACTGGCATGGAGCGGTCCTTCCAACTCGATCCAGTCAATCAGGAGTTCCGGCCGGGCAAAGCCGTCATTGCCCTGCATCCAGAAGTTCTCCAGCACTGAGGGAATGTCGTAGGCATAACTGAACCCGAGTCCGGCCTTTTCCGTATTGAAATGGGCCCGCACTTCATAAATGGCAGGCTGGTCTTCCTTGGCATTGATATCCATTTCACCGATCACTGACGGGGTGCCGCCGAGATGCTGCGTGAGCTTCACCCGGGGTGGGCCGTAGCCATACATCCGGTGGGTGGAAAAGTGCTCCAGGCTCCGTTCCAGTTCCTTGTCGTGATTCTCCCGGCGGGCAGGATTTTTGGCCACTTCCCCGTCACGCCGCTTTGTCAGGATAACCCGCGCCGCCTCCACCACCGCCTTGCGGTCAGGCACCCGCCCGGCCGCCCGGAAGCGCACGACATAGTCACCTTCCTGCGGCACGCTGAAATCCCGGAACCCGACGTCCTTGTCCCATGAATTCCGATGAATGACCGTGAATCCGTTTTCCGTGGTGTTATTGCCATCATTGAGCAGGATGTTCTGACCTGCACGCTTCACGCGGAGGCGGTCAGCTCCCCCGGTATTTTCCTCCGGCTCAAAACGCCACTGGATCACGGCTGGCCGGGGGCCTTCCACGAGGGCCCGGTCCAGGATCTGCCGGGCGGCGGCGTAGTACAACTCCACCTGGAGGGGCGACATCGTGAGGGCCTGGCCGATGTTGTCGAATCCACCGGCAGGAGGGTCTTCCGGAAACTTTTCCGAAGGCCGGAAGTCCACGCCCACCAAGTCCCGGATGGTATTGTCATATTCCGCCCGGTTCATGCGGCGCAGCACCACGCGGGTGGACCGGTTGGTGAGTTCCGCGTGGGCCAACCCCGCCTCCAGCCACGCAGCGAACCGGCCGGCAGCGGCTGGGTCCGGCGCGGGTTCCTCCTCGGGCGGCATCTCATGCCCATTGACCGAATTCACCACTTCCTTCCATTTTTCCGCCACCAAGGGATCGCTGAAGTCGGCCGCCAGCGTATCGAGCCGCAGCTTGCCTTTTTGTTTGTCAGGACCATGGCATTTTACACAGTGCTCCTTGAGAAAGGGCTGGACCACCTGCCCAAATCCCGCCCCATCTGGCGGCGACGCCGGTTCGGCGGTCACCGCAGCGGCCTTCAAAAAAGAAATAGCAACGACGGACAGAAGGAATCGGTGAAGCATGGATGGGCGACCAGATAAACAACCAGGGATAAACGCGTCGGCTCCGCTTTTCTGACAGCCAAACCCTTGACTTCTCCGGCACCCTGACCCTGTCGGCAAGATGAAAGACAGAATCAATGCCTACCGGCGCTTCCCCAAGCGCATTCCTTTCCGGGATGTTTCCTTTTCTGAAACCGGCTGTCCGCCTTGGGATTACCGGCACAGCCGGGAGCAAGACCCTCCAAGTTTCTGACCGCAGCAGCCTCCTGAAACCACTCCCCCAAATGACTCCCGCTTAAAACGGCCCTCCGGTGATCGCTGTGCGTCCCATGGCCGCCAGCCGTCCTCCGGGCTGGCCCACCGCCGGGGGCCGATTTACGGTTGTCATCCCCCCGTCCGCCACCAGTATTCCCGTCCGCAAAATTCCATCCCTCCCACCGGGCCATTTACCATGCTGCAATTGATTCTCCGTAAAATCGTCGGTTCCAAGAACCAACGTGAGCTGAAAAAGCTTTGGCCAGTTGTGCAGCAGATCAACAAGCTGGAAGAACAACTTCAGCAACAGCCCGAGTCCGTGCTGCATGAAAAAGTCGCCACCTGGCGTGCCGATCTCGCCAAGTTGGAAAACTTCAGCGAAATCCAGGCCTACCTGACAAAGATCCTGCCGGAAGCCTTTGCCGTCGTGAAAAACGCCGCCCGCCGCCTCGTCGGCACCAAATTGATGGTATGTGACCACGAATTGACCTGGGAAATGGTCCATTTCGACGTCCAACTCATCGGCGGCATGACGCTCCACAATGGCAAAATCGCGGAAATGGCCACCGGGGAAGGCAAGACCCTCGTCGCCACCCTGCCGCTGTTTTTGAATGGCCTCACGGGCCGCGGAGTCCATCTGATCACCGTCAATGACTACCTCGCCCGCCGGGACTCGGAGTGGATGGGTTATCTCCTCCGTTACCTCGGCCTGACGGTCGGCACCATCCAGCACGACCAGTCCCCGCAGGAACGCCGCGCCCAGTATGCCTGCGATGTCACCTACGGCACCAACGCCGAGTTCGGCTTCGACTACCTGCGCGACAACGGCCTCGCCCAATCCACCGAGGAACAGGTCCAGCGCGGTTACTGGTTCGCCATCGTGGATGAAGTGGACTCCGTCCTTATCGATGAAGCCCGTACCCCGCTCATCATTTCCGGCCCGGTCACGGTGGACACCCACCAATACGACAAATTCAAACCCTACGTCGAAAAGCTCGTCCGCCAGCAAGGCACCCTGCTGAACCAAATCGCCGGCGAAGCCAAGGATCAGGTCGAGAAAAAGGATTGGGAAGGCCTCGGCCGCAGTCTCTTCAAACTCAAGCTGGGCCAGCCCCGCCACCGGGCTCTGATGCGCATGAGCGAGGAGCCGGAATACCGCCGCGCCCTCGAAAAAGAAGAACTCAGCCACTACGCAGACCCGCAGAAGAAGACCCTCTACGCCCTCAAGGAGGAGCTTTACTACAGCATCGACGAAAAATCGCACGAAGCGGACCTCACCGAAATGGGCCGCCGGTATCTTGATCCTGACGATCCTGACGCCTTCGTCCTCCCCGACCTCGCCACCCTGTTCGCTGAAATCGATGGTTCCGGCCAAACCCCGGAGGAACGCATGGCCGCCAAGGAAGCCGTCCAGCAGAAAATGGACTCCCAGGCCCAGCGGATGCATAACATTTCCCAGCTGCTCCGCGCCTACTGCCTCTACGAAAAGGATGTGCAGTATGTCGTTGAGGACAACAAGGTGATGATTGTGGACGAGCACACCGGCCGCAAGATGCCCGGCCGCCGCTGGTCGGATGGCCTCCACCAGGCGGTCGAAGCCAAGGAAGGCGTCCAGATTGACAAGGAAACCCAGACTCTGGCCACCATCACCATTCAGAACTACTTCCGTCTCTACAAGAAGCTGTCCGGCATGACCGGCACCGCCGAAACCGAGGCTTCCGAGTTCCACGACATCTACAAACTCGATCTGCTGGTCGTCCCCACCAACCGCAAGGTCACCCGCACCGACGGCAACGACAAGATTTACAAGACCCGGCGCGAAAAATACAACGCGGTCATCAACTTCATCAAGGAAAAGCACGCTCTCGGCCAGCCTATCCTTGTCGGCACGGCTTCCGTGGAATCCTCGGAAACCCTCGCCCGCATGATGAAGCGCGAGAAGATCCCCCACCAGGTCCTCAACGCCAAATTCCACCGCACCGAGGCCGAAATCATCTCCCTCGCCGGCCAACGCGGCGCGGTCACCGTTTCCACCAACATGGCAGGCCGCGGCACCGACATCAAACTCGGCGCCGGCGTGGCTGAACTCGGCGGATTGCTGGTGGTCGCCACCGAGCGCCATGAGTCCCGCCGCATCGACCGCCAGCTCCGGGGCCGTTGTGCCCGTCAGGGCGACCCCGGCGAATCCATCTTCTTCCTCAGTTTCGAAGACCAGCTCATGCTGAACTTCGGCGCCGCTGAGCGCATGACGAAGCTCATGGAAAAAATGGGCCTCGAAGACGGCCAGGAACTGGAGCACCCGTGGCTCAACCGTTCCGTCGAGAGCGCCCAGAAACGCGTCGAGCAACGCAACTACACCTACCGCAAGCGCACCCTTGAGTTTGATGACGTGCTCAACAAACAGCGCACGGTCATCTACACCTTCCGCAACGAATCGCTCCGCACCGACGATCCCCATGGACTGATCCTTGAAACCATCGATGAAGCCATTCCGGACAAAGTCGCGGAATTCTACAACACCGTCGAAGGCACCCCTGATCTTGATGGCCTCCTGCAGTGGCTCAACCTCACTTTCCCGCTGCGCCTCACCAAGGAAGCCGCCGCGCTCGAATCCCGGAACGCCGAAGGCAACACCACCTGGATCACTGAGCAGGTGAAAGCCGCCTACGAACTGAAGTCCAACACCGAATATCCGGAGGCCCTCAAAGGCCTCGAACGCTACGTCCTCCTCAACGCCATCGACCGCCTCTGGCAGGAGCACCTTTATAACATGGACGCCCTCCGCGATGGCGTGCACCTCCGCCAGTTTGCCCAGAAGGACCCGCTCATCGAATACAAAACGGAGGCCTACGAGCTCTTCTCCACCTTGATGGGGAACATCCGCAACGAAGTCCTCAACAACCTCTTCCGCAGCACCACCAATCTCCGCGCGTTTGAGGAACTCCTCGCCAGCCTGCCCCAGCAACTCAGTGGCGGCGGCAGTGAAGACGATCCCGATGTCCTCCCTCCTGGAACCCCGGGCCGGGGCGTCCGCCTTCCCCAGGCACAGCCTCAGCGCCAGCAGATGCCTCCACAAAACCCATCCCCTTCCATCCAAATGGGGGGAAGCGGCACCATCACCTTCAGTGGTGGCATTCCAGTTCAGAAGCCGAAGCCCAAACCACAGCCTCCTGAGGACCCGACGGCTTGAACCGACGCCAACCGCCGGGTCAGAGCTCTTGAGTTCTTCCGCCGGGGCCCACAAGCCCCGGCGACGCTATCCATTGCTGATTTTGAGAATCAGGAGGAGCAGGAAACGTGAACCAGCAGGATTGTGAGAAGTCTCGAACCAAGCTTCCCCTTCCCCATCCTATCAAGGCGACCGCTGCCCTGCCGGCTTACCGCATTTCCACAAAATTCAGGCCCAGCTCCTTCGCCAGCTTGGTGATATCGCCTTTTTCCTCATGCCCGATGAAGGCAATGGAGACGCCCTTTTTCCCCGCACGGGCGGTACGGCCACTCCGGTGGGTGTAGTATTCAATCTGGTCAGGCAGCTGATGGTGGAGCACAAAAGCGAGTCCCTCGACATCGATGCCCCGGGCCGCCACATCAGTGGCAATGAGAAATTGGAAACGGCCCTTCTTGAAGGAACGCAGCACCTTGTCCCGCTCCAACTGCGGCAGATCGCCCTGGAGCACATCCACCGGGAAACCCAGTTCCGCCAGTTCTGCGGAGAGTCCTGTGGCTCCGGCTTTGGTGCGGCAAAAAATCACGCCGCGGTCCGCTCCCTGATGTTTCAGGAATTCTGCAATCCGGGCCGTTTTCTCTTTTTCCCGGACGACGATGAAGCGGTGGGCGATGTCACGGTTCACGACATGGGTCTGGTCGATTTTGACGGTGTGGGCCGAAGGTGACATGTATTCGGTGATCAACCGGCGGACCCCATCCGGGATCGTGGCGGAAAATAGCCAGGTGGCGCGGCGGCTCTTCGTGATCCCGCAGATTTCCGCCAACTCCTTGCGGAATCCCAGGGTGAGCATCTCGTCCGCCTCGTCCAGCACCAGCACCTTCACCGAGGAAAGCGAGAGTGCCTTCCGGTCCAGCAGATCCAGCAGGCGGCCGGGAGTGGCCACCACAATGTGCGTCGGCCGCTGCAGGGCGGCGCATTGGCGATCGAAATGATCCCCCCCCGTCAGGACTTCCACGAAGATTTTCTCCGCGCTGTATTTGGTGAAGCGGAACAACTGCTTCCCGATCTGCTTCGCCAACTCCCGGGTGGGGGCCACGATCAACGCCTGGATGCCCCGGAACTTCGGGTCGATCCCCATCAGCACCGGAATACCGAATGCCGCTGTCTTCCCAGTTCCGGTCTGCGCCTGAGCGATGAAGTCACTCCCGTCCTCCAGGAGAAACGGAATGGCCTCCTGCTGGATCGCGGTGGGCGTTTTGATGCCCAGTTCCTCCATGCCGGGAATCAAATCATCCCGGACGCCCAGTCCTTTAAAAGTTTTCAAAATCGTGTGGTTTTCCAATGTGTAGTGAGTCCGGCCCCAGAGATTCATACGCCAAGGAACGGTGAATCCCGCTTCAACGCCCATTTCAACGAGACGAAAGCAACCGGGTCAGACGCTATGCCTTGGACCCACCTTGGCAAGGCGCATTCTCAAACCACCAGAGTTCCCTGTTCTCCGTGGCCGGCTGAGTTGAATTGCCCCATTCTTCCCGAACCATCCCGATGCATGATTATCCTTGGAAATGCCCTTCCCCACCGCCTCGGGAAGCGTATAATCTGTCTCCCCCCAGATGAGAACCCGTCGCAATTCTCCCCTGGAAATGACCAATCAACCCGCCATTAGTTGATTGTCTTCCCCTTTGCTCACTCTTCATTCAACCGCCACCCGAGTATCCTTCTAGAAAGATGACCAATTCACCCACGACGCCCACCAGCTTGGACTCGAATCTTCCGTCCGTCGCCGAATGGAAAGCGATTGTCGCAAAGTTCCAACGCCCGTCCATCAGCCGTGCCACCTGGCAAATCATCAACTCCGTCATTCCCTACTGCGCCATCTGGGCTGTGATGGCTTGGAGCATGAGCGGCCCCTACTGGATCACCCTGTTGCTGGCTCTTCTGAATGGACTCTTTGTAGTCCGTATCTTCATCATTTTCCACGACTGTGGCCACGGCTCTTTTTTCAAGAGCAAGAAGCTCAATGACATCACCGGCTTCATCACCGGAGTCCTCACCTTCACCCCTTATTTTCACTGGCGCTGGGAGCACTCCCTGCACCACGCCTCCTGTGGTGATCTGGAACGCCGCGGGGTGGGTGATATCTGGACGATGACCGTGAAGGAATATCTGGCATCAAGCCCTGGGAAAAAATTCGTTTACCGGGTATCCCGGAATCCGGTCGTCCTCTTTCTGCTTGCCCCGGTCATTCTGTTCATGATCTATCAGCGTTTCCCCAACAAAAAGGCCAGCGCCCGGGAGAAGCATTCAGTTTACTGGATGAATGCCGCCATCTTCGCCCTCGCGGCCCTGCTGATCTGGGCCGTCGGCTTCAAACACTGGCTGATGATCCAAGTGCCCATCACCATGGCCGCTGGAGCCTTCGGAGTGTGGATGTTCTACGTGCAGCACCAATATGAAGACGTTTATTGGGAGCACCACGAAGAATGGGACTACACCGCCGCCGCGCTGAACGGGAGTTCTTTTTACAAACTTCCGCGCATCCTCCAGTGGTTCACGGGGAACATCGGCTTCCATCACATTCACCACCTCAGCCCGCGCATCCCGAATTACAATCTGGAAGCCTGCCACAACTCCCACGAGATCTTTAAGTCGGTGAAACCCATCACCTTCTTCTCCAGCCTCCGCACCATGGGACTGCGTCTTTGGGATGAGGAGAACCGCCGCCTCGTTGGCTTCGGCTACCTCCGCCAGGTGCAACCCCAGCAGGCCTGAGCCGTCCCCGCCGCCATCCGGCCTTTTACAGCCCCGTTCCCATCGTCCGTCAGGACAGGGAACGGGACTTTTTGTTGGCTGCAATGCCTGCCATGCTCCCCGCGTTGGAGACGAAGATGCAGAACAGCGTTCCTGGAGGCTTCCGGATTTCGACGCCTCTCCACGAAAGGTCCATCGCACCGTTCACGGAACGCTGCCGGAGTCAGACGTCCCCTTACTTCGGTTTGAGAAACGCCCTCCCGCGATCAAAACCCCGATTTTATAATCCTTTGGATAAAGCTCCGGAGGTAGGGATCGAACCTACGACCTAATGGTTAACAGATAGCTGGTTTAAAAGTCTTAAGCCCTTGGTTGTCATAGCTTTACAGAAATAAGGCGTTGCTTTTCACCGGTTTTTGTACCACCTGGAGCCGGGTGATCCGCCGAGCGGTCGTGATTTTGTCGGCAAGGTGGCGCGGCAAGGCGACGGGCGAAGGCTTCAGCGATTTGATCCGCACCTCCCCAGCTTCATTGGCGGGAACGGAAGTTCAATTTGCCACCTAAGTTCAATTTGCCAGTTCGCCGCATCGCACCTGCGGCGATGACCCTGTGCTCAAGCGTATCGAAGACGGGAATGGTTTCGGCACGGGCGGGACGCTCCTGAAATCGCCCAGCAGCACCGTGCCGATCTTGCGGCCTGCAAACTTCACGCCTTGGATTTTGCCGCTCGCCTTCGCACGTTTCCGGGTAACTTCTCCGACTTCTCCGCGCCGGAGCATGCGCCCCAAAGAAAAGTTTTCATTCCATAGCAAAGGAGATAGCCTCCGACGAAGTCGAAAAGTAATCCAGGACCGGTCCCCAAAACCGCTCACCACCCATCCGCAGCCCCTGAAATCGAACTACCGCTCCCCGCTGCTGGCCTTGTGGCTGGGCCTCCTGCTGCTCTGCGGCTCCGCCAATCCCCTGCGGGCCGACGTGTCCGGACTGTTCACCTATCAGGTGATCGGTGGCACTCAGGTCACGATCACGGATTACCCCAACAACGCCGCCGGTGCCCTCACCATTCCCGCGCAGATCGTCGGCCTGCCCGTCACCTCCATCGGCGACGGCGCGTTCTACCGCGGCAAGGGGCTGACCAGCGTCACCCTCCCCGCCAGCGTCACCAGCATCGGCGACATTGCGTTCTACGGCTGCACCGGGCTGACCAGCGTCACCCTCCCCGCCAGCGTTACCTCCATCGGCGAATTAGCGTTCAAATTCTGCACCGGGCTGACCAGCGTCACCCTCCCCGCCAGCGTCACCAGCATCGGCGAAGGCGCGTTCCAATCCTGCACCGGGCTGACCAGCGTCACCCTCCCCGCCAGCGTCACCAGCACCGGCGTCTCCGCGTTCTCCGGCTGCACCGGACTGACCAGCGTCACCCTCCCCGCCAGCATCACCTCCCTCGACAACTCCTTGTTCTCCGGCTGCACCGGGCTGACCAGCGTCACCCTCCCCGCCAGCGTCACCTCCCTCGGCAACTCCTCGTTCTCCGGCTGCAGCGGGCTGACCAGCATCACTATTCCCCCCAGCGTCACCTCCATCGGCTCCTCCGCGTTCTCCTACTGCAGCGGGCTGACCAACGTCACCCTCCCCGCCACCGTCACCACCATCGGCGGATACGTGTTTTACCGCTGCAGCGGGCTGACCAGCGTCACCATCCCCGACAGCGTCACCTCCATCGGCTACGCCGCGTTCTACTACTGCAGCGGGCTGACCAGCGTCACCATTCCCGCCAGCGTCACCGCCATCGGCGACGAAGCGTTCTTCTACTGCACCGGGCTGACTTCTTTCGCGGTCACACCGGGCAACACGCATTTCTCCAGCGTGGATGGCTTACTTTACAATGCCTCAGGAACTTCGTTACTCGTTTGCCCTGGCGGCAGAACAGGGGGCTACTCCATCCCCGCCGGCGTCACCTCCATCGGCTCCTCCGCGTTCCAATCCTGCACCGGGATGACCAGCGTCACCCTCCCCGCCAGCGTCACCGCCATCGGCGACGAAGCATTCTTCTACTGCACCGGGCTGACTTCTTTCGCGGTCACACCGGGCAACACGCATTTCTCCAGCGTGGATGGCTTACTTTACAATGCCGCAGGAACTTCGTTACTCGTCTGCCCTGGCGGCAGAACAGGGGGCTACTCCATCCCCGCCGGCGTCACCTCCATCGGCAACTCCGCGTTCCAATCCTGCACCGGGCTGACCAGCGTCACCCTCCCCGCCAGCGTCACGGCCATCGGCGACTCCGCGTTCGCCGGATGCACCAGGCTGGCCAGCGTCACCCTCCCCGCCAGCGTCACCTCCATCGGCAACTACGCGTTCGTCGGCTGCACCGGGCTGACCAGCGTCACCCTCCCCGCCAGCGTCACCTCCCTTGGCTACTTCGCGTTCGCCTACTGCACCGGGCTGACCAGCGTCACCCTCCCCGCCAGCCTCACCTACATCGGCTCCTCCGCGTTCCAATCCTGCACCGGGCTGATCAGCGTCACCCTCCCCGCCAGCGTCAACGTCATCGGCGCATACGCGTTCTCCGGCTGCACCGGGCTGACCAGCGTCTCCCTCCCCGCCAGCGTCACCGCTATCGCCGATCGCGCGTTCTCCGACTGCACCGGGCTGACCAGCGTCACCCTCCCCGCTGGCGTCACCTACATCGGCCGATACGCGTTCTCCGGCTGCACCGGGCTGACCAGCGTCTCCATCCCCGCCAGCGTCACCCTCCCCGCCAGCGTCACCTCCCTCGGCGACTATGCGTTCTCCGGCTGCACCGGGCTGACCAGCGTCACCCTCCCCGCCAGCGTCACCACCATTGGCAACTACGCGTTCTACCGCTGCACCGGGCTGACCAGCGTCACCATCCCCGCCAGCGTCACCTCCATCGGCGAACGCGCGTTCTTCGGCTGCACCGGGCTGAAGTCGGCGGTCTTTCAGGGCAACGCACCGGGTAGCTTCGGCATAATGTTCGACAGCACCGCCTTGGGATTCACGGTCTATTACTTCACGAACAACACAGGATTCACCTCCCCGTGGTGGAGAGGCTACCCGACCATCGGCCTCACGGCGCCGCTCCCGCCCACGGCATCGTGGCTGCTGGCGCATGGCCTGCCGTATGACACCAGCCTCCAGCAGGACCCGGACGGGGATGGGGTCTCCCTGCTGATGGCCTACGCCCTGAACCTCGACCCACGGCAGAATCTAAAGGGCCTGCTGCCCGTCCCGGTGCTGGGCAATGATTCCCTGAGCTTCCGCTACTACGCCGCCACGCCGGGCATCACCTACCGGGTGGAAACCAGCCGAGACCTGAGTCAGTGGACCACCACCGGCGTCACCCTCTCCGCCCTGGATGCGGAGAATCAGCGCACCGCCTCCGTGCCGCGGGATGCCGCCGGCCAGTTCCTGCGCCTGGTGGTGCAGTAGCGGGAGCCGTCGCCCGCTTGGCCTGATCACTGGAAATTTCAAGCTCAAGTGCCCTCCACCTCGAAATTTCGGCCAATGTCGACCAGCCCTAATCACCGGGGGAGGATTGACAAGGCGCTCAAAGCTATGAACATTTTACGATCAGGGCTTGGTATCCTCCATCCGCGTAAAATGATCCCCCACCGGCGAGAAATTCATTCGTTGGAGGTCGTCGTGAAACCGCTTCTCCGCGAAAGGAATCAGTTCTTCCATGGAGGGCAGGTTCCCGTGCTGCTTTTCAAAGTCCCAGGCGTAGGCCCTGGCCAGCCCCAGCCCCTTCTCAGTCAGATAGCGGCCGGCGAGTCTCTTATAATATCGATCCGTCAATCCGATGGAAGAGCCGATGGCGAAGAGGGCAAGAAGGACGCCAATCTGGAATCCAGGTCGCTGGGTGATGGATTTCATCGAGGGATTTTTGTTGTGGGGATCTCAGAACTTGAAGTGAATCCCTTGGAGGAAGTCCAATTGAGCTCCCGTTCCCAGGTCCATTTCATCCGTCTCAGATCTTCGCGAAAAAGGCTCCATACCTCGTTTCTTGCCGTTTCAGCATCCTCCACTATATTCAGGGCGGGATTCTTCTTCAAGGCACGCTCCCAATAGCGCTCGGCGGCTGTTTGCGGGACGAAGCGGGAATTACTGCTGAAATGGTACCATCCTTCGCCGTGCTGGCCCCCCATCATAACGCTCGATGCAAGAAGCCCGCCCATCAGGACGATAAATGCACGGAAAGGGAAACTCATGAGCGGCAAGTATGCCGAAGCTGACTCTTCCTGTCAATTCCGGGTCCGCCTTTCTGCCAGGCGCGGATTTGCGATAGAACGCTCGGGTGTTATGTTCGTGCTTCGCGTCCACTCTGATCATCTGACCATCCTCACGCGGGCAATCCGGCGGGCCGGCCGTGATCTTGTCGGCGAGGTGGCGTTGCAGCTGGGCTTTGTCTGAGCCACCAGATCCTTGTACAGCGATCAGTTCTGTCAGCGTTCCGGCTTCCCGCGCCCCCCCCCTCCTCCTTCAAGCGGCCGGCCGTGGCCCCCCGCCAGCGCCATCCTGCCCGCTTTGGTATAAATGGCCGGATAAAGCCTGTTATTCCTGTCCTTCCATCGGGGAACTTACCTCCTGATCTGTTGCCTTCCCACCATTAGCTATTGCCTGCGAGTCCGGATCCCTGGCACTCTACGCCAGCGTTTTTCCTTCCGTATCCCCGCGCGGTTGACTGCCGGGATGCCAAAGTCCCTGGAGCAAGCAACCTCCAGCCGGAGATATTTCCCGACTGTGCGGATCAGAGAACGAAGCATCCCATGAACTCCCCAAAATAATCCACTCCACCTTGACCAGTTCGGCCACCGTTCCATGGTGGGGGAATCTCTCCAGTTCCGATGCCTCTCCTCGAACTCTCCGCTGTTTCCAATCCACGGCGTGATCGTGAATATCAGGTGGAGCTTGCTTCGGCCACACCCCTGCCCTGCCGGGTATACGGCCTGCAAAATGGTGCCCAAGCTTCATTCACCCTGCGCTACACCCCGGGAAAGCACTGCTTGGAAGCCCGCTCCTTTGGGCGGTTCCTGTCACACCGGGTGCAGGAGGAGGAATTGGATCACGCCCTGCTGGACCGGTTGATGGTGGAAATCACGGACTGCTGCAGCCCATTGAAGGCAGAATTCGAGGTGGACATCACGGCACCCGATGGGGGACAACTCAGTTTCTCCACGAGCTACCCCTCCTTGTCCCCAAAATGAAGACCGTTGTCCTTGTCAGTGGTGGAATGGATTCGGTGGCGGCCCTCTACGCCACGGCGAAGGACCATGAAATCGTCGCGGCCCTGAGTTTCGACTACGGATCCAAGCACAATCACCGGGAAATCCCGTTTGCCCGGGAACACGCCGCCCAGCTGCGAATCCGGCACGAGGTTATCTCCCTCGCGTTCATGGGCGAGCACTTCCAATCAGACCTCCTGAAGAGCGGGGGAGACATCCCGGACGGTCACTACGAGGAAGCGAACATGAAGGCCACGGTCGTGCCCTTCCGGAATGGGATCATGCTGAGTATCGCGGCCGGTTTCGCTGAAAGTTGCGGGGCCGAAGGGCTTGTCATTGCCGCCCACTCGGGGGATCACGCCATTTACCCGGACTGCCGGGAGGAATTCATGCAGGCGATGGGGGACGCCATCCGCCTTGGCACCTATGCCGGGATTCAGGTGCTGCGTCCGTTTATCGCCATGCGGAAGGAAGACATCGCCGCCCGGGGGCATGAATTGGGAGTCGATTTCTCCCGGACATGGTCCTGTTACAAAGGCGGGGAGATCCATTGTGGGACCTGCGGCACCTGCGTCGAGCGACGGGAAGCCTTCCTCCTCGCCGGACTGACGGACCCCACGCTCTACCTGAATCAGGGGCCTCTGCCCGCAAAACCCTGCGCAAACTGATAATGCGCATCTCGGAAATCTTCTACAGCATCCAAGGGGAGGGCGAACTAACCGGGGTGCCATCCGTTTTTGTCCGCACCTCGGGGTGCAATCTGCGCTGCGCTTGGTGTGATACCCCGTATGCCTCATGGAATCCTGAGGGAAATGACATGTCCGTCGATGTCATCATCGCGGAAGTGACCCGCCATCCGACCCAATTCGTCGTTCTGACAGGAGGGGAACCATTGATTGCCAAAGGAATCCACGAACTAGCGGCGGGCTTAAGAGCCGCCGGAAAGCACATCACTATTGAGACTGCGGGGACAGTCCTCCCAAAAGGAATTGCCTGTGATCTCGCTTCGATCAGCCCCAAAATGGGCAACTCCACTCCGCCTGTCAGTCAGGCCAAGTCGTGGCACCAGCGTCATGAGGAAACCCGCCACCGGCCCGAAGTGGTCGCCGAGTGGGTCAGGAATTACCCCTTCCAACTGAAATTCGTTGTCTCAAGCGAAGCAGACATTCAGGAAATTGAGGCATTGGTGCAAGCCCTTCCTCAGGGAATCCCCCATCACAAAGTGCTCCTGATGCCCCAAGGGATTTCCCTGGAAGAAATGTCATTCAGAAATAACACTATCATTGACCTCTGCAAGTCCCGTGGCTATCGTTACTGCTCAAGGCTTCACATCGACCTCTTTGGCAACCGCCGCGGAACTTAGTTATCCCTCAAACCATGCCCTACCGCGTCTGCAAAACCCTCGACATCGAGAACGGCCACATGCTGTCCAAGCACCCGGACAAATGTCAGTTCCCCCACGGACATACCCGTAAGGTAGAGTTTGTCCTCGAAGCCAATGAACTCGACCAAAATGAGATGGTTTGTGACTTTAAAATCATCAAAGACGCGGTCGGTGAGTGGTTGGACACCTTCGATCATGCGATGTGCATGAACACGACTGACCCGGCCTACGCCGAATTCAAGCAGCGCTACGGAGACCGGGTGATTGGATTCGAAAATCAGGATCCCACCACCGAACTCATGGCCCGGACCATCTTCGATCATGCCTCCAGCGCCCTGACCAACTACGCGGCGAAGCAGGATGCCCGGTATCCCCTCCGTCCGGACACTCGCCTCGTCTGCGTCCGGGTCTGGGAAACCGCCACCTCGTGGGCCGAATACTTCGCCTGATCCCATGCCTGCCCGCAAAAAAGCCAACACCCTCCCTGACATCCAAAAGACCAGGGACACCCGAGGTATCCCCATCGATCAGGTCGGGATCACCAATCTGCAATATCCCATTCAGGTAATGGATCGGGAAGGGAATCCTTTGCCTACGGTCGCCACCATCAGCATGTCGGTACATCTGCCACACCACTTCAAGGGCACCCACATGAGCCGATTTCTGGAGGTCCTCACCGAGCATGAAGGAGAGATCACCATGCGCACCCTGCCCATCATCCTCCACGATCTCAAAAGCCGATTGGATGCGGAGAGCACTCAAATCGAAGTCAAGTTTCCTTACTTCGTCGAGAAAGCCGCCCCGGTTTCCGGTGCCAAGGCCAAAGTGGGGTGCAATGTGACCTTCCTCGGGGAATCAAACGGCAACAAAGACGACTTCGCCCTGCGCGTCGAGGTGCCTGTCAAAACCCTCTGTCCCTGCAGCAAGGAAATCAGCGACTACGGAGCCCACAACCAACGAGGCCATGTCACCATCGAAGTCCGAACCAAGAAGAAGAAGAGCGGCGGGTGGGAACTGATCTGGATCGAAGAATTAATCGCCATCGCCGAGCAAGGGGCCTCCGCACCCATTTACGCCCTGCTCAAGCGTCCTGACGAACGTCACGTCACCATGCAGGCCTACGACAATCCAGTCTTTGTCGAGGACTTGGTCCGCAATGTAGCAATCTCCCTTAAAAGGGATAAACGCATCACAGCGTTCGAGGTGAAAGCCGTCAACCAAGAGAGCATCCACGCACATGACGCCTTCGCACGAGTTATTTTTCCGGTTGCACGTTAGTGCTAATACCTACTTCATTAACTAATGCCCATTACCAACCCCAACATCGGTAAACTGGTCCGTTCATTGGAGAATGATTTGGGTATTGGCAAGGTAGTCGCCAGTAATGCTAGAACTGCCATAGTCGAATATTTCGACTCGGCAGTTTCATCAACGTGGCCTCGCCATGAGGTGGCCATGCCGAGTTTGCGAGAAGCAAAACAACTTGATGAGCAAACCCGGGTCTACTTCTTCGACGACGACGCAGGTTGCTGGAAAATGGGGCGGGTCCACGGGCACGTAGATTCCATTGTTTTCGTGGATCTCCCTAATTCAGGACAAGCCAGCATTGATACGCGTAAGCTTTATGTTCGCTGGAATCAACCGCTCGCCGATCCATGGGAACACCTTGCAGCCAGATTGACTGAGACCCCGCTTTTCCATGAGTCCAGGGCAGGATTAGTCGCCCATTTGATCAGGCAGCGTGCAGCAGCTTGCGGGATCACCGCACTCATATCAGCCCCAATTTCCCTCGAACCACACCAGGTTGAGGTCGTGAGACGGGTGTTGACTGATCCAATGCAGCGCTACTTGCTGGCCGATGAAGTAGGATTAGGCAAGACCATTGAGGCGGGTGTAATCATTCGGCAGCACGTATTAGATCGGCCCGATGACCACTACGTCCTTGTCCTGGCCCCATCGTCTCTTAAGGCACAGTGGGTAGCAGAGTTGGCCAGTCGCTGCCAGGTAGGGCCAGATTTTGGGCATCGCGTAGAAGTGGCTACATTAGAGGATTTGGAAATTTGGAAGGATGAGCGCCCGACCTTTCTAGTAGTGGATGAAGCTCATCAACTTGCACGCGGTGCTGTTGATGGAACAGGAACTTCCCTGAAACGCAGATTCGAGGCGGTTCGCCAAATGAGTCATCCGGTGGCTTGTCGGAATTTGCTGCTTCTCTCGGCAACACCAGTATTACGCAATGAACAAGGCTTTCTGGCGCTACTGCATTTGCTCGATCCCACAGTTTATGGCATAGAGGATGTTGATTCATTCAAGATCCGAATAGAGAGGCGTCAGGAATTAGCGGATGTTTTCGCCAGTTTCACTGAGGACCAGCAACCGTTCTTCTTGGAGGAATCACTCGGGCAACTCGCGAACATGTTCCCAAAAGACACCCGACTCGCCTTGCTTCTTGAGAATCTGCGGCCTGTGCTGGCTAAGGATGTTCTTGGCGATGAGCGAGCGGGCTTGTTGGTGAGGCAAATCCGCTTGCACTTGAGTGAGACATATCGATTGCACCGCCGCGTGCTCCGTAACCGACGCAGTGAGGATCTTGCCAGCTTGCTTCCCGGCCGCAAGAAATTGATTCTCGCGCCATGGGAGGACAATGGCATCGCCCAAGCAGAGAATCTACTAGAGCAATGGCGTGCTCGCGCCGCAGCAGAGTTGTGGGGGCGTGAAGACTCTGAAGAGTGTAGAGCCATGGCGAATGTGTTCGTCATCCTACTGGAATCTTTGTGGAGTGATCCTCTGGCATTTCTAGCGTGCGTGCGCTCTCGTATTGCACGCAAGCGGATAGACTCGGGAGCAGACTATGGCCTACTTACGGATACGGAAAGAATGGGCACGATAACCAAGACGGCCGCACTTCCCGGTGAAGCGACTTGGCTTGGGCAAATCCTCGAACTTGAAGCCATACTCACAGCATCCCGCAAGGAATTGGTAAAAAAACTGGCTTCCGCGGTAATGGAAATGTTGAAGAAAAACCTGCGCATTGTTTGCATGACGACGTCCCCAGCCATGGCAGACGATCTGCACAAAATGCTGCAAGAACGATGTCCCGGCCTAGTCTTGAGGCACGGTATCGGCAAGACTCAATGGTCCGAGCGATGGGAGCAACCAGGGCCACAGGCACTGGTCTGTGATGCCCGAGCGGAGGAAGGTGTGAATTTACAAGGCGGTAAAGCGTGGATGCTACATATCGATTTTCCTCTTTCACCGAACCGACTTGAACAGCGGATGGGCCGTCTTGATCGCTTCGGCGTGGGCAAAAGCATCACGTCTTTTGGCCTCGCACCTACCGGAGCAGGCTATTTCAGCGCATGGACCAGATGCCTTAGCGAAGCTTGGCAGGTATTCTCACGCTCTATCGCGGCACTTCAATATGTAGTCGAAGATGAAATGGCGAAACTGGAACAGCGAATGTTTCTGGATGGAGTCTCCGCGATCGGTGATGCGATGGAACGCCTCAGCGCCCCGCAAGGGATCGAGCAGGAGTTTCGCTTCATTCGGAATCAGGATGAACTTGATTCCATCGAAAGCGCGACCTCCAGTATCGCGACTGAGATTACAGATGGCATTCTGGACTATGAGCGCAGCGCTGATTCATTTCAGAAGGATCTGGAACGTTGGTTGGTCGATACTTTACAATTTGTACGGGTGGGTGAACCTGACGAAGCTTCGCCTGTTACTCGTTATCAATTTGCTCGCCCCGAACGCGGAAAGCGCACCTTGCTCCCGTTCGATTCCTTCCGACAACGATTCAAGGATGCAATTGATATGGGTGCTTGCCATCCTCAATTCCGTCCGCCACTGACGAGAACCATAGTTTTCAAGCGCGAAACGGCGCGCATTCGTCGCATTGGCCTCGCCCGGGTGGGCAATCCGGTAATTGATGCCGTGCAGCGGCATTTACTGTGGGATGATCGGGGCACTAGCTTTGCAATGTGGCGAAATGTCGCGGGCGTTGGCACAGTTCCAGTCATCTTCTTCCGACTCGACTTCATCATTGAGGCAGATGTATTTGACTTTGACGACGATCCACTCAATTCGAACATAATCGCCCGGCAGGCCGATGCGGCGTTTAGACCTATTGTTGAAACGATGTGGCTTGGGGCTGATTTGATGGAACCGTCGGCAAACTTTTTATCGCTTTTGCAGCGCTCTTATCAAAAACCGCTCGATACTAACATTTCTCCAAAACTCTGGCCACAGGTGCTTGAGCGTCTCGGGATTTCGGACTGGTCAGGCACCTGCGAAAGCGTGAGGACGGTTGCGGAGAACCTTCTACTGGCCAAGCATAATCTTGCAGAACTTACTGAACGATGTGCTCAGGCTCTCGAGAGGGAGGTAACTATTGCGCAGGAGCAACGACTTAGTCGATTGCAAGCCTTTGCGGAAGATCGCGATGCCGAGCGCGCGGAACTTGAAGCAGAAATCGAGGCTTCCGATCAAAATGCGCGCCTTCTGGCAGGCGGGATCCGCGCGCCACTGATTCGTCTAGATGCTGCGGGTGTAATTTTTCTCTCTGAACATCTATTGAAAGATGGTGTACCATGAACGGATTCGCCACAATCAAACGTGCATTACGGTCTTGGCCCCACGATGGTGTGCCATCGGAACCGATGGCTGAACGACCGCATGAACGCCTTCGCAAGGCGTTGCTGAATGTCGGTGCAGCAGGTTCGTCGGACCTCAGCGGTCTGGTGCGCCATGTGCTGCGCTACGAAGAAATGCACCACGGCGGTGTGCAAAAGTTGACGCTAACCACAAGCGGGCAATGGCCTACTCCTGAGCAATGGAAGGCCTGTGGTTGCCGATTACGTCAAGTCGACGGTGGTGTAGAAATTGACGCCGAGGCTTGGGAACCCACGTGGTTGACCATTCTCCACAATGGGAGCGCGCAACAGGTCGAAACGAACCCGTTCGCCGCAGTCGAAGCCGAGGAGATTAGGCATCCGCGCCTATCTGAGCCTGAGGCTTGGCAGGTAAAGGCGGACCCTGCCCTCACTGCGGCTTTCACAGGCTTTACTCACTACCTTTCGGCAGCACAGGCCGAAACCGTGCGTGCTGTTATGCTGTCGCCACCAGGTTCGACGCGGTTGATTGTTCTGCCCACAGGCGGTGGCAAAAGTCTCGTCGGCCTGGCCAATGCCCTCCTTGGCAAAGTCCAGACAGGTGTCGCGCTCATCATAGTGCCGACGATTGCTTTGGCTTTTGATCAGGTGGAACAGGCGCGGGCTTGGCGTCCCCAGGATAACAGCGATGCCTGGCACTCGGGTCTGAACAAAGCTCAGCGAAAGGCCATTCGCCAGCGTTTGCTTGCGGGCACACAACGCTTGTTGTTTCTCGCTCCGGAAAGTTTACGCGTTCTAAAAGACGAACTTCTAAAAGTCGCGGCCACCGGATGGTTGCGTTCGGTAGTAGTGGATGAGGCGCACTTGATTAGCCAGTGGGGCGGGTCCTTTCGACCCGAGATGCAGTTGATGAGCGCTACCCTGCGACAACTGCGCGATAGGTGCCCACCAAGGGCAGAGTTCCGCACCTTGTTGATGACGGCAACTTTGACCGCCGAGACATACGCGGATCTCTCCCAGTTGTTTGGCAGCATGGAAACGCTGGCTGCCGTGCATCTGCGTCCCGAACCTGACTACTTCATGGCGCGTTGTCAGACGGAAGATGAGAAAATTGCCCGAATCTTGGAGGCGTTACGACACGCGCCGCGACCGGCAATCCTCTATGTGACAAAGGTGAAAGACGCAAAGCAATGGCACAAACGATGCATAAACGAAGGTTGGTTGCGCAGCGGTCTTGTGCATGGCGAATCCACCTCTGCCGAACGCGAGAGAGCGATCACTCAATGGCGAGAAGATCAACTGGACTTGATGGTCGCTACTTCTGCCTTCGGCTTAGGCATGGACAAGGGAGACGTGCGCCTCGTGCTTCATGCTTGCGTTCCAGAAACCATTGACCGATTTTATCAAGAAGTCGGACGAGGCGGTCGCGATGGCCGCGCTTCTGTATCCCTCATGATTTGGACACACGCAGACCTTCAACTCGCCAGCAGAATGAGTTCGGCCAGTTTGATCAGCGATGAACTTGGCCTCAGTCGGTGGCAATCAATGTGGCATGATCGAACCGACAATGGCGAGACCAGTTATCTCAACCTACGCACGACGCGGCCAGGGATTCAATGGGACAGCGATCGCAACATTGAGTGGAATCTGCGAACCCTATTGCTGCTCGCACGTGCCGGCGTGCTTGAACTACACGAACTGCCATCGCCTGACCTTGCACGATTGGCAGGCGAAAACGATGAGGACTACCAGACAAGACGCGAAAATGCGTGGGCCGAGGCCAATGCTACTTGCGTAGTGCGTTTACTTGATGTGGCCCCGATCTTTGAATCAAGTTGGCAAGATCGCGTTGGCACCTATCGCCAGCAATCGATGCAGGCCGGCGCATTGAACTGGCAACGCATGGAAGACGTGCTCAAAAGAAACCGCGGATTGCCTGATGTCCTTCGCGAGGTCTATCGAGTGCCTGATGCTGGCATATACGACGTGTCCCTTCACCCGAGCGAGGTTGAAGTCCCTACTCCTCCGAAAGACTTGTGCCGAAAATGGAGCCTTTCCTTGGAGCATGCCACCCGAACAGCCATCAACGGATTGTTGATCCTCACTTATCAGGCGAACGAAATCGCGTCCTACGACGTACTGCTCACCCAAATCTCACTTCTCAAAACGCTTATCAGCCATGGGGTGCGTGAGATAGCGGTGCCTTCCAAGTGGTTGGAGCGCAGCCATTGGGACGAGCATCGCAATCCTGTTCCCGACCTCGTTCGGCAAAGCATCGAGGGGTTCATTATCGTGCGAGATGTCGCCGAACTTGATACTTGGGATCGGCAACCCGATGTGCCTCGAGCATCACTAGTGATGCCGGACAACATGTCTGGGTCAGATTTCCTCTACTCGTTAAATCGCCCTTTGCACTTCTTGATCGTGCCGGAAGCTTTCCCCGACCCCGCTAATCCATCACGTCTAATTGGGGATGTTAGATCTAATGTGATATCACTCAAAGACTTTGCCCGCCTTTTGCAACCATGAGCCTTCTTAACAGACCGAGCGACGGTATTCACAGCGTCCTCACCGTCATCTTCAAGTTGCTGCTGTCAGAGGGGCGCGAACGAGGCCAACTCGTGGAACTATGTGCTCCACAAGGTTCCATCAGCGATGAGAAAACGCGACAGACACTGAACCGCTGGTTGGAACTCGGTCTGTTTCAGGAGACTGCGGATGGCAAGGTGTCGTTGCACTCTGATGTCAGGAAAGACGAGCGTGACATACAAAAGTTACCCAGTGTGGCGAGGCGCATTGTGCTTGCAGAACATAATAACGCCGACTTCTGGGCATCAGAAGGGGCCAAATCTGCGGACTTCACGCGTTCTTTATGCTGGCTGCTCGCGCAGGATTGCTGGAGCATTGACTTCTCAGGCTGGGATCAAACGCAGGCACTGATTCAAAGGCAATTTCCGAGCAACGCAGTCCTGATTCAGAATGACACGCGGTGGTCTGGACTGCGAGCCTGGGTACCTTTCCTCGGCTTCGGTTGGATGGCAAAGTATCCCACCGGAGCGCTCATCGCTGATCCCACTGATGCAATCCGTGATGCTTTGCCTATGGTGTTTGGCAAGAAACGCACTCTCGGAGCTTGCGATTGCATCGAGTTACTTGCAGAAATTTTGCCAGTCTTGGATGGCGGCATTTATCGCAAGGCTCTCGAAGAAAGATTGCGCGAGCGTTCTGGTCCCGATTCGTGGCAGCCTCCGCCAGAAGGCCAACTTTCAACATCACTCAGTCGCGCTCTCCTGCGCTTACGGGATGAGGGAATACTTACTGGCACATTGAGCGCAGACTTTACCGAGCGTCCGCGTGTCTTTCTCACCGGACGACAACGCGTATCCATTGTGAAGGATGGCATCTCTGATTTCATTTGGTCTCCAACTCCCAAATCTGTATGACCTTGAACGATTTTTGGCCACCCGTCGACGAGGACCATACAACCAAGTGCTTGTTTACTGAAGCCGAAACAGCAGCGAATGAAGTGTTCCTCGCCGTCCATCAACGCATGCACCTGACGCGCGAACTCTTCAGCGTGGAGAATGCCACAGTCGAAGTGCAGAGTGAACAAAATCTGCTCGACGCCTTGCTCGTCGACGAACCGCCCAGCGGCACCTTAGTAATGCCGATCGTCGGCGACTCGGGTGTCGGCAAGTCGCACATGATCCGCTGGCTCGATGCGCACCTCCGTTTGCGTGCGGATGCCAACAGGCGCCACATCGTTCGAATTCCAAAGAGTTCGAGCCTACGCGGTGTTCTGAAGCTGATTCTGCATGGTTTAAGCGGACGGAAGTACGACGAGATTCGCGACACACTCGACTCCGCGGAGGTTCCACCCTCGCTGCCGGAGGCGATGTATCAACTTCAGGGAAGGCTGCTCTTCGCGTTGGACGAGGCCGGCAAGGAAGCAAGGCGGCGGCAAGTTGAGCAGAAGGCCCGAGTTGATGACAGGTCCCGTGTCGCGCACTGCTCACCGACAGGCCTAATGGCTTTGATTCAAGAGGCAGACTTCCAACCATATTTCACTTCTCACGAGGGGGAACCTGAAACATGGGGCGTGCTTACACGCATTGCCGACCGGTGCTTGCATGGAAGTCGAAGAAATGATGCAGGCCCATTAAACCAATTTTTGGCCTCAGATTTCCAGTTCCTCACCGATGTCCGAGATGCATCACTAAGCAGAGTCGTGCAGCAGTATTTGCCCAACCTCAGAAGACCTGCGGGCCTCGAGGATGCGATTGGCTTCCTGAACGAGGTCGTCGATAATGCTCTGGGTGGCCTAGTTAATCTCGGCGGGGCATCGCTTACTGATATTTTCATAGACATTCGCAAAGCCTTGCTTGCGGACGAACTCGAACTAATCTTGCTCGTCGAAGACTTTGCCGTTCTCGCAGGCCTCCAAGGGCCACTATTAGCGGCGATGATTCGGGAGGCCATCCGCGATGGAAAGCGCGAACTCTGCACGATGCGCACCGCATTGGCCGTCACCGAAGGCAAACTACCCGAGGAAACCGTGAAGAGCAGGGCGCAGTGGAAGTGGAGGATCGACAGCCATCCTTTCAAGTCCGACAACGAGGCGATGGAATGCTTCGAAAACTTCGTCGGAGGCTACCTGAATGCTGCACGTTGGGGAGCTAGGAAACTCCGCCAGATCTTCGATGAACGCAGCGCTGAAAACGCATCGTTGAGCGACTGGGTGCCCAACTTTTACGAGTTCCATCGGCACGAACTGAGCGAAAAGGACAACGAGCATCTACGAGCCTTCGAATTCTCTCCAGGAGACAAGCACCCTTTGTTCCCACTTAATTCCGGAGTGGTGCGGCAACTGGCGCACAAATACCTAAGAGTTGGCGACAGCTACAAGTTTGACCCGAGACGTCTGATCAATCGACTGGTGCGCGACACGATCATCAACCACCGAACGGTTTGGGAAAATGGCGCATTCCCACCCGGAAACTTCCACAATTTCGAGTTCAAGCATGATTTGGACAACCAGGTCGCCGTCCATCTCTTGTCGAAGGTCCCGGATTCCGAACGCAAGCGAGTAGGTGCATTAGTCTACTTCTGGGGCAATGACCCGCGCTCACCGGGAGAGGCCGCTTCGATGGATCCCTTGATCTACGACACGTTTGGTCTGAAAAAAATGGATTGGCAAACCAAGCCCATCAAGCGGGAACCAGTCCCCCCCATCGTAGAACCCGGCCCTGTCGTTCCCGAAATCACTGATCCACTCGGTTTGTGGCGCGAGATCCTTGACGCCTGGGCGACCACGGGACTCATCCAACGAAATGCGAACAAGCTTCGTCAGTTTCTTGCCGATGCATTGTTGTCTTGGTTGGATGCAGACTCGCTATTAACCAAGAAGTTCAGCATCCAAAGCAGTTCCATTTACCTACCGAAGACAGATCAAGGTCCACGTGTCGCAGAGGGCACTGTCGCCGCTGCCGCAACCGATGAAGACCTGAATGATGACAAGAAGTCGATCCGCTTCTTTGCTGCGATGCGCGCAGTCGTTCGTTTCCATACGTCGCAGAATTGGAACTACGAGGGCGGAGAGAACGACGCAGCCCGCTACGCTGCATTGATAGGAGGGATGGCGAGGCAAGCTGAGCAATGGTTTGCCAAGCGCGGGTCAGGATTGCCTGCCGAGGCCGTAAAACCTCTGGCACAGGCACTCTTGATCGGAGCGCGCCTCCTCAACCTTGAGGGGGCCTCGTCTAACGACAATGCTGGCAACCTGGCAGCGATGTTGATTCCTGGTCCGGCGGACAGCAACGATCCCATGGATCCGGCCGACAAATGGTCTACAGCCAAGCGCAAAGCGATACGGGCAAGAGAAGAGTTGCGAACAGCGTTGCTTGAGCAAGTCGCAGCGAGACAAGGAGGTGGAGGAGAGCAAGCAGTCGATGCTGCCCGCTTGATCGAAGCCATCAGCGAGTTGCGCAAGAATGCATGGCAATTACCGAAAGAACTCGACTTGGATTTGTTCAAGAACTTGCCTCCGACTTCAAAAGAGCATCTTCGTGAACTTCGAGATCGCCTCCCAAGCATCGTCGAGTCACGACAAACCGTGGTGAAAGCGTGGCGGGCAAAGGTTGTCTATACCTTAGGTGAAGATTTTGACTTGCCACCGATCATCCAAACCGTGCGAGCAACGATCAAAGAGGCACAAGATGCCGGTGTGTTTCGCTGGCGTGACGGAACAGCGGATACGCTCCGCAGCAGATTCGACGCTCTAGGTCCGGTGAAAGCCACCATTGATTTCGCCACGAATGCGGACCGGGAGGCCGCTGAGTTTGGTTCATCACTTTCTGCACTCGCACAACTTGACGAAAAATGCATGGGTCGAGTGAGTCAGGCGATAAGCGACTATGAACGCTTCCTGAACGAGACGAACTCGTTTGTGGATGAGGAAGACAAGGATACCCCTACAAACCTCGAAGAGATAACAAGGATACTGGACTCTGAATTCGAGAGTCTCTCCGAGCATTGGAGCCAAATTACTTCATCATGAGCGCCCCCCCCCCCTGCAAAAACTCTGCTTGGTCAAAGCAAGGAACTGAGCGAAAAGATAATGTCCATCGCCAATCGCGCCGCCGACAAGGAGGTCGTGAAACAGATGGAGAAAATTGAAGAACCTCTGAAGCGTCACGTTGCCACTATCGTCGACCTGCATAGATCATTGTCGATGATGCAAAAGGCGAAACTAGTCAAAGCGAATCCTGTCGCCGGGTCGACGGTAAAGCCATTGCAGGAGCGCATCTCAAAGTTGCGCAAGGTCCTGAACGGTAGAAGAAGTCAGATTGCGAACGGTAACGTGTGGGCAGAATGCAACACCCATGCTGAGGCGCGGGCGAAGGACCTTGCACAGCAGTTGCAAAAGCAATGGAAAGATTTCGTTATCGAGCAGACCCCTGGAATTGAGACCTTCAGACCGTTCGCGAAGCTTCCATCCTGCAAACCTACATTTGATGCACTCTTAGAACTAGATCTTCAGGCGAAGAACGATCAAACGCGCCTTCCCTCGGACGACACCGAGATCAACGCTGTGCAAACAAGAGGGAAACGAATGCATGAACTCATCAGCGAGTTAGGCCTGAAAGGTGAACCTCCGGAGATGCAGGACTTCCTGAAGCGATGCGCACAGACCGGTGTACCGTTGGATGAACTCAACAATGACGTGCTCGCCTGGTTGAACAGCAAAGGCTTTGCCGCCAGCCTGCGCATCGTCACTTGCTGAAGTCTGCACCGAATCTTGAATTATGAAACCACTCCTCCTCGACTTCCTCGGTGAACTTGAACGTGCGGAGGCGCGCCTGCTGGCATGGGCACTAGTGGACGGTTGTTTTGCTGAAGATGAGCTGCGCCAGCAGGTCGAGGACTTTCTGGATCGCCGAGGCTGGCACGAGTTCACTTCGGTAAACCAGTTCATCGAGGCGATGGTGCAGCATGGTTTGTTGTTCCGCTGGGAGGATCAAGGCGACTACCGCTTTCGCACGCGGATGGCTGAAACTGTGCGCTTACTGGCACGACTGAAGCAACTTTTCCCACAGCATCTGCGGACACCGGGGGCATGGCTCAGTGCCCCGGGCCTAGTTTCCGACTTTCGGTTCCTGCTGCGACCACGTCAATATCCAAAACGCGATCAATCGCCCGCCACTTGGCTGCCTGGTTGGGTTAATGGACCGCCACGACTTTCTGCCCTGCAGGAATCAGTACTACACCAACTGGCAAGCCAAGATTTGGCTGGATTTCAGGTGCGAGCAACGGCACGCATTCTTTCCCAGGCGGCGAATACCCAGCCATCGGGCACAGTGATCTGCGCCGGCACGGGAAGTGGGAAGACAATAGCGTTCTATTTGCCAGCACTGACTCTCATCGCCGGCAGCGTAGAACGTGATGAGAGTGCATGGGTACGTGCTCTAGCCATCTATCCACGTAACGAGTTGCTCAAGGATCAATTTAGCGAAACTCTACGACAGACACGACGTCTTCGTGAGCTAATGACTCATCGGGGCAATCGCCCGCTGACCATCGGTTCGTTCTTTGGAGCAACACCAAAAGACGCCCTCAGCGTGCAGGACAGTTGGCACGAACTGAATGGCGGACATGTTTGTCCCTTCCTGCTCTGCCCACAGGCGGATTGCAATGGGGCGCTGATATGGCAAGGCACGGATCGCCAGATGGGCATTGAGCGACTCGTGTGCGTTGCGTGCGGCAGCGCTACACAACCCGATGAGGTTTTACTCACGCGTAAACGCATTGCCGAGCAACCTCCTGACGTGCTTTTCACCACAACCGAGATGATGAACCAGCGCATGACGGATTCGCGCAATTGGCATCTGTTTGGCATTGGGGTGCCAGCGTCCAGGAAACCATCGCTCGTATTACTCGACGAAGCTCACACGTATAACGGCACACACGGTTCCCAGGTGGCATATCTGCTGCGCCGTTGGCGGCACCGATCGCGCGCGCAACCACACTTCGTTGGACTATCAGCGACGTTGATGGAGGCGGCTTCATTCTTTACTCAACTTACCGGACTCACCGCAGGCCAAGTGCTGGAAGTCTCGCCAGAACCGGGAGAGATGATCAGCGAGGGCATGGAATACATGGTCGCATTGCGCGGCGATCCTATCAGCGGAGCAAGTCTGTTGTCAACAAGCCTCCAGGCAGCGATGCTGCTGCGACGGGTGATGGAACCCAATGACAAGCCCCAGACTACCGGTGCTTACGGTCGGAAAGTGTTTCTCTTCACCGACGATCTCGATGTGACCAACCGTATGTTCTTCAATCTTCTCGACGCCGAAGGGCAGGATGCATGCGGTCGACCCAATCCACAAAGGCATCCCGGCGGTTCATTGGCCAATCTGCGTTCGACCGCATTGCTTGATGAACAAAGACGGTTTCTGCATGGCCAGTCTTGGCGCATGGTCGAAGAATTGCATCATATACTCGCATCTGGAAGCTACGTGCGCGTTGGGCGGGTAAGTTCGCAGGACAGCGGCGTGGATGCCAATGCTGAGGTTATAGTCGCCACGGCTTCACTCGAAGTGGGCTTTAACGATCCAGAGGTTGGTGCAGTTCTTCAACACAAGGCTCCACGCGAAGCGGCTGCATTTCTGCAGCGGAAAGGTCGCGCAGGCCGTCTGCGCTGCATGCGCCCTTGGACCGTGGTCGTACTATCGGACTTCGGCCGCGATCGTCTGACATACCAAGGCTATGATCTCCTGTTTGATCCTGAGTTGCAACCGCGCGCGTTGCCGCTTGCGAACCGGCATGTGCTGAAGATGCAGTCCGCGTATGCCTGCCTTGACTGGCTCGCCGCGAATCTCCCGAGGCAAAACGCAGGTCACGTCTGGCAAGATACTAGCGTTCCAGGAAGCTATGATGCTCAACGTCACCGCCAAGCCGCAATGGCCGATTTGCTTGAACGCGTCTTGGCAGGAGGCGATGAACTCCAGCAACTTACTCAATGGCTTCGTCTCGCTCTGCGCCTGAACTCAGAGGCGGACGTACAACCGCTGCTCTGGGAGGCACCACGAGCACTGATGACTTCAGTACTGCCGACCTTGCACCGCCGACTTAGCACACAATGGCGGCGAGGCACGCAAGTGGGTGCCGAATATCATGCCTTCAATCATCCCATGCCGGAGTTTGTGCCAGCGACGTTATTCAGTAATCTGAATCTACCGGAAGTCAAAATCTTCGCAGCCTTGGGACGGCAAGACCAAGATCGGGAATCCTTTAATATGGCGGCGTCCAGTGCTTTGCGCGAGTTCGCACCCGGTCGAGTTTCACGACGCTTCGGAATCCGCCATGGACTATCACGCCACTGGCTGCCGCTTGATCCGGATGGGCCTGCTGAACAGGCAGTTCGAATCACCGACTTCTGTCCAGACGGTAGCTTTGAGGAACTTGGTCTCTTTGAGTTCAGGGATCACAATGAACTACGCTCCATCCGAGTGCTGCGACCCCATGCGATTCAAGTGCGCAATGATGCGCCCCGCAGTGTGCGCGATTCCTCCAACGCATTTCCTATCTGGCACTCACAACTACTGCCACCAGAGGACAACTCGGCCGGTGTGCTAATGGATTTACCGGGACACTCCCCATGGAATGCGATCATTGCAGAGATCCGCTTCTTCACGCATCGAGAGTTCGAACCGGCACGTGTGCGACGATTCACTCGTGGATCAAGTGCCGGATTGCAGATGGAAGACGGCACGACACGAGAGTTGCGTTCGAACTTTGTCCTCGGGCAGCCTGACGATACCGAGGCCGTGGCGCTCGGCTTCGCCTTTGAGGCCGATGCCCTGCGGGTGCGTGTTCAAGTCCCTCATGACTGGCGCCTAAACGGAAGTAGCGCTCATGCAGCCAAGGTGCCAGCCTTGCGCACAGCCCGATTCCGCTGGCGCGTGCAGCGTGATGAAGTTCTGGGTGCGGCGACATCGGTGTTTGAACGCGGGTGGCTCGCCGATATCTGTCTCGCAGCTATCACCGCGACAGCCGTGACTGATGGCGCGACGCTCGAGGAAGCATGGCAAACCGTTCGCTCTGGAAGGTCAGAGTTGAATCTGGAAAACGTTATCACTGTGTTGTTCCAGTCCGCGCCGACTATTGAAGAGGAGACTGGGCAGCAAGAGCAGCGGCGCATCCAGGATTTGCGTTCCCTTCTGGGAGACCCGAACATCCTCGCTGTGCTCGATGCCTTGGTATCAACGCTGTGGCAAGCTGACACAGATGACTGGACGGCTTGGTTGCGCGAACGATTCACAGCGACACTGGCGGCGGCACTGCGCGAGGCCATTCAGCAACTCTGTCCTGATGTTGATGCTGAAAGCCTTCTGGTAGACCTCGATACTGGCGAAGGGGCCGAAATCTGGATCAGTGAGGATGCCCCCGGCGGCGGAGGTATCATTGAGCGACTGCTGCCGCTGCTTGCAGAATCCCCTCAACGCTTTCTGGATCTTGTCGCAGGGGCCTTGGGAGCGGGCGACTTTGAGATTGCTGATCAAGAATTGAGCCGATTCCTCGACCTAAGCGTGGGGGGCGGTGACCCAGTGCTGCTCGATAAATTGGTCAATTTGCGCTGCGCACAGACACTCGAAGGGACAACGGCAGCATTTGATGAACTGAAGGCCGGTTTGAGAATGCGCGGTTTTCATACAAACCATGCGGTGGTGACCGCCCTAAACTCTCGTCTGTTGAAGCCTGGTAGCACGGCGCAGACGGATGCACTCGTGCATCGTGTTCTTGATCGCTGGCGGCAAGAGGAATTGCGTCTAGGCATTGAGATCGAGGCCCGGCCTTTGGCCTTCGCGCTCAGTGGAACCGATGACCTTGATCAATCCCTCGCCACTGACTGCCTGCCTATCGGTGCCGATCAGGACAGACGTGCTTGGCGGATGAATGCCATCTACGGTCTGCTCTGGCCGCGTGGGACGCAGGCGAGAAATCACGCGCTTAGTTTGCACAATCCGTATACTGACATGCCTGCACCCGAGCGCTTTTTGGTACTCGATGCACTGGGAAGTTCCAATCCAGTGGTCAGGTTTGGCACTCCAAATTGGCGAGCGGTCTGTGAACAGGCTCTCGTTGTGACAAGCCGAATATCCTTGGCCGCGCCAGACGCCGACCTGCAAGCGGTGCAATCGGCACTATTATCGTTGCTCGTCACACCGCTGGATGCGGGTTCGCTGCTGCTCCACCCGCGACTACGCGGAATTGAGCGCGGAGTAAACGAATGGATTGCCCAACTCGAGCTCGTCGCACCCACTCAGATTACGCAACCACCCTGCGGTGAAGACGATTCCGAGGACGCCACTTCACGATTGATCGTCCGGACCCCTCGCGGCGAGCGTGAGGAAATCCGCGATCTACTGGAGAGTCTCCTGGCGACAGAGTTGATGCTCCCTGGTCAGGAACTCTGGCTCGTTTCGCCCTGGATCACCGACCTTCCGCTGCTCGATAATCGCACCGGTGGCTACTCGGGCTTGGAACCCTCTTGGCCTAAGCGCCGGATATCCCTGGCCGAAGTTCTGGCCTATGCCTTGCGAAACAGCCCACAGATGATGATTCGGATCATCACACGCCCCGATGTTCACAATACACGCTTCTGTGCGCGATTGAGGCATCTGACATCACTAGATGGCAACGAGCAACGACTGTCGATTGACGATAAGAGGGAGAACCTGCATACGAAGGGCTTGGCAGGCTCCCGTTTTGCTTTCATCGGATCGATGAACTTCACGCACAACGGCATCGAGGTACTGGAAGAAACAGTGCAACTTGAAACGCAACCCGCCCGGGTCGCACAGTTCTTGGTCAACCTACATGGGCACTACGGATTTTAACTCGCGCCACAATGATGACACTTACTGAATGGGAGCAAGAAGACCAAGAAGCTCTCCGTGCCATTTATTCGACCGGGCAATTGTGGTCTTGGAACGAGATCCAGACAGGCACGACGAAACTGGGACGCGGAGTCAGCGAATGGATTGCCAACTGTCCGCCGCCGCGGTCGCACCCAATCCTCCTTCCCATCCATCGCGTTGGCGACGCGGAACCTTCTTGGCTGGCCGTCGCATTCAGCGAAACGCAGTGCGAGGAACTGCGAGAGCACTTAATCGCGTTCGTAGGGTCTGCGGGCTCAAATTTTAACGGGCAGCGCGCCAGATTGGATCCGTCTAATACTCTGGATGCTTCCGCGCGGCAGTGGGCTGGCGGCCCTCGTGTGTTTCACTTTGGTCCCTTGGACGATTCCCGAACGCTTCTACGCGCGGCCCTTGAGCGTTTGCGTAATGTCTGGCGCATCCGTCCCCAACTGCACTTGGCGTCCTTCCGCACCACTGAAGCAATGCTGCGTGAGTTTCGTCAAGCTCTGCTCGTAAATGACGAAGGCTCGGCATCGGATTGGCTCGAACAGTTGCGCGCGGGTGGACGTTTGAACGCCGAGAACCTATTGTTCCTCAAGATAGAGAAATTAGCCGCATTCGATCGGTGGCAGGACATCGTGCTCGACCCGCAGTGGCCAATGCTCATCCCAATGCGCAGGCCACGCCACACAACTGCGCTTCTCATCGAAGCGTTGTGGAGGACAGAATTTCAGACCATGGCTGTGGAGGGACGTGCAAGCGATGCCCTGAAACGAATGCGAGAGGACATTCTGCCTACCCACCGCCAACTCTTTCGCACCCGCGGATCATTCAATTCGAAGCCTCTTCTGTTGGCGTTCTTACTTGCCGCCGCCGCTGACGAACCTCCGCGCTCGCAGCAAGCTGCTGTATTGCTCGTCGATCTCCCTACTGATGCTCCAGAGCGTCCCTTTGCAGTGGCCTTGGCGGCCTCTGCCTCCGAACCCAAAACTCCAACGGACCTCATTGATGCACTTACTTTGGCCCAGGATTGTCTAGCACGGCATGACTATGACGGCGCTTGGTCCCAGGTGAAAATTGCCCCGCCCTCTCCTCAATCCCGCGCGATAATGCTAACGTGTGCAGGCGAATTATTGAATGGCGAGATCGCTTTGCTCGTGAACGCCGCATTTTCTCAATGCAGCGATGCCGAGCGTGCAACATTGCTGATTAGTCGATCAAATCGTCGCACCTGGGAAGACATCCAGACGGAACTCCTCAGACCTGATTTACAAATCTCTGTCGATTGGGAGACTTGGTTGGACGCCGTGAAAAGAGATCCGTCATGGTCGGGCGCACTTGATGCGGCTCACGCCGGTGCCTGTGGCTGGAGCCTGGATTCCTATCGACGCGACCCAGCCCGCACGGCCGCACTTGCAAAACGACTTCTTGATGAGCGAACTGAGGAAGAGGGCAATGTGCTCCGTCTCGCATTCCCTTACATTGCCCGATTTTTCACCGAAAATTCCCAAGCCGAATCGGTTTTCCGCCCGATTTTTCTAAACTTGCTGCTAATTCTCGCCTTGGATCTTCGCTTTGGACGCGAGGATTGGCCAGTGGCAGAGGGGCTTGCCTTTGCGGTCCTAGAGGCCGGCGCCTCGGCAACAGAATATGATGAGCTGGTCCAAACCCTGACAAGCATTTGGGAGCAGCGCGGAGACATATCGCACTTGGATTGGGCATTGGACATACTCGACAAGTTGGTCAGCGCACCGGTTCTCAACGATGCCGCCCGCGATAGATTCTTCAATGCAGTTCGACAAACCTTCCATCAACAAGCACGCCGAGTGAATGCGGACCATCGTGAGTTCTTCGGCCTCCTCTGCGAAGACCTACACCGCTCTACCGACTTCGCGGCATTACCGGTATGGACTCCGCCATTTCTCCCGGATTGCGATTCTCCCGGTCCCAGCTTTCAAGACGTCCTGTGCAACAAGATCATAGGTATTTATACGCTGACTGAAGCTGCCGGACTGAGAGCAAAGCAGATGTTGGAACGCATCTATAAAGGGATTGATGTTCGTCTTAATAATGATAAAGTAGGCTCAGATCGGCTGCGGGCTCTGGCACGAGAATCAGACTACCTAGTGGTAGCCTCGCGCAGTGCAAAACACGCAGCTACCGAGTTTATTAAAGCCCAGCGACCGGATGGAAAACGCGAATTAATTTACCCTTCAGGAAAAGGTTCCACCAGCATTCTCAGTGCACTCCGCAAAGCCGCGGAGTTCTAAAATTACAGATCGAACAGTCAGGATTCGCACAGTCATCAAAAAACCACATACAAGTTTGAACACTATTGATTCCAAACAAGCCGTTTGTATTGGATGAGCAAATAATTCGCTACTAGCTGAATATCACGGGATGTATTTTGCAGTTCATTCCATTTGCGTTGCATGCCCGGACCAAACTCCCAGAATCCCGAGGTCCAACAGCAGACCGCCTTAATTGGAGCAAGATCGTCCGCAAATTGTGTACTGGTGATTGCGGATTGGCCGCGAAAACGGTCGCTGATCGCATCCATCAGATGTCCCATGCTGATGATTCCAGCACCATGGGTGAGCCGTGATTTTTTAGGTGGTGTATTCCATTCCTCAGGGAAAGTGGCCGCGACGGCATGCCAGAAATTAAAGAGAAGCTCTACACATTTTTCATAGTCCTGATCAGGAGACGACAGCAACCGCTGATAGAGAGCACCATCGTTGAGACTATGCTCGAGCATGCGAAGGATCGAATTATCTTTAATGATTCCTGTAGGGTTTGTCGGGGTCTGAATGCGACCGTAGAGTGGGGACTCGGTTCTGGAGTTCAAAATGTTGAGCAGACGCGTGGGGATACGCTTCCTCTGCAATTGAGACGGAAGGTGCATGTCTGTTGACGGCAGCAGTTCGTAGATCAATCCTTTGGGTAATGGTTTGGTTGCATTGACCAAAATGAACTGGGCCCGCTGTTCGTCCAAATTGTCGGTGATGAACGCAGTGACAAAAACCGGAAAGTGACTGATATCAGCTTCCCTGATGGCGGCGGTACGCTGTTGGCCGTCAACAATCCACCCAGGTTTAGATCCATCAGCACTGATCGGGATCTTCAGAAAGCCTTGAATCGATTCATCAAGTTTACCAGGCTTTTTGGCAGAAACAGGACTGAAGGAAACCTGTGAATTAAATGCGACCACGATGGCATTGGGCAGAATGGCATCCTCCGATTCGAGATAGGATCGAATTTCAGAAATGTGGGAAACCACTTCCGGGCGTTGGTAGCCCAGGACGTCGTGGCTCGCACTCCTGCTCAATCGTGAAATCTGAGCGATTGATGGCAACAATTTTCCATCAATGGCAAAGGCGAATAGTTCACGGTTTTTACCTTGGCGGATCGCAAGGGCAGGAATTTCTAAAATCTCATTTTTCGACATAATTTATTTAAGCAGCCAGATGTTGGTTCAGACGATTGCGCAAGACGTACAGGTTGTGAAAGCCCCGGCGCCGATTGCGTTCCGCTCCCCGGAATAGAATGACGTGAACGCCCAGCGCTTGGCAAACACTACAGGGGCACTTTTCCCATGGTCGATCCACGAGTGTTTCTCGATATCGATCACTGTCGTCCTTTTTACCGTGCCACAGCGCCTCGTAGGTCTTAAGTGGTTCCAGGGCAGCCTCAATGCTTCCAGAACCCTCCGCATAGCGGAGCACGCTCCTCAAACAAGCTTTCTCGAGTCGTAGGGCTTCGTCCTGATCAATTGCCCCCGAGAGAATAGCCTGTTTTAGTTTGGCATTTTCACCGACCTGAGGCACCCGGACGGCCGTATAGGCCCGGGTAGGTGTGTGATAATTGTTTTTGTCGTCCATGAATGCCTGCTTCAATGGAGCGGTGCTGTCGAAACTCGCGACACCATGTTGGTTGAGGGGGCCCAATTGATCAAACCGAGACACCCCTAGGAGGTGCATTCTTGTTGAAACACTCCGTATGCTGCGGATGGCATCCAGAGACGCGAGAATTTCAGGAGATTTCAGGGGCACCATGCCACCCAGCGCGATGTAATTGTAGCCCATTTTTTGCAGGGCTTGGACTGCTCTGGCGTAAGAATCGGGACTCCACCCCTGAGCAACACCAATCGGTGTGAGCACTCCTGGCGACGCTCGATGTAGTCTTAGAAATTCATCCGCAAAGGTCAGCGTCATTTCAAAACGGCGCTTCCACTCGATGAGAACCTCAGCATCAACCTTCTCGTCAGCCGCATACCCGAGAACGACATGGTCCAAGGACAAGCCGTAATCAAACTGACACTCGCCATAGAATTCCAGCACCTGAGCCACGGAAAACGGGGGTTCGGGTTCCATCAAGTAGGTAAACGAACCGCAGTCGCCCATCGTCGCGATCCTTTCCGGGAAGCGCGCGGTATCAAGCCTGAGGAATTCCCGGATACCCAATCGCTTTAACCGCTGCACCTGGCTGAAGGAATACCGGAGATTCTTCGAGTAACCATCAATCACGGCTTTGGAGACAAGCATGCCGTCATAGGGAGGGGCGTCAAAAACTTCATGGGCATACTGCTGGGCCAATTGCCGACTGCCGTTGAAAATCCGCCTCTCGGTGGCAAAATCAAACGACGGATCGACTAGATCGTGGCTATCTGGGAAAAAGAACTTCACGATTACTAATGGTGACGGTTTTGTTCCAGATATTTTCGCACAAGGTAGTTGGAAACCATCGACAAGTGTTTGGATACATTCTGAAGTTCGTTGAATTTTATTCCCCCCAATTCTTCCCATTCCCCCGATGTCCATCGGCAGTATGGAGCAATCGAGACCAATTCCTTCTTAATGTCCTTCTTGGCATCTTTGTGGAAAGCATCTACCGAAGACATGACCCGGTCCATCAATTTACCCATGGCCCGAATACCGACACCATGCATGAGGCGACTTTTTGTAGGGGGTAGCCCCCAAGCTTTAGGGAATGTTTCCTTTACGGCTCCCCAGTATGAAATCAGCATGTGCCAGATGGAATTGTGGTCACACTCTCCAGTGGCGATGTTGCGATAAGGGAACAGGCAACCCGATGCTTGAGTGAGGCTTTCCTCGAGCATTTTAATAACTACTGTATCCGTTACAACGCAGGCATTCCGATCCCCCTCGGCGGTCGACGAACGCCGGATAAGCCCCTTAAAGGGGGAAGCATTTTCCCGATTTAGAAGATCGCACAACGCTGCTGGAATCTTCCTCATGGACAGGTTGGAAGGGAGATTTGCGCTCACCTCTGGAAGCAACTCCGTAACGAGTCCTCTGGGAAGTGGACGGGAGTTATTGATGCGAAGGAACTGTTCCCGTTGAATCTCCACCTCATCGGCCACAAAAGCGCAGACAGGAACCGCGAAGTGCCTGGATTTGCAGAGACTTATCGCCAAAGCCCGCTGCTGACCATCTACGATCCACGCCGGTTTGGTAACTCCATCTTTAGGCAAAGGGATGTGCAGCATTCCAGCGCAGGATAGTCCATCTGTCGATTTTCTACCGCGGCTTGAGACGAACTTGACAGTTGAGTTGAAGGCGAGGATCAACGGGTGGGCCAACATCATATCTGGAGACTCCAGATACTCAGCAATTTCCCGAACATGTTTGCGCACCTCTGGTCGCTGATATCCAAGTAGCTTTCCATCGTCGCCACGGGACACGCGGGAGATTCCTGAAACGGCCAGTAATTCGTCCCCAGTCAAAGTTAGTAGAAATAGATCCCGTCCAGAGGGTTGATCCACACGAAGGGCCTTTCTTTCAAGGGATGTTTGCTTGTACTGCTTCATGCCAAATGTTGTGTGGTGGATTGTTTGAAAAGCCGGATAAACCGCTTGCTCTCGCACGCCATTCCGGCATCGCGAAACGTTCGAAGGAGCGCGGAAGCGCTGATGTCCGGATCGCCCGAGATACTTTTTTTGATTTTTCTGAGGATATCCTCGTCCGCCAAGCGCTTTCGATCGAAGGTCCGAATTGGTCCGAGTTCAGCCAATTCCTTGCTAAGTTCCATGGAAATTTTGTCGGATCTCAATTCCCGCGGATGGAACTTATGAGCGATGTGTCCGAGCAGGCGATTGTTCAAAGTAGTCCTGGAACCGCCAAGCTTATTTTCAAACCGCGCATCCAAGGGAAGCAAGGAACTGCGCAGCGCCGCTATTTTGTTTGATCCTGTGCTGACGATGATCATTCTTCTCGAGTCAGCCATTAAACTCATTGCCGCAATCAGGTCGGGTAAAAGTGCCCTAAGATATGTCGCACTTAACCCAATCAGGAACACGCTTTCTGGATACAATCCCACAAGGGTCGTAATACTCCCTATTCCTCCTGCCTGTTCCCGCAGGCACGACAGTCGTTCCCACCATTTTTGGTTGTCACTTAGACATGAACCGATGGAGTTTGAATCCCCAAACGTAAAGGTGGCTGAATATTCCGGGATTGCCTCTTCAACCGGGACGAGGCCCAAACCGGCGGAAACCACGAAAAACTCCACTGCCGAAGTCTTCGACCGAAGCAATTCGAATGCCCGCCATGCCTGAAGCCAGTTGTCACCTTGGTAAAGATTCTTGGCGGGAAATTTTGGCTGCGCCCTCAGACATGCTTTCCACCAATTTGCCATCTTCCGGTCGGGGGTCCCCGAAAATTGGCCCAGTGCCGGCGCTACACCGCCCCCCGCCTTCTTGGAAGCGGTGCAATTCGTGATCAGGAACACTGACGAAGCTTGAGTCATTTTTTGACTGCCAAAAATCGAGGGTGGGAATTTTCAGCCTGCTCAATCGCTCGGCAAAGAATGCCTTGAATAATTCGATCGTCCCACTCGAAACCGTAACCTTTAAATCGTGGGATCTCATTCCAACTGGGTAGATCCCGGACACCGAGGTGGACGATTTCATTCAGATCACCCGAGTTCAGAGTAAACCAAAATCGAAGCGTTCCACCATCAAGGCATCCCCCACAATAGGTGTGGTGATCCCTAAGGCCACCGTGTGAAACGGCGATCTCTGGTTTTACGATTTTGGACTCAGCGTAGGCCACGACATGAGCAATTTGGAGTTATCTACCCGAGACCGGAAGTTCATAGTCCGGTGTTATAAGCGCTCGGGGAAGAATCGGTTTGGTATTTAATTGAAGCATTTCGTTTTGGGATTTTCCAATTAATTACCGATCTAGACTGTTCCCATCAAGAGCAATTGTTCCAGCTTTTGAAAACAATGCCATTGCGATTGACCTGACTCGGGTCCTCCCGGCCATCATCATTCTATCCTGAAATCAGCTCTCATCTTCGACTGTGTAGAACAAGCCTGGTGGAATTCTTATCCCGTCGCTTCAGGAAAGGAGTCTTTCCACTCGCCATTGCAAGGATTCCCGGGTGGGGGCGAAGGCAGGTTCCGAGGGCGGGAGGACGCGTTTTCCCTTGAGGGCGATCAGAGACTTCTCGCCATCCGACCGGCGTGCATCCAGATGTGGAGAGACCATCCAGGAGAGGCCCGGAGTGGGGGCGATGAGAAACCGGTCCATGGCCCAGTGGTGGTTTTTGCAGAGGGCGATTCCATTCGTCGGGTGGTCGTTGAAGCTGCTGGTGAAAGGGATCAGGTGCGCAGCATCGACAAAGGTCAGGTCATCGGTCTGAGGGAGCCGGATACGGAGGCCGCAGGCGGCGCACTGGCAGTCGTAGATTTCCAGGATTTTACGGCGGAAAGCGGAGTTGCGTCCTGGGAGGGTCAGTGGGGGATCCTCTTCAAGGCGGTTGGAGGCAATTGAAGCATCAAGGGACGGCTGGCCTGGGACGGCATTGGGCTCGGCAAAGAGCGGCAAAAGCACGGGACGGGCATGGGGAAAATAGCGGGAAACGAGGGAGTCGCGCAGGAGCATCCGGTCCATTGGGGTGCTTACGAAATGTTGCATGCCGCCGGAGAGCGTTGCGTAGACGGTGTTGTTTCTGGCATCGGTTGCGCTGGGGGCCACCGTCAATGGGTGAGTCCCCGATCCTGAAATCCGGACCGGTTGCCACCATCGCTCGCTCTTCAGATGCCAGAAGGGGAGTTCAGGATTGCACTGATCCTGGCGCTTCCGCACGACGTCGAAATACATCTTAAACCGGTCCCGCAACGCCTGACTCCATGGAATGCGGTCAGGGGTCATCCGACCTGTGGCCAAGAGATCCAGTACCGCGAGGATGAGACAGGGCTTGTGGGGCTTCTCATGGCGGAGGGGGCCCTGCCCCACCACGTTCACATTCAGTCGATACAAAGCCTCCACGGCCTCCTCGAGGGTGGAAAGGAAAGGTCGTTCACTACTGGCCATGCGTCAGAAGAATGCACAGGGCTCAACTGCACCGCCAGCGGTGATTCGGATAGCTTGGTTGGGTCAGTTCCCGAACCACAATCACATCCCTGAAAGCTTGTCGCCAGGTTCGATACAGGGATTTACCCCGCGGTCGGATTCCGGCTATTGGGAATCCTGCGGACTCCCTCCAGTGCCCGGGGAATGCTGTTTCCTCCACTTCTCCGATGCCTTGGCCTGCTCATGCACTCTGCTCAAGGGCACCGGCGGCTCTTTCGCCAAAGCCTTGCGCGCTGCGATATCCGCCGGATGGGGAAGCTGGATTTTGGTGGCACGCATAGGCTGATACGGTGTCAGGAAAAAGGCGAGGGGTCAAGCTGCGGCGGAGAGTTTCGATGATGTTGAAGGAGGCGGGGAGAGCAAGCTGGCTGGTCCCCATGGCTTTCATCGTCCCGCGCTTGATACCCAGATCACCCGGCTGCTCCTCGCTCCGGAGCAGGGGGAGGTTGCATGAGAGCCGGGAAACAGTTCCGATCGGGCGGAAGTCAGCCAAACTTGGCGGTCGGCTTGGCCTCCCCGGCTTCGCCGCCATTGAGTTCTCCGCTCATGACTTTTCCCCGCAACGCGGAGGTGTCCGGCTTGGCACCACGGGGCAAGGAGGAGGGGGCGGCCGCGAGATCCGGACAGCGCAGGACGGGGAGACGCGACCGCAGCGGCCGTTTTGCCAGCAGAGGCAGGCAGGGGGTTCTTGCCCACCGCTACCGCCGTCAGCTGGCCAGAACGCAGCTGGGCTCCGGCCAGAGCATCGCCCATGATCATTTCGTGGTGCGGATGCCGAGCCAGCCCGGGCACTTCCTTGATCATCTCGGCCACAACGGCCTTGGAATCCGCCGACTTGAACTGCTGCGGCCAGGCTTGCTCAGCCTCGGCGTGGCGCTGTTGATAGGCTCGGATCCAATCCTTGCGGCGCGGGGCATGCTCCCGGATGGCTACTTGCTCATCCCGGATCGCTTCCACTTCCTCGGCGCTCAGCTCCTGCACTTGGCTGGAGCCGGCTGCCTTGGGCACCGTCCCGCCGTTGCGGTTGGCATTGCACCAAGCTAGGGCTTTGCGGCCCCGGTCCAAGTCGGCGTCAACCTCCTCCGGCTCCGTGAGGTATGTTAGCAGATCCTCAGGCAGCGGCACCAGAGCAATGGGCTGGCCCGGATCGGCTCTCCCTCCTTTCAGCGCGGTCAGTTGGTCCTGAAGGCCTTTCTGCTGGGCGGTCAGGGTGTCGATCCGCTTCTTGATTTTGGCCTTGTCCGCGGCCCCTGCTTCCTCCTCTTCGCCCTTGCCTTCATCAGCAGGGGTTTGGGATTTGTCGGAGTCGGTGCTGTCATCTGCGTCGTCGTCTGCGTTATCGTTTACATTTTGAGTTTCGTCAGGATCATCCGCCCCCGCTTCCTCGGCGGTGGCGGCGGCGGCTGCCTTGGCAGCGGGTTTCTTCCCGGTCTGCTCGCCTGGCTTCCAAGATGCCAGTAGCCCGGCGAGTTCTGGGCTAAGCTCATCAAGGGGCAGGGCGGTGTCTTCCGCCGGGGTGCTAGTGGTGGCTTCGGGGTGCATGGGTTCCAAGCTATGCGGCCAGCGCATGACGGGCCAGTGCGGCAAGCAGTAGCACAAAACGGCCGTCTTGTCACGGAGAACAGTTCCCGATTCGACCGGGATCGCCCGGGATCGCCCGGATTTAACCAACGTCTAACCTGTTTTCAGTTGTCACTTTGCCGGGCTTTGGGCTGGCCGCGGGCGGCTAGCGGCTGATCCGGCAGCCGACCGGGGCGGTAGTCCCTCACGACCATCAACAGATTTGTCAGGAATGATTGGGCCATGGCACATGGCCGTCCCCCGGCAAGGCTGCTCCGGCGGTCTTATGTGAAGGAAGACACCCGGCGGCCTTCCAGCAGCGGATTGTGGCTTTCCAGTCCTTGATAGGAGATCTGCCGTTGGTCCAGTCATTGCCGACCCAATTTTGATAACAGAATTCCCCATCTGTGGCAGGCAACCCCAGGGATTTCACAAAATCGATAATCTCCTCCATCTCTGGACGAATCATTTTAATCTTCCGTGGAACATTTTCAGATTTCGAAGGAACCGCCGGAGGCTCGGGGGTACCCTCTGGATTTCCTTCTTGGATTTCCTTAAATGGATATCCTTTGCGTCCCGTTTGGCCTACCGGGTGTCGTCCCGTTTGGCCTACCGGGTGTCGTCCCGTTTGGCCTACCGGGTGGCTAAACGGGTCGTCCCGTTTGGCCAACCATGCAGGGCTGGGGGTGAGGGTGTATTTTGTGGAACATCCGGCCCGCTTTTCGCGGCTGATGAGCCCGTTTTTTTCCAACTCAGTTAGGGCCCGGAAGATTGTTTGGCGCTCCAGACGGCAGGTTTTTACCATGCTTTCCGCAGAAGGGTAGCAGCCATCTTTTCCGCCCCGGCGGGCGAGATGCGCAAAGACGCGGAACGCGGCCACAGACAGCCCTGCTTCGTCCAGGGCGGAGTGGATGAAGATTATGTTTGGCTCGCTAAAATCGGCGCGGAGGTCCATGGGGAAAGGGGAAGAAATTATCAAGTGAACCGGGGCTTGCGGGGCAGCGTGACCCAGTATATCCAACAATCATTCTCTGCGTCAAGCGGATCGCAGGGATCGAGCACCATGCCGGGCCGCAGTTTAGCGTTGTCCTTCACCCTCACATTGGCGTTTGTCGGAGCCACGGCGGGCAGTTCTTCGGCCGGTCGCGGCGCGTCCATTTTTTTGCGATGACGAGTTTGGGATTCCGGATCCGGCTTTTGGTGATCACCAGCGCGGCCGTCAGGGCCGGGCCGGGGCGGGCGCCGGGGCCGCGGGCGGCAGCTCATCGGCCTAGAGGCGCTCGGCCAGTGCTTGCAAGCCAGCCGCCACGTAGCGGATTTCGCGCCCTATTTTTTCCAGTGGGCCTCCTCGGTCAAATGTCGGTGACAGATCGCTGCCAGCGTTTTGAGCAGCAGCCCATAGAGCGGCACGAGGTCAGTCTCTGCCGTGGTGGAAGTGATAGGCCTTTTAGACATAAAATTTTATCTGGGCTTGATGTGACGCGCGGTTTGCCCCCTGCTCGCGCCTACCCCCCCTCCCCCCCCATCGACCGCGCGCCCGTCCTCGTGGCTCCCATGGCTGCCATCCTGCCCGCTTTGGTATAAAGCACCGGATAAAGGCTGGCACTTCCCTGATTTCAACTGGGAAACAGACCCCTGATCAGCCGGTGGCTTACCATTAGCTCCGGCCGACCCCTCCCGATCCACCGCTTTCCCTCTCGCCTGCTGCCCAATGGGATCACAATCAGCCAAGGCCATCCCTAGGGGGAAATTATTTGCTAGCCCTGAACCGGTTCCGGGCGCCTCTTCGATCGCCCTGCCCTTTGGCTGCCGTGCTGCCTCCTGCGCTTCGCAGATCTGCACGGCCACCGCCTCCAGCGTGCCGGCTGTCTCTGGCCGTGTGCTGCTCGTGCCTTGACCATCAAGCAGCAGCTTCTCCACCGGGATCTCGTCCAGCCGCTCCGCTAAAATCATGTCACCACCATGCAGGCGCTTCCGCAGATTATTTCTCAGGGCCTGCTTTGAGTCCTCCAGTGAGCGCGCGGCCGCGAAGGACACGGCAGAGACAGTGTTCCCACCCACTCCGCAGCGCGTGGCGATGATGGAAACCGGGAGCCCATAGCCCACCGCCAGCGCGATCACATCAAACCGGCGCGGGTTTCTGGCCTGGGGATAGCCGGCGGAATACTTGGCCCCGTGTCCGATGGCATCCAAAAGCATCTCCGCATCGAACTGGGAAACCCGCTGGCAGGGTTGGGCCGTGCTCATCGCCTACACCATCACTCTCACCCTTGAGGCCGTCTTTTTTGCGGGAATTAACCTTTCGTTTTTCATAGCCTGCACCCCTGACATCTTCCGGGGCATTGGTCGCCGTCTGCCTCTGGAAAGGCGAGCCCCTCGCTGGCGCCGCGGCGGCAATTAAAAACCGGGGAATATTATGGATTCACCCAAATGTTTAAGATGTGATATTGGGATGGGAAACGGTTACCTTCCGAATTTCCAGGAGGTCAAGCCGGCCCGCCTTTCAGGGACTACTCCGGCCATCGCTCCACTAGTTGAATCTTGGAAGCTTTTGCAGTTCGGACAGGCTCCTTCCGAAAAACGCCCCTACGTCATCGAGTTCCATCAGCGCCCGGGTGAGGGGCCATTGACCTCTGCCCTTCGTGCGCTCATAAGCCTCCAGTAACTTGGCACTGTCATACGTAGGGACTAATTTGTCGTGCGTGTCGAGCAGCGCCATCAAATGGCATTCGTCGGTTTTGACTTGCCCCAGGACTTTGTCAAAAGGAACATCGAAGACAGCCGTCAAACCGTATTCCTTTGCCGTCTCCGCCAATACCCCTTTATAGGAGACGCCTGCCAGTATCCCTGCCATCAGCCAAGATTTGTCACGTTGCTGGATCAGAACCACTCCTTCCTTCAATAATCGGGCTGCCATTTCCGGGTTGTTGTTTTTATAGGCACTTTTAGCCCTTTCATGATAAAAGCGCGATACCGCATCAATGGCCATTCCTGAACCCAGGGTATTTGCTTTACGGGCGTTGAAAATGGCTTCGCCCAGACTAAGGCCTCCCAGTTCCATGAGGATTTTGATCTCCTCGTCCCCGAGAGTCGAAAGGGGATCTTCCTTGATCTTGGACCAGTCTACGGGTTGGTCGAAGATAGCTTCATCAACATTTTTATTCTTGATCAAAACGAACAGACCAATGAGTTGGGCATAGACGCGGTTGTCTCCGAGGTTGGCTATCAGTCGTTCAACGTCATTCTCCTCGATTTTCTCCGGATAGTTCAACACCTTCATGGCAATTCCCACGGGTGAACCCGGATCCGCCCCCGTCGCTTTGTCGAGATACCGCGGATCACCTGTCATAACAAATGCCATCGTTAAGGTCCGGGCGTTTCGGCCATGACGTTCGAGATATTGCTCCATCTCCTCCACCTTCAAAGTCCAGTGTCCGGTGGATGCATCCTGAATCAGTTTCCCTCGGGTTTTCCCCTTGGACAACGTTTTGCCATCCTCCTCGTTTTTGCTTTCCCCCTCTTTCGTTGATTCCCACCGGTTCGGATCAACGGCTCCCTGACGCTCTTGAGGCGCAGGCCCCTCGGCGGCATCGCTTTTGAAATGGCAGTCCGCGCCAGCCAATCCCAAAAAGAAGCACAAGCTGGGCACCTTGTATCGTTGGAATTTCATGTCTGTATGTCTCAAAGGTTTTTACCAATGCATCCCATATCATGCGCTTCCGGAGGCTATCAGATGATAGCCCTTATCCTTTTACCCAAGAATTGGCCCCCTGTCAACCACACTGAGCCGGAGGCTCCCCTCCAAAATCTCAAAACCTCAAGTCTCACATCTTCCAATTTCAAATTCTCAGCGCCCCTGAGCCAGGGAGGCGAAGACACCATCGCCCATGCCGCAGCCCTGTGTCCCAATTGCCATCGGGAGGCTCATCATGGATAACCTGACGGCGAACGAAACAAATACCAGCAACGGCGCGTATGGCATCGTCCGTGCATTCACGCCACCCACTCGCCGTCGCCTGATCCGGGTCGTCGCCCAATCAATAACCCACCTATTTTACCAGCAGCATGGAAAGATACCGAGCACTCGCTGAAGCCGTCAATCGGCACGTTGATACCTTCAATCTGTGCCTGGCACCGGGTCGCCAGCTAGGCCATGTGGACTTAAAATGTTCAGAGACTTCTGCATGGATTGAGGATAGTTCATGGGGAGGCGTCACTTGGCCAAGCAAGGACTCATACGGAGTTTACTTTCTCCTTGGTCACCATCAAAATGACCCCGCACGCCTCGGACTCTACATCGGGAAGGCATCACTCAAGCGCATCGGTTTTAGAGTCTGGAGCCATCTCAAACCCGGTAAGGACATTGGCCGCTACACCAAGACTGGACCCGACGGTTCCAATTATTGTATCCAGATGCTATTTGCTGTGCCGATGCCGTACGATGACATGCGCTCATTTGCATCGGCTCTTGAAGAACACCTGATTACAGCGCTCCGAAGTGAGCTTTACCTCCTTAATCGGGTCGGCAACAAATGAGCACCTTGCGACAAAAACGGTGCAGACCACGGCCCAGCTCGCCCTTCCCAGTGGGGCCACCTTGGCTTCCGCGGTGCCCCCCGCTTTCGCAGTTCCTGACTTTGATCTGCTTGGCTGAACATCCATAATTCTGGAATTTATAGTATTTTCTTGCAAATCATGTTACGGTCGGTTATTGTGACCGCACGCCTCGAACACGGGGCATGAAACCCTACGGCCTGCCAGATTGCCATTAGCTTCTACGCAGGTCTTCTCAATTTCAAAATCAATGGACCAGAAGCCCAGGCTCAAAGCCCTCCTCCGATCAGGATGTTGTCTCGTCCTCGCCCTTCAATTCGCTGGGTGTGCTGCGTCCGCAGGCCGCTTGGACCACCTTCGCGTCGGCATGACGCGCGATGAGGTGACGAAGGCTATCGGACGCCCTCGCAGCACCACCGCGCAAGCCGGAACCGAGGTGCTCCTTTACCAGTTCACTGACAAACCATTCGGCGACGGACTCATTTTTCCGGGCAGCTATTACGTCAAACTTGACCAAGGCCGTGTCGTTGGTTGGAGTCGCGATGAGGTCAAAGACCAACTCGACCGAGAACGGGCATACCGCATGAATTCCATGGCCCTTGCACCACCACAGCGGGTCAACGTCCAGCATTCCGGATACATCCACCAAAACGTGAACCAGAACGTGAATGTGAGTGGAAACGTGCGGGCGAATGTTGATCATAACATCAATGGCAGAGTTCACGTATACGGATACTAGCCCCGCGCCCAGCCCTCAAATGAAGCAGATCGGAACCACCTCCTCGGGCAGTGTAGTTGTCGAGATGACCACTCAGGAGTATGACGCCCTCAAGCAGATTCAGGCCGGCGGGCCGTCCACCACACCCAAAGCCGCCGCAGATCAGGGATCCAGCAATCGGATGAGTCCCCACGAACGCGCCGCCTATGTGGCAGAGCGGTTGCCGAAGCTCAGCCCCAAAAAGAAGGAAGGCGCGATCCGCTCCATCGAGGCCATGTTCCAATTCCACGGAGGAATCGACGCGGCAGAGGCAACCAAAATCCTCGCCACCCTCGAAAGGCAGAAGTTCCTCTCCATCACCCCCGACGGCCGCGTCACCTTCTCCAAAACCTAGCGGCCGACCTTCCTGTCCTTGCCGTCTCCCCAGTCCATTCGGTTGACTTCTGCCTTCCGACCGCGGAGCGCCACTACCCATCATGAACACCCTCAAAGGCTGGTTTGAAGAAAGAATCGCAGCCCTCTCCCTGTGGCTGTTCCTCGACAGAAGAATCTACCGACGGTTTCATGACGTGATCATCCCCTCCCCCAACGGAACCACTCAGATTGATCACCTGCTCATTTCCCCCTTCGGCCTCTTCCTCATCGAGACCAAAAACTTCAAAGGTTGGATTTTCGGGTCTGAGGATCAGGCCAATTGGACGCAGTCGATCTTCGGGAAGAAGAGGCGTTTCGAAATCCCCTGAAGCAGAACTTCCGGCACACCCAGTGCCTCGCCGTTCACTTGGCCTTGGAGCCATCAGTCCTGCATTCCCTCGTATATTTTGTCGGGGATTCTCCCGCCGCCTCGCTACAGTATTGTCCACTAAGTCGTTTCGCCCTCAACCCCATCCACAATGGGCCACCCGCCAAATTGGATATCACACCATTTTTGGGGCATAACAGGCTGTTGGTCAGCACGAAATTTTATGACCAAAGAACACCCAATCCCCCACCCTAGCGCCACAATCTCCCAGTTGGAGTTCAGCGATGGGACTCGCATTCCACTCACGCCCCACGACGTCATTTTGGTTGTTGGCCCAAACAATGCAGGAAAGAGTGCAACATTACGTGCAATCCGCGACAAACTTAATGAAGCTTCTGCGGAAAGCCCCGTCTTAGCATCAATTCAAATCAGCAAGCAAGGAACGACAGAAGAGTTCTGTGCGTGGATTGGAACTTGGGCGAAGTCCCTCCACCCCAACACTAGAGGCCAGGCGTTCACCGCAATGGGACACTCAGTGGCTCAATCGCAAATAAATTCGAATTGGCAGCGTACAGACAACTCACTTGGTCAGGTGGCTAGATGGTTGTGCCATTTCCTATCGGCCGATGAACGCCTGAGTATCTGCAACCCTCCCGGGCACGTTTCACTGACCCAAGATGGGCCGAGCCATCCCATTCACTATCTGCAACGTGACGATGCACTCGAACGAAGCATCAGTTCAAAATTCAAAAAGGCGTTCGGCGTTGACCTTATTGTGCATCGAAACGCTGGTTCCAATGTCCCATTGCATATTGGAGAGCGACCAATACCAGCCCAAGGCGAGGATCGTGTCAGTCTGAGTTATATAGTAGAACTTGAGAGACTCCCTCAGCTACAAAAGCAGGGTGACGGAATGCGAAGTTTTGCGGGAGTTCTGCTCGCAACATCCGTGGGACGCGAAACAATCCTGCTCATTGATGAGCCCGAGGCCTTTCTTCACCCTCCCCAGGCGAAACTGCTTGGCACTTCCTTGGTAGAGAGCCGAGGAAAATTACGCCAGATTTTCATCGCAACTCACAGCACAGATATCATACGAGGTGTTCTTGATGCTGACAGTTCGGACGTTAAAGTTGTTCGAATCCGCCGCAACGGGAATGTAAATAAAATACACCTTCTAGAGAACGCAAAAGTCCGCGACCTTTGGAGTGACCCACTGCTACGTTATTCCAACATCCTGGATGGGCTCTTTCACGAGGGAGTTGTCGTATGTGAGGCCGACTCAGACTGCCGTTTCTACTCTGCAATGTTGGAGGCGGCTCACGCTTCGGCCCACCCCCAAGCGAAGCGCCCCGATTTGATGTTTACGCATTGCGGTGGAAAGCAACGTTTACCGCTCGTAATTCGGTCCCTGCGTGAGGTCGACGTTCCAGTTCGAGCAGTCGCGGACTTTGATGTGCTTTCGGCTGAACAGCCCCTAAGAGCAATAGTGGAAGCGCTGGGTCAAACATGGTCCAAATTCGAGCAAGATTGGCGAATTGTGAAGTGTGCTGTCGACGCAAAGCGCCCTGATCTAAATACCGCTGATGTAAAGCTCGAATTGAATCGCTTGCTAGGAACTGCCACTTCCACGGTCCTGCCGGAAAAAATGCGGGAGGATCTGCAGATCGTACTAAGGCGTTCAACCGCGTGGTCAAATGCGAAGCTAGTAGGAAAATCCTTCGTGCCCTCTGGGGACGCTGCCAGAGCATGCGAGCGACTGCTGACGTCATTGCAAGAAGCCGGGCTCCACGTTGTTCAGGTTGGCGAACTCGAAGGTTTTGCTCGTACAGTGGATGGCCATGGTCCCAAATGGGTAAATACCATCTTAGCTCGCAACCTCAATTCCGACCCTGAGCTTGAGCTTGCAAGACAATTTGCCCTGAAACTCATTAGTGAGTAATTCCCATTTTCCTGGGATTACTGTAGAGGGAACGCTGCGTGATAGAGTGACTTAGTGCCCTTTCCGTATCACCTTAACTACCGTCCTGGGAGCTACCTCCGCGCGACAGACTGCTGTCCCACTCCATCCTCACCCCTTCCCCTCACCACTTTCTCACAAGATCACTCGCCCTCCGCCACCGGGTTTGCTCGCGGTGCTCCAGAGGCTTCGGCTTCCTAAAGTCCTGCACAGTCGACTCGGTCGGCAAAGGCTGCACTGCTGGGTCAGGCTCAGCACCTTCCGCTGGAGCTTGCCCTCAATCATCACCGCCACCGCATCCAACTCGTTCGGGCGCTTCCCTTTGTTGGCCCGCTTCCAATCCTTCTTGGGCTCGATGTCCGCCTTCTTCCCGTCAATCTCCACCAGCCCTCTAGTAAAAAGCTGGTTGGAAACCTCCTTAGGCAGCCGGCACAGTTGCTGCCGCATCAGGAGCGCACACACCTGCAGCACCAGTTCCGCCGCCCTTGTCGGGCAATCCTTCACTGCTCCCTATTCCCTTCGATTACTGCAAGAATTTGGCAGCTTGGATTCACCGCTAAGCTTCCCGACGAAGCCGAACCCAAAGAATGACCCCAGCACAGCTGGCACGGACGGACGAGGACGAACAAAACTCGCAGTTAACGTTGAACTCGCAGTTAACGTTGAAAACGTTTGTGTGGAATGAGGACACGAGCACGGTAGATGTGCATTTCACATCCAGACGAGGAGTCCAAACGTTTGAGATACTGTCAGGAAAGCGCCCAACAATCGGGATGCTGTGAAATCGGCGATTGCGTCGCGGTTTACAGATGTGCCTCCCTGATCCGGGACGTTCGCCTCGTCCCCCGTCCTAGACATCCATTGCGCCGGCGCTGAAACCTAGCCTACCCGCAGGCTGACCACATTGCCCGGAGTCCACACCGCCAGCTCCTTAACCATCCCGGCCGGCACCGTGGCCATGCGTTTGGCGTAGTGCTTGCTCGTCGTCTTAGGATCAACATGGCCCGCGGCTTCCTGCGCCGTCGCGGGACCGTAAAGACTCCAGAGTGCAGAGCACACCGTATCCCGTAGCCGGTGATTCCCCTGCACCTTTTCCCCCAGCCCGCCGATCATCCCCTTCAGCCAGGCATTGTGCGTCCGGTTCACCAGATCGCTCCGGTCCGTGTTCGTCATCCCCGGGCCGATCAGATAACCCTTCCGGCCCCGCAGCATCGACACCAGATCCGCAGGCACCGGAACCTTGCGGTTCTTGACCCCTTTCTGGGAAAAGCCTGGCACCAAAATCTTCCCTTCCTTTTCCCCCTCCTCCGGTTCCGCGCGTTTCTCTCTGCGGTCCCGGATCTCAATCACCCATCCCTTGCCCTCCTTCAGCAGCCAGCTCTCGTGCAGCGCCACCAGTTCCGCGCTGCGCAGCCCCGTCACCCGCAGCAGCTGATTCACCAGCGCCAACTCCCGGTCTGCCAGCTTCCCGGCCGCCTTCACCATCTCATCCCATTCTTTCCCGGTCAGCGGTTGTGCCTCACTCTCCGCCGCGGGCAGCATCGGTTCCTCCATAAACCCATCCAGATCCGGCAGCTGAAGCTTCCCCATCTTATAAGCCCGCGCCCGCTTGCTGAAAACCTGTCTGGCATGGTTCAGCGTCGAATTGATCGAACGGTTTTCGGCCCTCCGGCTGCTCACATCCAGCGCCCCCCCTCCCTGGCGCTCCCGGAAATACTCCCGCACCAGTTCACCTGTGAGGACCCCGGCCGACAGCTTCCGGATCCGCGCCGCATCATGAACCCGGGTCCCCGGCTTGATCCCCTTCATCCCCTCCCCCGCGACCGTCCACAGCCCCTGCGCCCAGGCCACCACCCGGAACAGACTCGCCACGTTATCGCGCGCCGCCTTGTCCTGCTTCACGAGCTGCACCCCCTCGTTCAGATAGGCCGCCTCAATATCCCCCAACGTCGCCAGCGTCCGCCGCGCCTTTACCGGCTCCAGCGCATCCAGCAGCCCCCGCCAACCTTCCTCCCTCACCTTGCGCCGCGCCGCCGCCTCCACCCTGGCCGCCAGCGCCTTGTCCGTCGCATGAGTATTCCGCAGCAACTGCTTTCCGTCCGCCCCGTGGAGCTTCATGTAATAGGTATCGTAAAACTCCGGCACCTCGGGAGAGGCCCATTGAGACTTCGGACGGCGCAGTTTGAACACAGCCATGACACATTAGGTGAAAAGTGGAGCGGTTTTATCCCGGATTTTATACCAGCACAATCTGCAATCAGGAGCAATCATAGTCAATCACTTTCCGCCCTGCCCTGCCCCATCCATCCCTCAATTTCCCCGTAACTCCTTGAAAATCAGGCACAAAAAAAGCCGATCCTTCGATGGATCGACCTGAATAAAAGCTCCGGAGGTAGGGATCGAACCTACGACCTAATGGTTAACAGCCACCCGCTCTGCCGCTGAGCTACTCCGGAATGTCGTTCCGCAGGGATGCTGCGGAGGAGTGGCGAGTATGGCTTTACTGCTGGTGAATGCAACAGGTTTTTGCAGCTTCGTTCAAGGACTCCATTAACGGCAGCTGTCCAGGAGTGATTACCCCGCAGGCCGATGCGGAGGCAGTGCAACTCTGGTTCCGGTCTTTAAATGCCTTTCCACAACTTGCTGTGAGCGCGGAGTGGAGAAGCATCCGCTCTCAATCAGCCCGGCGGGCGATTAACATTTCAGAGGCTCCCATTTTGCCCATTAAGCCACCCGGGAAGCTTGGCCTACTGAAATTGGGCTTTTCCCTCAGCGCCGGCTGCTTCTGCTGAAGTGGCGACCCCTACGAGAATCGAACTCGTATTACATCCGTGAAAGGGACGTGTCCTAACCGTTAGACGAAAGGGTCAATGGGAAAACACAGCGTGCGCTGCGGGTCATCAGAGTGGGCGGGAAGCGGCTTGGCGCAAGTGGATTTTGGTCTTTTTAGGCAAAAAATTTCAGGCTTCGGGGGATGGCAGGTGGAGACCTTTGGCCTGAAGGTGGGCGAGGACGCGTGAAACGACGTCTTCGAGGGTGAGGTGGGTGCTGTCGATGACCAGAGCATCCTCGGCAATTTTGAGCGGAGCCGTCTTCCGGGTCGAATCCTGCTTGTCGCGGCTGAGGGGAGAATCGGTTTCGCCCTGGGCTTGGCGGCGGCTGAGGCGGACTGATTCGCTGGCGTCGATGTAGAATTTATAGGGCGTTTCCGGGAAGACCACGCTACCGATATCCCGGCCTTCCATGATGAGGCTGCGGCCTTCCGCCATGCGGCGGAGGAGGGCGGTCAGGATATCGCGGACTTCCGCCACACTGGAGACGGCGGAGACGCTGGCGGCTACCGCGGCATCGCGCAGGTGGACTCCGGGGTCGAGACCATTGACGAGGATCCTGAAGCTGGAGCCGGCCGGGGTGCAGTCGAGCTGGAGGGTGCGGGCGGCGGCGGCGGTGGCTGCAGGATCGGTGGGGTCGGCTCCGGTTTCCAGAATGCCCCAGGTGGCGGCCCGGTAGAGGGCTCCGCTATTCACATGGGAGCAGTGGAGGCGGCGGGCGAGGAGCTTGGAGACGCTGCTCTTTCCGGAAGCGGCGGGGCCATCAATGGCAATGACAAAGGAATCCGGCATGAGGTTAGGCTTGAGCGGACAGGGAGCCGGGAGGACGATCGATGACCGGGGTGAGTCCGGAGCCGGTGACCTGCTTGGATTGGAAGAGGCGCAGGTGGTCCGCAAAGCCAGGGTAGGAGGTATCCACACACTCCACCCCGGAGATGACGGACTCGCCTTCGGAGAAGAGGCCAGCGATGGCAAAAGCCATGGCTATGCGGTGGTCTCCGAAGCTGGGAACCTTGCCTGCGGTGAGCGGCTGGCCACCGGAACCGGTGATTTCCATGCCATCGTGGAGTTCCTTCACCTCGACCCCAAATTGCTTCAGATTTTCCACCACGGCGGAGATGCGGTCGGTTTCCTTGACTCGGAGTTCCTTGGCATCGCGGATGGTGGTTTTGCCATGGGCCAGCGCCGCCGCAACGGCGAGGATAGGAAGTTCGTCAATCACATTGGGAATTTCCGCGCCTTCAATGATGGTGCCTTTCAGCCCGCCGCCCCGGATGGTGAGGGTGCCGCAGGGTTCGCCACCGTCAGCTCCTGTCAGGACGTCCTCGGCGATTTGCGCGCCCATGCGGACGAGGACCTTGAGGATGCCGGTGCGGGTTTCATTCAAGCCAACGCCTTTGATAAGGAGTTCCGAACCGGGCTGGATGGCTGCGGCGACCAGCCAGAAAGCCGCGCTGGAGATGTCGCCGGGGACATGGAAGTCCCGGCTTTCCGGCACCTGACCGCCGTAGATGGAGATGGACTTGCCCTCGCGCACCGTTTTCACGCGGAAGTGGCGCAGCATGGTTTCGGTGTGGTTCCGGGTGAGTTCGGGTTCGATCACGGTGGTCTTGCCGTCCGCGTAAAGCCCTGCCAGCAGGATGGCGCTTTTCACCTGGGCACTGGCCATGGGCAGGGTGTAGGTGATGGCCTTCAGCACCGGCTTGCCATGAACCGTCAGGGGCGGGGTTTCCTTCGGGCCGGTGGCTTCAAAGGTGGCTCCCATCAGGGAAAGCGGCTCCGTGACGCGCTTCATGGGGCGTTTGCTGAGCGATTCGTCGCCGGTCATCACGCTGGTGAAATCCTGGCCGGACAGGATCCCCGCCAGCAGACGCATGGTGGTGCCGGAATTTCCGCAATCGACCGGACCGGATGGGGCCGACAGTTGGAGTCCCCTGCCCTCCACGATGACGCGATGGGGGCCGTGGCCGTCTTCGCATGGGGTCCACGGGGAGTCATCCTCGTTCAGGAACTGGATGGACACGCCCATGGCGCGGAATGCGGCCGCCGTGCTCAGGCAGTCGCCGCTGGGCAGAAATCCCGTGATGGTGCAGGGGCCGTTCGACAAGGAAGCGAACATGATGGCACGGTGCGAGATGCTTTTGTCACCGGGCACGGTGAGTTCAGTGGCGATCGGGCGGGCTTTTCTGACGCGGAATTCGGACATGCTGAAGTGGGGAAAATCGAAAGAGGGGTTCGGACCGGCAAAGAGGTCAGGAATAACGGGTGGCGCGCAGATCCCGCGCCTCCTCCAGCCGGGAGAGTAACAGGTCTTCGTCCGCTTTCTGGAGGATTTCAAGCAGTTCGCCGGTGACCCGGTGGAGATCCGTGAGGGCCGGCAGGATGGCTTGGCGGTTTTCCAGGAGGATTTCCCTCCACATGGAAGGCAGGCCCGAAGCCACCCGGGTGGTATCCCGGAGGCCGCCGGCGGCGAATTCAGCCATGGAGGCGTCAGGCTTGAAGGAAGCCAGGGTCGCGGCCACCGCTGCGAGGTGAGGCAGATGGCTGATCCGGGCCACCACTTCATCGTGCCGGGCGGCAGCCATTTGGGCGGTGCGGCAGCCGAGCGCCTGCCAGAAAGCGTTTACTTTTTCCAAGGCTCCGGGATCGGTATCCGGTTCCGGAGTGAGGATGCAGGCGGCCCCTTGGAACAGGCCGGCACGGGCCGCTTCCAATCCGGCCACCTCCGCTCCAGCCATGGGATGGCTGCCGACGAAGGGGATGCCCGCCTGCCGGAACACCGCTCCCGCTTCCGCGAGAACGGCGGCTTTGACACTGCCGACATCGGTGACGATCGCTTTTGCACCTAACTCGGCCTGGGCAATCGATCCGGCAATTGCCTTCATGCCGCCGACGGGCACGCAGAGCACGAGGAAATCCGCGCCCTCCGCGACCACCCGGGCGTCAGTGCTGGCCAGATCGGCCAAGCCCCGGTCGCGCACTTGATGGAGGGAGGCTTCCCGGCGGCCCCAGACGCGCAATTCCCGGACACCGCGGGCCCGGGCATCCAGCAGCAGGGAACCGCCGAGCAAGCCGGGGCCGAATACCGCGAGGGACATGCCTTGAAAAGGATTCATCAGCCGGGAAGCAGCGGGAAAAGGATCAATGAAAAGGGCGGTTCCGGGAAGGGTTTGCGGAAAAATGAAGCGGCGCAGGCCGGGAGGCAGCCTGCGCCGGAAAGGAAACCAGATCCGGTCCTGCCGGTCTGTCACCAACCCATCCCCATGGGATCAGGGAACGCGGAACACTTTGCCGGTGTAAGGGCACTTCACCTTGGTGCCGGCCGGAATCCCGTCGACATCCACCTGGCCTTTGTCAGGGGCGTAGGGGCTGTATACAAAGCCCTTCTTCCCGACTACGGGCTGACCAAAAGGAAGGTCTTCGCGGGTCACGGCAGGTTTGGATTCGACGGTGGACGTGGTGTCTGACGGCTTGCTTTCCGAAGTCGAGGGATCGGTCGTCGCAGGTGTAGTGTCCGGAGGAGTGGTCGATTCAACAGTATCGGTCGCCGGCGTGCTTTCGGGCTTCGCGTCCGGAGGAGTAATATCCACCGTGGTGTTGGAAGGGTCCCGCTTGATGTCAGGGGTTTTGCGGCTGTCAGACGGTTTGGTGGAACTGGCAGGGCGGCCTGTGTTACCCGTCTGGGGACTGCCGTAACCGTAGCGCGGCGGGGCGAAAACATTGCCATCTGGCCCGTAAATCGGAGCTGCGCAGGAGGCAGCGAACAGGACGGTGCTGCCCGTGAGCACGAGGGCACGCCGGACAGCGGAAGATTGCGGGGCACTGGATGGATCGGTGTTCATGAAGGGAGAGTGTGGCACGGAATCTGGAGAGGTAAAGTGCCCTCGCATCCGCAATTTCCATACGAAGAGCAGAAATTCGTTTTTATGGCAACCCTGGCCCGGGGCGGGCGGTCACATTTCCTGCATCACCATGGCCCGGTTCTTCCAAAAGTAGGCGAATCCGGAATACAGCGTAGTCGCCAGGGTCAATCCCAACAGCAACGGGTGAAGGATCTGGAAGCCCAGCGATGGCCAATCAAACAACGGCCGCACCCATGCCAGCGGTTCCTCCCGCGAGGCCAGATAAACCAGCAGATAACAGGCGGTTACAATCTGCCAGATGGTCTTCTGTTTTCCCAGTTTGTCCGCCGCCAGCACCGCTCCGCGCGCGGCTGCAACCAGGCGCAGGCCGGTCACGAGGAATTCCCTCGCCAGAATCGCAATCACCAGCCAGCCCGGCATCAAGTCCTTCTCCATCAAGGTGATAAAGGCTGCCGCCATCAGGATTTTATCCGCCAGCGGGTCCATCAGTTGCCCAAAGGCGGTGACCAGATTCCGCTCCCGGGCGATCTTCCCATCCAGCCAATCGGTGATGGAGGCCACGCTGAAGAGAAACAACCCCACCGTGAAAGCATAGGCCCAGGGCAAGGCCGTCGTGGCCACAAAAATGACGGTCAGCACCAGCCGGGAAACCGTGAGTTGATTGGGCAGATTCATGGCAGGGGCCGTCACGGCGCGGACGGGAGAAACTCAGGATGTTTCCAGACCGGCACGGATACCTTGAGTCGTCGCACATACTCGGCGCACAGTGCAAACGTTTCCGCACTGTGCCGCCCGGCCACCGCGATGAGCAGGGAGGCCTCCCCGTTGGCCACAAATCCCGTCCGGTGGTGCAGCCGCAGCGGGTGCGCGCCGAATTCCGCCTGCAGATCCGCCGCGAGCCGTTCCATTTCCAAAAGCGCCATCGGACCATACGCCGAATAAGTGATCCCCCGCAGCGGGCGACCCTCCTCGGTATCCCGCACCCGGCCCATGAAGCAAATTTGCGCGCCCCATGAACCGGAAGCCGCTGGCGGAATTTCCGGAATGGGTTCAGGACCCAATGTGATCATTACAGGCGCATTTTCCATTGCCAACCAAGGGGAGAGGGACACTTTGCGCCTCCCCAAACTCCCGCCCCTCCCCCACTTCAAGAGCAAAACCAGATAGACTATGAGCAAAAGCGACTTCGGATTAATCGGCTTGGCCGTCATGGGCCAAAACCTCGTCCTCAACGTGGAAAGCCGCGGCTTCCAGGTCAGCGTTTATAACCGCACCACCGCCGTCACGGACCAATTCATCGCCGACAATCCCGAGAAAAAGCTCGTTGGCTGCAAAACCCTCGAAGACTTCGTGGAGTCCCTCTCCACCCCCCGCAAGATCCAGATCATGGTCAAAGCCGGCGGACCCGTGGACGCCGTGATCGAAGCCCTCGTCCCACTCCTGAATAAGGGTGACATCATTATCGACGGCGGGAACTCCCTCTACACCGACACCGAACGCCGCGATGCCGAACTCTCCGAAATGGGCCTCCGCTTCATCGGGGCGGGCGTCTCCGGCGGCGAGGAAGGCGCGCTGAAAGGCCCGTCCATCATGCCCGGTGGCCCCGCCAGCACCTGGGAAGTGATGAAACCCATTTTTGAGTCCATCTCCGCCAAAGTGAACGGCGAACCGTGCGTCGTCCACATCGGCCCCGGCGGCGCCGGCCACTACGTCAAGATGGTCCACAACGGCATCGAATACGGCGACATGCAGCTCATCTGCGAAGCCTATAACATCTTCAAAGCAGCAGGCTTCACCTCCGATGAAATGGCCGCCGTCTTCACCGAATGGAATGAAGGCGACCTCGAATCCTACCTCATCCAGATCACCAGCAAAATCTTCGAGCAGAAGGACGAGGAAACCGGCACACCCATCGTCGAACTCATCGTCGATAAAGCTGGACAAAAAGGCACCGGCCAGTGGACCCTGCAGAACGCCGTCGAAAATGCCGTCGTCATTTCCACCATCAACGCCGCCGTCGAAGCCCGCATCCTCAGCAGCCAACGCAAACAGCGCCTCGCTGCCAGCGAACACCTCCACGGCCCGGTTGCCAACATCAGCCTCGAGAAGAAAGCCCTCGTGGACAAAGTGCACGACGCCCTCTTTGCCTCCAAGATCATCTCCTACGCCCAGGGCCTCGACCTCATCAAAACCATGGGCGAGAAAAAGGACTGGAACCTTGATCTCGGCAAAATCGCCGCCATCTGGCGGGGCGGCTGCATCATCCGTGCCCGCTTCCTCAACCGCATCACCGACGCCTACCGCGGCAACCCGGCCCTGACCAACCTGATGCTCGATCCTTTCTTCAAGGATCTGCTCAACAAGTTCCAGCAATCCTGGCGCGAAACCGTCGCCCTCGCCGTCACCAACGGCATTCCCGTCCCGGCCTTCAGCGCCTCACTGGGTTACTACGACAGCTACCGCGCCGCCCGCCTCCCTGCCAACCTGCTCCAAGCCCAGCGCGACTTCTTCGGCGCCCACACCTACGAGCGCCTCGACAAACCCGAAGGCAAACCCTTCCACACCGAGTGGCCTGACGTCGTCGAAGACGAAGCCTGACCTCTGCAGGGCGCACGGGCCTCTGGCCTGTGTGTTTCCCCAATCCTACCAAAGCCGGACCCGTCCAAAGGTCCGGCTTTTTCGTCAGAACCATCTTGCACGAACTATGCAGCTGGCGAAACGATAGAAAGTCTGGTCTGGCTTGTGCTGTAAGGTGGATGCATTATCGACAACCATGACACCTGATCCAGAATTTGTATCCGCCGCTGGTTTAGATGAACTTCTGATCCATCGGTTTTTGGGATCCGAGATTTATCACATTGAGGTTGCCGAATGGAATCTCTATAACCAGGAAGCCGGGAATATGAACTTTTGGATCCGATTGGTATGCGACACAGCCATCAAGCAGTTCGATGACACAGCTTATACCCTGACAATTCCATGCTGGGAACTGAATTTAAAGGGACAAGACTTTGTGTTGGAGGAAGGGTTCGAAGCCACCATCCCGGAAGGCTATGACGGTTCCAAAGGCGGATTCATCGCTAATTTTTGCGCCCTTGATTTGGAGGAAAGCGACAACAACACCGTAAGGATAGTCAAAAAACAAGGAGACAAGCTTTTGCTTAAACTCTATGGCGAAGTGAAGGATCTAAATTTCTACGATGGATCCAAGCCAAAGAGCAAGTTGGTGGCGGAGACATGGTTTACCAGAAACAAGGAGGGCCGCAGTGAAATGGTGTAAATCCCAGTCTTCCTTTTCAGAGAAAAGCAAATTGCCTGGGAATTGCTTCTGGCTCCTTTCCAAGGCCTGAAGGGCCGCTTGATCTCAGCCTGGGACGTCGCCCTAGGAATTCGGTGGATCATGAGGTGGAGAGGTGGAGGGCTGAAGGCCCGGCCCATCACGTGGGGGCGGGGGATGGGACGGGCTTTCAGCCCTGCATTTGCGCCCCGGGGTCGGTTCCTGGGGCGTTGCCCCAGGCTGGGATGGTGCGGCCCCTTGGGCCTGTTCGATTCGACCGTAAAGCAATTCACTTGGATATTCGCCGTGCCAGCTGAGAGCGTTTCGACAAACCCGAAGGCAAACCCTTCCATACCGAATGGCCCCGACGTCGTCCAAGACGACGCACACCAAATCCGGGGATTCCCTTTCCAACAAAAAAAGCCGGACCCGCCAAGGTCCGGCTTTTTTACATTGGTTGATTCCTCAGACCACGGGGGTGACGCCGGGCTTGGGCATCGGGGTCGGGGTGAAGGAGGAATCCCACTTCAGGGTGTCCTCGGGGGCCAGATCGTCCTTGCTGTTGAGGACCTGTTCCCAGGTGACGCGTTTGCCGGTGTAGGCGGCCATCCGGCCCATGATGCCCAGCATGGTGCTGTGGCACATGAAGGCACCATCATTGATGGGAGCCCCTGCCCGGATGGACTGGAAGAGCTCGATATGCTCCTGGGTATACATCTGGTTATCTTCTCCGCGGAAGCGCCAATCGGTTTCCCCCTTGATGACTGGAGAGGCCCCTTTGCCGATGATGCAAACCCCTTTGGTTCCCCGGATGTAGTCGGCATTCTCACTGTCGCAATTGGGCTGCTGACGGCTGGCGACATGGGCAAAAATGTTATTGGGAAACTCGAAGATGGCACTGAAGTGATCGTAGATATTCCCTCCCTCGGCAGGGATCTGACGTCCCCCGGTGGCGATGCAGGAAATCGGGTCCTTGTCTTGGAAGGCCCAGCCCACCTTGTCCACGCTGTGCACCGCCTGCTCGACAAAGCTGTCGCCGCTGAGCCAGGAGAAGTTCATCCAGTTGCGGAGCTGCCATTCCACATCGCTCCACTCGGCCTTGCGGGCGGAGGCGGGCTGCATGGGCTTGACCGGGCCGGTGTAGTAGGTTGCGTAGTAGTTGGTGATATCCCCGATGGCACCATTGGCGACCTGTTCGAACGCCGCCTTGCGGGACGCGCTGCGGCGCCAGCAGAAACCACCGACCACCGCCAGTCCCTTGGACTTGGCTTGCTCGGCGGCGGCCATGATGCGCCTCACCCCGGGAATGTCCACGCCCATGGGTTTTTCACAAAAGATGTGTTTCCCGGCAGCTACCGCGGCCTCGAAGTGCCCCGGCCGGAATCCGGGCGGAGTGGCCAGCAACACGACATCCACGCCGCTGGCCAGCAGCTTCTGATAAGCATCCAAGCCAAGGAAGGTGCGGCTTTCATCCACGGTGACACGATCGCGGAACTGCTCCTTCAGGCTGCGCAGGCTGGTGGCGACGGACTCGGGAAAGACATCGGCCACGGCAAACAATTCGATGTTGCTGTCCGCGTTCATGGCGTCCTGGGCGGCCCCGGTGCCCCGGCCCCCGCAACCGATCAGGCCGATCTTGAGACGACGGCTGTCCGGCGCTCCGAAAGTGACGGTAGGAAAGGCGACGGCGGCAACCAGGCCGGCCGCGCCAGCTTTGAGGACATCACGGCGGGGAGTGGTCAATGGGGATTGGTTCATGATCATGTCAGGGCTTCTGATGGAGTGAAGCTATACTTTTCAAACGCTGGCGTCGATTCCCTTCTTAACCCCTTTTCGGGAGAATTCAGGTACTTTTCCCCGTGCCTTCCCCGCCAACTTCTCAGGTTCCCCTGCCGTCCCCCGTTCAGGGCAAGCGATTGGCATCCGCAAATTCCAGACCTGTCTGGTAGGACAGCAGCTCAATCTTCCCCCCGGTTTCATCAAGGAAAATCCTGATCGTGATGATCATCCTCCCCTTGGACAGGTAGGCCAGCTCATGAGTGGCCCGTGGCTGGCCGATGCGGTTCTCCGCCGGGAGCACGAGGATTTCCGCACCGGTAGCCACCTTGGCGCGCAATCGCGCCATTTCCGTGATCAGATCAGGATCAGGCACCCTCACTTCCGGAGCCGTGCCGGTGGTCCAAATGTCCTGGGCCACACTGCGCAGTCCGCCCATGACATTCATTTCCTGGTTTGCTCCCTGGCGGATGGCGGTGGTGTAAAGCCAGATGAGACCTCCCAGCAGGCTGAGCATGAACAAGCCTCCCAGCAGAGGCCGCAGCAGCTTCCTGAAGGGATGCTCTTCCTCCGTCAAAGGCGGCAATTCGTTGAGATTGGGGATCATGGTCTGGCGCTTTTTAATGCAGCCCGCGGTGCGATGCAAGAAGCGGCTCGGCTTGCGCAATGGGACGGGATGGGGAAAAGAATGAGGGTGGTCAAATTGTTTTTCCTGACTCTTCTGATGCTGCCCGGCGGGTTGCCGGCTCAGCCAGCCGCAGCGCTGGCCGTGCCGGAAATCACCCTTTTCGCAACGGAGGAGCAATGCGGACAAGTGCTGGCGCTGACCACGGATGATGCAGGCCGCGTCTACGCCGCCATCACGGAACGGGCCTGGGGGCGCGGCACCGTGTCCGCGCTGGGCGATCCTGGCCTGATTACCCAGGACCGGGCGGTGCGGTCGGTGGAAGCACGGGAGCGGCTCGTCACCGGTTGGCTGGCTTCCGGCAAGCTGGCCCCGCTGCTGCACGACCGGGCTGGTTTCTACCAGTCCGAAGGTGATGGCCCGGCTAATTTCCTGACCAAATACTCGGAATCCGTTTGTTGGCTGACCGATGCCAATCACGACGGCCACGCGGAGTCGTCCCTCGTGGTGGCGGGTGCCTTCCGCGACCCGATGGACGGCCCCGGCAGCACCCTGCTGGCGCTGGCGGGCGGGCGGTGGCTCTATGGCTGCGCCCCGAATTTGTGGCAACTGATGGACCGGAATGACGACCAGCAGGCGGAGGAACGCGTCCCGCTGGCACGGGGCTTCGGCTTGCGGAATGACCCGTGGGGAGGCGACTTGCACGCACTGTTGGAAGCGCCGGACGGATGGATTTATTTCACGATGGGAGAACGCGGCTACGCCTTGCGCCAGGCCGACGGCACGCCTCTCCGGAGTTCCGGCAGCGGCGCGGTTTTCCGGTGCCGTCCGGATGGAACGGGGCTGGAGCGCGTGGCCAGCGGATTACGGAATCCCACCGCCCTGGCCATGCTGCCGGACGGGCAGCTGATCGCCGTGGATGAGGCGGCACCGGGAGGAAAATCACGCCTGTTGTTGATCCTCCCAGGAGCCGATTATGGCTGGCAAGCCGAAGCGGTGACGGGTTCGGGAGAGGGGCTGTGGTTTGAGGAAGGCATGGAGTCGGCCAGCTTGGACCGCCCGGCCGGGCCCAGCCAACCGCAATGGCCCTTGCCTGCCCTGACGCTTCTGGAAGGGCCCTGCGCGGCCCTCCAATTGCTGCCCGACGGCACCCTCCTGTCCGCAGACCCGCAAGGGGATGGCAAAGGAGGATTGGTTCAATGGACCGTAGAGCGGAGCGGCTTGTCCTATCACTTCAATATCCGTCAGGAAGTCTGGCGCGGCGGAGCCGTCATGGCCTTGGCCGCAAGCCCGGCGGGCTCCGTGTATTTTGCCGATTGGGGGGAGTCGGTGGACGTCCACCGCCGCAGCAAGGTGAAGAAACTGACCTGGCCGGCCCATCCCGGCGAGGGGCCGAAAGTCCCTGCCAAAACACCGCCGGAGACGCCGGAAATCCTGATCCAACGCCTGCCGGGGCTGAGTATCCGGGAATTAAAAGGCCTGCTGGAGCACCCGGCCCCCCGGGTCGCCTGGCGCGCCCGTCAGCTCTTGGAAGGGATGCGCTTTCAGGACTCGATGGAGGCCCTGCTGCAGGTGGCACGGCGGGGGACGGGCCTGAGTGCAAGGCTGCACGGTCTGCGTGGCGCCGGCACCGTGGCGCGGCAGGACCCGGCCCTCCTGAATGAGCTGATCCCTTTCCTCAATGATCCCGAACCAGTGATCCGCGCCGCCGCCGCGACCCTGCTGGGCGAAGGGTCCCTGACGGAAGTTCCCCCTTCGCTGCGCCGGGCCCTGGCAGATGAGGCTCTGCCCGTGCGGCTCGCCGCGGCCGCCGCCCTGGCACGCCTCCGGGCCCCTGGGGTTCTGCCTGATTTACTGGAAGCCGCCTCGCGCAATAACGAACGTTCTCCCCTCATCCGCAGCAGTCTCGCCCATGCCATGTCCCGGACGGCATCTGCCCCGGCCCTGGCAGAAACCGGCCAGAGACACCCTTCCGTGGAAGCCCGCCTCATCGTGGTGCATGCCCTGCGCCGCACGACTTCACGCGAAGTCTCCGCCTTCCTGGCGGATCCGGATCCCGTGGTAATAACCGAAGCCGCCCGTGCCATTTATGATATGCCGGTCCGGTCAGTCTTTCCAGCCCTCACCGCCCTGCTGGATTCCTCTCCTGACGAAACCCGTCGTCCGGACGAAGCCGTGATGCGGCGGGCCCTCGCTGCCGCCGTATACTTGGGAACCCCCGGCGAGGCCCAGAAGGTGGCGAAGGCTGCGCTCGCTCCGGAGACTCCGCCAGCCTTGAAAATCATGGCTCTCACCGCCTTGGAAACGTGGGACCGCCCCGCCCTGGTGGAGCCCCTTTGGAACCGGCCGGAAACGCCCCGACCCCGGCTCCCCGGCAGCGCACGCCCGGCCGCCCGCAGCGCTGCCGAAGGGCTGCTCAACCATCCAGACCAACGGGTCGCGGAGAAGGCAAAGCATCTTTTTGATTCTCCGGCCGCGGCCAGCCAGAGTGCCGCGTCCAGGCTCGCGGCGGTGCATGACGCCAAGGCTGCAGAACCGGAACGCCTGGCCGCTCTGCTGGACCTCATTGCCGCCGATGAACTGTCGAGCGATACCGCCAAGTCCCTGACCAATCCGGCCACCAACCGCATTCCTCACGCCCTGCGTGCCGAAGCCAGATCCCTTCTGATGAGGCGGGATCCCAAAGCCGGCGCCGTCTTGGCCCGGGAGGCCCTCGCCTCCGGCAGCACCCTCGAAAAGCAGGCGGCCATCCGCACCCTCGACCACTTGCCCGGCAATGGGGCCGATGGCGAAAAATTCATGCTGGAACTAACCAGAAGACTGGGAGCCGGGACCGTGGAACCGGGCGTGCAGGTGGAAGTGGTGGAAGCCCTGCAACGCCGGGATACCGAGAGCCGGTCCGTCTGGCGGAAATCCACCGAGGCCTGGCAAGCTTCGCTCTCCACGGAGACCGATCCCCTCGCCGCCTGGCGGATGACGATGGTCGATGGCGATCCGCTGGCCGGCCGTATTTTATTTGAGTCCCATCCGGAAGCCGACTGCCTGTCGTGCCACGCCATTGGCGGGACCGGAGGGCTGAAGGGCCCGGATCTCGACGGAGTGGCCGGCCGGTTGACCGCCGGCGGATTGCTCGAGTCCCTGATCCACCCTGGCGCGAAACTGGCACCGCGCTACGGGCCGCCGCAGGCCCCGGCGGAGGGGCCGGTTGACGCAACGGAATCCGGCAGTGCCATGCCTCCCATGGGCGCGGTTCTAACGTTGCGGGAACTGCGGGATCTGATCGCCTATCTGCTTACCCTGAAGGAATCCTGAAACGGGTCTTCAATCAATGAAGGCGCGGTGCCAGAGCTCCAGAATCACGAGGGACATGACCTGTTTGAGATAGATGAATTCGCGGGTTTCCATCCTCTGGATCAAGGCCGCGACCCGGGCAGGGTCGAAGTAGCCCCGGGCTTTCAACTGTGTTTCGTTCAGGGTATCGGCCACCAGCCGGCGGAATTGGGGATGCTGGAAGAAGAAATCCAGCGGCAGGTAAAACGGTATCTTGGGCCGTCCATGGGGCCGGTTCCGGGGCATCCCGGCAAAGTATTTCTCCGCAAGCTGGCGCTCAATCCATTTGTCAGCAGTGCGGTTGAGTTTGAGATGCTGTGGCATCCGCTGCGCCAGTTCAATCATGCGGTGATCCAGGAAGGGCAGCCGGTATTCGAGGCTGTGCGCCATGGTGTTTTTGTCCTGACGGATCAGCGCCCAGTCCTGCAGCCATTCATCATATTGCACCCGCAGCAACCGGTCGAGGAAGGGGGCGTCGGTGACCCGGGAAACGGTGGAGGCGGACGGTTGGAAGATGTCGCGCTCCCGGGGAATCCACGACTCCGAGGCATAGGTTTTGAAGGGCGCGGTATAAATATCCCGCCGCTCGTCCTCCGCCCAGAGGGTGCGCAGGGCGTAGAAGTTGGCCATGAGATGGCGGCGCGGGTAGTTTTTCAGGAAATCCACCCCGCGCTTTTTGCCTTGGCTGCCGAGGTCGGCGGGGAATTTGAAGAACTTGTTAAGCAGGGCGTGCGGGGTGGCCTGCACCGCCCAGCCGGCCAACGGGGCCAGCGGTCCCAGTTTTTGTGCGAGCAGGATTTTCCGGTGGAAGTCGTAGCCGGCAAAACACTCGTCGGCCCCCTCTCCGCCCAGCACCACCTTGAGATCCTTGGCCGCGCCCTCCGCCAGCTTGTAGAAGGCAATGATCAGCGCATCGCCCACCGGCCGGTCCATGTGATGGACAATCCGGGGCAGCAGATCAAAATCCGAGGGCTCCACATTGATGGTGTGATGATTGGTGCCGAGAAAGGCAGCCGTCTCGGCGGCATCGCGGGTTTCATCGATAGGACTGTTGAAGCCGATGCTGTAGGTATTGACGGAAGCGGCATGCTTCATCATCGCGGCCACCACCAGGCTGCTGTCCACCCCGCCTGACAGATAGGCTCCCACCGGCACGTCACTGCGCATCACCAGCCGGATGGAATCCTCAAAAAGAGACTCAAACTGCTCCTGCCACGCACCATCGGACTGCTGCTCCCGGCCACTGTGCAGGGGGCAGTCCCAATAGCGCTGGATGTTGAACGTTCCATCGGCCCGGTGATGCAGACAATGCGCGGCCGGCAGGGTGAAGATGCCATCAAACATCGTGGCCGGCTCCGGCACGTTGCGCAGGGTCAGGTAGGGATCGATCGCGGCCGTATTGCAGCGGCGCGGGACATGCTGGCTCTGCAGCAGGCTTTTGGCTTCGCTGGCAAACAGGAAGCGCCCCCCGGCCGCATGGTAATAAAGCGGTTTTTGGCCGGTACGGTCACGGGCAATCCAGAACTCGCCGGTGATTTTGCTATGAATGCAAAAGGCAAACATGCCATTCAGGCGGGCCAGCACGCCGTGCAGGCCCCACTGCTCAAAGCCGTGCAGGATGGTTTCGGTATCGCTCCGGGTCCGGAAAAGGTGGCCGGCCGCGATCAACTCCTCCCGCAACTCCTTGTAGTTATAGATTTCACCATTCAGGATGATGGCGAGGGTTTCGTCCTCGTTGAAGATGGGCTGCCACCCTCCCGTGAGGTCGATAATGCTGAGCCGCCCCATTCCCATGTGAAACCGCTGCTCCGGCCGGTCGTAGCGTCCTTCCCCGTCCGGGCCGCGATGAACCTGCACTTCCGCCATCTTCCCGAGGAGCCCCTCTTCACTGAAACCAGAAAAACCGTAGATACCGCACATGAAAAAAACGCAGGGATGAAATTGGGAAATCGATCAACCAGCCGCGGAAAGAAACCCTGCGGTATTTTGATTCTGCACTGGGAGCGGCGGGAGTCGAACGGGAATGCGCCCGGCGGGAACAAGTTCCTCATTCCGGCCATGGCGATAAATCAAGCCACGGGTGAACTCCCGGCCACCCGGGATCACTCCGGGTTGAGCACTGCTTCCACCAGCCACCCCTGCAGGCTGACGAATAATTCGTATTGAAACCAATACTCCAGTTGGCCGGCCTCCAGGAGCCGACCGAGTTCCGGCACTCGCTCGGAGTCTATTCCGTAGCGGATGGAGAGCACGATGCGGGCTTGGTTCATTGCCCGGAACCAGGCTTCCGCGTGATCCGCCGGAATGGTCAGAACAAAATGGGGCATGGAGGGCTCCTGGATCTCCTCCACGGCCTGCTGGCTGGCATTCTGCGGGGAAGACACCTTCTCAGCGCTTTCCTGGCCGGTGGTTCCCGGATCTCCTTCCTCCTGCTCATCCTCGTCGGTATCCACGCCGTCGCCGGCATCGTCCACCTCTGGCCCGGAATCCATGCTCAGCGTCTCCAGATCGGCCAGCACGGTGGTGAAGCTTTCGGCGAAACTTTCGCGGAGTTCCGGCACTACGTATTCCACCCAATCCATCGCCATTTCCGGCGTGAGATCGGACTCGATGGCCGGCGTGGGCAGGAGCCGCCTTTCCGCCTCGGGAGCAGCCGTATAATCAGCCAAAGCGGGCAGGCTGCGGAAAGTCTGCACGTCCCACGGATTCAACCGGGAGAGGCGGATGGAGCCATCAGGCAGTTTCTGGAGGTGCATCGCGGGTAGGAGATTGGACCGGTGTCATGCGGCGACGAATCCGGCAGGTGATGGAGGGGCCGCCCTCCGGATTGATGGCCTAGCCAGCCTTTTTCATGGAGCAGAGCAGTTGGTGTTCCTGAAGCTGTTTGACGTAAAGTTCGGCGGGTTCGCGCCCGCCGGTCCAGACGATGCACTGCCCTTTCTGGTGGACATCCAGCATCATCTGCTCCGCCTTTTCCCGGCTATAACCGAAAATGCGGCGGATGACCATGGTGACATAGGACATCAGATTGACCGGGTCGTTGAAAACCACCACATGCCACGGCTGATCCAGATCACTACTCTCCTCCTCCTCGATGGCCGGCAACAATTCGGTATCTGTGCCAGGCAGGGCTGCCATGGCACGGAAAAGCAACCGCAGGGGATCAGCGGCTGGCCACGGGGATGGCGGGGGCAGGAACATGGGCAATGACCAAGGCGGGCAGTTGACTCATCACGGAGCGCGTCCGGCGCAGGAATTCTTCTATCGAAAGGGTGCTCTTCTCATCCGGCCGGGCGGCACGCCACTCGCAATAAAGGGCGGCCTGGAGCATGGGCAGATGGCCCACGTGAAAGGTGTGGGCCTGCAGCGCCAGAACCGTGTGAAACTCTCCGGCCGACTGGCCGCAGCCCACGGCGGCTGCCAACTGGGGCAGCAATTCCAAATGCCGCGCACCGCGCTGGCGGCCCAGCCAGGCCCGGCCAGCCGTCAGTCCCGGCTCCCCGCCCTGCAGGGCATTGTCCGCCGCATAGACCGCCGCCACGTCACCAGCCTCGGCAGCCGCCCGCACCGCCAGCAGATGCGGGGCAATTTTCCCGATAAAAGTCCGGTTCGCCCAAGCGTCAAAAAGGCCCATTTTCCAAGTCAGCCGGACAGGCACCTCCGTCCCCGTCAGACACAGCCGCACTGCACGGATCACCTCTTCCGCATCGCCGGGGGACACTTCATAAACTGGGTTGGAATCTGCCATAATCTCCCACTATGAAGGCTTGTGCGGGAAATTCAATGCCGGGCATTAAAATAGCTTAACGCCGTTCCGCCCCGCCCTGGTTGCAGCGATGCCAGGAGTTCCCTGGCATTTCGGGCAGCTGACACCAGCGGCGACGCCAATTAATTGCATTTTAACAAGCCTCAGGGAAATCCCCGCTTTTGATAAGAATTTTCTTGATCCCCCAGCAGCAAATGGGGCATCTGCTGAATAACCGGTAGTCGCCGGTTCCGGCCATGAGCAAACATTCCCTCCTTTATCTCGGGCTGTCGGCATCCGGTTTGCTTTTCATGGGCGCCCAAAACCTGGAAAGCGATCAAATCGAAGTCGGGGCTCTGCGCCCCAGGCCCGGGCAAAACCGCCTTGTCCCGAATGCAGGATACCTGGTCGTAACCACCCCCGGCGGGGAATGGATCACGGACCGGCGGGATGTCATGAGTGTGAGTTGCCACACATATGAAGTGTCGGCAGGAATGCGCGTCTGGGAAGTCACCGTCTCGGAACGCTCCGCCAACACCGTGCGGTTTTATTATAGCAAGCCGATTGCCCCCATCCCGGTCAATGCTGGCAGCCCCTCCGAAGAGGGCACCGGAGGCAAACTGGACTCCCTTGATGGCAAATCCACCACCACTTCCGCCTCCGCGCCAGCATCCTCCAGGGAAAGCGGTTTGATCGCCCCCGTGCGCAAGGACTATCCGGAAACCACCCATGCCCATACCATCGAATTCCGTGTGAGTGATCTGGCGGAATTGGATGGCATCTATGCCTACCTCACGCTGATGGTTTATGGCTGGTCGCCGAAGGCGGAACGTCCGGTCGAGGCCCGCAGCCCCCGGGTCCACGAAGTCTCATCCAGTTGGCATGACTGGGACCAACCCCAAGGAACCAAATGATGAAAACGCCGCCTTCCTTCCGATGGCTCGCCGGGTTGGCCATTCTCGGCATGGGCGTGATGCTTTTTGCCCAGGCTCCGGTGCGCCAAACCCTCGACGGAGTGATCCGGCCTTTTTGGAAGTGCAAAATGCCGGCGGGGACTTTCCTCATACCACTGGATCGCATCTCCAATGTCAGCACCCACGAATATGTTGTGCAGGGCGCGGGGCGGGTTTGGGAAATGGTCGTGGCTGACGACAGCTCCACCATCGCCCGGTTTTATTACATGGAATCGGCCTCCAAATTGAAGGATCCTGTCGTCACCGGAGAGTCAGGGTTGAAATACACAGAAGCGGTCCTCGAAAAGGCGGCCAAGGCCACCGGGACCGAGGAGATTTGGAAACGCGTCGTGAAGGAATATCCCCACGCCACCCATGCCCACACGGTGGAATACCGCCTGGAGGACATCAAAACGATGAACCGTCTCTTTGACCACCTTTCTGAATGCTGGACCCTGGACAAGCCGGGAGAAATCAACGTCGGCCAAGCCGGCGGAAACTGATCTGAATTTCAACCTCCATTTCTCTTTCACCAATGCGCCGATCATGGTCAAAACAAGGCGTGCCCCTTAAAGTTTGGATTGGATTGCCCGCTGTCGCCGCCGCGGGTGCGCTCTGGTGGCAAAAAACCATCCATGATGCCGTCCCCTTCAAGGAAATCCGCGCGTTCGAGATGGACGCCTATCTGGAACGCCCCTCCACCCTCCGCGGGAGCAGCTTCACACTCCGCGGCACGGTGCATCAGACCCTTGCCTCGTCCATCGAAGCCGGCCGGCTCATTCTCATCATGACGCTCGCCCCCAAGGACAGCACCGCTGCCCCGGAACCCCTTCCCCTCCAGGTGCCGCTGGCGATGCTGCCGAGGATGCAGACCGGCCGCCAATTTGTTTTCAAGGTCATGGTAGGAGAAGCGGGGGTGCTCCTCGTCCAGGATGCTGCCGAAATCTAGCCGCCCCCCGTTGCCCATGAAACTGCTCCCTCTCTGCTGCGGCCTCTCGCTCCTGATGGCCCCCTGCGGCCGGAGCCAATTCTTTGACCCTTCGGTCGAGGTCAATACGCCCGCCCCGCCGGCCTCCGGGGGTGGGAATAACCAGAAGGGGCAATCCGATGGAAAACCAAAAATGGACCTGCCGTCGTTTGACCCCGGCAGCGAGGTCCTTTCCTTCGACGGAAAGTTATGGAATGTCACCAACAACCGGCTCTTCCGCGCCCGCTTCGAGAAATACCTCGCCGCCCCGGAGTCTCCCTTGGCCGAGGACGCGGCTTACCGCAAAATTCTTGATGAAGTCCTCGCGGCTATCGCCCCCAGCCGGCCCGGCGGTCCGGATCTGCCCAGGGCCGTAGCCCTGCTCCCCATCGCCGCCCAGTCGCCTATCGATGCCCGCCTTTGCGACGCCCTGGCCAATACCATTTACACCGTTTGGGTTTCCAAAAAAACAGTCAGGAGCTCACCAAGGCCGACGCCGCCCACCAAAAGGCCCTCGCCGACCTGCACCGGAATGTGGATTTGTCGCTTCAGTCGGTCAGCCCCCCGGGAGCGCGTGCTCTCGTCAAAGGCACGGCCGCCCCCCTGAAACCGGAAAATGCCGGCACCATCACCAATTACGTCCGCCGCATCGCCGAGCTGGAAGCGATCCGGGCCGCCGCCTCCGCCCGCCGAGAATTGACGGAACTCGAAAGCAAGCTGCAGTATCAATCCCTCACCGTGCAGTTTTTCCTGCAACGCCGCTTCGAGCATGTGGTGCTCTCCTGCCGCATCTACCGTATTCTGTTCGGGGCCACCGATCAGACCATCGTCCTCGAAAAAAACTCCGCCTTTGCCAAAACCCTGAGTCAGGGTTCCGGGCAGAACCCTACCATCTCCATGCTCGACGCCATGGCCAATGAAGCCATCCGCGATGTGGATGAAGGGGTGAAGTCCTTCAGTTATCTCGTGTCCCAGAACGATCTCGACAGCGCCAGCAGCCGCCTCGCCGAAGCCTTCGCCACGGGAGAGTACCTCGCCCGCATCCGGACCCTGACGCGCCCGGAAAAACAAAAAGTCACCGGCTTTGTCCGGGACTCCAACCAGCTGGTGGCCGCCATGGAAGTGCGCGATTTCAAAACCGCCCAAACCGTGATCTCCCGGCTGAAAACGGCCGCCGGCGACTTCGACGCCACCAAACCTCTATCAAAAATCGAGGAGGCCTCCATCGCCGCCAGCCTGCTGATCGACAAAGCCAAAATGGCCTCCCTCCAAGGCAAAGCGGAAGAAGCCGCCGCCGATCTGGAAAAGGCCCGCGCCATCTGGCCCACCAACCCAGCCCTCTCCGAGATCCGCACCGTCTTTGAGAAAGGAGGCCTCCAGGCCACCGGCCTCAAGGACATGGAAACTCTCTTCCATCAAGGGAACTACCGCGGAATCCTCGCCGAACAGGCCCGTTTTTCGGCCGCCGTCAGCGGTATCCCGGAACTCGAAAAGCGGCTTGCCGATGTCCTGGCCAAAGTCCGCCAGTTCGATATGGCGGTCACCCAGAGTGATCAGTTGGCCGATGCCGGCGATCCCCACGGGGCATGGGAAGTCCTCGAAAAAGCTTCGCACGAAGCCCCCGCCGACAACGAAATCAACCGACGCCGCGCCACTCTCGCCGGCCGCGCCGCCGATCTCTCCGCCACCATCAGCAAAGCCCAGCGCCTCGAAAAAAACGGCGAACTCGGCCCCGCCCTTGCCTGGTATCTCAAAGCCCGGGCCGTCTATCCCCCCAGTCTCCTTGCCAAGGAGGGCATCGACAAACTCTCCGGCAAAATCCTCCAGCAAAGCGGACCGCGGCCAGTGGACGACGAACCCTCCCCCACACCAGGTTCCTCCACGCTCTGAACGGACCACTGAGTGCCAAGGAGGTCCCGTGGCAGAGCTTCCCGATCCAGTCAAACCAAAAGCGAAGGTCACGGTTTCCTATCGTCCTCAGGCCAAACCGAATTCAAAATCCCCTCCTGCAAGCGCTTCATCATCAGGAACCCGGTTTCGCTTTCGTCCTCGTGCCCGTTGAGATGCAACAGGCCATGGATCAGATAGAGCGCCACCTCCCGCTCCGGGGCTTGACCATGATCGGCCGCCTGCCGGATCGCGGTTTCCGTGCTGATCAAAATCTCCCCATGGGCGAAAGTGATCACATCGGTCGGCGTGGGATCTTCGAGGAACTCGGCGTGAACTTTGGCGATGGCTTCGTCCGTGATGAAGGAAATCTCCACTTCCATCAGTCCCGGCAAAACCGGCACCTCCGGCCCCGGCTCGGCGATCACCAAAGGCCACGCGGCCTGCGCCAGTTCCGTGAGCCTGAATAAATCCAGCGGCAGCGTGGTTTGGTGGTCATACAGGGAAAATTCGGGTGGTGCCATTGCGGTAATTTCGTCAAAGCCCCCCGCAATTCAAAGGTGGATATTTCCCGTCTGCTGTGGCTTTCGGCAGGAAAAAGCGTAGGGAGTATGGATTGCCCGCCCTCCCCCTGTTTAATTGCGGTCCGCGAAGCACTGGCTACCGGAAACCCTCAGGAACGGTGTTTACCGGACCGGTGTCTTTGGCAATCCTCATTTGTCATTTCCCGTTTCCCCTCTTCCCGTAGGGGCGATGTCACGGACTTATACTTTGAAGGGACGCACCGCGGCGCGGGGGCCGGAGGTGGAGATTGATTTTGCGGCGGAGCTGAATCCGCAGCAGTTGGCGGCGGTGACGGCTCCTCCGGGGCAGAGTCTGGTGATCGCGGGAGCGGGGAGCGGGAAGACGCGGACCTTGACCTACCGGGTGGCGTATCTTTTGAAGAATGCGGTGGCTCCGGAAAACATTCTGCTGCTGACCTTTACCAACAAGGCGGCCAAGGAGATGCTGGAACGGGTGGAGGCGCTGCTGCCGCAACAGACTGCGGGATTGTGGAGCGGGACCTTCCACTCGGTGTGCAACCGGATCCTGCGGCGGCATGGGGAGTTGCTGGGACTGACCCGGAATTTCACGATCCTGGACAGCGATGACATGAAGGCGCTCCTGACGAAATCGATCAAGGAAAGCGGCGTGGCCAAACAGGTGGAAGAAGACACCGGCGAGAAATTCCCCAAGGCCCAGGTGATTCTGGGATTGATCAGTTTGGCGGCGAATACGCTGACTCCCCTGAAGCGGATTATTGAAAGGGACTTCAGCACGGATGCGGAGTTTGTGGCGGGGATCAGCAAGGTGGCGGCGATTTATGCAGAGAAAAAAGCGAAGGCGAATTCGGTGGATTTCGATGATCTGCTGGCTCGGACCCTGACGCTTTTCAAGGAGCAGCCGGCGGTGCTGGCGCAGTATCAATATCAATTCCAGTTCATCCTCGTGGACGAGTATCAGGACACCAACAGCCTGCAGGGCGCGCTGATCGAAGCCTTGGCGGGACAACACGGGAATGTGATGGTGGTGGGCGATGATGCGCAGAGCATCTATGCGTGGCGGGGGGCGGACTTCCGCAATATCATCGACTTCCCCAACCGCCACGAAGCGGCGCAGGTTTTCCGCATCGAGACGAACTACCGCAGCGTGCCGGAGATCCTCGAACTGGCAAATGAAGCGATCAAACTGAACGAAAAACAGTTCCCTAAAACCCTGCAGGCGGCCCGGCCCCGGGCGCAGATGAAGCCGGTGGTGGCGGCCCTCTACACGCCGCAGGAACAGGCTGCGTTTGTCTGTCAGCGGATGCAGGAACTGCATGAGGAGGATGGGATCGCCTACTCCGATATGGCGGTGCTCTACCGGGCGCATTTCCAGAGCATGGATGTGCAGCTGCAGCTGACCTCGGAGAACGTGCCCTTCCAGATCACCAGCGGGCTGAAATTCTTCGAGCTGGCGCACATCAAGGATTTCTCGGCGTTTTTGAAGTTCGCGGTAAACCCGCGGGACGAGGCGGCGTTTGATAGGCTGGTCCAACTGCTGCCCGGAGTGGGCGCGGGATCGTCCGCGAAGATGTGGGCGGCCTGGCTCGCCAGCGGACCCGCCAAAACCGGTCAAACTCCAAAATCATTTTCGGCCATTTTCGAAAAAATCAAGGTGCCACCCCGGGCCGAAAAGGACTGGCAGCAACTGGGCTGGACGATGGATGAATTTGTCCAGGAGGACGGCACCCTGCGCGATCCCCTCGCAGTGATGACCAGCATCCAGGAGGGTATTTATCTGGCCTACATGAAGGCGACGTTTGATAACTTCGAAGCGCGGCGTCAGGATCTGGAGCAGTTCATGCGCTTCGGGTCACGCTTCACCACGGTGGAGGAAATGCTGGGCGAATTGTCGCTGCTGAGCGGCCCGGAGGCGGCGGAAGGGGCGGCCGGTTCCAGTGGGAAGGAAAATCAGGATGCCGTGACACTTTCCAGCGTCCACCAAGCCAAAGGGCTGGAATGGAAAGTGGTCTTTATCATTTGGCTGACCGATGCCATGTTCCCTAACCTGCGTGCAGCCGAGTCGAATGGAGGTGAAGGCATGGAAGAAGAGCGCCGTCTGTTTTACGTGGCCGTCACTCGCGCCATGGACCAACTCTACCTGACCTGGCCGCGACTCTGGCCCAAAGCCTACACGGGTGACGCTTGGCAAATGCCAAGCCGCTTCCTGGAAAGCCTGCCGCCCGGATCTGTGGATGAATGGCGGATCGGCCGTTGAGCGATGCTGGAGAGTCAAGCGGCTGCACTTCCGAATATTGGGCTTTACCCGAGGATAATGAAGTTTACTATAATTACCATAATAAATCTTCACCTTTCCTCTTTGGCTCCTTTTTCGTATTAAAACCCGATTACCCTTCGACCAGCCGCAATCCGGCGAATTTGTCCATGAAGCGCCGCCCTTTTTTCGCCATCCCAGCATGAAGTTCCCTGCTGCCCTTATACGGCTTGGTGGGATGAGCCTGTGGTTGATGTTCATGGCATCCGCCGGGGCGCAATCGCCCCGGGATTTGACCGGTCTGCTCGAGGCAAATCCTGATCTTCGTGATCCGGCACAACGATCCCGTGTGACGGCCGGGATGAGGGGAATCGAGGAGGCGAGGAAACAACGGGCCCGGGCGGAAGCGGCCCGGCGGGGACTTCCGGAACGCCGCTCCGGCCCGGGAGGAAGATTCTCTGAACTGGTGGACTGGGCGGACGGCAAACCGCTGTACCTTTCCACCAACAATGTGAACGCGGCGATATCGACCGGGGTTGATCTGCTGCGCCCCGCTCCCTATTCGCTTACGGGTTCAGGGGTCATTATCGGCCTGTGGGATGGCGGAGCCGCCCGCTCCAGCCACGCTGAATTCGGCAACCGCGTCACCATCAAGGATGCCTCCTCAGTGATCGATCACGCTACCCACGTGGCGGGCACCCTGAGTGCCAGCGGGGTGGTGCCCTCAGCCCGCGGAATGGCTTCTGCCGCGACGGTGGATTCCTACGACTGGAACAGCGACTCTTCCGAAATGATCTCCCGGGGAGCGGTCGTGGCGGGTGATCCCGGAAGAATCCAGCTTTCGAATCACAGCTATAACTACATTGGCGGCTGGAACTACGTCGGAGGATCCGTTACCTGGGAATGGCATGGTTCGGGCACTTCCAGCACCTCGGTGGAGGATGATTTTGGCCGGTACAACACCTACGCCCGGGATGCCGACTCCATGGCCTACAATGCGCCCTATTACCTTGTCTTCCGGAGTGCCGGCAATGAACGGAGCGACAATCCCTCCAGTGGACAGCCGGTCGCCTTGGCACCGGGTGGCGAAGCCGTGACCTACGATGCGGCCGCACATCCGGGAGGAGACGGCAGTTACCGCGGGGGATATGATACGATCGGGTTCAACGCCCTCGGAAAAAATGTGATTACAGTGGGCTCTGCCTCCGACGCCGTGACCGGCGGCCTGCGCACCCCCTCACAGGCTGATGTCAGCTATTTTTCTTCATGGGGTCCGACCGATGACGGGCGCATCAAGCCTGACGTCGTTGCCAATGGGGATAGCCTCTACTCCACCCTCGGCAGCAGTGACAACGCCTATGGCGCCTATAGCGGCACCAGCATGGCCAGCCCCAATGCCTGCGGGTCGGCCAGCCTGCTGATCGAACTCTACGACAGTCTCTTCCCCGGTCAGGCCATGCGATCCAGCACCCTCAAGGGTCTGCTCATCCATACCGCAGATGACCGCGGAACCGCCGGGCCGGACTATCAATATGGCTGGGGGCTGGTGAATGCGAAAGCGGCCGCTGATGTCATCCGGATGTCCCATGATTCCCCTGACACGGCCACCTTGATGGAGAATCAGCTGACCTCCTCGCTTCTGACCCGCACCCATCCTTTTGCGTGGGACGGCGTTTCTCCTCTCCGCGCCACCCTGTGCTGGACCGATCCCGCAGGAACGGCGGCCACCGCGGTGGACTCCCGCAGCCCGCGGCTGGTCAATAATTTGAACCTCAAAGTCATCGCCCCGGATGGCACGGAATACCGGCCTTACGTCATGCCATTTGTGGGCACGTGGACCCAGTCTTCCATGGCCCTGCCCGCCACCACCGGCATCAATAACACTGACAACGTCGAGCAGATTTACATCGCGGCGCCGCCCCTTTCCGGCATGTGGCAGGCGGTGGTCAGCATTCCCGCCAGTCCCACGGCCATCCAGCATTATTCCCTGCTGATGTCAGGCACCGCTCCGACTGCGCCCCTCCCGCCTGAACTGGTTTCCATTACCCCTGACTCCGCGGGCACTGGTCTGATGACAGTGACCCTTTCCGGGGCAAATTTCAAAAGCGGAGCGGCCGTGAAGTTCACCCTCGCTGGCCAGACCGATGTCATTCCAGCCCTCACCACGACTACCAGCACCACACTGGGGGGATTACTCGACGTAACCGGAATGGCCTCCGGTTTATGGAATGTCACCGTGACCAACCCTGACAACCAATCCAGCACCCTGCCTGCTTCCTTTGCGGTGACCGGCACTCTCTGGAACCAGAACTTCGACACAGATGCTGCCTGGACCGCCAGCGCCAATACCGGCAGTTCCAATTGGGCACCCGTCACCAGTCAAAACCACACCCCTGCCACCGCGTGGTTTGCTTCAGGTCCCGCCACGAAAAATACCGACAATCTCGTGAGTGAAACCATCAGCATTCCAGCCAATGCGTCCAGGTTGAAACTCAGCTTCTGGCACAAATACAATCTGGAATCCCGCAACGATGGCGGCGTGCTTGAGTTTTCGATCAATAGTGGAGCATGGTTCCGGGTCACCAACACCGGCAGTGCAGAATCGCTCAGCAGCGGTGGCTACAATGTCACCATGCGCACGCCCACTGGAAGCAGCGCCAACCGCAATGAGTTCGCGGGGAACCCCGCCTGGTCCGGTGACAGTGGGAACAGCTTTTCCAAAGTTATTGTCTCCCTCACTGATACTGCCAAGTATGCCGGCAAATCCCTCCGGGCCCGCTGGCGGCTGGGCACCAATGGCTCAATCGCGAGTCCAGCGGGATGGTTCATCGATACCGTGGAACTGACCGGAACCAGCGGCATTCTGAATCAAGCCCCCAGCATCACCAGCCCGGCGGAGGCCAGGCCCCCCTTGGTCACAGGGATCACCACCGAACTCTCTATCACTGCGGCAGATGATGGAGGAGCCGCCGGACTCACCTATACATGGTCGGCCACGGGTGGCCCTTCTGAGCTGCCGGTGGGTTTCAGCGAAAATGGGAATAACGCCGCTCAGCTGACTACCGCCACCTTCCCATCGGCCGGCGACTATTCCTTCATCGTCATCATCCGCGATGCCGCCGGCGCCACCGCCACGGGCAGCGTGGAGGTCAGCGTCACTCAAACCCCCTCGCAGATCACCGTCACGCCCCTTTCCACCAGTTTGGTTTACGGCGCCACCCAGGTGTTCAGCGCTGCGGTGCAGGATCAGTTTGGCGACCCGCAACTCCCCTTGCCTGACCTGAACTGGAGCACCACGGGAGGAGGAACGATCGATGCGTCGGGTACCTTCACCGCACAGGAGCCGGGCGGTCCCTTTACCATCAAGGCAAGCCATGACGCCGTTTCAGGCACCTCGTCTGTGACCATCAATCAGGCGTCGGCAACGATCACCCTGTCGAACCTTGCCCAGATCTTCGACAACACTCCCAAAAGTGTCACCACGACCACTCTCCCCGCCGGGCTCCCGGTTGAAATCAGCTACAATGATACCTCAACTGCCCCTTCGGAATTTGGCAGCTACACCGTTCAGGCCACCATTACCGATCCCAACTATACCGGCAGCGCCACTGCCACCTTGACCATTACCGGCCTTCCTCTGGCCAATTGGGAAGCCCAGCAGTTTACGGCCGCACAGATCAGCAGTGGAGCGGCAGCGGATCTCGCCGACCCGGATGAGGATGGTTTGACCAACCTGTCCGAATATGCCATGGGGACCAATCCTCTCGCACCTACCCCTTCCCTGATTTCCCATCTGGATGGAACCGGATTGTGGATGAGCTTCGACCGCCCCAAAGGGTTGCCGGATGTGATTTATCACGCCGAATCCTCGCTGGACCTGGAGACTTGGACTCCGCTGATTTTGGAAATCATAACCGATGGGCCGGTCCAAACCGTCCGGGTCCGTAGCCCAGATGCCATGACCGACCGGAGCGGATTTGTCCGGGTCCGTTTCGTGCGTCCCTAATCAGGCAGGGGTTCCCATCGGACCCTGGGCTCACTCCGACCGCTGGTGCCCCGCCCGGCGCAAGCTGCCGATCAATCCCAGCAGGGCGGTCACCCCGGCAGGGATGAGCAACGTATGATAGGACCATTCATGAAAGCAGGCCGCTCCGGCCACGGCACCGCCGAGAAATCCGGTAATGACGGAAAAGCAGAGTTTCCACCGGCGGACGTCAGTGGGCAATCCCCGCAGAGCCTGCCCGATTAGGATGCCAAGGTCGGTAAAAAGCCCGGACAAATGAGTGGTACGGATCAATGAGCCACTGAAGGCCGCCACCAGGGCATTTTGCAGACCGGTGGCGGCACAAGTCAGGAAAACGCCAGCAATGAACTGCTGCTCCAGCAGGGGAACCGCTGCGGCCAACATGATGGATTCCACCCACAGGACCAGATGGTATCGTGCGCCGGGTTTCATGCCCCCGGCTCCCAACAGCAGGCCACAGAGAGCCGCCCCCGCCACAAAGGCCAGCAGAATGCCCCCAAGGTGCAGGATGTGGGAGACTTTCCCGCCAGCGAGGGCGGCCCCGAGATAGGTGGTGACCCCGGTCAGGTGCGTGACCGCTTCATGGGTAAACCCAAGCACCCCGGTCACATTGATCATGCCGGCCAGGAAGGCCAACAATCCCGCGCCAGGCCAGACCCAGCGCGGAAGGGAGTTGATCATTTCAGCCTGTTACGGTGCCCAGGAGTTCGTGCCAAGAGGCAATTTCAGGATTGAATGATGCGTTCGCCAGAGCGGGCAAGCAGAAGCGCCAAAGCAGGATCGTGCTTTACAATCTGGCGGACCAGCGAACGAAGTTCGTCCTCTCCGCCGAAGGGAGCCGGTGAAGACAGAGGAGGCCGTGCCACAGACCGGGAGACAGTCGGACGGATGATCCGTGGCGGAACATCAATAATCGGGGTGGAGTTCATAAGGTGGGTTGAGGTGAGGTGGGTTGAGGTTGGGTTGAGGAGAGAATGGTATGAGGCATCACAAAGGCGCCGCAGCCGGGGGCGGCGGGGCGCCGACGCCGGGCAGGCCTTTTTGAATGGCGAGTTCCCGGAGCTTTTCGCGCAGCAGGATGCCAGCGGTGTCGGCAGCATTTTTGCCGTAAAACCCTGAAATAGAGAGGTTTTCAAGCATGACGCGGATCGGATCAGTCACCGAAAGGGTGATCTGAATGGTGTCGATCTTATTTTTTTCGCGGGCCATATGCCAAAACTATGGCATATAAATGCCACGACTTGACCATTCCTGCAAGATTCTTTTTCGGTTTTTACGGCAATTCTGAGACACGAAAAAGGCGCCGCTCTCACACCTGAGAGAACCGGCCCCTCAGGTCACAGGGCACAAAAAAACCGGAGACCCATAGGTCTCCGGCGGGGATCAGACGCGGCCCTCTCAGCCAGCGCGGCATTGCCTGATTCAGGACAAGATGCTCATACTCAACAAGTAAACCATCGCCGCACAGCAGGTCAAAGCAGCCACCAGGATGAGTTTTTCCAGTCGGGCATGATCTTGTTGCTGCTCAGGTTTCATAGTCTTGGAGAGTTTGGTAAAATTTAAGCGGTATGCTGTAGCGAGTGAAAATTCGCATAATTTCCAAATCACGCAACTAATTTTGGAGATTTTTATCAAAAATATTACTCCTTATTGCGAATCCAGAAATCAAAATCCAAAAAGATCCTCCAGTTTAGGCTAATTACGCTGAGTGATATCTCTTGAAAAAATCCAGATAAGCAGTATTTTCCATAATTACTCATGGAAACCTCCTTCGACTCCCTCCAGTTTTACCTCAAAGTAGTCACCGGATTGCTGTTGCTGCTCAATCTCGCGCTGCTGATGTCGATCCGCTTTGGAATGGGCTGGGCAAAACAGCTCACCGCCAGTCTCCCTGAACCTGAACGCGCTCCTGTTTGGCAAAAAGCGAGTCGCGCCTTGGGAATGCTGATCATCGTGGTCATCGCGATGAACGCCGCCGCCATTTTCGCCAATTACCAACTGCGTCAGTCGGCAGATGCCGTGCAGGGAGAGTCGACCGGCTCCGGCATCGTTCTCAGCCAGTTGGATGCAGCGCCCTGATGGTTCCCCGCGCCCCTGTTTTTTAGTCCATTTGTTTCATAGTCGTTGGTTTATTGTTCGTTCAGCAGGCAAGGCACCCCGGTCACGGGGTGCCTTGTTTGTTTTCCAGATCAAGGCCTCGAAACTGAAAAGGCTGTAACCTCGGCCCGGATTGCAACCGTCAGAGGAACAGAGCGGTCGAAGTGGCCGCTCCGCGCCCCATCCGCCTTTCCATGATTGCCCTGCCTTTTCCCGCTTTCCTGGCTTCTCCCGCCCGCGGAGAAGTCGGGGATACTCCTGTCCGGACCATGATGGCGCCTTCTCCTGATCTCCCCTTGGTGCTGGCGGCACGCAGTGGTGACATGGCCGCTTTTGGAGGATTGGTGGCCACTTATAAGTCACGCGTTTTCAGCATTGCTGGAAAATATGCACGGAATCACCACGAACTGGAGGACCTGGCGCAGGACATTTTTATCAAAGCGTGGAAAGGGCTCTCCAGCTTCCGCGGGGAAGCTCCCTTTGAGCACTGGCTGATGCGGCTGGCCGTGCGCGCCTGTTATGATTTTCTGCGCAAGAACCGGACCCGCCGGGAAAAGGAAGTGTCCCGTGATGCCCTGCTGGAAGGTGGTCATCCCGGTTTGGAGGGGATTGGAGCCCCGGAAATGGTCGAGGAAACCGAAGCCCTCCTGGAAGTGCGCCGGGCCATGGCCCTGCTTGCTCCCAAGGAACAGCTTGTGATCACCCTGCTGGAGCTGGAGGAACGCCCGGTGCGGGAAGTGGCCGAGTTGACCGGATGGTCCGAAACCAATGTCAAAGTCCGTGCCTTCCGCGCCCGGCAGTCCCTCAAAAAATACATCCAGCGGTTACGACTGTCCCCTGCCCCGTGCGATTGACCGACGGGCCTCACTGCACTAAACCGCCCAAGCCGGCCTGCGCCCCACTTTTTATGAACGAAGAAAACCTCCAACACCTGCTCCAACAGGCCCGCCGCGCCGAAGGGCAGCTGGACCTGTCGGCCCAGGCCTACGGTTTTGAAACCCGGCTCTCGGCCCGGCTGGCCGATCTCGAACGTCGGGGTCCGGGCGTGATCCAACTCCTCTGGCGCGCCGTGGGAGGCTGCGCGGCCTTGGTCGGAATGCTGGCCGTCTGGTTCATTTTGTCCGCCGCGCCCCAAGCCGCGGAAGACGATCTCGCGGGCTTCTGGGACAGTGGGCAGGCATCCTACGACAGCGAAATCCTCAACTGAAATCTGACTGATATGCGCTGGCGGCTCTACTCGGGAATTGGTGCGATTTTTGTCCTCGGCAGCGTGGCCGGGGGCATGATCGGCATCAACGCCGAGCGGGAACGGCTCCGCAAGTTCGAGCGGGAAGGCCCGGCCCTGCTCATGGACGGCCTCGCCAAACGGCTGGAAGACGAACTCAAACTCGACCCCGTCCAGTCGCGCCGGGTCAAGGAAATCTACGCCGCCAACCGCCCGCAGCTCCAACAAATGGAACGCGAGCGCCGCCGCCGTCTCCGCCAAATGCTGGATGCCACCCAACCGCAGATTCTGGAAATCCTGACCCCTCCCCAGAAGGAACGCTACCAGCAGCTCCAGCAAAAACTCCAACTGCGCCTGCGCCTGCGTGAGCCCGGCAAAGCCCACGAGCCGCCGCCTCTGGTGCTTCCACCGGCTGCCCCGCGCACGTGAAATGGGGTAGCCATCGGAACGGAGGGAGATATAGGACTGATTGGACTGAAATCCGGCACGGACCCATCAGGGCGGTTCCTCCGGTTCCCTCCCCTCTGCCAGCCCCCGCATGACCCTCTCCACTCCTCTGGAAACCCTGACCGTGCCTGACAAGCGGCTGAGAAAAGCCCTGATCGCCGGCGGGTTTCTCACCGTCGGTGATGTCCTGACGCACTATCCATTCCGTTATGAGGACCGCACGGCCTTTGACGGCTGGCCGGATGGCATTACGGAAGCCGGTCCGGCCCTCTGCCTCCAGGGAGTGGTCACGGATGTTCAACTCAAACGCGCGGGACCCGGCCGGCCATTTGTGGTGGTCACGCTTGCCCCTCCAGGCCGGGAAGACACCGGAGGTCTTGAGGGGCTGCAGGCCTTCGCCGCGCCCCTCACCCTGCGGTGGTTCAACATGCCTTTCATCGCCAAATCCTTTGCGGCCGACCAGGACATCATTGTCTACGGCAAACCCAAACCCGCCAAACGCGGCGGCTTGGTGATCGATCACCCGGAGTTTGAAATTCTCAACGACACCCCCACCGAAGAAGCCTCGATCCATCTGCAGCGGATCGCCCCCATCTACGGCGCCCGCGAAGGGGTTCCGCAAAAATCACTCCGCCGCGCGGTCTGGCAATTGCTGGAACAACTGGAGGATGAATCCGTCCCGGACCTGCTCCCGGAGCCGTCCACCCGGGGAGAATTTGCCGGTCAATCCCGCGCCCAGGCCCTCCGGTCCATCCATTTCCCGAAAAGCCTTCCTGACAAGGACCGCGCCCGGCGCTACCTCGCCCTGGAGGAGTTTTTCCAGCTGCAGCTGAACGTGCTCCGCCGCCGCCAGCAATGGGACGCGTTGGCGGGAGCCAGCCATTGCGGCCCCGGCATACTGCTCACCCACTGGCTGGAGGCCCTGCCCTTCCCCCTGACCGGAGCCCAGCAACGCTCCATCGCCGAGATCCGTGAAGACCTCGCCCGCTCCCGCCCCATGAACCGGCTGCTCCAGGGCGATGTCGGCAGCGGCAAAACCTTCGTCGCCATGGCCGCCATGCTCCTCGCGGTGGAAAGCGGGTGCCAGGCCGCGCTGATGGCTCCTACCCAGATTCTTGCCGAACAACACTATCTCAATTTCCGGCGCTGGCTTGATCCGCTGGGCCTCCGGATCGGCCTGCGCACCGCCTCCCGCAAGGAAGACGGCTTCGATCCCCTCTTCTCCGGTGGCCAGCACCGCCCTCAAATCCTGATCGGCACCCACGCCCTCCTGCACGGCGACTCCGAGCTCCCTGACCTCGGCCTCGCGGTCATCGACGAACAACACAAATTCGGCGTCGAGCAACGCGCCCGACTCGTCCGCCAGGGAGTTGCCCCGCACGTGCTGGTGATGACCGCCACCCCCATTCCGCGCACCCTCACCATGACGGTCTACGGCGACCTCGACGTCTCCCTGATCGACGAACTCCCCGCCGGACGCCGTCCCATTGTCACTGCCGTGCGCGAACAGCCCGACCTCACCCAGGTCGCCGCGTTTCTCAAACAACAATTCGAAGCGGGCCGCCAGGCCTACCTCGTTTATCCCCTCATCGACGAAAGCGATGCCCTCGACCTCAAAGCGGCCACCAAGGAACACGCGTCATGGGAAAAAAAGCTCGCGCCGCATCCCGTGGGCCTGCTCCATGGCCGCCTCAAACCGGATGAAAAAGAGGAAGTGATGCGCCGATTCCGGGCCAACGAGCTCCATGCCCTCGTCTCCACCAGCGTCATCGAAGTCGGGGTCGATGTCCCCAACGCCTCCGTCATGATCATCTTTGAAGCCGAACGTTTCGGCCTCGCGCAGCTCCACCAACTCCGGGGGCGCATTGGGCGCGGCGCCCATAAAAGCTACTGCATCCTGGCCACCAGCGGCAAGAATCCTGAAGGTCTCCAGCGCCTCCAGACGCTCGCCGCCACCAGCGACGGATTTGCGGTGGCCGAGGCCGATCTGCTTCTCCGCGGCCCCGGCGACCTCCTCGGCTCCGCCCAAAGCGGTCTCGGCCACCTCGTCCTGGGCGATCTCGTGCGCGACACCGCCCTCGTCCGCCTAGCACGCCGCCTCGCCGCGCAGGTCCTCGAAAAGGACCCATCGCCCGCCGCCATTCAAAACGGTGCCGGGGAAGCAAGCTTCGGCCAAACCTAGCATTTGAACCGTCCGGGAGGGCTGAGCAATAGCCGGCAAAATGTCAGCGATCAAAACCAGCAGGCCCCCTGACTGATGACATGAATCAGGGGTGCCCGGGCCGTGCTTTGAACAACACCACTGCCCCCGCCTTCCGGAAGACCGGGCACGCCGGATTCCGAAGCTCGACACCGCCGGGCCAAACTTGTAAACCAATGCCGAAATCATCGTTCCGAACCCCAATTATCCCCGTGCGAGTGCCCCCCTCCCCCCATGCTTCCGACTCACGTTCCTTTCGTCCTCCCTTGCCAGGTTCCTTTGCCACCGGCTGGCTGGCGGCGCGTGGACCGGGGCCACGGTCCGGGCAAGCGGCTGCCCTGTTGCTATTGCTCCTGACGGCTGCCGCCGCCCGCGCCAGCCTGGTCGCTTATTGGCCATTCAATGCCGCCGCCACGCTAGGCACCGATGCCGTCGGCGGCAGCCTTCTCACCGCCACCGGCGCCACCTATAACGCTACCGGCAAAAGTGGCGGTGGACTCGCGCTCAATGGCAGCAGCCAATTCCTCTCCGGCACCATCACCAACCTCCCCATCGGCAACAGTCCCTACACCCAGTCCGCCTGGATCAAGCCCACCGTCCTCGGTGCCCGGGGGATTGTCGGTTGGGGGAACTATGGCTCTTCCCGGCAGGTGAATGCCCTGCGCATCGCCGACAGCGGGAATGGCTTCCGGCATTACTGGTGGGGGGCTGACCTCGACACCCCGGTCCTCGCCACCAATCTCATCAACGGCAGCTGGCACCATGTCGCCACCACCTACGACGGCACCACCCGCCGCATCTATCTGAACGGCACCCAGGTCGCCCAGGATACTCCCGGGGCCAATGGAGCCACCGCGGCGAACTTCCGCATTGGAAGCACCAACAACGGCGAATTCTTCAACGGCTCCCTCGACGACATCGCCATCTATAACAACGCGCTTTCCGCCGCCGAGGTGCAGACCCTGGCCAGCGGCGCCTCCCCGCTCACCGGCCCCATCATCACCAGTTTCACCGCCAACCAGAGCACCGCATGGGAAGGCGACGCCGTGGCCCTGACCTGGAGTGTCAACACCGCCTCCGTGACCGGTACCTTCAGCTATGAAATCAAGCTGGGCGCCACCACGCTCAGCACCGGCACTGCGGCCGCCGGCACCTTCAACACCACCGTGCCCGACCTCGCCGGCACCGCCCAGACCGTGACCTGGACGCTGCGCGCCATCGAGACCGGCGGCAATGCCGTAACCACCACGGCCAATGCAAGTCTCTCCGCCGATCCCGGCATTCCCACTGCGACCGGTCAATCCGGACTCACCACGGAATCTGACATGCCGCTCGCCATCACCTTGTCCGGCACCGATCCCAATGGCGGCCCTCTGACTTATCTTATCGTCACGCCTCCAGCCCATGGCGCGCTCTCCGGCGGAACCGGAGCCAACCGCACCTACACACCCACCGCGGGTATTTATGGTCCTGACCAATTCACCTTCAAGATCAGCGACGGCAAATATGAATCCGCTCCGGCCACGGTCCGGCTCTCGGTTCCAACGCCGCCCCTCGCCCCGTCGGATATCCTGCTGACGGATACCACCATCCGCCCCGACCAGCCCGCGGGCGATTTCATCACCAACCTCTCCAGCCCCGACTCCAATGCCGGTGAAGCCCACACCTTCACCCTCGTTTCCGGGGCCGGCAGTGAGGAAAACGCCCGTTTCACCCTCTCCGGAAACCAACTGCTCACCGCGACCTCCTTCGCCGCCCTGACTGGGGAACCCCAGCGCATCCGCCTGCGTTCCACCGATGCTGCCGGGCTCTGGATCGAGCGCGCCTTCATCCTCCAGGTCACCCCCAAAACCCGCGGTCTGATCATCAATGAGATCCACTACAATGGCGTCAACAATACTCTCAGGAACTCCTTCATCGAAATTTACAACGACGGCCCCACCGCCACCGACTTAGGCGGCTGGCGGCTCTCCGGCGGAGTGGATTATCTTTTCCCCGCCGGAACCACTCTCGCCCCCGATGCCTACCTGATTGTCGCGGAAGATCCCGCCACCATTCTCAGCACGTGGGGCAAAACCGCCCTCGGCCCATGGAATGAAGCCACCATCCTCTACCCTGACGGCTCCAAGGAAAGCAACGGCCTGTCCAACGACGGAGCCACCATCCGTCTGCGTAATCCCGCCAACAACATCGTAGCCGAAGTGGACTATGGCAATCACTCGCCCTGGCCCTCCGAAGGAAACGGCGAAGGCTATTCCATCGAATTAAAGCACCCCGGCCTCGACGCCACCCACGGCAGCAACTGGTCCGCCGCCAAACCTGCGGTCACGCCCACTTTCGTTCCCGCCGCCAGCAGCGGCTGGAAGTATTTCAAAGGCACCACCCCGCCCGCGACCACCTGGAAAGCCCGCACCGGAGCCGACCTCACCAATTGGCTGGACGGCACCACCACCGTGGGAAATGCCACCACTCCTTATTTCGGATTCGGCTATGCGGATAATGACGATGCCGTCCTCCTGCCCGACATGCAGCGCACCGTCACCACGCCGGTGCCCGACGGATATCAGGCCGTCTACTTCCGTCATGAATTCACCCTCGCTGCCGGACAAATCCCCGCCGCGCTCGCGCTCCGCGTTTACATCGACGACGGCTGCGTCGTCTATCTGAACGGCGTGGAAATCCCACTGCGCTTTTATGCCAGCACCGGCACTCCAAGCCAGGCGACCGGTTCAGCCACCATCAGCGGAGTTACATTCACCGCCCACGAGGCCGCGCCGGACAAATGGGACAGCTACACCATCACCAACCTCACGCCATACAGCCTCACCGCCGGCCCCAACGTCATCGCGGTCCTCGCCGCCAATAACACCATCACCTCCGATGACTTCTCCTTCAATCTGGAACTGAAGCAGGCCACTGGCGGCCCTGACAAGGCCTCGCCGGGAGCCCTCAACATCGCATATTCCGCCACCGCCGCTCCCGCCATCCGGCAAGTTCAAAACAGCCCGGCCTCGCCCACCAGCCTTGATCCCATCATCATTACCGCCCGCATCACCGACCCTCAGGGCGTCGCCTCCGCCTCTCTGACCTGGCAAACCAATGCCGCCGGAGCCTACATCCCAGCCACCCTGCCGAAAGCCATCTCCGGCGGCAATTTTGTCAACATCGCCACCGCCCCCGCGCCCAATCCCGCCTTTGAAGATCCCGCCAATTGGACCACAGCCGGCATGAATGACAGCGGCCTCGGCGACGACGTGCTGGGCGGCGACGGCATCTGGACCGCCACCATCCCACCCCAGGCCCACCGCACCCTGGTCCGCTACCGTATCACCACCAGTGACAACGGCGGCACTGCGGCCCGCATTCCCTATGCCAGCGATCCCTCACTGAACTTCGGCTGTTTCGTTTACGATGGCGTCCCGGCCTATGAGGGCACCAGTGCCGCCGATCTCCAGACCGTCCCCGTCTATCACTTCCTCACCCGGAAGGCCGACTACGATCAATGCGTGGCCTACGATGCCAATGCCGCCAGTCGCCTCACCGCCGGCCCCAGCTGGTCCTATGAAAACTGGGAAGCCTGTTTTGTCTGCAATGGGGTGGTGTATGACCACCTTCCCTATCGTCTGAAGGGAGCCAATGGCCGCTACACCGCCTCCGGCACCGGCGGTGCGGGCAATGCCAAGCGCGCCTTCAAATTCCTCTTCCACAAGGGTTATGAATTCGCGGCTCTCGACGAAAAGGGCCAGCCCTATCCGGAAACCTGGTCCACCATGATCACGGAGAACCTCTGGGAAAACCGGGCCAGCTACACTTTTTCCCTCAATGAGCACCTGAATTCCTACGTCTTCAATCAACTGGGGGTCCCAGCCCCTGCCGGACACTGGGCCCACTTCCGCACCATCATGCAGGCTGCGGAACAGCCGGACAAATGGCGCGGCGACTTCTGGGGCCTGATGTGGGTGCATCAGGACTACGACAACAATTTCCTCAAAGCCCACGACCTGAAAAAGGGCAACCTTTACAAACTCACCCGCGACGGCACCGCCGGCCTCGCCCAGTACCGCTATCAATCCACCTTCGGCCCCACCAACGGCTCCGACCACGACGATCTCCTGAACAGCCTCAAAGGCACCAGCACCCCTGCTTACATCACCGGCCGGGTCAATCTCGACCTCTGGGCCCGCTATCACGCGTTCTGCGAGGCGATCCGCCACTACGACTACTGGCCCAATGGCGACAATAATGCCGGATGGTATTTCTATCCAAACTACAATGCCGCCAACGGCAACAAAGGAGTCCTCTGGTATCTTCCCAACGACCTTGATGCCACCTGGGGCCCCACCTGGAACAACGGCCACGACCTCGTGCACAATGCTCTCTTCAACGACAGCGCCAGCGGGGGCGGAGATACCAGCACCAACCCCACGCTGTGGCCCAACTATTTCAACCAGGTCCGCGAAATCCGCGCCCTCGTCTGGCAGCCGGATCAGATCAATCCCCTCATTGATCAATTCGCCGCCGTCCTCCGGCCCTTGGTGAATGCCGAGTTCAAACGCTGGGTCGGCGGCCCTGCCGATGCCGGAAACTTCACTGGCTTGAACGGTCCCGGCGGCACGGCCCTCAACTCCGTGGGCCAAACCGCCCTCGATCTCTATGTCGCGGGCATGAAGGATTTCGCCTTTGATGCCAATGGAGGAGGGAGCACCTGGCCGGGGGCCAACGTAGGAGTGGGAGGCCGCGCCGCCTGGCTGGATCAGTTGGGCAACAGCCTCGGCGAAAACGCGACCAAATACCCGGCCACGCCCACGATCACCTTCTCCGGCGCGGCCGGTCATCCCGTCAATAATCTGCGCTTCACCACCTCCGCCTTCAACGATCCCCAGGGTGCCGCCACTTTCTCGGCCATCCAATGGCGCATCGCCCAGGTGAATTCCACCGCCACCTGGCTCCCCGCCGAGCCCCGCCTCCTCGAAGTCGCGGCCAGCCACGAGAGCGGCCCCATCGCGGTGTTTGGCGCCGAATACAAATACCCGGCCACTGCCTGCACCCCTGGGCAACGCTACCGTGCCCGCGTCCGCATGAAGGACGCCACGGGCCGCTGGAGTTACTGGAGCCCCGCCGTCGAGTTCACCGCCGGCAGCTTCGACCCCTCCGCCTACACCGGGCAGCTGGTGATCACCGAAATCATGTATCACTCCGCGGCCCCCACTGCCGCCGAACGCGCCGTCGCCGCGGCATTGGTCCCAGCCCAGGCGTGGAACGACGATTCCTTCGACTACGTCGAGTTACGCAATATCGGAACCACCCCGCTCGACCTGACCGGGGTTCAATTCACCAGCGGCTTCGATTTTCCCTTCCCCGACGGCACCCTCATGGCCCCGGGAGCCAGCCTCCTCGTCGTGCAAAACCCGGATGCCTTCACCGCCCGCTACGGGGCCGGCAAACCGGTGTCCGGGGCTTGGTCCGCCAATGACCGGCTCAGCAACAGCAGCGAAACCATCACCCTGCAATTCGGTCTCGTCACCCCGCCCATCCTTTCCGTCGCTTATAATGACGACCCGACTCTCAACTGGCCGACGGCGGCTGACGGGTCCGGTTTCAGTCTGGTGAGAATCCAACCCGAAGACCCCATCCGCGATGCCAATCTCGGAATTAACTGGCGCAGCAGCCTCGCCAACACGGGAAACCCCGGGAGCGATGACCGGATCAGCTACGCGGCCTGGCTGGGGGGCACTCCCGAAGGTGACCCCGACCAGGATGGGCTGCCCAACCTCATCGAATATGCCCTCGGCGGCGATGCACTCTCCGATTCATCCGCCATCATCCCCGGGGCCGCGTGGCAGAACCTCATCGTCGACGGAAACCCCGGCACTTATGCTACCCTCTCCTTCCGCCGTTCCAACGCCCACGAGGATTTCAGCCAGCGGGTCGAATTCTCCGCGGACCTCCAGACGTGGCCCTTCACTGGCATCCAGGTTTCCGCAACCGACCTCGGCGACGGTACCCGCCACGAGGTCTGGCGCGCTCCGGTCCCAGCCCTCCCTGCGCAAACCGGCTACCGAATTTACGGGCGCCTCCATCTCACCCGGCCGTGACTCTTGCCTCCGAATCGGCAAAACAGGCCCCTCGTCCCAATTGGGACATTCAGCTCTGACATCCCGCGCCTCAGCGGAAGCAGCCTCGTGCTTTGGTGCCCGACCTTCCCTTCCCGCCGCATAGTCCGGACTTTCAAATGAACCGGTCTGCTTGACCATTCCATCCGCTCCATTTTCAAATCCTGAAACTATCAGGGGCAGGCAGCGATGTCATCCCCCTAAGATTTTACAATTTGCGAGATTCATCCTTGATATTCTTCTAAAATTGACGATAAAACACACAGACATTGAGCTAATTCACAAAAAAATGACCACCTTGACTAAAAGTCCTTGATTTGTAGGCCTCTGATAGACTATAGTAATTATAATCACTTAATTTTCCGCACTCGCCAGAGTTCAGCCCCAACCGCCATCCCACTTATGCAAACTGTAAAAGAAGAAGACACGCTCATCCGAAAGGATGCCGGACGACTGGCGGACTTCATCATGTTCACCCAGCGCTCGTTCCTCCTGAACTTGTCCAAGGAGCTGAACAAAGGAAACGTTTCCTTCGCCCAGTTTTTCCTCCTCGGCTACTTGGCCAACGAGAACTTCCTTACCATGACCGACATCTCTAAAAAGATGGGGCATAGCACCGCAGCCGCCACCGGCCTTGTGGATCGGCTGGAAAAGTTGGGCTACGTGCAGCGCCTGCACGCCAGCGAAGACCGCCGGAAAGTCATGGTTCAGATCACCCGCAAAGGGATCGATCTGGTCGACCGCATGCGCGAAGACATCACCGGCAGCCTCGTTGACCTCATGAGCGATCTCGACAAGGACGAACAAGCGGCCCTCCTCAACAGCTACGGCAAGCTCTCCACCTTTGTCCGTTCCAACTAAGGCGCCCTCCCGGAATACTATTACCGAAAACCGGACCCTGCCCCGCGCACGGTCCGGTTTTTTGTTCTTTCCGCCTGTGGAATCACCGCCCTCTCCTTGCCTTGCAGGCCAAAACAAATCTGTCACACATCAAGATGGGAAACCGCCCGATATCGTGGCACAAGGAAACTTGCGGCCCCTGATGAGTCCTGTCACTGAGTGGGCGTAATGAAGCTACCCATTCCTGGCCCGCAGAACAGCTCCCTTTGGCTATCCGGAACCACCACCGGTCCTCATCCATCCCTCCCGGGCACTCTCGAGATGGAGATTCCGATGCACCGGATCGCCCGGAGGATCAACGACATGATAGAAGCGACCCGCGAAACATCTTTCGGGAAGATCGAAAGCGACTGGATCACCGTCGAAGCCGGTCTCAGGCTGTATCTTGAATTCACGAAATATTCCTCATTTCCCGGCATCTCCCTCCCTCCTCTTCCAGCCCAAACTTCTGGCAATACAGCGGGACCACCAGCAACGGGATTGCAGTCCAAACCCAATAGCCGGAAGCAGTTGCTGACGCGCAGATTGGAGGACGAGGATGCGCTGAAAAACTTTATGACCTGTTCCCGGTCGATGGCAGCCATGGACGATGCAGCGATCTGGGAAAAAGAAGGCTCCGAATTCAGTATCCATGGCTGGCAGCGGAGGCCGGTCAGTCCGGATCCGGTGGCGTCCCCAGAGCCCGTTCCCGTGAACCGCAGTGCGCCATGGCTGAGTATGCTCTCCGCCATCACGATCGCTGGTTTTGTGCTCGGCGTCGCTTTTCTCTCACCAAAAGCAGAGTCAGCCCAGAAGGATCATCACGTCCTCCGGCAAAAGGCGGAAACCAGCGAAGTTTTGCCGCCAGAAATCCACCCTTCAGCAGCAAAGAACAACTCTTCCGTCCCATCCGAGCCACCGCCTGCCGGATGGGCCAGCCGGAAGGACTATGACGAATGGACTCCAAAATTCGAGGTATCGCTGCTCCCTGAATAGCAGGCCGGACCAAACCGTCCATAAATCCCCCATGGCCTTGAACAAGGTGCCGCATGGCCCACGGGAAATTCTTACGGTGTCACCCGCAGCCTGACGAATTGTACCGGCCCCGTGGCTGGAATCCTCACCGTGACACGGTCCACTCCAACGGCGAAGCCATCATTGACCACGGTGATTGCCACTCCCCCGGCACCGTTGATGGCGGTTGTCCATGGGCCCAGCAAATCGGCATCATATTCCGCGGCAGGATTCAGATAGGCGGCGGCATCGGTCCGTCGGAAAACAAAATCAGCCACCCCAGCACCGGCGGTCAAGGTGGGGACTTTGTCCCCGTCGGCCCCGATCCGGGGATGCCCGCCCACCACAAACTCGGCTCCGTTGTCCAGTCCGTCCCCGTCCAGGTCGGCGTCAAACGCCCGCTCGGCTCCCACCAGACTGAAGGAGTCTGCCCAGGTGTCATATCCGGCCGTAGTGCCCGGGGGCTCAAACTTGATATTCCCGGCAGCATCGATGGTGAAAGTTCCCTGCAAGACACTCACCCCAACCCCAGCCGGTTCGGCGATTCCGGCCAGGTCATTGCGGCCCAGAATGCGGTAAAGGTCAAGATAGGACAGAGTCCCGGCAGTGCCAAAGGCCTGCTTCACATTGGAGGTGAAAATGGTGAAAGGCGTATTGTCCACCCGGGAACTCCAAGAGTTGATGTCGCCCGTCCCCTGGATCACTCCCCGTCCGCCACTACCAACCGTTGGGGTACGATCCAGGGTTCCATTGATGGTGCGGAAACCGTTTTGCACATCGATCATCCGGGTCGCTCCCGTGCCTACGGTCGCGCTGGCAATGGTGGAATTCGGGGTCGATGTCCCCAACCCTGAGGCCCCTTTGCTGATGTAGAGGGTCCGCGCCGGATCGCCATTGACCACCGAGGTGGCATCTGCGCCAAAGGTCGCATTGGTCCTGACACCGGCGATGGTCCAAAGCAGATCCGTCCGGGTGAACCAGTTCGTACCGTAGACCGCGGCCAGATCGGCCCCAATGGTCCCGGCGTTCACCGCAGCCGCCGCCGAGCGGAAGGAAGGCCCCTGTCCGAGATTGTAGACGTAGTTATTGCCAGCCCCGGTCCCGCCGGTGGCCTGGAAGCCAACAAGAATATCACCCGCCGTATAAGTGACCTGGCCCTGGCTGGCGGACTGGGCACCTAACATACACAGCAGCAACGGAATTCTTGAGGAGAAGCATGGGGACATAAAAATGGAAACGGAAGGTTTGGGGATGGTCCGAGAAATAAGGCGCTCCATCCAGGCTTTCAATGAAAGCCCTGTGGCGCTTCCGTCACATTTCAAAGTTTGCCTGCGGGCAGACTTGTGGCCCATGACTGCCGGCGATGAGCGGCCCGGCTGCCACCTGTGACGGAAAAGCTACCTGAGACTATTTGAAGCATTCCCGGTCTGTCCCTAAGACTGCGCTGCCTCGAAGACAGTCTTCCGGCTATCCAACCACCCTACCAACTTAAGATACCCTCCATCTATGAATACCAAACAAATCAGCCCCTTCGCTTTTGCCCTCGTGGCGATTGGTGGGATGTCCCTGTTGTCCCCGCGGGCGTCCGCTGCAGTGAATTTCATCGCCGGCGACCTCCTCATGGGGTTCCAAGCCACTGGCGGCGTAGGGGCCGGCAACACCTATGTCTACAATGTCGGGCAGGCCAGCAACTTCCGGGACAATCCCTCGGTCGGCTTCCTCGCCAATGTGAACACCGATCTGAGTGCCACTTTCGGCGCCAACTGGTTTACCCGCACTGACCTCTATTGGGCGGTGGGCGGGGTCCGCACCAATGCCACTTTCGGCGCTGACTCGACCAGCATCGTGAATGGGGATCCGGCCCGGGCCATCTATGCCAGCAAAGAATCCGATGGCATCGGCACTTCCAGTGCCCACGCGAGCCTGGCCGTGGCCACGATCAATACCACCGCCACCCGCATGATGGATTCCCAACTGGGTTTCCGGACCACCAATGGAACGACTCCCCGCGATGCAACCGGAAGCAGTGCCGGCAATGGTGTCGTACAAGGCACGGGAGACATCAACAGCTGGAGTTCCCGGGTGCCGGTTGGCTCCGCCCCTTGGACCACCATGCCACTCAGCGTGAATGGAAACTTCGGAACCGGAACCGCCACCGCCAACCTCGACCTCTACCGCGCCCTTAGCAATACCAGCGCCAGTGGAGTGACTGAGCCCACCGCTGCGGGGGTCTTCACCTATCAGACGACCTTCACGATCGACGGCCTCGGCAACATCAGTGCCGTGCCTGAACCTTCCACCACCATGCTGGGTGGCCTGATCGCAGCGGCCGGCCTGTTCCGCCGCCGCCGTTCCAAATAAACTCCCCTACCACAAAACACATTCACTTCCTTCACATACCAAATATGAAAACCAACAAACTCGTCCTGGGGGCCTCTCTGGTCCTCGCTCTCAGCAACGCCGCCAACGGCCAGACCGTGATCAATATCACCGGTGCCACCGCCTTCCGTGCCGCCGCCAACAATTCCATCATCGCCCTCCTCGGCGGTACTGGAGTCACCAAATATGCCTACACTGGCACTCAAGGCATCGGGGGCACCAACCGCGCCATCTTCAAAGGCAACGTCGCGGGCATCGGTGCCGTGACGGTACGGGCTTCCTGGTCCGGTTCCACCCAGGGCATCGCCGATGTCGCCAGCGCCACCCCGGTCCAAGTGCTGGAAGATGACGAACTGCTCCTCCCCACCACCACCGCAGGTGCCAACGTCACCGGTCCTTTCGAGCCGGTCAATCAGGTCGCCCAGTTCGCCTTCTCCGACGTTTCCCAATCCTCCTCCACCACTCTTTCCCCCAGCCTGACCGGTTTGGAGGTCGGCGTGGTGCCATTTGCCTTTGTGGCCAATGCGAGCGCTCCCGCCGCCATGACCAACATGACCGATCAGATCATGGCTTCCCTGTATGCCAATGCTGCGGTGCCACTGCGCTTGTTCACGGGGAATCCTGCCGATACCAGCCTGGTCTATGCATCGGGCCGCAATGACGGCTCCGGTTCCCGCGCCCTCGTATTGGCGGAAACCCGCTACGGAGTGTTCTCCTCCCTCCAGCAGTTCACTGGCGTGACCAACCAAAGCACCGGAGTCATGGAAAGCCTGACCTTCGTCGGCAATAGTGGATACAGCAGCAACAGCGGCATCCGTGACCTCGTTTACGGCCTGGGCAATGCCGTCAGCGTGGAGGGTGGCGCTCCAGAACCAGCGATCGTCCTCAGCTATCTGACCGTCTCCGACTGGATTGCCGCCACCGTGACAGGCAAAAACTTCGACCCCGATGGTGCCGGTCCTCTCCCGGTCCAGAACCAGAAGGCCAAGGGCCTCACTTACAATGGGGTGGCGTACAGCGAAGAAGCCGTCAAGCAGGGCGCCTACACCCTCTGGGGCTACCAGTGGCTCTACCAGGCTCCCACCATCACCGCGAATGAGTTGAACTTCTTCAACCTGTTCACCGCAGCCATCCCCGCCAATCTCGGCAGCGCGGCGATTCCGATTCCTGCCATGATCGCTACCCGCTCCGGTGGCGACGGTGGTCCCGTGGCTCCCTGATCCAGCCATAACATGATATGGGCAGCCACAGGCGGCTCATGTCCATCCCTGCTGGCACCGGTGGCAACGCCGGTGCCAGCTTTGCCTTTATCAGCATGAAACCGCCCGCCCGCCTGCTCCTCTCCGCTTTAAGCCTCGTGACGCTTGGGGCGGGCTTGTTTCATGGACTGAATCCGGAGACCAAAGGCCATGGAAGCAACATCAAAGCGAGCCTTCCCCGGCCGCAGCCGTCTCCCACCCGCCGTTCCACCCAGACAGGGACGGCCGGCTCTAATCAAGGAAACCACCCTGGCGGGGGCGGTCCTGGCCATTCCCGCGAACCCGTCGCAGAATCCCAACTGGGCAACCCCAACCCGCCCCCAACATGGGCGGTGGCAAAAGCACGGGTGGAGCAGGTCCGGGAACGCTTCAACGCAGGACAGCGCAAAATGGCGACGGAACGATATCATCAAATCCGGGCCGCACGGGACAAAACCGTGGGCGGGGAAGTCCGGACCGCCCCCATCCCTGGCATGGAAGGAGCTCCTGTCGCGGAGTTGCCTCCGGTCATCGTGCCCTTTGACCCACAACATCCATCCCTGCCCGCCCCATTGCCTGCCGTGCTTGCTGAATTCCCGGAAGCCGGGAGCATCACCCCGGAGCAGCAGGCCGGAGCCGACCAATTGGCGGAGGATTTCCTTGAAGCGGTCGCTGATCCGCTGGCGGATCCGACGGATCCTGCCTATCAAAAACGCTGGCAGCAGGCCCAATTGACCGCGGACCAGCTCTTCCGCCTGCGCTATGGGGATTTTGCCTGGATGATCCGGCATAACGCCGCCCACCGTGAGGCCCTCGGCGCAAACTACGGCAAATGAGAGAACGGCGCCCGGGACTGCCCACTCCGTTTCGACAACCTGAACTCAGGGAGAGGATCGCGCTGCAGTGCCACCGTGGAACCGGGCATGGATACGCTCTTTTTGGTAGGTGACGACCCGCTCTTCGACCTTTTCCAACTCTGCGGCAGATAGAGCCGGTTTCAATTCCAGCAGAAAATTCTTCGAGGTGATCTCCCCGGCATCGGCACTGACCCGGAGCCAGAACCAAGCCTCCACCCTGTCCATGGGGACCCCCCGCCCATTGGATAGAAGGCGTCCCAGATTTGCCTGGGCCTTGGCATGGTGCTGGACGGCGGCCTTGCGGTAGCATTCTGCTGCCATCCCATAATCCCTGGCCAGACCCAGTCCATTTTCCCGCATCATGCCCAGGAGGTTCTGACCCTGGGCATTGCCCGCGGCGGCGGCCTGTTCTGACCAAAGGACCGCCTTGGCAGGATCGGGTGCCAGACCGGGCTCACCAAAGTGCCATGCCTCCGCCAGCCGGACCATCGCCTCTGCCTGGCCGGCTTTGGTCGCCTGTTCGATCAAGGCCAGCCCCCCGGCGGTATTTTGCGGCGTGCCCAGGCCCTTGAGGGTCATGATCCCGAGATTGAGCTGGGAGGTGGCAACGCCAAGGGCGGCCGACTTCCGCAGCCATTCAATGGCGGCACTTTCGTTTTTCTCCGTACCCAGACCACGCGAAAGCATGAATCCATAAGCTCCCATGGCTCCGGCATGTCCGGATTCGGCCGCCGGTTTGAGCAGCCGCAGGGCCTCCGGAAGATCCTTGGAGACATTCTCGCCGCGCAGTAAGGCTCTTCCCACAAGAAACTGCGCCTCAAGGTCTCCCGCCGTCGCTTTTGCTTTCAGCGCGGGGACATCAGGCGGGCTTTCCCCGGCGTTGGCCGGCGGCCCGAAGCATAACAAGCTGGATCCAGCGGCAAGCACCGCCCATCGCGGCAGTAAGGACAGCATCATGACAATGAATGGTGTGGACGTTCAATTGGAAGGCGTTGCCGCCGGAGGGGACGGAGTGCCCGCTGCGTCACTACCAGAAGAGGCCGCCGCGTCCTCCGCCGCTTTCCGGCGACGCTTTTTCTCCTCTTCATCTTCTTCCGGATCGCTCTCAGGCGGCAACGCAGGGTTTTCCGAACCACCATAGCCTATCACTTCGACCGTGACCACGGATTCCACTGCTGGCGGCGGTGCCTGGTTCGTGGCCTTTTCCCGTTCCTGTTCCGCCGCAGTTTCTCCGGGGGATTTGGCAGCCGGAGGCGGCGCGGGAGCCGGTGTACTGACAGCAGGGGCCGCCGGAGCCACCGCCGGAGCCCCGGCGGCACTGCCAGTGACGGCAATATTGCTGGCATTGAGCACCTGAGTGGCGGCCAGCGTCAGATTGCCGGCCGAGCGGATCCCGGCATCACCCGCATCAATCACGCCTGCCGGAGCCAGCAAGTCCACGCTGCCAGGAGGCACTCCTTCCACAGTGGCGAGCACTCCGATCCCACCGCCCGTGGCAAGGCCGGCAAGGTCGGTGGTGACGTCCGCGCTTTGGGGATCGATGACCACCCGGGTCGGTGGAGCGGAGGCGACGGTTTTGGAAGAACTTCCCGCCGCGATGTTGCCGGTGGAGGACCAGATCACCATATCCCCGCCGCGCAGGGTGAAGATACGGCCAATCCCGATGTCGACATCACCGTCCGTAAAGATTCCCACCTTGCCGCCGCTCTCCGTGATGATGCCCGGAGGAACCAGGGGATTGCCAATGGTGGTATTCGCCAACTTCAAGGCGCCGCCTGGAGCAAAGAGACTGATATCGCCCCCCGCGGTGGTGCGGACACTGCGGCCCTGGGTCAGGATATCTCCCGTCCCGGAGACCCCGCCGAACAATGACTCAATCGCCGCAAAGCCGGACTCATAGCTTTGGGTGGTGGCATAGTTGCGCCCCGTGTCCCGGAGAACCAGATAGAACACTTCCAGGGCGATCCGATTTTGTTCCGCTTCAGCAAGGCTGGCAAAGTCGGTGACCCCCAATTCCGTCAGGTATTTGGCACCTTCGCCCCCTTCCACCTGATCGGCAATAAAGGCTGCAAAGTCCAGATCGCTGTCGGTGAGGGAAGTGGGGCTGCCGAGGCCGGCTCCGATCACCAGATTGGCCCCTTCAAAGGGAAGATAGGGATTCCGCGCATTGCCGATGCTGATGATACCAGCCCCGGTGCCGTCGGCGAGGGAAGGCCCCGTGCCCAGATCAAGATCGCGGCCTGCCAGGACGATCAGGCTGCCTGGCCCGGAAACCTGGATATCGCCGGGCAGCGGTGTTTGTCCCGCGGCGACTGCATTGCCGGCGCTGAAGGCCTGATTGCGCAGCGGCGAACTGGCGTTGGCAGGAAGGACATCGCGCCCTGCGGTGACGGTGCTTTGGTCTCCCAGCCCCAGGTTCTGCAGATAAAAGCTGATGTCCGTGACGTCGCGGGACGCATAGATCCGCGCTGGCTTGGGAGTAAACAGCGTCAGCCCGGAGAGATTGCCGCCGAGGGCATAAACCCGGACCGGATCAACATCGTTCAAGTGCAGCAGCCCGGGGGTGTGGAGCGCTTGTTTGGTCTGAATGACGCCGCCGGTCGATCCGGTTTCGGCGAAAAGGCTGCTCAGGCCAGACAGGAAAGTGGAGGATGTGTTGGTAGCTGCTGTGAGATTGCTGCTGCTGATGGTTGATCCGGTCACAGAGATGTAGGACTGCGGACTGAAAGCCCTTGGGATGGCCGATGGATTGGCATCCGACACGTTGAAGTTTGAATAGCTCCACACGGCGACATCTTGACCCGGCACCGGTTGAGTGCTGCGTCCGGCAGGCTGCAGACCATTAATTTCTCCACCTGCCAGCAGCTCAAGCGTGCCCCTGGCTGAAGGGCTGAGCGTAAAGCCGCCCACTACATTGATATTCCCCGAGAAAGCGGCGACCCGCAATTTGGATGGTGCGAGAGAGAGCAGACTCGTGAAGGGGACAACGCTGGTCTCTCCCAGACGCAACCATGGCTGGCTGAAGGCGGCACCGTTTGCTCCGATGGAAAAAAGGAGATTCTCCTTTTCCAGCCATGCTTGCAGGATGGATCTGGTGCTGGACTGGGCAGGTAATACGATCGCATTGCGCAGCGTAATATCCCCACCCAGACCGGAGACCTGGACGGCACTGTCGGGCGCATAAGTCGAGAAATAGGTCTTGTACCAGAACTTGTTGCCCAGCCCGGTTGGCAGGAGGAAGGGATTGGTAGTCGGACCGAGCAGGACACTGCCACGGGCATTCAAATCAAAGGATCCTTTGCCAAGGAACAGCGTCGTGGGCAGCCAGGTCTGCTCCGGGAAGATCTCGGGATTCACCGTGCTGGTCAGGTAATTGCGTGAAGGGGACCGGGTGCTGTTAGTGATGATACTGCCGCCCGCTTCAAGTTCGCCCTGCCCCCGTTCCACGTAGTAGATCCCGGCGTCAATATTGTTCCCGGCCCGCACTGCAATGTCGCCCCCCCCCAGTTCCACCAGCTGCGAGCCATCCGGTCCACCCCGCGGGGCCCGGGCATTGGTCGGCGCTACGGCATCCACGTTGGAAACATTCCGGCCTGCCGTGAGCGTGACATTGCCGCCTCCCAGTGCCCCGACACTCTGGAAGAAATTGCTGTAATCGATCCACCAGGAGGTCGAAGCCGCGGGATCCGTGAAACTATTAGGCGCGACCACGGCCCTGTAGGTGATCGCTCCGTAGTTCCCGGTCGCCGGGTCAACATAGCCACGACGATACAGCCAGTTGGACGGCACCTGACGGGATGAGTCAGGGACCAATTCTCCCAATGCCGTCCGGGTGAGCCGCTCAATGTCCTCGCCTGCGGAAATATTGATATTGCCGCCAGCAAGGCTGTATTGGGCGAAATACCGCTGCTGCGAGACACCAAGGTCTCCCTGAGGCGGAGAATTCGTTGGCGCGATGATTGGCGTCACAAAATCGTTGGCGGCAAAGATGCCGGTTGGATCCGCCACCTGGGTGCCGGTGGTGTAAATGGAGGCCAGCGGATTCAACAGGCGGACGCTGCGTCCCGCGGCAAGGTCGATGCTTCCGGAACCGGTGCGGATCACTTGATAACCCTGCGAAATCAGACTGGAAGTCAGGGCATTGTTGCCCCCGGTCGCGGCCGCCTGGGTGAGGTTTTTGCCCAGAGCAATGAACCCGGAAGAATCGGTCAGGGCCGTGAGGGGCTGCACGGAGCGGAACTCCCCGGAGCCCAGGTCAGCCCCGGCGGTGAGGCGATAGGACCACGATTGGGTGTTCAATGGCAGCAGCGGATTCTGCGCCATCAGAGGGGCCAGCCAAAGGGCAGAATTGCCATTGGCAGCGGCAGGCGTGACCGCCGCAAAGCCATCGCTCAACGCATTGAAAAACGTCAGATTGCCGGCCGCCCGCAGGGTCAGCACGCCCGGGGAGCGGTTAGGGCCGAAGCGGAAGTTCTGCAGGTTCCAGTCGCTGGTGGGGGTGGAGTTCGCGGCACCGAGGGTAAGATCACCGGTGCGGTGAATGATTTCCGCCCCCGGGGCGAGGACAAAGCGCGCGCCAAGCCCTTGCGGATCGCTGCCGAGGATCCGGTTGCTCATGCTGGTGTAGTTGGCTGTGGTGCTGCCCGCCGCCCCGAGGAAGGTTTCCCCATCCGTGCGGATGCTGGTCTGCACCGCGCTGGTGATCGTGCCATTGGTGCTGGTCAGATCATACAATTGATAACCTTCCGCCAGAATACTGGAAGCCCCCAGAATACTGCTCTGGAGCGGGGCGAGGGCGAGATCGGTTTGGGCCGCATTCCGCGGAGCCCGCAGATGCAGAGTGCCAGTCAGTTGACCCAGGAAAGGACTGTCCGCCGTATTGGCTGCCACGCGCAGATCCAGGGTGGCACCGCTCCGCAGATCAAGCAGCGCACTGGCATCAATCAGGCCGTTGCGCTGGGCCCCAGCGGTCAGGCTGATGCTGCCGCCTTTTCCGGCATGGTTGAACTCATCGCCGGAAGCATCAAGGAGTGAGCCACTAGCCAGAACCAGGCTGCCATTGGCCGCCAGTTCGATGGTGCCCCCGGTGGTCCCGGAAGCATCAATGGTGCCCGTGACGGTGAGGCTTCCCTGATCCGCCGTCGCCCGGTAGAGATGAGACACGGCCGACCCATCCACGATCACATTGCCGGACCGCAGCCGGTATTGCCGGGACTCGGTGAAGGATCCGGCATTGAGCGCCGCATCGATCGCGCCCAGAGCCCCTCCGGCGACGCCGGCGGTATCCAAGGTGAAGGATCCGGTGCGGCGTCCGGCCCCGGCACCGCCCAGGATGGAACCTTGGAAATCGAAGCTGCCCGCCTGGGCACTCACATTGAGGGTGCCGGCCTGGCCTCCGCCAGCGGGAGCAGAAACATTGACCGCGCCTCCGCTGCCCAGCACCACCGAACCGCTATCCGAAGTGAAGGTGACGATGCCGCCGTCCGTGTAACGGGCCGTTTCCAGGAAGTTCCGGGTGGTGCCCGCGAGATTGATCGAAGCTATGCCGCCAGTGCCTATGCGGACGTCCCCGCCAGTGGCCCGCACGCTGAGCTCCCCACTGGGAAGGGCGATGTCGCTATCCAAACGGACGGCCAATCCCTGCAGATTCAGCCTGGCCCCCAAGCCACCCATGACAGGGGCTCCAGACCCGGCGGGCCGGACCAGCGCAAGAGTGCCGCCCGCCGTCAGGGCATGGACGGCGCTCTGGGAAGCGGTCAGCAGCGGTGTTTCCAGCCGCAGGTCCCCTGCGGTGCCGAAGCTTCCCGTGCCCGAGGCCAGCACCCGGTCCGCCGCAGTGAGTCCAACCGTAGCATATCCCCCCGTCAGGACAGGGTTCGCGCCCAGGGTGATTTGGTCCGCTTGGAACTGAAGCGTGCCGGACAGTGGACCAGCCGGCAAGGCCAGCGCCGGACGGTTGGTGGCATTGTCGATCAGAATGTTGCGGGCCGCGAGAGTCACCGTGCCTCCACCAGTGTTATAACCCCGGATGCTGGAAGCACTGAGGGTCAGGGAATCAAAGGCTGCCAACGAACCCAGACTGCCAGTACCATACAGATCAAGACTGGAATAACTGAGTAGGGAAAAGACCCGGGCACTGGATTGAATCGAGTCCAGTGCCGGCCCGGCCAGCACCAATCCTGCGGTCGGGGCGATCACTCCCGCATTCTGCAGGGCAATGGTGATTTGCCCGCTGTTCAACGCGATTTCGCCCGCCTTCAGCACCGCCAAGGGGTCAAGGCTGGTGCCGTAAGTGGAATCCAGCACAATACTCCCTCCGCCAATCGTGGCCCCCGCTCCCACCGTCATTTGAGGCAAGATGGAATTGCTCACGCCGCGCCGCGCGATGGAGCCTCCTGCGCTGCCACTGGCCCGCAACAAGGTGCCATCCCCGCTGCCCGCCACCGCCGGATCGCCCAACAGCAGGTCGTCCACCGGGCCGGATCCAGTGCCCAGCACCGTGGCCCCGTCAGCCAGGGTCAGCCGCTCCCGGGAGACCAGAATCACGTCGTTTCCTGTCAGGGGACTGCCGGCGTTGTCGACGGTCAATTCCCGCGTCGCCGCCGCAACCGTAATCCCACCGGCTCCGAAGGTGCGCTTCCCACCAATCAGGAGACTTTCAGCGCCGAAACTGTTAAGCTGCGGGGCACTCAGGACGAGGGTTCCGCTGGCACCTCCAACGCCGGTGCCGTTGATCAGGATATTGCCAGGGCTGCTGATATCCACCAGACTGCCACGGCCCCCCGGAGGTGCCACCGCATTCACCCGGCCCTGCAGCACCATGGAGGTGGTGGCATCGAAAGAGAGATAGCCGGAATCCACCGGCAGACGGGGCACCGCGAAGTCCCGGGCAATCGCGGACTCGCGCAGGAAGGTGTTGGCAGAATACACTTCGTATTTGGCCCGCTCCCGGAAGACACTGGCAGGAGCCACTTCAAATCGTTCCATCAGCGTCACCCCGGAACGGTCGCGGTCCAGCACGTTAGCCCGGAAGCCTGACACCAGGCTGGATCCGTCAGGCAGAGCGACCGAACCCACCGGATTCCCGGACTTCGGAGTCACGAGATACGCTCCCGGCACCAGCGCATAACGGGCGGGCAACAACGTGTAAGTGCCCGCCCGCAGACCTGCTCCTGCCCCGAGTGTGATCTGATCGCCCACCCGCAGGTTGCTATTCACATAACCGGAGGCCCCGCCCAGATTGGGGGCTCCCGGATTGAATGGGGCATACGGAGCAAAGTCGAAACCATAGCCCGGAATGATGGCAAAGCTGGTGGTGGACCCCAGAATGTCCTGGGACCCACCCGTGCCCTGGGTCCAACGGTAGGCAAACAAATCCCCTCCTCCCGCAATATCAATCACCGAGCCCGCGGCAGTAGTCACACTCTGGGCGGATAGATTCACCGCCTTGGCCGGCACTCCGCTCACCGTGATATCATTGCCTGCCGGGTCGATCCAGGTAATCCCATCCAGGCTGATGCCGAACGGAATCTGAATCCCCCGGCCGGTGCGCGGATCCACCGCGGAAACGGAAGTGACGCTGCCTTCGGCGAGGGTGAGTTGGCTGGTGACCGGTGCGGAACGGGTGGTGCCGGAGATCGGATCGACCGGTGCCGGGCCACTGCCATTCCAGCCGAGATTGATCACCCCGATCGGCGCGCGCAGCGTGCCTCCCTGATGAATGTTGGATGAGTACAGGGACAGGGTCCCGCCCCCGGACATCGGCAGCTGCCGGGGAGCGCCGCCCAGCACAGTGATGGATCCGGGAACCGTCCCGGCACCTGACAGGTAATCGTAGGCAAACAGGTTGAACTTGCTCAGCGTCGTCGGGTAAATCTGCCCCGCCTGGAGGATCAGATCCCCCGCCATCGACAAGGTGCCATTCCCCCGGATCTCGCCATGGGCGGCCAGCAACCGGGCCTTGCCGATTCCTTGCAGGGTCAGGTTGCCCACATCGATCAGACTAGCCCTCACGGTGATACTTCCGGTGCCATAGGTGGGTGACGGGAAATACGGTGTAGTGGTTCCCGACCCGTCGGTGCGGGTGAAAAGGATTTCCTGCTGGGTGGCCAGCTGCGGGGCGCGGAATGCCTGGCCCAGCGCGACATACGGTGCGGTCAGGCTCACGGCGGCATTGGCGTAAATCACGCCTCCGCTGCCCACCGAAAGCCGGCCCGGCAGGTTGATATCCACCGGCCCTTCAAATTGAACATTGCCGCCCAAGCCCAAGGCATCGAAACCGCCTCCCGCAAAGGAAGAGACCCGGATGTTGCCGATCCCCGGCAGCGCCCCCCCCGACGCATCCACCATGGGCTGGCCAATCCCCCGCGGGACTCCCGCCGGCAGGGTCGATCCATGCTGCCCCACCACGAGATTGGCATCCGCCGTGGTGCGCGGAGTTCCGGCGAGATAAAAACGTCCGGAAGAAATGCTCAGGGAGCCTCCCATCGCGGAGGGACCGCCCGGGCTTCCTGTCAGGGTCGCATCCGAATAAAGCATTTCCGCACCCGCAAGTCGGATGGAGCCGCCATTGGAATCGATCCTCACCGGTACATACTGGACTCCACGGAGACCATTGTCAGGGTAGTTCCCACTGGAAACATAGGTCGGAGGCAGATCCAGAATGCCAGTGCTGCCGGAAACATCAAAAAGCGCTCCACGCTCGGCCACGATGTTGCCCGAAATATTGATGGTGCCACCCGGCAGGACCCTTCCCTGACGCCATCCCTGCGGACTCAGCTGGATGAGAGGTTTTCCTGCGGTGGATAACGTCGCGTTGCTGCCGATGTAAACCGTTGGCAATGCCACGGGGGGAGCCGCATTGTCACTGGGAAACCGGTTGGCCCCGGCCACGGTGATGGAACCTCCCGGCGCATAAACACTGCCCAGAATTGTCGTCGTGTCCCCACGGAAAGCGACGCTGCCCAGCCCATCCGTCCGGATCAGGGCTCCCCGTCCGAAAACTACATCCCCGCGCGCCAGGATCTGATTGCCAAATTCATCGACCGCTCCCAATCCCGTGAAGGCCAGATTCACCGGCGGGCGCAGGCCCTCCGGACGCAGATAGGGGCGCAGGGTGAGATTTCCGTCAGGCAGAGTGTAGGGTAGCGCCAACCAACCCAGCGCCCGGGGCTCGATCCGGGTGCCTGGCGCGATATTGACCGCCGGCAAAAACTCCCCCGTTTCCTCTCCGGGCAGGCCGATCCCGGTCAGATTGAAAGTGCTGAACCCGCCCTGGTTGAAGAAGTCGGGGGACAAGGTGAGGGCAAGGGGATGGAGAGGTGAACCCCCGATTTGAATCAACTGGGCCTGAATGGACAAGGTCCCCCCGCCTCCGGCCGCTCCGGAAAAGCCCTTCAGGGTGCTCCCCAGGTGCAGGGATCCACGGTCAACCGCTGGCAGGGACAAGTCGCGCCCGGTCAGAATCTCGATCGTGCCGGCCCGGCCGTAGGTGTAGCCGCCACGCACGCCGGCCACGACCCCGCCCGAGACATCGATTTCACTTCCCGCAGCGAGGCTGGCCGAGTAGCTTTTAATGCTCACCCTGCCGCCATCGTTGACCACGGGCACATTGAAGGGGGTGTTGCCTCCAGGCCGGTAATCGATGATCTGGCCGGCCGCTGACAGACTGGATCCGGCCCCCAGCGTGAAATTGCCCCGCCCGGCATTCGGGGCCGGCAACACCGCTCCGGTCGAAAGGCGCAGCGCTTCCGCCACGCCAGGGGAAATATTGTAGGCAAGGAACGACAAGTTTCCGCCCGGGGCTTTGACGTCCCCAAAAATAGACACATTGGCTCCCTCAAGCGTAATGGAGCCTTTGACCGCAGTCGTCAGGACGATTCCTTTGGGCACCGTGATATTGCCATCCGGATTGCGCACCCTGAGGGCGGCAAATCCGCCAGTTTCGAAAATCGCAGGGGTAAGGACCACCCGGTCAAGCCGGTCGGCGCGCAGGGGCATTGGTGCGCCGGCGGCATCAGTGGCAAAAGGATTGGCCGGACGCTGATTGTTGTGGTCCTGGAAGACCACATGAGGCGGGGTTGGAGAGATGAGCGGATCCAGGGGACCGCCCGCCACCAGTTTTTGCACCTCAAAGGAAAGATCCAGAGTCCCGCCCTGGGCAGGGATTTCTGTCTGACGGGGCCCGCTGACCGCCGCCCCCCTGAAGAAGCCATCCAGTGCCATGGAAGCGGCCGCGAAAGACAGATTCCCGGCATTGGCACCTGACAGATAACCATCCTCAAAGTGCTCCCCATCCATCCATGGCACCCGGTAGGTCCGCGTGACATTCCAACGCGGATGGAGGTCCTCAAACAATCCGGTGAAGATCCGGTCGTAGATCACATCCGGGGTTGCCGTGGCAATGTCCACCAGACGGCCCTGCCGCAGCAGCCGGGTGGTCTTGACATACCCACTGCCATAATTCAGCCAACCGGCGGAAGTGTCGATGAAAGCCCCGGGCTGGACCACGATACTTCCCCCGGAATTGAAATTGACGGAACCGCCGGCCACCGTCAACTCGTCCACGGTGCGTTCGATAATGTTCAGATACCCCCGCAGATCAGCCAGCGGCGTACCAACCCATTCCCTGCCGTTGTAGGTGCCGGTCTTCCGCAGGTCCACCGTGATATCCCCTCCCCGGAAAAAGCTGTTGCGTTGCAAGGGGGAGTCCGCCAGTTCCGAGGAACGCAGCGTGACCGTCAGAATGTGGTTGGAAAGCGGTGAGGGCGCATCGGTGGTGCCGGCCACACTGATCAGCGTATCCCGTTCCACGTAAATCTGCCCGGAATTCCTGACGAAAGTGGTGCGGTTCTGGGGACCGTCCAGGTCCCACACCCCGGTCTGCACCGTGACGTTTCCGTTGGGGGCCTGCAGCATGGCACCCGGGCCAAAATGCACGATCTGACCCCGGGCGTTGATTTGGGACCGCAGGGCCAGCGACGTCCCTATCACTTTGTCAGCGCTGCCCCACTCCGGCAGAATCCGCATCACACTGCCCGGCCCGATCGTGACTTGTCCGGTGCTCTTTTCCGCACCCAGTCCCCCATAGAGGAAGGGTGGCGAAGTGTCACTGAAGACGGGATCAAATTTTTGGTTGGCTATGGCTCCATATTCCGCCCGCAGGTCGATGCGTCCGTTGAGGGAAACAGAGGTGCTGCTGTCGATGGCCCCCAGTTGATTCACATTCCTGCCCGTGATGGCCACGCTCCCACGCGGCGCCTGGATGAGGCCTTCGTTCGTCGCGGTGCCCGCATAAGTGCCGACATCGCCCACAAAGGCGTCCAAACCGCGCAGACTGGGATCGCTAGCACTGTGGGCGGCCAGCCCTACCTGAAGTCCGGCCGCCAGGATGGCCTGACCATCCGGCGTGGAAATCGTTCCCTGATTGCGCACGTTCGCGCCAACCAGCGCAATGCGCCCGCCCACGTTGGCATCCGTGGTGGGCGAGAGCAGTTGCGCCCCGGGCAGAACGGTCACATCACCATACCGCCCGCCCGGAGGCGCGGCCGGCGGGGTGAAGGGAACATCACCCGCCTGTGGCAGACCGGAAAAGAGGAACTGCGCGGTGCTGGACTGGTTCAGCAGGCCGCGGCTGATCAGGTTGTCATTGATCGGCAGCGCTGAGGCCACGAGGGTATGGACATTGACCTGGCTGGCACCGCCGAAGATGATGCCGTTTTGATTGATCACATAAACCTGGCCGGGCGCGGTGATGCTTCCGAGAATTTGTGAGGGCCGGCCCGTGGGATCGTTGACCTTGTTGAAGGCAATCCATTGCCCCACGCTGGCGCCACCCGCGCTTTGGTCGAAATGGAGCTGGGTGTTCCTGCCCACATTGAAGGTCTGCCAGTTCAGGAGGGCCTGCTGGCTGGTCTGCTTGACCGTGACGAGGCTTTTTCCTCCGGCCGAAGTTTGGGTAGGAAGGAAGGCGCCGGTCCACAGGGAGAGATCGGTTCCTACGCCTGGCGCGACCTGGAGGCCACCGGGAACGAGCCCATTGGGAACATCAGGGAGCTGGAAGCCGGGATTGGTCGGATCCGGACCGGCGTTGTTGGCATGGGCGGAAGCGCGGGCGGCATTCAACTGGGCCCGCTGGACGGCTTCTACAGCGCGGCTGGTGCGCGCCAAGGCGTCTCTGGCATTGCTGCGGGCCTGGGCTGCCGCCTGGGCCGCCGCAGGACTGGGGCCCACCGAGCGGTTGGCATTCGTGGAAGCCGCTCCTCCGCGGAGGATGTCGCCGGAGGGCGCCGGCCGGGCGGCCAGCAGCACCGCAAGGACGATCCCGGCAGGAGTATGGAGGTTCCACCGGCGGGGCAGGCGGAACGTGGCTGAGGAATGCGCCGGGGGGATTGGCATCGGATTTGATAACACACGGGCTGAACACCCCTGGTCCTGTTCGGTCAGCGGTTTATTTCGCGAGAGCCTTGGCGAGGGTCACCTCATTGATGGAGACCGGATTCTGCTGGAGCAAAGCCGCGATGTAAGCCTGGCTGTTGGCCTTGGCACGTTCCTGGCGCATCCGTTCGGTGAGGACGGCACGGACCTGTTCGAGCGGCGGGGTAGAAGGCTCTTTGAGGTCGAGGCATTTCAGGATGTGCCAGCCGTCCTTCAGGCGCACCGCGCCGGATAGCTCTCCAGGGGTTAGTTTGACGGCAGCTTCGCGGATTTCCGGCTGGATCTGCGCTTCGATCATCCATCCGATTTCCCCGCCCTGGGCCGCGGAGTTGGTTTCCTCGCTGTGCAGTTTGGCAAGGGCCGCAAAGTCTGCATTCTTGTCAGCCACGGCCTTCTTCACTTCAGCGAGTTTGGCTTCGGCCTTTTCCAAATCAGCCTTGGAGACACCCTCAGGAGCGGCGACATAGATCTGGGCCAGCTTCCACTGGCGGCCGACGGCGAGCGAGGGTTTGGCCAGATCATAGGCGACCTCGAGTTCGGTCTCGCTGGGATACCCAGGCGCGGGTTCGGAGACCGACTGCAGGTAACTTTCGGTAATCGCGGTTTCGCGGGCGCGCTCGATGGCGGCTTTCACCGGTGCTTTCTCATCCCATTTTTTGGCGATGGCTTCATTCAGCATCAGACGCTGGACGAGCAGCAGCCTGACCACCTGATTCAACAGCGCGGGGTCCTTGGCGACGGCTTCCTGCTCACGAGGATCAAGTTTGGCGAGGGCGGTTTTGACTTCGTCCAATTTCACATCGAGTCCGCCGACGCGGGCGATCACGTTGGAATCAGGGGCGGCAATGGAGCCGGCGGCAGGTTTGTCAGGAGCGGCCTGGAGGAAGGCCGGAAGTGCCAGCAGGGCGAGGAGGGGGAATGTGGGTTTCATGGTTGGGCGGTTTGGTCGAGGAGTTTGTCACCGTATTCCTGCAGTTGGTTCTGCAGCTTGACTCGGGTCAGGCCGGTGAAGGGTTCGCGGGCGGCGATGGCTTCGCCGAGGCTGAATTTCCGGTAGCGGTCGAGGATTTCATTACCGGTGGTGAAGAGGGCGGTGTTGCGGGTGCGGAGGTCAGCCACGCGGCGCTCAAGGGCGGCATTTTTCGTGGCGAAATCGGCGCGGGCGGCCTCCTTCTTTTTCGCCAGATCGGAGATCTGGGAATGGGCGGCTTTCCACTTGTCGAGCGACTTCTGGAATTGGGTCAACTCCTCCTGTTTGGCGGTGAGTTTACCCTCCAGATTCGCCTGCATCCGGGCGGCGGCTTCCATGGCGTCGGCCTTCTCACGGCTGAGCGCGGCAAGTTGTTTGGACATCTTTTCCACCTGGGCGGTCAGTTCCAGATTCCGGGCGTCGGCGGCGGCTTTCTCCGCATTGGCCGTCGCGGCCTCGCTCTGGGCGGTGCGGAGCTGCAGGGTAACGCCTTTGAGGGCTTCGCGGAGTTTTTCCTCGGCGGCGGCCGGAGCCTGGGCGGTGGAAGGGAGGGCGGCGCCGAGCAGTGCAAAAGCGGCAATGAGGAGGAGAGGGGGGCGGATCAGTTGCATGTTAGAATTTGAGTTTGAAGTCCAGCATGAAGACATCCCCGCTGAGCGGAGGACCGGCGATCTGGTCGACGCTGTTCCAGAGCACCCCGATCGAGGCATTGCGGGAGAGCGCGTAATTTCCCGTGAACACAAATCCCTTAATATTGGTGCCGCCGCCTCCGAAATCAGAATCCGTGAAGCCATCCACCACGGCATCGGACCCTATCCAACGGTAGTCCGCCCCGACCGTCCAATCCCCCCGCTGCATCATGGCAAGTTTGCCTAATTTGATGCCAACCATCCAGGCGGTGTCGTCGCCATCAAAGAGCCCGATCCGGCCCGGTGCCGAGGGGTCGGCCGCGGTGCCATCGGCATTGGTTTCCTCCGGTGGCAGCGGCCCCCGGTTGTTGACGGCCACCGGCTCGATCTCCTCGCCGTTGAAGGCGGTATTCTTGATATATTCCCCGTAGAGGGCAATCTGGGCCGGCTCCCATCCGCTATATTCCAGTTTTCCACTGGCGACGACCGGGGCAAATTTACTGGCCAGTCCGAAGTATTGGAATTGATTGGTCGTGCCGAAATTGTTGGTGGCATCCGGAATGATCTGACGCAGCGGTTTGTAGGTGTTGCCGGACTGCGCGAACGATGGACGCGTGCTGTCGGTCGATCCCGCATCGCTGGCACTCAGGGGAATGAACGGTTCGGAGAGCTCGCCCTGCACCTTGTCGAAGTCGTAGTAGGCGATGCCGAGTTTCAATTTCAGGGTATCCGACAATTTCAAATCGGCACCGGCCTGGACTCCAAAGAGATATTTGTCAGTGCTTTCAAATTTGGCGGGCTGGTTGCTGGAGAAGTTCAGATCCGTATTGAAGATGGGAAACGCCCCGGCCGTGAAGAAGGGACTGATGTTGTTCCAGCGTTTTCCTTTGAATTTGAGGGCGAGACCGTCGAAGCCCAGATCCTCGTCGAAAATCAGCGGAGTGGCCATGAACGGACTGTCGAAGCGGCCTCCCAACACATCGAGCTGGGCTCCGGTGGTGCCGAAATCGATCTGATATTTCACAAAGGCCCGGTCGAGCCAGAGGGCGTATTTGGAGAAATTCCCGCCCTGTCCGGAGCCGGCCGATCCGACACTCTGATTGGGGGAGGTGGGGCTGTTGCTATCACCGGTGGCAATCCGGATGCCCGCGCTGAACCCGTCCTCCAGTTGCCACTCCCCTCCGAGCCGCACCCGGTAGCGGAAGCGCATGCGCTCCTGGTCGACATTGCGTTGGGGTGAGAACACGTTGCCGGCGGTATCAAAGGGAGCGCCGGTGTTGATGGCATTGAAGTTCGGGAATGCCCCGGTGTTGTCGTTGCCCTCGGATGGACTGTAGAGGTCGTAGCGCAGCCGGATGTCGCCGAAGATATCAAATTCATCATCAAGCCGCGGCACCGCTAGAGCGACGGCCGAGTTTTTCCCATCGGGTTGGCCGGCCCCGAGATCCGCCAGCACCTGCCGGCGGATTTCCTCACGCATTTCGTTCCGCACCGCATCCGGCACATAACTGACCTTCAGCGCATCATCCTCCTCGGCGGCTTCCGCGTCCTTTTTGGCCTTGGCCGCACTGCGGGCCGCGAGAGCTTCATTTTCAGCCTGACGGATCAGGCCCACGGCTTCCATCTGGCTGAGATAACCTTTTTGAACAAAGATTTTCAGCAGGTTGATGGTGACATTCTGCGACATGTCCGGGGGGGCTTCCTCGGGCGCGGCTCCATTCGGGAACAGTTGGGACAGGGGCGGCGGGTCGGTCGGACCATTGAGATCATCGGGGCCTGCGGACGGCGCCGCCGGTTCCGGCGTGACGGGGGCCGGGGCGGGGTTTTCCTTCAAATCGGCCGGATCCGGGGCATCGCTGGCCGGGACCGCGGGCGCGGTGGAAGCGGCGGGCACGGCCGGAGCCGGGCCAGTGATATCGGGCTGCGCAGAGGCGGGTGCCACGGCCAGCAGCAGGGCCATGCCGGCAAGGCGGGAGGTGGGCATGACAGGGGGAAAGGAACGCATTTTCAAAACAAGGGGCAGAAGGAATGAATCACCGGGACGGACGGGCGGTGAGACGGAGATTGATCGGCATCTTCATGCCGGCAGGAGGCGGGGCCTGCAGCTGCAGGCCGGTGAGGACTTCGTTTTTCAACGCGGCATCCACTGCGGGATCGCCGCTGGAGCCGCTGAGGGTGGCGCGGATGACCCGGCCGGTATCGTCGGCCCAGATGCGGGCCATCACCGACATGGTGGCGGATTTGGTTTTGGCATGGCGGCGGATGGCGGCACTGACGCTGCTCTGCACCTGGCCGGCGTAATAACCGAATTTGCTGCCAGTGCTGCCCAGCCGGCGGCCGGTGCCGTCACCGCCTCCGCCTTTGCCTTTGGAGAGGCCGAAATTGTCATTTCCCACCGGGCCGTTGGAGGTGATGGCCGGAGCCGGATCGGAGGGTGCGTCCTCGGGCGGAGGTTCATCCACCGGGGCGGTTTCTTCCTCCATCTTTTCTTCCTGCTTCGGCGGCTCGACCTTGGGAGGCGGCGGCGGTGGGGGAGGAAGCGGCGGCGGGGCAATGGTGACATTGATGGGCACCGCAGCCTTCCGGACCGGACTGGATGTCGACGGCGTGGAGGGACCCGAGAAGGCGTAAATGGCCCCGGCGATGGCCAGGGTGGCCAGACCAAGCACCACCCGGTAGCGACGGAGGAATCCCGGTTCGTCCTCTTCGTCATCGCGGGGGGGCGGTGGCGGACGCTTGGCCGGGGCCGGGCGGGCGGCCGGCATCGGAGCGGGCACGGCCGTCACTTTGGACTGCGTCTCGGATTTTTCCAGGAGTTCGGTGCTCATAGTAGCGGATGGTTATGGACTATTTGGGGGGAGCGGCAACGATGCCCACGGGTTCGGTGAAATTGAGGCGGTTCACCACATCGAGGGCTTCCATGATGCTTTGAAACTGGGTGGCACCGTCACCGCGGATGATGATAGGGGTTTCCTTCTTCAAGGCCGCGAGTTTGGTCTCGAGCTCGGCCAGTCCGACCGGGATGGTGTTCAGCGCGAACTTGCCCTCGCTGTTGACCGTGATGGCCTGCATCTTGGGCTGATCCAGCTTTTTCACCGCTGCGGCACTGGCCTTGGGCAATTTCACTTTCACCCCCTGCACCCCTGCCGTGGTCATGATGATGAAGATCAGCAGCAGCACCAGGTAGAGGTCCACCATGGGGGTGACGTTGATGTCGTCGAATGATTTGTCGTCTCCAACCTGCATACTGTTAGTCCTTTGAAGGGTAGGCCTCGGCGATGCGGGCGATGAATTCCTCGATGAAGGTGTTCATGGACAGGACGGCGTCCTTGATCCGCGAGGCGAGGTAGCTGTAGGCAAACAGCGCGGGAATGGCGACGGCGAGGCCGGCCACGGTGGCGAGCAGCGCTCCGGCGATGCCGGGGGCAATGGAATTGATATCCACCTCACCGCTCTTGGCGATGACTGCGAAGGTGATCATCACCCCGATAACTGTGCCCAGCAGTCCAAGGTAGGGTCCTCCGGCGATGCCGATTGTCAGGAAGACCAGTTTGCTCTGAAGCTTTTGCGTCTCCCGGGTGGCGCCGCCGTCGAGCAACGCGCGGATGGAACTGATGGAGCGTTCCGACAAACCATCGAAGGCGCCTTTGGCGTTGGTGATACGGTGCTGGATTTCCTGGGACCCGAGATGATAGAGCTGGAAGAGCGGAGACTCCCGCATGGCCTTCTGCTCCTTGCGGCTGGTGTTGCCGCCCATGCTTTTCACACTGTCCTCATCCGCATGATCAAGGGCGGTGATATCGGTGGAGATGTTCTCCCATTGTTTGAGGAAGACCCGGGAGGATTTGTCGATCTTGATGAGGTAGATGAGTTTGCCGATGGCCACCATCCAGCCGATCACGGCGAGGGCGCCGCACATCCAGATCACGACCCAACCGTCAAAGGTGAGGGACTTGGAAATGTCCTTGATGAGATTCAGGTGCTCGCTGATCTCGCTGTGTTCCACCTCGGCGGAGGCCTCCTCGGGCCCGGTGACCTGCAGTTTGGCGGCCTCGGCGCTGCTGCCCTGGTTGATGGCGGCAAACTTGATGGCTCCCGGAGAGCGGGCGATTTTGGAAACCGTCAGTTCATCCAATTCCCCGGCATAACCCGTGTCCGCAGGCCCAGGCGCCATGTCCTTGCCAATGGTGGCCAGGCCGGCGAGGGCCGGCAGCGGGGTGGCGATGGTGCCATAGGAAGCTCCATCGAGAAATAACGTGACCGTGCCGTTGAGGGCCGTGACCGCGAGATGGTGCCAGGTGCCGGCGGTGACAGGGGCTGCCGCCGGGGTGCGCTGCGGGCCGGAACTGCCTTCCACCGAGACGAAGGGCACTCCGTTATCGAGACCCAGCAGGAAGGCACCTGCCGCATCCCGGCGGCTGAAAATCACCTGGTTGGGACCCAGCACCGCGGGTTTCACCCAAACAGAAAGGGTCAGGGCACCACCCGCGGTCCAGCCGAGGGCCGGGTTGGCGGGAATCGTCAGGGAGTTCTGCCCCGTGAAGCGCACGCCGCCACCAATCAGGGCGGTGGCCACCGGCACGCCCAGTCCTTCCGCATTGACCGCGGTGGGCGAGGAATCCGCCGGAGCCCCGCCGGTTTCGGAGAAGTGATAGACCCCGAGAGTATCCGCATCATAGGTGCCCTTGGGATCATGGGCGGCTTCGGCGGCCGGGTTCCCATAATACAGCCAGACATCGGTCACCGCCCCGGTTTTCAGGTCGGGCAGTTTCACCCATACCAAGGCTTCGTTCAGCAGCGCGTCCCAGCGCTCGATGTGATGCGGCAGCATGGTTTTGCCATCCGAACTGACAAACCGCAGATCCGAACCGTCTTCTTTGGCGGAGGTGAAGGCAAAGTCCGATGCCAGCCGCACCAGCATCGCCGGACTGCCGGGCGGGGTATCGATGACCACTCCTTCCGCACCCGTGTTCAGGGTAATTTTCTTGCGGGCGGTCCACTCCGGTTTCCACCAGTTGCCCGGAGCTTCCGCGAGGGCAGTGCCAACGCTGGCCATGACGGACAGGACCGCCAGCCAGGCAGCGGGCTTGCGGAAGAGGGGAAGACAATGAAAAACAGAGCGCATGGGATAAAGTTAGAAATCAGTCCAGAGCCGGAAGGTCATCAGCCAGTCGCCCTCTTCCACGATCCCGGCGTCGCGCAGCGGCATCCCGGCATCGAGGGATGCATGGAAATGGTCCTTGATGGAAAAGCGGGAACCCAGTCCGACGCTGACGAGGGAGATCTGATCGATCTGCTCCGGCAGGGGATCATTCAGGGTGAGATGGCCCGCATCGGCGAAAAGATAGAACCGCCACTCGTCCTTGCTCTCCGGCAGGACGTCCGCGGCAGGTTGACCCTTGCCGGAAGGGACGGCTTTACGGCGATTGATCAGGCTGGGACTGCGCAGTTCCACCGAGCCGAAGACCGCATTGTCCCCCAGCACGGCAGCTTCCAGATAACCCCGGGCATTGCCCAGCCCGCCGCCGCTGATCTGTTCGCTGTTGATGAGCGGTTGGCTGGCCAGTTGGCCCTGCACTTTGGCGAAGATCTCCATCCCGCCCGGCAGGTCGTGGGTATGCGCCAGATCGCCCCTCACATGAAAGAAATCCCCCTTCGCAAGGAAGCGCTTGGCATCAAATTCATAGGCATCGCTCCCGAGGCCCCGGATGCCGTAGGTCATGGTGGCATTCACATCGGTGGAATGGGCCTTCGCCACCCACGTCCCGCCATAGTTCATGCTGAAAGGATAGTATTCGATGGGAGTCGCCTGGGTTTCCCCGGCAAAAGTCACGTCCTCATCGAAGTGTTTGAAATCCACCCCCAGGCTGAGGGAATGATAATAGGAGGGCGTGGCGGAAAACGGAGGACCCGACGGCAGGGTGAAGTTCAACCGTCCGCCGATCACGTAACCTTTGCCGCCCACCGACGAGCCGCCCAGGGTATTGATGTCACTGTCCTGCTTGGTGCCGGTCAGCATGAAACTGGTGGTGGGCGTGAGGGGCAGGATGTAATAACCGGAATACACCAGGGCATCCTCCGGCCGCTCGGGGGCCACCTGGAAATTGAAGCCAATCGTGTGGCCTTCCTGCCAGAGATTCGAGTAGTTCAGGCCTCCGTTGATCCGCAGTTCACTGGTGTCAGGACTGTAGCGGTTGTTGACCTCCAGACTGCCATGCAGGGAGCTTTGGTCCTTTACGTTCAGATCCACATCAAAGGTCCCGGGCAAGGCTCCGGGTCTGATGTCCGGGGTCACCTGGCGGTCCGGGTGACGGTTCAGCGCGATGATGTCCTGTTTGATTTTTTCGAAGTTCGGGACTTCGCCTTCCGCCAGGGAAGGAGTGCCGCGTTTGATGTCTTCCGGCAGGAAATATTTCGCGCCTTTTATCCTCAACCGCCCGATCTTGTTCTCCGCGACCTGCAGGGTGACGACCCCGAACTTCACGTCCTGGGGCGGCACCGAAACCGTGACAAGGCTGTAACCGGCTTCCCGGTAAGCTTTTTCCAAATTGGCACGTGCCTGCTCCACATGACCACTGTTGCAGGCCGGTCCCATGAAGGGATAAACGGCTCCTTCGACATCGATCCGTTTGAGTTTGGAGGCACCCTTGACCTTGTAGTGCCGGATGTAAAAAGGCGGCTCCTCCGGCTCTGATGCCACCGGGCTCTCCGGCGCTGCAAGTGGCGTCTCCGCAGGCACTTCCTGCGCCCCGGCCCCCGCCAGCCCCATCCAGATCACTGCCATACCGCCGGTCAAAACCGGAAGGCATGACCAGCCGGATCGCCGGCTGGAGGAGCAATGAAGGAGGGAGAACATTGGGTAGGAAAAACCGTGGATGCGGCGGATGGGAATGGTGCGATCCTTACACCGCCCTGGCGGGAGAGGAATTGATCTATTGGAACAGATTCGTCACATAGCCCATGTCCTGGCGCCCGTTGCTTCCAACCATTGATGGGCGGTGCCCGGAAGCACCGCCCATCACCCCTTTTTGGTTATTTTTGGCACCAGGGTCCCGTCGTCCTACGGAACTGATCCGGTGTGGCAGCAGGCCGATAAATCGTCCCCCGACGCTGTGATCATCGGCCAGATTTTCGGTCCGCAAAGTTTGCCAATGCAACAGTTTCGACAGAAACCCCACCTGCACCCCGCCGCCGCCTACTGCCGCAGATTTTCCAGAATACGTTCAATCTGGATAGTGCTCCGGCGCATTGTCAGCAAGGATTGGCGCAGCGCCACCGGGTCGGTGATCATGCCATCCAACAGGTTTTCCAAATATCCCTGCACCACCGTCAACGGGCCGCGCAGTTGCACCAGGACATCCGCAGCCGGATTCGGCACCGCCTTGGCGTCCGCATCTGCCTGCTCATCCGGACGCAGGGCGAGGCGCACCAGACGCCGGTCCGCGGAAAGCAGCAGGGGCACCGCCTCCACCAGAAAATGCCGGTCATCCCGCCACGCTTCGCCAGGCAGGCGCAGGGCGCAGGCCATCGAGCCACTCCGGCCGGCCGCAAAACAATCTGACACCAGTTGGCTCAACTGCCGGTCCGCCAGCACCGTTTCCAGCTTGCGTCCCAGCAGCCGGCCCTTGGGCATGAACAGCGATTTCGCGGCCTCATTGCTGAACAGGATCCGGTCCGTCCCATCCACCAGCAGGCAGGCATGCATCAATCCCTCCAGCACGGTCTCCAACAAAACATTCTTCACCGGAGATTCCAGGTCCGGGTCCATGGTTTCCGGATCGGCTGGGTCCTGCGACGGGAGGCTGGATTCGGTGGATATATTCACGGGCTAAACCGTGAATCTGTCGGCCCTCCTGTCACTCCGGCAAGTTGCACTGCGTGACAGATCCGACAGATTGACGGATCCCTGCGGTCAGCAGGCCCCGTCAGGACACGATGGATGACCGGCCCGGCGCCACCCCCCCAGCCCGGCGGGAAATCAGTCCTAACTTCCCATCCGCCGCACCAGCGCCTCCTCCATGGCCCGCTCCACCAGCACCGCTGCCAGCGTTTCGGTGGCGGCATCCAGAGCGGCATTGGCGGCCTTCAGCCGGCGCAATTCCCCCGCTGTCAGGGCCGCCTCCACCTCTGCCACTCCGGCGGCGATGTGCTCCCGCGCCACCGCGTCCAGGGCATCCCCGGCCTGAGGCAAGGCTCCCGCCACGGCTTCCAACAGTTCCCGGCTCTTCAACGAGGCTTCTGCCAGTTGCCGTTCGGTCATGTCGGCAAACGCATGATCCACCGACTGCGCGATCATCTCCTCCACCTTGGCCTCGGTCACATCCACCGCCGCATGGCGGATCTCCACCACTTTGTCCTGACCGGTTTTGGTATCCCGCGCCAGCACCTTCAAAATTCCGTCCGCATCAATTTCAAACTGCACCCCTACCCGCGCACTTCCCTTGGGCCCTTTTTCAAAATCCACCTCAAACTCCCCCAGCGTCCAGTTATCCCGCGCCATCTCCCGCTCCCCCTGCAGCACCCGGATGCGCATGCCCGGCTGATCCGTCACCGCATTGGTGAACAACTCCCCTGCCCGCGCCGGGATGGTGGTATTGCGCGGCAGGATCACATTCATCAGCCCGCCGAAGGTCTCGATCCCCAGCGACAGCGGCGTCACATCCAGCAGCACGACCTGCCGCAGCGCTCCTGACAAAATCCCCGCCTGGATCACCGCTCCCAGCGCCACCGTTTCATCCGGATGCTGGCTGGTATCCGGCTCCCGGCCAAAAATTCCCCCCGCGATCTGCCGCACGAGGGGAATCCGCGTGCTCCCTCCCACCAGCACCGCCGCCTGCAGGTCTTCCGGTTTCACTCCCGCATCCGCCATCGCCCGGCGGCACAGACCGCGGGTCCGTTCCACCAGCGGCCGGATCAGCCGCTCAAACTCCTCCCGCTTCACTATCCTGACAAAACTCCGGTCCCCCCGCCAGAAAGGCAGCCTGACTTCCACCTCGTCTGACGACGACAACACATGTTTCGCCTCGATGGCCACTTCCAGCACCCGGCCCCGTTCCAGAGCATTCAGTCCCGCCCAGCCGCCCTCATCCATCTGTTCCGCCAGCCAATAGGCCAGCAACCGGTCCGCATCATCCCCTCCCAGCCGCGTATCCCCATGAGTCGCCAGCACCTGGAAAATCCCCTCATTCAACTCCAGGATACTGACATCAAACGTTCCGCCTCCCAGATCATACACTGCCACCCGCGACCGCTCGCCCAGCTTATCCAAGCCAAACGCCAGCGCCGCCGCGGTCGGTTCATTTAAAATCCGTTCCACCGTCAACCCCGCCAGCCGGCCCGCCTCCCGGGTCGCCTGCCGCTGGGCATCATTGAAATACGCCGGCACCGTAATCACCGCCCGGCTCACCGGCCGCTCCAAGGCCTCCTCCGCCACCGCCTTCAATCGCCGCAAAATGGCCGCGGACACCTCCACCGGCGACCGCCACACCCCGTCCACCACCACCCCCAGCAGGCCATCCGCCCCGGCCCGCACTTCCGGTCCCATCCCTTCTGTGCCCTGCCCTCCCTCCGAAATCCCCTCCCCATCGGAAGCCCGGCGCCCCATCAGCCGTTTGATCGATCCCACCGTGCGCTCCCCCTCCGTCACCCGCCGCCGCCACGCCTCCTCCCCTACCACCATCGTGCCGTCCTTGGCATAATACACCACCGACCGCGTCATCCGGCTCCCCCGCCCATCCGCCAGCAATATCGGAAACCCCGCATCCACCACCCCCACCAGCGACTGCGTCGTCCCCAGATCAATTCCAATCACATCAGCATCAGCACTCATAGCCTGCTCCCATCACCCACCCCCCCGCCTCCGGCAAGCGCGGCGACGCCATTGGCCTTTTCCCCCATAATTTGCACGGCAATTGGAACTCCACACTCCCGGGCCACGTTGGACCAAAGCCACTTGCGAAGCTCAGACACGCGGGGCACGACGGAAGCGTCCAATCGCCGGAGGATGGAGTCATTCAAAGGCACGGCCGCCTGCTGGATTCCACCGGAGGGTAAGTCTGCCAGTTGCGCTACTTTCCATGCCGCGATCAGCATATGCTATTATTTTTATCTCAGCGTATTTTCCGGAGTTAGTTTTGAGGTAGAGCAAAGCATCTGCGTTGCCCCACCATCCTGGACCGGCATTTTGCTTCAAAACGATCTCGTCTGCATATCCCGAGTCGGGTGCCAATGGGGCATCGCCATTTTTACCGAGGATCAATTGTCCGTTCTTTGCTTTTAAAATCAGCTTCCAATTATAACCACGTTCCCCGGGTTTTTGAGGTTCTTTTGAAGGAATCAAGATGATCTTTTCTGAAAACGTTTTGGTCCCAATTTCAAATTCCTTCTCACTTCCATCCCAATCGAATTTCAAAAGGACATTTACGTTCAGTGAAGCCAGCGCGCCATCCTTGACCATCACAAAACGCTCAGGATTGCCTTCATCGGGTTGGTGAGGCACTGATTTGCTTCCATAACCATATGTTCTGCTCATACGGGGGGCCTCGCGGTATCCGGCCTTTAGTAAGGATCCGATATTGATAGATGATCCGGATTCCGAGACCGAAAACCTTCCTTTGGCATCTGTGCGCATGGTGCCATCGGCCCGGGATGCCAAGCCGAGCGAGGGAACGAAAGATCCCGCCTTCAAAACCCTCCACGCAACTTCGACACCCGGCAGTGGAACGCCAGACTCATCCAAAACAACTCCATAAAACCGAATTGGGACATTATCTGATTCTATGATGGACCTCAACTGCCCCCACCTTGACGGTTCGGGCCTTGGAGCGGAAGGCTCAGGCTCGGAGGGTTCGCCACTCTTGTTTATGGAGGCCCTGGGTCCAACTGCCCCTTCAGGCGGGTTGTGGCGAAAAATCCAATACCCAATCACAAGGAGGACCGTTAAGAGAAGTAAGCGCTTCATGGGAGGTAAAAGATGTCGCAGTTGGCAAGAAACCTACTCCAGAACGTCCATCGTTTCCCGACAGCTGATCTGAATTCAGCACTATGGCCTCTGTGCATATTATCAAAACCAAATTCCGCCTTTGGATTTTGCAGCAGGGGATGCCTGTCCCGACTGGTTTTCCGTGACGCAGGGCCACGCCCCCCGGCGGGGGGACGGGCGCGGCGGCGAGGGAGGATTTCTCCGTAAATCGGGCGAATTCGCGCCAAAATGTCCCTGGAAAATGGATTTAAGGGGTCATGGTCGGCCGACCATGACCCCATGGGAGGGTGACCATGACCCAATCGGAGGGCGGCAATGATCTCATGGAAGGGCGACCATGACCCCATCGCTGGGCGGCAATGATCCCATGGGAGGGGGACCATTACCTCATCGGAGGGTGGCAATGACCTCATGAAAGGGGAACCATGACCTCATGGGAGGGCGGTGATGACCCCATGGAAAGCGGACCATGACCTCATCCCAGGGTGGCGATGCCCCCTGCCGCCCGGTCTTTGTGCTTCGCCGGTTCCCAGGCGGAGGTGTCTCAAGGGGTGATGACGTATGGCCTGATCCCGACGAGCGGCTCCAGTGCCAGCGAAATCATGACCCCGCTACGGCGGAATTTTCAACATCCCCACTACACCCGCATCGCTTCCGCCACTCCGGACGGATCAGCTGAATAGCCTTGCAATGGGCACCCCACCGTCAGTGATGGGAACCGGGCGGGAACCATCCAACAGCTCGCCATGGGGATTGATCCCCAGGGCGGCGTGGATCGTGGCATGGAAATCAGGCAGGCTGACAGGATGCTCCACGATATTTTTGCAGAGTTCATCGGTGACGCCATGGGCCCCGCAGTGGTTCAGGCCTCCCCCGGCCAGCACCAGGGTGAAGGCGGTGCCCTGGTGGCCGCGCCCGCCGCCGCCATCGAAGGCGGAAGGACGGCCGAACTCGGTGGCAATCACGATCAGGGTTTTATCCAGCAGGCGATGGGATTCGAGGTCTTCAATCAGTGCCGAGAGCGCGGTGTCGAGTTCACGGATCAGAACATGTTGCTGGAGTTGGCCGTGGTTATGGGTGTCCCAGCCCGTGCCGTTGACGAAGTTCAGGTTATGCGAAACCTCGATGAAGCGGACCCCGGATTGCACAAGGCGGCGGGCCAGCAGGCAGCGCTGGCCGAACTCACCGCCGTACCGCTGGCGCAGACTGCCGGGTTCCAGGGCGAGATTGAAATGCTTCATGAAATCAGGTCCCGCGAGGCGGAGGGCCTCGGCCTGGGCGATCCGGTAATCGGCTGGATTGGATCCGTCAGGAAACCGGTTCTGCAAGGGCTCCAACAAAGCCAGCCGGCTGGCGGCACGGCCGGCCCCGACATCGTCAGGACGGGTGAATCCGGCCGGCCCGCTGTTGGTATCCAGCAGGTAGACAAATCCACTCTTCGCGCCCAGAAAACCGGGGCCGCGGCTGACATTGGGATACCCCATCAGCAGGTAGGCCGGCACGGCGGGATCCACCGCGCCCCGCTGATGGGCCACGATGCTGCCGATGGAGGGATAGACCACATTGCCGCTGATCATGCGGCCGGTGTGCACGAGATTTGTGGCAAACGCATGTTCGTCCACCACCCGGTGGTTCACCGTCCGCACCGCCGTCACCCGGTCCATCAGGCGGGCGGTGCGGGACAGATGTTCGGTAACCCTGACTCCTGGCACGGCCGTATCAATGGAGGGATAATAACTGCCAGCGAGCGGCGGCGTGGATTTGGCATCCCCCTGTTTTTTGGGATCAAAGGTATCGACCTGCGCCATGCCACCGCCCAACCAGAGAAAGATGCAGTGCTCCGCCTTGCCCAACACCGGCGGCGGCGTGCTGGCCGGCAGGGAATCCGGAAAAACCCCGGCGGCGGAAGAGGCGAGGGCCAACTTGAGAAAATCGCGGCGGGGGAAGAGCGGGTTCATGGCCGGTAGAGCATTTCAGGTGAATTGAGGAGCGCCCAGATCACGTCCTCGCAGCGCTGACGCCAGGCGGGATCAAGGCGGGGAGAGGGCGGATCCCCACGACGGGCGGCGGCTTCCGCTTCCTGTTTCGCGGTGTTGGATTCAGGTTGCAGGTGATTGGTCCAGGTGACCACTTGCAGGACTTGATGCGGCACCGGCACTGCCGCCGGGGAGGCCACCAAGCGGGTGGAATAACCTTCCCGCAGATAAGCTGTCAGCCGCTGCCGCTCCTCCGCCTGAGGGGCCCGGGAGAGAAGACGCAGGAAGAGTTCGTCGATCAGTTTTTCCACGGGCCAGGGCTGCAACGCCAGCGCCGTCAGGCCGTGATCCTCACTGAGGCGCGTCAGCCAGCCATTCATCACCCCATTGGCCAGGATGGCGGGCTGCAGGGCATTGGGTGCGGTATCGCGCACCGAAGCCGGATCCTGCCGGGCCCCGCGCCAACCGAGCGCCTCCATCACATCCGCCACCGCCTGGAGCCGTGGCAGGGTGAGGCTGGGCCGGTCCCGTTCATTGGATAGAGAAGCCAGCATCCAGGCGCGCCGCGGCAGGCCCAGATCCAGACTGTTTTTGGTATCGCGCCGGCCATTCAGGTCGAGGCAAACCCGGTCCAGCCGCATCGGCTTGCCGGTGGCGGCGAAGAGGGAATCCACCACCTGCTCGGCGGCGAGCCGGCGCGGCTCCGGCGCGGCATAAAGCGGGTCCGGCTGACGCAGCGAAGGATCGACCGCACGCTGCCACGCCTCAGATGTCAGGATGAGCCTGGCCACCGGTTTGATCTGATAGTGATGCCGCACCAATTCCCGGCCTAGCCAGCGCAGCAGGGCGGGATGGGTGGGCCGGCCTTTCTCCCAGTCATCCACCGGATCCACCAATCCGCGGCCCATCAGGCGTTGCCAGAGCCGGTTCACGATCACCTGGGCAAAACGCTCATTCTGCGGGGCGGTGAGGAAGGCCGCGAGCCGGTCCCGGGAATCGTCAGGATCCATGGCCAGCTCCAGCACCGCGGCGGGATCGGCGAATTGGGGAAAAGGCCAGGCCGGAGCCACTTTTGCGCCCGGCGGCAGGGTGACCGCGATGAGCGCCTGGCGCCCCCCGGCCTTCAGCTTCACCGGGTCGACACTGCTGGTTTCCGGCACCTCCAGCGGCTTGCGGGCCAGCAGGGCGCCCAGTTGGAAGAGTTCCTCCTGGCGGGCCGAACCGGCCGGCGAATCATGACAGCGGGCGCACTTCATCTCGACCCCCAGGAAAGCCGCGCTGATGATCGTGCCCTTGGCGGCGAAGGGCGCATCGTTCTGCGAGGCCAGGCCGAATCCCGCCGGAGCCCCATCCGCCGCACTGCCGCGCTGCTGCACCAACTGGGTCACCATGCGATCCACCGGCAGGTCATCCAGCAGGGCCTCATGCAACCACCAGCGGAAAGGCCCGGTGTTGTTCAGCGTGGGGTTCAGAATATTGGGGTTCTCCGCCAGCAGATCCTGCCAGAGCGCGATCCAATGATCCGCCCAGCGGGGATCCGCGAGGAGGCGGTCGATGGCGCGGGTGCGTTTGTCAGGTGAGGGATCGGCGGCAAAAGTGCGGGCTTCTTCCGCAGTGGGCACCAGCCCGATGGTGTCCAGGGTGACGCGGCGGAGAAAAGTCAGGTCATCCGCCGAACCGGAGAATTCCTGACGTCCCAGGGGCAGTTCCGGCCAGGAGGCTCCTTCCTGGATCCAGCGTTCCAGCACCGCCACTTCCTCCGGCTTCAAACGTCCTCCTTTGGGCGGCATCATCTCTTCCTCATCGTGGGTGCGGACCCGGCGCAGGAGTTCGCTGGTGTCTGCTTTTCCAGGGACGAGGGCGGGCCCGCCTTCTCCGCCAGCGAGAGTGGTCTCAAGGCTATCAAGGCGCAGGCCGCCCTTGGCCTTCTGGCCGCGGTGGCAATCCACACAGCGCGTTTCGAGGATAGGCCGGACGTCCCGGAAGAAATCGACCGCCCCTGGACCGGCCGGATGATTCTGCGCTTTGACGGCGCTGAACCTGGCCGCGAGAAAATGATCCACCGGACTGCCCGCGGAAAATCCGTCCGGCAGCGGAGGCAGCGGTGTCTCCGGCGTGGCAGCAAGCCAACGGCCGGCCGCCCCGCGCCTCCTATTCCAATAAGGCGCGGAGCGTTCCCGCAGGGCCGCCCGGGCGGCGGCCTGACGCCCGGCGAAAGCGTGACGCAGGGATTCCGCGTAAGTGTCCCAAGTGGCGTTGGTGTAAGCCAGCGGTGGCCCCGCCGGCGCCAAAATACTCCAGTCAGGGCTGCCGGCCCACGACACCGCCACCACGGTTTCCCCCACTTCCACCCGGCGCGGGGCTTTGCCCTCACGACCACCCACCATGGCTTCCAGCTGAACGGCGAACCGGCCGCCCGCCGTCTCCCATTCAATCACCTTTTCGTATTCCCCACCCGGCGCAAAACGATAGCCGGGGCCGAGATCAACCGGCACCAACCGCTCTGTATCGGGTTGCGACCCATCGCCGCCGTTTTTGGGAGGAAAGGGCGTCTGGGCGATCAGCACGCCATCCACCGACAGCCGGGCGGCGCTGCGGGCCCGGATCAGCAGGCGATGCCGGCCCGGCGGGAAATCCACCGCCGCCGTCAGGCGCAGCAGGGAGGGACTGGGCCGGGCGCCGGCCACTCCATCATCCACGTATTTTTTGGGTAACGCCTCCAATCCGAAGGCCGGGAGACTGAACGACTCCGTCGCTGCCAGCGGGGCCGCAGGCCATTCGTCCTTGTCCTGCAGCCCGTCCTCACAAATCTCTGCCCGCACCTGCCAGCGGTCCGGGGATTCCTCCGGCGGAGTCGCCCCTGCCACCCCGCCAGTGAACACAGCCAGTAAAAGAGCCCTGCGGACCAGGATGGTGGGGAACAGGAGGGAACAGAAAAAATTCATGCAGGCGGTCCTTCATACGCCAGCCACCGCCGGAATTATCCGGGGGACGGGGGCCGCTGGCGGCAGGGGTGTCATGGTTCCCACCGGCAGGCCAGCCTGAAGCTCACCTGGGGTGACGCATCCATGGATTCCGGAAAGCGTGGCGGACACGCTCCCTGACTCCCACGGCTGATTCAAGCCTTACAGACCCACGGGAATCCCGTGCTCCAAGCGGTCGATTACCTCGTGCTCATGCTGCACGGCCCGTTCCAATCGGCAGACCTTGACGTCTTCATCCGCCAGCTTGGCCTCCAGCCGGCCGAGTCTGCTCAATGCGGCTCTGAGATCATCTTCCAGAGTTTCGACTCTGCGCTGCAAACCGGTCATTTCAGACATTGGCATAAGAACCTCCTTTGTTTGGGATACGCCTTTAAATTAGCGACGGCGCCCCGGATTGGCAAGTTCTGATCCATTTTCCGGCAATGATTTTAACCCACGCTTCAGAAATGACTTCAGGCGGGCGGCCACGGCGGCATTCCCGGATTGCACGGCTGGTTCCGGCCGTGGGATAGCTGGAGCGATGGCAAACATAACGACAGGACAACGCTGGATGAGTGAACCGGAGCCGGAATTGGGGCTCGGGGTGGTGCGGGGCGTGAAGGCCGGCAAGGTGAAGCTGTGGTTTCCAGCTTCGGCAGAGACGCGGATTTATGCCTGGCCGGGCGCTCCCCTGGCGCGGGTGACCTTTGGGAAAGGCGAACGCATCGCGTGGCAGGGCGGCCATGGCTTGGTGGAATCCGTGCGGGATCAGGGCGGCGTGCGGTATTATCAGACGGTGGCGGGGGAAATCAGTGAGGAATCCCTCGATGGCATCCTGAGCCGCCGCGGACCGCTGGACCGGCTGGCCGCAGGGACGCTGGATGAAAATGATGATTTTGAACTGAGAAGGGAAGCCTTGTTCCGGCGGGCCCGGCTCCAGCGGTCGCCGGTGCGGGGTTTTGCCGGGGCACGCATGGAGCTGATCCCGCACCAGCTGGGGATCGCTTCAGAAGTGTCAGGGCGGCTGCAGCCCCGGGTGCTTCTGGCAGATGAGGTCGGCCTCGGAAAAACCATCGAGGCCTGCCTGATCCTGCACCGGCTGCACCTCACCGGCCGGGCCGACCGGGTGCTGATTCTCTTACCCGAACCGCTGATCCATCAATGGTTTGTGGAACTGCTGCGGCGCTTCAATCTGCGGTTCAGTATATATGATGAGGAGCGTTGTGATTCCATCGAAAGCGGCCCGGAAGGCGATGGAGCGAACCCCTTTCTGGATAGTCAATTGGTGCTCTGTCCCCTCTCCCTGCTGGCCGATGACGCCCGCCGCGGGCGGCAAGCCGTGGCTGCAGGATGGGATCTGCTGATTGTCGATGAGGCCCACCGTTTGTCAGGCGCCGGGGCGGACGGAGAGGGTGGTTATGTGGTGGTGGAACGGCTCGCGGAAGCAGTGCCCGGTGTGTTGTTGCTCAGCGGCACCCCGCAGCAGGCCGGAGCGGAAGGGCACTTCGCCCGGCTCCGGCTGCTGGATCCGGCACGGTATGGCAGCTATGCGGAGTTTTGTCAGGAGACCGACGGTTACGGTACCCTGGCGGAGGAAGTGGCGGCGTTGGCGGAGAGCAATGACCCTGACAAGGAGCAGAAAATGGCGGACCAGTTGGACCGCTGCGGGATTGGCCGCGTGATGTTCCGCAATGTCCGCTCGGCTCTGGGCGGATTTCCCGTCCGGGAACTCCACCCCGCCCCTCTGCCGGATGCCACGGAGCACACCCGGGTGAAATGGCTGGCGGGATTGCTCCGCGCCACCGGTGGCGAAAAACTGCTCCTGATCTGCCACGAACGGGAACGCGCGGAAGCCCTGAAGGAAGCGCTCCTGCAGGAGATTGACGTCAAAGCCGGGGTCTTCCACGAGGGGCTCACCCTGCTCCAGCGCGACCGCCAGGCGGCGTGGTTTTCCGAAGAGGATGGCGCGCGGATTTTGTTGTGTTCGGAGATCGGCAGCGAAGGAAGGAATTTTCAATTTGCGCGGCATCTGGTGCTCTGGGATTTGCCGGAGGACCCTGATTTGTTGGAGCAGCGCATTGGCCGGCTGGACCGGATCGGGCAGCGCGGCACGATTCACCTGCAGGTGCCCTATGCCGAAAGCACCGCGGAGGAGGTGCTGTTGCGCTGGTATGAGGAAGGCCTCGGGGCTTTTGCCGGACCCGTCTCCGGGATCTCCCAGATGGCAGCCGAAACGGGAGCCCTGCTCCGCCGTGCCCTGACCTCCCCCAGCGCGGATAAAGTCAGGGAATTGATCGCCGAAACCCAGGCGGTCCGGCGCGCCATCAGCGAAAATCTCTCCCACGGCTACGACCGCCTCCTGCAGTGGCAAACCCGGGACGCCGGACCAGCCACCGCCATCCGCACCGAAATCGAAGCGGCCGACGCCGACCAGGCCCAGGAAGCCTTTTGGGTGAAGCTGCTGGAATCCCTCGGCATGCAGATGGAGGAGCTGCGCCCGCACCGATGGATGCTTCAGGCCGGCAGCCCGGAGACCGAATCCCTGCCGGAACTGCCCCTTGAAGGCCTGTGCGGCACTTTTGACCGGCGCGATGCGCTGGAGCGGGAAGAGATCGCTTTCCTCACCAATGACCATCCGATGCTGCGGGGAGCGCTTGATCTGTTGCTGGGCAGCGACCAAGGCTCCGCCAGTTGCGCTCTTTTGTCCGGGCCTCCGGAACCCGGCCTCGTGCTGGAAATCTGCTATGTCCTGGAATGCATCGCCCCCGCCGCCCTGCATGCTGACCGCTTCCTCCCCAGCCTGCCCATCCGCGTGGTGGTGGACCATCGTGGCCGCGACCGCTCTGCGGACAACTCCCTGATCCAGGCAGCCACCACCGCCGACGCCGCCACTACGCGCACCGCCTGCGCCGCCGTGCAGCAACTGGATCTCGCCGCCACCGCCTCCGCCCTGGCCGCCCATCAGCAGGAAAAAGCCATCGCCTCCGCCCTGAAAAAAATGCACCGCATCCTCGGCACGGAACTGAACCGGCTGGAAGCCCTCGCCGCGGCCCACGGCACCGTCAACAATGAGGAAATCACCGCCCTGCAATCCCATCAAACCGCCTTGAAAAAGGCCTTGGTCCAAGCCCGGCTCCGGGTGGATGCGCTCCGCGTCGGGGTCATACGATAAAATCGCCATCGCCCATGCCGAGTTGGCTGGGGTCACAGCGGAATTATTGTTATATTACACGGATTTTCTTTCTGCCGGTGACCTGCGGCGCGTTGTTGCATCGGGGTAGAGTTTGCCCGAAACGAAGCCTGTGAATGGATTTTCCCTACAGATGCAGCTGCCGGATCTCTGGCAGCAGGAGGCGGTGCGTGGCATCAAGGCCGGGCGGGATGTGATCGTGGAGGCGCCGACGGGGGCGGGGAAGACGTGGATTTTTGAGCTGCTGGTGGAGAGCGGGCACTTCAAGGGGCAGGTGGTTTACACGGTGCCGACCCGGGCGCTCGCGAACGACAAGCGGCTGGAGTGGCAGCGCAAGGGGTGGCGGGTGGGGATTGTGACCGGGGAGATTTCGGAGCAGGCCAATGCGCCGGTCATCGTGGCCACGCTGGAAACGCAACGGGAACGGCTGCTGCGGGGGGACGGGCCGAAGCTGCTGGTGGTGGATGAATACCAGATGCTGGCGGATCCGGTGAGGGGGATGGCCTATGAGATGGTGATCGCCCTGGCCCCTCTGGAGACGCGGCTGCTGCTGCTGAGCGGCAGTGTGGCCAATGCCAAAGACGTGGCGGCATGGCTGGCCCGGCTGGGCCGGACGCCGGAAGTGGTGCGGACGCGGGACCGGCCGGTGCCACTGGAGGAGATGCCGGTGGAACTCCTGGAACGACGGGCTCCCAAACAATTGACGGGTTATTGGCCCCGGTTGGCGGCGGAGGTGCTGCTGAGCGGGTTGGGGCCCCTCCTGATTTTTGCGCCACACCGCCGGGATGCAGAAAAGATTGCGCGGCAGATTGCCGGGGCCCTGCCGGTGCCGGACCGGCTGAACCTGACACGCGAGCAGGAGCAGGTGCTGGGAAAGGAGTTTTCCGCGATGGTGTCGGCGCGGGTGGCGTATCATCACAGCGGACTGTCCTATCAACAACGGGCGGGAATCATCGAGCCGCTGGCCAAGGCGGGACAGCTCCGGGTGGTGGTGGCGACGATGGGCCTGGCGGCAGGGATTAATTTTTCGATGCGGTCGGTAATGGTATCGGAAACGCGTTATTTTGACGGGCAAATGGAGCGGGACATCGCCCCGGATGAACTGCTGCAGATGTTCGGCCGGGCGGGGCGGCGGGGGATGGATGAGACTGGTTATGTGATTACCAGCAACCGCAGCCCGCGGCTGATGGACGGGAGTCCGCGGCATCTGAAGCGGTCGAATCAGGTGGACTGGCCCTCCCTGCTGCGGGTGATGAACCGGGCCGCCAAGGCCGGGCAACCGCCTTTTGCGGCGGCGGAGCAATTCTGTCAGGCTTTGTTTTCCCGGCAGCGGGTGGTGCTCGGATTCGAGGGGGAAGCCCCCGCGAAACCGGTGGCGGTGGAGGACCTGCGGCCGGGGCCCAGGCCCGGACGTGCCCTCGCGGAAACCGTCCGGCCGGACCAGCATACCTTGTTTGGTCTCGGGCCGACCCGGCTGGAGGTTTTCAATTCCAAAGGCGAATGGGAAGAGAAGCGGCGCGACCGGCTGGGAGAGGCTCCGCTGAAGGACGTCTGGATGCACTTTGAGACCCATCTGGAGCGGGCGCTGGAAGTGTGGTATTTTGTGAACGCCTCCTTCCAGATCGGACGGGTGTGCAAGCTGAAGCCGGGGCCGGGCGGCCGGACGGGTGGTTATGGCCGGGAACTGGCGCTGGCCATGGAGAAGGAGCCCCGGAAGTATTTCCTGACCAAACAAGCGCGGACCCTGACCGGTCAGCCGGCCGGGGAAAGCTATTCCATGGACGAACTGGAAGCGCTGGTGCTGCCGGTGCTGGCGCCGCATCTGCTGGGAGGCCGGGTGGCCGGGCTGGTGCAGCGGCAGGATATTCTGTCCGTGCAGTTGGATTTTTCCCAAGTGTCCTGGCCGGTCTATCGGGACGGTCATGGGGTGCCGCTGATCGCGCCGGAAGAGCGCACGGTGGCCCTGGCACAAGAGGGTGATTTCACCGATGCGTCCGGCAGCAGTCAAAAGGCGGACAGCCAGACGGCGGTGTATGCGTGGCGGAAGCTGGGACTGATCGAAGCCGATGGCACTCCCACGCGCCGGGGCATGGTTTTTTCCTGCTTCCAAGGGGGCGAAGGCCTGGCCATCGCCGCGGCCCTTGAAGATGAAAGTTATCCTCTGGATGAACTGGCGGTGCATCTGGCGAACCTGCGGGGCGGGCACCGGTTTTCCGGGGCGGATCCGGAGGGAGGCAGCGGGCGGCTGGCTTCGGTTTGCCTCCAAGTGTATGGCGCGGCCAATTATTCCGGGTATCTGGAGGCCGGCCTGCCCTGCGGGTACGGGGAAGGCACCGCGGAAATGCTGACGGGTCCATCGCTGCACGGCTCTCCGGACGCACCGGTGGGCACGGGGGATCTGGAGCGCGCCCTGACGGAATGGCTGAGTCTGCTCCGTCAGGTGAAACAAGCCCCCGATCTGGAGTGGGACCGCTGGACCCGGTTCAAGGCTGCCTGCACCGCCGAACTGACCCGGCGTCTCCCCCAGTTGCCTCCCCGGGATCTGCCTCCGCTGCCAGCGGTGCAATTGACCCATCAGACCGCCCATCATGTCCTGGGTTTCTGAATCCCACGCCTGCCTCCATGAACGATCCGATCCCCGTGACCTGTCCGAGTTGCTTCGAGGAATTCGAAGTGATGCCCCCTGCTCCGCACGAGACGCCGTGTGAGTGGGATTACGATTGCGAGGTCTGCTGTCACCCCATGATGATCTCTTTTGAAAGCGACGACGGGGAAGTCTATGCCTCTGCCCGGGGCCTGAGTGAGTAAGTGAGGGGGGCTTTCCCCGGATTATTGGGGGGACGGGGACAGGTCTTCCTGTTTGAGCCGTTCGATGGTTTCATGGGCCGCCTTGATTTCCCCGCGGAGGAACACGATCACACGTTCCAATTCAGCGGTGCGGGCCACGTCCGGAGCTTCCACCGGGGCATTCGGATGCTGCATCAGGCGCAGGGTTTCCTCCAGACGAGCCACCCGCCGGAGAGCGTCCCGGGCTTCCTGCGCTCTCGAATCCGTGGCGCGCTGCACCACCCGGAGCGCCGTGAGCTCCGCCCGGAGGGCCGTATTTTCCTGACGGGCGCTACGGAGCAGCCAGGTCATGCCCAGCAGGCCTCCTGCCAGCAGAGTCCATGGCAGCACCACGCTGGCGGAAAGCCGGGGCATGGACCGGTGGAGAGAATCGGAATCAGACATGGGAAAGGGGGCCTCCAGCGTGCCGGGAGGGAGCGGCGGGGGCCAGCATTTTATTTGCCCCGGGCTCATGGACGGTTATGGATGGGCGGACTTTCATGAAAACTGCCCCACCCGCCACTTCCCGCCTGTTCACTGCCGTGGAGGAAACTTTTGCCCGGATGAAATGGGCCGGACGCCGCGTCCCTGGCCGTGAGGTGATGGAAGCGGACTTTGAAGCCCACCACACCCGCATCCGGGTGCACGTACAGGCCTTCGCCGAAGTGCAGGCCATCTGTGTTGGCACCACCCTGGGCCATAACGTTCCGGACAGCCGGGCGGGCCTTGTCAGTGAAATGCTGATGCGCACCAACCTGGAACTGACCATCGGAGCCTTTGAATTCGACTATGATGCAGGCCGCGTGCTCTTCCGCGCCACCAACATCTTTCCACCGGATGCCGCCGACCCGCAGATCATCGCCAGCCTGGTGCACAGTGCTCTGGCCGAGACCGACCGCCTGACGCCTTTCCTGACCCTCCTGCTGCGCATGACCGCCGAGGAGCTGGGCCGGCTGAACCTGAAACTCTTCCTCCAGCGTGAGGACCTGCTGCCCCCGGTCCCGGAAGCCCCCGACTCCCCCCTGCCGTGAGCGCGGAATACCTGATCAATTTGCCGGATGGCAGGGTGGACGGCCCTTATACCGAAGAAGATCTGCTGGACATGGTGGACGCTGACGAAATCGGAGCCGGCACCATCTGTGAGGACATGGCCACGCGCCGGCGCTGCCGGATCCGGGATTTATTCAAAATCATCCCACCGGCCCCGGACCTTGCCGTGGCAGATGAACCGGAAGCCGCCGGAGAAGAGGATGAATCCGGCGACGGGCCAGAACCTTTCCCGCGCCCGACCCCGCCCAACCGGTGGGTGCCGGCCCCGCTGCCGGAACCTGCCCCCGTGGCAGCGGTCCCGGCTCCCCTGCCGGTGCGCCTCATCTATGCCGGCCATCCCAGCCTCTGGATGTATTGGCGCAGTGTGGCCGGCTCCCTCGGCCTGATGGCCGGTGCCTGGTATGCCGGCCGCTGGGAGAACGGGGGCTGGTGGCTGGCGGCCGGCTGGTTGTCCGGAGGGCTCTGGCTGGCCCTCACCCTGCTGCGGCGATCGTCGGTGGAATACCGCGTCACCACGCGCCGGGTGGAAGTGCAGCGGGGCCTCCTTTCCAAAAGTTCTCAGGAAATCCGCATCCCTGACATCCGCGCCATCAATGTCAGGAAAACGGGGTTTTCCGGATTGTTGGGCGTGGGGGACCTCAGTTTTTCCTCGGCCTCCGGCGGGGAAGAGGATGTGAATTTCCCCCAGGCCCCCGGCGCCCACCGCATCAAGAACCGGGTGCGACGCCTCCAGGACCGCGGGGCCTGACAATTCACGCCTCCGCTTGCGGCCCACCGCGCACCGGCTTCAGTCCACACGTCTTCCGACCCCATTCCTTTCCCGACGGCATCGGGATACCCGCTGATCTCCCACATGAATTTCAATCGACAGTCCTTGAGTAGTGGTTGGGCCTCGGTGCGCCAACGCCTCGTGCGGGCCAGCCTCCTGGAAGCCGCGGTGCTGATCAGCCTGCTGGTCATCGTGGGCAGCGTCTGGGGTTTCATGGAATTGACCACCATGGTGCTGGAGGGAGGGCGCCCCAAGTTTGATGAATGGTTTCTCCTCGCCCTGCGCGAACCCGGCCAACCCACCATCCCGCTCGGCCCCATCTGGCTCCCGCAGGTCATGAAGGACCTCACCGCGCTCGGCGGCGCGGCCGTGCTCAGCCTGCTGACCCTCAGCGTGATTGGTTTTCTGCTCCTCGAACGCAAAGGCCGGATCGCCCTGCTGGTGGTGGCCTCAGTGGCCGGGGGACTCCTGCTCGCCGGGGTGCTGAAATCCGGCTTCCAGCGCCCCCGTCCGGAAATCGTGCCCCACCTGACCCACGAAAGCAGCACCAGTTTCCCCAGTGGACACTCCATGTTATCGGCCGTCACCTACCTGACCCTCGGGACCCTGCTGGCCCGGCATTACCGCGACCACCGGCTCAAGATTTTCTTTCTCAGCGCCGCCGCCCTGATCGCCTTCCTCGTGGGACTCAGCCGGGTCTATCTGGGCGTGCATTATCCCTCGGACGTTCTCGCGGGGTGGTGCGCTGGCACCGCCTGGGCTCTGCTGTGCGACCTCATCGCGCGCTGGCTGCAATCGCGCGGACAAGTGGAACCCGAAGTGGTCTCGGCAGAATAACGGTTTCCCAGCTACAGCTTGGCTTGTTGTGGAAAAACAGGCCCTCCCCTTCCTGTCAGATCTCCCCCTTCCAGCTCCGTGCCCAAATCGGTGCACGAAGTATCCTTTCCCTGCCGCTCTGGTTCGGTATTGTTCACTATGAAATGGTCTCTCAAACTTGGTCGCCTCTGGGGAATCGACGTCTATCTGCACGTCACTTTCCTGCTCTTTCTCTCCTGGGTCGGCTACGCGACTTATGCCGCCATGGGGGTCGGCGCAGCCCTGTCCATTCTCTTTCTGATCGTCTCGCTCTTCAGTTGCGTCCTGCTGCATGAGTATGGCCATGCCCTGACTGCCCGGCGATATGGCATCGGCACCGCCGACATCACGCTCCTGCCCATTGGGGGTGTGGCACGGTTGGAGCGCATGCCGTCCAATCCCAAACAGGAACTGCTCGTCGCCGTCGCCGGTCCCGCCGTGAATGTGGTCATCGCAGCCGTCATCGGTATCATCCTCCTCTTCCGGGGCGATCCCATGCCCCGCCAACCCGCCAATCTCCTGGAAGGCGGCATTCTCTGGAATCTGCTGAGGATGAATCTGGTGATGATTGTCTTCAACATGCTGCCGGCCTTCCCCATGGACGGGGGCCGCGTGCTCCGCGCCGCGCTGGCCATGAGGATGCCTTATGCCAAAGCCACCCGCACCGCCGCCACCATCGGTCAGGGCATGGCCGTGATTTTTGTCCTGCTGGGTCTCCTCTACGGTCATTTCATGCTGCTCTTCATCGCCTTCTTCGTCTGGATCGGAGCTTCCAACGAAGCCGAGGACGCCGAGGAAAGCTCCCTCCTTTCCGGGCTGCGGGTGCGCGATGCCATGGTCACCGACTACCGCCGCCTGACGCCTGACGACACCGCCCAAAACACCGTTCAACTCATCCTCCAGGGCTGGCAGGCCGACTTCCCCGTGGTCGCTGACGGCGAATACGTCGGCATCGTCACCCGTCAGGATGTGGTCACCGCTCTGGAGGCGGGCAACCCCCTCCAACCAGTGGCCAACTTCATGCGGATCGACGCCCTGCACTGCAGCCCGGAGGATGACCTCGACGCGGCCCTGCAAACCTTGAGATCCTCCCACCTCCCGCTCCTACCCGTGTTAGGGGATGGCCGCCTGATTGGTCTCCTGACCTCCGAAAACATCCTCGAAGCCCTGATGTTCCGCCGGGCTCTCAGCCAGCGCATCGCCCCGCCGCCGCTGCCCGTCACCGCTTAGCCCTCCCGGCGGGGCGCAAAGCCGCATCCCCGGTGGCATGGGGACTGCTCAGGTATCAGGCAGATACCGGCCCATGCCTGACACCCCCGACGCGAGCGCCCCCGCCAGAATTCCGGCTCTTTGTGCGCTGGGGACCGGCGTCCTCCTGTCAGCGCTCTCTGCAGTCTGGCTGCATGAGGGCCAGGAACGTGCCTGGGAAGAAGAAGTCAGGAAACTGGCGCAGGACCGGGCCGAAGTCATCCGGGGTCAACTGGTGCGGTCCATGGAAGTGCTCCACGCCGTCGCCGCGCTGTTTGAAGCCCGGGGTGCGGTCTCCCGGGAAGAATTCCGCGCCTTCGTCGAGCGCCCGCTCGCCCGCCAACCGGAACTCCAGGCCCTCGCCTGGGACGTCCGGGTGCCCGGCCCCGAGCGGCCCGCCTGGGAAGCGCGGGCGCGGGCGGAAGGCTTTCCGGCCTTTGGATTCACTGAGGAAAAAACCGAAGGCGTCCTCATTCCCGCCGGCCCGAGGGACGAATACTTCCCGGTCTTCTACGTCGAAAGCCTGACTAAAAACGCCCCTGCGTTTGGTTTCGATGTCGGTTCGGAACCCCGGCGCCGGGCCGCCCTGGAACAGGCCTGGACCACCGGCCAGCCCGCGGCCACGGTTCCCATCCGCCTCGCCCAGGAATCGGGCTCGCAGCGCGGCTTCATCGTCTTCCATCCCCTCTATCAAGGTGCCGCAGCCACCCCGGCCGAGCGCCGGTCCGCCCTGCGCGGGTTTGCCACCGCGGTCTTCCGCATCGGCGACCTCGTGGAACTCTCCCTCCAGGCCATGGGCGAAAACGGGGTCGCCCTGACCATTCAGGACCAGGACCACGGCGGCCCCATCTATCGTCAGGAAGCGGTGCGCCTGGCCGGGCGTCCCACCTGGCAATCCACCGTGGAGGTGGCCGGCCGCCACTGGATTCTGCTGTTTGAGCCCACCACCGCCTTCCGTGGCCTGCGGTCCGATGCCCTGCCCTGGATCGCGCCCGGCGCCGGCCTGATTATCACCGGACTCTTGTCGTCCTATCTTTGGAGCAGTGCCCGGCAAGCCGCCCGGCTGAGCCGCTCCCACGCGGCCCTGTGCTCGGAAGTCATGGTGCGCCAGCAGGCTGAAGCCGCCGCGGAAGCCTCCAGCCGCGCCAAGTCGGATTTCCTCGCCAGCATGAGCCACGAAATCCGCACGCCGATGAATGCCATCCTCGGCTATTCACAGATTCTCGCCCGCGACGGCGCCCTGCCCCCCTTTCATCGTGATGCCGTCGCCACCATTCTCAGCAGCGGCGGGCATCTGTTGCGGTTGATCGACGAAATCCTCGACCTCTCCAAAATCGATGCCGGCCGCATGGAGATCACGGCCAACGACTTCGACCTTACCGTCCTGCTGGAGGAACTCACCGGCATGTTCCAGTCCTCCTGTGAGGAAAAACACCTTGGCCTGCGTTGTGAGGGACCACCGGGCCCCACCCCGTGCCACGGCGATGAGGGCAAGCTCCGTCAGGTGCTGATCAATCTGCTGGCCAATGCCGTGAAGTTCACCGCCCAGGGCCGCATCCTCCTGCGCGTCCAGTCCGGCGGGGACTCTTTGTGGACATTTGAAGTCGAGGACACCGGCATCGGCATCCCTCCGGAGGCGCAGCAAAAAATCTTCGACCCCTTCCAGCAGGGTCCTGGGGCCCGGAGCCACGGCGGCACCGGTCTAGGCCTCGCCATCGCCAAACGTCAGGTCGAACTCATGGGCGGACAGCTCGCCGTGAAGGCTGCCCCGGAACGCGGCACCTGCTTCAGTTTCACGCTGCCGCTGCCTCCGGCCACCCGCCCGGCACTCCATTCCCACGAACCAACCGGCGACATTCTGCGCCTCTCTGCCGGGCAGCATGTCCGGGCTCTCGTGGTGGATGATATTGCGGAAAACCGCCACGTCCTCGCCACGATGCTGACCATGGTGGGCTGCGAAGTGGTGCTGGCCGAACACGGGCGGCAGGCCGTTGAGGTGGTGCGCGTTTCCCGCCCGCATATCATCTTTCTCGACATGCGGATGCCCGAGTTCGACGGCGTGGCCGCCGCCCGCCAAATCGCCGAAACCTTCGGCCCGGCTGCCCCGAAGATCATCGCCACTTCTGCCTCTGCCCTGACCCACGAACGCGACCAGTCTCTGCAAGCCGGGTGCGATGATTTCGTAGCCAAGCCCTTCCGCACCGAGCGCATCTACGGCTGCCTGCGCCAGTGGCTCGATATCACCTTCGATTACGCCCCTGCTCCCTCCGGCTGCGGCAGGGAGGAGACCATCGACCTCCGCCAGCTGACCCTGCCGGAAGACCTCGCCGCCCGTCTGGCCATGGCCGCGGAACTGCACAGCGCCACGGTGCTGAAGCAATGCCTGGCTGAAGTTGAGAAGCTGGGTCCGGCAGGCGGGCGTGTTGCAGGCCACCTGCGGACTTTTCTCGCCAGTTACGACATGAAAACCATCCAGCGCCTCGTCGCCCAAATCCCGGTCGCATGACTCCTCCCCGCGTCCTGATCGCCGACGACACGCCTGCCAGCCTGTCGCTCCTTGCCAGCGTGCTGGAGCCGCATGGGTATGAAATCCTGACTGCTTCCAATGGCCGCGAGGCCCTCCAACTCGCGGCCCGGGCCCAGCCCGACCTCGTCCTGCTCGATGTGATGATGCCGGGCCACGATGGCTTCTACGTCTGCCGCGAATTGAAGGCGGAACCGGCGACCCGCGACGTGCCGGTCATCTTCATCACCAGCCGCCGGGAGACGGAATTCGTCGTCAACGGCTTCCGGCTGGGAGCGGTGGACTATATTGAAAAACCATTCCAGGCCGAGGAGGTGCTGACCCGGGTCGCCACCCATCTCAAACTCAGCCGCCTCACCCGCGAACTCCAACAACGCAATGCCGAGCTGGAATCGGAAATCGCCCTCCGCCGCGAAGCGGAGCAGGCCCGTGAAAAATCCGATCAGCGGCTGTCCGCCCTGGCAGCACGCGAGATCCAGCGCTGGGGCCTCGCCGGATTTGTGGGCGAAAGTCCCCACCTGCGGGGCATCCTTGATGACATCGGCCGGCTCCAGCAATTCGGCAGAACCAGTGTCCTCATCACCGGCGAAAGCGGCACCGGCAAAGAACTGGTCGCCCGCGCCGTCCACCATAACAGCCCCCGTGCCACCGGCCCGTTCATCCCGGTCAATTGTGTCGCCATCCCGGCAGACCTCGCGGAGTCCCTCTTCTTCGGCCACATCAAGGGAGCCTTCACTGGCGCCACCGCGGACCGCAAAGGTTGGTTCGAACTGGCCGATGGCGGCACCCTCTTCCTGGATGAAATCGGCGACATGCCCGCCTCGCTCCAAGCCAAGCTCCTGCGCGTCCTCGAAGACGGCGAAGTCACCCCCATCGGCGCCTCCGCCCCGCGCCGGGTGGATGTGCGCGTGATCAGTGCCACCAACGCGGATCTTGCCGCCAGAATCACCTGCGGCGATTTCCGTCAGGATCTCTTTTTCCGCCTCGCCCGCTACAGCATCGCCACCCCTCCGCTGCGGGGGCGCCGCGAAGATCTCCCCCTGCTCGCCTCACACTTTCTCTCCCTGTTCGCCTCGGAAATGGGCCACACCCCGCCCACCCTGACCCCGGATGCCCTCAGCGCCCTCGCCGGCCATCCATGGCCGGGCAATGTGCGTGAACTGAAAAACGTCATGGAGCGGGCGCTCATTCTCAGCGGCGGCAGACCGATCGAGCGCAGCCACCTTCAACTCCTGCCGGTCCCTGCGGTCCTGACAGATTCGCCCGGCCCCGCCATCGCCTCCGCGGCCCCTTTCCACGATCTGCCGCTGAATCTCGAGGCTGCCGAACACGCCCTCATCCAGCGGGCCCTCGAACAGACCAACGGCAATGTCGCCGAAGCCGCCCGTCTCCTCGACGTCAACCGCAGCCGCATCTACCGGAAGTTCCCCCAGGCGGGAAAAGTCTGACTTCCCGTTCCCCTCCTTTTCAAAGCATGGCCGTTTGTCCAGGATGGACCTGGCGCCACCGGGAAAAGCATTTCCCAGCCCAAGCTGTGCCGGGGGCCCTGGCTAGACCAGCATCAGGGCCGGATTCTCCAGCAGCTTTTTCAGGGCGGCAAGGTAGGTGGCCCCGACGGCCCCGTCCACTACGCGGTGGTCGCAGCTCATGCCAACCCACATGCGGTCACCGACGGTGATTTCCCCCTTGGCGTTGACCACTGGCACCTTCTTGGCGGCGCCGATGGAAAGAATCGCCGCCTGGGGCGGGTTGATGATGGCGTCGAAGTTATCAATACCGTAGGCCCCAAGGTTGGAGACGGTGATGGTGCCGCCGGCGAATTCGTCAGGGCTGAGTTTTTTGTTCTTGGCCTTGGCCGCGAGATCTTTGACGCTGCTGCTGAGCTCCAGCATGGATTTTTTCGCGGCATCGCGGATCACCGGGGTGACCAGCCCGTCCTCGACGGCAATGGCGACGCTGAGATTGACCTTGGCAAACTGGACGATGCTGTCGCCATCGAAGCTGGCATTGACCGCCGGGACCTGGGCCGCCGCACCCGCCACGGCTTTGAGGATGAAATCGTTGACGGTGTATTTGTTGCCGCCGGTCTTTTCGGCTCCGGCATTGATCTGGGCGCGCAGGGCGAGGATGGGGCCGGCATCCACTTCGATATTGAGATAGAAGTGGGGGATCTGCGTTTTGGAATAGAAGAGGCGCTCGGCGATGATGGTGCGCATGCCGGTCAGTGGGACGCGGGTATCGTCAGGACCGGCCACAGGACGGATGGTCTGCACGGGCTTGGCAGCCCCGCCGGGAGCGGAAACCGGGGCCGTCTCCACATCCACGCGGACAATGCGGCCGCCGGGGCCGGAACCTTCGATGCCACGCAGATCGATACCGCGCTCGGCAGCAATCCGGCGGGCCAGCGGAGAAGCTTTGATTTTGCCATTGGCAGTCGCCAGGGCGGTGGACTTGGAGGCCGCCGCACGGGAGGCGCTGGTGGATTTGGCAGCGCCCGCAGAAGCAGGTCCAGCGGCGGCCGCTTTGGGGGCAGCAGCGGCGGGAGCCTCAGGGATGGCTTCACCGGGATCGACGATCACCCCGAGGGCGGCTCCGAGCAGGGCCTTGCTGCCCGCAGCCACATAAATTTTTCCGAGAATACCTTCATCGAACGCAGCCATTTCCATGGTGGCCTTGTCGGTCTCGATCTCCGCGAGCACATCGCCGTTGGCGATCTGATCGCCTTCTTTCTTCAACCATTTCACGAGGGTGCCCTCGGTCATGGTGTCGCTCAGCTTCGGCATTTCAATAATGGTGGCCATAAAGTCGGCCAAAATGCCGCTCCGGTCCCTCCGGGCAACTGAAAAGGAGGGAAAGCAGCCGGGAAGTTTGCAGTGAGCCCCGGAAAAGCATTTGAATCCAAGAGCACGGACGACATCACGCCATTCCTCCCGCAAATCACCCTCTGCCCTTGGTGACCTTCAGTTCAAGTTCCCTATAGCAAGCCCCTTCAGACGTCGCAGATGCCGACGGCCTGTTTGAGGGAGGCCAATTTGTCCGGCTTGGCCGGGATAAATTCCTGGGCCACCCAGCCCTTGTAGCCGGTGTCCACGATGGCCCGCATGATGGCCGGATAGTTCAGTTCCTGGGTTTCGTCGATCTCATGCCGCCCGGGGACGCCCCCGGTGTGATAGTGGGAGAAGTAGCGGTGGTTCTTTTTGATGGTGGCGATGATGTCGCCTTCCATGATCTGCATGTGGTAGATGTCGAAGAGCAGCTTGAAGCGCTCCGAACCGACCGCTTCGCAAAGCTGGATGCCCCACGCGCTAGTATCGCACATGTAGTCGGCGTGATTCACCCGGCTGTTGAGCAGTTCCATCACGAGCGTGATGCCGTGTTTTTCCGCCAACGGCATGAGTTTTTTCAGCCCTTCCGCGCAGTTTTTGATCCCCGTTTCCGGGTCCATGCCATCGCGGTTGCCCGAGAAGCAAATCACCTGCTTCGCCCCGAAGTCGGCGGTCTGCTTCAGGAGGGGTTCATACAGCTTGATCAGGGTTTCGTGGTTCTCCAACCGATTGAAACCGTGGGGAATGCTCCCGATTTTTTTCCCGTTCACCTCCAGGCTGGGGAAGCTGACCATCGCGGTGGTCAGACCATACTTTTTCATGACCCCGAAGTCGGGCGGGTCCACCAGATCGATGGAAGTCAGCCCCATCTCCTTGCCAGCCCGGCAGAGGTCCTCGAAGGGGATCTTGTCATAACACCATTTGCAGGCGGAGTGGTTGATGTGGCCTTTGAGGCCCGTGACATTGTCCGCGGCTTCCAGACGCTGATGCAGGCTGGCGGCGGCGAGGGCGGAGGTGCCGAGGAAGGCGCGGCGGGAGAAGGTGGGATGGCTCATGTCGGGGGAAGTATGCATTGAAAGGGAGCGGCATGGCAAGCTGGACGGGCGGTCTTTTTTCAATCGGGCGCGGTGCCACCCGGGAAAGGAAGTCGGTTGGCAACTGCAGCGACTCCGGCATCCTGCACGCCCATGTCTGCCCCCTGCCCTGTTCCCCGACCGCGTCTGGCGGTGCTGGATGCCTTGCGGGGCCTCGCGGCGTTGTGGGTGGGCCTGTTCCACTTCACCCGGAATGGGGCCTTCAATGAAGGTTTCCCGGCGGACATGCCGCTGAAATGGCTGGGCACCCACGGCTGGCTCGGGGTGTATGTGTTTTTTGTGATCAGCGGATTCATCCTCCCTTGGACGATGGAGCGCGGCGGTTACCGGTTGCGGGATTATGGCCGGTTTCTCTGGAAACGGGTGTTGCGGCTGCATCCCCTCTATCTGGTTTCCGTCGGCGCGATGCTGGTGCCCTTTCTCTTCCAAAGTGCCGGCACCATGGCCGCCCGGACGTGGGCCGACTGGTGGCCGCATTTTTTCTATCTGAATGACGTGCTGCACCGCCCGTGGCTGATGGAGATTTATTGGACGCTGGCCCTGGAAGCCCAATATTACCTCGCCATCGGTCTGCTCTTTCCCCTCCTGCAGCACCGCCACGTCAAAATCCGGTGGGCCGTCATGACTGCCCTGATCCTGCTGCCTCTCCTGGCCACCCAGTTCCGCACCGTCCAGATGTTCTCCTCCCTCTTCACCATGGGCATCCTCACCTTCTGGCGGCTCAGAGGACGGACCGGGGCCATGGTCCATGGACTTTGCCTCCTGGCCTGCGGCCTCGTCACCTGGCGGGTCATGGGCTGGCCCCAGGCCCTGACGGGACTTTGCACCGCCATGGCCATCACCAGCGTGCCGCTGCACCACCGGGTGCTGGAGTGGCTGGGCACGGTATCCTATCCGTTTTACCTGTTCCACCTCGTGGTCGCCGGGTTGCTTATGCCCTGGCTGGCCAAAATGCCCCGCGGCCCCTGGCAGGATACCGCCGCAGTGCTGGGACTGTTTGCAATTTCCCTCGGGCTGTCCTGGGGGCTGCACCTCCTGATTGAGCGCCCTTCGATGAAATGGTCCAGCGCGGTGCGTTACCGGCGGGATTGAGCCACGCCGCTTCCGCCAACCGGCGGGACAAACTAAAATTTGAAGGTAGCTCCCAGGAACAGCCCCTTGGTGGCCGCGTCGAAGACGAAGCCGTCGTGGGCATAGTCGACGTAGAGGTAGCGGTAGCCCAATTCCGTGGAGAAGGTTTTGTTCCATTGGTAACCGAGCGCCCCGAAGGCATTCAGAGTCAGGTCGGAGGACACGCCAAAACCACCGATGTCGCCCCGGGCGGCGAAATAGCACTTGTCGGTAAAGTTGTATCTTCCCCGGAAGCCGATAATGGGATCCACCCACATCTCAGTGTCGGAAACCTCTTCCGGGATAACCCGACGGATGGTGGACTCAATGCTTTTGGCCAGCTTTTTCCGGGCGCGTTCGACCGCTTGCTGAGCCCGGCTACGGGCACTGGAAACCCGTGTGGCCACCCGTTCGTCCACCACCGCTTTGGCCAGGGCCTTGTTGGCGGCGATGATTTCCCGGCTGCTTTCAATTTCCCGTTGGATGAATATCCGCTGCGCGGGCGTCACATCGCGGAGTGTGCGGATGATCGCTGCCGCAGCCCGGTGTTGGATGATCTCCCCCACTATCTTGGCGCGCACTTCTCCCCGCAGGGCATCCGCCCGCTCATCCAAATTCAGGGCCTCCAACTCTGCCCGGGCGCGGGCCTCGGCCTTTCCGACCTCGTCTTTGATGGCGGACACCACACGATCCACAATAGCATTGCTGAGGTCTTCGCTCACCTCGCGGACTCCCGCGCTGTCCAGATCGAAGTGCAGGGTGGTGTCCATGGAAATCAAACGCGCTCCGGCGAGCAGGTCCAGATAGCCACGCTCCCCCTCCCACAGCCGGTATGTGACAGTCGCTTCCGCCAGCACTTCCTCGACATCAAGGCTGACCGAATCCAACAACCGGCCTGGCGTTCCGCCATCGCCTGACATCTTCAGATACATCCCATCGAGAAGGAAACCCCAGCGGTCATGCCGGGCTTCCAAAGTCAGGGCCGCAGCCATGTCGAGGTGGTCCACAATTTCCTCCAACCCCACATCCACAGAGATGGGCTTGAAACCGCCGACCCCAATGTCTCCGCTCAGACCGGCACCCCAGCCGGGCAGGGTCATCAGAAATTGCCAATCGGAGGAGGGCTGGACCACCGGTGGCGGTGGAGGAGCCACGGGTTCACCCGCTCCAGCGGGCAAGCTCCAGCCACTCATCGCCAGCAGGGTCACGGGAATCAAGTTCTTGGTCTTCATGATGATGGTATTGACTGGATGTGATTGGTTTGAAATGGTCCAGCCGGACCGCGAACCTGGCGGATCAGGTGACAGGCCGCTATTGGCCTTTGGTCCAACGACGCAGGGCCTTGGCACAAGCGGTTGAAGGTGCTTATCTGGTTTTGGAATGGAGTTGGAGAATGCGGTGCACTTCCTCAAAAGCCACGGGATGCTGCTGTGCATTGTGGTGGGAGGGGACGATTTTTTCGGAGGTGGCTCCGGGGAGATGGCTGCTCCAGTAAGGCACCAGACCGTCACTGGAGTCCGGAGCATCACCCCGGCCACGGTCGCCGGCAATGGTGTGATAGGGGATTCCGGAAACCAGCGGCACGTCAGCCAGTGCCTCCACGAAATCATTGTCCGGGGAAAGCGTGTCCACGCTGTCAGGGAACCGGTCGAGATGTTTGTGCCCGGCGGCCACTTTCTCATAGACCGCTTCCTCCCGGCCGAGCGTCAGCAGATCGGCCGGCAGCTTGATCAGCCGGGCTCCCAGGCTGCCCAACCAACCACCCGCCTTGCCGGCCCCGCGGAGTGGAGCGGAAATGAAAATGACGCGGCCGATCTCCGGGCGGTGACGAAAAATAGCGGACTCCGTGAGAATGTGTTTGTGCTCCGGCGTCAGGTTCATTTGCTCCGGCGGCACAGTGAACATTTGATCCCAGATGCGCGGCCCGCTGTCCGTGATCAGCAACCGGCTGATGCAGCCGCCCATGCTGTGGCCCATCACGATCATCTTTTTGTTGGAAGGGTAGTTTTTCTCCGCTGCATCCAGTTCGCGCCGCAGGATGGCCGCGGAATACGGGTAAGGGTAACCCGTCGGATAACTAAAAAACCAGAACTGGTATTTGCGCCGGATATCCGCGTCGGCCCGCAGGTGGTTGAGCATCGGAAACCACGTGGCGGGCGACGACATCAGGCCATGCACCACCAGCACCACCGTTTTGTCCGGATCCCAGGGTTCCAGTCTCGAGATGCGGGTGGTTGAGGCAAACTTCTCAGGGTGCAGCAGGCGCGGCTTGCCCAGTTCCTTCGGATGCATCTCCACCAGCATCATCGCCAGCGGGGCCGTGAAATCCGCCGCCAGGGGAACGGTCCCCTGCCCCACTTTTATGGTTTCTGTCTGAATGGGGTCTTCCATCGACAGCACGCAGCGTGAACCTTCGAAACGCGCCATGCCGGTGGCCGCATAGAAAAAATGAGGGGTCGGGGCGTAGTCATGGGCGCGGTCCGCCTCCCGTTTCGCCACCAGGGGCACGCCCAGGCCGTCCTTGATCTCCCGCTCCTTCAGGTAGGTGCCCCCGATCTTGAGCTGGCCGGCCGGGATGAGTTCGTAGAGGGCTGGATTCCACTCCTTCCGCGCCTCCTTCCGCCACGTCAGGGTCCGGGAGCCCACTTTGACCGGCCCGGCCCCGGGAATCAGTTTCCCCTCCCGCAGTACTCCGAAAATCCGTCCCACCGCTCGGTTATAATCCCCCCGGGCGGCCATGTCGGCGGGATCGTGGTTGAGTCTCTGCCACGCGGACTCCGCAGCCCCCAGATGGGAGTCCAGTCCAGCCAACGGGTCGCTGGATTTCACAGCAAAGCCATCGTCCTTGGGCTTGACCTCGGTGACAGTAGCGATTTGCGCGCAACCGGCAAGGACCAGAGCGTTGGCAAGGAGCATCAGACGACGGGGAAGTTTCATAACAAGGGATCAGGCGACCGGCAGCATCAGCATCCGCACCATTGCATAACCGAACAGCACGATGGCGAAGGTGAGCGAACTCCACCGGACGTGGCGTTGGGTGAATTTCCCGACGGTGCCCGCGAAGAAAAGCACCGTGGCCAGAATAACGGTATTGCTCAGATAAGCACTGGCAGTATGGCCGGTGGTGTTGGATTGCGCCTCGGCCTGCGCCGCCCCGGCTCTGGCGTCGCGGATTTCCTGCTGGTGCGCGGGAGTGTAGAGCGAAGGCACGAACGGATGGGGCGGAGCGTCAGGATTTTCGAAGGGTTTGAGGGCGATCCACTTTTCGTAGGCAGGCTTGAGTTCCCCTCCCAATCGATCCGTGTAAAAGCGCGCCACCTTTTCATTTCCCGCCAGAGTCGCATCCACCACTTCCATCACCGCCCGCATCTGAATGCTTTCAATCTGCAGGGAGCTTAGATGCATCGCGGTGGCGTGCTTTTCCAGCTTGTCTGATTGGGTTTCGAATCCGCTGCTCTGTCCGCTCCAGAGCGAACTCTGGTAGGAACACCAGGCCGTGGACAGCGAAGCCACCGCCATCAGGATGGCGGTAACCGGCTCGAACCAGGAACGTTTGTTATCATCGGGATTGGAAGGCTGATCTGACATATCAAGTGGATTGGGTAGGCTGCCTGGATGGGGATCAGGGAACGGGCCTGCCCATCAGCAGGGGTGCTACATGGTCGCGGATGAACTCCATCTTCACGTTGTCGAAGTGGTGACCCTTGTCGCCATCCTTCCTGAACTCCTTTGAGTAAGGGATGGTGACGATTTTGTCGGCGTAGAGCTGGCGCGTGGCGGCGGAAGCACCGGCAGGGAGGACAAATCCTTTGATGCCCGCGCCCGGGTCATGGAACTTCCGGTCGGCGGTGCCCGAGAACTTCATCATCGTCCCGACCATCCGATCGTGGGTGGAGGTGAAGATATACAATTTGTTTTTCACCCGCTTGAGCGCCTCGGTCAAATCATAGTCACGGCTGATGGAGGTGCCGAGGAGGACCACGTGATCTACCGGTGCCGTTTCCGGCAGGACCTCCAAGGCGAAGATGGCCTCCGCCGTGCCGGCGGAGAAACCCAGCAGGTTCACCGGCGCCCCAGGGTGTGCTTTCTGATAGTTCCTGATGCTGGCGGCGCCGGCCTCCGCCTTGGTGCGCTTATAGGCCACACTGGCATCCTGATCCTTGATCAGCCCCTTGCCCGTCTCCCAGGTGACCAACTCTCCCGCTCCGCGGTATCCCGCCTCCAGCATCCCTTCCACCACGCCTGCCGCATAGTTGGACTTCTTCGTGCCGCCGCCCGCTCCATCGAAGTAGAAGACACGGCCACTCGTCAGCCGCTCGTTGCGATCCGCCTGTAGGCTGCCATCCCATGCGGATTTGGAGGCGCAGCCCATGGAGGAAGCTAGCAACACCAAGCCAAGCGCGGAGCGGATCAGCCGGGCGGATCGCCAGAAGGGGCGGGATTGGAGCTGCATGGAGGACAGGTGGTTTTGAGTTGAACGGCTTTCGTTATTTCACGATAATCCACACGGTTTGTCCCTGATAGGTTGCGGGCCGGTAGTAGATGCCGCCGACATAACGGCAGGAATAACCCGCATACCGGACGGTGGTGTAGCCGACCGGCACGGCGGCGTAATAACCCCTCGGCAGCACTCCCACCCCGGGAGCACCCACCCCGACGCCGGGCCGGACGCCTACACCGGGAGCACCCACCCCGACGCCAGGCCGGACGCCCACGCCTGGAGCACCTACCCCGACACCTCCATACCCCCCGACCCCCGGACCGGGAGCACCGACTCCGCGGCCGAGATCCCGCGCGGAGACCATGCTGGAGGTGAGACAAAGGGTGCTGCCGACCAAAAGGCCGGTCAACAAGGTGGTCCGGAGTTTTAAGTTATGGCAGAGATTGTGATTGATTTTCATAAATTGATAAATGGAACAGGGTTGGATGGATTAGCGTTGTGCGGCGGCGGCTTCGGAGAGGCTGATCATTGGGGTTTCCTCGGCACCGGCAGGCGGTTGATAGCGGAAAGCGGAGTCACTGGCCGGCGCATTCAGATCCCAGCTGAGGAAGTCGATATCCATGATCATTCCACTGCCGGTGCTGCTTTTGGCGGTGACGATCAGACGGCGGGGCAGGGAGTCGGCGACCGCGAGCCAGAGTTCGGCGTCGGCGAGCCCGCCCTGGAGACCGATCCGCTGGCACTGAACTGACTTTCCGTCCTCGTTGACGGTGCCTTTGCCAAGGTAGGAAACCGATTCCACACGGCCTTTGATGTCCAGATAAACATCGCTGACAATGAACTCGGCCAGCGGTGGCTGAAAGCCATAGACCTGCGCCAGATGTCCCGGAACCTTGTCCAGCGTCCCCCGCAGTGGTGCCTTGGAGTAGAATTTGTTGAGTCCGTCCACCACGGTGAAGGTGCTCCCGTCGAAAATCATTTCATTCGGGGCATCTTTTCCGGTGACCTTGACCGCCAGCTTGTCCGGCTTGGCCACTACCACTTCGACCCCGGCTTTGGCCGGTTGATGCATTTTCTCCGCCCGCTCTTTTGGCATCGTGCGGGTGGCCGTGAAGCGGTAGTGACTTGAGGAAGCCAGACGGTTGGACATCGCTTTCAACAAGGCATCCGCGTCCGGTTTGACGCCGGGGTCCGCAGGCAGGGCCGTGTAACGGGAAGCGCAGCTGGAGACGAGGAGTGCGAAGCTGAGGGTGAGAAGAGTTTGTTTTATCATATGGTGTTTTGGTTTCGAAATTGGCTGACCTTGGGGTTACTTGGTTGGCGAATACCAAATCGGCGAGGTGTAGGAGCGCTCGGTCGTGGTCATCGGGACTTCCTTCGGCAGCTTGATGCCGAAACGCTTGGCGTCGTAAGCCGTCCAGCGCGGCGTCGGAATCTCGATGACGCGGCCGTAGTAGAAGGCGCGTTGTTTCGCGTCGAAGTCCGGATCTTTCCACACCGCGATCAACTCCGGCGCGCCGATGGTGTTGCTCCACGTGGCGTTCTCCACGTCCACGGTGCTGCCTACCCCTGGCAGTTTGCCGTTGGCGTCCGGCTTCCGGTCGCCACTCCACACCACGTCATACACTTTTTCGTGCAGTTCGCCCTTCGCATCCAGCCAGCCCTTGACGACTTGATAACGGTCGAGATTGGCGCCGATGGGATCGCGCAGCGCGGCTACGAGAAACGTGGGTGCTTTGCCTTCCGGGGCATCCGTGAGATCGCCGCCCATCGGCACGCCCTTGGTGTAGCCTGCGATCGCAGGGCTGCGGGACTCGGCGTCCCTGGCCTCGAATTCCCAGCCGCCGAAAAAGCGCACTGCCATGCGGGGACCGGTCGTCGCGTAAGTCTCGCGACGTTGCATGGCGTCGAAGATGGACTCGCGCGTGTTTTCCTGCGCCCACACAGCGGCGTAGCCGGCGGCTTGAGTCTCCCAGCCCATGATTTTCACGCCGGACTTCTTGTTGTCGATGAACGGATGTTCCCAGCGTTGCGGGTTCGGCTCGGCGGTGACCATCTTGCCGAAGAAGTTGTCTTCCTCGACCGCCGAGAGGCTGTTGTGCGCGTCGGTTGAACCGATGATGCCAAACTTGAAGGGGTTCGCGCCCAGCTCCGCCTCGAGCTTGAGGCCGTTCTTGAAAGCCGAACGCGCGTATTCAAATTCCAGCATCTCCTGCTTCTTGCGCACCGAACCGTCTAGGTTGGATCTGTCCCAGCGATTGAAGTCCGCGAACTCGTCATTGGGAGAGAGGAAGGGATGCGTTTCGCTGTCACCCTTGGTTTGGGTGACTTCGTAGAGGCGCTCCCATTTCGTGCGGGTCAGAGCGTAATCCTTGTCGAGCTTGCCGCCGGAAACCGGCTCGATGATCGGGAACATGCGGCCGTTGGAGAGATTGCCGTTGTGTGAAATGGCGAGCAGGCGGCCACCGGTTTTGTCCTCGTAGGCGGCCATCCACTTCCAGAGAGCGCGCGGGTCGTCGCTGCCCAGCGGCGGGAACGTGGTGTAAGGCTCCATCTGACTGGCCTTCGAGGCGTCGTCGCGGTAAATCACATTGCGGTGCAGGTTGTTGCCGCCGGTATTCGAGGTCCACTCATAGCCGATGAAGGCCGTGAAGCGCCCCGGCTCGTTGGCCTGTTCCGCAGCTTGAATGGTGGCCTGCCATGCCGAGCGGTAGCCGGGCGTGCCGGGCAGATATTGCATCGTCGCCGGCATCTTCCCGGCACCATAAAGCGGGAGCAACTCGCTGAAGGCCTCCCCCGGCTTGCCCTCGCGGATGAGTTCAAACCAGCGGCGCGCGGTCGGGTCGGCCAGCACCTCGGGTTTGCCGCCGAGGAAGTCCGGCGCCAACCCCATGAAATCCGAGTGATCCGCCACGACCATGAAATCGAGCGGACGCGAGAGGCGGGCCCGCTGGCCGGAGGAAGAAGTCACTTCCTCGCCCTTGGCGAAGCGATAGGCGTCCACCGGCCCGAGCCGGGCCCCAAACATCCCGGCATCGAACGAGAAAGAGGTGTGCAGGTGCGTGTCGCCGAAGAGCGGGCGGGTCGGGAAGTTACGGCCCGCGTAAGGTGAATACTGCGGCTTGGCGGGATGCACCTTGGCGGCGGTTTCCTTGTCGAGCGTGCCGGCGTCGCTGGTGATTTCATCCGCCGCGAAGAGCGGCAGCGTGAGCAGCGCGGTGATGGTGGTGGCGAGTGCGGTGGTTTTCATGGGGTGAGGGTATTTTGGGAGTTGATGGTTATTGTATGGCGGCTCACCAGATGGCGGCGGTGCGTTCGATGACCCAGAACATGGCCAGGGCGCCGACCGCATACGGCGGCACGAGCGGAGCCCAGCGCGGAAAGGACACGTTGTTGCGGCGGAGCAATGCGATGACGACCAGCACCACGGCGACAAAAGCGAGTTGCCCGGCTTCGACGCCGAGATTGAACCAGAGCAGCGTCAGCGGGATGTCGTTTTGCGGCAGGCCGACTTCGCTCAGCGCGCCCGCGAAACCGAAGCCGTGCAGCAGCCCGAACAATCCCGCCACCAGCCACGGTGCCCGCTCGGTCAGTCCGCGTTCGCCACGGCGGCTGCGCACGATTTCCGACGCGACGAAAACGATGCTCAGAGCAATCACCGCTTCGACCGGCGTCGATGGCACATGCACGACGCCGAGAGTCGCCAGGGCGAGCGTGATGCTGTGTGCGATGGTGAACGCGGTGATCGTCTTCACCAGCAGTCCAACGCCGCGCACAATGAGCACCAGCGCAAACACAAAAAGCAGATGATCGATCCCAAAAAGAATGTGCTCCACGCCCAGCACGAAATAACCGCCCACCGCCGGCCCGGCGGTCTCCGCGCTGAAAGTGAACGAAGGCGCATCCGGCCGCAGCAGCCGCGAGACGACACGCCCATCGGCGAGCGCGATGCGCACGAGCACATCCACCATCGTCGCCGAAAGCCCATGCACCGTAACTTCCCAGCCCTCCAGCCCCTGCGGCACCCGGATCGTCCACCGCCGCAACTCCGCCCCCGGCAAGCGCTCAATGAGCGGAGGCACGACGGTCTCCGCGTCCTTTGGCAGCGACGGATGTATTGACAGCGTGCCGCGTGCCAGCTCGGCAGCCGTCGGCACCGGACATCCGCACGGCATCGTGCGGGTCGGCGCGGAAGGATCGGTCGCAGGCAGTTCGTGCGCGATTTCCTCACCTGCGAGCGGGGCTCCGCCCATGGAAGGAACTTTCCAAAGCACCTCGAACACGCCCGGAGCACGCTCTGTCAGCTCGAGAAACGCCGGGCGGACCTCGTGGGCACCTGCCCCCCAGGCAGTTGCCAGAAGCAGGCAGAGGATGATTCGCCAGGATTTCATCGTTGCGCGGTGTGGGGGATGGGACCGGCCGATTTGGTCAGGGCGGCTTCGTCCACGGAAATTTCATAACGTGCGCGGAGCCGTTCAAAGACCTCCCGGTTGGCCACCTGGCGGCGTTCTTCCTTGAAGTCCCGCACCACGGCCTCCTGCACCTCCGCGAGACGGACCGGCTCTGCTTCCGACCGGGCGTCAATCCGCACCAGATGGAGTCCGTAGCTGGAGACCACCGGTCCGCGCCAGCCGCCCGGAGGCAGGGACAACAGGCGTTCCGCAAAACCGGGTCCGAACAGCGCCGCCAGTTCTTCCCCTGCGCGCTCCGCAAACTCAAATCCGTGCAGGAAGGCATCACCCATCGCCTCCTCGCTCCCGCCCTTCTGCAGCGCTGCCATCGCCTCACGCGCCGCCGCATCCGCATCCGCGCCGCGCTTTTCCTGACTGAAATAAACGTGCCGGAAACTCACCCGCGCCGCCCGCGCATACCGCGCCGCATTATCCGCGAAGAATTTTTGCAGCGCCGCCTCCTCCGGCTCCGCCGCGCCCGCGACGTCGTCGGTCAGGAACTCCATCTTCTGTGCCAGCCGCTGGCGCACGATGGTGTCATCGCGATCCAGCCCGAGCGCCAAGGCCTCACGGCAGAGCACCTCCTGGCGGACGTGAGCCGTGACGAGTCCGCGCAAGTCATCCACCCCGGGCGGGTGCCCGAACTGGCGCTCGTAACCCGCGCGCAAGCGCTCGACGACCGCCGCCGTCACCTCGATCCGCGGCACCGCATCCTCCGCCACGCGCCGCGGCCCGCGCCATGCATTCACCGCGAAGATCAGCACCCCGAGTAGCACGAAGTGCAGCAGCGGTTCCTTTAGCAATTTCATGACTGGGTTTGCGTGGATCGTTCCCTGGGGAAGTTGCGGGCCGCCTCTTGTGAGGCGGCCCGCGCATTTCAAAAGCGTTAATTGGACAAGGCTTTCTTGACTTTTGAATCCTGCTGAGCCGCGTCCGCCTCCGCTTTCACGGCGGCTCCGACGGGCTTCACGTCCAAGGTGACCTTGTGGATTTTACCGGTGAAGGCGTTGTCGCGCTCCTTGTAATCATTCGTGACCGGCGTGGCGTCATCCTTGCCCACCCCTGCCGTTTCGTCGGCTGAGAAGACGGCCATCTGGGTGCGTTCGATGCGGCCACTGGCAACTTTCTCCCCATTGACGAGAAGGGTGGCCAAGCCGCCTTTGCCCGCGCCGCCGCCATCGTAGTCGAAGTTCATGCGGAGGGTGGCCTTGCCTGCGGCCATCTCCTTGGAAGCCGCGACTTTGTATTCCTGCATCCCGACGAAGTTATAACAATAGGTCGGTTTGCCGTCCTTGAGATACAAACTCCAGCCACCGAAGCGGCCCGCCTGGGCGATGACAACGCCATTGGCACCGGCGTCGGGAATGTCCAGGGCAGCGGTGATGGAGTGTGAGCGGTTCTTCAGGTTGAGGAAGACGTTTTCACTCATCGAATCCATGCCTTCGGAGAGGGTGAGCGAAGTGCGGCCTTCCATCAGGTCGGGCCGCCCCGCCGATGACGCGATCATTCGTTCCATCAGGCGGTCATCAATGGGGAGCACGCGATACTTAGAGGCTTCCGCCATGAAGATGTCCTGCAGCTCCTTCAGTTTGGCCGGATGGGCCGCAGCCAGGTTGTTCGTCAGGCTGAAGTCCTGGGCCGTGTCGTAAAGTTCCCACGGGTCTTCCTGCAGCTTTTGCCGGGGCGTTTTTTCCCATGGGGCGCGGTGAACGGTGCCGGCGAACCAGCCGTCGTGGTAGATGGCGCGGTTTCCGAAGATTTCGAAGTATTGGGTGGTGTGGGTGCTTTTCGCGTCGGGCTGATTGAAGCTGTAAACCATGCTCACGCCTTCGATGGGCGACTGGACCGTGCCGTTAACGCTTTTGGGCTCGGGCAGGCCCGCGGCTTCGAGCACGGTGGGAGCCACGTCGATGACATGGTGCCACTGCGGGCGAACTTCGTTTTTGGTTTTGATGCCCTTGGGCCACGAGACGATCATGCCATTGCGGGTGCCGCCGTAGTTGGAGGGCATCTGTTTGGTCCACATGAACGGCGTGTCACCCGCGACGGCCCAGCCTGCGGCCATGTGCGGATAGGTCGTGGGCCCGCCCCATTCGTCATAGTGCTTGAGCATTTCCTGCACGGTCTCCTCCACGTTGTTGAAATAAGTCATCTCGCTGAACATGCCGCTCATGCCGCCTTCGGCGCTGGTGCCGTTGTCGCCGAGGATGTAAAAGATGAGGGTGTTGTCGAGCTGGCCGGTCTCGCCGACCGCATCAAAAAGGCGTCCAATCTCGTTGTCCGCATATTCCCCGAAGGCAGAATAAACCTCCATCTGGCGGGCGAAGAGCTTCTGCTCGTCGGCGCTGAGCTGGTCCCAGTCCTTGATGTCCTTGGGTTTGCCGGCAAGCTTCGTGCCCTTGGGCACCACGCCGAGCGCGATCTGGCGGGCGAGCGTTTCCTCGCGCAGTTTGTCCCAGCCCTGGTCAAAGCGCCCCTTGTTCTTCGCGATCCATGCCGCAGGCACATGATGCGGCGCGTGCGTGGCACCCGGTGCGAAATACATGAAGAAGGGCTTCTCCGGCGTGAGCGATTTTTGGAACTTCATCCAGCCGATGGCCTGGTCAGTCATGTCGGTCATGAAGTTATAGCCGGGGTGGTGCGGCGTGGGGATGCGCGCCATGCCATCATAGAGGGTGGGGTTCCACTGGTCGGTCTCGCCACCGAAGAATCCATAGAACTTGTCGAAGCCCGAGCGCACCGGCCAGCGGTCAGTCGGGCCGGAGGGGCTGACCTCCCATGGGGCGGTCTCGTGGTTCTTGCCAAAGAAGGCGGTGCTGTATCCGTTCAGGCGCACCATTTCGGCGAGCGGAGCGACCGCGGCGGGCCGCTGCCCGGTATTGCCCGGAAATCCCGTGGCTGTCTCGGTGATGCTGCCCATGTTGTTCATGTGGTGGTTGCGGCCCGTGAGCAGGGCCGTCCTCGTGGGGGAGCAGAGGGCGGTGGTGTGGAAGTGATTGTAACGCAGTCCCTGGCCGGCAAGGCGCTCGGCGCTTGGCATCCGCACGGGTCCGCCGAAGGCGCTCGGCATCCCAAAGCCCATGTCGTCCACGAGGACAATGAGCACGTTGGGAGCACCGGCGGGCGCTTTGATCTCGAAACGCGGCGGAGCCTTGGCATCGCGGGCGTCGAGGATCGTGCTCCGCGGGTAATCAGGTTCCGGGATCGGCAGAGAAGTGCGGTCGAGTTGAGCTCCCGGTGCCGGCTTATCCTGTGCCCGGGAGTGGAGCGGGACGGCTACGGCCAACAGGCCGCTGAAAAAGATGAGATTTCTGATTTTCATTTGTTTGTGATACTAGCCTTGAGGTGTTGCTGCAAATTTCAATTTTCCGGAGACTGATTGTTTCGCAGGTGCAGATTCTATAGCGAAGGAACGATCAACATTCCACCGATAGCTGGGACTCAACCCACCAGGCTATTGGACCTTGGTCCAATAGCCTTGGCCCTGACGGGAATACCCCACCGCAGGCCGCCTTTGGGAAAGGCCGCAGCAGGTTTCATTTTCACGATATGGCGGGGGCGGGCGGGATGGGCAGGCTGCCGCATACCGCGGCAAGCAGTCCGGATTCATCAAAAGGTTTGGTGAGGAAAGCCCCGGCTCCGGCCTCCCGGACCTGGTCGGCGGTATCGGGTTCCTCCTTGCCGGTAATGAGGATGATGGGCAGGTTGGGGTGGGTCGTTTTCAAAGCCGCGCAGACCTCGAAGCCATTGCGGCCCGGCATGTGGAGATCCAGCACCAGGCAATCCGGCAGGGGGGCGCGGGAGGGAGGGTCCAGCCCTTCAAGAAAGGCATCGCCGCTTTCGAAGGTGGCAACCGCATACCCGGATGCTCGCAGCAGGCGGCTCAGGGAGATCCGCACCGGAGCGTCATCATCGACGATGGCAATGAGCGGCTGGGGGGAGATCATCTCTGCATTGTGGAGTGGGTGGAGTCATCCGGATATTGGACCTTGGGCCAATGAGGGACGGGAAGACGGGGGCAGGCAACTCTACTTGGCGCGTTCGGCGAGGTGGGCGAGTTCGACGATGGAAGAGACGCCGAGCTTCCGCAGCACCCGGGCCCGGTGGACTTTGATAGTCTTTTCCACGGTACCAAGGTCGGCAGCGATTTGTTTGTTGAGTTGGCCGGTGAGGAGGTGGTCGAAGACTTCGCGCTCCCGGCTGGTGAGGGTATTGAGCAGTTCCTGCACTCCAGCACGATCGGATTGTTTGCTCCGCAGCAAGCGGCCCCGCTGGAGGGCCGCGCTCACGGCACCGAGGAGTTCCGCTTCATCCACCGGCTTGGTCAGGAAATCCACCGCGCCGCCCTTCATGGCCCGCACGCTGGTGGGAACGTCGCCGCATCCGGTCAGGAAGACAACCGGCAGGGGGGACTGGCTTTGGCGCAGCCACTCATGCAAGTCCAATCCGGTGCAGCCGGGCATGGAAACATCGGCCACGAGGCAGCCCGCGGCATCGGCGTGGGAGGCAGCCATGAATTCCTCCGCGGAGGGGTAGTCACGCACGGCATAGCCCGCTGAGCGCAGGAGGCGGCTGACCGCCCGGAGCACGGCGGGATCGTCATCGACAAGGAAGATGGTCTCGTCTGGCCCGGTCATGGGTTTTTTGTTCCGTGAAGCGGCAATTCCATGCAGAAAATGGCCCCGCCGACTGGGCCGTTTTTTGCGGTGAGGCGTCCCCCGTGAGCCATCAGGATGCCGCGGCAGATCGCGAGACCCATGCCGAGGCCTTCGGCTTTGGTGGTGTGGAACGGATCGAAGATTTTTCCCTCGCTGCCCGGAGTGAGGCCGTGACCCTGATCCTGAATGCATAGCACGCTGCTTCCCCCGGATTCACTAATATCAACAGTGATAGTGCGGCGGTCCGGCGGGGAGCCGTCCATGGCCTCGCAGGCATTCGCAAGAAGATTGAGCAGAACCTGCTGGAGCTGGATCCGATCGCCGTAAACGGTCAAGGGAGGCGCGGGGAAGTGCGTTTCCAAAGCGATATTCCGGGCCACCAAGTCGCTGCGCATCAGGCTCAGGACTTCTTCCGCCAGCATCGCAGGGTCAAGCGCTTCCATCGCCAGCTCCCCCTTCTTCAGCATGCCGCGCATCCGGCGGATGACATCGCCAGCACGCCGGCCCTGTCCAACGATATCGGTGAGGATGTCCCGGACTTCCGCCGCATCCTGCGGTTCCCGGTCCATGAAGCGCAGGGCCGCCTGGGCATTGCTCAGGATGGCGGCGAGCGGCTGGTTCAATTCGTGGGCCAGTGATCCTGACAATTCGCTCATGCTGGCGACGCGGCTGAGGTGGGCCAATTCGCCGCGTTGCCTTAGCAGTTCCCGCTCCACCTGTTTTCGCTCCGTGATATCGATGGACACCCCCCGCAATAAAACCGGCTTGCCAGCCTCATCCCGTTCCACTTGGCCATGGGCTCCGATCCATCGGACTGCGCCATCGGGCAAAACGATCCGGTAGTCCGCAGCGTAAGGATCCGGTCCAGTCAGGGCCGTGGCAATGGCCGCATTTACGGCGGCCCGGTCCTCGGGATGAACCGTGGAGGCGAACCGCTGGATATTGATGATTTCATCCGGTGCCACTCCATAAAGCCGTCGCCCTTCCTCCGGAATCCAGATTCGATCCGTGAGAACATTCCATTCCCACAGGCCCAGCCTGGCGGCACTGGCGGCCTGACTGAGGCGGGCTTCCGTCATTTGCAGATCCGTGGTGAGGCGGGCCGCCCGCAGCACATCGCGGCTGAGTTCATAACCCATGGCCAGTGCCATCCCGAGAAAGGGAAAACTCACCACCAGGGGCATCTTCACCAACCCGACCGCGATCAGCCCGCCAAAAGCAGGGGCCACCACCAGGAAAAATGCCATGCTGCCGCCGAGAAGGGCCGCACGCCGCCGTTCTTCCGGGGAACCACCGCGCCATAGTCTCCGGGCGGCATCGACAACATAAATGAGCAGCACCAGCGCAGCCAACTGGCCGAGGTGCAGCCAGGGATTCGGCTCCCAAACCGCAGGAACGCTGACTTCTTCACCGAGGAAGGTCATTTTTCCCAACTGGTGGATCGTGCGGAAATGCAGGCTGGATCCGGTAGTGAAATTGGCCACCACGGCGAGCAGGCGCAGGCCAAGGGCGAGCAGAAGCAGCCAGCGCCATCCCGTGAGGAAATGAAAATGGACAAACCCAAGACACCCGGCGGTGATCACTAGGGTGAATGCATGTGCCCACTGCACGGCATCGCCGGCGGTCCGGAGCGAGTCCGTGCGCATGACCACCAGCTCGCAAGCCGCCAGCCCAAGCACCCCCAGAACCATGATCGAAAAGGACAAATGAGCCCATCCCCGCCGGTCCTGACACCAAGCCAATAAATGCATCAGCGCCAGCATGAGGCACGCCCCTGCTGCTGCTGACCATATCACGGTGATCCCAAGCATGACCGAGGATTCATGCGATTACCATCCGGGTCAATAACCGATTGGCCCTCCATCCCGGCCACCGGCATGAAGCCTTTCAAGGAGCACGATTTTCCGGGCTGCCTGGCGTGAGGCCAAATCCCGGACGCGCCTCACGGATCAGGCGGGAAAAGTCCGGCGACTGATCCGCACTCCGGGCGGTCGCATTGATCAGGGCCCGGGGGCGGAGTTCCGGGAAGGTCAATCCACCGGTGAAGATCGTCCGCCGTTCGAAGAGCAGTTCATCTCCTTTGCCATTCACCAGAATGCGCCAGTCCCATGGCAGCCGTTCGCTGCTGTGATGCTGGGAGCGGATCGCCGTGGTGCAGTTGGTGGTGATGGCGTTGTACCAGCGGGCCTTTTCCTTCAGGCGGTTGATGGTATTGACGTATTCCATGAAACGCTCCCGGGCGCCCTCCGGCTGGATGTTGATGCGGTAGAGATAGGAATCCTCCCCTTTCCGGTAATTGGTGCGCAACCGGATCACATCACGCTCATCCGCAGCGATGTAGATCAGTTCATATTGCCGGTAAAGCCCGCCGATCGCCGAGTAGGATTCACCTGATTCCTTGCGGGTCTCGATGGAAAAACAGACTGGCGGCGCATCGGAAAACTGGAAACTCACGATCGGATGGGCCATCCAGGGTGAACCCCAATAGTTGATGAACATGTCCACCCCGGTGAGCTGTGAAAGCCTCACCGCACGCGTCTCCCATCGGGGCGTGAAATCGGTCTCGGTGCGGTAATCGAAGTTACGGATGTTATGCAGCGTGACCTCGTCTCCCTTGATTTCCGCCCACGGCAACTGCGCGACATCGGGTTGCCAGGACCGGTCGAGACGCGGCTGCTGGCTCAGCCACCAGACCAGCACCAGGGCACACCCGCCGGTTATCGCGGCCAATTTCCGCCACGCCCCGCGCACCCGCCAGGCCACCAACCCTATCACAATCAGAAAAGCCCAGGCCACGGCGCCCGGCTGCCATGGAAAGTCGAAGTGCAGCGCCCCAAAGGCCCATGCGACCATGCCTCCTGCAAGGATCCAGCGCAGAACAGTCCCTGCAAGGTGGAGGAATGATGCCAGGCGGTTCCGGGGCGGAGGATCGATGCTCATGGATTCCTGGAGGGGGCCGCGCCGCCGGGGCTGAATCGTGATGGCCGTTTGTTATTTCTGCTCAACGGTCACCTTGATGATTTTGCCGGTGGAGTGGTATTTCATGGCTTCGGTGGAGGATTTTCAAATGGAGGGAGGCCTCCGCCCTGCGGGGCAAGCAAAATATATCTTGGAGGATAATAGCCAAATCAAGCGGCGGTCCAGTTATTTCCGGAAGGAAAAACCGGCCTCCATACCGCCCGCCCCATCCCCTTCCGCTTACAGTCAGGGCATCGTCCGCGGCCGCTTCCGGCAATCCGGCAAAACACCCCTCCGGAAAATAAAAAAACCACCGGCGGTTTCCCGATGCCCAAGCAGTCGACTCAGCCTACCAGATTTTTTCAAAAACTGGTTTGAGTCCGCCCAGGTGGAAATGACGACGGTGGTTTTCAAAATAGATCATCGCCATTTTCGTGCCGGAGTTTCAAGAAAAATCTGCATGAGGGCAAAAATGTGATGAGTTCTTCCCGCAGACTGTTGGATTTCATGCATGTTGGAGGGAAAACGAGGAGCCTGCTCCCCGCTCCTGGTGCTCAAATGCACTCAGTGGCCCACATGGACCCGGGTGTCGTATTCCAGTGCCACCTGCCCGTTGGCCTGATGGCGGTCAAAAATCCGGCGGAGTCCGGCCACCATGGGTTCATGCCTTGGATGCCCTTCCGCAGGGGCGTAGGAGGAAGACAACAACCGTCCCTTCAGGGATTCAAAATCAAATTGCTGACGATTTTGGAAGGAGTGGGTGGCATATGCCCCGATGAAAAAGCTGGCCAGGACGCCAGCATTGACCAGTTCATGCCGGACGGCTGCGTAATCGGTCCCAAATTGCTGCAAAAGGGCTTCATATTCGCGTAAAAAGGGAGTGGCCTCCAGCTTCCGCTCATTCCACATCAGTACGATGTGACCGCCCGGCCGGAGAATGCGGCTGAATTCGGCGCGGGTCTCCGGCGTGCCAAACCAATGAAATGCCTGGGCCGCCACGATGAAATCCATACTTTCCGGGTCCAACGTCGTCGCCGAGGCCTTGCCATCGACGCTGTGAAACCCGGGATAGCCCTCCAGCAGGCGCTCTGCTGCCTGGCGCATCTCGCGGTTCGGCTCCACTCCGAAAACTACCGCGCCCGCCTTCAGCAGCCACTCTGATGAGATTCCCGTGCCGGATCCGACGTCAGCCACCACCGCCCCCTTTGCCAGCCCCACCTGCTCCTTCAGAAGCTCGAGGATCTCCGGCGGGTAGCCCGGGCGGTAGCGCACATAGTTTTCCACCCGGTTGGAAAAGCGCTGTTCCGGCGCCAAAGAGTCAGGATCGGCCATATCTGTCAAAATGCCATGGGCGGGAAGGTGCGCAAGCCGGCGGACCGGACCGCAAATTGCCCCGCTGACCCGGTTCCCAGGACGGAGGGTCCCGGGTGGAAACCCGTTGCCAGCCCGCCCGCTTCGGTTCACGCTCTGCCCATTCCTATGATCATCGCTCCTAAAATCCGCGGATTCATCTGTACCACCGCCCACCCCGAAGGCTGCGCCAAACATGTCGCTGAGCAAATCGCCGTCGTCAAAAGCCGCGGCCCTGTCGCCGAGGGGCCAAAGAAGGTGCTCGTGATCGGATCATCCACCGGCTACGGCCTGTCCTCCCGCATCGCGGCCGCCTTCGGTTCAAATGCCGCCACCATCGGCGTTTTCTTCGAACGTGAGGGGGAACCCGACCGCACCGCCACCGCCGGATGGTACAACACCGCCGCCTTTGAAGCCGAAGCCAAAGCCGCCGACCTCTACGCCCGGTCCTTCAATGGCGACGCCTTCTCCGATCCCGTGAAGGCCGAGGTCATCGCCGCCATCAAAGCCGACCTCGGCCAGGTCGACTGCGTGATTTACAGCCTCGCCTCCCCGCGCCGCACCCACCCGAAAACCGGAGAAGTCTTCAAGTCCGTGCTCAAGCCCGTGGGCGACGTCTACACCAACAAAAACCTCAATACCACCACCGGGGTGGTGAATGAGATTTCCATCGAACCGGCCACGGGCGACGATATTCCCCAGACGGTGGCGGTGATGGGCGGCGAAGACTGGGAAATGTGGATCGATGCCCTGCTGGAAGCGGGCGTCCTCGCCGACGGGGCAAAAACCGTCGCCTATTCCTACATCGGGCCGGAAGTCACCTGGCCAATTTACAAAAAGGGCACCATCGGCCTCGCCAAAGAGGACCTCGAACGCACCCAACGGGTCCTCGACGGCAAGCTCGCCTCCCTGAAAGGCAAAGCCTGGGTTTCCGTCAACAAAGCCCTTGTCACCCAGGCCAGCTCGGCCATCCCGGTCGTGCCCCTGTATATCTCCCTGCTTTACAAGGTGATGAAGGACGAAGGCACCCACGAGGATACCATCGAGCAGATGGACCGCCTCTTCCGCGAACGCCTCTATAACGGAAATCCCCAGCCCGATGAAGCAGGCCGCATCCGGGTGGATGACTGGGAAATGACCCCGGCAGTACAATCCCTCGTCGGCCAGCGCTGGGCGGAGGTGAATACGGAAAACCTGCCGGAACTCGGCGACTTCGCCGGCTATCAATCCAGCTTCCTCCGTCTTTTCGGTTTCGGACTCGCCGGTGTGGACTATGCCGCCGACACCGATCCTGACGTGAAAATCCCGTCCATCGGTTAGTCCAGGCCGCATCCGCCTGCCTCGAGCACGCGCTCCCGGCGGGCCGCCCGTCCGGCCACGATGATGGGCGGCACGATCAGCAGGGTGATCCAGAGCGCCCATAGCGCGGGCTGGGCCCCGGCCGGTAGCACCCATAGCGCGATTGCCATCAACAGGCTGCTGATGGTGTAGAGCCAGCCGGCAAACCGGTGGGTCTCCTCCCACACCGTTTCGGATTTCATCGTCCACGGGATCCGGATGCCGGCGTATCGATTCGGTTTCAACTTTCCTAAAAAGCGTCCGATCACGGTCAGCAGCAACGCCACCAGGGTGCCCACCCAACGCCCTGCCTGCACGTGGTGTCCCAAGGCAGCGGAGATCTGTATCATCATCACCCCTGCCAGCACCATCGAGAGCGCCAGGCGAATTCCCCGGATGGCCCGGCCGTGAGGCGTCAGTCGGCCCTCCGCCCCAATCCGACTGGGATCCGCCTGTTCGAACAGAAAAACCACCCCGAAAATAACCAGACTCAGCATCGGCAGCACCAGCAGCCCCCAGGTTTTGGGAGCCTCCCAGTTCACACGGCCATCAGGCCCCCACTGCATGGGCACCCGGTCCGTGGCGAAAGGCATGGCCGCGAGGGCCGCCACCAAGGGCAGCAGCAGGAGCAACAGCTGCAGCCATTCCTGACGCAAAAACAGCATGAGTCGTGGTTTCATTCCGGTTCCGGGTGGATAGTTCGGCCTGAAGGCATCGCCGCCGGATCATTGAGACATGCCTTTGCTTCTTCCACCAGCGTGATGTTCCCGGGGAAGCACTGGAATCCCCCATCGGAATCCGGTTTCTGTTTCCCTGCTTTACTCCGCCATACCCCCCACGTTTATAGCATCATGACCACTCCTGCCTTGCTTGAGGAAACCGTCGCCTTCCTCCACGACCGCATTCCCCTCACCAAAGCCATGGGCGTCGGCCTTGAGAGCTACGACGACCGGGGCCTGGTGCTCACGGCCCCGCTCGGCCCCAACCACAACCATCTGGGCACCGCCTTCGGAGGCAGTCTCGCCACCGCCGCCACCCTGGCCGGTTATACCCTGATCTGGCTGGAACTCGGCGACCGAGGCAGCCATATCGTCATCCAGGAAAGCCATATCCGGTACAAAGCCCCCGTCCGCGGCGACATCCGGGCGGTGGCACCGCGCCTTGAGGAAAAAACCCTCCAAGCTTTCCGCGACACCTACCAACGCACCGGCAAAGCCCGTCTCGCCCTCCCGATTTCCATCATCTCAGAAGGCAAGGTCTGTGTGGAATTCACCGGCACCTTCGTGGCGCTCCGGTAACCGCCACTCCCCGGTCAGCCTTTGTCATCGACATATTTCCAGAGCCCCCGGCTGCGGCGGAACCGGGATTTCTCGTGGTGCTCCAGCAGCACCCCGCCGCGATAATATTGCGCCACGAATTCCACCTTTCCCGTCTTGTCGCCCGCCTGCCCCTTGCTGGTGCTTAAAATCGTCAGGAACTTCCACCGGGCCTCATCCGCCAGCGCGGCAATTTCCGCACGGGTTTGCGGTGATTTTTTATCCGGGTGGGTGGTGTCCACCAGGTAGTCGATCCGGCCGAAAAAATACGCACTGTAGCGCGAGCGCATCAGGGCTTCCGCGGTCTGCGGCAGGGCCTTGCCATAATGGAACGGCGCACAACACTCCCCGTAGGGCAGCCGGCTCTTGCAGGGACACAAAGACAGGTCACGCATTTTGGGCGTCTTCTCAGGTGGAGGAGCGGGGGCGTCGGATTCCATGGGCAGGCAAGGCAAAGGATTCTTTTCGTGGCTGAAGGCTCCGGATGCAAGCCAACCTCTCCCGGACCTGTCCGGACCCGGCCCCAGCTTCCCACGTTCCGTTTTTCCCGGAAGTTGGCCCCGGCCTGCCTCCGCCTTTGACCCCGTCCCATCCTTGATTTAGCAAACCGCTCCTTTCCACTGTTCCAACACCATGTCCGCTACTCCCTCCATCATCTACACCCTCACCGACGAAGCCCCTGCCCTCGCCACTTTTTCCCTCCTGCCCATCGTCCAGGCCTTCGCCAAACCGGCCGGCATCGTGGTGGAAACCCGCGATATCTCCGTCGCCGCCCGCATCCTTTCCAATTTCACCGACGTCCTGCCTCCCGCGCAACAAGTCCCGGACAACCTCGCCGAACTCGGAGCCCTGACCCTGAAACCGGAAGCCAACATCATCAAGCTCCCCAACGTCAGCGCCTCCATTCCCCAGCTCAAAGCCGCCATCGCCGAACTCCAGGCCAAAGGCTATGCGCTCCCCGACTTCCCGGAAAACCCGGTCACCGACGCTGAAAAAGCCACCCGTGCCCGTTACGCCAAAGTGCTCGGCTCCGCGGTGAACCCCGTGCTCCGCGAAGGCAATTCCGACCGCCGCGCCCCCAAAGCCGTCAAGGATTACGCCCGCAAGCACCCGCACTCCATGGGCAAATGGTCCCCTGACAGCAAAACCACCGTCGGCACCATGGGCAAGGACGACTTCTTCTCCAACGAAAAATCGGTCACCGTCCCCGCCGCCACGGACGTCAAAATCGAACACGTTGCCGCCGACGGCACCACGACCGTGCTCAAGGCCAGCACCCCGCTCAAAGCTGGTGAAATCATCGACGCCACCGTGATGCGGAAATCCGCCCTGACCGCTTTCATCGAATCCCAGATCGCCAAGGCCAAAGCCGACGGTGTCCTTTTTTCCGTCCACCTGAAAGCCACCATGATGAAGGTCTCGGACCCCATCATCTTCGGCCACGTCGTCAAAGTTTTCTTCAAGGACCTCATCGCCAAACACGCCGCCACCCTGACGGAACTCCAGGTCGATTTTAACAACGGCTTCGGCGATCTTATCGCCAAACTCGACAAACTCCCCGCTGATAAAAAAGCCGAAATCGAAGCCGACATCCAGCTCGCCTACCAAAACGGCCCGGCCCTCGCCATGGTGAACTCCGACAAGGGCATCACCAACCTCCACGTCCCTTCCGACGTCATCGTGGACGCCTCCATGCCCGCCATGATCCGCACCTCCGGGCAGATGTGGAATGCCGCCGGCAAATCCCAGGACACCCTCGCCGTCATTCCCGACAGTTCCTACGCCGGCGTCTATCAGACCGTGATCGGTTTCTGCAAAAAGAACGGTGCCCTCGACCCCAAAACGATGGGCAGCGTCCCCAACGTCGGGCTGATGGCCCAGGCCGCCGAGGAATACGGCTCCCACAACAAAACCTTCGAAATCCCCGCCGACGGCACCGTGCGGGTCACGGACAGCGAAGGCAAAGTCCTCTTCGAACACCCCGTCGGCGCCGGCGACATCTGGCGCGCCTGCCAGACCAAGGACGCCCCCGTCCAGGACTGGGTGAAACTCGCCGTGAACCGCGCCCGTGCCACCGGCGTTCCTGCACTCTTCTGGCTGGATAAAGCCCGCGCCCACGATGCCCAGATCATCGCCAAAGTCGAAAAATACCTCAAAGACCACGACACCACCGGCCTCGACCTCCGCATCCTCCCGCCCGCCGACGCCTGCCTCGTCAGCCTCGAACGCATCGTCAAAGGCGAGGACACCATCAGCGTCACCGGCAACGTCCTGCGCGACTACAATACCGACCTCTTCCCCATCCTCGAAGTCGGCACCTCCGCCAAGATGCTCAGCATCGTCCCTCTCATGAACGGCGGCGGCCTCTTCGAAACCGGCGCCGGCGGTTCTGCTCCGAAACACGTCCAACAATTCCTCGAAGAAAACTACCTCCGCTGGGACAGCCTCGGCGAGTTCTTCGCCCTCGCCGCCAGCCTTGAGCATCTCAGTGAAACCTTCAGCCTGCCCAAAGCCAAGGTCCTCGCCGACACCCTCGACACCGCCACCGGCAAGTTCCTCGAATTCGACCGTTCCCCCGGCCGCAAGCTGGGCACCATCGACAACCGCGGCTCCCACTTCTACCTCGCCCTCTACTGGGCCCAGGCCCTTGCCGCCCAGACCACCGACCCCGGACTCGCCGCCACCTTCGCCCCCATCGCCGAAGCCCTCACCACCAACGAACCCAAAATAGTGGCGGAACTCCTCGCCGTCCAAGGCAGCCCCGTTGATATCGGCGGCTACTACCAGCCCGACCTCGCCAAAGCCAATACCGCCCTCCGCCCCAGCGCCACGCTGAACGGGATTCTGGTGGGCGTTTGACCCTCACAACGACTCACCACCGACTCACCAGACTCCAGTGAGGCGACGGGGCAAGGCTCCGTCGCCTCCTTGGCATAGCGGACAAGTTGCCAGGGTGAGGTTTGAAGTCGATGTTTAGATTGATTGGCTTGGCGCGGTATGCTCAGGTTGGAATTGCCAGGCGGATTGCAAATCTGCACCCCTTCTCAAGGGCCTAACTCCAAGTCCGGACCTGGCGGCCTTCATCAAGATCGAGGAAATCGAACATGGAGTGGACAGTGCCGATGGGGAGACCGGCTTCTGCGAGCCGGAAGTGGAGACGTTCGGTGTTGGCATCACGCCAGCCGGATTTGCTGAGGAAAGCATTCCAGATTTCGATTTCCTCCCCGCCGGGTCGACGGCCGTGGGTGAAGGCCCATTCGAGGAGTTCGTCGTCAGTGCCGCCTTTCAGAGTCTCCGCTTCCAGGGTGGCGTAGTCGATGTGCAGAAAACGGCAGCACCGGCCGTCAAAGCCCCGGTCAAGGCCTTTGGCCACGACCCAGTCGGCAGGAAGCCGGCCGTCGCGGTGCAGCCGGATTTTATCCAGCATGCGGCCGAACTGAACAATGCCGCCTACCGGGTCGTAAGGACTGCGGAGGCCGGGGATGGGAGTGGGTTGAAAGGGCACCGGACAGTTGGAATAAGAAAAGACTAACCGAGTTGACGGATGCGTTCGAGATGACGTCCGCCCTCGAAGGGAGTGGTGAGAAATACGTCGACAATGGCCAAAGCGGTGGGGAGATCCATCATGCGTTCGCCAAGGGAGAGCAGGTTGGCATCGTTGTGCAGCCGGGTCAGCCGTGCGGATTCCACATTCCAGCAGAGACCGCAGCGGACATGGGGCACGCGGTTGGCGGTCATCGCTTCGCCATTGCCGGACCCGCCCAGGACGATGCCCCTTTCGTAGGTTCCCGCCGCCACGGCTTCCGCGACCGGCCGGATCCAGGGCACGTAGGAAACAGGCTCCCTGGAATGCGTGCCGAAATCCGCCACCTCGTGCCCGCCGTGCCGCAAGTGATCGAGGATTTCCTGTTTGTAGGCAAACCCGGCGTGATCGGAACCGATGGCGATTTTCATGGAAGGGGAGCTTTCCTTCGCTGGCTTTTCCCGCTGCGGCAAGGCCAACGGACCGCAACCTTGGGGCTCCGGCCAGCTGGCCCGGCGTTGCTGGTGACAATACCTTTCCAGCATGCCAAGCCAACCATTCCAGTATTTTCCAAAACCGGTGCGTGGTGCATGATGGGGTATGAAAACAGACACTCAACCCACGCTCCACGGTCTGCATCATGTCACGGCGGTGACGGCCGATGCGCAGGCCAATCTCGATTTCTACACCAAAATCCTGGGCATGCGTCTGGTGAAAAAAACGGTCAATCAGGACGACCTTTCCGCTTATCACCTGTTCTATGCGGATGCCGTCGGCAGCGCGGGATCGGATCTGACATTTTTTGACTGGGCACAGATCCGCCCGGCCCGGGTGGGCATCGGAATGGTGAGCGAAACCGGTCTTCGTGTACTGGGCGGCGTAGTCTCGCTGGAGCATTGGGTAAAATGGTTCGACCAGCAAAAGGTCGTGCATGGTGAGGTCGAAACTGTTTCGGGCAGGTCCACCCTGGCGTTCCGCGATGGAGAAGGACAACACCTGCGGCTCATTGCGGAGACTTCACCCACGGCGGCAGTCCATCCCTGGCACGGAAGTCCGGTGCCACTGAGTGCGGCGATTGTCGGGCTCGGCTCCGTGAGCCTGACTGTTGGCGATTTTGACGAAACGGAGCGTTTTCTAACGGCGGCACTTGGTTTCACCCAGCACCCTGAGGATGCGGCATTATTTGAAACCGGTCCGGGCGGCACGGGGGCGCAGCTGCGCCTGCTGGCTTCAACGGAGCGCGGTCAGGAAGGTGCGGGTGGCGTGCATCATGTGGCATGGCGCGTGAGGGATGAGGCCGAACTGCAAACCTGGTGGAAGCATCTGGAAAGCCAAGGTTGCCGGACTTCCGGTCAGGTGGAGCGGCACTATTTCAAATCGCTCTACTTCCGCATTCCCGGCGGGATTTTATTTGAAATCGCGACCGATGGTCCCGGCTTCGCCGCTGATGGCGAAAATCCCGCGCACCTCGGGGAATCCCTGGCCCTGCCGCCCTTCCTGGAACCGCACCGCGCGGAAATCGAGGCCAACATCAAACCGCTGCACTATCAACCTTCCATCACTTCCCCGTCATGAACGCGAAACCAAATCCCTCCGCCTCTCTGGACTTCATCCACCAATTCATCCCTGCGGCCGATGGAAATGTGCCCGGCTCACCAACCCTGCTGCTGCTTCACGGCACCGGCGGCAATGAGGACGACCTTCTCGAGTTGGGCCGATCGCTGGCCCCCGGTGCGAATCTGCTGAGTCCACGGGGCAAGATTCTGGAAAACGGCATGCCACGCTTTTTCCGCCGGTTCACGGAAGGGGTGTTCGATGAGGTGGATTTAATTTTCCGCACTCATGAATTGGCGGATTTTGTAGCAGCTGCGGCAACCGCATATGGGTTCTCAACCAAATCCCTCACCGCTGTTGGTTATTCGAACGGTGCCAACATCGCGGCCAGCCTGCTCTTGCTCCATCCCGGCTTGTTGAGCCGCGCCGTACTGCTTCGGGCGATGGTGCCTTTGGTGCCTGAAAAACCTCCTGCCCTGGACGGCACTAAAGTTTTCCTGGCCAGTGGCACCGGCGACCCCATCCTTCCTATCGAAAACGCCCGCCGCCTTGCCGGGATGCTGCGCATGGCGCGGGCGGAGGTCGATTTCCACGAAATTCAAGCCGGGCATCAGCTTACTTCCGCGGAACTCCACGACGCCCGGGCATGGTTGGCGGCTTCGTAAAGGCGCCCACCTTAACCAGCAGCATTCAGGGCGCAGATGAACCCCGCCGCTGCCGCCAGGGCGGCCACCGTGCGCACGTGGTTCCATCGTGTCCATCGTTTCTGGTAATCCGTCCAGAACGCCGCACGGGAGGGATGGGCCGGGGACAGAGCGGCCAGGGCATTGTTCATCGGCACATTGCATATCATGGTGACTCCAAAGCAGCCAGTCAGGTAAAGCATTGACGCCGCAGCCAACCATGGAGCTGAAGGATACGGCCAATGCCGGAATGCCCACACTGCCGTCACCAGGCAGAGTATGGCGCTACCCACGAAAACAGGCAGAAACCATGAGCGCACGGCGTAAATATTGATGGACTGCATGGCCGCGATCCCTTCGTCCGGCGGAAGCTTGGCGAGTGCTTTCATCACAAAACTCGAAAAGGTAAAAAAGACCCCGGCCACCAATCCGCAGGCTAAAGCCTCATTGAAGGAAAGACCGGCTATGGATGGAGGGAGGGTATTCATCGTCGGGTTGGACTCTGCACGATGGAATACCACAGGCCATGCAGGTTTTCCACCAGCCCGGAAACCGGGCTTGTCCGCGACGGTGCGGCGGGTATGGGATGCCATGGAAAGAAGCGAGGTTCCGCCGACCGATCCCGCCAAGGCGGTCACCGGAACGAGCGTGCTGCCCGCGCCATCCCCACCTCCGGCAGAATCGTCCTCAACTTTTGCGGCGCTGTCGAGTCCGGCATTCCGGTGGTTGTGGGTGGCCAATGTGGTTTCGGGGATCGGATCGATGATGCATGCCACGGCGGCATCCTGGCTGCTGGTGACAGAGGCGGGAGCGCCGACCCTGGTGACCCTGCTGCAGGTGATGGTCAGTCTGCCGGTTTTTTTATTCGCGCTGCCGGCGGGGGCTTTGGCGGATCTGTTGGACAAGCGCCGGGTGGTGCTGGGGGCGCAGGTGGGAGGTTTTGTGGTGGCGGCGGTCCTGACCGGACTGTCGATGGCGGGGATGGCGAATGCGATGGTGCTGCTGGGCTCGGCGTTTGCCCTGGGGGTGGCCTCGGCGTTTGGATTTCCCGCATGGCAGGCGCTGCTGCCGGAGCTGGTGTCCAAACCACAGTGGCCCAGCGCAATCACCCTGGGCAGCATCGCGGTGAATCTGGCGCGGGCGCTGGGGCCGGTGGCGGGCGGGCTGCTGATCGGGTTTGCCCCGGCCTCGGTGGTGTTTGGGATCAATGCCCTGTCATTTCTGCTGGTGGCGTTGGTGGTGCAGCGCACCCGGCCCGAAATCCCGGTGCCGGCCGGGGATTCCGAGCCGTTTTTCTCAGCGATGGCGGCGGCGGTGCGGCATATCCGTTATTCACCGGCGATCCGGCGGGTGTTATGGGGACAGGCGCTGTTTATCTTTCTGGCCATCGCCCCCGTGGCTCTGCTGCCGCTGATTGCCCGGCATCTGGGACTGACCGGACTGGCCTATGGAGCACTTTCGGGAGTGTATGGCCTCGGAGGAATCCTGACGGCTTTTCTGTTGTTGCCCCTGCTGCGGCAGCGGTGGCCGCTGGACCGGCTTTTTGCCGCGTCCGGGATGGTGAGCCTGTTGGCTGCTGCGGGATTGGCGATGGCGGAGTCGTTATGGGCCATCGTGCCTCTGCTGTTTTTGGCCGGGAGTTCGTGGATGGCCTCCATGTCGCAGTTCACCATCGTGGGACAGGCTTCGTTTCCCCATTGGGTGCGGGCGCGGGCTTCAGCGGTGCAGCTGATGGTCTCGCAAGGCGCCTTTGCCCTGGGAGCCCTCGCGTGGGGTCAGCTCACCCAGCACGGATCGCTGCACCTCGCCCTCGCCGTGGCGGCGGCGGGATTGGGGCTGGCGGTGCTGGCAGGCTGGTATTTGCCTTTGGAAAAAATGCTGCCCACCGATCTCACGCCCCACGCCCATGTGCCGCAGCATGCAGGCTTTGTGAGGGAGCCGGAAGCAGGCGAGGGCCCGGTGCTGGTGGAACTGGCCTATCAAATCGACCCGGACGACGAACCCGCCTTTTTCCAGGCCATGCAGGCCCTGCGCGGGGTGCGGCTGCGCGACGGAGCCTTCCGCTGGGGATTGTACCGCGATCTGGTACGCCCCGGGGTGATCCACGAAGTTTTTCTGGTGGAGGACTGGGGCGCCCACCTCCGGCAACACGCCCGTTTCACGGTGGAAAGCCATCGCCTTGAACAAACCGCCCTGCAATTCCATCGTGGTCAAAACCCTCCTTCAGTGACCCATTGCCTGCGGGTCAATCTGAGGGAAAGCGCCCCCGCCTCACGGATGGAGGCGACGACCTGACAGACCCGGAGTCCAATCCCTGGCGGTTCCTGCGGCTTCCTTCCCCTTCTGTCAGGAATCTGCTTTTCCGGCTCAGGAAGAAATCCCCGGGAAAACGTTGCCCTCATTTTGATCGATCCGCTCCGGCCGTCCTTTGTCGTGATAGATCATTTGAGTGTGGTCGACGCCCATCAGATGCATGATAGTGGCGTGCAGATCGTGAACGTGAAGTTTGTCCTGCACCGCCCGCAGCCCCAACTCATCGGTCTGGCCAACGGATAGACCGCCTTTCACGCCGCCGCCGGCCCACATCATGGAAAATCCGGTAGGGTTATGATCACGCCCGCTGCCCTTTTCAGACATGGGAGTGCGGCCGAACTCACCACCCCAGATGACCAGGGTTTCGTCCAGCAGGCCGCGGGCCTTCAGGTCGCGGATCAGGCCAGCCACGGGTTGGTCCATGCCAGCGCAGAGGCGGCTGTGATTTTCCTCGATGGCACTGTGCGAGTCCCATTTGCTGCCGGCTCCATGATAGAGCTGGACAAAGCGGACCCCACGTTCGGTGAGGCGCCTCGCCAGCAGGCACATGCGTCCGAAGTTTTGGGTCTGGGGCCGGTCCATGCCATAGAGCTGTTTGGTGGCTTCTGTTTCCTGACCCAGATCCACCGCCTCCGGGGCGGTAGCCTGCATGCGGAAAGCGAGTTCCATGCTTCGGATGCGCGCATCGAGTTCGGTGTTTTCCTCCCGGCCCTGGAGGTGCTGCTGGTTCAGGCTGGCTAGAAAAGCCAGTTTCCCCTGCTGGCGTTCCCGGGTCATGTTTTTGGCAGGGTACAGATTGGCAAAAGGCTGAGGTCCGTCGTCGAGGAGCGTGCCCTGATAGACGGCGGGCATGAAACCACTGCCCCAATTCCGCACGCCGTTCACCACTTGGGCGTCGCTGTCCTTCAAGACCACAAAGGCCGGCAGGTTCTGGTTTTCCGTGCCCAATCCATAACTGACCCAGCTGCCGAGGGAGGGACGGCCGCCGAGGAGGGAGCCGGTATTCATCTGGCAGACGCCGCCCGCGTGATTGATTCCGTCAGCCACGCACGATTTGATGACACACCACTCATCCGCCAGTTCCGCCATGCGGGGGATCCAATCCGAGAACCACTGGCCGCTCTGGCCGTATTGTTTGAAAGTGCGTTTTGTCCCTAGCAGCGGCGAACGGGCCTCACCCATCGCGGTGATGACACTGCCAAAACTGGGTGGCAGGGGCTGGCCCGCCAGCTGGTTGAGCAGGGGCTTGGGGTCACAGAGATCCAAGTGGCTGGGGCCGCCTTCCATGAAGAGAAAGATGACACGTTTGGCGGTGCCGGGCAGTTGGGGCAGGCGCGGCTGCAGCGGATTCACCGCGGTGCCGCCCTGGCCCAACCCGGCCAGCACCCGGCTGTCGCCCATGAGGGAAGCCAGCGCGAGCGCGCCGAATCCCGCGCCGCCGCGGCGGAGAAAGTCCCGGCGCGTGGTGAGCCTTTCGTGGTGTGGAATCCAGTTCATGGCAGGTAGAGGAATTCGTTGGAGTTGATCAGCACATGGAAAAGATCGGCGAGGGCTTCGATCCTGGGGAGTTCGGCCGGCGGGGCGGCGGGAATAGGCTGCGCCGGTTTGATCCATTTGAAATCATCGGGCCAGATCGCAGCTGGACCCGGTGCGGCCCATTCCAGGATCGTACCGGCCGCAGGGCTGTTCCGGGCCGGCAGGAGGCTGGCGGGCAGGCCAGGGTGATTGCCCATGACCAGGCGCAACATCCCGCCGCTCCAGAGATGACCGGCCTGGGCATCGCGGCCGCCGATGACCAATGCCCGCTCCGGATTCACAAAACCAGATCCCAGCGCGTGAGGGATCTGCGATTCCTGCCCTGGCGCGGCGGGGTCCGTGAGATCCCGGACCACAAAACGGATATGGCCACCGTAGGTCCGTCCGGGCAGGGTTTCCGGCGATAGCACCGCCGCCACATAGACGGGTTTTTTGAGGGGCACTTTCAATCCGGAAACCACCACCTCCAACGTCAGGGCAGCCTGGAAGTCATCTCCATTCAACTGCATCACCAGCTGACCGGCCCCGAAACGTGACTTGTTACCGGTGACCCCGAACGACCACCCTCTGGTGGCTTGTTCGCCATTCCAACGGGAGGCAATGGTGCGGACGGAAGCATCGGGATACAGTGAATCCAGATGGACGATAGCCTCGATGAAAAAGCCGGATGGCTCCGTCTGCGCGGGACGGGCCGCCAGTTTTTCGTGGGCGGAGCCGGGCTGGAAGACGAGGGCGGATTCACCCGGCCGGGCCACCCCGGCGAACCATTTGCGGCCTTCCGCCAGAGCCTCCGGATCCTCTGCCGGAGGAAGCTGGGCGCGGGTTTTTTCGATATCCTGCTGCTGCTGTCCAAGGAAAGCGGCCGCTGCCGCCACTTCCTCCGTTCCGGGTGGGCGGCCCATTACCCTGACAAAGGCGCGGGTGGCATGATCCGCCGGCGCCGCAGTCGAGTCCTCATTGAAGAGCCGCGCGGCCATGGCACGGGCCCGGTCCATCGGCCAGTCCCCATTCACCATCAGCAGGCTTTGCAGGGCAGTATTGGTGGCGTCGCGTCTGGCCACACTTTGGAAGCCGGGCGGGGCATCGAAACGGGCAAGGAATTCATCCGGCGTGTTCCGGCGTTTCCGGGTGTAGATGGAAGGCGCGGGCTGCAGGCCTTCCACCGACGGGCCGCCTTCCCGGGCTTCCAGTTCCCCGGACAATAACAACAAAGAATCCCGCGCCTGCCCGGCATCCATCCGTTGCGGACGGAAACGCCAGAGCAGTTTGTTTTCCGGGTCCGCCTCATGAGTGAGGGCGGAGGAGGCCACCATGGAAGTTTGCCGGTAGGTGGCGGACAGGAGGATTTGCCGGTGCAGCCACTTGAAGCGCCAGCCGTTTTTGATGAAACCAGCGGTGAGCCAGTCCAACAATTCCGGATGGGAGGGTTTTTCGCCCAGTTTGCCGAAGTCGCTCGTATTGCCCGACAGGCCGCGGCCGAAGTGATATTGCCAGACCCGGTTCACGATCACGCGGGTGGAGAGCGGGTTGGCAGGATCGGTGATCCAGTTGGCCAGCGCGGTGCGGCGGCCGGTGGAGTGGCGGTCCTTCAGCGGCTCCAGCGTCAGTTCTCCCGGGGAGAGAATCGTCAGGAAACCCGGCGCGACCGCGCTCTCCCCGCGGCGGGTTTTCAATTGGGTGGGTGGCGCCACGGTTCCGGCATCCGTGGCCACCAGCGCAGGCTGGAGCGGCCGGGGTTTGCGGGCTTCGAATGGTTGATAGGCGGCCCACGCGGCGGATTTCGGTTTCAGCTTGTCGAGGGCCCGGCCCAATTCCACCGCAACCCGGCGGTCCACTAGATACATGACCTGCTTTTCATAAGGGGTCCGCTCCGCCGGGGCCTTCGCCTGCATCGCCTGGACAGCGGGAGGGAAGTAGCCGAGCGCCTGCCTGATACCGGCCTCCTCGGCGCTGCGCCGCTCGATTTCCCAGGCGGTCCGGGCAGGGGCGGCTTCGGCTTCCCAGGCGGCCATGGCCTTGGCATGGGCGGCTTTTTCGTCAGGAGTTGCCAGCGGAAGATCATCGCGCCAGAGCATCGGTTCGAAGAACGAGCGGAAACGATAGTAATCCTTTTGGAGAATGGGATCGAACTTGTGGTCATGACACTCGGCGCAACCCACGCTGAGGCCGAGGAACAATTCACCGGTCAATCCCGGCAATTCCTTTACGATCGTATCGCGCTGCATCTCCGCGTCCGCCTGGTTCCATTCATAGATCCCGTGGCGCAGGAAAGCGGTGCCGATCAGAGTGCCCGGATCATCCGGATTCAACTCGTCCCCCGCCAATTGCTCCCGGACAAACTGGTCGTAGGGCTTGTCGGCATTGAAGGATTTAATCACATAATCCCGGTAGGGCCAGGCATCCGGCCGGTAGGCATCCTCGCGGTAGCCGTCCGATTCGGCATAACGCACCAGATCCAGCCAATGCTGCCCCTGGCGCATGCCGTAACGGGGAGAATCCAACAATTCATCAACGAGGTGTTCCCAGGCGTCCGGCCGCTGGTCCTGGAGCCAGGTTTCCATCTGGGCGGGCGTGGGCGGCAGGCCATGGAGATTGAAATACAGCCGCCGGGCCAATTCGCGGCGGTCGGCTTCGGGAGCCTGGGCCAGCCCCGCATGACGCAGCTTCTCCAACACAAACCGGTCCACGTCGTTCCGGATCACCCCGTGCCCGTCGCCCGCTCCGGGCGGGGTCACGTTCATCAAGGGCTGGAACGACCACCACCCGCGCTCCTCCGCGGTAAATTCGCCCGGCTTCCGCGCGGCGATGACTTCGGCCGCCGGCCAGGGAGCGCCCATTTCAATCCAGCGTTTCAAGTCCGCAATCTCGTGGTCGGGCAACTTGCCATCCGGAGGCATCTCATAGTCGGGGTCGGTATAACCCACCGCCCGGAAGAGATGGGATTTCCCGGCATCCCCTGGCACCAACGCCGGACCGCTTTCACCGCCCTCCATCATATAACCCAGGTTGTCGAGCCGCAGGCCTCCCTTCTGCTTTTTACTGTCGTGACACTTGTAGCAGTTCTCCGCCAGGAGCGGTCGGATTTTCGTTTCAAAGAAATGGATCGCTTCCGGGGTGGCCCCTCCCGCGGCCATGGCCGGGCCGCACCACGCCAGTCCCAGCGCCAGGCAGACCGATTTCAGGAAAGAGGAGGAAGAATTCCGGTTCATCACTGTCTATGTAAGTCGATCCGCCGCCCTTTTTGGACAAAAAAAGAAAAATCGCGTCCGAAAACTGCCCGTCCGCCCGACTGGACGCTGATCCTCATCCGCGCAGATGCCGGCCGACGACCGCCATGGTTTCCTGCTGACGCTGGAGCACCACCGCACGGGCCTGGGCCACCTTGGTTTTGGCGGCAGCCGGATCCTTGATCATGGCCAGCACCGCAGGGACGAACCGGCCAATTTCCTCCTCCTGGTCAAAATCAAACAACCAGTCACCCAGGCCGATATCGCGCCACATATAACCCTTGCTGGTTTGCTCCTGGAAGCGGCCCACGATGGCCGGGATGCCGTTGCCGATACACATGATCGGGGAGTGCATCTCCAAGCCAAACAAACCGGCGCTGCGCACATAGGTGCTGAGGGCTTCATCGGTCAGCCAGAAATGTTCCCGCCAGACCACCCGCGGTTTCACGTCGTCCGGAAGCCGGTCCATGATCCATTCCTTGCCTACTGCCATCTGACTTTTGTCCTCGGGGCAGACCAGCACTTTCATTTTGGTCTGACGCACCACCGCGATGATCGCTTCCCGCAACGGGGCGTGGTCGTGATCCGCCATGGCCTCATTGCGGGCTGTCCGTTTCTCATCCTTCGCCCGCCCTTTCACCATCAGCCAGTAGGGCGAGAAACGGAGCCGTGGAATGCAGCAGACAAACTGCCCTTCCTCCAATTGGTTCGCCTCCATGAAGGCCCTGGCCGCTCCGTCATTGCGCAGATCGCAGGCAAAGGCGCCATCCGGTCCGAACTCCATCACCGGACTGGCCGCCCCCTCCGCCTTCGCCCGCTCCAGCGACACCGTATCCCGGAAAAAGACAAACTTCGCCTGACTGAGCAGATCCTTGTCATTGCCTGACAAAAAGGATCCATGGGTGATCCCATAAACTCCGAAAGGCTTCCCGGTGTGTTTCACAAACGCCGCCACATCCTTCGCCGCCACCAGCGAGGGACCGGAACCATGCAGCAGAAAATCGGTCCATCCGAGCGTTTCCCCCAGTTCCAGATTCGAGGGTTTCCCGTCTCCGCCGATGCTGCCCTTCACGATCCGCAGCCCGGGAAAGCGACGATGCTCCATGGCGATCACCTCCTCGGACAAATCCCCGGAAGCCCACAGCCTCACTTCCGCCTCCGGCAGGTGTTTTTCAATCAGGGCCAGCACTCCCGGGGTGTGGGCGATGTCGCCAATATTGACCACCTGCCAGGACGAGCGGAGCAGCAGACGGGGCCGACGGCCCTCCACGGCAGAAACGGACGCGACGAGAGCGGCCGCGAGGGAAGTGTGGCAGAAGTGGCGGCGGTTCATGGGAAGTGGTGGGACTATCACGCGCCAAACTGAGCCAGGCTTGCAACTGTTCGCATCAGCTTTGCCCGGAGGTGGTTTGCCGGCGATGCGGCCTTCCCCCGCAATCTCATAAATTCAGCCGGCCTTTCATCAGATGAGCGACCTCGCGTCCGGTTTGATCATTACTAGCCGCGAGGGCCGCCATCACGCCGGGGGCGTCCTCCGGGCGGTTCTGGCTCAGCTTGAACTTCCCCTCCAGCCGCGTGATCTCGATTTCCACTCCGACGATGCCCTGCATGAGCCGGTCGCGGAACTCGACCGGGATATCGCCCGACCAGCGGTCCTGCCGGGGCGATTCGTAAAATTCGACCAGATCGTGCAGCATCGCGGCGAACTGGTCCGGGTCGGTGACGAGGCGCGGCCGGCCATAGGCGTGCACGGCGGTATAATTCCAAGTGGGCACCGCCGGTGGGGTGGCATACCAAGCCGGCGAAACATAGGCATGGGGACCGGTGAAGATGACCAGCACTTCCTTGCCATCCGCGAAGTGTTTCCACTGCGGATTGGCCCGCGCCATGTGTGAAACCAGCGTGCCCTGCGGCCCGCGGGCCGGGTCCAGCAGAACCGGCATGTGGGTGGCGTGGGGCACCGCACCGTCATGGGTCACGATGCTGGCAAAACTGTGGTCCCGCATGAATGCGGTCAGGATCTCGGGGTCTTTGATTTGAAAAGGTCCGGGCGAATACATGGTTTGAATTGGGTTCGTCGGCGGCCCCTTTTTAAAGGAGGGGGGCGCGGACCGCAACCTTCGACAATCCCGGTTTCCCGCAGCTTTGGGATGGGGTCCAGTTTGCTGGCATGAGTGGTAAAGTCCAAGGCTGGATCGCGTCCCTGTTTGAGGAACCGATCCGATTAGCCTCACATGGCGGAGAAGAAAAAATAAACCTGTTCCCGGGATGAGTCGGTGAGCAGGATGTAGGAGCGGCCCCTCTCTTCTATCCAGCGTTCGTAGGCAGTGGACCCGTGCCATGTGGATGGATCGGGCCAGCCCGGGGGAACACGTGGAAACTGTCCAACGCGCGCTTTCTCTTCGACCAATTCGAGTTGGAGTGCTTGAATGAGCTGGCCGGTGTCGGCAGGGCTGCAACGGAAATAGTAAATATCCGTGTAGTCAGTGAGGCCACCGCCGGTAAAACGGGTGAGAATATCACGGGCGCTGGAGGGTAGATCGGCACCGCCCGTGCTTCTGAGCCGGCCGGCTGCCGTAGGCGGGGAAGTGATGAGGTCCGCGAGACCCATGATGAAGCAAACGAGGCCGGGGAAGATAATCGCCACGCTGCGGAAGCGTTTCCAGCCGCGCCAGCGATAGAGGCCGTGAATAAGCAGACCGGGGATCAAGCCCATGACGAGCCAGGCTGGACCAGTGAACATGACATGGAAGAGGCCGTTGAGGAAACCATCGACCGGATTGGTCCAGCGGAGTGCCTGGTTGAACACGAAGCTGCCGGTGAACAGGGCGAAGGACACCGCCAGCAAAAGCAGCAGAGGGGGCTGATGGGGAACTGGGGGCTTCATATGGAGACACTGTCTGGTTATTCCTTTTTGACAGGAGAGCAATTACTCATGTTCAAAGAGGGGAAGCGGCTCCGGCTGATGTCCTGGCTGCGGGACATCTGTCCACTTCAGTGTTTCCGATGGAAAACCCCGCCGCCCGGGGTAAACGGACGGAGGGTTGGCGGCAGTTACCGGGAGATGCTGGCCGCGATGGCTTCGGCAACGGTTTTGCGGCCGGTGGGCTGTTTGTCATCGAAGGGACCGTCGGCACCGTCTTTGGGCAAGGTGGCAGGGTCGGCGAATTGGCCGTCGTCCTTGTATTCCTTCTGGAGGCGGAGCAGTTCGGTTTTCAGTTCGGTGAATTTGGCGGCGACTTCCGGGGGGCGGCTGGCGGCATCCCCAAACAGCAGGTTCTTTTGTTCGTTGGGGTCCCTGGTGAGATCAAACATCTCCCAGGCATCCTGTTTCCAGTAGTGGATCAGCTTGTGGGTGGCGGTGCGGACGCCGAGGTGGGCCACGGTGTTGTGATGACCGGGGTCGTGGTAATAACGATAGTAAAAACTGGCAGGCCATCCTGCCGGGGTTTCCCCGCGCAGGAGAGGAGCCAGGGAGCGGCCCTGCATGGAAGGAGGGATGGGCAGGCCGGCGAGATCCAGGAAGGTGGGGGCGAGATCGGTATTGGAGACGAACTGGGTCGGGACCTGGCCGGCCTTGATGCCGGGGCCACGGGCGAGCAGGGGCACCTTCAGGCCGGGCTCATACATGAAGCGTTTATCATAGAGGCCGAGGTCGCCGAGATACCAGCCATTGTCCGCGGAATAGATGACGATGGTGTTCTGCGCGAGGCCGCTCTGGTCGAGATAATCCAGCACCCGGCCCACGCTGTCATCCACGCCCTGCACGCAGGCGAGGTAGTCGCGCATGTAGGTTTGATACTTCCATTTCGTCAATTCCTTTCCGGTCAGGACCTTGCCGTCCACGGTGATTTCGGTGGGTTTGACATTGAGCCATTGATTGCGGGCGGCGGGTTTGAGGTCCGCAGGCGGGACCAGCTTCAGGTCGCGGCGTGTGAGGTCGCGGGCCACGGTCTGTTCATTGATCGGAAGGGCGGTGGGGCGGGTGGCATAGTCGTCCCACAAGGTGTCAGGCTCGGGGATGACCTTGTCCTTGAAGAGGGCCTTGTTCCGCTCATCCGGCTCCCAGCCGCGGTGCGGGGCCTTTTGATGGAGCATCAGGAAAAAGGGCTTCTCCGGCGGACGCGTTTTGAGGAACTCGAGGCCAAGATTGGTGGTGATATCCGTGCAGTGACCCTCAATGTTCAGCTTCTTCCCGGGGACGAGGAAGACTGGGTCCCAGTAGGCTCCCTGACCGGGCAGGACGATCCAGCGGTCGAATCCGGTGGGGTCGGACCCGAGGTGCCATTTGCCGATCATGCCGGTGTGATAACCGCCGGCCTGGAGGCGTTTGGCCACATTGTCGCGGGAACCGTCGAAACGATTGAAGACCGGCACACCATTGAGGTGGGAATACTGACCGGTGAGGAGAGTGGCCCGGCTGGGGGTGCAGATGGAATTGGTGACAAAGGACTGGGCGAACCGGGTGCCTTCCCTGGCCAGACGGTCGATATTCGGCGTCTGATTCACCTTTGATCCATAAGCGGAGATGGCGTGCTGGGCGTGGTCATCCGAGAAGATGAACAGGATGTTCGGCGGGGCGGCCCCGGCCGGCCGGGATACGGCGAGCGAGGAAAGAAACAGGAGCAGGCAATAGAGTGGTTTCATGGCGTTAAAATAATGAACGTGTCAGGATCAGGAACCTGGAAAGCGAGGATCACTTCCGGCTGCGGCCGGCGCTGATGAGTTGCACGAGTTGGTTTTTCAGACGCTCTGCGACGTCAGGATGACTGGCGCTGACGTCTGTGGTTTCGCCGGGGTCCTTGGTGAGATCAAAGAGTTGATACTGGGGGGCCGGGGTATCGGCCAGAGGTTGTTCGACGGTGCGGTTGCGGGTCCGGCGGGAGTCATGGCGCTGCAGTTTCCAGCTTCCCGCCCGGAAGCCGTAGTTGCCGGTCTGGCCATTGTCCTGCTGGATCAGATGATCGCGCCCTTTGGCTCCCGGTTGGCCCAGCAGGGCATCCATCAGCTCAAAGCTGTCAGGGAAAGCGTCCGGGGGAAGGAGCGTCCCCGTGAGGGCCGCGAAGCTGGTGGCGAGATCGATGGTGCAGACAGTCTCCTCCGAGACCCCGGATGGGATGCGGCCCTTCCAGTGCGTGATGAACGGGGTGCGGGTACCACCTTCATGAATGCTGTATTTTCCACCCCGCCACGGACCGGCGGCGCGGTGATCGCCCCGCTTTTCCAGGGCCTGATCCTTGTAACCATCGTCCATCACCGGGCCATTGTCCGAGCAGAAAACGAAGAGGGTGTTTTCTGCGAGACCAAGGCGCTCGACTGTCTTCATGAGCTCGCCGACGCACCAATCCAGCTGCACAATGGAGTCGCCCCGGAAGCCGAGGGAGGTGGCTCCCTGGAACCGCTCGTGGGGGATGCGGGGCACATGGAGATCGTGCGAGGCGAAAAACAGGAAGAACGGTTTGCTGCTTAAGGATTCGATCCACTGGACCGATTTCTCCACCCACTTGTCCGCCAGATCCTCGTCCCGGAACCGCGCCGCGTGCCCACCGGTGTAAAAACCAATCCGGCTGATGCCGTTATGGATGGTCCCATTGTGGCCTTCGGACCAGTCCATCTTCAGCGTCTCCCGGTGCGTGATACCGGTGGGATGGTCCGGACCGGGTTGCTTTGACCCGACCCAGAGCGGGTCCTTGGGATCGAGATTCAGGACGCGGCGGTTTTCCACAAAAACCTGCGGCACCCGGTCATTGGTGGTGGGCAGGAGGAGATGATAGTCAAAACCCAGTTCCTGCGGACCGGGGGTGAGTTCGCCATTCCAGTCAGGGCCCCCTGCCCCGCCGAGGCCGAGGTGCCACTTGCCAATCACGGCCGTCTGATAACCGGCCTGCTTCATCAGATCCGGCAGGGTGAAGGTTTCGTGCGGGACGATGAGGGGGCTGTTGGGCGGCGCGATACCGGTGCCGGGCCGGCGGAAGGCGTAACTGCCGGTGAGCAGGGAATAACGCGACGGCGTGCAGGTGGAAGCCGAACAGTATCCACTGGTGAAGCGCATCCCTCCGGCGGCCAGCCGGTCAATGTTCGGGGTTTTGACGGCGGTGGCGCCATAACAGGAAAGGTCACCATAACCAAGATCGTCGGCCATGATGACAATGACGTTGGGCGCCGCGGCCGACGCCGCCCCGCAGGCGAGGACACTAAGGAGTGCGCAAAATGACAGGGTTTTGATCATAACAGCAGGGAGCGGGCGGAACCGGAGAGAGAACAAGGATGGCCCCGTTCGATTACAGGAGAATGGTTTTTTGTCCCGCATTGGCGGATACGGGGTCGGCGGTCAATCCCTCAAGGGAGGGACCATCGGGGAGATCGCGGCCGGTCTTGACGGTGTAGCGGCCGGGGGCGAAAACCGGGGGCTGCCAGCGCGGGCCAGGGGTGCGCAGGGTATAGAGAATCTCGCCGGTGGCTTCCGCGATGACCTGGACCACGGCATCCGGCGCGCCCTCGATGATGAGCTCAGGCAGCCACGCGACCGGCTTGCGGCCATCGTTGTCGTCCATCTTCACCGTGACCGGCCAGCCGGGGAATTGCGCACCGTCCCCTTGTCTGGCATCGGCGAAGCGCGGCCAGCACTCGAAGGTGACGGTGCGGGCCTTTTTGTTGAAACGCACGATGCCATAACCGTCACCGCGCTGCTTCTCATCCTTGATGTCAGGAGGATTGGCGTAGGCCAGCATGGAAATTTTGTTGCCGAGCCCATCAAGGAAATCACCGGTCCACGGCAGGGGACTGCCGGGCACGGGGTTCGGGCCGGGTTTTTCATCCAGCGGATGCCACCATCGGCCATAAATCGTGTTCACCAGGGCGGGGCTGGTGAATTGCCAGGGACCGTCCCCGAAGGCATCAATGCCCTGCTTCACCACCACCGCCAGATGCTGGTCTCCGCACAGGTGCACCGCCCGGGCGCGGCGGATTTCCTCGAGGGCGCGGCGGCGCGGCGTCTGCGGCCAGCCATTGCAGTCGAGGTCCGCAAGAAGCCGGTCTTCCGGCCCGCCATGCATGTGCACGGCCCCGCAGAAAGCGGTTTGCGACAGCACGGCTTTAAGCTGAGCCCCGCGCCAGTCCTGGCCCCATTCGTGCAGGAACTTCTCCTGCCGTGCCCCCAACAGTTGCAGGCCGGGCAGATCGATGGATTTTGGGTCGTAGGCAGGATCATTGATATGGTCAGGACGCGGCCCCATCTGCGGGATCTTGCCCGCCGGACCACTCTTGAATTTCCGGTCCTCCAGAATGGCAAAGTCGATCCCGCCCAGCCGGAGCCGGGTGAAATAAACCGTGATGCCCCGCTCGACCGGGGCGGGGTCCACCGGGTCCGGCAGGCTCCACGATTGCTGCCGCTGCACCATGTTCACATATTCGACCGGATAGAAATAACCGCCGTCGGCATTGTCCTTCCTCACGGAAAGTTTCCCGTTTTCACCCCACAGGTTCGGGTGCCCCACATCGTGATCGTCCGGGATGCAGATGGTGGGCCGGTCGCGGATGATGTCGCGGAATTGCAGGCCGAACTCGATCCACCCCGCGGTGTGCTCGGTGTGGCGGTAGGTCTGATCCCCCGCAAAGAATAACAAATCCGGGTCCTGCATCCGGAGGTTGTCGATCATCTCCGGGCGCTGGCCGGTGGTGCGGCTGGAATTGCACGACATGTTGGCGGTCACGATCACTTCCTTGTCCACCGGGTCACGCCGGATCAGCCCCTCGAACATGGCCTCTGCGCCATGCCGCACGCGGTAGGGCACGTCTTTGGAGGCATCCCATTTTTCCAAACGGAAGTGCGCGCTCCAGCCCGGCATGGTCACCGGCACTGTGGCCACCCCGGTCCAGGCACCATCGCGTTGCAGCTCCAGCCTGACGTCGCGGGACTCCCCGGGCTTCAGCGGGTAGAGCTGCGCGGTCATTTTCAGCACCCCGCTTTCCTGCGTGTAGAGGGCAAACGCGACGACCTGATCCCGCGGCACTTCCATGGGGGGCGGGGCGTCGTTCAGGGGCGGTTTCGCCAGCCACCACTCGCCCGTTGCGAGGGAGTCGAGCTTCGGGAAACCCTCCCCGAACGGCCGCGCCGGGTCGGCAGCGTGGGAAAGCGGAACTGGCAGCGTGAGGGCCCCGAGACTGACGGCGGTGGCTTTCAGGGCCTCGCGGCGGGTCATGCCGGAAGCAGGATGGGAAGACTCAGGATTCTCTTGCATGGAATGGGGCGAAGGGTGTTGCTGTGAAATGCTATGGCAAGGAGACGGCTTCGGCGGTTATGACCTTCCGGGCCGCACTTTGGCCGTTGTCCGGATGACGCCAAATCCCAGCAAACAGGCAGAAAGAGCCATCAGGAATCCGGCTGATGGGGAGGGCTGGCAGGGTAATCCGCGTGGATTCATCGTGCGACTTTGACGATCCCGTCTCCAAAGTGCAATCTTCGATTCTTCCGGCCTACTCCTTCCTCCGAAGGTCACTGGGCTGGATTCTTCCGGGCCGCCGGCCGCTTGGCGCCATTGAGTTCCGCGATCCGTTCCGGGGCCATCAGGCGCAGTTCCGCGGGACTGGGACCGCCCCCGAATTGTTTCCAGTAGAGTTCCTTGAACGGATTCACCGCCGGGCCCTGGGCGGATTCATTGACCAGCTGGGGCTGGATGGATTGCCACCACACGTCATACGCTGCACTGAGCCGTGTCACTTCAGCGGGAGCCTCCAAGGCCAGATCACGGGTCTGCCCCGGGTCGGCGGTGACGTCGTAAAGCTGCCAGGCGGGTTTCTCGCCGCCGCGTTCGCTGACCAGGGTATAACGGAAATCACGGATGGCGCAGTTCCGGTATTTCGCCGTATCCGGAGCAGCGCCTTTGGCCCACCGGCCCATGTGCGTGACGAGGGTGCGGTCCGGCCAAGGTGCGGCAACATTCTCCAGCAACGGCATGAGATCCCGTCCTTCCACCTGGGTTTCCGCCGCCGCTGGAAGTTTGGCTCCGGTGAGGGTGGAAATGGTGCGGAAAAAGTCGACATGGGCGGTGAGCGCCCCGCAGTCCGCCGGGTTGAACTTCCCGGCCCAGCGCCAGAAGGAAAAGGCCCGGGTGCCACCCAGCCATGGGGTGACTTTGCTGCCCCGCATGCCGGCGTTGAACACCTTCACCCCGGCGGTGCCGCCGTTGTCATTCATCATCACCACCAAGGTGTCCCTGGAGATCCCCCACCCGTCCAGTTTTTCCAGCAGGCGCCCCACATTTGCGTCAATGTTATGGATCATGCCGAAGAAGTTTTCCGCATCCACGCCGAGTCCCTTTCCTTCATACAACGCCCGGTCTTCCGGCTTGGCAGTGTAGGGGGAATGCGGCGCATTGGTCGCCAACCAGCAGAAGAACGGCCCGGCTTCCCTGCGGCGGCTGATCCACTGGGTGGCCTGCTCAAAAAACACATCGGTGCAGTACCCCTTGGTCTTCACAAACTGGCCATTATGCAGGATCGCGGGATCAAAGTAGGTATTGCCCGGAGCATCCCCGCAGGAGCCCGGATAGGTCTGGCCGATGCCGCCGCCACCATGGACAAAGACCTCATCAAAGCCGCGCCGCCCCGGCTGATATTCCACCTCATCCCCGAGATGCCATTTCCCAAAAATCCCCGTGGCATAACCGGCTGACTGCAGGACCTGCGGCAGAGTCACTGCGGACAAGGCCAGTCGTTCGCGTTCCAAAATGGTATGGGTGACGCCATTACGGAATTCATGCCGTCCGGTCAGGAGGGCCGACCGGGTCGGGGCACAGGTGGGGCTGACAAAAAAGTTCGTGAAACGAACACTCTCTCCCCGCAACCGGTCAAGGTGCGGGGTCTGCAGCACCGGATTGCCATGCGCGGAGATGTCGCCATACCCCTGATCATCCGTCAGGATAAAAATGATATTAGGCCGCGGCGCCGCCACTCCGTGCAATGCGGCGCCCAGCAGGATCCCGAGGAAAAGCAACATTCTCATGTCTCTGAAACGGGGAGGCCATCCGGATTGATTCAATCAGATTCAGGAATCAGTCCCGCCGGAGCCTTTGCCCCGCCCCGGCGCTCGAATTGACAAACTCCCGATGCTGCACGAATCCACCGCATGTCCGATCTCCCAGCTTCCTTCACCAACGTCACCGCCCTTGCCAAAGCCAACGTCTATTTCGACGGCAAGGTCGTCAGCCACTCCATCATCCTGCCTGATGGCGAAAAGAAAACCCTCGGCCTGATCTACCCCGGCACCTATCATTTCGGCACGGATCTGGCCGAACTCATGGAAATCACCGCCGGCTCCTGCACCGTCACCCTGGATGGCGAGAGCGACAACGAAACCTATGACGGTGGCAGCAGCTTCGATGTTCCGGCCAAATCCGGCTTCACCATCGTGGTGGAAGAGGGCATCTGCGAATACGTCTGCTCGTTCATCCCCTGAGACCGCGGCCCTTGATAGCAAGGGCAGAGGAATCGACTACCCCCCGGCCTCCCGCTGACGGGCACCCCCGTGCAGCTTGACCATGCTTTCCAAGGCGGCGAGGCCGAGGGTGATCTTCTGAAAAAACGAAGGATGATGCCGGATGAGGACAAACTGCGGATGCTGACTCCACAGTTCCCGCAGCCTGCCGTCGAGCACCGCGGCTTGCCCGATGGTTTCATTCCGCACCGGATTCCCTCCCTCAATGGTCATTCCCCCCACGGCAGCACTCTCGAAAAAGATGACGCCGTCATAGCGGGCCAATTCGGCTTCGAGACTGGTTCCCAGGGCTGAAAAGAAGTCGTCCGGGGTGTCCGGCCCGTACGCGGCGCCATCCACGGTGCCGCGATCGCACAGCAAAATGCGTTCCGGATAGAGCACGGACTGAATGTCTTCCAGATAACGTTGCACTTGAAAGATTGCCTGCTGGGCAGCAGCCGCCGCCTCGGGCTGGCCACTCCGGGGGAAACCTCCGGAAAAAAGCATGGTGGCCGATTCCGGCACGATGACCACGCTCTCGCCAATCTCGCGGCGGAACAGATCGGCTGCGGTGGTTTTTCCTCCACCGGGTCCTCCGGTCAGCACGATCCGGCAGCAACGGCGGGGGTGGGGTGCCCGGTACGGTTTCGGTCCGGAAGGCAGGGCTCCACCGGTCGGTGGCTGGGAGTGGGGTTCCAGAGGAGGTTTGCGATTCATGCCGGCATTCAGTTTAGGTTACCATGCCAAGCTTGGTCCGCCCTTTCCTAAATGAAAATCATTTTCGCAGGCCGGCTGAACAAGGCGGTCTTCATGGGTCCCGGCCCGGGCAGAACGCCGGAATGGGTTCCGCATGGCCCCCTTACCGGCAGGTAAGGAGTTTCCCTGTCCTCCCTGCCAGGAGGCTGCGTCCGGGTTCAGGATGCGGGGGCAGGAGAACCCGGCACTGTGAGTGAGCTGATAGCAGTTAAGCGGACCGCTGTCCCGGCCCCTTGTTCCAACACCTCATTCCCATGCTAAAATCAATCCTCTCCACCGTGAAATCACCTGTCCCCGCACTCGCCACCGCACGAGCAGGCCGGAAAGGGGCAAAATCCTGTCAGGGCCCCGGGAATGGAACCCAAGGCAGAAGGGATCTCAGCAATTTGCCCGGCCTGGCAGGGTCAGAACTCTCCTTCCAAGTGATTCCGCCGCGGCAGTTGGCGTGGAGGCTGGAGCCCAATCATCGCCATCGCCGTTCCATCTCTACTGTTCCGCGGCGTCCCGCCGGGCAAACTCTATAACTCCTGCTCCCCACCCCCGGCATGAATCCGCTCCCCAGCAATGCGGCACCGCCAGTTTCATCCAGGGGCCTTTAGACGGGTGGCTCCCGGTTATGAACGCGACCCTGAATTCCCAGAGCACTCTCTCCGCACCCCTCCCCACCAGCCTTCCTCAAAATCAGTCCATCCCCAGCCCCGTCCCCTGAATGTCGCATAAAATCGTCACCTTCCGTGCCGCCGCCCGCGAGAAAATCCTGCGCGGGGCCGGAGCTCTTGCCGATGCGGTGCGGGTGACCCTCGGACCGAAATCAAAGAGCGTGCTCATCGAGCGCAAGTGGGGACGGCCGCTCGTGTGCAATGATGGCGTGACCATCGCCAAGGAATTCGCGCTCAAGGACCCGGAGGAAAATCTGGGAGCCCAGATGATCCGTCAAGCCGCCGAAAGAACCGGGGAGACCGTGGGGGATGGCACCAGCACTTCCACCGTGCTGGCCCATGCCATTCTCGCAGAAGGGGTGCGCAATGTCACGGCGGGCGCCTCGGCGGTCGATCTCAAACGGGGACTGGACCGCGGCCTGCGCGTCGCCGTGGAAGCCCTGCGGGGCATCTCACGGCCGGTCGAAAGCAAAAAGGAAAAGGCCCAGGTCGCCACCATCTCCGCCCACAATGATCCTCTCATGGGCGAACTGGTGGCCGATGCCATGGAGAAGGTGGGACCGGAAGGCGCGATCACGGTGGAGGAAGCCCGGACCACGGAAACCGCCGTGGAAGTAGTGGAAGGAATGCAGATCGACCGCGGCTATATTTCCCCCTACTTCGTGACCAATCCTGACAAAATGGAGTGTTCCCTCGATGACCCGCTCCTGTTGCTGACGGAACAGAAAATCAGCCGCCTCCATGACCTGCTGCCTTTGCTGGAGCAACTCGCGAAGAGCGGGCGTTCCCTCGTGGTGGTGGCGGATGATCTGGAAGGGGAAGCGCTGGCTACCCTTGTGGTCAACCGGCTGCGCGGCGTGCTGGGCTGTGTGGCGGTGAAAGCCCCGGGCTTCGGCGACCGCCGCAAAGCGATGCTTCAGGACATGGCGGTCCTGACGGGAGGGAAAGTGGTATCCAACGAACTGGGAATGACCCTGGAGAAAGTGGCGCTGGAGGATCTGGGACAGGCGGGCCGGGTGGTGGTCACGAGGGACACTACCACCATCGTGAGTGGCCATGGACGGAAAGAAGCCATTGCCGGACGTTGCCAGGAACTGCGGGGACAAATCAAGGAGACCACCTCCGATTACGACCGGGAGAAGCTGGAGGAACGGCTCGCCAAACTGGCAGGCGGCGTGGCGGTGATCCGGGTAGGCGCCCCGTCGGAGTCGGAAATGAAAGCCCGCAAGGATGCCTTTGAAGATGCCATCAGTTCGACCAAAGCCGCCATGGCCGAAGGGATTGTGCCCGGCGGCGGGCTGGCTCTGCTGAGGACCATTGCGGCAGTGGAACTGGAAGCCGCGGCCGCCGGGGGCGATGAACGGACAGGTCTCCTGATCCTGAAACGGGCCCTCGAAGCACCGGCACGCCAGATCGCGGAGAACTCCGCCGCAGACGATGGCGTGGTGGTCAGTAAAATGCGTGAAGGCACCGGCAGTTATGGTTTTGACGCCGCCCGCAATATTTATGTCGATCTGGTGGAGGCCGGCATCATCGACCCCACCAAGGTGGTGCGTATCGCTTTGGAAAACGCGGTCTCGGTCGCCAGCGTGCTGCTGCTGACGGAAGCCACCATGACCGAGGTGCCGGAATCCAAAGAACATCCTCATGCCTCCATGGAACCGGAAATGGAATAGCCCCTGTCCCCGCCTGCCGCCATGAATCCCCCCGGCCTTTATCCTACTGCCCCGCAGATTCCTCCGCGCTGGTCATGGCACTATCGCAAGCTGCAATCCCTGCGGGACCGCCTGCTGGATAGTCGCGATGATCAGCTCGACCAGGTCGCCGGGGTGGAAGAACCCTTCAGCGTGGACCCGGCAGACAGTGCGTCCGACGAAACAGATCATGAGGCGGCCCTCGGCATTCTCGCCCGCGACCAGGATATGCTGCTGGAAGTGAATGCCGCGATTCGCCGCATTCTGGAAGGGTCTTACGGCATCTGTGAGGCCTCCGGCCAGCCCATTCCCCCGGACCGGCTGAGGGCCGTGCCGTGGACACGCTACACCCGGGAAGTGGAGGAGCGTCTGGAACAGGCGGCACGCTCCGGCCCGCCGCCGGCCAGCAATCCTTCTCCAGCGGAACCGGAACCGGGACCGCAATCTTAACTGAAACCAACATGAACACCACCACAGCTCCCCCCAAAAAGCGAATCTCCTCATCTGTTGTTATTTCCGCCGGCGAGGTGGAACTGCAGGGTGAACTTGATCTGCCGCCCGGTGCCCCGGGTATCGTGGTCTTTGCCCATGGCAGCGGCAGCAGCCGTCACAGCCCGCGCAATCACTTCGTCGCCCGGGTGATCCGCAACGCCGGCATCGGCACCCTGCTGCTGGATCTGCTGACCCCACAGGAGGAGCAGCTGGATGAAATCACAGGAGCGCTGCGCTTCGACATCGCGCTGCTCGCCCAGCGCCTGGTCGAGGTGGCCCAATGGCTGAAGGTCCAGCCGGACACCGGCGGACTGAAACTGGGGTTCTTCGGGGCCAGTACCGGCGGGGGTGCGGCTCTCGTGGCCGCGGCAGAACTTGGCGATCAGATCGCGGCCGTGGTTTCGCGCGGCGGACGCCCCGACCTCGCCGGCAAGGCGCTCGCTTCGGTGACCGCCCCCACGCTCCTCATCGTGGGCGGCTGGGACGAACCGGTCATTGCCCTGAACCACGAAGCCTATGCCAAATTAAACTGCAAAAAGGACTTCCGGATTGTGCCCGGAGCCACCCACCTGTTTGAGGAACCCGGCAAGCTGGAACAAGTCGCCCATCTCAGTGCGGATTGGTTCAGCCAACACCTGGGAGGTGAGCCATGAATGTGACCCATTTCAGGGACCGGGTGCATGCCGGTCAACTGCTCGCCGGTGAGCTGATGCAGTATGCGGACCGTGAGGATGTGATCGTCCTCGGGCTTCCGCGCGGCGGGGTTCCCGTGGCCTGTGAAGTGGCTAAAAAACTGCACGCCCCGGTGGATGTGCTGGTGGTGCGCAAGCTGGGAATGCCGGGCTGGGAGGAACTGGCCATGGGGGCCATCGCCAGTGGCGGGGTCAGGGTAATCAATCAGGACGTGGTGCGCAGTGCCGGAATTTCCCACTCTGCCATCGAAGCTGCCGTCGCCCGGGAATCCCGCGAGCTGCAACGCCGCGAATTGGCTTACCGGGGCCACACCGGAGTGCCGGAAATTGAAGACAAGACCGTCATCCTGATCGACGACGGCATTGCCACCGGCTCCACCGTCAAGGCCGCCGTGCAGGCCCTCCGGCAGCAGGAACCCGCCCGGATCATCATCGCGGTGCCCACCGCCGCACCGGATGCCTGCGCCATGCTGGAGCCCTTGGTCGATGAACTGGTCGTGCTGCTGCAGCCGGATGAATTCCGCGCCGTCGGCCAGTGGTATGAGGACTTCTCCCAGACCACCGACGCCGAGGTCACGCAATGGCTGGCCAAGACTACCCTGGCATCCCAATCCAAGTGAATGCGAGTCCCCTCAGCGCCGCCTTCGTGGCCGCGTCGCTCCCCGCGTGATGCCCCACTCCATTTCCCTCAATGGCTCCTTCTTCAACACCCAGCGCATGTTGTCCCAATATGTCATCAAAGCCCGTTTCGAATGAACTCTCCTCTCAAACTCCTCCTCGTCGGCGACGTCATGCTCGGACGTCTGGTCAATGAATGCCTGCGCACCCAGCCGCCTGCTTACGCGTGGGGCAATATGCTGCCGCTTTTCCTCGGGGCCGACTGGCGCGCCTGCAATCTGGAGTGTGTCATCACGGATCAGGGCACCCCGTGGGCACGGTCGCCGAAGACCTATCACTTCCAGTCGGATGCTGTAAATGTCGCGGTCCTGCAGGCCGCGCAGATGGACGTGGTCTCCCTCGCGAACAATCATACGCTCGACTTCAACTACCGCGGCATGGTGGAGATGCTGAAGCGGCTGGACAGCGCGGGCATCGCCCATGCCGGGGCCGGGCTGAACCAGGACGAGGCCACGCGGATGGTTGTCACCGAGGTGAAGGGCGTCCGCATCGGGTTCCTCGCCTTCACGGACAACGAACCGGGATGGGAGGCCGGTGACGATCACCCCGGCACGTATTATGTGCCGGTGGAAGATCCGGATGAACGCACCGCCCTGCTCCTCGGCCTCGTCAGCATCGCGCGCGCCGGAGTGGACCTGCTGATCGTGTCGGCCCACTGGGGAGGAAACCGGGGCAGCCGGCCTCCCTTCGAACACCCCGTGCTGGCCCACGCCCTGATCCGGGCCGGTGCGGATGTTATTTTCGGGCACTCCCCCCATGTCTGCCGTGGCGTGGAAGTCTTCGAGGGCGGCCTGATTCTCTACTCCACCGGTGATTTTGTGGACGACTATGCCGTCGATCCCATGGAACGGAATGACCTCTCGTGGGTTTGGGAAATCCAAGTCGAGCACCGGCAGCCCGCCCGTCTCCTGCTCCATCCCACCGTGATCCGCGACTTCCACGCCCGCCGGGCAGAACCGGACGTGGCGCAAGGCATGATGAAATCCATGCAGGAGTTATGCGCTCCCTTCGGCACCGTTTGCACCATCCCCGCAGGGCCGCCCCGCCTCGCCGTGGAGGTGCGTCAACCGGCCGGCATCGGCCTGGAGCCGGCCCCTCTCTCCCTCTGAATCCAACCATCCTGCTTTTCCCCATGAAAATCTCCACCCTGCTCAAAGTGATCATCGCCGGAACCAGTGTGCTGGCGGCCCCCCCGCTGATGTCCGAACTGAGCCGCCCCCGCCCGAAGGCGGCGGAGTTTGACAAAAAACTCTCCCGTGACCTATCGGAAATCCAGGTTCCCGGCCAACCGCACAGCGGTTATGCCGATGTCGTGCAGAAGATCCTCCCCAGCGTGGTCAGCATCGGGACGTATTCAAAATCCGGCTCCGGCCGTTTCCGCTTTGATGTTTACCCGGACGATCTGAACCGGGTGCCGCCCCTGTTCCGGGATTTCCTGGAGGACTGGCTGGGAAAACGGAATCCCGGGTCCGAGGGGGAACGCCGCCGTTCCCTGCCGGAAAAATCCGTTCAAACCGGTCTGGGGTCCGGAGTGATCATCACCAGCGACGGCTACATCCTCACCAATAATCATGTGGTGGATCTAGCCGATGAATTGAAAGTGGAAATCGCCGGAAAGGGCCGGGATTATACCGCCAAAGTCATCGGGACCGATCCCCAGACAGACGTCGCCCTGATCAAGATCGACGCCGAGGGGCTCACGCCGGCCACGATCGGCGACAGCACCAAACTGCGGGTCGGTGATGTCCTGCTGGCAGTGGGGTCGCCCATGGGGCTGGAGCAGTCCGTAACCCACGGCATTGTCAGCGGGCTGGGCCGCAGTGACCTCGGCATCCTTGCAAGATCCGCGTCGGGCCAATCCGGTTATGAAAACTTCATCCAGACCGATGCCGCGATCAATCCAGGGAATTCCGGGGGGCCCCTGCTGGATGCCAAGGGCCGGGTGGTCGGATTGAATACCGCCATCGAGACCCGCAGCGGCATGTTCGCGGGGATCGGGTTGGCCATCCCCATCAACATGGCGGTCTCCGTCACCCGTGATCTGTTGGAGGACGGCAAGGTGAAGCGCGGATTCCTCGGCATCGAGATGGATCAGGTCGATGCCAGCATGGCGGACTATCTGGGGCTGGAACGCGGGGCCGGCGTGATCGTGAACAGCGTCGTGCCCGATTCGCCCGCTGCCAAAGCAGGCTTCCAGGAAGGCGATGCCATTGTCAGCATCGATGACCAGAAGATCATTACTCCTGCCCAACTCCGCCTGATCGTGAGTTCCTATCACCCCGGAACCGAGGTGAAATTCCAGGTGATCCGCTACAATCATTCCGCAAAACGGGCCGAGCCTTTGGAGCTGAAGGCCACCCTGCAACCCCTGCCCGACAAGCCCGGCATCCAGCCGGAGGACAAACCTGCCAAGGAGGATACCGCCAGCCCCGAAAAATCCCTGATGAAGGGGGTCACCATTGAAAACCTCAACGATGAAATCCGCGAGGACTACGATATCCCGGAAGACGTCGAGGGCGTCGCGGTGGTCTCGGTGGATCAGGATTCCATGGCCGCCGGGGTGTTGGAGGAAGGCGACGTGATTACCCAGATCAACCGACAACCGGTCCGGAACATAACCGAAGCCCTCGCCGGCAAGGACGCCGCGGCAGCGGCCCTGCAACTCAAAATCCTGCACAACGGGCGGATCAAATTCGTCATCGTGAAAAACTGATGCCCCCCCGGCAGGCCAAATAACATCCGACAACCCAACCGATACCCTCACCATGATGCCGCCCATCCCGGTTCAAATCACTTTCCGCCACATGGAGCCTTCTCCAGCGGTGGAAGCCCGCATTCTCGAGGAAGCCTCGGACCTCGACCGCTATTTCGACCGCATCACGAACTGTCAGGTCGTGGTGGAAGCCCCGCACCGGCATCGCCAGCCCGGTGGCCGCACCTTTCATATCGGCATCGAAATCAGCGTGCCCGGCACCCGGCTGGTGGTCAGCCATGAACCTTCGCTGCACAGCACCATGGTCCAGACCGGAACCGGTGACGCGGAGAAACGCCTCGAGACCCAGCCGGATCACAAGGACGTCTATGTGTGCATCCGGGACGCCTTCAAGGCGGCCCGCCGCCGCCTCGAGGACTACGCCCGCCTGATGCGCGGCGACACCAAACGACATGCCCGGGAGGAGGCTCCCTGACCATGCCCACCATGGAACATCTGTCGCCCAAATCGCTGGTGAAATCCGCCGCCTGCCCGCTGCGGCCCGGGGAGATCACCGACTACGATCCTTTGCTGGAGCTGATCGGCGACGCCCGTTTTGTGCTGCTGGGCGAAGCCTCGCACGGCACCCACGAATTCTACCGCGAACGCGCCCAGATCACCAAGCGCCTGATCCTTGAGCAAGGATTTTCGGCGGTGGCGGTCGAAGCCGATTTTCCCGACGCCCAGCGGGTGAACCGTTATGTCCGGGGCCGGAGCGACGACCTGGAGGCCATCGATTCCCTCGGTGGTTTCCAGCGGTTCCCCGCCTGGATGTGGCGCAATGCCGATGTGCTCGACTTTGTCGGCTGGCTGCGCGCCCACAACGATGATCAGCCGGACGATTTCTCCAAAACCGGGTTCTACGGACTGGATCTCTACAGCATGAATTCGTCCATGAATGCCGTGGTGGACTATCTGGACAAGGTCGACCCCGGCGCGGCCCGGCGGGCCCGGCAGCGCTATGCCTGCTTTGATCACTTCGGCGGCGACTCGCAACGTTATGGTCTCGAAACCACCCTCGGACGGAGTCTGTCCTGCGAAAAAGAGGTCGTCAGTCAACTGGTGGAACTCTATGCCCGGGCCTCCGAACTGGCGCGGCTGGATGGGCGGATGGCGGCCGATGAGTTCTTCAACGCGGGCCAGAACGCCCGGCTCGTCAGGAACGCCGAGCAATATTACCGCACCATGTACAGCGACGACATTTCCTCTTGGAATCTGCGGGACCATCACATGATGGAAACGCTGATCGAATTGAACCGCCACCTCACCCACAAACATCAGCCGCCGAAGATCGTGATCTGGGAGCACAACTCCCACCTCGGAGACGCCCGCGCCACCGCCATGGGAGAGCGCGGGGAATGGAACGTCGGGCAGCTGGTGCGCGAGCATTTTGCGGGGGAAGCCGCTCTGGTGGGATTCACCACCTATCATGGCACGGTCACCGCCAGTTCGGACTGGGGCGGCAAGGCCGAACGGAAACGCGTCCGCCCGGCGCTGGATGGCAGCATTGAATCCCTCTTCCACGAAACGGAAATCGAACGGTTCCTGTTGCCGTTGCGGGAAGCCGGCCGGTTGAAAAACGCGCTACGGGCTCCACGCCTCGAACGTGCCATCGGCGTCATTTACCGTCCCGAAACCGAACGGCAGAGCCACTATTTCCACGCCCGCCTCGCCGATCAGTTCGACGCCGTGATCCATATCGATGAAACCCGCGCCGTGGAACCGCTGGAGCGCACCTCCCTCTGGGACACCGGTGAACTGCCCGAGACCTATCCCTCAGGCCTCTGACCCTGCGGGCCTGACGGCAGAGGGGCGGATTCCGCCCCGGTCAGGAGGGGCCGCTCTCCGCCGCCGCATTCCGTATCATCTTTCTGGTGACGAAACGCCAGATTCTTGCGTAATACTGCCCGTTCCTTGCCACCCATGAAGCCCATCATCCAAATTTCCCTCGATCTGACAGATATTGACGAAGCCCTTGAAACGGCGGCCCTGGCCATGCGGGCCGGGGTGGATTGGCTGGAGGCCGGCACCCCGCTGCTGCTGGCGGAAGGACTCCATGGCGTGCGCGCGCTCCGTCAGGCTTTCCCCCACGTGCCGATTGTCGCGGATCTGAAGACGATGGACGGCGGCTATCTGGAAGCGGAAATGATGGCCAAAGCGGGCGCCACCCATGTGGTGGTGATGGCCCGCGCCCATGCCGAAACCATCAAATGCGTCGTGAAGGCCGGAGCCGACTTCGGGTGCAAGGTGATGGGCGATAACATGGTTTGCCCGGACATGGTGGCCGGGGCGGTTTTCCTGGAGGACCTCGGCTGCGATTATGTGATCCACCACATCGGTTATGACGAACGCCGCGGCATCGCCGCCGCCGGACACCGCATGCCCAACCCGCTGGATCAACTGCGCGAAGTCGTCAACGCGGTGAAAATCCCCGTCCAGGCGGTGGGCGGACTCAGCCTCGAACAGGCCATCCAGTGCCCGCAATACGGCGCCCCCCTCGTGGTGCTGGGCGCGCCCCTCACCATTGATGCCGACGCCTTCAAAACCGCCGGAGGCAATCTGGAGGATTCGCTGCGTCTGATCTGTCAGGCGGTGCATGCCCAGGACGTTCCTTTCCAAAAACTCTGATTCCCCCATCCATGAAATCCGCTGCTGTTGTCAATTACGCCCCTGAAAAGGGATCTGTCGAAATCCGTGAAATCGATCAACCGGAGATCGGACCCACCGATGTCCTGCTGGAAGTCGCCAATGTCGGCGTCTGCGGCAGCGATCTCCATCAATGGACCGCCGACCACTCCTGGCCGGTGAACTATCCGGTGGTGCTCGGCCACGAATTCGGCGGACACATCATCGCCATCGGGAAGGAAGTGGAACACTGGCAGGAAGGCGACCGCGTGGTCTCGGAAACCGCCGCCATCATCAGCCAGAACAATCCCATGACCCGGCGCGGCCTCTACAATCTCGACCCCACCCGCAAGGGTTTTGGTTATGGGGTGAATGGGGCCATGACCAAATATGTCAAGGTCCCCGCCCGCATCCTCCATCACGTGCCGGACCAACTCCCCTTTGAACAGGCCTGCCTGACGGAACCCTGCTGTGTGGCCTACAATGCCGTGGTGAAAAATGCGCGCATCGAACCCGGCGACCGCGTCGTCGTGCTCGGGCCCGGCACCATCGGCATCCTCTGCGCCGCCATGGCGCGGCTCTGCGGCGCCGAGGTCGCGATCGTGGGCCTGCCCCAGGATGCCCACCGCCTCGAGATTGCCCGGGGTTATGGCTGCGAAGTGATTATCGGCGATGCCAAACCCTGGGCGCAGCAGCGCGATGGCCTCGGCTGCGACGGGGTCATTGATGCCGCCGGCGCCAGTGCCACCCTCAGGATTGCGCTCGATATCGTCCGCCCCGCCGGCTGGATCAGCAAGGTCGGCTGGGGCCCGCAGCCATTGGGTTTCAACCTCGATCCCCTCGTGCAGAAAAACATCACCCTGCAGGGCAGCTTCAGCCACAACTGGCCGATCTGGGAACGGGTCATCGCCCTGCTCGCCAGCGGCCAGTTTGATGTGAAGCCCATCATCGGCGGCGTCTGGCCTATCACCGAATGGCACACCGCTTTTGAGAAAATGCACCGCGGCGAAGTCGTGAAGTCCGTGCTCAAGCCGGTTTGATCCACCGCAGGCTTTTTCCTCCGCCGCCGCCATGTCCGACTCCTGTCCCCGCGATGCCTTCAAGCACCTGCGCGCCGCCAACCCCGTGTTGCCGGCCACGTTCCGCGGCGAGGCCATCCCCATGCTTCTGAAGTTCGAGGACGTGCGCAAGGCGGCGAAGGATTGGCAGACCTTCAGCTCGGATGCCCCCTTCCGCGTGCCCATTCCCTCCGAGGAGGACGTGCGCCGGGTGCGCCAACTGCCCATCGAGACCGATCCCCCGGAGCACACCGGCTACCGGAAAATCGTGGAGCCCGTCTTCCGCCGCCCGCTCCAGCCGGAGTTCATCGAACGTGTGGAACACCTGATAGGATCGCTGCTCGAGGCGGCGGCCACCCGGGACTCCATCGAGATCGTGAGAGGTTTTGCCCTGCCCCTCCAATCCCGCGCCCTGACGTATTTGCTGAACATGCCGGAATCCGAGGCCGCCCTCTGGATCAGCTGGGGCGTGCATGTCTTCCGGGATGGCGGCGACGGCACCGCCAAGGGCGCGGTGCTGGAATCCTATCTCCAACGGAAATTCGACGAAGCCGCTGCCAGCCCCGGGGAAGACTTTTTCTCCGGCCTCCTCCAGGCGGAATACGAAGGCCGCCCCCTGACCCGGGAAGAGCAGGTCGGATTTGCCAATCTCACCTTCGCCGGCGGACGCGATACCATCATCAACACCGTCACCTGGATTATTGGTTATCTGGCGGAGCATCCCGCCGCCCTGGAGGCCCTGCGGGCCGATCCCAAGCTGATCCTCACCGCCACCGAAGAGTTCGTCAGGATCGTCACCCCCCTCACCCACATCGGCCGGCTATGTCCGGTGGATACCGTGGTGGGCGATACCACCGTCCCGGCCGGCCACCGCATCTCCCTGTGCTGGGCCTCGGCGAACTTCGACGAAACCATCTTCGAGGCGCCGGAGGAAGTCCGCCTCGACCGCCGGCCCAATCCTCACATCGCCTACGGCATCGGCACCCACTTCTGCCTCGGCGCCGCCCACGCCCGCCTCATCGTCCGCACCCTCCTCCGGAAGCTCTGCGCCCAGGTGCAGTCCATCACCCTCCTCGAAGCCGTCCCCAACCTGGAAGTGGAAACCGCCTACCAGCGCCACAACGCCTGGGAATCCCTCACCGTCCGCTTCCTCCCCGTCGCCTCCCCGCCCCCCGGCCGTGCTGCAGAAGACAGGGTCATGGACAGCCAGGAATAAGGTCATCCCCACCCAAGGATGAGGCCATGGCCGCCCTTCCATGGGGTCATGGTCGCCCTCCCATGAGGTCATTGCCGCCCTCCCATGGGGTCATCGCCGCCCTCCCATGAGGTCATGGCCGCCCTCCCATGAGGTCATTGCCACCCTCCCATGGGGTCATTGCCACCCTCCCATGAGGTCATTGCCGCCCTCCCATGAGGTCATTGCCGCCCTCCCATGAGGTCATTGCCGCCCTCCCATGAGGTCATCGCCGCCCTTCCATGGGGTCATGGTTGCCCTCCCATGAGGTCATTGCCACCCTCCCATGGGGTCATGGTCGGCCGACCATGACCCCTTAAACCCCTTTTCCAGGGACATTTTGTCGCAATTTGGCCTCATTTCCGGCAAATCCGCCCCAAAAGCCCTCCGTGCTCCCTCCGCGACCGCTCCCGCCCCCCGGCACCGGAATTCCCCGCACCATGCAGGAAATCCCGCCCCAAATTCCGACCCCCATCCCCATGATTCCGTATTCCCCCGACATTCCTGCACGAGATAAGGTTGAGCACTCTCCTGCAATCCTGCCGGTGAATCAGTAGTTCTCCCCAAAATTGATGCCCACTCCCGATCCATCAGAGTTGTTCCGATTGCTCAGCGGAGAGCAAGTATTCGGCCGGGACACCGGCAGCAAGATCCTCCAAGCAGCGAATGAAGTAAGCGCACGGGCAATGTTCGAGATGTTCAGGCGCTGCGACACCAGCCGCATCGGGTGGGCGGAAGAATTCGCTGATGGGTTGATGGAGATCGCGACAGGCGATCCCTCCGTATTGATCGGATTTGATGACGGACGGTGGCAGGGGATTGATTCCGATGGCGAGGAGCTTCCGGAGGACGATTCGGCTACGGCGTCCGATTTCTACCTCCGACTCGAGTTCACCGATGAGGACGCCAGCTACTACCAGTTTCATTTGTTTCCTCCTCTTGATGAGCCATTCATTCAGGGTGCCGCTCGGAAGCGAGAGGGCGCGTGTCAGCATCTCATGGTGACGTTGGCCCACCCGGATGATCTTCAGGTTTTCACACAGCACCTGCGCTCGAATCCGCACCTAAAGGAGGTTCATGATTCCACCGCAGAGGTCTTCAATGCCGCTCCGTCTCACGCAATCTGAACAAAGAATGGGAGAACAAGCCGCGCCAGAGCAACCCCTATCAGCCGCCCAGTTTCGATGATTTTTTGTATCCACAACCTCAACCCCGTGATCGACGCTCGCCCCCGCTGATAGGGGTGTATGCGTTTCACCTTAGGCGTTTCTGGCGCACCATGACATCGAGCATTCAAATCCCCACCACGCTGCGCCCAAGCCGCAAGAAGGCGGCGACGCTGTTTCTCTTCAGCTTGTTGTTTGTTGTTTGTTGTTGGCGGTATTCTTCGGATGCAACGGAAATTACACGACCTTAATACTATGAAGACCCTGATCATCTCATTTTTTTGCGTGTTGTTTTCCGGAGATATTCTTAATGCATCCACTTTGGTGATATGGCATAACTCAAGTGGGACCAAACTTTCAGATTTCAACAGTGTATTGCTATCTGACGGTCCTGTGGGCAATGATTACGACGGAGATATAATTCAACTCGGATATTACAGCCAAGCTACTACCACAGATCCTTTTGCTGGCCTCTGGACAACCCTTCAGTCTAGCACTATTGGAGACAAAGGAACCGTATTTTTAGGGCCGGGTCGTTATGACTACCTCACTGTGATTGCATCTGAGGATTCACTTCAGCTTTTGGGTATTCCTTTATCTATTCGCTTTTTTGATGATATAGCGCAGGAAAACGCCACCTATTTTAATTCTGTCTCAGATTCTTCGGGAGGATGGAACATGATCCATTCTTCCGATACCAGACTGAATCTGACCCTTAGTCTGGATTCCTCAAATTTAGTCTGGCAAGGAGGGAGCAGCAGCGCATTTAGGACTACGATTCCGATTCCTGAGCCAACCGGACTTTCGCTTGCAGCCGGCGGGGTCTTATTCCTCATGCGTAAGAGACGAGGTGGTCCCCTTGGTTAACCCGCAGGGGCGGTTTAACCCGCAGGGGCGGTCGGCACAGCTTAGACGTTCGCCCGAGATACGAGCCCTATTTCCCAAGCCGCCAGAATGAACTTCCACATCACCATTGCTCTCATGGCGGTTCTGTTTCTCCCATCACCTGTTCTTGGTGAGGCCGTTTATCGGAAGTGGATCTGGAAGGAAGGGCTTCCCAAGGAGCTCCATACCAAGACAGCGAGGACGAAGCGGAGCGCGACGGCCGTTGACCGGCTTTTCAAGGAAGCCAAGGCACCCCCGCCTACGGTGCGGATGTTGCTCGATAATCTGAGGGCACCTGAAAATGTATCCAGCCAGTTCATTTATTCTTACACCCAGGGAGCTGGGGACGGTGGCGATGCCAAAGGCGGCGTCACCATGCGGTTCATGATCGACGGCGGCGGAGAGCTACATGTTTACACGGGCGACTACGCGCGAATTAGCTTGGCGATACGTTACGATTCACGAGGGCGAGGGACGCTCTTATGGAAGTAGGACTCATCACGAACATGGAGGCGAACAGGGCGGTGGAGGCAACTCTGCTTGCGCTCCGTGCCTCACCTTAACGTTGGCCCGAAAGATGACGCCCATTCCCGACAGTCAGTATCCAGACGCGGAGTTCCCTTGGAGTTTCTACTTCAATGGAGTTCTCATGCCGAAGTGGGGAGCCTGCTGGGGGCTTGCGGAGGTGTCTCGTTTGCTGGAGCCGGACAAGCACTGGGACAATGATGTCGGTCACAGGGACATATATCTGATCGAATGTCGGATTGATCATGTGGGGGTGCCGGAAAGTGCGGACCCGGATTTGTTCATCTACGCGGTGCAGGAGGTTCTCTGCGTTTTACTTGGTCAGAGGGATGCGGTGATGGAGTCGCTTCGGACGAGTTCCGTGCCGTGTGATGCGGACGAGGTTTACGAGGGATTGGTTTCCGCCGCCCTCCAAATGCGACGACTCACAAGCGGGCAGCGCATGGCCTTTTGGACTTCGGGCTACGAGGCAGATCGCCTGCGATTGGTGGAGAGTATGGCGCTTGCCCAGTTGCCAGCTTCTGATCCCCGACACGCGCCGCCTCCCCATCTCAGACGCTTCGCGGGCGAGTTGGCATGGCGCATCAAGGATCAGACCTCGAAGTTGCACAGTCTTGCGCAGTCAGGACAGTTTCCCAAGGATTTGAGGAGAGAGTTGCATGCGATCTGAAAGGGCCAATGACCATGGTGATCTATCGGGCGCAGCCCCGGCGCCCCCCCCCCGGGAATTGGCGTGCGTCCCCCCCGCCACCCGCCCCTTGGGGATACTCGACAGCCCCGTTTCTGCCGCTTTTGGAGGAATTTCTGGCATCCAGGTGGAATTCCCGGCACCCTGCAGGAAATCCCGCCCCAAATTCCTGCCCCTACCCCATGATTCCGTATTCCCCCGACATTCCTGCACGAGATAAGGTTGAGCACTCTCCTGCAATCCTGTCGGTGAATCAGTAGTTCGCCTTTGCTGGCGTCACCCAATGGCCAATCACGAAGATAGCTCAGAGCCGGTATTCGCAGCCATTCCAGGGTCCGACGCTGAGTTGCGCGCGGCCTACGCTTTGGCCTCGTCCACACTGCCGCAGTTCATCTCATTGCTGGAGCATCGCGAGGGGGCCATCTTCTCGGCCAAGCTTCGTTTTCGTGACCCGGACGAGTCAGAGAGACTTGGAGAGGATCGTTTTGCGTTTATCTGGCTCACCTCCGTTTACTACTACCCAGAGGAGCGAGTGTTTGCGGGCGTCTTCTTCGAGCTTCCAGCAGAGTTCCAAAAGTGGCATCATGTAGGGCAGCAGCTTGTTTTCGATCCAGACGAAATTTTTGATTGGTTGGTTCTTCGTGACGGGCATTTACACGGAGGCTTCACTCTGCGAGTATCCCGCTCTCGTGTTCCTGAGTCGGAGCGTGAGACCTACGACCACCACATCGGAGTATCAGTCTATGAGCCACATCAATCGTAACTCGACCGCAAAGGCGAGGCGCGGATGGCAACACCCACTAGACCTTCTGTTTTCCATGCTCCACCTTTGTTCAACCTCAACCCCGCGATCAACGCTGCCCCCCGCTAGTGGGATGGCCATCACTTGAACGTTCGGCGGCATGAAGCGTCCGTTGCGCATCGGCATCTTCGTCCTCGGAGTTAGCGCCCTCGTTGTTGTAGGTGGCGCTGGGTTGTCGTGGCGTCTGGAAGTGCGCCGATTGCGTTCCCCACAGAGCGTGGTCGAGGAGACAGGCTTGCGATTGCCCGAGCACGTGCGCATCACAGCGACTCGGGCGCATTTGTTCTCTCTCGCGGACGGAGACAACTTCGAGTGGCTTATCCAGTCAGACACCTCTCTTTTGCCGTGGGCGACGACAAACCTGCGGCCCGAGACAGGAGGTTGGGAGCATATTCGGCAGATGTCGGAGCTTGGCTTCCCAGAGGAGATGCCGCGCGACGCAAAGTTTGCCAGCGTGTGGAGAGCGTATCAACGCACCAGTCGAGGACGGGAGGAGACCTCGTATTTGTATCTCGCCGACGATGGCAGAGTTGGTATTCTTTCGACGTTCAGACCATGACGATGCCGCCCCATGACCATGGTTATCATCTGGCGCCGCCCCGGCGCTCCGCCCGGGAATTGGCGTGCGTCCCCGCCACCCGCCCTTTGGGGAAAATCGACAGCCCCGTTTCTGCCGCATTTGGAGGAATTTCTGGCATCCAGGTGGAATTTCCTGCACCATGCAGGAATTCCCCCACCAAATTCCTGCCCCTATCCCATGATTCCGTATTCCCCCGACATTCCTGCACGAGATAAGGTTGAGCACTCTCCTGCAACCCTGTCGGTGAATCAGTAGTTCGGCGTTATGAGAACCTCTCTATTCCTCCTTTTGGGACTTCTGATCAGTTCCTCGGCTCAAGGCCAGTCCCCACAAACAGTCGTCCCCCGCAAGGATAATCTGGCTCTTAGAGAACTGTGGTCCAGCTCAGGAGCATGTTGCGGCAAGGTGAACTACCATTTATACGCCTATACCCAAAGGCACCCCGAACGTGTGAAGTTCACCAGCGACGACGAAATAGCCAATGTTGAAGGCTTTGTGGACTACCTGGCGGCCATAAGTCCAATTACAGTGCGTTGGGGTGAAAACAGTAATACGGACTCCCTAATCTTCCACGAAGGAAAACTTTATACGCCTTGGGGGGATGAAATTTTCTTCCTGGTCGACCGAGACAAGGACGGATTTCTAAGCGCTTTTGGGGTGAAATGCAGCATAAATGGTTATGCAGACCCTTTGAAGTTGGAGGGTTTCAAATACTCAAAAGCCGTAGGCATCGCATTGCGCAAAGCCCCGGACTTTTTTCCGACAGAAGGCGGGACAATTCTTCCGCTCAACGATAATGACTACACGAGGCTAAAAGATCTCGTGCCCATGCCCGAGCTCCGCCCGGACGGATCCGTGTCAGCTCCGCCGGCCGCCAAGGTGAAAGAAGCCGATCTTGAGGGGCCACACAAGGCCGCCTCCTTATTTTTCGCCGCATGTCAGTCTGAAGATTTGGATGCCCTCCGAAAATTAGTCACCAGACGCCAACTGGAAAAAATCAAAAGAAAAAAGCATACGTTGGAATGGTGGGCGGGCCTGTGGGCCACTTACAAAGTGGAATCGATAGATGGATCGGAACCGATTAGACAGACACCGGATGGAGGGGCCACAACAAATGTAAATTTTACCGTCTCTACTGAGGAGGGCAAGAAGTCTAGACGTGTTACATTTTCGCTTGAAGATAATGAATGGAAAATGGATGAAAACTAATATGCTAGTTTCTATCTAAGCCGAACCAAACGGTGGAGGCAACTCCGCTGTGCTCCGTGCCTCACCTTGACGTTAGGGACCTTCGCACCTCTCCCGTAGAATGAAAGTCTTCTGCATCACCGCTGGCATCGGCCTCGTTCTTTTCTCGTTGGTCGCCTGCGGAGTGTCACTCATAGCAATCCTCGATCCCGCCGGCATCCAGAAAGCTGACGACAATAATCCTTTCGGTCCACCACCGAGCCGACTCTACTCAGTTTCCGCGCTGTGCGTTGCTCTCGCCATCGGAGCGGCAGGCATTTATCTCGTCCGTAGGTCCTTTCACCCGCACCAGAATGCAACCAACGTCGGCTAATGCGCCGCAGCGAACAGGCTCCGCCTGTCGCTGAGCTTGGGGTCGTCCGCTGTAACTCCCGCACGCCGATGAAGTTCTTCAAAAGACTTGTGGTTGCCACACTCAAGGGCAGCACGCCTCACCTCCCCGGCGTCGCACGAGCACTCGGCATCCCCGAGTCCGACGTCACCCACCTTGCACTGTTGCAGGGCGAGGAGCGGGAGGCCCGCTTTCTTTCGCTCGTGGAACAGCGTCACGGTGGACCAGTCGATTGGCGCGGCACTGCAGCGGACATTTACGAAGTGTTGCAGCCGTGTGTTACTGCAGAGGAGCGCGCGTGTCTTCCACCAGTAGAGTCCGTTCCCGAACTGCGTCCCGCAGAGACCATCCAGTTCCTCGACGAGCGCTTCGCATCAGCGTCACGCGCGCTTCGTTCCATGGAGTCCCTCGGCGATTTCAGCATTTTACTTTTGATCCCACGCGCCCGCCTCGCGGAGTTCGAAAAAGCCGCTGGGCCGTGGCTTATATGACGACACACGCGACGGCAAATGACCATGCTGATCATCTGGCGCAGCCCCCCGGGAATTGGCATGCGTCCCCGCCACCCGCCCCTTGAGGATAATCTACAGTCCCATTTCTGCCGCATTTGGAGGAATTTCTGGCATCCAGGTGGAATTCCCTGCACCCTTCATGAAATCCCGCCCCAAATTCCGGCCCCTATCCTATGCTTCTGTATTCCCCCGACATTCCTGCTGGAGACAAGGTTGAGCACTCTCCTGCAATCCTGTCGGTGCATCAGTAGGTTCGGCCAACCACAACACGCCACTCGCCATGCGAAGAAGCTTCATAGCCACCCTTTCCATGCTACTCAGTGCCCAGTTGATCGCTGGTGATCTGCCCGCCAAGTCGGCTTGTGATGATGGAGTTGCAGCTACCGCAACGATCGTTCCGAAGATGGACAGTCCACTTTTCCACGAGACGAAAACCTCCTTGAACGAGTGGATTGTGGAGAGCGAGTCTGGCGTCCTTGAGGACACCACCGATGGAGAGATTGGTCCGGGCGATCTTGTTCGCATAGAGCACACAGCCAGTTGCACATCCACTCATCAGGGTGAGCACTTGATGGAGTTCTGTGATGCCGTTCGGGATGGTGAGGGAATTCGCTTGAGTCTGGGCGGTGGGATGCCCGCTTATGCCAGCAGCCTCACCATCAGTATCGAGGCGAGTCTAGCTTTTCGTTGTGACTTCTCCGCCGCTTATCCGGCACAGACACCACCTCTGCGCTGGAAAATCACCAAGAAGGAGCTTCGACTGAGGGGTCGTGATTTTACTCCGGGGCACCGGGTGTTTGGCTGGATTTCCGTCACATTTGAGGAGAGAGAGGTTGTGGAGGGTGCCCAACCCAAGACCTACAAAATCGAGGGCTACATCAAACCATTTATCCAGCACAAGCCCGCATGACGACGACCACAGCCAGAACTGACCGAACGACCATGGTTATTAGATGTCATCGTGCGCATGAAGATCCGTAGACCATTTCGATTGCTGACGATCACCTTCGGAGTCGCGATGTTTCTCTATTTCGCGGCATTCATCTACCGTTTCGAGATTTTCAGCAGCCCCGTCCGGGACGACGCACATGGATGGCTTGGACCGCTCATGCGTGGAGACACACACAGCGTGGACATCGGCAAGATTTATTACTACGAAGGCACGGACTTTTCATCCTACCGGGTGTTCCGTCCATTGTGCAGAGTCTGGTTGTTTGGTCATGGGATTTGGAGATGACCAAGTGGACCCCACATGCCCCTGCTGATCATCGGGCGCAGCCCCGGCGATAACGCTAGTTGAAAGATTCACGGACCGCTTTTCCCGGGAAGTCCCGGCGCCACAAAACACCGGAGGCCACCCTCAGAATCCCGATGGCGCGGGGCGGGAATGCTGTGTTGGATGGCGGGCTATGACAGCGACGACGATGGAGCCGGACTTTGACGAAGTGATCGACCGCCGGGGGACCGGCAGTTTGAAATGGGACCGCTATGCGGGACGGGACGTGTTGCCGATGTGGGTGGCGGATATGGATTTTGCGGTGTGCCCGGCGATCACGCAGGCGCTGCAGGAAAGGATCGGGCATCCGGTGTTCGGCTATACGCGGCCGACGCCCGGACCGGCGCAGGCGGTGGTGGATTACCTGAAGCGGAACCACGGGCTGGAGGCGGACCCGTCCTGGCTGGTGTGGATGCCGGGGATGGTGCCGGGCACGGCGATGGCGGCCGCCGCGGCGGGGGAACCGGGGGATGAGGTGATGATTTTCACGCCGGTCTATCCACCCTTTTTCAGCGCGCCGCGGGATGCGGCCCGGGGGTTGGTGACGGTGCCCCTGACGGAAGTGGACGGGCGGATCACGTTCGACTTCGCGGCGATGGAGGCGGCGGTGACGCCGCGCACGAAGATGGTTCTGCTGTGCAGCCCGCACAATCCAGTGGGCCGGGTGTGGACGCGGGAGGAACTGGAGCGGCTGGCGGAGTTTTGCGTGCGGCACGGGCTGGTGCTGTGCTCGGATGAGATCCACTGCGACCTGCTGCTGGAACCGGAGCGCTCGCCCTTCACCACCGGTCTGGCTTTGGATGGGCCGATCCGGGACCGCCTGATCGTGATGATGGCAGCGAGCAAGACCTACAATGTGCCGGGGCTGGGCCTGTGCTTCGCGATCATCCCGAATGCGGAGCTGCGCCGGAAGTTCCAAGGGACCAAAAATTGTTTTGTGGCGGAGACCAGTCCGCTGGGATTCACGGCCACGGAGGCCGCCTACCGGCATGGGGAACCGTGGCGCGCAGCGCTCTGCCGGTATCTGCGGGGGAACCGGGATCTGATCGTGCAGCATCTCGCGGAGCACGCGCCGGAGGTGAAGCTGCCGCATCTGGAAGCGACCTATCTGGCGTGGCTGGATGTGCGGGCGCTGGGGCTGGCGCACCCGGTGGCGCACTTCGAGGAGCATGGCCTGGGGTTGTCGAATGGGGCGGACTTCGGGGCCCCGGGATTTGTCAGACTGAACTTTGGCTGTGCGCGATCCGTGTTGGCGGAAGGGCTGCGGCGTTTCTCAGCCGGGGTGGCGGCGGCCCGGGCCCAACGCGGGGCGGCGCCGGTTCCCGCCTGAGGCGGCGGGAGGTGATCCTGACGCTTTTTCCCCGATGAAACGGCCCACCGTCTCCCCGATCCCGCTGCTCGCAGCGCTGGGTCTGCTGCTGGGCGCGGCGGCGGCGGCAGGTTGGGCTCCAGGTTGCCCGGTCCGAGGCTGGACCGGATTGAAATGCCCGGGCTGCGGATCGGGCCGTGCCATGGCGGCTTTGATGGGGGGAGATCTGCCGGGGGCTTTTTACTGGAATGCGCTGCTGTTTCCTCTGGTGGCCCTGCTGCTGGCGGCCGGACTGCGGCAGCGGTGGTCGTGGCGCAACCTGTTGGCGGTGAGCCTGGTGGTGCTGGGCTTCGGAGTGCTGCGGAACCTTCCATTTTATCTTCTTTACTAGCCTGGGGCGCTGTGAATAAGTCCTCAACTCCCCGCTCGCATGGCGTTCCTCCTGCAATCCTCCCCTACCCCGGAATCAATGGGCCCATGGGCTCTGCTGTTTGCTCTGATCATCGGCCACGCGCTCGCCGATTACCCGCTCCAGGGGAAATTCCTCGCCATCCGGAAAAACCGGCACATCAAGCCGCTGGAATATGGAGCCGATGTGCCATCGGCCATCTGGGTGTATTGCCTGTCCGCCCACTCCCTCGTCCATGCCGGGGCCGTCTGGGTGGTGACGGGCAGCCCGCTCTTTGGATTCATCGAATTTGTGGTGCATTGGGCCATCGACTTCGCGAAATGCGAAAAGTGGACGAATTTCCACACGGACCAGGGGCTGCATCTCTTGTCCAAGCTGATCTACGTGGCCGTCCTCTACTGGATGTGAATTGGCGGCTTGAAAGCGCTGCCCCGCCGCCGTTTAGACAAGGAATCCCATGCCCGAATCCCCCCCGCGCGACCTCATGACGGACCCTGCGTGGGCCGCTTCCGATCTCGGCCTGCCGCTGCCCCCCACCACCCATGCCGTCTCGGTGGCCCTGCCGCGCTGGGAGGATGTGATCGATTATGAGGAAGAGCACCCGAGGATTGCCGCCGCGCTGCAGGCGGGGTATCCCCGGTTTTTTGTGCACCCGCTGGTGGCGGAACTCTTTGCCGAAGCCATCCGCCGGTGGGCGGGACCCGGGGAGGGCTGTCTGGTTTTCCCCTCGGAGCTTTCGGCCCGGCGGGCTGCGGCCTATGTGTCAGGAAAAAGTGGGTTACCCTGCCGGGTGGAACCCTATGACGCCGGCACGCTGCATGCCCTCATTTTCCCCGAAAACGCCCGCCGGACGGCGCGCGACTATTGGCGCTACTGCGGGGCGGTGGTGAGCAGCCGGCTGGCAGCCAGCGCCCTGTCGGACTGGCACGGACCCATCCCCGCGGCCCTGAATGAGGCTGGAAATACGGCCAAACAAACGATCCGGGAGCGGCTCGCGGCCTTGAGCGGAGTGGCTCCGGGAGATGTTTTCCTTTTTCCCTCCGGCATGAATGCAGTCGCCGCCGCCCACCGGCTGGTGACGGCGCTGCGTCCGGGGCTGCCGACGGTGCAGCTGGATTTCCCCTACGTGGATGTGCTGCGGGTGCAGCAGGAGTTCGGCAGCGGCGTGAAGTTCTTTCCCGTAGCCGATGCCGGGGCTTTACATGAGGTGGGGACCCTGGCCGATGCCGGAGCCCTGGCGGCTGTTTTCGCGGAAGTTCCCAGCAATCCCCTGCTGAGCTGCGTGCCGGTCGATGCCTTGGCGGATCGTTTGCAGGCCGCCGGCATTCCCCTCGTGCTGGATGACACCGTGGCCACGGTGGTGAATCTGGATGCGCTGAAGGCGGCCGATCTGGTCACCACCAGCCTGACCAAAGCCTTTTCCGGGGTCGGCGATGTGATTGCGGGAGCGCTCACGCTGAATCCCCGTTCGCCGCATTACGCCCACTTCCATGCGGCCATGCAAGCCGAGCAAACCGCCCACGATTTATTGTGGGCAGAGGACGCCATCGTGCTGGAGCAGAATTCCCGGGACTTTGCAGAACGGGTACGGCGCATGAATCTCAATACCGAAGCGCTCATCCATTTTCTAAAAGCGCACCCGGCGGTGGAGCAGGTCTGGTATCCGGAAAGCCCCGCCGTGTTTGGCCGGATGGCCCGGTCCGGCGGGGGACGGGGATGTCTTTTTTCCTTTCTGCTGCGGGATGAAGCAGCGGCGGCCTGCTTTTACGACCAATTGAAGGTCAGCAAAGGCCCCAGCCTCGGCACCAACTTTTCGCTCTGCTGCCCCTACACCCTGCTGGCGCACTATCAGGAATTGGACTGGGCAGCCAGCTGCGGGGTGCCGCGGCATCTGTTGCGCGTTTCCGTGGGATTGGAGGATGCCGGAGAGTTGATTGCCCGGTTCGCCGCGGCCCTTGGGACGCTGCCCTAAGCCGTCCGGTAGATCCCCCCCCGGAGGGTCACATCATCTTCATCTTGTGCTTGAGGTTGGCCAATTCACTCCGCAGAGCATTCACGCGGCCAGCCAAGGCAATGAGGCGGGTATTGGCTTCCTTTTTGAGCGCGCCATAGGTTTTGCCCCCCGGTGCAGCCAGATTGGGTTTGTAGATTTCCAGTTTACGGACGTTGGCCCGCTCCGCCTCAAAGGCGACTTGGGTTTTGGATAGCATCGCCTCGGTGGCAGCAATCGCCCGGGTAACTCCTGCCAGAGTGCCCGTGTCCACGGTTCCAAGTCCCAATTCATTGGCCGCCTCGGTGATGGCCGCTTTTTCGTTGGCCTGTTTCACCGCCTGTTTGATCACGGCATTGCCGTCCTTGTCGATTGTCATGCCGGGAGGCGGGGGCTGGGGTTTCCACCCTAGTCCGAGACGGGCCTTCAGTTCCGCGGGCAACTTTTCGGCAGGTATTTTCACCAGCCCGCTGGAGTGCTCCACCAGGACCGTATTCTCATCCGGCACACTGCGGACGGCGAAATTCTCCATTTTGGTGCCATCGGTCAAGGTCACGGAATAAGGAGCCCGGGTGCGTTCCTTTTCCCGGACCGCCAGCACCGCCGCAGCGCGATCCGCCTCAACGGTGGGCCATTTATCAATGATTTCATCGATCTTCTTCTGCTCCGCAGCGATATTCAGGACGCTGTTGTTGTGTTTTGATTCCAAGTCCGCGCCGGAGGTGCTTTCCACCTGGGCCTGCTCGATTTTGGCACGGACCAAGGCAATGTTGGTGGACAACTCCTTCGCCCGGAGTCCGGCGTCCGCGGCTTCCTTTTGAAGTTCCTCAATTTCGCGGTTCTTTTGGACCTGAAGCCCGAAAACCACCGCCGCCGCCGCCGCGGCCAACCACAGGATACTCTTGATAGCAGAATTCATAATGGGAGGGGCAACAGGGCTCAGGGGGTAAGATATTGCTGACGGTAAGCCGCCACCGAGTCGGTGAACGTTTTCATGGACGCCTCCAGCTCGGTGCGGTATTTGAGGAGCAGCTTCTCGGCATCGCCACTTTTCTGCGCTTTGGCTTCGAACTCCATCCGCTTGCCATGCTGGGCGCGCACCTGCTGGTTCAGCATCGAAAGCTTTTGATTCATCTCCTGCAACTCAATGGTTCCGGCGTTATTGGCCTCGCGGGTAACACTGAGGTTTTCCTTGAGGGTAGCAATTTGTTCCAACTGCTTGGAACACCCGGTCACAAAGGGGATGACTCCCAGAAAACCCCAAAAGGACAATCGGCGGACGAAAGTTTTCATACGGGGGGGAGGCAGAAGGTTACGGTCACTTATGACAAATTGTTCACCTGATAGAGCTTTTCACAACAGTTTTTGTTCATTAATATCCCGAATTTTTTCCCGGCATGCCTGACGCAGTCCTGCGCCAGTCTGACTCCGGGCTGCGTCACGAGGTCCCTCCCGGCGCCGACGCAGCGTCCCGGACACGCGGCACGATCCCCATCCGGCCCCCGTTCGCATGGCCCTCGAGGCCTCCTGAACGCCGCCCGGAACGTTTCCTGCTGAAAACATTCCAGCAAAATCCAACCCTAAAGCCGCTCCCGGATATGCCGACAGATATTTCCAGTCCACCCCTTGAATTGCCATACAGGGAAGACTACGATCTACCCATGGGCCACCGCCTGCGGAGCGCACCTCCCGGTCAAACGAAACCATAACTCATTCCGATGATGAACAACTTCACCCCCAGAGCCCAACAGGTCCTCGCCCTTGCCCGCAAGGAGGCCGACCGCTTCAACCACAACTATGTCGGCACCGAGCATTTGCTGCTGGGTCTGATCAAGCTGGGGCAGGGCGTCGCGGTCAATGTACTCATGAAGATGGGCCTGGAACTGGAGAATGTCCGCATGGAGGTGGAGAAACACGTGGGTTCCGGGCAGGAACAGAAAATGGTAGGTAATATCCCCTACACCCCCCGCGTGAAAAAAGTGCTGGCCCTCGCCAGCAAGGAAGCCCGGGCCCTGAATCACAGTTACGTCGGCACCGAGCACATCCTGCTGGGCCTGCTCCGTGAAGGGGAAGGGGTCGCCGCACATGTGCTGAAAAGTCTCGAAATCGACATCGAACGCACCCGCAATGAGATTTTGAAGGAGCTGGATCCGAATTTCACGCCTTCCGAAACCGAAGAGGAAGAGGGCGGTTTCCAGGAAACCTCCGCCGGCAACCAGGGTGGCAGCAAGAAGGACAGCAAGACCCCGGCGCTCAAAGCCTTTGGCCGGGACCTCACCGAATTGGCCCAAAAAGCCGAACTGGACCCGGTGATTGGCCGGGCCGACGAGATTGAACGGGTCATCCAGATCCTCTGCCGCCGCACCAAAAACAATCCCGTGCTGATCGGTGAGGCTGGCGTGGGCAAAACCGCCATCGTCGAGGGGCTCGCCCAGGAAATCGTGGCCGGCAATGTCCCGGAAATTCTCCGCGACAAAAAAGTCATCACCCTCGACCTCGCGCTGATGGTCGCCGGGACCAAATACCGTGGCCAGTTCGAGGAACGCATCAAGGCGGTGATGGACGAGATCCGCCGCACCAAAAACGTCATCCTGTTCATCGACGAACTTCACACCATCGTGGGGGCCGGATCAGCCGAAGGGGCCATGGATGCCAGCAATATCATCAAGCCCGCACTCAGCCGGGGTGAGATGCAGTGCGTCGGCGCCACCACCCTGAACGAATACCGCAAGTATATCGAGAAGGATGCCGCCCTCGAACGCCGCTTCCAGACCGTCAAGGTCAATGAGCCGACCGAAGAAGACGCCACCAAGATTCTGATGGGTATCAAGCACAAGTATGAATCCCACCACAAGGCGATCTATACCCCGGAAGCCATTGAGCAGTCGGTGAAGCTGTCTTCCCGTTACCTGACCGGCCGGTTCCTCCCCGACAAGGCCATCGATATCATGGACGAAGCCGGCGCCCGCGCCCGCATCGGCTCCATGACCCGTCCGCCGGAAATCAAGGAAATCGAAGCCGAGATCGAGCGCATCCGGATTGAAAAGGAAGGCGCCATCAAGGAACAGGACTTCGAAAAAGCCGCCGCCCTGCGCGACAGCGAACGCAACACCCGCAAGCAGCTGGAGAACGTCATGGAAACGTGGCGCGCCAGCAATGAGGAGAAAAAAGTGACCGTAGGGGTGGAGGAGATCATGGCCGTGATCTCCAAATGGACGGGCGTGCCGCTCAACCGCATGGAGCAAAAGGAAACCGCCAAGCTCCTGCGCATGGAGGAAGAACTGAAGGGCCGGGTGATCGGTCAGGACCAGGCAGTCATCGCGATCAGCAAGGCCCTGCGCCGCAGCCGGGCCGACCTCAAGGATCCGCGCCGCCCGATCGGCAGCTTCCTCTTCCTCGGTCCCACCGGGGTCGGGAAAACCTTCCTCGCCCGCAATCTCGCGGAATTCATGTTCGGCGATCCGGATTCCCTGATCCAGATCGACATGTCGGAATACATGGAGAAATTCACCGCCAGCCGCCTGATCGGGAGCCCTCCCGGCTACGTGGGTTATGAAGAAGGCGGTCAACTCAGCGAAGCGGTGCGCCGCCGGCCTTACAGCGTGGTCCTCTTTGATGAAGTCGAAAAAGCCCATCCCGACGTGATGCACCTTCTGCTTCAGGTTTTGGAGGAAGGCACCATCACGGACAGCTTCGGACGCAAAATCGACTTCCGGAATACCATCATCATCATGACCTCCAACGTCGGCGCAGAGCTGATCAAGAAACAGGGTCTGATGGGCTTCGGGGCGATTGGCGTCGACAAACACGACTTCAATTCGATGAAGGAGAAGATCGAGGAACAAGCCAAGAAGCACTTCAAACCGGAGTTCCTCAACCGTTTGGACGACCTCATCGTCTTCCATATGCTGGAGAAGGAAGACCTCATCCACATCGTCGACCTCGAAATCAGCAAGGTCCTGAAACGCGTCCGCGACAAAAAGATCGAAGTGGAGCTCGACCAGTCCGCCAAGGAACTGCTCATCGCTGAAGGCTATGACCCGGCCTACGGGGCCCGCCCGATGCGCCGTGCCGTGGAACGTTTCCTGGAGGATCCCTTTGCGGAGCACCTCCTGAGGGGCGACATCAAGGAGGGGGATTTGGTCCGCATCACCCGCCGCGAAAACGAAAAGAGCCTCAAGTTCAGTGTGAGCGAGGAAACCCCGCCGCCAGCTACGGAAGCCACCGCCGGGGTGGCTGAATAACCGGCTCCATAACATCCCAAAAGCGGCTCCGGTGATCTACCGGAGCCGCTTTTTCTGCTTTCCATTCATGGCCAGGAGAGTCCCGCCGCTGCGGTCCCCGCCCGCCGGATTTGGTTTGGTTCGGGGGTTGGCAGAATGGCTCCGATGAGGCAGGGTGTCAGGATGAAATGGTGGTATTGTTTTCTGTTGGCGGGAATGGCAGGGCACGCGGCATGGGCAGCGGAATGGAAGGAAACAGTCCTGGAGGTGCCCGAGCCGGCCCGGGAGTTCCGCGCGGCGTGGGTGACTTCGGTTTACAATCTGGATTGGCCCAGCCGGCCCGGGCTGGGAAAGGAGGCGCAGCAGGCCGAGTTGCTCGCCTTGCTGGATGGGGCGGTAAAGCTCGGATTGAATGCGGTGCTGCTGCAGGTGCGGCCTGGTGGTGATGCCTTGTACGACTCCCCGCTGGAACCGTGGTCGGCGGTCCTGACTGGCAAGTCCGGCGGGAATCCAGGCTATGATCCGTTGGCCTTCGCGGTGCAGGAAGCCCACCGGAGAGGCCTTGAGTTGCATGCCTGGTTCAATCCTTTCCGCGCCAAAACAGGCAAGGCGGCCATGGCCGCCGGGCACTGGTCCGTTCAACATCCCGAGTGGCTGCGCGGGGAAAATGCCCACCTTTTCATGGATCCGGGAGTACCGGAGGTGCAGTCCCACGTGCTGGCCGTGGTGCGCGATGTCCTGACCCGGTATGATGTGGATGGGATTCATATTGATGATTATTTCTACCCTTATCCGGTTTTCGGTCCCGGTGCCGTCAGGCGGGAAGTGCCCCTCGGGGACGAAACCCGCTGGCAAAAAGAGCATGGCGGACAACCCCTCGCCGGGTGGCGGAGAGCGAACATCAACCGCTTCGTCCAATCGCTTTACGTGATGACGAAATCGGTGAAACCCGCCGCACGCTTGGGAATCAGTCCATTTGGCATCTGGCAACCCGGGGTGCCGGAGGGAATCGAAGCGAAGGTCAATGCCTTCGAGCATCTCTATGGGGACTCGCGGCGCTGGTTGCAGGAGGGGTGGTGCGATTACCTGGCACCCCAGCTCTATTGGCCCATCCAGCCCGCACCACAAAGTTTCACCACCTTGTTGGATTGGTGGACCGCGCAGTCCAGGGGCCGTCCGGTGTGGCCGGGGATGGCGGTCGACCGGATCGCCAGCACCAGGGAGCCCATGCTGCCTTTGACGGAACTGACAGAGCAGATGGCGGCCGTGCGCCGCACCGCTCCGGTTCCAGGCGCGGTGCTGTGGCGGATCAAATTTCTGATCACCGATCCCCGCGGCGTCGGCACCCTGCTCCGGGAGCAATGTTATGCAGCACGGGCATTGCCACCGGCAGCACCTTGGCTCGGGCTTCAGGCACCTGGCAAGCCATCGCTGCAGGTGGTGGCCGGACCCGGATCATTGCAGCTTTCATGGACCGCCACCGGTGGGGCCACGATCCGCTGGTGGTCAGTGCAGACCCGTCGGGCAGGCCTGTGGTCGCAGGAAACGCCCCTGTTTAAAAACCAAAGCGGCGTGACGATGCCAAACGACCTGGAGGCGGTGGCGGTGCGGGGCATCAGTGAGTCCGGCATGGCCTCGGCACCGGTGGTCTGGAGTTTCTCCGGCTCCTGATTTCCACTCCTTCTTGAAGCCATCGTCCCGTCGTGTGCCGGGTGACCCCTCCGGCCTTACCGGCGGCGGCGGAACATCATCAAAAACCCGACTGCGGCCAGAAGAGTGGCTCCGATCGTCTCCGGGACGGCAACCGGGTCGGTAATCACGACCGGCTGGATACCAGGGAGGGGCTCTTTATTGCGAATCTGCAGATCCTGAGCCACGCCGGAGCCGCTGCTGATCAGGCAGAGGAACAGGACGGCAGCAGACGGACGTTTCATCGGAGGGGAATAATCACATACCATACTCTGGAGTCCCTCACGCCGTCAATCGTTCTAAAGTGCCGGTCCTGTAAGAAAAACCCGTAGCCCCAACAGCCTCAACGCTGGCCCCGGTGCCGCCATTGGCACAGGGCCTGAACCTTCCCTGCCCCGCGGCCCCAGGTCAGGGAGTCCCGGATGGACCAGGTAATATATCGTTTGGCAGCCCGGCAGGCGGCCCACAGATCCAGGCCCTGCGCCAGATTTGCCGCGATGGCGCTGGAATAGGTGCAGCCGGTGCCGTGGGTGCTGATGCCTTTGATGAAGGGAGAGGACAAGGTGAGGGTCCCGTCAGCGTCGTAAAGCAGGTCGGTGGCCTCCGCGGTGGCGAGATGCCCTCCTTTCAGCAGGACGGCACATCCATGGCGGGCGTGCAGGGCCGCCGCCGCCGGTGCGAGATCCTCCAGGGATTTCAAAGGATGGCCCAAAAGCACCGCCGCCTCGTCCAGATTGGGAGTGATGACCGTGGCCATCGGAAAAAGGATTTCCTGATAGGCCGCGATGGCATCCGGGGTAATCAGCGGATCCCCACTGGTGGCCACCATTACCGGATCAACCACCAACTGCGGCCGGCGGCGGGCGGGCAGCGCTTGCAGGGCTTCGGCCGTCAGGCGGATGATTTCCGCATTGTATAACATCCCGGTCTTCACTACCTCCACCGGATAGGCTTCCAGCAGAATCCGGATCTGATCGCCGATGATCTCCGGCGGCACGGGATGGATCCGGCTGACGTGACCCGGTACTTCACTCACCACACAAGTCACCGCGGTGAGTCCATGGACACGATGTGCCGTGAACACCTTGAGATCGGCCTGAATCCCGGCCCCGGCACAGGAGTCACTGCCGGCGATGGTGAGGACGACAGGGATGGTGGCCGCAGGGGATTTCATGGGGAGAACCTGGAGCGGCTCCAGGGCTGGAGCAAGCCGGCCCGGGCTTTTCCCGTGCATGCCTGCCCGTTCCATGCCATGCATGGCCAAAGGAACTGTTTTCCACCATCCTGTCCTCCCCCTGCCTGTGAACCCTGCCCCCAGCGAACTGCCCGGTCTCGAAGTCTCCGTGGACGATGTGATGTACATGCCGAGTCTCGACGCCCCGGCCGAGCGGCCCTTTCCTTTTGTCTACTTCATCACAATCCGCAATCTCTCCAAAATCACGGTCACAATCAAGGCGCGGAAATGGGTGGTGAAACAGCAGAACGGCGAGATCATTGTCGTGGAAGGCGACGGGGTCGTGGGGCAATTCCCCCGCCTCGAACCGGGCGGGGAATTCACCTACAACTCCTGCCATACCATCAGTCAGGACAGTGAAGCCACCGGAGCCTACTTTGCCGAAAGCGACGACCACCGGCAATACTTTGTCAGGATCCCCTCTTTCCTGATGGAACTGCCGCAATGGGCGTGAATCCATCCGTCCTCACGGAACCCGGAAAATCTTGCCGGTGTAGGGGCATTTCACCTTGGTGCCGGTGGGAATATCCGTCACGTCGACCTGCTGCCGGGCCTCCCCGTAGGGAGAGTAGACATATCCCTTCTTGCCCGGAATAGGGATCCCGTAAGGCAAATCCTCCCGTTTGGCCGGCGCTGGCTGAGGAGCGGGCGGAACCGGTTTCTCCAAAGGACCGGTCGCGGGGGTTTCCAGGGTCGGCGGTGGGTCAATCCCGGCCTGCCGGGGATCGCCCGGCGGGACTGCCGGAGGCTCCGCGCCCGGCCCGGGCACGTCCGCAGGTGGCACATCGGTCCCTGCTTCCCAATTCGGGGGCAGCGCCCTTCCACTGCGCAGCATCGCGGCGGCCTCCGGGTGAAACATGAACCCACGCTCCACCTCATCCACCCATGGGGCAAAACGGGCCGCCAGCTCGACCGGATAGGATAGATTGATTCCGGCAACCGCTCCGTTGCCCAGAATGATTTTTTCAAAGAAAGCGGCCCCCTCGCGGTTTACCCCCGTCAGCACAAAGCCGGTCTTCCCACGCCGCTGGAAATCAATCCGGCGTCCCCGCTGATTGACCGCGGACCGCCACGCCTCTTCCAATCGATCACCGGGCTGCGGCCCAAGGGAGGAGCCCCAGGCGTTGATCACAAAAGCACCGTCATCGGTGGCAAACCGGCAGCTGCTGCCCCGGCGCGGATCACTCTGGGCCCTCAGGCCTGGCGGCACGGGCACCTCGAAGCCAAAACGCTGATTCAGATAGGTGGTCCACTGGGCGTAGGCGGGACGCAACGCGGCCCGGTCCTGCCCCCACTGCGCGTTGGACACGGCTGGCTGCCCAACCATTCCCCAAGCCAGCACCACCGCGAGGCACCGCCCGGCAGGACGTAAAAACAACCACTTTTTCATGATACCTCACAGAACAGGACACCGCTCCCGATGGCCAGCGGAATTCTGCCGCTCAGGCCTGAATCCGGGTCCGCCTTTTGGGGGTTCAGATGGCGTTATGACGGCGCAGGAACGGCACCAGTTCATCCACCCCGAAATCCGCCAGCACTTCGCCGTCCCAATCCATGGTCGGAGCCTTCGACTGGCCGGACAAATCCACCATCACCTTCATGGCGGCGGGATTCCCGCTCACGGTGACTTTTTCATACGGCAAATGGTGGGAATCGAAATAATCCAGCACCTCATCGCACCATGGGCAGCCGGTCTTGACGTAAAGAATGGGGGTGATCTTTTCCATGACGGCAGCTAAAGGGCAGTCCCGGCCCACCGCAAGATTATTCCCGCGCCGCCGCAAAACGGGACAGGGCTCCCGGCAACGCCTGCTCCCGGTAGGAAAAAAGCGATTTCAACTGCGCCCTGACCAACGGCAGGGCCACCCGGCTGAAGGGATCCAGCGGCAAAGCCCAGTGCACCGTGTCCTTCACTTCCGTGCCCCCCGGGACCTCCACAAATTCATGCCGGTGCCGCCAAAACCGGAATGGCCCCGATTCCTGCCCGTCCACAAAATAACGTCCCGGCTCCACGTGCAGGATCTCCGTCACCCAGGTGAGTTTGATCCCCGGCAGGATCCGCACCCGGTGTGTCAGGATCTGCCCCGGATAGACCGGACCATCCACTTCCCCTGATTCGAATTGCGCCTCCGGAGGGGTCAACACCGGCAGATTGGCGGCATTGGAAAAAAAGCGCCATACCACTGGAAGTGGAAAGGGCACGGTCTGGTTGAATTGGTGACATTCCACTTTCATACTGCTATCAACGTCCGCCAAGCCTGTCCGGAAAACGGGCCTCTGCCAGCCGGAAACGGCAGGAAAAACCGTCCATGCCCCTGCCATCAGGGTTTGAGCCGGATCCCCAGCCGGTAAAAGCGGTGGGACAATCCATTTGTGGAATCTTCGAAAACGCGGGTTTGCCGTCCATCCACCATGGAGACCGGCACGGCATCGACGGTCGTCCAAAGATTCAAGTCGGTGGATGTCTCCAGAAAATAATCCACATCCGGCACGGAAGTGTCCACTTCATACCTGATCTGAACCTGATGACTGCCCATGGAAAACAGCGGAGAGTCAGACGGGGAGGAAACCTGAGGATTCGTCCCCAGCGCATACTCCATCAAATTGACTACCCCATCCTTGTCAGGATCATCGTCGCCTCCGGCCACGCCGTGCGTGGAGGCCCATGACGCAAAACGACTCCCTGGCGCCACCGAGCCAGGGGAACCCGCGCTGGCCGTCCAGTTGATGAAATCATTGCCGTAATCCTTTTCGGAAATTTTGGTGAGGGACGGCCCTGTCCCGTCAGGACCGGATGGCCATGGGATGGTGTCGCTGTAGTTCACCCGGTCCTCCCGCACATATTGCAGAATGTTCAGGGCATCGACAGCTCCCGGCCGGTCGATCTGCAGATTCTCCCCGCTGTTGCTCAACCCTCCCGTGATCCACTCCAGCACCTTGGTTCCGGCTGGCACCCCGGCGCCGAACACCGCATTGAAATGGGCCAGATTTTTGGTCAGGATCACACGTTCGCCGGGCGCCATCGTGAGCGGAGCCGTGGAGGAAAACTCAAAGGTGATTCCTTCGCTGATCCGCCATGCCTTGGCTTTCACGGCATCGTAGAGGGTCACCCCGGCGGCACTGACATTGAGCAGTTCGATGTACTCGGCGTCAGCATCCAGGGAAGGATGATACATGATTTCGGAAATCACGATGGGACCCGTCCGGGGACCGCTGTTGGGGCCTCCAGGCGTCCCGGTTTTCATGGCCACAAAATTGTAGGAATCCGGACCCGGTTTGTAATACGTGCCCAGCGCCTCACCTTCAAGGCTGGGACCGAAGTCCTCCTTGCTTTGATAATCGGTGATCTGATCGTTCACGGCAGAACTCAGGTAAATGGATTCCCCCACATCACTGAGTGCAAAGGCGGTGACTTTATTGGTATCCACGCTGGCCAATCCGAAATGGGAACTCTCGTAAAACGTCAGGAATCCGCCGGGAGCCACCACCGTGCCTGGAGGGATGCGGTATTTGGTCAGATCGCTGCTGCTGTCACTGAGGAACCATCCCCCGATATTGACCGCCGCGTTGGTCCGGTTGTGGAGTTCGATCCAATCGCTGCTTGCCCCGGAGTTGGCCAGAACCTCATTGATGACGATGGTTTCGCCGATCGTGTAGGGATAATCCAACGGATTGTAAACATACTGGGATCCGATATCCACGATGCTCCCATCCGGGTCCAGGGCGTGTGCCGGATCTCCGGCATTGATCGCGGAGGAATTGGTTTGCAGTTGGAAATTCAGAGTGACGGGATCAGTAAACTGCGGATCACCCACAAAATTGCCGATCCCTTCGATCGGCAGCGTATCGCTGAGACAGTAGGAAGCGGTCAGACTGGAAAACCCATCCACACTGACCGGCAGCGAGGAAGCCTTCGCGATAATGCTATTGGTCAGGACTGCAGTTCCTCCCCCCATCCCGAAATTCTTTTCATAAAGCGCCACCCCGTTGGCACAGGAGATGAAGGAATTCTGGTCGATCAGCACTGCCGAGCCAGCGTCCTTGATACCGACCCCCAGCACGCAGCCAACCACCATATTCCGCCGCAGCGTTACGGTGGAGCCCTGTCCTACCGAGAAACCCTTGTCGGAATTGTAATAAATCAGATTCCCCTGGATCAGCACATTGCTGCAGGCTTCTCCGATATCGACCCCGTCGCTGTTGCTTCCATGGAAGCGGAAGATACGGCAATCCTCGATCAATCCTCCGGTGACTCCATCAAAGTCGATGGCATCCGTATCCGGCGCATTGTTGCCGGGAAAGGTGCAGCGCTGCACGGTGGCCGATCCCCGTTTCACGTGCAGACCGTCGCCGGTGTAGGGATTGTTGAAGACACTGTCTCTGACGACACAACTGCCGCCATACATGTAGAAGGGCCCCTCAGATTCGGCAATATCGAGGAAGTCCGCCACCACATTGGCGTTGTACCCGGTGATTGCCGATGAATAGCGTGTCGCATCAAACCCCTTGGTGGCGCCCCGGATGACAAGATGGGCGAGATTGGAAGTGCCCACCGGGCTCTCCAGGCTGATACCGCCCCAGCGCGTGCCGTTTTGTCCGCTGATGGTCACTTTTTGAGAGGCGGTTCCATTGATATTGAGCACGCCCTGCACCCGGATGTTCCGGAGCGCAGGCATGCGGATCACGACTCCGGCCTGAACGGTCAAGGTGATGCCCGCCGGAATAATCAGGTCGGTGCTCAACGTGTAAGGAGACGCGGACGCGGCCAGCACCGTATTGGCGTTCAAAGTGCCGCCAATAACCGTTTCTCCGGAAGCAATGAAATTCGCCGTGATGGTCCGGGCCCCTGTGAGGGTCACGCTCAGATTGTCGCCTCCAGTGGCGCCCGTCCAACTGCTGAACACATAACCGGGAGCAGGCACCGCCTTGAGGGTAAAGGGCGCGTTGGGGAACATCTTGAAAGTGGAGGCTTCCACCGGAACCCCCTGCACGAGCACGCTGCCCCTGGCGGCATTGTTCACGCCCAGCGTGAAGTCCACCGCCGCACCGATCCCCAGTTGCGAGGACACTTCCCCGTAAAAATTGGCCGCCCGCTGGGTGGCGTAGTCTTTGATTTGCTGGATATTGCTGTTCCGGGCCGTCACCGTCGTGCCATTGGGTGCCCACCTGGTGACATGGCGGGACACCAGCGCACTGACTTCCGTATCCATCTGGGCGACAACTGCCGAGACCCGGGAGGGTTTGAAAGTGCCGGCCACATGCGCGGCATACCGCTGGGCCAGCCGCTGTTTGAAGGCGGTATTCGTTTTGAAACGAATCAGCAGTTCATCACCGGAATTCAGCATATCGGACAAAATTCCCGTGAGCGTGGAGGTGAAAAAGGTGCGGTCCATGTCCGTGAGGAACCAGCGCCATTTGGCACCGGGACTTCGCTCCTTCCAGAACTCCCGGTTGTGATGCCAGCTGGTATTGTTGCCGTAGGACTCCGCGATGACAAAATCCATGTAGCTGTCGATGTCGATTTTGGATTCCACATAGTCCCAGTTTGCCGCCACGGTCAGATTGGCGGAGGCAATGAAGTCAATCAGCGCCAGCCAGTCCGTACTGGTTCCCTTGTCCACCCCCAGGGTGGTCGCGGCACTGGTGATATGGCCGTAGAGCAAATGATCAATCTTGTCTGCTGGGACGTGGTATTGCTGGGCAAACCAGGTTTCATCCCAACGCTGGCGGATATCATGCAGGCCGTAGTAGGCCCCATTGATGAAAACGATGCTGGGCCGGTAATCTGCAGTGTCCACCTTGAGGAATCCCTTGGCCAGTTTGGGATAAAGCGCGTCTCTCAACATATCCTTGTCCCAGTTGTCGCCCCCGTCGCGCAAGGTGAATCCCGTATGGACCGGGATCTGGGTGCCCGGGAAAAGGTCGTAAGTGATATCATCGTTCCCGTATTTGCCGCGGATGGCAATGTTCAGCGCTTTCTGCGGGTGCACCCAATTGTTTTCCCCACCGATGCGGATGCCACAGCCCGCCGAGAAACCTCCCGTCGCGCCGGGCCCAAAAAATTCCACATTCCCGGGAGCATCCTTTCCTTTGTAAACATCCTTCAGACCATACCCGCCGCTCACCGTTTCATGCTGGTTGGCATAAATCCCGATGGTATTCCCGAACAGGGTTTGCGGGTCGGCCACGACCGAGACATAAGCTACGTTGGTCTGGGTTTCCCCCCTGAAATACGTGCGGGTCACGATCGGCCCCGGCGCTTTACCGGCCTCAAAGCACTGGGCGCGCAGGACCGTGGTCGTGTTGATACTCAGAGGCGCGCCATAAAGCGGCGAAGTGCTGTGGGGATTGCTCCCATTCAGCGTGTAACGGATCACTCCACCAGGACTACTCAGGGTCACTGTTTGATTTGTGGGGTACAGCCCGCCGGGCAGCGACACCGTGACGGCGGAACCGGGGATACGCAGATCATTCACTGCGGCCGTCGTATTCTCGGCCCCCGGAGTGGCTTCCGCAAACTGCTTCACCACCAGGGGATCGGCGCTATCACGCCCAATCGAAACATCCGGGACCTGCGGCGGATAAGTGATGCTGTCCACCACCGTGAATCCAGCATGGGAAGCCGCTTCCAAACCCAGATCAAAGCTAAGATCGACACTACCGGCGGACGCCTGGTGCACCTCCACGGCCAAGACATTCTCCCCCGTTACCAGACCGGAGACCGGCAGGGTGTAGGGATGAAACACACTTTCTTCCGCCGCCCCGCCAGACCCCACGGAATAGGTGGCCAGCGTCCGGTAGTCCGGATCGCCGGCCGGCATATTCCGCCGTGCCACCTCCGCGCCATTCAGATAAACCACGCACCCATCATCCACCAGCAGCTTCAGGGTCAATCCATGATAGGCCGCCGGATTGGCCACCGTGAAGGCATGGCGGAAATAGGTGGTGATGTATTTACTGGCCGAGGAGGGACCGTAGGAAACAGGGGTGGCAGGGGTATCCGCATAACCCAACTCCGCCCGGCCGGATGCCCAGGCGGCATCATCAAAACTCCGCGCCCGCCACTGGGTGCTTTGATCGCTTCCGTTATCAAGATACTTCCATACGGCCACCGTAGCTGGGGCCACTGGGGCTGGCGTCGAGGCATTCACCAGGGAGACGGCACTCAAGCCAGTCGCCTGCGTGAGCGTCACCGTTTCCCCCTCTCCTCCCAGATTGAAGTTCGTGTGATACTTCTCCGTGGTGAAGTTTTTCCACGGCCAATAGCCCCGGGGAAATGTCTGGCCTGGGGCGGCATCGTGGCCATCCGCCATGAACAGCAGGAATCCGTTGCCAGGGATGGAGGCGGAAGAGGGCACCGGCCATTTGAAGGGATCACCGGGATCATCACTCAGGAAATACCCATTCAAACTGGTGGCCACCGCCCCTGAATTCTTCAATTCAATCCAGTCTGGATAGTCCTCGAAGTCGGTGATATCCGGGTAAGCCCGGGTGTTGGACGCCATCAGTTCATGGATGCGGACCTGGGCATGGCAGATGGGGCCAAGCAGCAGCAGCACCAGAACGGGGGAGATTTTCATGATCGGATCGGGGGGGGGAATCGACGATGAGGTCTCAAGATCGACCCGGTCCCGGAGGCCTCTTTGGATTCATCAATCAATAATTTGTGCCGACTTTGTCACATTGGAACAACTCCCGCACTGATATTAAAATGACAAAATGGTCATGCAGGCATTCATGTCAGCTGCCGGAGGGGTTTACTCCCTGTCCCCCTGACCGCTCGACGTGGTTGTTGCTGGCGCCTTCCCCCGCCGCCAACGGCGGCCGATCCGTTCCGGCCGCAGCCCAGCCCCCCGGGCCAGCCGCCAAGTAAACCCGAATCAAACCGCCTCCGGCGGATCCACTATGCCGCGTTTCACGGCCGCGATCAATTCATGGAAGACGCGGGTGGCAGGGATGGAATCGTCGGTGACGAGATGCGGAAAATCCCCGGCAAGGATGGGCCAATCGTAGCGGTCTTCCGGGATGCGGCCATGACTGCCCTTCACGAGGCTGGCGTCGAGCGGGATGACATCCATCAGATAACGCATCCCGGCCTTTTTCTTGAAGAGCCGTTTGCCGACTTCAAATTTGGGATGCTTGAACGTGGGATCGAGAAACAACTCCACGGGATCATAACCAGGCTTCCGATGGATATCCACGCAACGGGCAAAGTCAGGGGCCACCGCGTCATCCAACCAATAATAGTAGGTGAACCAACTGTTTTTGTCCGCGAGGCAGATCAGGTCGCCGCTGCGGGGATGGTCGAGTCCGATGGAGGCTTTCCACACCCCATCGATCACACTTTCCACCCCGGGCACGGCGGAAAGGACTTCGCGCACTTCCGGCAGGATGGACGGGTCGTTGACGTAGATGTGGGCGATCTGGTGATCGGCCAGAGCAAAGGCTTTGCTGGCTCCGCAATCCAACAACTCCAGCCCCAGTTCCTCACGGATGGTGATCCAGCCATGCTCCCGCAGGACCCGGTTCAGGTGTACGGCCTGGTTGACCGGCGTGATCCCATATTCAGACAGCAGGACCACCCGGATGGCGCGGTGTTTGTAAAATTGAATGAGGTCGCCAACGATGTGGTCTATGGCTTTCAGATCCTCCACGATGGCGGGATCATCGGGACCGAGACGCTGGAGGTTGTAGTCGAGGTGCGGCAGGTAGACCAAACTCAAGTTAGGCCAGTATTTATCCTCGGTCCATTTGGCAGATTCGGCGATCCATTCCGAACAGGGCAAACCGGCCATGGGTCCCCAGAAGGAGGGAAACGGGAATTCACCGAGATCCTCCTTGATGCGGTCCCGCAGGCCGGGCGGGCTGGTGTAGATATCAAAAATCTTGCGGCCATCCGCCGGATAGCTGGGGCGCGGGGTGATGGAATAATCCGCCGTGGAATACATGTTATACCACCAGAACAACTTGGCCACGGTGTAACCGGGGTATTCGCGCTTCAGGACGTCCCAGAACTTCTCGCCTTTGACCAGATGGTTGCTTTGTTTCCACATCTGCACCTCGGCCTGCTCCCGGTTATACCAGCCGTTGGCCACGATCCCGTGATCGGACACGCGGCGTCCGGTCAGGTAGGTGGTCTGCATGGTGGTGGTCACCGCCGGCAGCACCGGCCGGATCGGGGCGATCTGCTTGTGCTTGAGCCAGGCCAGAATATTGGGCGTGGTTTCCGCGCTGATGTGGCGGGCGGTGAGGCCGACGACGTTGAGGATGGCTGCGCGGCTCATGTTGGGTCAGGTCAAGGCGGGCACGGCGGTGCGGCCCCGCAGCCATTCGAGGGCCTGCTGCACCAGGGCATCGTCCATTTCGTGCACCTCACGGGCTTCGCCGGGTGCCGTCACGAGAGTAATGCAGAGTTCGCCACCGAGGTGTTCCCGGAATTCCTCAAGGCCGCGCAGGACCACCAGTTGGCCGGCAGAATTGGCAGTAAGCAACTCGTCAGCCCAGAGGATGAATCCCACCCGTTCCATCAGGGCAAGGATGCGGTCGCGGTCCTCCGCGGTGAGCAATCCGGCGAGGCAGGCATATTGCAGATCGGCCGCCATGCCGATGGCCACGGCCCGGCCATGGCTGACACGGAAACCGGACAATTGTTCCAGCTTGTGCGCGATCCAATGGCCGAAATCGAGGGGCCGGGCGGAGCCGAATTCAAAGGGATCACCGCCGGTGCAGATGTGCTGGACGTGGAGTTCGGCACTGCGCTGGATGACACGATGCAGGATGGCCGGCTCGAGGCGCGCGAGGGCGGTGGCTTCCGTTTCCATTTCGCGGAAAAACGCCGCATCGCGGATCAGGGCGACCTTGATGGCTTCGATCACCCCATCACGGCGGTCTCCGACCGGCAGGCTTTCGAGAAAGCGGAAGTCGTTGATGACTGCGAAGGGAACGGCAAAGGTGCCGACCCAGTTTTTCTTGCCGAAGTGGTTCACGCCATTTTTCACCCCCACTCCACCATCGGCCTGACTTAAAGTCGTGGTGGGCATCCTCACCAGACGGATGCCCCGGTGCGCGGTGGCGGCGGCAAAACCCACCAGATCCAGCACCGCACCGCCACCGATGGCGATCACGTAGCTGTGGCGGTCAATGCCCGCATCGTTGATCGCAGCCCAGAGCTCCTCGACCAGCGGCCAGTCGTTTTTGCAGGGTTCGCCCCCGGGAATGATCCGCAGACCCGCCAGCACCAGCAGGCCGTCCTGCGCGGCAAACCAAGCACGGATCGCGGCTTCAAGGCCCGGTTGGCCGGCGGCGACGGCTTTTTCCAGCACAATCAGGACCCGGCGCACGCGGTTCGCCTCGGCTTCGGCGGGGCACAGGACATCGCGCAGCAGCGTCTGGGCAGGATCAAAGACACCCTCCGTGAAGAAAACACGGTGCGGGAGGGAAAGGGAAACGCGACGCTCAATCATGAACCAATGACAACGGCGGGGGAACCGTCTGCCTTACGTTGCGGCGTATTTTCGCTGGAGCAACCGGCACAGCGGCCAAAGCAAAAGACAAATCAGCGCCATCCCGTGCGCCCCGCCCGTGCCCATGACCACACAGGCAAGGCACGCCTGACCGGTGCCGAGCGCGAACAGCAGCGCCGCATCCACCAGTGGAATCGCCGCCAGCATTTCCCCCACCCAGCGGCCCACGCTCCACTGCGGCCGCAGCGCCCGCAGCAGGCCGCCGCCCGGACGCGATTCCCGCCGCGCCAGCAGACTCAGCAGAATGATGTAAGCCCACACCACCGCCGCCGCAGTCAGGATTTTCCAATCGAGGACGCGGCCCGCCACGGCGGCTCCCGACAAAACCAACAAAGCCCGGCAGGCACCCATCACGACCACGCTCCACGGCGTTTCCTTGTGGCGGAAATCGTAGGCCAGAATGGCCACTGCGAGGCCGACCGGAAGGAACCATGAGGCCGGGCTGGCCGCGATGAACAACCCCAGCCCCAGCGCCATTTCAGCCAAGCCCAGAGTCCACACCGCCCGCTCCGTCATCGCTCCGGAGGGAATCAGCCGGTCCGGCTTGTGGGCCCGGTCCCAGCGGGCGTCGCAGGCATCGTTCAAGGTGCAGCCGCCCGCGTAGAGCAGCGTGCCGCCACTCAACGCGGCGCACAAGCCAAGCCAACACCCGCCGCCCGCCAAAGCCCAGGCCATGAGGACATTCGACCACACCGTGGGGAGGTTGGGCACGCGGGCCAGCGTCAGGATCTGGTGAAAGGTCGGCATCAGACGGAATCCATTAGTAACCCAGCACGCCCGCGACCGGCACCCCAACGGGCAGCAATTTCCGGCCGTTGAGGAAACCCAATTCAATCAGGAAGGTCATCCCCGCGAGATCACCGCCAAGCCGTTGCACCAATCCGGCAGCTGCCGCGGCGGTGCCTCCCGTGGCCAGCACGTCATCCACCAGCCACACCCGCTCACCGGGACTGATGGCATCGGCATGGATTTCGATCTGGTTGGAGCCGTATTCCAGATCGTAGGCCGCTCCTTCGGTTTTCCATGGCAGCTTGCCTTTCTTCCTCACCGGGATAAAACCGCAGCCCAGACGATCTGCCACCGCCGCGGCAAAAATGAACCCGCGGGCATCAATGCCCACGATTTTGGTCACCCCCTGCCCGGCCACCGTTTCAGTCAGGGCATCGATGGTCAGCTTGAACAGCCCCCCATCCGACAACATGGGCGTGATATCCTTGAAGACGATGCCAGGGGAAGGAAAGTCCGGCACATCGCGGACCGCGGCCAGGAGCAGGGAGAGATCAAGGGGAGTCATAGCTAGGCCAAACCTGAAACCGGTTCGCCCCGGGTGCAAGCCCACTGGCGGGCGCCGTCCTCCTGCATTTACGGCCTCTGGATGAAGCCTTGCGCACTGCCGCTATACTTGTCTTCCTCGGGTGAACTGCTGGTAAACCGCCTCCCGGTCTGTTGGCGTCTTGAGGGCCTTGAGAGCCTCTGCCAGAACCATTTCCGGAGTGGAACCCGCGGGCGCATCGCGGCGGCGGAAGGCCAGCGTCAGCCGTTCCTGCCAGGCCTCCACTTGCTCAGGATGGAAGGACAGCACCCGGGCATACTCGGTTTCCGCTTCCTCCCACCGGTGTTTTTCCACATAAAAGCGGGCGAGCTTCAAGGTGTAGGGCGGTTTGGCTTCGCGGGCTCCGGGGAAGAAAACAGCGTCGATGAAACGGGTGAAACCGGAGGACGATAAAACCGAAATTTCAGGCGCAATCAGGAACGCCAAGAAAAGCGCCATAAAAAATCCTCCCTGCAAAACCAAGGACAGGCACAGCACAGCCAGAGTCCATCGTCCAGCCATATTGATGTTTTCCGCAACTGATTCGGAAATCCATATTCCCAATTTTAGACAAGAGAAACGAACCGACCATGCTCGTAGCCATGGAACGATAATACCCAGCGCCAGAATGGATATCAATGACCCGATAAGAATGCGGCTGACCTCAAAATCACGCAGGAGGTCCCATCCTAGAACGGCCAACATAAAAAAAGCCAGCCAGCTCACAACGGTTTTGTAGATCGTCATGGCTGGCTGGCTTGGAAATGGAGCGCGGACTTCCAGTCCGCCCCTGAGCATTGGCTACTCAGAAGGGGCACCGACGTCCCCGGGATTCCTCACACCAACGGATGCAGGTTATCCTTGCACCACTGGCCGTTTTGCAGGGTCACGCCATCGGGGTCTTCGACGGCGATGTGGGCTTCATCCTCACAGATGATCCACCCTTCGTATTTGCGGGCGGTGAGCCATTCCGTGATCTTGTGGAAGTCCAGTTTGCCGGTGCCCATCTGCGCCCACGGCTCGGGGCCGTTGCCGGAGAAATCCTTGTAGTGGATATGGTTCACGAGGTGCTGCCATTTGTTCAGCGTGGCGATGACATCCATGCCGCCCCGGATGATGTGGCCCACGTCGGGCGTCCAGCCGGTGACGCTGGGGTCAAGGCTGCTGAGCACGACATCGTAGTCCTCCTGGGTGCGGACGAGGGAAGGCGGCGGGCTGTTGGGGTGGTAGGAGCACTTCAACCCCACGTCGGCGCCGCGTTTGGAAACGGCGTTGATGTTCCGGGCCACATTCAGGCGGCGGCGTTGCAGATCGTCTTTACGGCCGCTGGGGAGGGTGACCGTGCCGAGCATGGAACCGGGGAAGTGTTTGAGTAGATCCAGGGTGAAGGCGAGCGCCTCCTCCTCGCCGGGACGCAACGTGTCGCCGTCGAACGCACAGACGAGCGCCAAGCCCGCCAGTTGCACGTTATTTTCCTGGAGCACATCCTTGAGGCGGATCGGATCGCAGAAATCGCCGAGCCAGTATTTGCCACAGCCTAGAGCGCTTTCCGAGATTTCGAGCACCATGGGCTCGATCCCGGTGAAACCCGCCTGACCGGCGATTTTGATCATGTGGTCCAGCTTGTTATCGTAGGCCTTGCCGGTGCCTTGCATGAACCAGGTGTAAACTTGGGAGCCGAATTGGATTTTGGACATGTTGTTAAAGTAAAAGGATTCAGGTTTCAGAAGAACAAAAAGGAGGGATCTGGTGTCTGGCCCGGGCTTTCTGAACCCTGAATCCTGAAACCTTTCCCCTTCTTATTTTAGTGTTTAAGCAGCCATTCGGTGCTGCGGGGATTGAAGTCGGCGAGGCATTCCCAGTGGAAGGCATGGCCGGCATTGTCGTAGAGGTGGAGGTCCGATCCGGGGATGCCGGCGGCCACTTCCTCACTCATCCAACGCGGGGTGAAGATGTCATTTTTCCCGCCGATGACGAGGGTCGGGCATTTGATGTCCTTGAGCTGGTCCAAGGTGTTATGAGTCATCGCGGCGGCGGCCTGGGCTTCCATGGCGTGGACCGGCTGCGGGGCGGGATTGATCGCGGCGCCGGCATTGCCATCAAGGATGCCCTTCCAGCAATCATCGTTGTCGAACCACGGTTTGGTGAAGATGAGCATGTGCACGTAATGCATGAAGTCCTCCGGCCGGAAGGCGGCTTTGCACTTCATCATGTGCTCCCAGGTGGTGAGGCCGTAGCGGTCCTGCCGGGCCCAGGAGCACATGAGGATGAGGGATTTCACCTTTTCGGGGTGCCGCAGGGCGAGCTGCTGGGCGACCACGCTGCCGAGGGAGCAGCCAACCACGCGGGCGGATTTGATGCCCAGCGCATCCATCAGGCCGGCATAGTCGTCCGCCATCATTTCCGTGGTGTAGGGCCCCACGGGTTTGTCGGTGAGGCCGACGCCGCGGTTGTCGCCGAGGATGCACCGGAAGTGTTTCGACCACTCGGCCGCATGGGCTTCCCAGACACCGCCGGGCGCAGTGACGCCCATGATGCAGATGAGCGGTTCGCCGGAGCCGCGCTCCTCGTAAAATATTTGGATTCCGTTGGTGGTGACTGTAGGCATATTGGGAAGACTTTAAGTTTCGGCCTGGGCCGGGGTGGTGATTTAACGGAGCCGGGCGGCGCTTCCAAGTATTTTCCGCAGGCGGGCGGCACTTTTTCCATAAGGGGAAAAAGCCCGGGGTTTGAAATCGCGGTCAAGGCTTAAGGCGCAGTTCGGGACGTTCGGTAAATCGAACAATCCCAAATGACGGGCCAGTGGAAAAAGCTGGACCGACTTCGCTATAAATGACACCTCCCGAATGCGGATCCCATTGCATCGGCTTGCCATGGAAAGGATCCAGCGGCACCTCGGGCAGGTAGGCTGGGATGACTTCTTTTAACGTCTCCGGAACACTGCCCCCGGCTGCTTCCCAACGATGCAGCGCGATGCAAACGCGCATGGCCTGCTGGTCGAAAAGACAGAGGCGGGCTCCGTAGTCGGCGCTGGCCCATGTGTTCAAAACATTGGAGCTAAAATACGATCCTGGCGCGTTAAGATAAAACCTCAGATCCCTTCTTCCGCCCAGATTTATCACGTGCTTTTGGAAGCGCCCACCGGAACTGATGTGAGTTCCCAGCCAACCCGCCTTGGCCTCGCGTAGCCCAGCGGCCAGGTCATTCGCGGATTGGCGTGGTTTAAAGGCAAACTTCCACATCCACCAAGTTAATGGATAGTGACTCAAATAACCGTGGTTGGCAAGCTCCCGATGGGGCGTGAGAACCAGATAATTGCGGCAAGCCACCACGTCACCATGAAGGCTTCTTGGAAATGTTTCCCTCGTAAACCAAGGGATTTCGCAAATGCGTTCCAATTGGGAAACCAGTGCCGAATCGGGGGAAACTGTGGCCAAGAAGCCCGGGATTGTTTTTACAGCTAAATCAGCGAATGCACTCGCGCTGCTGAATTGTTCCAAAGTGATGCTTTCGGCAAACATCCGGCGGGCGGCTTGATCCAAAAGCAGCAATGTGTCCAGTGCCCCTGCGGTTTGTCTCCGATGCAATAACTGCAGCAATGTCAGCCAAACGTCATCTCTGACTCTGTATCTCGATATGAATCCATCCCCTCTAAAACTGGTCAACAATGGTGTCTGAAATGATGGTGTCTGAAATGATGGATAGGCGAGAGCTTCCCGCAGCTCCCGCAATCGGTCCCGCCCCCGCTGGGCGGCCTGAGCCAGCACGGGATCGTTTTCGTCCCAGGCGGTTTTGGCTTTGAGGAATGCATACAAGTGATTTTCCTCCGGTCTCGGCACGTTCGGAAGATTGCGGTAATTCCACTTTTCGGAAAGAAAGACCCAGCCGTTATCCTTTGCCGCGATTTCCCGGGTGGCGCCGGCCTGCGGATCGTCCAACGGCTGGAGCGGTGGATCGAAGAGCATCAGGCAGACGGTAAGGACGGGAATCAGAAGAAACGCCCATAAGCCACGACGCCAAGTCCAGCGGAGTCCTGAGGGATTCCCGGCTTCATCGGTTTGCGGCAGCTCGTCCGGGATTGGCATTTTGGTCGGGGATCGGCATTCAGCATTCCATGCCGCGGGATAAATTGACAGTAGAAACCACGGGTGGATGAAGCAAAATCGTGCGTGATATATGTCTTCGCAGGCTCCCGTTTACCAAGCCTTGCCGGTTTTCCCATTTCTGTTGCACCCCTTGACTCCCATGACCCACCCTGCTGCTGCCCTCCGCCTTGCCCTTGCCAGTCTCGCGCTGGCCGTGTCCCACGCCTCCGCTGCGCCGGAGTGGATCTGGGCCGCCGGTCCGGCGAATGATGAGCCGCTCTATTTCCGCCACGCGTTTGAGGTCGGTGAAGTCACCCCGGATCTCCTCCTCGCCCTCACCTGTGACAACCACGCGGAAGTGTTCCTGAACGGCGCTCCGGTGGGCGCCGCCAAGGAATGGCAGGACCCGCTCAAGGTCAAAGCCGCCACCTTCCTGAAGCCGGGCCGCAATGTGATCGCCGTGAAAGCCCGGAACGCAGGCGGAGCCGCCGGCCTGGTGGCCCGGTTGGACCATGGTAAAAAAGGCAGCACCGTGCTGGCCGAAACCGGGGCCGCCTGGAAACTTTCCCCCAAGCTGGTCAAGGGATGGGAGCAGCCCGGATTCAATGACAGCAGCTGGACCACGGCCACGTCCATCGCCAAGCTGGGAGCCGCGCCCTGGGGCAATGTGTTTGCCAGCGGCGGCGGGGCCGTACTGGCGGCCGAAGACTTGAAAGTGCTTCCGGGCTTCAAGGCCGAAGTCATCTACAACGTCCCGAAATCCACTCAGGGATCGTGGGTCAGCCTGACAATCGACGACAAACAACGCTTCATCGCGGGGGACCAGGAAGGCGGCATCTACCGCATCACCCTGAACGACGGGGCCGAGCCCGACGTGCAGCTCCTTCCCACCAAAACCGGCAAAGCCCAGGGCCTGCTCTACGCCAACAAGGCACTCTATCTGATGAGCAATGGCGACGGGGGAGGGCTCTTCCGGCTGCGCGATACCAACGGCGATGACCAATTCGACGAGGAAGTCCTGCTGCGGAAGATGGACGGCGGGGGCGAGCACGGCCCGCACGCCATTGTGTTGGGACCGGATGGGAAAAGCCTCTACGTGGTGGCCGGAAATTTCACCAAAACCCCCGACCCCGAAACGTCCCGCGTGCCCAAAATCTGGGGAGAAGACCAACTCATCACCCGCATGACCGATGCCGGCGGCCACGACCCCCACATCATGGCGCCCGCCGGCTGGGTCGCCAAAACCGACTTCGACGGCAAGTCCTGGGAACTCGTCAGCATGGGCTTCCGCAACACCTACGACATCGCCTTCAACAAAGATGGACAGCTTTTCGGTTATGACAGCGATATGGAATGGGACATCGGCCTGCCGTGGTACCGCCCTACCCGCGTCTGCCATGCCGTGCCCGGGGCGGACTTCGGCTTCCGGAATGGCTCCGGAAAATTCCCCGCCTACTACCCGGACAGCGTGCCGCCCGTGCTCAACATCGGCCCCGGCAGTCCCACCGGGGTTCAGTTCGGCTACGGCGCGAAATTCCCCGCCAAATACCAGAATGCACTCTACATCATGGATTGGACCTATGGCACCATGTATGCCATCCACCTCACTCCGGACGGCGCCAGCTACACCGGAGTGAAGGAGGAATTTGTCTCCGGCAAACCGCTCTCCCTGACCGATATGGTGATCCGTCCCGCCGATGGCGCGATGTATTTCCTCGTCGGCGGCCGCGGTAACCAAAGCGGCCTCTACCGCATGACATGGACCGGCGGCGGCGACACCAGCCCCGCCCCCAGCGCGGCCCCTGCCCCGGAATTGAAATTGCGCACGGAAATCGAAGCCCTTCAGCTCGCCCCGCCCTCCCCGCTGGTGGTGGACAAAGTCTGGCCGCACCTGGATCATCCTGACCGATTCATCCGTTTTGCCGCCCGCAGTGTGCTTGAGCGGCAGCCGGTGAATCTGTGGACCCAGAAGGCGCTCAACGAAACCCGGCCCTGGGCCAGTCTCACAAGCCTGCTCGCGGTCGCCCGGACCCACCCGGATAACAGCCCACTACAGCTCGAACTCCTCCGCGCGCTGGGCCGCAACAATTGGTCCAGCCTGACCGAAGAACAGCAACTGGCCGCGCTCCGCACCGCCTCCGTGGCCTTGATCCGGATGGGGCCGCTCCCGGAAGAGGCCCGGGCCAAGGCTCTGGAGAAACTGGATCCGCTGTTCCCTGCCAAGTCCTTCCCCCTCAACAAGGAGCTCTGTGAATTGCTGGTGAAACTCGGCAGCCGCCAGGTGGTGCCGAAAGCCGTGGCCCTGATGGGAGCGATCGCCTCCGACGACCAGGCCGACCTAGCCGGCAAGGAACTGCTGGCCCGCAGCGAAGGTTACGCCAAGGGCGTGCTCGATGCCCAGGCCTCCAAACCGAACCGCCAGCAGGTCGCTTACGGTTATGCCCTCCGCGAAGCCACCGCCGGCTGGTCGCCCGAGCTTTACCGCCAATACTTCCGCTGGTTCAACACCGCCCGCAAATTCCAAGGCGGCAACAGCCTGCGCGGATTCATCGAAAACATGCGCAAGGACGCCCTGACGCGGGTCCCGGCTGACCTGAAGGCCGAGCTCGATTCCATCTCCGGCGAACTCAACACCACCCCGATGGAGTTGCCCAAGCCCATCGGCCCGGGCAAGGCCTGGACGACCGATGAACTCCTGACCCTGACCTCGACTGGCCTCACCGGACGCAATTTCGCCGCCGGCAAGCGCGCCTATGAAGCCGCCCTCTGCTCTTCCTGCCACCGCTTCGGCAGCGAATACGGCGGGGTCGGCCCGGAACTCAGCGGCATCGCCAACCGCTATTCCATGCGTGATCTGCTCGACAACATCATGGAGCCCAGCAAAGTGATCTCCGACCAATACGAGTCCACCCTCATCGAGAAAACGGATGGGGCCTCGGTCGTTGGCCGGATCATGAAGGAAGAAGGCGATCTGGTCGCGGTCGCCGAGAACCCACTCGCCCCCGCGCAGTTGACCACCATCAACCAGTCCAATATCAAGAGCCGCGCCAAGTATCCCGTCAGTGCCATGCCCCCGGCCTTGCTCTACAACCTGAACCAGGACGAAGTGCTCGACCTTTTTGCCTACCTCATGAGCGGCGGCAATCCCGGCGACAAGGCCTTCAAGAAATAGCCAAGGAGGGGCGATCTCGAATCGCCTTTCCCCTGCCCTTCAACAGCGCATCACGCGGCGCGGTGATGGCTAGTTCCCCATCAATCTCCCTTCATCGCCTTGGCCGCGGCCTCCCGCACCGGGCCGGCGGGCAGCGTCTCCAGCCAAGTCTGCGCCTCCAGAGGAGCGTAGCGGTGGTATTGCCGCGCGACGTTGGTGGCGGCGTTCACCGCCAGTTCCCCGGCAGGCAGGGAATCTACCCAAGTGGCGGCGGCCACAGGATCTTCCTGCGCCCAAGTGGCGGCGAACCGAGCGGCCTGGGCGCCAATGGTTTTATCCTGGGGATCGGAGGTGAGCCAGGCGACCACCACAGCAGGATTGGTCCTGGCGAGTCCCGTCAGGATGGTTCCGGCATAGTGGGATCTGCCGGGAGATTGATCTGACAGGATTTCGCCGAGTTGAGTGGCATTGAGCTGGGAAATCCGGGGATCCTCGGACTGCACATAGGTGGCGGTCTTGAATTGGCTGACGAGGCTGGCGGGGGTGGTGCGGTCCACCGGCGCTTCCGGGAGTTTCTGTTTTTTCCATGAGGCCTCGGCGGCGGTGCGCACCTCCCCGGAAGGGAGCGCGGCAATCCAGGCTTCGAGTCCGATTCCGGCATCCGGGGTTCTCTGGGCGCGGCTTTTCAGATAGCGGTCCATGCTGGAATCCAATTCCTTGCCTTTGAGGAAAGGAAATAAGGCTTCGGCTCCGGCCGGTTCGTTCCAGGTGGAATTGGTCAGGAAACGTTGAGCCAATTCCTGCTTTTCCCCCGGAGTGAAGCTTCCGTTTTGCGCCAGAGAGGCGGCGAGGGAGGCGACATCCTTGCCGCCCCAGTTGTAGCCGTGTTCGTTCTGTATCCGCTTCCGCTGCTCCGGCGGCAGGGTGGCCAGCCACGCCAGGGCCTGGGCCGGATCCTTGCCCAGCGTCTGTTCGATGGCTTTGCTGATCAGGGCATTCGGATTCGGCTGCTCCTGGGCCCATTGCCAACCCCGGGTCGGGTTAATTTCCATCAATTCCTTGGCGATCGCCTCACGGGCCCCTTTAAGCAACGCGGCAGGCAGACTGGCCAAGCGGGCGATGGTGCCCTCAAGATCCTGCGCGGTGAGCTTTTCCACCAGGTTCCTCATCTCGTAGCTGCCGTCATAGCCGGACCGGACCGGAGAACGTGCCAGCAGGTCCCAAGCCTTGTCAGGATCGCGCGTGGCGGTGGCGGCACAAAGCTGCTGCCAGGATTCAGATTTAGCTTCCCCGCCGGGCAGCGTCAGGATAAAAGCTTCGGCTTTGGCCGGATCGGTCAGGCTCCACGTCCCGATGAGTTTGGGCAGGGTTTTACTGAAGTGGATGCGGCAGTAGTCGGCCGCCCCCGCGGGATCCAGCTCCAGCCAGCGTTTGAGCAGGGTTTGCACCGCGAGGGCACTGGCCGCATGCGCGGGAAATTGGCGTGACTGGTCAAGCAGGCTGCGGATTTCTTCAGCATTGCCCAGGCTGGCACCGTGCAGGGCGGCGGCCATTTGCTGTCCCGGCGTGCCGGCTTGGCGCAGGATATCAAGAAACCCACCGGCAGCCGCCTTCCCTTGTTTGCCTAACGGACCGGAATTCGTGCGGAATAAAGGAGTTTCAACGGCGGTCACCGTGCGGTTTGGCGCAGGAAACACCCAAGCGGCAGCGCCCATCCCCGCCACCCCGCAAGCGGTGGCGAGGAGGCCGGATTTCAGGAAAGGAGACCAGAGCATGGAAATTTGTCAGTTGAAGCTTTGCAGCAGTTGCTCCCTTTTCTCCGGGGCAAGGGGCAGCCGGTCCACCGCGGCCCGGGCGGCTTTCCAATCCTGCTCCTTCCACCTCCATAACGCACTTTGGATGATGCTGTATTGCTGGTCGGGAGTGGACGCTGCGGCAGACCAGGCAAGGGCCGCTTCATAGTCCGGCTCGGGGCTGAGCTGGGTCAGCCAGAAGGTCAAACCCTGGATGGCTTCATCTTTGACCGGGCCGGGGGGCTGGCCGTTGACCCACTGTGAAGCGGCTTCCGGCTGCTGCCCCGCCCATTGCTGGATGGCCTGATTCAGCGGAGCCTTGCGTTCGGGGGGCAGCGCCGCCAGGGCGGAGGCCGTCGCTTCGGGCGAGGTTTGCATCAGTTGCCGGATGCCCTGGGAGTCGGCTGCCGAACTGCTAGTGCTGCCGTTGGAACGGCCATGCTCGCCTTCATAAGTCCAGCTCAGCAAGGAAGATGGGGCCGACCACGACAAGCCGACCACGATGGACAGCGCCGCAGCCGGATCGCGGGCGGCCAGGGTTTCCGCCAAATCAATCCGGGCCCGCTGGCGGTCGGCTGGATTGGGCAGGGCATCGGCAGCCGCCCGGGCGGCCGCGGGGTCACTACGTGATAGAGCGGCTATGGCCTCTGCGGTGCGCTCCGTGCGGCTGCGGCCAGCGGGCAGCGTAGCGATCTCGCGGAGGCCGGCGGCAGGATCGGAGGCAATAAGTTCCTTCACCGCCAGATCAAGCACCCGGCGGTGTTGGATAGGATCCTCCAAACCGCGGACCCACGCCATGGCCTGTTCCGGTTCGCGGGCGACCCACCCGCCGACATAGACATCCAATTTCAGGCTTTTTTCCAGAGCCAAGGCCGCTGCCGCTCCCCGGTCGGTTTTGCTCAGGCCATTCAAAATACCCTCCCAAACCAGGGGGGTGTCAGCAGCGGGGTATTCGGAAAGCAGTTGGATCGCCGCTGAGTGGTCGCCCTGACCGATAGACCGGATCACTTCCTGGAGGTTGGCCGGTTTAGCCTGCGCCGCCGCGGCCACTGCCGCCTTGGGATCCAGCTTCGCCCACGCCCACCAAACCGCAGTGCCGCCGGCGTCGGACTTGAACGCAGCGTCCCGGTCGATTTCCACCCAACGCATCCAGACCTGATCTGTCAGGCTGAAGTCATAAATTTGCTCTTCCCGGCAACGGGCGATCACCGCCTCCAGGTCCGCCGACGAGGCGGTTTGCAGGTAAACTGCCATCCGCAGGGTCCGGTCGAGGCCGTTGGCGTTGAAGATATCGTCAAGAGTGGGCGAGGCGGTCAGGCCGGTGAAGGCGAGGATTTCTGCTGAAGCGGACAGCGGGGTGGACGAAGCTCCCGCTGAGCTTCTGGCCATCCGCCCCCCGGAAGCCTGGGCTTTGGAAAACTCAGTGGGAGCTTCGTCCGCCCCGCCACCGCCCCAGCCGCTGCTCCCCAGCCGCGAACACGCAAAAACCGCGGCTCCCGCAACAAACGACAGGACCGGCAGCAGGAGGGGGCGCAACTTCACCCCGTAGTGATAGCGGAGGATGGCCGTCCCGGCAATAGCATCCTGCGGAGTAAATCATGGCATGAAATGATGGGGTGGACGAAGCTCCCGTTGCAGCGGCAGCCTTCCTGACTTCAATCACCAGGCTTTGAATAACAAAGAGCCTCGTCAACCCCATTTCCGCCAGCGCGGACGAAGCAGTAATCCCGTTCATTCTGAATCCATCTCCCGGTCTGCCATAAGCCCTTTCCGGGCCGCTTCCTGGACGGTTTTCTCTACCAGGCCTTCCATCCATTGCTGCGCTCCCTCCGGATCATAAACCTGGTATTGCCGTGCGATATTGAAAGCCGCGGTTGCCGCCATTTTGCCATCAGGCAACCGGCACACCCAGCCTGCCGCAGCCCCCGGATCATCCAATGCCCAGCGGGCCGTGAATTCCGCGATGACCGGCAGGGTTTCATTGGTCACGGGGGTCGTTTCCAGCCAACTGGCAACAACATCGGGATTGGAAGCTCCCACGCCATGGATCATCGCTGCGATGCGGCCATAATCCGGCTTGGGGATGGCGGATACCAGAGCTGACAAATCCCCTGAGGCCAGCCCGGTCAGACGGGAATCCGCTTCCCTTGGATAGTTCCCGCTGCGGATGGCCACCAGCAGACGGCCGGCTTCCGTTTTCCCCTGCTGATTCCAGGTGGCTTCCAGCTCCTGCCAATGGGTTTCCGCTGCGGTTCGGAGTGCACCCGGCGGCAATCCTTTCCACCAGGCTTCGGCAGCGGTTTTCTCCAAGGCGCTCCACCGGTAAAGATAGGTAGGAAGTCTAGCCAATTGCGCCTCTTCATCGAAATGCTCCCAAAACGCCTGCCCCCGGGCGGGATCCTGCCAAAAAAAGCGGTTCAGCAGGCCGGCTTTTTCCGTGTTATTCAGGGGACTGTCCACCACTGCGGCGGCGAGGGCGGCCCGGTCCTGACCGGTCCCGGCGTGCGGCAGTTCAAACTGGGGGTAGTCCGAACGGGATTGCATATTGCCCAAAGCAATATTGCGGTCCCGGTCCGAAAGACCGGCCAAAATGGCAAAGGCTTTGGTGGGATCCTTCCGATAGGCCACCGCCGCCGCTTCGGCCAACAATACACGTTTTTCGGGCTGGCTTTCAATCCAGGCCAGCGCCCGGGCCGGATCGCGTTTCATGAGTTCGGCAGCAATCACTCTTCTGGCGGCTTCCTGCCGGCTGGGCGGGAGGCGGCCGAGTCGTGTCAGGGTGTCCTCCACATCCAAAGCCGCAAGTCTCCTGAACATGCGGCCCTGGCTGGGAGTGCCGTCCTCTTCAAACAACCGCCACGCTTCCGCGGGATGCCGCGGGATCAAACCGTCGCATAGACCTTCCCATGCCGTGGTCTTTGCCTTCCCCGGGGGAATCGTCCGCCAGTAGGCTTCAGCTTCAGCGGGATGGCTCACCCCATAAGCCGCCAGTAAACCAGGCCAGTGACCGTGGTGCCGGAGGTCAGCATAAGCCAAAGCGGCGGCGGCATTCAAATCCAACCAGCGCCGGAGCAGCACCTGCACGGCCAGGTCCTTTGCCGCGTGATGGGGGAAAGTGTGGGCCTGGCCCAACAAGTCCCTGATTTCCTCCTCCGTCTCCAGTTCCGCCAGATGCAGGGCGGCGGCGAGTTGCTGCGCGGGTGTCCCGGCCTTCAGCGCCCTCAACTGGAGGGCAAGGGCGGTGGGTTGCCCAGACGGTGGCCGGGGCGTTGCCGATCCTGCTGACAGACCCCTGACAATATCTGTTCCTTTGGAAGGCCGCGTCATTGCTCCCAGTCCGGCACCGGTGAGGGCTGCCGCCGCCAGCCATAATAGCCGTACCGGTCCTGAAGGGAAGGAAAAGGGGCATTTCATACCGTTATGGATCGTTATCCAAAGGATCAGTTGAATTTCCGGGACCGCTTTTGGGCCTGGGCGGATCCACCGGCACGCCGTGGCGGGCTCCGGCAGCGGCCGCCGCTTCATAATCAGCCTGACCCCATTCCCGCAGCACCCGTTCCACCAAATGGTGCCGATCTTTTTCCTCCGCTACGGCCGCCCACTCGAACGCGGCCGGGTAGTCATTTGTTGGGCCATCCGCGAGCAGAAGTTGAAGCGTCTGCTTGATGCCCGTCTCCCGGGCTGCGCCCGGAGGCTGGACTCTCAGCCATGTGGAAGCCGTCTCCGGATCGGCGGACAGCCACTGATGGAATGATTCCCCAAACGCCTCCTCCACAGACTCATCGCCAGCTTGCTGCGACGCCAGCAGATTCATGGTTTCCCCGGGATGGGATTCTGTCACGAGGCGCAGCGCCTTCGAGGCACTCTCCTCACTTTCCCTTCCGTTATAGTCCAGTCTTGTGTTGCTCCCGCGGTTTTTACCCTTCCAGACCGCGCGCGGACGTTCCTGTGCATAATAGTCTTTCCAAGAAAGGGTTCTCAGGGTTTCCAAGGCCGCGAGAGGATTGCTGGCGGCCAATCCTTCAGCCAATGCCGCGATTCCGGCCTGGCGGTGAAGGCCTGGCGGCAATTTTTCCACCGCCCCCCGGGCCGCCGCCTCGTCCACCCGGGCCAGGGCGGTGACGGCTTCGGCTATCAATTTGCTCCCCGTCCGTCCCGGTGCAAGCCTGACCGCTTCGCCCAACGCCGCCCCAGGGTCCACCCGTGTCCAGTTTCGGAGGACTTCAGCCACGGCCTGTTGTTGTAAAGCTGTTTGAGGGACTTCCCGCGCCCAGGCCAGAGCCGCTGCGGGTTCACGCAGCGCCCAAGCGGCGACCTGCTTTTGCCATGGGGTCCCTTTTGCCATGGCCAAGGTCGCCGCTGCCGCAGGATCCGCCCCGGACAATTCGCCCACGGCCCCCGCCCAGCCGGTAGCTCCGTCCACCTGGGGATAGCGGGCCAGCAGCCTTTCCGCCCAGCCCGGATCCTTCGCCCCGATGGATCGGATTACCTGTCCAAGCCGCACCGCATTTTCCCCTGCGGCGGTGAGTGCGGTCCTGGGATCGATCCTGGCCCACGCCGCCCAAACGTTGGAGTCGCCCGCGTTCCATGCCACGGCAGCTTTGACGTCCCGTTCCACCCACTGCTGCCAGACCATTTCCAGTTCCTCCCCGGTCAATACGCTTTCCTCAGCCTCGTGGGTCAGCAACGCAGCCATGTCCCGAGAAGTGGCAATCCTTAGGAAAAGCCCCAACCTCAGAAACCGGTTGCTCCCCGTGGCTGCAAACACCGCCTTCAAATCAGGCATCACCCGAAGCTCTGCCAATGCCATCGCCGCCCATGGCTCCCGGCCTGCAATCAACGCCGGATCCTGCGTCTCCCGGACCGATGCGGCTACGGAGACTTGGGATGCTGGACTTGGAAAACCCGCTTTTTCCTCCGCTCGACCCGGCCAGCATGCGACCCCACTCCACCCTGCCGCGCAAGCCGCGCAGGCTGCCAAGGAAGTGGGCATTTTCATCGGGATAGCTTCTCAGCCCGGACGCATCGTGGCAATAACATTTTTTCGGCATCCTTTCCAATTTCGCCACATTCCCGATGGGCGTTTGCCAAATGGGAAAGCTGTGCTACATGTCCCGCCCCTTGCGCTCCGGCTTTTTGCGGATTCCCGTTTTTTCCCCGCTGCACGCGCGCTTTCCCCTCCCTCAGTCCCGTCATGAATACCCGCATCCGCAATATCGCCATTATCGCCCACGTTGACCACGGAAAAACCACCCTCGTGGACAAACTGCTGCGTGCCGGCGGAGCCTTCCGGGAAAACCAGGTCGTCGCCGAACGCTCCATGGACTCCATGGACCTCGAAAAAGAAAAAGGCATCACCATCCGGTCCAAAAATACCTCCGTTCACTGGGGCGACCGTATTATTAATATCGTCGACACCCCCGGCCACGCCGACTTCGGCGCGGAAGTGGAACGCGTCATGAAGATGGTCGATGGCGTGCTCCTCGTGGTGGACGCTTACGATGGTCCCCAGGCCCAGACCCGCTTTGTGCTGCGCAAGGCCCTCCAGGAAAACCTGAAAGTCATTCTCGTCATCAATAAAATCGACCGCCCGCACTCCGAGCCGGCCGCGATGCATGACAAGGTGCTCGAACTCCTCATCGAACTCGACGCCAACGACGAACAGTTCAACGCCCCGACCTTCTACGGCTCCGCCCGCGATGGTTACTTCAAAGCCAATCTGTCCGACGAAAATGTGGACATGATCCCGCTTCTGCAAGGCATCTGGGACCACATCCCAGCTCCGGATGTCGATCCCGACGGTCCGTTCCGCATGTTGGCCTCCAACATCGCCTGGGACGACTACGTCGGACGTGTCGCCATGGGCAAGGTGCTCAGCGGCAAAGTTTCGAAAGGCGATAACATCTTCCTTTACCGTAAGGACGGGTCCAAGGTCCGCACCAAAGTCAGCCGTATTTTTGAATACTCCGCCCTCCAGACCAGCTTCGCCGAAGAAGCCGTCGCCGGCAACATCGTCGGCATCGCCGGCTGCGAAGACGTGGACATCGGGGAGACCCTCTCGACCTTGGAGGAAGATGTCGCGATTCCCTTCGTGGACATCGACCCTCCGACCATTTCCATGGAGTTCAGCGTCAACGACAGCCCCGGTGCCGGTAAGGAAGGCAAATACGTCACCAGCCGTCAGATCCGCGATCGTCTGATGAAGGAGATGAAATCCAACATCTCCATCTTCGTCACCGACGGCGAACTCTCCGGCGTCTTCAACGTCAGCGCCCGTGGCGCGATGCAGATCGCGGTGCTGGTGGAGCAAATGCGCCGCGAAGGATTCGAGCTGCTGGTTTCCCGCCCGAACGTCATCACCAAGAAGGACGAAAATGGCACCACCACCGAGCCGTTCGAAACCCTCTACATCGAAGTCCCCGAGGAATACATCAACGGCGTGCTCAAGCGCATCAACGACCGTCGCGGCGTGCTCATCAACATGACCGCCCACAAGACCAGCAGCTTCATCGAAGCCGAAATCAGCACGCGCGGCCTGATCGGATTCGAATACGATCTGATGAACCTCACGAGCGGTCACGGCGTGATGAGCCACCTCTTCAAGCACTACGCGCCATGGGCGGGCAGCATCGTCACCCGCACCAGCGGCACGTTGGTCAGCATGGAAACCGGCGAAGCCACTCCTTACAGCCTCGACGTCGTGCAGACCCGCGGCAAACTCTTCGTCGGCCCTGGCGACATCGTTTACGCCGGCATGCTGGTCGGTGAAAACCCCCGCGCGGATGACCTCCCCGTCAATCCCTGCAAGGCCAAGCAGCTCACCAACTTCCGCACCACCGGCGCGGACAAAACGACCGGCCTGACCCCGCCGATCCGCTTCAGCTTGGAGCGCGCCATCGAATACATCCAGGCCGACGAACTCGTCGAAGCCACTCCGAAAAACATCCGCCTCCGCAAACGCATCCTCGACTCCGGCGAACGCCGCCGCGTCCAGAAACGCGAAGACGCCCTCAGCGGCGTATAGGGAGCCCGGGGCTCCGGCCCCGATTGTCCAGATCCAACAAAAAGCACGGTCCGCAAGGTCCGTGCTTTTTTGTGCCGGCGACCAGTGCGCCAGAACGCATCCACTCAATTCACAATTGCAGGAACGCGGATCCCCCTGACCATTCATCCATCCTGCAGGAATTTCCGATCCATGAAACACTCGCCACAGATGATTCTGATGGGCTTGCTCTCCATCCTCCCATTGGCATGCACGAGTTCCACAACCCGGGCCCCGGAGAGCGGCGTGATTGCTCCCGACAGCACCCTGGAGAGTTATTATTTGCCATTCTGGGACAAAAAAACGGAGGAGAAGACCCGGCTGTTCACTTTCCGCCGGGGAAGAGATGGCTATACGCTCATCGACAATGCCACCGGCAGAACCATCCGCCGTAACATCTACTACCAAAAATCGTTTGGAGGCGCGTTCCCCACCATCAAAGTGCAGGTCATCAACTCCCGGTTCATCGTATTTCCCGAGACCATCAGGGGCAGCGAGGTTCCGGGTGAATTATTCTGCGACATGAAGGCGGTGACGCGCATCCATGATCTGAAACGCCGCCGGATGCTCCCCACCGGCGCCCCCTATCAATACAATCGCAATGTCCCGCTGAAATATGACGTGGACCGTCTCATCCGGCAGACCAAGGAGGAGTAATCCTGGAAAGGTTCACCCGCGCGCCAGCCGCGTCTTCAATTTCCTCACCAAGGTCGGATTGCTCTCCAGTTCTTCGGTAATCATCGTCAGCACCCCCAGCGTCTGGCTGGAAATGTGGTGTTCCATGCCTTCCACGTCATTGTAAATCGTCTCTTCATCGATCCCGAAACGCCGCAGCAGGCGCGTGAGCACCTCATGCCGCTCAATGATGTGGCGGGCGATCTCCCGTCCTTTGTCCGTCAGGATGATGCCCCGGTATTTTTCGTAAATGACAAAGCCTTCCGTATCCATCCGCTGGATCATGGCGGACACGCTGGCCTGGGAAACGCCCAGATTCGCTGCAATCTCCACTGCCCGCGCGTAACCCTTGGCTTCGATGAGCTGGTGGATCTGCTCAAGGTAATCCTGGACAGCGGTGGTGGTTTGGGGCGGGAGCGGCACTCGTGCATCATAACCGCGCGGGGCAACGACTCAATCCGAAAAATTTACGCTTTGACAGAATTACTTAGATGCAACTAAGTCTATTCGTCATGACGAACTTCCTTTGCCGATCACCACTTCCGCCCTGCGCCGCCGTTTTCTCCGCGCTCCTGATCGCAGTGTCATCGCCCGCCGCCGATTCTCTGCGCGAACTGAGCACCGACCGCCCAGACACCACCGAAAGCGCCCGCAGCGTGGACGCCGGGCATTTTCAGTTCGAACTCGAAATCGCCGCATGGGAGCACGATGGCGGCACCCGCACCCTGAATCTGGGCGAATTCAATCTGAAGGTGGGTCTGGATGACTCCACCGACCTGCAATTGGTCCTGCCTCTCTTCAGCCGCACCAGCGGGGGACCGGAAGGATTCGGCGATATCGAACTCCGGCTGAAACGGAATTTGTGGGGCAATGACGACGGCCCCACCGCGCTGGCCGTGATGCCGTTTGTGAAAATCCCCACCGCCGCCCATGACCTTGGAAACGGAAAGTGGGAAGGCGGCTTCATCGTGCCCTTCGCCTTTTCCCTGCCTGCCGGCTGGGAGTCCGCGGTGATGACCGAGATCGACCTCGCCGCCGATGAAACCGGGGAAGGCTACCACGCCGTTTTCGTGAATTCCATCACCGCCAGCCACGGCCTGTCGGAATCGACCGCGTTTTTTGTGGAGTTGGTCAGCGTGCTCAGCGCAGAGTCCGGCGCGGACGATGAAGCCTATTTCAACGCCGGCCTGACCTGGGCCGTGCGGCCACAGTGGCAGGTGGATGGCGGCATCCGCGCCGGGCTGACATCCGCCTCCACCGACTTCACCCCATTCCTTGGATTCAGTGCCAAATTTTGACCCCGGACTTAGCCAATCCTAAGATTATCAGTTGATATGAATACAATCCCCACTACCAGTCAAAGCGTTATGACCGTCGCTTTTCCTCATCAACCGGTGAACCGTCGCCGCGTCGCCTGCCTGCTCATGGCCGCCACCGCGTTGATGTTCACTGGTTGCGGGGCAGAAAAATCCGGCGCGTCATCCGGCAAAAAACGCATCATCACCAGCTTCACCATCATCGCCGATATGGCGAGGGAAGTGGCGGGCACTGCCGCCGAGGTGGAATCCATCACCAAGCCCGGCGCCGAGATCCACGGCTATGAACCCACCCCCAAAGACATCGTCAAAGCCCAGCAAGCCGACCTCGTCCTGTGGAATGGGATGAACCTGGAAGTTTGGTTTGAGAAGTTTTTCCAAAACCTCAAGGACGTGCCCGGCGTGATCATCAGCGAGGGCATTGAACCCATGGGGATCACCACTGGCCCCTACACCGGCAAACCGAACCCGCACGCCTGGATGTCGCCGGCCAATGCGGCCATTTACGTGGAAAACATCCGGAAGGCCCTCGTGAAAATCGATCCCGCCAACGAACCGGTCTACACCGCCAATGCGGCGGCCTATACGGCAAAAATCAAAGCCCTCGACGAACCCGTCCGCCAGAAACTGGCCGCCATTCCTGAAGCCCGGCGCTGGCTGGTCACCAGCGAAGGCGCGTTTTCCTATCTTTGCCAGAACTATGGTCTGAAAGCCCTCTTCCTCTGGCCCATCAACGCCGATGCCCAGGGGACGCCCCAGCAGGTGAAGGCCGTTATCGATGGCGTGCGCGAACACCAAGTCCCCGTTGTCTTTTCCGAAAGCACCATCAGTCCCGAACCCATCAAACAAGTCGCCCGGGAAACCGGAGCCCGTTACGGCGGCGTGCTTTATGTCGATTCCCTGACGGACTCCAACGGCCCGGCCCCGACGTATTTGAAATTGCTGGAAATCAATGCGGACACCATTCTGAAAGGTTTTTCGAACCAGCCATGAGTGATTCTCCCGATCGCCCTGCCCCGCTCCTGCACTTGGAGGTGCAGCAGGTTTCTGTGGTTTATTCCAATGGGCACCACGCCCTGCGCGACGCCACGTTTGCCCTGAGCGGTGGCACCATCTGCGCGTTGGTGGGGGTGAACGGGAGCGGCAAGTCCACCCTTTTCAAAAGCATCATGGGCTTCCTCCGCCCCTCGGCAGGCCAGGTCAGAATCAACGGCCAACCGGTCGCGGCGGCCCTGAAACAACACCTCGTGGCCTACGTGCCGCAGGCGGAGGAAGTGGACTGGCAATTCCCCGTCAGCGTGTGGGACGTCGTCATGATGGGGCGCTATGGCGCCATGAATTTCCTGCGTATCCCTCGGGCCGCCGACAAGGCCGCCGTGGAGGAAAGTCTGCGCCGCGTCTCCATGTGGGACTTCCGCGACCGACAGATCGGTGAACTCAGCGGTGGCCAGAAAAAACGCGTCTTCCTCGCGCGGGCCCTCGCGCAGGGCGGCCGCATCATTTTGTTGGATGAGCCCTTCACCGGCGTGGATGTCAAAACCGAAGAAGCCATCATCGACCTGCTCCGGGAACTCCGCACCGCCGGCTGCATCATGCTGGTCTCGACCCACAACCTCGGCAGCGTGCCGGAGTTCTGTGACCAGGTCGTCCTGTTGAACCGCACCGTGCTCGCTAGCGGCCCCACCGCGGACGTCTTCACAGAGCAGAACCTGACCACGGCCTTCGGCGGCGTCCTCCGGCAATTCCACTTCGAGCACAGCACCATCCAGGAACACGACGGCCGCACCGTCCGTCTCCTGACTGACGATGAGCGGCCCCTCGTCTTCGGCAAAGACGGGCACCTCGAATACAAGGATCGCCAGGGCCGGGAGGATTTGGTGCGGCAACGTGAAGAACAGGAAGGGTGAGTCACCCCCTCATACAAATCGCCGTCATGCCCGATTTTCTGACCCCGTTCCACTACGACTACATGCTGCGCGCCATCTGGGTGAGCGCGCTGGTCGGAGGCGTGTGTGGGTTTCTCTCGTCCTTCATCACCCTGAAGGGCTGGTCCCTCATGGGCGATGCGTTGTCCCACGCGGTGGTGCCTGGGGTGGCGCTGGCGCATTTGCTGAAGCTGCCGTTTGCCCTCGGGGCTTTTGTGGCCGGTTTGCTGGCGTCGGGAGCGATGGCGCTGATCAAGGCGAAGAGCCGGATCCGGGAGGATGCCAGCATCGGGATTGTTTTCACTTCGTTTTTCGCCTTGGGATTGTTATTGATTTCACTGAATCCCGCCGGTGTGGACCGGAAGACGATTATCTTCGGGAATCTCCTCGGCATCCCTGACAAGGAAGTATGGCAACTGGTGATCATCAGTGGCGTGACCCTGCTGGTGGTGGGGCTGAAATGGCGGGATCTGATGTTGTTCTGTTTTGATCCGAATCAGGCCCAAACCATTGGCCTGCGCACCGGGCTGCTGCATCTGACCCTGCTCACGCTGCTGTCCGCCACAGCCGTCGCGGCGCTGCAGACGGTGGGCGCCATCCTGGTGGTGGCGATGCTGATCACCCCGGGCGCGACTGCGTATCTGCTCACCGACCGCTTCGGAGTCATGTTATGGCTTTCGGCCGGACTGGGAGTCGTCACCTCCGTCGTGGGGGCCTATGCCAGTTATTTTTTCAACGGCGCCACCGGTGGTTGCATCGTCACCCTGCAAACCCTGATTTTCCTGGGGGCGTTCCTGTTCGCACCCAAACACGGCCTGCTCTCCGCCCGCCGCCGGGCGCGGGCCAATTTTGAGGCCACCGCCGCATCATGACTTTTTTCGATCCGCTCCATTTCGAATTCATGCGCCATGCCCTGCTCACCGGCTCGGTGGTGGCCGCCTTGTGTGCGGTGTTGTCGTGTTTTGTGGTGTTGAAAGGCTGGTCGCTGATGGGGGATGCCATTTCCCATGCGGTGCTGCCGGGAATCGTTCTGGCTTATCTGGCCGGATGGCCGCTGGCGGTGGGCGCCTTTTTGTCGGGCCTGCTCTGCTCCGCCGCGACCGGTTATATCAAACAAAACAGCCGCATCAAGGAGGATACGGTTCTGGGGGTGGTGTTCACGGGATTGTTCGCCTTTGGCTTGGTCCTGCATAGCCGCACGGAGTCGGAACTGCACCTTGATCACATCCTGTTCGGCCATCTCCTTGGTATAACCGATTCCGTCGCCCGCCAGGTTTACGGCGTGGGAACGTTTGTGGTTGGGTTGGTGCTGGTCCTGCGGCGGGACTTGTTGCTGGTGTGTTTCGATCCCAGCCATGCCCGGGTGCTGTCCATGCCCGTGAAGATCCTGACTTATCTGCTGCTGGCCCTGCTGGTGCTGGCCATCGTGGTTTCCCTGCAGGCGGTGGGGATTATTCTCGTGATCGCCATGCTGATCACTCCGGGGTGCACGGCGCACCTTTGGACGGACCGTTTCGACCGGATGATGGTCATCTCGGTGGGCACCGCAGTGGCTTCCACTGCCCTCGGTATCTTGGTCAGTTACCATCTCGACGGCGACTCTGCCTCCTGCATCGTCCTCGCCCAGTCGCTGGCCTTTGCGGCCTCGTTCCTCTTTGCCCCGAAGCATGGATGGCTGGCCTCGAAACGGCGCGCGGCCCGGAATTCCGCCTTTCCCTCCGCCGTGTCCTGAGCCAACACAGGCCATGCCCAAGGAAGATTATCTCGTGACCATCGGACTCGAAGTCCACTGCCAACTCCGCACCGCCAGCAAGATGTTCTGCGGCTGCCCGGTCCGTTACGGCGACAAGCCCAATACCCTCACCTGCCCGGTCTGTCTCGGTCTTCCGGGCGCCCTGCCCGTGCTGAATGCCGGGGCCATCGAGGGCACTATCCTCGCCGGGATGTGCCTCGGCTGCAGCACCCCGCCGCTCGTGAAATGGGACCGGAAGAGTTACTTCTACCCGGACATGCCGAAGAATTATCAGACCACCCAGTTCGATCTGCCACTCTGTCTCGGCGGCGGGGTCCCACTTTACGAAGCCGCCTATCCCAAGGACTGGCAGAAAAAAATCGTCCGGCCCAACCACACCATCGGCCTCACCCGCATCCACCTTGAGGAGGACGTCGGCAAGTCCACCCACCAGGCTGCTTACAGCACCCTCGATTTCAACCGGGCCGGCACCCCGTTGATGGAATTGGTCAGCGAACCGGAAATCGAAAGCGCCGAGGAAGCCGTGGCCTATATCTCCAGCCTGCGCCAAATCCTCATTTATGCCGATCTCAGCGATGCCGACATGGAAAAAGGCCAGATGCGCTGCGATGTGAATATTTCCCTCCGGCCGCACGGTCAGGAAAAACTCGGGGCCAAGATTGAGCTGAAGAACCTGAACAGCGTCAGCGCCATCCGCCGGGCCATTCATCACGAGATCGAACGCCAATCCGAGGAATTGGACCTTGGCATCCCGCAGGTGCAGTCCACCCGCCGCTGGGACGATGAACGCGGCGAAACGGCCATCATGCGCACCAAGGAGGACGCCCACGACTACCGGTATCTGCCCTGCCCCGATCTGCTGCCGCTCCACACTGCAGACCTCATCGCCGCCGCCCGGAAACGCGTCCCCGAACTTCCTCACGAAAAGCGCGCCCGCTTCGTCAACGAAGGCGGCCTGACCGAATACGACGCCGGGGTCCTCGCCAGCGAGAAACCACTCGCTGATTATTTTGAAGCCGCCGCCACCGGAGCCGGCAAGCCCAAAACCATTGCCAACTGGATCATCAACGATCTCCTCAGCGCCCTCAATGCCGCCAGCCTGACATTTTCCGAAAATCCGGTTTCTGCCCCTCATCTCCGCGAACTCGCTGCTTTGGTGGATGACGGAAAAATCAACAACGCCCAAGCCAAGGAGGTCTTCACCGAACTCTTCGCCACCGGCACCGCCCCGGCTCAAATCGTCAAAGCCAAGGGACTCGAACAAGTCAGCGACACCGGTTTCCTCGATGAAATCATCACCCAGGTGCTCGCCGCCAACGCCGATGCCGTTGAGAAGATCAAAGCCGGCAACGACAAAGCCATCAACGCTCTGAAGGGCCAGGTTATGAAACTCAGCCAAGGCAAAGCCAACCCGAAAGTCGTAGGCGACCTGTTGGAAGCGCGGCTGAAGAGCTGAGGCATTTCCCCCTTCCCACCCACCAGCCCGATTCAGGAAACGAGGGTTTTCCTGACGCGCAATCCGAGGTATCCGAGTGCCCCCAAGCTGAGGAAGGGACCAATATATCTGAATTCCGGACTATCGTTGCTGCCGCCTTTGACCATGGCGTCGCCCGGTTCCTGTTTCAAATACACCACTTCCACATCAGGATTGGTGATGATCCCTTCAGCTCCGACACTTTTGAAAAAGCTGCTGCTCACACTGAAATCTTTGTTAAACTGCCGGCCTTCAGCAGTGAGATAAGTGATCTTAAGATTGTAACTGCGTCCGCGCCGCCCGGTGCGGTGTGATTCCCCTCCTTGAATCTCTCCCTTAACGGTGACGCCGTCTTTTTCGAAACTGTCCAAGCGCGCCCGATCCTTTGATCCCTCGGAATACATGACAATTCCCACTATAACAACAATCAGAGCGATGAGGATTGGTTTCATATCCTGCAAGTCAGTGACTGAAAAGGCGTCAGGCTGCAAGAAAAATCATGAAACTCCATCACCGCAGATAGCCGCGTCCCTGGAACCTATCCGTAAATTCAAAAACTCCATCCGGTCCTAGGCAGGATACCCGGCCCTGCTGCTTAAATCGGGCGGCACTAAAGACCGGCCATGATAGGGAAGCCTGCGGAAAGACATGAAGCACCACTCAGGCCAAAGGCCAGGAGCCGCTGGGCCAGAATTGTTGAGCAGCAGGCCATTCAGATCAAATTCCGTGCAGATTGATGGGTGAAGGCAAACTTGCTCCACAAAAAACGGCAGCCATTGCTGGCTGCCGTTTTTGAAGGGGATTTCTGCTGCCGGATTAGCGGGAGTATAGTTCGACCACGAGCTGCTCGTTGACGATCGGGTCGATCTCTTCGCGGGAAGGGATGCGATTGACGGTGCCTCCGAGTTTTTCCTTGTCCTGGGTGACCCAGTCAGGAAGAGGGACGGCTTGGGTGAGGTCGAGAGCGCGGACGCCCATTTGCTGGGACCGGACAGCGCCTTTCATGGCGATGACGTCACCAGGGCGACATTGATAGGAAGGGATGTTGACCTTTTTGCCGTTCACGGTGACGTGACCATGGCCAACGTATTGACGGGCGGCGTTGCGGGAATTGGCGAGACCGAGGCGGTAGATCACGTTGTCGAGGCGCAGTTCCAGCATCTGGAGCAGGATGACACCGGTGATGCCACGGCGGCGGGAGGCTTCTTCAAAGAATTTGCGGAACTGGCGTTCCAGCATGCCGTACTGATACTTCAGCTTCTGCTTTTCAGCGAGGGCCACCGCGTAGTCGGAGAGTTTTTTGCGTCCGCTGCGGGCGCCATGCTGGCCGGGAGCGAAATTGCGGCGTTCCATGGCTTTGGAGGGGCCAAAGATGGCGACTCCGAAGCGGCGGCTGATTTTGTCCTTGGGACCCGTGTAACGTGCCATTTGAGTAGTAAGTCTGAATTAAAAGGTGGAAAACGGGACTAGACGCGGCGGGCTTTGGGAGGCCGGCAGCCATTGTGAGGAACGGGGGTGACATCCTTGATGGCAAGGACTTCAACGCCAAGGGCCTGCACGGCACGCACGGCGGACTCACGACCTGAGCCAGGACCTTTGACACGGACTTCGGCTTCGCGCAGACCGTGGCCCATGGCTTGACGGCAGGCGTCCTGGGACACCATCTGGGCGGCGTAGGCGGTGCTCTTGCGGCTGCCCTTGAAGCCCATCTTGCCAGCACTGGACCAGCCGATCACGTTGCCCTTGAGGTCGGTAACGGTGACGAGGGTGTTATTGAAAGTGGAAACGACGTGAACGATGCCGGAAGTGACGTTCTTGGAGCCCTTGGCTTTGACGATCTTCGGTTGGTTGTCACCGGAGGGGTCGAGCAGCAATTTGACGGCTTCCTTGGAAGCAGCGGCCGAAGCGGCAGCTTTTTCTTCAGCGGTCTGCGCTGGAGCAGCCACCGGCGCCGGGGCGGCCACTGGAGCGGGGGCGGCGGTTTCCGCCGGTTTGAGAGAATCTTCAGCCATAAGGATCTTGGGAAAAGGAATAGGAGGACGTTATTTCTTGGTGGCCTTGCGTTGAACACCCACGGTGCGGCGGGGGCCTTTGCGGGTGCGTCCATTGGTTTTGGTGCGCTGACCGCGGACTGGCAGTCCCTTGCGGTGGCGGGTGCCGCGATAGCAGTTGATCTGCTGGAGGCGCTTCAGATTGATCTGGATCTCCCGGCGAAGGTCACCTTCGATGGTGATGCCATTGGCTTGGATGATCTGGATGATGGCGCTCAGTTGCTCGTTTGAGAGCTCACCAGCCCGCGTATTGGGGTCGATGTTGGCCTGGCCAAGAATTTTGCGGGCGAGGGAAGGACCTACGCCATAAATGTAAGGAAGAGAAGCTTCAATACGCTTCTCGTTGGGGATATCGACGCCGAGCAGTCTGGCCATGGGATAAGGGGATGAGGATCAGAGGGGAAAAAGAATCAACCTTGGCGCTGTTTGTGGCGCGGGTTCTTGCAGATGACGCGCACGACTCCTTCCCGGCGCACGATGCGGCAGGATTCGCAGAGTTGCTTGACGGAAGGACGGACTTTCATGGATGCGGAGTTGGACGGAAGGTGAGGTAGGAGACCCCGGTCGTTGCTCGGCATTTTACCTCTGGATCGAGGAAAACAAAGCATCGCCACACCAAGACTGGGGCGGAGGGGCAGGATTCGTAACACACTGAGGGCGGTTGGCAAGGCTCGATGTGTACTTTTTTAAAGCTGGATTCTGCATCATGCCTCAACAGGAAGGAGTCCTCCATCGGCCATCACGAGGCGGCCGGGAATCTGCGCCGCGATTTCTGAACTGTGAGTGACGAGGACGATGGTGGCCAAGCCTCCCCGATGCACCGTGTGGAAGAGATCCATGACGCGGGCAGCATTGCTGGAATCAAGATTCCCCGTGGGCTCATCCGCCAGCAGGAGCCGTGGACGGTGGACCAGAGCGCGCGCCACCGCTGCCCGCTGCAGTTCGCCGCCGCTGACCTCGTGAGGAAGCCGGGATGATTTTTCAGAGAGGCCGGCGAGCGCCAGCAACTCCACCCCGCGCATGGTGGCCGCCGCCCGCCCCATCCCGGCAAGAATCAGGGGCAACGCGACATTTTCCAGCAGGCTCATCCCGGGCAGCAGGTGGAAGAATTGGAATACAATGCCCACCGTTTCGCGGCGGTATCGGGTGCGCTGGGCTTCGCTGGCCTGGTGCAAAAGGATGCCATCCACCTCCACTTCCCCTTCGTCGGGCTGGTCAAGAGCTCCGAGCAGGTGGAGCAGCGTGCTTTTGCCACAGCCACTGGGGCCGGTGATGGCCGTCATGGTGCCGGCCGCAAGGCTGAGGGAAAACTGGCTCAGTGCATTAACCGGACGGCCACTGCTTTCATGATAGGTGCGGCTGACATTGTGAAGACGGATCATGGTTTGCGGAATAGGGAACACTGGCGTCCTTGCGGGAAAAGCAGAGAGCGGGGTCACCAGGATCATTTCCGGGATCCTTGACGCCATCAATGTAGTTTACCGGTTCAAACCCCGATTGTTACGCCTGCCACAGCAGAAAATACTACCCGGCAGCATTTCTGCCCTTCCTTTGGCCAAATCAAGGAATCAGTCCGCCCCACTGTCCCCTTTTTTGGGGGCTTGTCTGAAGCAGAGACCTGGGAGTGGGATCCAACGGGCCGTGGGCCGCCTATTCGCTTATTTAAAGTAACGGCGCAGCACTTTTTGCTCGGAAGGCAGCAATTGATCCCTCCATACAGCCTCCCCCCCTCCAGCAGGAGCCGCCAACGCGCCTCCCGCAGAAGGCCCTTCCGGCGTTTTTTCCAAGTGGTGCTCAATATCCTTGGTGCCGAGATGATCTCCTGGCAATGAACGGCTCAGATCCCGGCTTTCGATTTCTTCAAGATTGTTGGTGCCCAGGTCCGTGGGGTTCTGCTCGAAGGTCAGGGGCCCGGTGCCCGGTCCACGGTTCAGGCCTCCACGGCCCATTCCCTCGCCCTCCTTGCCTGATCCAGCGCCTTCGCCTTTGCCTCCACCGGCTTTGCCATTGAGCAGGTCCTGGAGCGCCTGTGAAGCCTCGCTGCCCTCCTGACCGCTGCCGTTCCCCTGGCAGGTCTTGCAGGCGGCGGATTTGGCCTGAAGATTGGCCAGCATCTGCTTCAGCTGTTCAGGATCCAGCTCTTTCAACTTGGAGGGATCCAGTTGGCTGAGCTGCTTCTGCAATGATTCACTGATCCCCATGGACGAATTCCTGAGACCCTCCACCGAGGCCCGGAGATCCCCTTCCAGTTGCTGGCGGGCCGAAGGAGTGAGGGTGGAATCGTATTTCTCCAAACTCTGGGCCGTTTGGGCGACCGCTTGAAGGTGGCTGCCCAGATTCCCCGCGGCCTCACTCAGGGACGATTCCAAGGCATCAGCGGCCTCCAAACTATGGTGGCTGTAAAACTCCCCTGGAGGCTGAGCGAGCAGGGCACTCAGCTTCTCCTTGGCTTTTTCGAGTTCCGCAGAGTCTACCAGTTCCTCCTTTTGCAGGGCGTTGATCATGGATTCCGCCCGGGCGAGCGCCAAAGGGGGCGGAAGTTCCGCACGCGATTCAGTCCGGGGCAATGGCAGCAGGAATGCAAAAGCCAGACAAGCGGTGGTCAGCAGGGCCGGGGCCAACAACCAAGTTCCCCGGAAGGATAAACCATCGTCGACCTGGTCAGGCACCGGTGGCCAGGCCGTCACCCCCAGAGTGGCAGCGCTGAGGGCATTATTCAGTTTCAGCCGGGCTTCCAGCAACACCAAACCCGCCGCAGGCCGGACGAATCTGGGCCTCGCTGCCATCCAGCATCCCAACCCGGCCAACCCATAAACTGCCACAAGGCCAAGAGCCACCTGACCCGCCGGCAATCCGTCACCCCGGCTGCGCCACCAGAGCAGCACGCCCATGGTGATCAATCCCAAAGCGGCCACCCAAGGGGCAAACCCTTGCAGCCACCAAGCCACATTGAGCCGCCTCGCCGTGCGGCGGGCATGCTGATGCCAACGGGAGGCAGGAGAGGTGGTCCGTTCCATGGATCTACTTTCGGGAACGTGGCCCATCCCCCTCCCAATGCCAAGCATTGATCTGCAGCTGTTTTGCCCCATAAAAAAGCGTCCCGGTCAGAAAACTGACCGGGACGACAAGAATTTGGGATTTGGAGTGAAGCGAAAGCGTGTGAAGAAACTATCCAGCAGACCTGACGATCCGTTACACCACAGCCACAATGGGCTCAGGGGGGGTCAAAGCATCCTTGAGCTTTTCCAAACCACGGTATTCCTTGGCATTTTTTTCAACCATCCCCCGGGAAACGAGGTTTTGAAGTTTTTCATATGCCCGCAAGCGCAGCATTTCCTCCCCGCCACTCACGGCGTTCCTGAGTTTCAGGCACTCGTAAACCGCTTCAAACAAGCTGTTGAAATTATAGACCTTCGGTAAAAGAAGGGCAGCTACGAGTTCATCAGTGACATGATCGGGCAGACGACGGGAGAACCTGGTTCGTTTGGTGGTAGCCATAGGATGATGAGTTTAGCACACTTATGCAATCCTGCGACCGATTTCGTGAATTTATCCTAAGGTTTTCTTGATTCTGAGAAAGCCAGGACTCATTTGCGAAGATTACCCAGTGACTTTTTCGTTTCACATCAATCTTTCCACCCTCCGCGCCATGAAAATTCCATCTGGTATGGAAAGTCAACCGAGGCGTTTCAGCGAATCATCCTTTAATCACCCTCTGGCCCAAGGCGGGAATCTCCGGGTTTTCCAGCTCAGCCAAGCAGGCCTGCTATCGCACTGGGACCGGTGGCCCCTCATCGCGGCGGGGCACGGGTGGCGACTCACTGCGGCGGGGCACCATTGAGGGAGGGACTTGGCTGCCAGGCGGATCCCCCGGAGGAGGTGCTTTGCGGGGAAGCTCTCCCTTCGGCTGGGGTTCCAGAGTGGGGGGCGGATCCGCTCCGTCATCAAATCCCCCGATGCATTTCACCCCCTCGCGGCTGATTTCAAAGGCCTCGATGCTGCAGGGATACAGGGAATCGGCCTGCTCATCGATGATCTTCTGTCCGAAGGCTTGAAAGCCTCCAAAGTTCCTCGAAAACAAATAGACGGTGTGACGATCCGGCATCAAGGCCACCATCCGCTCTCCCAGAAACCCCTGAAAGAGTGGAACCATCCGGGGTGAAAGCACGACGCTGGCGGTAAATGGGCGATCACTCTTCAGTTTCACATAAGCGATCTGCCCAGCCTGGTCCCGCGCCACGATGGGCTTGATGGAAACCAGCAATCGGGTGGCTGCCGCCATCGATTTTTCCATAAACCGGTCCCAATTCAACCCGGCGGCGGCGAATTCCTCCTTCGAATAGTGGGTCAGACCCAACAGCGCATCCTCCCGCGCCGGCACAATGACGGTGCGTTTCGATTCCGGCAGAGGCCGGGCCAGTGCGGTCCGCAACGCCACCGGCTCCAAAGCGGCCACCACCGGTTCCATGGTCACGCCCGACTGCCCCCGTGACACGCCCGTGCCAATCAGCCACACTGCTGCCAAGCCCGTGAATAAGTGCCATTTCATGCAAAAAGATAGGCACCCGAATTCCCCGACTTGCAAGTCCAGGAAAAAAGGCCCGTGAAAAAGGGTTCAAGGCCGATGCGGTCTTCTCAAATCCCTCGCCGCGCCATATTGGAGCGAGGGGACAGGCAGGTCCACCACACCCACCCGGCAAAACCCAACTGCAATGGCAGCCGTAGCCAGAGCACCCAGCGGGCCATTGCCACCGGCGCTTCCGGCCAGCCATACCACGCCAAGTGAAGGTTTGCCGGAAAAACGGCCAACAGCAATCCCAGCAGGCCCCACGCGGCAACCTGGCGGACGTGCGGTACCAGCACTCCGATTCCACCCGCAACCTCCGCCGCCCCTGCCACTTTGTGCAGGATCTCCGGCCACGGTACCCACGGCGGCATCATGGTCAGATACACCGCCGGATCCCGGAAATGATTCAGGCCGGCGACGATAAAAAGCAGCGCCAGCAGCCAGCGCGCGATCACAAGGATATTCATGCCACAGCTACGCCCTCCGACCCACACCAGTTTATTTCCCTTTGGACCAAATCAATAAGGGATACTCCCCAGCCAGCACGGCCCTCTCCCCGGCTACCATTTCCAAGAGTTTCCCCCCTCCCGCCGTCAAAGGCATTCGCTCGGCTTTCATCCACGCCCCAGCCCCTTCCGGCAAGGACACCTTGCCTTCGCCGGTCGCCCGCCACACCGCAAGAATTACGGGTTTTCCCGCCGCTTCCGGGATAAACTCATAGACATACCCCTCAGTCAGGGAAGCCTGCACAATCCGGCTGAACCGGTAGTCGCGCAGGTGCTGCAGCATCCACGCCACAGCATGATAGGCCGGCTTGGGTTCGTAATTCCGGGTCAGCCCGGAAGCCGCATGGAAGCTGTATTTGTCCTCATCGTTGAAAAAGAAAACGAAGGCTTTGTCCACGCCCATTCCGGCAAACAGGAAAAAGGAACGCACCAGCCACATCGCCTGTTCCTCATCGGTGGAATCGAGGAATTTCGCATCCGGCCCCTCCGCCGGCGGAGCCTGACTACTCGCATCCCACCCGAATTCCGAAACCCAGACCGCCTTCCCCGCCGCATGACGGTCGCGCCACGCCAGCAGATCCCGGACACTGGAAAGATAGGGCACTGCCGGATTTTCCGGATAGGTGCGCCGCCACGTCGGCCATTGATCCTGGATCGCATACCGGTGGATCCGGAGCACATCATAAAGCTCCCCCATGTCCTTGAAAAGATCCGCGGCTTTCCAATAACGGTCACTTTTCCCCGCCTCCACGTTGCAGGAGGCAATCTTCAATGCCGGGTCCCCCGCACGGATCCCCCGCGCCATCGCGGAAAACACCTTTTGCCATGCCGCATCCTCATAAAGCCCCGGCTCATTGCCAATCTCCACCACCTCCACCAACGGCCACTTGCCCCCCGGTCCAAAGTGCTGAGCAAAACTCTTTCCGTAGGCCTCTGCGTCCTTTACCGGATCTTTCCACAGTTTGCCCAATTCATCAATATTCAGGCACACGCTGATCTTCAGTCCCTCCTTGCGCCATGACTCATACACCTTTTCCCACGAGACCCGGTTCTTTGCAAAAGGCCACTCCGGCAGCACGCTGGTGTCCTCCGCCAAATCCCATCCCGCCGGATGGTAGTCCCGCACCCAGCCGCAGACTGGTTGGTAGAGTTCCGGTTTGAAATTCACGGTGTGCCCGCACAGCCCCACAAAATCCCGGAACAAGGGGGCTTCTTCCGCGTGGATGGTGCCAGTCCAGACGGTCAGCAGGAGTATCAGACGCCACATTTTCATGCCGCCTCTCTAACAGCCCATTCCGGCCTTGGCAACCCTATGAAATCCGTAAAGCATCCCCCGGTTCCCCGGCTTTTAATCTTCCCCGCAGGCCCACCCGCCAATCAGTTGCGCTTCCGGAAGAGTCGGATCATCGTCCTGAAGCGCCGCCGGGGCTCCTTGCTCCTGCCCGCCACTTCCTTCTCTGCTCCACTGCACGAACCATCAGCGTTCCGCCGTCTCCTGCCATGGAATCCATCCCTTTCTATTTTGATAGTGTCCACGGGGGCCTCAGCAGTTGCGCCGGTCTGCTGCATGTCACCCGGGAGGGTTTCCGCTGCGAATACCGTGTCGACCTGGGAGGTCTGGGTCTGAAGACGGACGCCAAGGAGACCTCGGTCGGGCTGGATGAAATTGAGTCGATAGAGTTCAAGCGCGGCTGGTTCAGAGGGAAAGCCGTGATCCGTCCAAAGAGCCTCAAACTGTTGGACCGGTTTCCCACTTCGGGGGATGATTCGATCGTGTTGTACTTCAAGCGGAAGCACCGGTCGCAGGCAGGTTATCTGATGTCGGAAATTGCCCTCCAACTCTCCCAGAGCCGGTTGGATTTTTAAAGTGTCAGCACCGCACCGGAACCCCGTTCTGGTGGCTACGTTTTCCGCTTGGCCCACCGGTTGACCGGTTTTTCCAGCGGCGGCAGACCCATCACCTCGCGGTAAGTTTTGAAATGCACCTTGCACACCCGTGGCAGAAAATCCACACCCCGCGCGGCGAGGATTTGTTTGGCCACCGGCTTCACGATGGTCGCTCCCCGCGGCAGGATGATCCCCAACCGCGCCGAAGCCTCAGCCATCCAATCGATAAACCGCTCCCGCGCCAGAATCGATGCCGCCGCCACCGCGACGTCACTCTCCCCTTTGGTGCGCTGATCCAGTTGGATCTGCTTTCCTCCCGGCCCCAGCGCCTTCTTGAGCACACTCTCATGGGCGAACTGGTCGCTCAACGCCCGGGGACAATGGGGCCGCTGTTTCAGCAACTGCTCAATCACCGTGCTGTGCCCCCACGCCAACAACCGGTTCAGATTGCCCGCCTCGCCGTAAAGATGGTTATAGCGCTCCGGCCCCATGCTCACAATCTCGTACGCGATGCCTGGTGTGCTGCGCACCACCTCCGCCAGAGACCGGATCTTCGCATCCGAGCCGATCGCCTTGCTGTCCTGCACTCCGGCCGCGATCAGTTCCCGAGCAATGCCCGCATCCGTATAAACTCCAGCAATCACCAAAGGACCGAAAAAATCCCCCTTCCCGCTCTCATCAATCCCAAAGTGGGGGGAAAACATTTCCGCTTGGGTCACCTCTTCATATCCCAATTCCGCGACGCCCAGGACCTCCGGCTCCAGGATGAACTCCACAAACTCTCCCAGGCCCTTCCCCTGCACCACCACCTTCGGTCCTTTTTCATAGACCACCACATTCACCGCACCCTTTTTCGCTGCAAAGATGGCCCATTCCTTCTTCTCAAAGGCAAATCCCCGCTCTTCCAGAATTCCACGAAGCTTCCGCACCTGCTCCATCGTCAGGGGTTTGGTATAAGTATTCGGCACCGGCATCTTCTCAGGCTGGCACACCTCCGCGGCGGTGCGAGGGGAAAGCGGCCAGCATCTTCGTTATCCTCCCCGACGTGCCCCCGGGTCATCAGCCGGAAGATTGAAATCACTCGAATCGGGCTTCCGTGAAATCGATTCGGTAAATCGTGCCTTCGTACCCGATGGCGTAAAGCTGGCCCGCTTCATCCTCACTGAACGAAACGACCCGTTGCGGCACGGTGCCGATCTGGCGGGCTGTTTTTAACACACCGTTTTCCAGCGTCAGCCCGAAGAGGCGCTTTGACGTGTAATCCGCAAAAACATACACGCCGTAGAAGGAGGAGTTTTTGTCGCCGCGATAGACCTGCCCACCAGTGATCGAATTGCCGTATTTCCGCCGGTAGGCGAAGACGGGTTTGGCGAACGTCACGCCCTCCTTCCGGAACTGGTTGGAGAACGGCTCAAAACCTTCGAAGACATTCCAGCCATAGTTTTCCCCGCGGCGGATGAGGTCCACTTCCTCCACCCGGTCCTGCCCCACATCGGCCAGCCAAAGATCGCCCGTGAGCCGGTCGAAGCAGAAGCGCCAGGGATTGCGCAAACCATAGGCCCAGATTTCAGGCCGCACCGCCGGCTGTCCGGTGAACGGGTTATCCTTCGGAATCGCATAGGCCAGGCCGGCTTCCTCGTGGTCCACATCGATACGCAGCATTTTACCCAGCAACAGCTGGAGATTCTGCGCATGCCCATTAGGATCATGATGCGGTCCGGTGTCCCCCATCACGATGTAAAGGAAGCCATCCGGGCCAAATAACAGGCACCCGCCGCTGTGATCCTCGGCCACACTCGCGATTTTCAGAATGAGGCGCGGCGGTTTGCCGGAGTCTCCTTGAAAGGCAGCGTCGAATTGCTTTTCGACGATGTGCGTGGTGACTTTTCCCTCCTCCAGGACCTGATAAAAAAGATAATATTTCCGGTTTTCCCGGAACTTCGGATGAAACGTCATGTCGAGCAATCCATTCGGCCCACGCTCGCTGAAGACTTCCGCAGGGAGATCGGCAAACACCGATTTCTCCTCGCCAGCGGCGGTTTTTTCCACTCTCCAAATCATCCCTTTCTGATGCAGCACGAAAAATACATTACCGGATCCGGGGAGTTGGTGGAGTGAAGTCAGCCCGCTTTCCACTTTGGCACGCGGTAGTTTGAATTCAGTGATGAAGAATGGTTGGACCTTCACTGGTTTCGCGAGTTCAGGGAGGTCCCGGGGCATCCCATGATCACTCACGAGGGTGGATTCCGCCTGCTTCAACGTGGTCAGGTATTCAATGACATCGTTGAATTCCTGCAGCGTGAGATTCGCGTGGAGTCCTTCGGGCATCAAGGAAAGGGGCAGTCCCGATTGTTCCTTGATGTCGGCAGCTGTGATCGCAACCAGCTTTCCTTCCACCCCCATCAACTGCAATCCGGCATCGGTCTTCTGTTTCAGAGTGCCTTGAAACATCGCTCCCGCCTTCGTTTCCACCACGACGGTGCCATACCCTGGCGCGATGCTGGCTGAGGGTTTCAGCACCGCCTCTATCAGATCACGCCGCCCGAAGGCGTCGCCGGCCGCGAACAGATCCGGACCCGCTTTGCTGGCGCTGCCATCCACCGAATGGCAGCTGGAGCAGATCAGCTTTTGGTCATTGAAAAGTTTCATGCCCCGTGCGGCATCCCCTTCGTGAGTGAGCGCATGTCTGCGGTAAGCTTCCACGTCCTTGACTTGGGCGGAGGCAGGAAGACCAGCAATTCCCAGAAAGGCGGTGAGCAGAGGAATCGGGGAGAGAGAGCATTGCAGGAGTTTCATGGGACACCCGAAAGGGGGTATTTGGCCAAGGACTTGTCAACACCCTAAACCGCGCCGATGGGAGTATGGCACGCGGAAATGTTTTCCTGCACCACAAATGACCAGAGAAACGGGAGAACCGCCAGACGTTGTCCCTTGATGAATATGAAACCTCCGTTCCGTCACATTTTCTCCCCGATCCGGATTCGGGTGGTCCGGTGGGCCGTGTTTTGTGCCGCTATCAGCTGCGGTGCCTTAAGCGCCCCGGCATTCACGTCGGCGGATGCGGACACGATGTTCGAGGCCCACACCAAAGCATTTTATGAGGAGAAGGACGGGCACGCCTGGTTCAAGGAATCCACCGAAGGCGGCAAGGTTTCCTACTGGATGCGTGCGGAACAGCTCGAGATGGTGCTGGATGCCTACGAGCGCACGAAGAAACCGGAACAGATGGAGATGTTCACCAAACTGTTTCACGGATTCCTCGCGGACCATGGTAAAACCTGGGAGCATAACGAATTCAATGACGACATCATGTGGATGGTGATCGCCTGCACCCGGGGGCATCTGCTCAGCGGCAAAACAGAGTTTCTGGACACGGCCCGGAAGAATTTTGATTTGTGTTATACCCGGGCGGTTTCACCGGATCTCGGCGGCGGCTTGTGGTGGAAAACCAACAACCGGTCGAAGAATGCCTGCGTGAATGGCCCCGGAGCCATCGCCGCTTTTCTGCTACATCAGGCGACGAAGGATGAGGCCTACCTCACCAAATCCCAGGAGCTTTTCGCCTGGCTGCGGGCCACTTTGTTTGATCCGGCAACCGGCCGGATTTCCGATACTATCAACCTTGGCGGGCGCATCAACCGCATGGCGCTCACTTACAATCAGGGGACTTTCGTCGGCGCGGCCCATCTGCTGGGTCACTACGACGAGGCCAAACTGGCGGCGGCTTTCACCATGAATGAGCTGTGCCGTGAGGGATATTTCCCCCGCGCCGGCGAGAAAGGGGACGGCGGTGGGTTCAATGGCATCGGAGCGCGGTGGATCGCCCGGTTTATGAAGGACCGGAACGAACTCAGCACCTTCGGGCCGTGGCTGCAAAAAAACGCCGAAGCCGCGTGGCAGGCCCGCCGCGCCTCCGACAATCTGACCTGGCCGCGCTGGCCGCAGCCCACGCCGGAGGGAGTGCGCTATTCCTGGGGATCCAGCAGCGCGGTAGTGCTGTTGCAGGTGACCCCGCCGCCGGATCCCGCCAAACCGGAAAATGCTCCGTGAGACTGACGTCAACCAACCGTTCTAAAGGAAACGGCAACGATCCTCCCATGATCCGAAGAATCCCATACCAGACGATGTTCGGGATGCTTTGCGTCCTGGCCTTGGTCTCCGTGGGAGATGCTGCGCTGCCCAAGCCTAAGAAAAAGACCAGCCATGAGGTGTGGTGGTCGCTAAAACCGTTCGTGCGGCCCGCCTTGCCGGACGGTCCGGAATCCAATCCGATTGATCGTTTTATCCATGCGGAAATCAGGAACCGTGGTCTCCAGACGGTGGGAGCGGCGGACAAGTTGTCGCTGCTGCGCCGCGTCCATCTGGACCTGGTTGGGATTCCCCCTTCGCCGGCGCAGCAGGAAGCGTTTCTGGCGGATGACTCGGCAGACGCTTATGCCAACGTAGTGGACCGGCTCCTGGCAGATGAGCAGCATGCAGTCCGTTATGCCCGCCATTGGCTGGACGTGTTGCGTTATGCGGATGCGGACGAGCGGATGACCGCCGCTCCCGGGATTTATTTGTGGAGGGATTGGGTCATCAACGCCCTGCACGACGATGTGCCCTACGATCAGTTCGTGCAGCTTCAACTCACCGGGCACCGCGCCCACGAGCGCACCCAGATGTCGGCCACAGGTTTCCGTTCCCGCAAAGAACCTCGCCCAGGCGATCAGTTTGCCCTTGGGTTTCTGGCGCGGGGCACGGGCGAAAATCCCCAGGATCTCGCGATCAACGCCGTGGACACGGTTTCTACGGCATTCATGGGCATGACGGTGGGTTGTGCGAAATGTCACGACCACTTGGCGGACCCGATTCTGCAAAAGGACTTCTACGCGATGAAGGCGTTGTTCGATCCGCTGGTCCTGCGTAAAGTCACTCTGGCCAGCGCGGCGGAGTTGATCGCGAGCGGCAAGACGATGGCGGAGGCAGAGAAAAAGCGGGCGCCTCTGGAAAAGGCGGTGAACGATTTTGCCGAGCCCTATAAATCGAAACTTTACGAGGAGCGGGTGTTGATGCTGCCCCCCGAAGCGCAGGCGGTGATCCGCAAACCGGAAAAACAGCGGTCCATCGGGGAACAGAAAATTGCCGACGATTATTTTCCCATCCTGCGTATTGACGGCGACAAGCTGACGGAATCGATGCCGGGCGAAGCGCGGCGGCACTATCAGGAATTGCAGCGCCGGCTGAACGATGAAGGAGGCGCGGAAAACGGGCGGCACGGGCCGGCGATTCCGGTTTTTTACACCGTGGAAGTGGACCGTCTGCGCGAACAGGAAAAAAGTTATATCCTCACCAGCGGCGATCCGCTGCGGCCCGAATTGGATCGTGAGGTCAAGCCCGGCTGGCCTTTTGCCAAAGAGGAACCGGATTTCCGCGACGGGCGCATCGAGGCCTTTGCAGACTGGCTCACGGCCCCGGAAAACCCGCTGTTCGCCCGCGTCGCGGTGAACCGGTTGTGGCAATGGCATTTTGGTGAAGGGTTGTTAAAGAGCGCTAGCGATTTCGGCGAGTTTGGCGGCAGCCCGTCACACCCGGCCCTGCTGGATTGGCTGGCGGCGGAGTTTGCGCAAAGCGGATTCAGCATGAAACGCATGCACCGGTTGATGGTCACCTCGCAGGCCTACCAACGGGCCTCGGAGACGGGTGAGGCCTTTGCCGAAAGCCAGAAAATCGATCCGGGCAACACCACCCTGTGGCACTTCCGGCTGCAACGTCTGGCCGCAGAGCCGGTTTGGGATTCCATGCACGCCGCCGCTGGCGGGCTGGATCTGAAAGTGGGGGGACCGTCCTTCAGCACGGGTCAAGGCGGCGGAGGAAACCGGCGCCGCAATGAATCGGACCAGGAGGGGGATCCGACGGCAAAACGGCGCGGAGCCTATCTGATCCGCGGCTATTCGCCCAGCCGCGAGGTCACGCCGAACTTTTTACAGGCCTTTGATGTGGACGATGGCCGAGCGCCCTGTCCGGTGCGCACCCAGACGGTCACGGCTCCACAGGCGTTGTTTTTGATGAACAGCCCCGACGTGGATAAAGCCTGCCGGGCTCTGGCCGGACGCCTGCAAAAGGAATCCGCAGGTGACATGCCTTCGGCGGTGGAGCTGGCCTACCGGATGACCCTCGCCCGCCCGCCCTCGGGAACGGAGAAAACCAACGCCCTCGCCTATTTGGAAAATGACGCGGCGCGCCTCAGCGAGTTGTCGTGGCTGCTCTTCAATCTTGATGAATTCATTTATGTCAGGTAATCCCCCCACTTCCAGGATCTATCCCTGCGGCCGCATCGCCCGGCGTGATTTTATCCACCAGATTGGCGGCGGATTTTTCGGTCTCGCCCTCGGCGGGCTGTGGGCGGAAGCGGGCGAAATCAAGGAAATCGCCATCGGGCCGCATCACTTGGCCAAGGCCAAGTCCGTCATTTTCCTGTTCATGTGCGGCGGGGTCAGCCACATCGACACCTTCGATCCCAAAGACAACAAATGGGCTGGAAAATTCATCGATGCGGTCGGATTCGGCGACAATCAGGCCGCCATGAAACGCCCGGTGATTCCCTGCCTGCGCACCTTCACGCGTCATGGGAAATCGGGCATTCCGGTTTCAGACTGGTTTCCCCATGTGGGCGGCGTGATCGATGACATCGCGGTCGTCCGCTCGATGTGGTGCCACGAAGGAAATCATTTTCCCGCCGTGATCGAAACCCAAACCGGCCACCGCGGGCGGGCTTTTGACAATCCGGCTTTCGGGAGCTGGGTTTCCTATGCGCTGGGCGGTGCCAACAAAAACCTGCCAACCTTTGTGAATCTCGGCCGGCCGTCCTCACCGATCCAACTGACCGGCGGTTACCTCGGCGCGTCCGTGGCGGCCACTCCGTTCCAGGCGGGCGAAACGCCCATCCCCAACCTCTACCCGCCCAGAGGCGGATCGGCCGCCGAACGCGACCGGCAGATGCAGGTGCTGCAAACCATGAACCAGGAATTCCGCGAACGTTATGCGGTCAATTCCGATATCCAGGCGCGTGCCAAGGCTTACGAACTGGCGGCGCGCATGCAGCTTTCCGCCCCTGAAGCGGTCGATTTTTCTTATGAGCCCGATCAGGTGAAGGCTCTTTATGGCATTGATCAAAAGGAAACGGAGGAGTTCGGCAAACAACTGCTGCTGGCCCGGCGACTGGCCGAAAAAGGCGTCCGTTTCATCCAGATTTGCCACGCCGGCGGCGGTAATGGGGCGTGGGATTCCCACGGCGATATGAAGACCCACGGTCCGCTGTGCCACGCCACAGACAAGCCGATTGCCGGACTGATCCGCGACTTGAAACAGCGTGGGATGCTCGATGAAACGCTGGTGGTCTGGACGAGTGAATTCGGGCGCACCCCATGGTCGCAGAACACTACCGGCCGCGATCACAACCCTAAAGGCTATACCTCATGGATGGCCGGCGGCGGCATCAAAGGCGGCGTAATCCACGGCGGCACGGATGAGGTGGGCTACAAGGCCGTCGATTCCCCTCATTACTGCAGCGACCTGCACGCCACCATTCTGCATCAGCTCGGCCTCGATCATAATAAAATGGAAATACAAACCCTCGGACGGACGATGCGTCTGATTGAGGACGGCAGCCCGATCCGGCCCATCATCGCCTGAAGCCGGCAGGGTGCCATGAAAGCTTGTGACCCTCTTCCTTCCTGCTACTCTCCCGCCATGAAATTCCTGCCTGTTATTCTCTCCAGTCTCCTTGCCCTGAGCGGCGCGGCATATGCCGCCGAAACCAGCCTGATCGCTGACGGCGCCAAAGTCGAAGTACTGAGCGAGGGTTACCTCTTCACGGAGGGCCCCGCGGTGGATCGGGATGGCAATGTGTTCTTCACCGACCAGCCCAACGACCGCATCGTCAAATACAATGCTGCGGATGGTTCGTTCTCCGACTGGCTCAAACCGGCGGGCCGCAGCAATGGGACCCGTTTTGACCAAGCGGGAAATCTGCTGGCCTGCGCCGACGGGGAGAACCAGCTTTGGTCCATTTCCCCTGACAAAACAGTCGCGGTGCTGATCCGTGATTTCGGCGGCAAGCTCCTGAACGGCCCGAACGACCTCTGGATCCGTCCGGACGGGCATCTGTATTTCACCGATCCGCTTTACCAAAGGGACTACTGGCAACGCGACAAGGCCATGCAGCAGCCAGGTAAATACGTCTATTTCTTCGACATGAAAAAGAAGACCGCGACCCCCGTGGCGCTGGATTTGAAGGAACCGAACGGCATCATCGGCACCCCCGATGGAAAGCTGCTCTACGTTTCCGACATCGGAGCCCGCAAAACCTATTCCTATTCCATCAATGCCGACGGCACGCTGGGGAATAAAACGCTGTTCTGCGAGATGGGTTCGGATGGCATGACGATCGATGCCGAAGGAAACGTTTATCTCACCGGCAAAGGCGTTACCGTGTTCGACAAAACCGGAAACAAACTGACCAACATTCCGATTCCCGAGCCGTGGACCGGCAATGTGACCTTCGCCGGCAAGAACCGTGATTTGCTGTTCATCACGGCCAGCAAAAAGGTGTTCGGAGTCAGGATGCGGGTGAAGGGTGCCTACTGAAGCCGACCATGGAAGTTTCCTATATGCACCCTTCCTTCCAGCAACTCGCGATCCTTTCCTTGGTGGCGGCTGTCCTCCAGGGATCAGCCCGGGCTCAGACTTTGAAACGGGTTGAACAGTCGGATTTTGGAAAAGCCCAGGACGGTTCGGTAGTGAAGCTGATCACTCTGCGGAATGCCAAAGGCATGAGCGCCGAAATCATTACCTATGGGGCGATCATCAAGCAGCTTCAAGCCCCGGACCGGGAGGGGAAGTTCACCAACATTCTGCTCACCACGGACAGCCTGGAAAAGTTCGAACGGTTCAACGGCGCCGCGGCCATCATTGGGCGGGTGGTGAACCGGATCGGAGGCGCTCAATTTGAACTGGATGGAACGACCTATCCATTGACGGTCAACGAAAAGAAGAACTCGATTCACGGCGGGCGCAAAGGGTTCGCCCAATCGGTGTGGACGGTCGAGGCGATTCCGTCCAAAGAGCACGAGTCGTCGGTGAAGCTGACCTGGCTGAGCAAGGATGGTGAGGAAGGGTTCCCGGGGAATCTGAAGACCTCGGTGACTTATTCCCTGACGGACAACAACGAACTCCGGCTTGATTATCACGCCGAAACCGACAAGCCCACCATCGCCAACCTGACCAACCACGCGTATTGGAATCTGGCGGGAGGCGGAAGCTGCCTTGATAACATTTTGTGGATTCCGTCGCAAAGTTACACGCCCTCGGACGCTGATTTGATTCCCACCGGAGAGATCCTGCCGCTCAAGGGTACGCCGATGGATTTCAACGAACCAACCCGCATCGGTGACCGCATCGAACAGCTGAAGCCCAAGCTGAGCGGCTATGACCACAATTTTATCCTGGGCGAAGGCAAAACCTTGAAGCTGGCAGCCCGGCTGTCCGAACCCAAAAGCGGCCGGATCCTGGAGGTGCGGACCACCCAGCCAGCGGTGCAACTTTACACAGGGAATCACATGGGTCACACTGCGGTCTGCCTGGAGACGCAGCATTATCCCGACGCCATCCACCACAAGAACTTTCCCTCCATCGTCGTCCGGCCGGGGACCCCATTGCAGGAGACCACAGTGTTCACTTTCCTGGCACAGTAAGGTCACACAGCCGGGGGGGCGCTGAAGCTCCGCAGGCTGCCTCCCAGGCACGTGCCGGACTGCCGGGCAAACACGGGGAAACCACCCGTGCTTCAGTGATTGAACAGGAACGCGGGGGTGTTGATCAGTGCCCAGGTCAGATCCTGGGTGGCGGTGAGGCGTTGATTTTTGAGCTGGGCGGCGCTGAGATCGGCATCTTTGCGGAGGCGTTCCAGCGTGGGATCCAGCGGCACCGGAAGTTCAGCCGTGGCGACTGCCGCTTTGCGCGCGGTGAGCTGCGGGTCTTCCGGCAGCGGCTGGCGGGCAGCGGCCAGGTCTGCGGCCAGTTTGTTGCGCGCTGCATCCAGGGACTTGAAGTAATTTGTCAGGACGGTCTGCTGCTCAGGGGTGCGCTGGGGAGCGGCGGTGGCGAGAATGGCGCCCACGTCCGCCGGCAATCCCAGAACCAGCGGGCCCGGTTGCCCGGTGATACCCAGACGGAACCGGGCCATGGCATGTTGGCCGTCCACATACTTGTGGTGGAGACGAACGGTCAGCAGGCCACCAGTGGCCGGGGCGTCCACGCAGGTGAAGACCGCAGTCTGGGCTTCGCCGGTGCCGGGGGCGATCCCCCAGCCATTGCCCGATTCGGCGGTCGCATTGCCATCGATCGCGGTTTTGACGTCGTAGCCATCCTGACTCCGCGTGGCGAGAGCTTCGGTGAATTTCAGGGGCTGGGCGGTCCCGGGTTTCCCTTCGGTCAAGGGCGCCAGGCTGGCTTCGATTTCCGTCAGAACGAAGTTGCCGCCCGGACTGCGGCCCACCTTGTCCCCCTCTTTCAATGCTTCCAGCCGTAGACCGGTGATCGGTCCGGCGGCCACCGGCAGGGTCAGGGTGTAAACCGTCTTGCCCTGAGCGCCTGACACCAGCACCGCCCGGTCCGGCTGTACCGTGAGGACTGCCTTGTTGGTGGAAACCGCTTTGTCAGGTTGAATTGGGGTCCAGGTGGTCTGCCCGGCCTGCTGGGTTTCCCAGACGGTCAGTTTGGCAGGCACCTGGGCATCGTAATCAGCCATGGCCTTTTCCAGAGCGGCAACGCGTTGCTGCTGCTCCCTGGTCCGCTGCGCGAGCGCCGGGGCCAGCTCTGTGGCGGTTTTGTCCAGTTCTGCTTTAGCCTGGACGATGGCGGCCTCCCGGACTTTGGCCTTCTCCGCCATGGTCGGGGCAATATCCGCGGCGCGCTGGTCGCGGGCGGTCACCAGGGCAGTGTGCTCGGAGTCGATTTCCTTCAGCATGGCGAGGGCGCTGGCGGCTTCCGGTTCCGAAGCCGGCCGGCTCAGAACCCGCATGAACACCTCGCCCACCAATTCGCGGTCATCCGGGTGGTCGGCCACCAGTTTGGCGAGGGCATTGCCGGACCCCGAAATGGCATCGCCCACCGTGGGACCGGAAATCAGCGCCATGATCGGGCCAAGCTGCAGGTCGGTGCTGCGTTCGCATTCACAGGCACTCTCCCGGACGGGGCGTCCCAGATTGGTCAGGAATCCATCCTTCAACCCAATATTGCTATCGGGCAACTGCGCCGCCCGGATGCCCTTGGCAACTCCCGGGATTTCCGGCGTGGTGCCGGTCACCTTGTAGATGGTGTCCAGCAGGGTCTCGGCGGGCAGGCGGCGGGCCGCCGCATGGCTGAAGTTGGTTTTGTCATCCGCATTCCAACGGTTGGTCTGATGGGACAGTTGATAGGTGCGGCTGCGGGCGATCAGGCGGACCACGTGGCGGAAGTCGAACTGTTTGGCGATGAACTCCTGCGCCAGCCAATCCAGCAGTTCAGGATTCGAGGGAGGATTGCCGGCACGGATGTCATCCAACGGCTCAATCAGGCCCACCCCGTTCAGATATCCCCACAAGCGGTTCACGAAACTCCGGGCGAAATACGTATTGTCCGGGCTGATCACCCAGGCCGCCAGTTTTTCCCGGCGGCTGGCACTCTCCGGCACGGAGGCCGTGGCCTGATAGGGGAAGACCGGTGGCGCTACCTGACCGGTGCGGTCGTGCTTCACTTCACCCTCTTTCCGGTCCATCACCTTTTCAAAAAGAGGCTTGGCCCCTTCCACGGCAGAGCCACCGATGTTCCGGTCGCCGCTGGCAGGATCGCGTTCCAGGGCGGTTTGGGCGAAGAAGGCGGAAAGTTGATAGTATTGATCCTGGGTCCAACGCTCAAAGGGATGGTCATGGCACTTGTTGCAGTTGAACCGTGTGGCAAGGAACAGGTGGGTGGTGTTTTCCATCAACTCCACCGGCTCGCGCAGGATTTTGAAATACGAGGCGGCGGGCGTGTCCTTGTTGGAGCCGCTGGCGGTCAGGATGGACTTTACAAATTGATCGTATGGCACATTGCGGGCCACCTGATCGCGCACCCAGTCGCGGAAGCCCTTCGCCCCTTCCGCTCCGAGGAACTTGCTGTTCACCTGCAGCAGATCGCACCACTTGTTGGTCCAGTGGTCCGTGAAATCTTCGGAAGCGATCAGTTGGTCGATCAGCTGCTCCCGTTTCCATCGCGAGTCGGCAGCATCCGCAATGAAAGCGCGGACCTGCTCCGGAGCAGGCGGCAGTCCGGTCAGGTCGAGATAGACACGGCGGATGAATTCAAGATCGGTGCAGAGCGCGGAAGACAATGTTTTCATGCGCTCCAGCTTGGACGCCACCAATTCATCGATTCTATTATTGGCCGGTGGAGCCTGCCAGACAAAGCCGCTGCGGTCGCCCATCACCGTGAGCACGGTGGAAGCATAACTGCCCTCGTAGCGGGCCAGGACGGGAGCTTCGCCCCGGCGCAGCGCGGTGAGCAGGCCACCGGCTTTTTCGGCCTTGGCCACGTCCATGTTGCCAGTGTCGACAAAGGCATCCTGCGTCACGTCACGCACCTGCCCATCGGTATAGGTGGCGAGCACCCGCATCTGCTGGCGGCCGCCTTCCAGCAGGATGGTGGGATTCTGCGGCGAGAGGTCGATTTTCGTCACGCGTGGGCTATCAAATTTCACCTGGGCCCCGGCCGAGATCCAGGCGCGGAGAATGCGGTAGCGGTCGGAGTCCGGCCGGGTGACCTGGCCTCCTTCGTGCGGCACTCCGGCGGTGGCTTTCATGAGAATCAGGGAGTCATCAGGGCTGGCCACATTGGTGCGGCGGCCTTTGATATCATCGGTGAAGGCACGCAGATCATAGACGGGATCGTAGCCGCGCAGGCTCAGCTTGAAGCCGGCTTTCCCGTCCTTGGCACCGTGACAGGTTCCGGCATTGCAGCCCATGCGGGACATGACCGGCGTCACCTCATGGATGTAGTCAACCACCAGCGGGGCATCAAAACCTGAAACCTCCACCGGAACCTTGACCGATTGTCCGCCAGCGGAAAGCGTGAGCTGGGCGGCCCCATCCTTGAGGGGATTCACCAAGCCCCCGGCGCTGACCTGGACCACGGGTTGATCCAAGGCTGCATTGACCATGCGCGTGGCGTCTACCTTGCTGCCATCCGCCAGATGGGCGGTGACGAGCAGTTGGGCATAGTCGATGGATTTGTGGAAAGAGATGCGGTCCGGCTCCAGGGTCAGGCGGGTGATCACCGCTCCGGCAGGCAGGATATCGGCAATGGCATCAGGAATGACCGCGGCCGCGGTAACCCGGTCTGCTTTTTGGGTGTCGGTTATCGACCGTTGATCCACCGTTACGGGCACGAACTCGCGGGCGATCGTTCCGGTTTCGGCATCAATCAGGCGGATCCGGCCGTCCTGTCCGCCGGCGGCGATGGTTTTTCCGTCAGGGCTGAAGACGGCCGCATAGACGCCGGTAGGCAGCTCCGTCCGGGCGAGGCGTTCCGTGCCCTCCGTCTGGTAGGCTTCCACGGCTGCATTTTCCGCGGCATTGCGTTCGGTGCTGGTCTTGCTGAAAACCGCCTTGATATTGTCAGGCAATTTTGAATCGAATTCCGAACGGTAGACATTCACCGCGCCTTTCCCGTCCAGACTGGAGGCAGCGAGGAGGCGTTTTCCATCCGCACGGTAGCTCACCGCGAAGACCCGGCCTTCCATCGCGGGGAAGCGGCGGATCAGGTTGGAGTTGTCGCCGATTTTCCGGTCCACCTCACGGAAAACACGGTAAACCTGAGGCACTCCATCGGCACCTCCTACCAGAAATTCATCGCGCTGCGGGTGGCGGGCCAGCGCGCTCAGGCCACCCTTGAGCGCCCCCGGCGTGATGGAGGTCAGGTTGTCCACAAAGCGCTGGGTGGCCAGTTCCGTCAATTTTGCAGTCATGTCGCGGCCCGTCGACACCACGTGATCCCCCTTGGCGGTAAAGAGGGTATCGAACACCCAATCGTCATGCCCCGCCATGAAAAGCTTCTGCTGGCCCGTCCCGGCCTCAATCACCCTGACACTTTTGTCGGAAGCACAGCCAAAGGCCACGAGGCTGCTGTCCGGGGACCACGAGGCCCCGTAAACGGTATCGAAAGTGACGGGCACCGAGACCTTCAGGGTGGTAGTGGCCATATCCCAGATCTGCACTTCTCCCATGCGCGCCGGCAGGCCGCCGGTGACGGCGATCCATTTGCCATCGGGGCTGAATTTCACCGATGTGATTTTTTCGCTCAGACCAATCAGACGGTGCGCCACTCCGCTGCCGTCGGCGTGATGCAGCAGAACCTCGTGAAATCCTGACACTGCCAACAGCTTCCCATCGGGAGAGTAATCCAGCGAGGCAATCACGGGCGGTTGCGCATAGGTGGGCGGATGCGCGGCGTCGATGCGTTGTTTGGCATTGGGCGGAGTATCGTCCACCGCCCCTTCGCTGATCCATTTTCCTATCAGGGCGACCTCGGCCGCAGCGAGGGAATCCCCGCCTTTAGGCATTTCCACCTTGCCTTCATGAGGGGTGATCTGTTTCAGCAAGGCGGAACCCGCGGCATCTCCTGCCACCACCGCCGTGCCATCCTCACCGCCAGCCAGCAGTTTGGAAAAATCCGTCATGATGTAGTCGCCCTTGGCTTTGGCCGGTTGATGGCAGCCATGACACTTCGCCTGGAAGATGGGCCGGATCGATTTGTAAAAACTCACCGGGCCGCCGGAGTCGGGGACCGGGGCAGCAAAGGCGGAACAAGTTACCAGCGCAGTGGCCAGGAATATGGGTGGGGTCAGACGCATGAAAAAGGAATGAGTGGCAAATCCTCTTACGAGTGGGGGCCGGCGTCTTTAGCAGCGGTTTCAGCGCGGCAGGTTCCGGCAGGAAATGCTGAACCTTTTTGCGGGAGAGGGACCTAAACCCGCGGGAAAGCCCATTTCCCCTTGGCTGCGAAGACTTGATGACAAATTTCCAGAATTTACTTTGCAATACAAAGCGCTTTGTGACACAAAGTAGGAATCCCCTATTTCCCCGCGCTTTGCCGCCGCCCCCTTCCGGACCTCTCTCCATGTTGCCAAAAAATTTCCGTCAGGCCCTGACCGGTCTGCCCGCCCTTTGCCAAGGCCGGACAGACCAACTGAGGGAATGGTTGGAAAACCCGACCGGGGGGAGGCTGGCTGCCTGCGCCGTGGCGATTGCCCTGGGCGGAGCGTGTTATGGATTCACCCTCGGCCTGTGGCGGGCGCCGCTGATGGGCGGGTATGTGGCCTTCAAGTTGCCGCTGCTGATCGCCCTGACTCTCCTGACCAATGGGCTGATCAACGGAATGCTGGCCCAGGTGCTCGGCAGTGGTCTCACGTTCCGCCAGACTTTGATGGCCCTGCTGATGAGCTTTGCCACGTTTTCCCTTATCACCGGGGCGCTCAGCCCGATCGCTATGGCCATGGTGCTCAACGCCCCGGGCCCCGGCGAACCCGGCGGAACCACCTCCTACCGGCTCATTCTCCTGACTCATATCGTCATCATCACCTTCGCCGGCATCACGGCCCATCAGCGGTTTCTCCCGGTCCTGCGTCCGGTCTCAGCCACCCCGGGAGCGGCCAGCCTGGTGTTCACGGCATGGCTGGCAGGGAATCTCCTCGTCGGAGCCCAGCTTTCCTGGAACCTCCGTCCCTTTTTCGGCCAGCCGGGCCGGCCCGTCCAGTTCCTCCGGGCCGACTGGAATCACAGCAGCTTCTACGAATCCATCTGGCAAAACCTGTCCCACCTCCTGACTGACTAGCACCAACCAGAAATCAACTCACCCTGACTTCCATGAACGACGTCCCAACACCTCCTCCCATCCCACCGGCGCCTCTTCCACCCGGCACCCCGCCTTCACGGCCTCTCACTGAAGCAGATCAACCACCCCGGGGTTATTTTATCACCGCCATGGCCGGAGGCCCGGGGTTGGCAGCCGCCATGGAAGCCCTGCTCAAACATCCGGGTTCGGCGATTTTTGAATTTACGGAAGGAACCAAGTCTGCCCTGCTCAGCCGCAGCCTGCTGATCGTCATTCTCGCCGGCCTGGCGCTCTTCGGGGTCGCTGCGGTGGACTTTACCCATGGCATCCAATGGTGGGCCGCGCCTCTGAAGTTGATAGGCGGTTTGTTTCTCTCGGCCCTGCTGTGCCTGCCCAGCCTCTACATTTTTTCCTGCCTGAGCGGCCTGGAGATCCGCTTCAAAACCTCGGTCGGCCTGCTGCTCGCGGCGCTGGCGCTGAGCGGCCTCCTGCTGGCCGGATTCACCCCGGTGGTCTGGGTTTTCAGCCAGAGCTCTGATTCCCTGCCCTTCATGGGAGCGATCATGATAGTCATCTGGGGTATTTCCCTTTTCTTTGGCCTCAAGTTTCTCTCCACCGCAGCCCGGGCACTCGGCATGAAACACGGGTTCCACCTCCGCCTCTGGATCGGCATCTTTGTGCTGGTAACCTTCCAGATGAGCTGCGCCCTCCGCCCCTTGCTCGGCCACGCCAGGACTTTCCTCCCTACGGAAAAGAAGTTCTTCCTCGAACATTGGGGCGAGCAACTTCAGGGGGGCGGAGACTCCAGATAGGCGTGGTCCACGCCTCCCCCGGTCCGGGCCCGGACCGATGGCGGCAATGGGCAGCCCATGGCCCCCATCAACAGCCCGGCTAAGCCCGGGGGGACCAGCTAGTGGCCGGCACCACTGAGCACCTCCACGGCACGCAGACTGGCGGCGGTGCGGCTCTCGACCCCGATTTTCTGGAAGACACTGCCAAGGTGCTGCTTCACGGTTTTCTCACTCATTTCGAGGATGGTCGCGACATCGCCGTTGCTCTTGCCCTGGGCTACCCAGAGCAGCACTTCCGCTTCCCGGGGAGTAAGCAGCATCGCCTTCTGAAGTGGCAGGTGACTGGAGAAATCCGGGTTGAATCCGCCCTGCCCCGATGCCGCCTGGAGCTGGCGTTCGTGGGTCTCGGCACGGCCCAGCCGCACCTGCACTGCCGCCAGCAGATCATCCCGGACCACGGGTTTTGTCAGGTAATCATCGGCGCCGAAATTCATCCCCACCCGGACATCGCCCCGGTCGCTCCTCGCCGTCAGAAAGATAAATGGGGTGGTAGCCAATGCGGCATCGCTGCGCAGTTCCTGAACCACGGTATAACCATCCATTTCCGGCATCATCACGTCACAAAGGATGAGATCCGGACGCTGCTGCCTTGCTTGCTCCAGCCCGGTCCGTCCATTGTCCGCGGTGAACACCTCATAACCCTCCAGTTCCAGCAGCAGCGCGATATTCCGCCGCATGGGAGCCTGATCTTCGATAACAAGGAGTCGCTTTTTCATGATATTGCGCAGGAGCATAGCGGCCCCTTGGATTTCCACCATCCGCCTAAAGTCGGATGGCCGGAATCGCAATCCCGCCGTTCTTTGGGCTGTGAAACCCCGCCACACCCATCTCATCCGCAAGTCCTTTGCCGCCATCGAAGTCCATGGACCGATCGCCGCGCTCATTTTCTACCGGGAACTCTTTGAAAAAGATCCCGCCCTGCGCCGCCTGTTCCAGAGTGACATTGAAGTTCAGGCCAAAAAGCTCACCGAAATGCTGGGAGCCCTGATCAGTCTGCTTGATCACGGGCCCGCCCTGGAAACGGAACTGAAAGTGATGGGAGCCCGTCATGCCGCTTACGGTGTGACGGAGGCACATTATGCCACCGTGAAGGCCGCGCTGATGGCCATGCTGGAACAAATCCTTGGAGACGATTTCAAGGGAGAAGTCAGGGAGGCCTGGACCCAGCTTTATGCCAAAGTGGAAAAACTGATGAAGCAAGGCGCCGCCACTGCTCTCACGGCCTAACTACTGGAATATACGGGCAGGCGCACGGTGAAGGTGCTGCCCTTCCGTTCCGCTGATTCCAGCGTCAGGGAACCGCCGTGCAATTCCACGCAGCGCTGCACAATCACCAGACCCAGCCCTGTCCCGGGCCGTTCCCCCACGTTGCTCCCGCGGTGGAAGGCATCAAAAATCCCCACCTGATCGGCTTCCGGAATGCCGATTCCGGCATCCTGTACGGTCAGGACCAATTCCCTGCCCTGGCGGCAGGCCCTCAATTGAACCGGCGTTCCCGGAACGGAATACTTCACCGCATTGGAAAGGAGATTGGTCACGATATGCCGCAACAAGGCCTCGTCCCCCTCCGCCCCTGCCAAATCACCTGCCGGTTCCCAGATGATCGGACAAGCCTGATGGGTGGCCCGGAGGGTTTCCTCCACCATGCGGCTAATCAGCGCCGCCACCTCCAGAGGAGCCACCCGGAAATCCAGCTTGCCCGCCTCCGCCCGGCCCAGAACCAGCACCTGCTCCATCATGGACGACATGCGCAGAGTGGAGTTCCGCACATCGTCCATCAACTCAGTCTGTTGCTCCGCCGGCAACCGGTCCGCATAGTTCTGCAGCAGTTCCACGGCGGACATGATAATGCCCAGGGGAGTGCGGAATTCATGGCTGACGGTGGAAACGAAACGGCTCTTCAATTCTCCCAATTCGCGCTCCTGCTCCAGTGACCGTTTCAATTCATCACGGGCCACTTCCAATTCTGCCGTCCGCTCCACCACCCGCTTTTCCAGCGCGGCATTCTGGTCGCGGATGGCCCGCACCCGCTCCCGTTGGCGGAGTTGGCGGCGCCGGGTAAAAATCATGGTCCCGCCCACCAGGATCAGGCCGGAACTCAACCATGCCAGACGTTTCCAACGCCGGGCTGCAGCCACCTCCGGGGCGAGGCCCAACGATCTGACATCCTTGGCTTCGGCCAGCCGTACCACCCAGGGAGGCGTCCCCGGGGCGGGCTCCACGATGCCGGTCGCTTCCACCAGATCCTCGGGCGCAAGGTTTTGCAGAAAGCCTCCGGTTCTGGTGTCCAGGATCACCGGCATCGCCTGGCTGCCATCCATCAGTTCCAAGGTCTCCCGGCGCAGCGGTCCGGCGCCCGTTTCGTGGCGGGATCTCAGACGGCCCCTGAGGGTCACCAGATCATTTCCAGCCCGCCCCGAGGCGGCCTCCTCCACCGACACCGCCCGCGGCGTCACCCCGGCCAGCCGCTGCACCACCTTGAACTGCGCCAACTGCAGCCTGACAAAAGGCTGGACCTGGAGCGGGGATCCTACCACATCCATTTCATCCCCGCGGTCCAACCACGGAATCTTGGGGGCTTCCAGAAACCGCCCGGAAGGTTCCTGGCCGGCATCGAACGGATACATCAGGTCCGCCTGCAAGGCGATCCCACCCGAGCGCAAAAAAACGATATTGCCCTGCACCCCCAGCACTGTGGCCCGGATCTTCACCCGGTCGGGCCGGGGTTCAGTCAGGGCCGCAATCCCGGCCATCGGGGTTTCTGGCAGATCAAAAGGCCACCGCAGGCCGGGGCTGAGTACCGTCACCAGTTCGGGACCGTGGACGCGGAAGGCATTTTGCCCCTTTCCGATATTCAATCCCCTGATCCTCACTTTGGCGCCCCACCACGCGTCCCCGAGAGGCCCCTCCGGCCAATGGTAAACGTTGGCCATGCCCCAGCCGCCCTTGCCCACCATCTGAATCCATAGAAATCCGGTGGCATACTTCACTTGGAGCACGACCCCCTCCACTTCCACCCATTGCCGGTTGTAACGCCCCGCCTGGACATCGTCCGGCGTGCACACCGTAGGCTCGGGAAACTGTCCTTGGCCAAGGACCTGGATGGCAAGGGCATCCCAGCCCCCGCTCCGGGCGGAGGACTCCCGGTAGTCCACTTCCACCTGCTGACCAAACTCCGGCACCGCCACGGGAAGCGCCACCCGGAACCCCTCCGTCCTGCTGCCCACGATCACATGGAAATAATCCCGCTCCCGGCTCACAAAGGCCACCACCCCCCGCAATTTCACCACCGGCCCGGCCTCCTGACCGGGCTCCACAGCAGGCTGGTCCCCCGGACCATCCGTGACCGGCCCCGCGGCCGCTTCCGCTGGCGGGACGAGGGCAGCCTCCTGCGCCAGCGCCGGTGCGGTCAGCAGCAGCAACGCCATGAGGCAGCGCCGAAGGTACAACCATTGAATCCCGGTAGTCGTCATCCCGCAAAATACCGATCCGTTGGACCCGCGCGATGGAAATTCCCAAGGCCGGGCTCCGACTTTAGACGGAGTCATCCCACCCTGACTATCGGTTATATGAAGGACTTCCGGCGGATTTCCGGGTCTCTCCCGGCGCTGCTTCTCCGCCCTTGGTCCGCTTTCCCGGCACTCCGCGCTCCCTGACGGGCTTTCCCCAGGCCCTTGGTCCTATATCCGATTTCTCCACCTGTGGCAGGATAGTCCCACCTCGGCTCCCACCGCCTTGCATGGCATGGGCCAAGGCAAGGTCCCTCTCCAGCAACTGACCGTCCATCGATCCCATCCCCAGATATGAGAACTACGGCCTCCTCTCCCAAAATCATTATCCACCGCCTCGGAAATCCTCCCGTGATGCAACGCAGGATCGTCCCGCCGCCCCTGATCGCCGTCGTGCTGGTCCTCGCCATGATCGCCGCGGGCGCAGCCCTCGGACGGCGCCAGGCCTCCATGCCACCCGCGTGGCAAATCAGCCTTTCCAAGTAACCCTCCTTTACTCCGCCAAACCAGAACTACCAACATAACCCAACCACCATACCCATGAAACACCTGATTCCCGCGCTCATCCTCGCCGCAGCCCCTCTGGCTTTGACCAGTTGTGGCAAGACCTCCGTCGCCGCCGAATCCGCCAAATCCCCGGCCCCCGCTGCCGACCCGGCCGCCTTTGTGGAAACCTACCGCAAGGCGATGGAAGACAAAGACACCAGCACCTTGGACTCCTTCCTTTTGACCGACGGCAGCCCTGCCGAGGTTGTGGAATTCTTCCGGATGATGCGAGATGCGCCCCGCAGCAGTCCCATTCAGGTGGAACTGAAGACCCCCACCGCGGAGCAGGCCGCGCAATTCAGCCAAGCCATGGAAATGCCTGACGGAAAATATTACAAGCTGCCCCTCACGCCCACCTGGCAATTGGTGATCTCCAGTGAAGACAAGGAAGAAGGCAGCTCCAGCCGGACCAGCAGTTCCTTCCCGGTGGCCCAGAAGGATGGAAAGTTCGTGATTCCCATGCCGGTCCCCACCGGACAGGCCGCCCAGCAACCCTGACTTTCCCATGGCGGATCCGACGGATCCGCCGGGCCAGCGTTTCACCGGGGCTCCCGTGGCCACGACCTTCCCCGGCCCCCCCTTTGCCGTTGAGCCGGCCCACTTGATAGTCACCGAACCAGCCGTCCACTTCCTCCGCGGCGGGAGGGTTCCAGTCCTAGACCGGGACCCGACTGCTGCGCTAGGCGGCGGCCAACAGCTTTTCAGGATCCAGTCCATCAAGGGGCGGAACCGGCGTTTCCGTCCCCGCTCTGCATAATACCGAAATCCATCCTCGCGGGTAACAAGGCAAATGCTCAATCCGGCAGATTTCCCGGAAACAGATGCCGGATGACGGGATGAAATCCAGCCAGTGCTGCAGGCTTGCCTGCCAGCCCGTTTCAATTCATGATCGGCCCATGATTCATGCGGTCCTCCCAGCCGGGCTCCCCCGTTCCTCCACGGGTGGCTCTCCGTGTGTGGCGGCCGTGGTCCTGCTGGCGGCGGGTTCCCCGGGTACGCTCCGGGCCGGAGACACCTCGTGGTCCCGGCTGGCTCCGCTGCCCGATCGGTTGGGGGTGGCTGCTCCCTACGCTGGCGTCTCCGGCGGGGCACTGCTGGTGGCAGGCGGGGCCAACTTTCCTGACAAAATGCCATGGCAGGGCGGAAAAAAAGTCTGGCATGCCCAGGTCCAGGTGCTGGAGCAACCCGGCGGCACCTGGAAGGAAGCCGGGGCATTGCCACGCCCGCTCGCCTACGGAGTGTCCGTGACCCTGAAAAACAAACTGTTCTGCCTCGGGGGCAGCGATGCCTCCCGGCACCATGCCGCGGTCTTCACCCTGGAATGGAAAAACGATAAGCTAATCGCCCTCAGCGGGGCGCCGTTGCCGCTTCCCCTGGCCATGGCGGCGGGCGCGGTGGATGACAACGATAACGTCTATCTGGCCTGCGGCAGTACGGAACCCGGGGAGCAACAGGCCTCCAACCGTGTCTTCCATTTCCCTTCAGGTGACCCCTCCCCTGTCTGGTTGGAATTACCGCCCTTGCCTGCAGAACCCCGCATTCTGCCGGTGGCCGCAGCCGCGGGCAGCGCGTTCTATCTTTTCGGGGGAACCGCCCTGGAGGCCAGCCATGGAAAAGTTATCCGGAGGCCGCTGCGCGATGCCTGGCGTTATACTCCCGCCGGCGGCTGGAAACGGCTGGCTGATCTGCCCAAACCCTGTGTGGCCGCCCCTTCCCCTGCTCCGGTGGTGCGCCGGGGAAATCATGACGGAGTCCTGCTCCTGGCCGGGGACGATGGTTCCCTAGCAGGATTCCAACCGGTGGAACAACACCCGGGATTTCCCGACACCGTGCTCTGGTATGATTTTACAGCCGATCACTGGGAAGTGTCAGGCAAGGTGCCGGCACCGCGGGCCACTGTGCCCTGCGTGAAGTGGGGCCAGTCCTTCATCATCCCCAGCGGCGAGGTCCGTCCCGGGGTGCGCTCCCCGGAAGTGTGGGCTCTCCGCTGCCCAGCCCCGCAAGGAACCGTGCCACCGGAACCTCCCAGCCCACCAAAACCCTGACTCCCCTATCTCATGTCAAACCCCCACCCTTTGCACGGCCTCACCACCGCCACCCACACCCCATTCCATCCCGATGGTTCCTTGAACCTGTCCGTGGTGGAAGCGCAGGCTTCCCATCTGCTGAACCAAGGGGTCGGCGCCGTCTTCATTGGCGGCACCACGGGCGAAAGCCACAGCCTTACGGTCCAGGAACGGCTGGCCCTGGCGGAGCGTTGGACGGACGTGGTGCAGGGCAGCCCCTTGCGAGTCGTGGTCCATGTCGGTGGCAATTGTCTGGCGGATGCCCGCACCCTCGCCGCTCATGCCGCCGGACGCGGAGCGGCGGCGATCGCCGCCTTGGCCCCGTCCTATTTCAAACCCCGCTCGCTGGATCTGCTCATCGACTGCTGTGCGGATATCGCCGCCGCGGCTCCTGAAACTCCCTTCTATTTTTACGACATCCCGGTGCTGACCGGCGTCGCCTTTTCCATGCCGGACTTCCTCGCCCAAGCCCCGGACCGCATTCCCACGCTGGCCGGGCTGAAATTCACCAATCCCGACCTGATGGCCTATCAACAGTGCCTCCACGCCGGGGAAGGCCGGTGGGATCTGCCATTCGGGGTGGATGAACATCTGCTCGGCGCCCTCGCCATGGGCGCCAGGGGAGCGGTGGGCAGTGGCTTCAACTTCGCTGCACCCCTCTACCAGCGGATGCTGGCGGCCTTTGCCCGGGGCGATCTGGCGGCGGCCCGGCTGGAACAATTCCGCGGCGTGCGTCTGGTGCAACTCCTCGCCGGCCATGGCTACATGGGCGCAGCCAAAGCGGTGATGGCCATGCTGGGCGTGCCCGTGGGCCCTGCCCGCCTGCCCCATGACAACCTCTCCCCGGAAGAGACGGCCCGGCTCCACACCGAACTGGAAGCCATGGGATTCTTTGACTGGATTTCCTAGCAATATTCTTATGACCCCTCCCCTCAAATCCCTGCTTTATTCGCTCCTGATGGCCGCCCCCTTGGCCGCGGCGGAACCAGAGTTTTCCGATGTCTTCACCTCCGGAAAAGAAGGTTATACCTCCATCCGGATCCCCGCGGTGATCGCCACCCGGGGCGGTTCGGTGCTGGCCTTTGCCGAAGGCCGGCAACGCCCCACCGATCAGGCGGAGAACGATATCGTGATGAAGCGCAGCACGGACGGAGGGCGTTCGTGGAGTCCGCTCCGCGTGCTGCATGACGACGGCGCCCACTCACTGAACAATCCCACCGTGGTGCAGGACCACCGGAGCGGCCGCATCTTCCTCTGGTATCAGCGCATTCCGGCACATCTGAAGGAGCACAGCGCCAACACCGCCACCGGTCTTGATGGTCCTGACATCTACCGGAATTTCATCCTCACTTCCGATGACGATGGCCAGACCTGGGCCGCTCCGCAGGACGTGACCCGCACCACCAAACGGCCCGCACGGGCCACCACCATCGCCAGCGGCCCGGGCACCGGCATCCAGCTCAGCCGTGGTCCCCACAAGGACCGGCTGATCATTCCCTTCAATGAAGGCCCCTACGGCCAGTGGCAAAACTACGCGGTCTTCAGCGACGACGGCGGACAGACGTGGACCTATGGGGACGACGTGCCGGGGGCTCTCGTGCCGGATGGCAAAGGCGGGGAACGCAGTCAGATCAACGAGGTCCAGATGGCGGAATTGCCGGATGGTTCCGTGATGCTGGACAGCCGCCAATTCGCCGGAGCCAGGGTGCGCCGCAGTTCCTTGAGCCGGGACGGCGGACGCACCTGGTCACCCGTGGCGGAAATCCCGGACCTCACTGATCCCAGCTGCATGGCGTCCACGCTCCGTTATTCTTTCCCGGAGGGCGACCGTCCCGGAATCATGCTGCACAGCGGTCCTGATTCCACCAAACGCGAACGCGGCACGATTTACACGAGCGTTGATAACGGAAAATCCTGGCCCACCAGGCAGGTGCTTTACCCTGGGCCTTTTGCCTACAGCGTGCTCTGCCGCCTTCCGGATGGCAGCGCGGGGTGCCTGTTTGAAGCTGACAACTACGGCCGCATCGTCTTTGCCCGTCTCAGCGCCGATTGGTTCACTGCTCCCAAACCGTGAGTGATCTGCTCACCACAGAAGGCCGGGCGCACCTCGCGGCGCTCTACCGCAGCACGCTGCTGGGCGACGTCGTGCCCTTCTGGCTCCGGCATGGCATGGACTCCGCCCTTGGCGGCATCCTGACATCCCTCGACCGGAATGGAGCCGTAATGGACACCGATAAAAGCGTCTGGTTCCAGGGGCGCGCCGGCTGGATGTTTGCCACGCTCTATCTGACGGTGGAACAGCGGCCGGAATGGCTGGAGGCGGCCCGGTCCTGTGTGGCATTTTCCCGGCAGCATTGTCATGGACCGGACGGGAAGATGTATTTTACCGTGACCCGGGAGGGCCGGCCACTCCGGATGCGGCGTTATGTGTTCAGTGAGAGTTTTGCGGCGATCTCCTATGCGGCCTGGTCACAGGCCAGCGGCGACCAGTCTGCGGCGGCGGATTCGGTGACGGCCTTCGAACGTTACCTGCGTTATTCCTTCGAGCCGGGAACCATGCCCCCGAAGTTTGAGACCACCCGCCCGTCCAAGGGAATCGGAGCCTTGATGATCGGCATCGTGACAGCCCAGGAATTGCGGGCGGCAGGGGGCGACCAGCTGATTTCCGGAAAACTCCTCACCTCATGGATTGATGAATGGATCGGGGAGATTGAACGGGATTTCCTGAAACCGGAGCACGCCGCCCTGCTGGAAGTGGTGGCCCCGGACGGCGGGATCATCGACCACGCGGAAGGACGCACCCTGAATCCCGGGCACGCCTTGGAATGCGCGTGGTTCATCATGCAGGAAGGACGGCTGCGGGGCAACGATTTCTACGTGAAACTGGGCCTGCAGATTCTCGACTGGATGTGGGCCCGCGGCTGGGATAACACCCATGGCGGCCTGTTGTATTTCACCGATCTCCGGGGGCTGCCCGTCCAGGAATACTGGCACGATATGAAATTCTGGTGGCCGCATTGCGAGACTATCATCGCCACCCTGCTGGCATGGAAACTGACCGGAGAAGCCCGTTATGCGGCCATGCACCAACAAGTCCATGATTGGAGTTTCGCCCATTTCCCGGACCGGGAGCATGGCGAGTGGTTTGGTTATCTGCACCGCGACGGGAGCCTCTCCCAGCCCGCCAAAGGCAATCAGTTCAAAGGGCCATTCCACTTGCCCCGCATGCTCTGGTTCTGTGCCCGGGAACTGGACAGCACCCTCCTGCCTCCATGAGCGACCAGAGAAATCCTCATCACCCGGCCCAACCCAGATCCATCACCTGAGGCCGGTGGTCCGAACCCAGGTCGGGGCCAATGGTGCGGGATTGGAACAGTAGGGGCGGCGTGCAGAGGGCGTGATCGATCGGGATGGCAAAAAGGGACCCAGTTCGCCACGTCGGTTTCCAGGCGCCGGGCGCCGGAAGCAGCGGCGTTTTGGCGGCAAGTTGGCGGAAGCCGTGGGACCAGGGCGTGGCATTCAGGTCCCCCACCACCAGAACCGGGAGGCCAGCCCGGGCCATATGGTGGGACAATCCCTGCAATTGCCGGTCCCGGGCCGCGGCATATTCCTTGCCCATCGGGGGGACGGGATGGGTACCGAGAATCAGCAACTCGCGGCCGCCAATTGTCAGACGGGCTTCCACCGAGTCCATGCAAAGATCCAGATCGGAATCAGGCCCGGTCCCCAGAACATCACTATCCAATTTCCGCAAACCCGCCAACGGCAGACGGCTGAAAAGCGCGAGGCCGAAATTGTCGCTCTTCGGCAGGATCAGGTGATGCGGATGAGTGCCGAGGAGCGGCTGCAACGCCTTTGCCCAGACCCGGTCAACCTCCATGAGAAAAATGACATCGGCATCGGCCTCCTGCAGCCACTGCAGCACCCCGGCGTGCTGGCGGTTCGAAGTGAGGACATTGAAGCTGATCACCCTGACATGAAATCCGGCCACCGGTTTGCCGGATGGAGCCTGCCACTCCGGACGCGCCATCAGCCAGAGATTGAGTCCCAGCGTAACCACCGCAGCCGCCAGCAGCCCCCGCCGCTTCCGCCACCCCGCCCAAGCGAGCGCCAGCAGACTGGCCACTACATATTGCCAGCGGAAGTGACTGCACAAATCCAACGTCCAGTGCCAGCCGCCCAGCAAACCCAGCCATGATCCCGCCAAGCCCAGCAGCAATCCCACTTCCAGCAGCCCGGCCACCCGGACGCGGGAGGAAACGAAGGACGGCGGCGTTGACATGAATGGGTTGGGTGACATCCACTGAATCCATTCTGCCGGCAAGCCCGGAACCCGCTTCGGCAATCTCCCGGCGGCTCCCCAGGATCAAGTCCTCAATCTGCCAGTCCAACAGGAAAAACCAAGCCTATGACTTCGAACTGGACGATACTGCCGCCGGATCAGGGCCGGGTCCGTGCCCGGACGCGGACGTAAAACCGGGCAGGTAATGGCTTCGTGGTTTTCCAGGTTTCTGACAATAACCCCGGTGGACCGGGGCTGCGGAACTGCAGAGCCAGGGCCGCCGTCCAATCCTTCAGGTTCTCACTGACTTCCGGAAACACTTCGGCATCATCGGCTGCGGCCGCCCGGGTGAAGGAGACCAGAAACCCTTCACCCGAAAGCGTGCCGGAACAGGAGGGAAAGGCGGCGGCATTGACCGCGCTAGTACCGAGGCCATACTCGAGGAAATCACTGAATCCATCCCCATCGGAATCGGCGCCGGCATTCCCTGCAAAGACCGTGGCGTCACTGGTGGCGGGGGTGCCTCCACTGGACAAACTGGGACGCCAGGAGGCCGGGTTGGAAGGGTCCGCGCCGGCGGACAGGAGCACCAGCGAAGCTCCCTGCCCATCGGTGCCGCCCGGCCACGGTGCGGTGTCCTGATAGCGGAACCGCAGAATCACCCTGCCATCCCCGGCGAGAAGCGTGAGATACTCTCCGGCATTGTCGAGTTTCCCGGCAAACTGATCCCCGGTGATGACGATGCGTTCTCCTGGCGGCAGCAGGGTGCCGGGCGGAAAGGTCCAGGCAATCCCTTCGCTGAAGCTCACATTGGTCAAATCAAGGGTGCTGGTACTGGTATTCCACAGTTCGATGAACTCCGGGGCAGCACTCCCCTCCGGGGGATGGAAAAAGATCTCACTGACCGTCAGATTGCCGGCGGCTGCCGCCACCCCCAGTACGTAGGATGCCTCGGTCAGCGCACTCCACACGGTGCCATTGCGGGCCCTCGCCTTGAGGGTGGCCGAACCACCAAGGATTATGGAAGATTGATAGGGAATACCCAGCGGAACTCCCGTCACCGCCTCGCGGGGGTCGCTACCATCAAGAGTATAGTAAATTCCCCCGGCCGGGGCCGTGAGTGAAATCGTGAAGGGGGTGGGCGACACCCCGCCGTGCGGGCTGAGCGCCGGTGGTTCCGTGAGCGGATAGAGGCCAGCTGCCTGGAGACGGCGGATCGCGGCATAGCTGTTGGTGGTGTTGTGCAGGCTGGGAATCCAGGTATTCCGGGTGAGGTTGATGGTTGGCAGCCAATCCGCTTCGCGGGTATAGACGGACTTGAGCGGCACACCCGGCCGGCTTTCCCCGGTATTGCCATAGGGCGTCTCCTCGGCGGTATCGCCCCAGCGGGCACTCTCGGCCACGATGGCCTGATCAATCGTTGCAGCGATAGCACTCCACCTTGCCTGGCCCGGCGCCACATCCAGCGCACCGCCGTTATGAAGATGGCGGTGGGCGCGATCGGCGAAGAGCAGGCGGAATTCCGCATTGTCCCGCAGCTTGTTCAACAGGCGGCCCGGCGTTCGGTCGGTGGTGGTATTGGGGGCGTTGAGGCTGACCCGGTCGATCCCGTGATTATTGAGAGCGATCTCCTGATCCCAGGTGACCCATTGGTATTTGTCGTTCGGACCCACTTTTCGGCGGTAGGCATATCCATTGTGGTGGGGCCAGTCCTCGGCCTCGCCGAACTGATGCAGGAGATAATAATCCGCGAAAGCTGCAGGATCGAGCCATTGTTGGATTGCGGCATATGCTGCGGGGGTGGAAAGGCCGGCGTTGGCCAGGGTGAACATGCTTTTCCAAGGGCTGGTGGCGGAAGGATTGGAGTCGACAAAATCGGAGACCACCTCCCAGTCGGCGGCATCCCCTCCCCGGTGGGAAGCCACATAGTCTTCATCAATACGCTCCGATATGTTATACATTCCCCAGTAGAGCCCGTTGATATAGAGATGGCAAAACCGGCTGTCCGGCGCCAGGTAACCCATGGCTTCGTGGGAACGCTTCATCCAGATATCCCGCAAGTAAGTGGCATCATCCGGCCGGTAGCGCCCCGGATCCCAGCTCACCAGACACCAAGCATCGGTGAAGCAGGCCCGCAGCACCAGCTTGTTGAACTCCTTCACGGGTGAACCGGCAAACAGGGGATAACTGAGTTTGGCACTGCCTTCCGGAGCTTTGAAAGAGAGACGGAAGGAATGTTTCTGCACCCGGAAGGGACGGCGGCTGCTGTTCCCATGGATCTCCACCTGACAATCTTCCGCGAAGGAGGCTTCCTGGCCTTTGGGGTCCATGAACTCCACCGCACCAGCCCGCTCCCAGGCGGCCCCGGTGCTTTTTGGAAATTGATAAATCCCATTCGCCCCGAGAAAATCACCCGGAGGCAAGGTCAGGGACAGCGTGGGCAGGGCATGGAGGGCTTCCATCGCGGAATAGCCGGGTTGGGTGTTGTTGACCACGTTGGGGTCCATTTCATAATCCCCCGGCACCGTCCCTCCAACTTCGGAATCGGTGCCCCAGGTCGCGGGCCAACCGGGCGGGCTGGCAGGCTGCTGGATGGTGAGGGCCGGAAACACATAGGATTGGGTGTCCGTGCTGCCGGGGATATAACCGGGGAAGAACGCCGCGGCCCGCAGGCTGGTGGTTTGTGTGATGGAAAGCGGTCCGCCATAGACCGTGCCGGTGGTCGCGGACGGCACCGAGCCATCAAGGGTATAGCGGATTTCCGCACCGGGCGTCTCACAGGTGATCGCAGTCGTGACAGGGGCGTCATAGAAACCGCGATCCACGCTGAATTTGGTATCCCCGACCCATCCCGGAAAACCAAGGGCATTCGTGGCTCCGGGGGTGGGCGTGGCGAAAAACAACGGGGCCACCGCCACGCCGCCCAACCCATCCATCTGAAAATCCATCAGGAAATCGCTGTCATCCGGGTCCGCATTGAATCCATGAACCGCGAGCACATTGGTTCCGGGGAGCAGCAGCCCCGGCGTGACCGGGATGATGATTTCCTCCACCGCGGTGGCTTCCGCAGCGGTGCGGGAGGCGGGGGCGACACTATTCCATGCCCCATCCGCGGGCGCGTTCCGGCTGGCGACCAACCGACCATTGAGATAGGCGATAAAACCGTCATCATAACGTACCTTGAGCTTCAACTGTTGCAAGATGGCGGGGTCCGGCACACTGAAGGGGGCCCTCAGCAGGACACTGCTGGATAACGGCCGCATGGCGGACGAGAGATCCGTGGTGATGAGTCCGGCATACCCGAGCGGCACGATCTGCACGGCATTGAGAAACACCCCGAAAGTGGCGCTGGCGGGATCGCGACGGCCTCCCATCACGAGGCTCCCGCCGGCAGAAGTGACGGCATCGAAATCAAACCGGCCGGCGGTATCCACCGCCGGCAGATTGCTGCCATTGAAGGTGTAATTGTCCAGGACCAACGCCCCATTGGCATACCAATCCGAAACCCGATTGCCTGGACTGGAACTATCATAACTCCACACGGTGACCCGGCAGGGCTGATTGGGCGGCAAGTTGGTGACGGTCAAATCCAGGCCGGAGGTCCCGGTTTGATCGCGGGAAAACACGAAGTCGCGCAGGAGCCGCTGCGTCGTCAGGGAGGCCCCATCGGTGGGAGTGATGCGGTAGCGGTCATCATAAGGGTCGGCTCCGGTATTGCTCAGCGTGACCGGAGTGGAACCGATGGTGCGGGTGATGGCGCCGGTCTGGGTGGCGGCATTGCCTCCGGTGCTGCCGATCAGGAAGGAGGTGAAGCCATTCTGGGTGGTGTCGGGGGTGTTATTGTCGCGGTCGTTGAAATCCAGACTGAGCAGGGGCGCGCCAGTCCCCCCGTTGGCATCGTAGCCGGCGGGCAGCGTGCCACTGGTCCATGCCGCATCATCGAATGCCGGTTGGGCCCAGGCCGTACCCAGACTTCCGTCGGCCGGGACCCGGTAGCGCATCGTGGCACCGGCCGTCAGCAGCGGAGCATTGATATTCTGACTGACGACCGCATAGGAGATGTTCCTCCGCAGCTTCGGAAATGAGGGGATAAACCCGGAAACCACGCCGCCCGCGGCATCGGTCAGGGCCAGATATTCCCCATCCACATCGAGCTTGAAATTGGTGTGCAACGGACTGCCCGCCACCGCACGGTCCTTGCCCGAAGCGAAGACGACGAGGTAACCGTTGGTGGGAAGGGTGACCGCCGGGAAGGTCCACTTCGCCGGAAGCAGCGGATCATCCGTGAGGTGCCATCCAGCGAGGCTCACGGCGGCGGCGGCAGGATTCCGGAGTTCGATCCAACTGGAGGACTGGCCATCCGCATCCGCCAACCCTCCTGAGTTGTCAGGAAGAATTTCAGAAATTTCCACCGCCCCACCTCTGCCGGCCAGACAGCAGAAAACGATCAGAAAACGAAACAGGGGGGAAATGGACACGCGCCCATTGTGGGACAAAACCCGGTGAAATGGGAAACGAAATTGTCACCGGGGATTGCCCTACCCCGCGCCCACTCAGGATTTGGCTTTTTCGAAGCCAGGTTTGATGCGGCCATAGATCAGGCTGATGCGGTCATCGAAGTGAGCAAACGCGCTCTTCATGGCATTGACGGTGATCTTCTCCAGGTCCTTCACCCCAAGGCCGAATTCATCGACCGCGATGCCGAATTCCTTGGTCATGGAAGTGTCGCTCATGAGGCGGTCATCGGTATTCAGGGTGACGCGGAAACCACGCTCGAAATACAGCCGGAAGGGATGTTCCGCCATGCTGCGGACGGCTCCGGTGTGGACGTTGGAGGAGAGGCACATCTCCAGCGGAATCCGGCGGTCCAGAATGTATTGGGCGAGAGTGCCCAGCTTGACGATCTTGCCATCAACGATGGTCATATCGTCCGTCAGGCGGGTGGCGTGACCAAGGCGGTGGGCGCCACAAAGTTGCAGGGCCTGCCAGATGCTCGCAACCCCGAAGGCCTCGCCAGCGTGAAGAGTGGAGTAAAAATTGGCCCGCTGGATGGCCTCGAAGGCGGACACATGTTTTTTCGGCGGATACCCGGCCTCCTCACCGGCCAGATCGAAGCCGACCACCCCGCGGTGGCGGAAGGAAATCGCCAGTTCCGCCCACTCCAGGGAATCGGTCAGGTGCCGCATCCCGCAAAGAATCAGTCCCCAGCCGACCCCGTATTTTTCCTGGCCCCGGTTGAAACCATCAATGGCGGCCTGGACGACCGCCTCCGGAGTGAGGCCACGTTCCAGATGGAAGCAGGGAGCGAAGCGGCACTCGGCATAGACCACGCCGTCGTGATGCATGTCCTCTATGAATTCGAAGGCCACGCGCTCGATGGCGCTGCGGGTTTGCATGACCCCGCAGGTGTGCATGAACCCCTCCAGATACTCCGGCAACGAACCACGTTGTGCCCCCCGGTGAAACCAGGCGGCCAGTTCCTCCGGATGCGAAAAGGGCAATCCAGTATAGCCATTTTCCACCGCGAGGTCGATCACCGTCTGCGGCCTCAGCCCGCCGTCGAGGTGTTCATGCAGCAAAACTTTGGGCAACGAACGGAGAAAATCTTCGGAGAGCATGGGTTATCCTAAGCCCGAACCAGGCCAGCCGCAAGTTGCCCCCATCTCAGTCTGCAAATTCCGGCTGCCAGCACGCGAGCCGGAACTGCAAAAGGAAAAACGAGGCAACACGCGCCCCATCTTCCCGGGACTCAACTCCAGCATCAAATTTATAACATCTTCAGGCAACCGGCCTTTGTCATGTCCTTACAAAAAACTCCTCCCGTCCGCATGAGAGCGGAGGGAGGAACATTCCCCGTCATCCGGGCAGATAATGATCCTTACTTCCTGCGGCGGAAGATCAAAGCCAAGCCGCCCAATCCAGCCAGGCAAGCCAGTGAAGGTTCAGGCACCTGATTGAAGCTCAGGTTGTCGATACCATGCTGTCCAGCAGGAGTGGCAGTGGTTTGCGTGAAAGTCAGCCGATAGGCCTCTCCGTCAAGTCCGGTGAATCCAGGAGAGATGGTCAGGACGTCCGAGTCATTATTTACCAAAGTCACCTGGGTGCTCCACACCGTAGCGGCCAAAGAATTGGTCAGGACGATGTTCCAGGTGGCGGAGTCAACGTTCTCCGGGGTATTCGCCATGTCGAAGGAGTTCAGCACCAGGGCGTATCCCGTGGTTGCCGCGAAATCGATCGTGTGGCTGTTGGCGTCCAGCTGCCCAACGCGCGGGATGTTTCCCTCGTTGTCCCAATCACCCCCGCCAACGGTTTGGTTTTCGAGTTCTGAGAACTGCACGGAAGTGTGAACGTCCCAGGCGGCATCCCAGGTGAGGGCAATATTCGGGGTGGTCCCGTTGGTGACCACAAAACCATTCCCGGCCGCCGTCGCATTGGATGCGAGGTTCGCGGGGATAGTGGCATTGTTTCCTCCGAGGTTACCGAAACCTACGATCGTGGCATTGCTGACCACGGCGGAACCGAGGAAGGAAAGGACAGCGAGGTATAGAGAAGGGGCATTCATGGTGGGGGAGAAGGAGGGGAGGTTTGCGGGACTAAATGGGCCAGAGGCAGGTTGAACGAGGGCAGCGGCCTCAGCTTTCATGCGCGGGGAAAGTTTGAGGGGAAACTAAACTGCGCGGGTGGGGACGTAAAGCGAAACCCAGAGGCACCCACTATACATCAATTGGGGTTCTCCAGCCCCCGGACCCCGCCAACCCTGCGGACCTCCCCACTCCCCGGCCTTAGAGCACTGATTTTATGGCGTGCAGTAGATCCCCATAGTCATCAAACGCCGGGAATTGCGGGAATTGCGCGCGGATATTGTCCGGCGCGTGGAACAGAAAACCATGGTCCGCCTGCTCCAGCATGGCAGTGTCATTGAACGAATCGCCTGCCGCCACCACTTTGTAATTCAGCCCTTGGAAGGCCTCCACTGCCCGCTTTTTCTGGTTGGGCTGGCGAAGCTTGTAATCCGTGATTTTCCCGTCCTGCACCTCCAGTTGGTGGCACAGAATAACGGGCCAGCCGAGTTGGCGCATCAGGGGCTGGGCGAATTCCCCGAAAGTATCAGACAAAATCACCACCTGGGTCAACTCCCGGAGTTCGTCCAGAAACGCCTTCGCCCCAGGCAGTGGTTCAAGAGTCCCGATCACGTCCTGGATCAGCCCGAGCGTGAGGCCGTGCTGGTCCAGCAAATCGAGGCGGTAGCGCATCAGCACATCGTAGTCCGGCTCGTCACGGGTGGTGCGGCGGAGGGCGTCGATCCCAGTCCGCTCCGCCACGGCGATCCAGATTTCCGGGACGAGGACTCCTTCGAGATCGAGCGTGACGATGGTTTGTGCTTTCATGGCGCGTCCCTTCCATGCGGCGGGGCGCTTGTCCAGCGGGGGTGGCGGGAAGTTGTTCACCGGATTCCTCACCGTCTGCCCACGGGTTATCCACGGGTTATTCCCAATCCGCTAGCCCTTTGCGCTTTCCCTGCCCTTTTCTTTGCCGCATTGAAAGGATTCCATGTCTGAACCTGCCTCATTCCCGTCGTCCAGCAGTGCCCCCGCCCTCCAGGGGAAGGGCTGGCGGAACAAAACCGAGGCTCCGGCTTGGAATGACCCGACGCGCCCCCTGCCCAGCGCCCACGATATGGAGCGCGGGGTCCTGAGCTGTATGATGCAGGCCCCGGAGTACGCAGTGGGAGCGGCCATGGAGCTGCTGACGCCACAGCACTTCCACGTGCCCGCCCACGAGATGCTTTACGGGCTCCTAGTGGAACAGAACGATGCCGGCAAACCGATTGATCCGGTTTCGATCCAGCAGTTGCTGATGGACCGGAAGCTGATGGAAAACGTCGGCGGCCCGGCGGCGGTGGCGGAAATTTACACGTTTGCCCCCACGCCGGCCCACGTCACCCACTACGCCACCCAGGTGCGGGAAAAAGCCACCCTGCGCCGCGTCATCACGTCCTGCAGCGAGTGTATCAACCGCGCCTTCGAGGACCAGGAAAATGTGGGTCCGCTGCTGGATGAAGTCGAAGCCCGCATTCTCGGCATCCGCGAGGATGAAGTCGGCAAAAAAGGCATGCTGACCATGAAGGAACACGTCTTCAAAGCGATCGATGACCTCGAGGCCAAGGCCGCAAATCCCAATGCCATCAACGGGATTGCGACCGGATTCAAGATTCTGGACGAAATGACCGGCGGGATGCATGCCGGGGAAATGATCATTGTGGCGGCCCGTCCCTCGATGGGGAAAACCTCGTTTGCCATGAACATCGTGGAAAATGTGGCCGTGGACCAGAACCGGCCCTGTGCGGTCTTCAGCTTGGAAATGACCGCGGACAGTCTGGTGCAACGTTTGATTTGCTCGCGGGCGAAAATCAACATGCGCTCGCTGATGAGCGGGCAGTTTTTGAATCAGGGATCGTTCCAGATGATGACCCGTGCGGCCAGTGCCTTGGCCGGCAGCAAGATTTTCATCGACGACACCCCGGCCCTGTCGATTTTGGATCTTCGTTCCAAAGCCCGGCGGCTGCACAAGATGCACAAGATCGAAATGATCATGGTGGACTACCTCCAGCTCTGCCGCAGCACGAGCCGCCGCGCCCAGGACAACCGGCAGCAGGAAATCGCCGAGATTTCCAGTGGTCTGAAAGCCCTCGCCAAGGAACTGAGTCTGCCGATCATTGTGCTGGCCCAGCTGAACCGCGGGGCGGAAAACCGCACCAGCAACAAACCCAAACTGAGCGACCTTCGCGAATCCGGTTCCATCGAGCAGGATGCCGACGTGGTGGGGCTGCTGTTCCGTCAGGAATACTACGCGGAGGATGACGACGCCCGGGCGGAAAGCGCCGGGGAAGCCGAGTTCCTCATCGCCAAGCAACGTAACGGCCCGACCGGCGGAGTGCCCCTGACCTTCCGCAAGGAATTCATGCGCTTCGAGGACCGCGAGGGCGAGGTCTCGGAAATTTGACCGTGCTGCAGCGGTTGCCGGAAAGCAGCAGTCAGGGTTTCTCTTCCTGCCCTGCCCAAACAAAAAACCCTGTGCCACTCAGGACGAGCAGCACAGGGTCTGAAGTCAAACCGCTGAATGTCAGGCGGAACGGCGGCGGCGGCTGCCGAAGAGCAGTCCCAAACCAGCCAGAGCGGAAACTGCCGCCGTGGGTTCCGGCACCACCGTCAGGTTCACCTGATTGGCAATGCTGGTGTCGATGGCGGAGCCCGGATAGGACGCCAGGAAACCGGACTGCAGGGAGAGTCCGTTATTTGTCAGGCTGCCGGTGTAATCAAAGATACGGTAGCTGCCGTTACCAAAACCCGCGAGCGGCGTGATTTGCAGGGTGCCGTCCAGGGTGAGATTCCCGGTGACGCTAATGAGGTCGTTCACGTTGCTGCCGACGGTGCCCGGGGTATCGAGTTCGTAGGCCAGAGTGGTGCTGGAAAGCAGTCCCAGATTCCCCACACTGAGAGTGCCGGGGCTGGTGCCGGGAGCCAGAGTGGCCCCTTCCGCCACCGCCACGCTGCCCACTGTGCCGTTACCGGCCAGAGTGGCCCCATTGGCGATATTGATGTTGCCGGACACGCTGCCGATCACCGCGAGGGTGCCGCTGCTGATGGTCGTGAGCCCGGCGTAGGTATTGGCTCCGCTGAGGGTGAGAGTTCCGGTTCCGGTCTTGGTCAAGCCACCCGCACCATCCAAGGCTGCGCTGATGCCGATACTGAATCCGTTGGAATCCACGGTGAGTCCACCCGCCAGGATTTCGACCTCGGTCGAGCTGAGCGCAGTTGCTGTAGGATTGTAGGTGCCGTCCAGCACAGAGAGGTATTGGGCCTGATCGGCCGTGGCTTTGAGCACGCCACCGTTGAAGTTGAACTGGGCGGTCCCACCGGATTTGCCCAGGAAGGGAGCGGCCACGGTGCCACCCGCATTCAAATTCAGAGTCCCATTACCGGTAGCCAAATGGCCGAGGGAAATGCCGCCGCTCGAATTCACGGTACCAGTTCCTGAAACCGTCAGGGTCCCGGTGCCTTCTTCGCCAATGATCAGGCGGGCCGTGGTGTTCGTCTGATTGAATGAACCTCCAGAAATTGTCGCCTGTCCATTGCCCGCCGCAAACCGTCCAACCACCGGGAAGGCGCTGAAGTTGGCCGTGCCGCCGGATTGGACAAATGATCCCTGCGCCCCAGCTCCGATCTGGAAATTGCCATTGGCATTGAGCGTGCCGCCATTCATCGTGTAAATGCTGCCAGCCGCACCTGCATTGCCCGCGATCTGGCTATCAGCCCCGGTGCCGCGGATGGTGAAAGTGGTACCGGCAGCTTGGGTGAAATTGCCGACATAGTCTTTGCCGACCAGAATATTGTTGGCGTCCAGAGTGCCTCCATTGAGGAAATATTCACCTTTGGTGCCTGCGACCGCCGCACCATTTTCATTGCTGCCAAGCCAGAGGCGGCCACCGGTATCGGCGCCGCCGACGTTCACTGCACCGCCACTTTGGGTGAAGGTCCCGGTGGTCCCGCCCACTCCCGCGACGCTCTCACCGATAATCATCCAGGTATTGGCGTTTAGTTGGCCGGCGGACATATTCACCGTGCCGGTTGCACCACGGGAACCGACGGAAAAGTCGCTCCCGGCCGTCACCGTGCCGGTGGTATTGATGATCATGCTGCCCGTGCCGCCGTCGAACTCACGCTGGCCGCCAACATAAATGCGCCCCGTGGTCATGGAGGCGGTTCCGGTCACATTCCAAGCCCCGGTGCCTCCATTGGTGCCAATAAAAGTCCAGCCGGAATTGGTATGGTTCCCTGCGCTTTGATTGACGGTTCCATTCGTCCCCGCACCTCGTCCGATAAAAGGATCCTGAATCGCCGGGGTGTCCGCGGTGATGGTCGCGGTTCCTGAGTTGATGTAGGCGAAATTACCGCCGCCGCCGCTGGGCACAGTGGCGGGAGTCCAGCTGGCTGCCGTATTCCAATCCGCCACGCCTCCGTTAAAGGTGTAATCCACCGCCATGACGGCAGATGGCGCAGTAGCGAAAGTGAAGAGCAAGGCGCGGATTTTCATGTAGGTATGGTGGAAAATGAAGCTGAAAAATGGATGAACGGTATTTTTTTATCCATGAATGACCCTTGGGACAATGCTAATTTACAACGATATTACGCTGTCCGATTACGATTTTCCACCCCCGGCCAAGCGGGATCATTTACCAGACTGGACGGATGCCGATGGGGGGCCGACTGGCTTCATGGCCTCCTCCACCTCTTTCAAGGCCCTTTTCGACAAGCTTGGCTTCAAGGCTTCAAAGCGCTCCATACCCGCAGGAACTCCGTTGGCGGCGGCGCGCCGGTAGTTGATGGCTGCATTTACTGGATTGGCGGCGGTTCCCTCGCCCCTCTCGAACATTTCCCCCAGCAACAACTGGGCAGGGCCAAAACTCGCTTTTGCAGCGGCAGCGAAGGCTGCGCCGGCTTTGTTCAGATCCGGGGGAATTCCCATGCCGCCGCGGTAACAGTTGCCGAGATTCACCATCGCCGCCGTATTCCCCAAGTCAGCGGCGGCATGAAAGTAGCCGATTGCGGCAATCGGGTCTTTTTCCACTCCACGGCCCTGCTGGAGACAGATGCCGGCTTCATTCAGGGCCAGGGGATGTCCGGTCTGCGCCGCTTTGGAGATCCATTTCCAACCCGCGGCCGCGTCCACCTCCATCCCCTGCCCGGAGGCGATCATCATACCAAGGCGGCACATGCCCCCCGGTTCGGCCTGATCGGCCGCCTTGCGGAACCATTGCAGGGGTTCGGCAAAGCTGGTCTCACGGGCTTTGGGGTCGATCTGTTCCATCAGCAATGCCCCGTAGGCCGCCTGGGCGGGAGCATGCCCGCTTTCGGCCCCCTGCTGGATGAGAAATTTGGCGCGTTCCGGATCCGCTTTGATGCCAGCGCTCCCCAATTGGAGGAACCGGGCGAGGGCGTATTGGGCCGGGGCGTGACCGGAGTCTGCGGATTTCTCCAATAATGCTGCGGCGTCTTCCGGTTTGGCGTCCTTGACGCTTCCCGAGAAGATGAGATTGGCCAGCGCCAATTGGGCCGCGGCATCCCCGGCAGCGGCGGCTTTTTGCAGCGCTGGTAGATCAGGCTCCGGATTGGCCGGAGCAGTGGAAGGCGCTTTTTCCGAGCCCGGCAGCTTTTGACTGAGACCGGGCAGAGGAGTGCCTTGCCCAAAGGCCAGACCGGAAATGGCGGGAAATCCCCCTAAAATGAGACCGAGGGCCGATACCGGCAACGCAGCGCGGAAGATCATGATGGAATAAATTGGTTTTTCAAAAACAGGCGCCTGCCAGATGGTTTCACTGTTTTTCCAACACCACGGCAGGTGCGGAATTGCGGGTGACCACGAGATCCATTTTTCCATCGCCATTTACATCCTGGACGGCGACCGCCTTCATGCAGCCGTTCAATGAAATCCCGCTCTCCAGTGGAGCCATGGGAGCAAAGTTGCCCTGACCATCGTTTTTGAGGAGCAGGCCGACGCCGTTGTCGTAGCGGGAGGTTTCGATCTGGGGGCCATGCAGCCAGTTCTGGGCGAGGAAAAGGTCCACCTTGCCGTCGCCGGTGAAATCCGCAGCCGCGATGCCGAAGACCGGAGCATTCTGGGCTTCGCGAATAAAGGGGGTCCAGGCAAACTTGCCAGCACCCTGATTCATCCAGGCTCCGCTGCGGAATTCATTGGCTTCGTATTTCTCGGCGGCCTTGAGTTTATCCTCGCTGTAAACATCCGTCAGACTGGCGAGGGCAAATGTTTTAAACGTCGGGAATTTTGATTTGATGAACGGCATCGCGGTGCTGGAGCAACTGCGACCCCGCTCGGGGTAAAGGACATCGCCGAGTTCGTTTTTCTCACGCTTCACCTCCACGACCTGACATTTTCCGGAGCTGTCGAATACACCGTAATAGGTCACCATCGGATGTTCAGCATCGGGCGTTTTATACTTGCTGTTCAATCCCAGATTGCCCGCCACAAGATCCACCTTGCCATCGCCATTCAGGTCTGCCGCGGTGAGGCTGTTCCACCAACCGGTCACTGACGCCAGCCCGGATTCCGCGGTGGTCTCCTTGAGGCGCCCTTTTCCATTGGTGAAAAGCCTGACGGGCCCCCACTCGCAGGACAGCATGAGGTCCGGCCAGGAATCAGCATCGGCATCAGCCCAGACAGCACTGCTCACCAGACCCGCGGCCGCCAGTCCGGGCACCTGGTCGGTGACGTCCTCAAATTTCACCGTGCCTTTTGCCGAGACATTCCGGAGCAGCCTGCTGCGGTCACTGCGGGGCCAGTCCTGGGCTTTGCAGCGGGCCCCGATGAAAAGATCCGTCAGACCATCCTTGTCGAAGTCGGCCGCCGCCACCGCACCGGCAAACACGCGGATCTCCGGAAAGCCGGCACCAGCGGTGAACCCTCCCTTGCCGTCATTCAGATAAAGCCGGGCCCGCTGTTCCTGGGCATCCGGCAGAAATTCGTTGGTTCCACTGACCACACAGAGATCGAGATCCCGGTCCCCGTCGGCGTCGAGGAAAACCGCCCCGCTGTCCTCACAATCCTTGTCAGCGCGGAAAGCTTCGGTCCATTTGCCCACGAAGCCCCCTTTCCCATCCGCGAGCCGCAGCTGGGCCAGCTCGCCGGCGCTGCCGCCGTAGAACACATCCGCTTTTCCGTCGCCATTCACATCGCCCCAGGCCATGCACGGTCCGAGTTGGCTGTAGCTGTGCGGCAGCAGGGTGTGGCGCAGGAAGTCGGCTTCCCAGCCGGTGTCCTTCCCCTTCAGCGACGCCAGCGCCTGACTTTCCTTGAAGAGCGGTGCCGGCACCGGATGGTCCGGAGTACGCGGGGAAAGCCGGGCCGGGCGCTCTACTTTGAGCCGTTGATCCGCCTTCACCTGCGTCAGGATCTGTTCCCCGCCGTCCTTGCCGGGCCAGCGGATTTTCAATTCCGAGACGACGGTTTCGCTGCCAAGTCCGAAGTGGACCACGGGTTCATTGTAGGAATGATACCCGGTCTGCGGGCTGAGGTATCTCATTTGAGACCCACTGCTGGTTTTGATCACGATTTCCGCCCCGATGGCGTGCCGGTTTCCTTTTCCGCCTATCAGATCCACCGCCAGCCAGTGCCGGCCTGCGGCGTCATTGCGCCAGATGCCATTCGGCTCCTCGAGATTCACGGTAACGATATCCAGATCGCCATCCTGATCGAGGTCCGCATAGGCCGCGCCGTAGCTCACGCCCACATGGCCGAGGCCCCAGGCATCACTGACTTCCTCGAACTTCGCGTGTCCGGTGTTCCGGTAGGCGCGGTTCTTTTCCTTCCGCATTTCGCCGTTTTTCCAGAACTCAAACATGTGTTTTCCGACCAGCATGTCCTGGGTGACTTTGATATCGCTGTCATTCATGTGGCGGCTGATGCCGTTGGTGAAATAGATGTCCTGCCAGCCATCGTTGTCGAAATCCGCAAACTTCACCGCCCAGGTCCAGTCCGTGCTGGAAACCCCGTAAAGACGTGCGCCCTCACTTAAACGCTCCGTGCCCGTGCCGATCAGCAGCGTGTTCTGCATCTGCTGCTGCGGACTGGCAAAGTAAGCGCGCTTCGCATCCAGGCCACCCATCACCCCCATGGTGGTCTTGCTCTTGAAGTGGGAGGTCGCGCTCATGTCGGCCACCAGCAGGTCGGGCAGCAAATCGTTGTTCACATCCCCCTGATCGCAGCCCATGCTGAACCATGGCGTGTGGGGAGCGGCCTCCGCGATGACATCGGTGAAGGTGCCGTTGCCGTTGTTTTTGTAGAGACGGTCTCCGCTGATGAAGTCATTGCCGACATAAATATCGGGCCAGCCATCCCGGTTATAGTCCCACCAGGTGACACTCAGGCCATCGCCCCGTCCGGCGATTCCTGCCTCCCGGGTCACATCGGTGAATTTGACCACGCCATCCTTGCTGTCATTCCGGTAAAGCAGATCCGGGGTGCCCGTTGTCTCGGTGCCCCAGTGGTCAAAATCATACCGCCACATGCTGTAATATTTTTCGAACTCCGGTTTCACCACCGGCAACCCACCCTCCCCCGGCTGGGTCAGTTCCTTGATATCCTGACGCGTCCCCGCCGGGTCCTCGATCCGGTTGGTCAGCAGATACAAATCCAGATCGCCGTCGCCATCGTAATCCGCGAAGGCCGCGCTATGGGAACAGTCCACCGCGCCCAGTCCGCAGGAATCCGGGGCCACGGTAAATTTCACCACGCCATCCGCTTCGGTGGCATTCAACCACAACTGATTCGGCTGCAGGTAACGGCACAGATACAGGTCGGATTTGCCATCCCCATTGGCATCCCCGGCGGCAACTCCGGCCACCCATTCCTCCTTCCCTCCCCCATTGGCAAAACCCGAGGCCGCCGTCGCGTCGGCAAACTTGATTTCCCCCGGCTCCCCGGTATTCCGGTAAATACGGCTCGCTTCCCGGCCGCCACCAAAAACCAGTTCCGGCCGACCATCCCCATTCAGATCCTCCACCACCACCCCACCGCAGGTCATGCCGCTGTGATACAGATAACTCAGGGCATGGTTGATCTCCATGCGGTTGACCATGTCCACGCCCGTTTGATCAGGGCCCAGCCGGACAAATTGTGTCGTGGGAGCCCCTGCCACGGGAACTGTGGCCGCCTCTGTGGGCAGGGAGGCCAGGATGAAACCGGCCGTCCCTTGGAGGAAAGCGTTGAAGAAAATAGGAGAAGTCATCGGAATTCGCAGCGTGGAAAGCTGGCGTCGAGTGTGCAATGCCCTTCCCCATGGCGTCAAGCGCCACTCGGTTTCCCTTGGGCAAGCCCCGCCGCCCAGCCTCAGCAGGCACGTCCGGAGCGGGGTTGGAGGATGATTCCCCGTCCCTCTATCCCACAAAACGCCGGATCACCACGGAGGCATTGTGGCCCCCGAAACCGAAACCATTGCTGATGGCGACGTCGATCTTTGCTTCCCGTGCCACATGCGGCACATAGTCCAGATCACACTCAGGTTCCGGATCGTCGAGATTGATCGTAGGGTGGACGATGCCATCCCGGATGGACAGGACGCAGGCGGCCAGTTCGATGGCTCCGGCAGCTCCCAGGAGGTGGCCGGTCATGCTCTTGGTGGCGCTGATAAGCAGGCCATCTTTGGAGTGGTCTCCAAAGGTTTTTTTGATGGCACGGGTTTCGCAGATGTCGCCCATGGGCGTGGAGGTGGCGTGGGCGTTGACGTATTGCACTTCCTCCGGATTCACCCGGGCATGCTTCAGCGCCATCTGCATGCAGCGGGCGACATGTTCCCCCTCGGGATTCGGCGCTGAAAGATGGTAGGCATCGCCACTGACACCATAACCCACCAACTCGGCGTAAATCCTCGCCCCGCGCTTTTTGGCATGTTCCAATTCCTCGATCACCATCACTCCGGCCCCTTCGCCCATGACAAAACCATCGCGGCCCCGGTCGAAGGGACGCGACGCCCGTTCCGGCTCATCATTCCGGGTGGAAAGGGCCTTCATATTGCCAAAACCGGCATACCCCATGGGCAGGATGGTGGCTTCCGCGCCACCGCAGAGGAAGGCGTCGGCATCGCCGAATTTGATCATGCGCCAGGCTTCCCCGATGTTGTTATTACTGGTGGCACAGGCGGTCACGATCACCATATTCGGACCGTGCAGGCCATGCTCCATGCTGATGATGCCGCTGCCGATGTTGCTGATCATCATCGGGATGGTGAACGGACTGACCCGGTTCGGGCCCTTCATGAGGAGATTGGTATGCTGCTCCTCATGGGTGGCCAACCCGCCAATGCCACTGCCGACCATGACGCCGAAACGGGTGGGATCGATCTGGGTGAGATCCACCCCGGAATCATCGAGGGCCATTTTGGCGGCAGCCACTCCGAGCCCGGCATACCGGTCGCAGCGCTTGCCATCCTTGGGCACTTTGAAAAATGGCACGTAATCGAAATCCTTCACTTCGCCCCCGATCTGGCAGGCATAGCCGGTGGTATCAAACTGCGTGACCTTGCTCACCCCGCTTTTTCCGGCGACGAGGTTTTTCCAAAAGGTTTCGACATCATTTCCCACAGGGGAGATGACGCCCATACCAGTGATGACAACGCGGCGTTCGGTCATGGGGTAGCGGGTGCTGAAGGCTGAAAAGACGAAGACGGCGGGCCGGGCTTGTCCCGTCCGCCGTCTGAATGACTTAGACGCGTCATTTCCGGCTGTCAAACCGGCACGCAGGCAGGGAGCCGGTCAAAAGGAGACGGCGAGGGCAACGCCGCCAAACATTTCGGCGTCCTGATCCGCATCCAGGACTTCCAAGGGCAGATTGCCGGCGATATAGGGCGTGAGGGTGGCCGTCTCCGTCAGCTTGAGCGGCAAACCGAGCGTCAGCAGCACGTGCGTGAAGCCATCTTCCTCAAAATAATTGGAGCTGTATCCCACCGCGACCGATGGCTCGAGGGCGGCCCACTCACAGAGTTCAAAAGACGCCCCGACGGACGCTTCCAAATAGGTGCCGTCGCGGTCGAAATTATACGCGGCGAGGACACCCACGTCGAAAATACCCAGGGTCTTCGCCACGCCGAGGGTGGCTTCATGTTCGTCATCGACGCCTTCATTGCCGCCCCAGGAACCGCGCGGATAAACATACCCCGCATAACCACCGGTGAATTCGGCGAAGCCCGCATCGTAGGTCATGGAAGCAAGCAGATCGAGCTCGGTGTAGTCATCGTCAATCCCGCTGAGATACCACGGAGTCAGGTTCAGACTCAGGTTTTCGGCGAGGGCAATATCGATGGAGACCTGGCCCCAGACGACCTGTTCAAAAAGCTCTTCCCCACGGAAGATATAAAAAGTGTCGTACCCGAGGCTGACTTCGGCAGTGACCGCCGGTTCCGGTTCCGCAGGCGCCACGGCTGGCGGGACCACGGGACTGCCGGCGAAGGCAGGCAGCGCCAAGGGCAGCAGGACGGCGGTGAGGAGCGAGGCGATGGATGGTTTTTTCATGGCTGATTTTGGTTTATGGGCGGCGGCGGAAGCACAGGCTGAGGGCAACTCCCACCGCCAGCATTACCGTGGTGCCCGGTTCGGGGATGGGGGCCATAACAAGGGCGGTTTGCAGGGTGAAGCTGGCAGGACTGCTCCCGTAGGTGCCGGGGCCCTGAAGGTCATTCAGTCCGCCGAAGACGGCGGTGTCTGCATTGGAAAGGCGCCACGCCCGGGTCGTCGCTGCCGGATCGCCCAGCCTGGCGGTGAGTTGCCAATCCGTGTCCTGAGTTGAGCCGTTTCCGGTCACCAAGGCCCACTGGGTGGTGCTGTCGATGGTTTTGCCACTGAAGGCCCAGACGTAGACCTGCTCCCCTGGCGAGAACAGCAGCGGGTTGGCAAGCGGGGAGTTTTCATCGCCGGTCTGGTCGCGTTCCCAGATCAGATTGGGACCGCTGGAGGTGAGGATGGAATTTTCCGCGACATACTGCATCGGCGCGTTGAAGTCAGCCTGTTCGATCAACCTCCAGTTCTCTTCCCAAAGGGCTGTGTTGGTGGCATCGGGAATAAAACCCGTCTCAAAGGTGCCCAACTCAAACTGGTAGGACCCAGGGATCGCGGTGCCGCCGGCGGTGTAGAGCTCGTCCGCCACCGCACTGCCCCAATCAACACTGCCCGCCATGCTGGGACTGATCAGGGCAAGGCAGCAGGGAATGAAGAGGAGATGCGATTTCATTATTTCACTCATTATGATAATTAAAATTCAATCAAAGCCAACTGATATTTTTGGCCTCCGAATCTTTTCGCGATTTGTCGCCGTAGTCCGCAGGACCGGTTGCAGACCCAGCCCGGTGCGGTGAAAAAGAGCGATGGGCTTTTCCAGCTTTACCCTTCTGAAATTTCTCCTCAGCGCGGTGCTGATCACCGCCGTCACTGAAGTGGTGAAACGCAGTGACAAACTGGGAGCGCTCCTCGCCAGCCTGCCCTTCGTGACGGTGCTCTCCATGATCTGGATCTACCACGAAACGCCAGCAGAAACCCGGATTGCCAAAGTATCCACCCATGCCCAGCTCGTCTTTTGGTATGTGTTGCCGACCCTGCCGATGTTTTTGATTTTTCCTTGGCTGGCGCGGCACCTCGGATTTTATGGGGCGCTGGGAGCAGGGGCCGGCCTCACGTTGGGGCTCTTTGCCCTGACCCGGTGGATCATGGGACGTTATGGGGTGGCTCTGTAAGTGACCATGGCCGGGATCGAATGACTCTGCCTGCCGGGCCTGCCTTTGCATGGACGCCTCTTCGACATCGGTGGCAAACCCAGCCCTGGAACAAGGCAGGCACAAGTTCAGGCTGTTCCAGGGTGGTCACCAGGATGTATAAAGTGGGTACCAACCGGAGACCCTACCATCATGAGACCACTGGCTTGCCTCTTTTTGCTGATCACCATGGCGTTGTGCCCAGGCGCGGAGCCGCCCCGTCTCTGCGTCCTGACCGATATCGGGGGCGACCCCGATGACCGCCAGTCCCTGATCCGGCTGATGGTCTATGCCAATGAATTCAAAATAGAGGGACTGATTGCCAGTGCCGCGGGCACGCCCGGAGAGTTGAAAAAATCCGTCACCCGGCCGGAGCTGATCCGGGAAATCGTGGACGCCTATGGGAAGGTCCGGCCCCAGCTCGCCCGTCACGCGGAAGGCTGGCCGGAAGCATCGGAACTGGCCGGGAAAATCAAGTCGGGAAACCCGCACCGGGGACGTCCCTTCATCGGGGAAGGGCATGACACCGAAGGCTCCTCGTGGCTGATCGGACGCATTGATGAGGGCACCCCGGAACGTCCGCTGAACATTTCCATCTGGGGGGGCCAGACCGATCTGGCGCAGGCGCTCTGGCGGGTAAAAACGACAAGGGACGGGGCAGGCTTCCAGGATTTCACCAAACGCTTCCGGGTCTATGACATCGCGGACCAGGATGGCATCGCAGCCTGGATGCGCACCGAATTCTCCGGCATGTTTTATATTCTCAGCAAATCGCCCCCGGGCCGCGACCGCCGCGAGGCGACCTTCCGCGGCATGTATCTGGGGGGCAATGAATTCCTGACTTCGGAGGCCTGGATTGAACGGAACATCCGCTGCAAGGGACCGCTGGGCGCGCTGTATCCTATCAAAACCGCGACCTCCCCCAACCCTCACGGATGCCTCAAGGAGGGCGATACGCCGTCGTGGTTCTTTTTCCTGCCAACAGGTGGCAATGATCCTGCCGATCCCACCAAACCGGGCTGGGGTGGGCAATTCGCCAGGGAGCCCGATGGGTGGTATCGCGATCTCCCCTTCACCCCGGAGCAGGACCCCCGTTCCTTCGTGCACCGCTGGCGGCGCGACTTTCAGGCGGATTTCGCGCGCCGCATGGCTTGGTGCATGGCGGAGTGAATCCCCGGCCACCGTTATGGGAAGTGGGCGAAAGAGGCGGCTCCGTGGCCGCGCATAATAGTGGATCTTCCGCCGTCCCTCCTGTTTGATGGGGCGGTATCGATTTCCATTCCATCATGCGTCTCTCCCAAAAAGTCATCCTCATCACCGGCAGCGCCACCGGCATCGGCAAGGCTATCGCCCAACGTTGTGTCCGCGAAGGCGCGAGGGTTATCATCCACGGACTGGAAGCCGATCTGGCCGCCGCAGTAGCCGCTGAGCTGGGGCCGGATCACGCGGTTTTCCATGTGGAGGATCTCACCCATGAAGGCTGTCCACAGCGTCTGGTCGACCTCGCCGTCAGCCATTTTGGCCGGCTGGATGCCGTGGTGAACAATGCCGCGCTGGTCGCCCAGGGCAACATTCACACCACCGATGCCGCGTGGTTCATGAAAATGTTGTCCGTCAACACCATCGCCCCCTTTCTGTTGATCCAGGCCGCCCTGCCCCACCTCCGTGCGGTGCGGGGCAATGTGTTGAACATCGGCAGCGTCAATGCCTGGAGCGGCGAACCCAACCTGCTGCCCTACTCCGTCTCCAAGGGCGCCCTCATGACCCTGACCAGAAACCTCGGCGACACCCTCATGCGGGAGGACGGGGTCCGCGTGAATCAGATCAATCCCGGCTGGGTCCTGACCGAAAACGAGGCCAAACGGAAACGCGACCACGGCTTGCGCGATGATTGGTATGCCGACCTTCCCAAAGTCTACGCCCCCTCCGGCCGCATCCTCCTGCCGGAGGAAATCGCCGCCGCCGCCGTCTACTGGCTGGCCGACGAATGCGGGCCCGTCAGTGGCCAGGTAGTCGATCTGGAACAACATCCCTTCATCGGCCGGAACCCGCCGAAAGACACCACCACCATTCCCTCGTGACCCCTTCCTCTCCCCTCATTGCCGCCATCGAAGCCGGCGGCACCAAGTTCAATCTCGCGCTCGGCACCGGGCCGGATGACCTGCGCGCCACCGTCCGCATCCCCACCACCACGCCCCGGGAGACCATGGACGCAGTGCTGCAGTGGCTCGGAGAGGCCGCCCGGGAACATGGAACCTTCCAAGCCATCGGCGTCGGCTCCTTCGGCCCGTTGGAACTGGACCCGGCCCGTCCAGCCTACGGTTATATCACTTCCACCCCCAAGCCCGGCTGGCAGCAGACCGATGTCGCCGGTCCCCTGCGCGCCCGGTTTGGCGTGCCGGTGGGCTTTGACACCGATGTGAATGCGGCTGCCCTCAGCGAGTCGCTCTGGGGTGCCGGACAAGGCATCGATCCTCTGGTTTACCTCACCATCGGCACCGGGGTTGGCGGGGGGGCCATCATCCACGGTCGTCCCCTGCATGGCCTGCTGCATCCCGAAATGGGTCACCTCCAGGTCCCCGTTCCTGCCATCCCCGGCGTGGTGGATTCCCGCTGCCAGTGCCCCTTCCATGATTCCTGTCTGGAAGGTTATGTCAGTGGCCCCGCCATCGCGGCGCGCTGGGGAGCCAAAGCGGAAACCCTGCCCGCCGGTTATCCCGCGTGGACGGATGTGGCCGAAACCCTCGCCCGGGGTCTGGTCAGCATCATCACCACCTTGGCGCCGCGCCGCATCATTCTGGGCGGCGGGGTGATGGAGGGTCCTGGCCTGCTGCCCGCCGTGCGCTTTGCCGTGCTGCGCCAGTTGAATGGTTATCTGCAAGTCCCCGCCCTGCTTGAGGAGATTGACCACTATCTGGTTTCTCCCGGACTGGGGGCCCGCGCCGGGGTACTCGGCGCCATCGCCCTCGGCCAGCAGGCCCTCGCCCTTTCCACTCGTTGAACCCTCCCTCAACGGACCCCCTTCCTCCGCTCCCTCCTGACAAATCCCCCGCCATGCCCCGCCTCGCCGCCTTCCCCAAAGCCTTCATGCAGGCCCTCTGCAAAGAAGGCACCATGTCCGTCTCCGATTGGATCCAACTCGCCGCCCCTCTCGAGATCCAGGGGCTGGAATGGTATGCCGGTTTCCTCGAAATGGCGGACGAATCCAACTGGCCCCGGTTCCGTCAGGAAGTGGAGGCCACCGGCAAGGTCATTCCCATGATGTGCTGTTCGCCGGATTTCACCCATCCTGACGCCACTTTCCGCGCCCGCGAAATCGCCAAACAAAAACGTTGGATCGACATGACCCACGCCCTCGGCGGGCAATACTGCCGCGTCCTCAGCGGCCAGCGCCGTCCGGAACTCAGCATCGATCAAGGGGTCGCCCTCGCCGCCGAATCCATCCTCTCCTGCCTGCCTTACGCCGCCGACCATGGCATCACCCTCATCCTGGAAAACCACTACAAGGACGACTTTTGGGAGTATCCCGAGTTTGCCCAGCAGATGGATGTTTTCTGCCAGCTGGTCGATGCCGTGCAGCACCCGAATTTCGGAGTGAACTACGATCCCAGCAATACCTACCTGGCGGGTGAAGACCCGATCGAACTCCTCAAGCGCGTCTCCCCCCGGGTCGTCACCATGCACGCCAGCGACCGCTATCTGGCCGAAGGCACCCTCGAAGATCTCCGCCGTGAGGAAGGCGGCGCCATGGGGTATGCCAAGCGCCTCCGCCACGGCGAAATCGGTCAAGGTCTCAACGACTACGACGCCATCTTCACCGAACTGAAGCGCGTTGGTTTCGACGGCTGGATCAGCATCGAAGACGGCGTCGACGGCATGGACCAACTCGCCCGCAGCGTCGGCTTCCTGAAACAGAAGATCGCGCAGTATTGGTAAAGGGCGCCAGGCTCATGGCAATCCTTCCCTGAGAGCCTTTCCCCTAGGCTTAAGGCCCAAAAGTGGGCCAAAATGGCTCATATTTGGACTACGGAGGGGTCATGGTCGGCCGACCATGACCCCATGGGAGGCCGGGGATGAGGTCATGGGAGGGCGATCATGACTCCATGGATGGGTGGGGGTGAGGTCATGCGAGGCTGGCCATGACCCCATGGGAGGCCGGGAGTGAGGTCATGGGAATCCGACCATGACCCCATGGACGGACGGGGGTGAGGTCATGGGAGACCAGCCATGACCCCATGGACGGGCGGGGGTAAGGTCATTGGAGGCTGGCCATGACCCCATGGGCGGGCGGGGGCGGGGTCATGGGAGGCCACGGGAAACCAACGGCCGGCCGAGGGTGGCTTGAGCGAAGATGGGAGCGGCGATTTCTGCGGAGGAGAGCGGCAGATAGGCATTGCTGGCGGCGCTGAGCCGGTCGGCCAGCAGATCATCCTGACAAGCCAGGATCACGGGCAGCGGAACGGTGGCACGCCGCTGGTCGGTGAGGCTGCGGGCGCGGAGGGCTATCTCGAGATTGGTGCCGTCGGCGGAGGTGACCGCGATGACGGCCCGGGCGCGGTCGATGCCGGCCCGGAGCAGCATCTCCGCGCTGGTGGCATCGCCCTCGATCACCGGCACGCCGTGCAGGGTGGCGATCCCCTCCATGCGGGTGCGGTCCTGTTCGATGCACACGGCGGGAATGCCGCGCTCCTGGAGAGCCCGGAGCACGGCAAAACCCAAGGAGCCCATGCCCGCGACGATGATGTGCCGGCGCTGCTGGCGGGCCGAGCGTTCCTGCTGCTGGCGGGTGGCCTCCCCGGTGATCAGATAGTGGCTGAAGAGGGAAACGAGCAGGGCGATGAGGGTGATGCCTGCCAGCATGAGGATCATGCCGAAGACTTTCAGCAGGGCGGGGTCCTGCTGCAGATGATAGTCCCCAAAGCCCACTGTGGTGAGGATGCTTACCGTGAAGTAGGTGGCATCGGTCCACGGCAAGCCTTTAGCGTGATGGAAGACCAGGGTTCCGGTGACGAGGCAGGCGACAAGAAGCACCACAACCAACATCAGCAAAGAGGGCCGCCGCGGACCGGTGGAGCGGCGCGGCCCGGCGGAAGGAACGTCCGTCAGGGAAGCCTCCAGCGCGGCATTGACAAAATGCGCCCCGGAGAGATCAGCAGGGCACAGGGCGGCATGCAGATCAAAATCATGTTGCAGACGGTGGCCGAGATGCGGCGCGTCCACCCGCGTCACCATGCGGAGTTGGGGGGCCAGCCGCTTTACCCGGATGGAGGTTTCGAGATTCCGGCTGTCATCGGCACTGGTGATGGCGGCGGCCTGACATTCCAATACTCCGGCGGCGGTCCAGATGGCCGGATCCCGGAAATCGCCGGTGAAGAGTTCGGCCCCGGCTTCGCGGGCCGTCCTCACATGCCATGCGGGACAGCTCAGTTCCGTGATGACCCGCACCCGGCACCCCTGCCCCAGCAGGAGCTGCACAATGCGCAGCCCGAGGCGCCCGAGGCCGGCCACGATGATAGGACGCTGATCGGTGGTGCCTGTCAGGGGCGGGGGATCGGGGGAGATGGTTGTCATTGCGCGGTCCCTTGGCGGGCATGCCTTCTGGCGAAGAATTTCCGGATCTCCTCCACCCATAACACCAGACTGGCAACTGCCCCGATCAGCAGCATATAGGGCCAGGCGATCGGGACGGTATGGAACAGGCGGTTCATGGGCTCGGTAAAGATGACAAGGAAGTGCAGGATATTCCCCAGGATCAGGCCACCCAGCAGCCAGTAGTTTTTCAGGAACCCGAGGTTCAAGGCTGACTTCAGTTCACTGCGGCAGTTGAGCACGTTGAACCACTGGCTGACGGCCAATACGGTGAAGGTCTCGCTCCTGACCTGCTCCAGCGGCGCCCCGGTGGACAACCGCCAGACGAAATAACCAAAGACAGAAATCACCGAGCCGGTGGCCATGACTGCCATGCGCTGGAACATCAGGCGGTTGACCAGCGGTTCCCCACCCGGAGTCGGCGGCCGGCTCATCTCATGCCCTTCTTTTTCTTCCATAACCAGGTTCACCGTGAGCACGCCTTCCGTCACGATATTGATCCAGAGGATCTGCACGGCAACCAATGGCAGGGGGTAACCCAGGAGCAGGGCGGCCAGCAGGATGACCACTTCATCAATGGAGGTCGTGAAAAGAAAGAGCACCACCTTTCTCAGATTCTGGTAAACGAGACGGCCTTCCTCCACGGCCTTCACGATGGTGGCAAAATTGTCGTCACTGATGATGATCTTGGCGGCCCCCTTGGCGACCTCCGTGCCTGTGATCCCCATCGCCACACCGACATCAGCGCGGGCCAAAGCGGGGGCGTCGTTGACGCCGTCGCCGGTCATGGCCACGACTTTGTTCTGAGATTGGAGGGCCTCCACGATGCGGAGTTTCTGGGCGGGATGCACCCTGGCGAACACGGAGATGCGGTCGAGGTCTGCCCGCAGATCCTGTTCCGGCATGGCTTCCAGCTCGCGGCCGTCCACCGCAAGATCACCGTCCCGCGCGATTCCCAGCAATCGGGCGATGGCCAGGCCGGTGACTTTGTGGTCGCCGGTGACCATGACCGGACGGATTCCCGCGTCGCGGCACTCGGCCACGGCGGCTTTCACCTCGTCCCGCGGCGGATCCATCTGACCAATCAATCCAAGGAAAGTGATCTTGTCCTGGAACTGGACAAACCCGGCGTTCTCATCCAGCGCCCCATCCGCCAGTTCACCCACCGCAAGGAGACGCAAGGCTCGGGCTCCCATGGCATCAGCGGCCTCTCCAATGCTGCGGCGCAGGGCTTCATCCAAAGGCTGGAGCTCGTCGCCCGCCCGCACTGTCGCGCAGAGGTCCAGCACCATTTCCGGGGCTCCTTTGATGACGATCCGTCCCCGGTCGCCGTGGCCATGCTGCGTGGCCATCATCTTGGCAGCAGAGTCGAAAGGGATCTCCGCCCGGCGCGGCCATTGCTGTCGCAGCGAGGAGAGTTCCACACAACCCTTGAGCGCCAAGGTGAGAAGCGCCGTCTCCGTGGGATCGCCCAAGGGTCGCCAGCGGGTTTCATCGCGCTCGGGAGGCACCAACTGGGCGTCATTGCAGAGGGCCACCGCTTCCAGCAGGGCCCGGACCGGGGCATCGCTCACAGGCACGGCCTGCCCGGCCTCCAACAAATCCCCCTCCGGGGCATAACCGGCACCAGTGACTTCCAACTGCCGGCCACCGGGGAGCCACAACTCCGTCACTGTCATCTCATTTTTCGTCAGGGTTCCGGTCTTGTCCGAACAGATGATGCTGGTGGAACCCAGCGTCTCGACCGCCGCCAGCCGCCGGACGATGGCCCCGTGCCTGGCCATGCGCTGCATGCCGACAGACAGCGCGATGGTCATGGCCACGGGCAGACCTTCCGGCACCATCGACACCATCTGACTGATCGCAATCATGAGGACTTCCCCAAAGGGCATGCCGCGCCCGAGACCCAAAGCGATAACGAGGGCAAACAGTATGACAGCCGCGCCGACGAGGTAACGGCCGAACTGCTTGATGCGCAGTTCCAATGGAGTCCGGGGTTCCACCGCCGCGGCCGTGAGATGGGCGATCTTGCCGACTTCCGTGGTCAGACCCGTCGCCACCACCACGGCCAAGCCACGGCCCGCCGCAATGTGGGTGCCGGAATATACCATGTTCCGCCGGTCCGCGAGGAGAGTGTCTCCTGCCAAGGGTCCGGAGTGTTTGGCGACGGGAAGGGACTCCCCGGTGAGGGCAGCCTCGGCAGCTTCGAGGGCTGCGGCTTCGACGAGGCGGGCATCGGCAGCCACGGCGTCTCCGGCAGCCAGCAGCACCATATCTCCTATCACAAGATCAGCGGACTTGATGATTTCCTCCCGGCCGCCGCGCCTTACCCGCACCATGAGCGCGGAAAGCTTGCGCAGGGAGTCCATCGATCGTTCGGCCCGGCCTTCCTGGAAGGTGCCGATGAGCGCATTCATGAAGACCACCAGGAGGATGACAAAAGCATCGCCCCGGTGCCCCATCACCGCCGCAATCACCGCCGCTGCAAAAAGGATATAGATCAGCGGACTGGCAAACTGCCTGAAAAACAGGTTCCACCAGGGCCGGGGCTTGAGTTCCGGGAAGGCATTGGGCCCATCCTTGGCCAGACGTTCCGCCGCTTCCCCGGAGGCCAGCCCCTGGGCAGGATCGGTCCCCAGTGAAAGGCAGATTTCCCCGGCAGAGGCCTGATGCCAGGGAGCGCTCAAAGGAATCATGGGGAGAAATCGTTCAAGGGAAGCCAGCCCGCGGTTCAGCGCCATGACACCGGCCGGCAGACCGGATTACCGCCTCAGCTGCCGGCATTCCTCACGGAGTTGTTCGACTTCCAGCAGGAGACTGAGGATAAGCTGCAAACCGGTTTCGTTCACCCCGCAGGTGCTGCGGAGATACTCGATCCGGCGGAGTTGCCGCAGGCTCTCCGCATCAAACCCCGCCGGAGTGTCGCCTTCCGGGGCAACCCTGGCAGGGCGGATCCATCCCTGCTCCTGATAGTGCAGGACGGTGGGGGGATCGACCCCGGCCAGTCCGGCGATGACATCAATGGTGTAAGTGAGATCTGCTTCGTCTTCGAAGACAGGAGGATCACCGGAAGAAGGCTCGGAACTCATGGGATGAAGGGATCAGAGGTTAACGGACGGACCGGGGTTGGAAGGTGGAGACATCGCGCAGTTTTTCCCAGAGCTGCCGTTCCTCATCGGAGAGGGTGGAGGGAAGCTGCACCTTCAGGATAACATAAAAATCACCACGCTCGCCGCTCTTGCCTTTGGGCAGTCCCCGGAGGCGGGCGCGCAGTTTCTGTCCGTTTTCCGCGCCGGCCGGGATCCGCAATTTGATGGAGCCATCCAGGGTGGGCACCACAACTTCGGTGCCAAGCACGGCCTCCCAAGGCGCGATGTCGAGTTCATGCAGGATGTCGGCCTCCTCGCTGGTGAAGTCCGGGTGGGCCGCATGGCGGACGCGCAGGAAGAGGTCACCGGCCGGACCGCCGCCCTGCCCGGGTTCCCCCTGTCCCGGCACGCGGATGCGCCGGCCATCGGTCGCGCCCGGCGGGATTCTGACCTGGAAGGTGTGGGTTTCCACCTGTCCGGTCAGGCGGTTGCGGGTTTGCAGGGAAATAGGCCGCACCGTGCCTTGCATGGCTTCCTCCAGGGTGACGAGGATGTCCCCCTCGATATCACTGCCACGCCGGGAGCGGGGAGCACCCGCCTGACGGAAATCCGGGCCCGGGCCCTCCTCGTGAGGAAATCCGTAGCGGCTGCCACCGCTGAAATATTGCTCGAAGAAGTCGCTGAAACCCGTGCCGCCAAAATGGAATTCCTGGTCCGGCCCGCCCGCCCCGCCATGGCCCGGCGGCGGGGTAAAGCCTTCATTCTGCCAATTGGCGCCAAGACGATCGTACTTTTTGCGTTTTTCCGGATCACTCAGCACCTCGTTGGCTTCATTGATTTCCTTGAATTTCACTTCCGATCCCGGCCGGTCCTTGGCGACGTCAGGATGGTGTTTGCGGGCCAGTTTGCGAAAGGCTTTTTTGATATCGTCCTGACTGGCATCGCGGGATACCCCCAACGTGGCATAATAATCTTTGAATTCAGCAGACATAAGTTGGGACAGGCATAAACCAATTTACGGGCAAGGTCGATACCACAGTCCACTTGGCAAGGCTTTTCGGTCCCGGCACTTTTGCCTTTCAGGACTTCTGAAAAGTATCCCCCCTTGCTCCCTGGTCCCGGCCGGGCAGGCCCAGGGAGAGCAGCGCGGCCACCAGCACAAAGCCCGTGGAAGCCAGGAGGCACCAGATCAGACCCCCAGCGGTCCCGGAATGCAGGCCGGCCTGATACAGCAGACCGGACAGGATCGTCCCTGCCAGACGCCCGCAGGCATTGGCCATGTAGTAGATACCGACATTCATCGCGACCCGGCGGTGGTCCGTATAAGCCAAAATCAGATAGGAGTGCACGGCCGAATTCAAGGCAAAGATGATCCCAAACAGGATCAGCCCGGCCACAACCGCCAGCACGGGAGTGACATTCAACCAGAGCACCGCCGCAATCGCGGCAGGCAGCAGGGCGAGCAGGAAGGCGAGGCCGGTGGCGGTGCGTCCATCCGGATGGGCGGTTCCCTCCGCTGACTTCCGCCGGAGCAGCGCCGGGGCGGAAGCCTGCACCATGCCATAACCAATCACCCACAACGCCATGAATCCGCCGGCCTGCCAGAATTTCCAGCCCAGCACGGACGAAAGGAAGACCGGCAGGGCCACCACAAACCAGACATCCCGGGCGCCGAACAAAAACAGCCGCGCCACCGCCAGCACATTGACCGCCCGGTTGTTGGAAAACAGGTGGCGGAATTTCGCCTTTTTGTCGATGGTTCCCAGTCCGCCCCGCATCATCACCGCCGCCACCACCAGCGCCACGGCCACGAGCGCCATCAGCGTCCACACTGCCGGTTGGAATCCAATCCACGACAGCAGCAGGCCCCCCAGGAAAAAGCCCACTCCTTTCAGCGCATTCTTGCTCCCCGTGAGCAGGGCCACCCAGCGGTAAAGCCGGCCTTCGTTGTCTCCTGCCACCAGTTTCACCGCGCTTTTGCTGCTCATTTTGGTGAGGTCCTTGGCGATCCCCGAAAGCGCCTGGGAGGCCATCACCCAGACCACCGTCAGCCCTCCCGGCGGCATCAGGGCCAGCATGGCGAGGGCGGTCAATTGGGTCCCGAGCCCCATGAAAAGGGTGCTTTTCAACCCAAACCGGGAGGCCAGCCAGCCTCCGCAGAGGTTGGTGAGAACGCCGAAGATTTCGTAGAAGAGGAACAGTGAGGCGACCTGCAGCGCGTTGTATCCGAGCTGATAGAAATAGAACAGGACGAGAGTCCGGGTGGCCCCATCCGCCAGGGTGTCGGCCCAATAGGCAAGGGTGACGATCGCGTAATTCCTCACCCCTGACGGGGCCGGTGCCGGAGCGGGCATGGCAGCGCTCATGGGTCAGGAAGGCAGGGTGCGGGCCACCTTCCGGGCCAGTTCCGCATACCGGTTGGCATAACCCCACTCGTTGTCATACCACGCCAGGATTTTCACCTGGGTGCCTGCCGTGACCATGGTGGAGAGGGCATCCACAATGGAACTGCGCGGGTCATTCAGGTAATCCACCGAAACCAAGGGACGCGTTTCATAACCAAGGATGCCGCGGAGGGGTCCCTCGGCCGCGGCCTGGAGCAGCGCGTTGACTTCCGCCACCGTGGTGGGGCGCGACACTTCAAACGTACAATCTGTCAGGGAAGCATTCAGCAGCGGCACCCGCACCGCCACTCCATCCAGCCGGCCGCGCAGTTCGGGAAAAATCATGCCGATGGCGGTGGCCGATCCCGTCGAGGTAGGAATGAGCGAGAGGCCCGACGCACGGGCCCGGCGCAGATCCTTGTGCGGGGTGTCGAGGATGCTCTGCGTGTTCGTCATGTCGTGGATGGTGGTGATCATCCCATGCCGGATTCCCAGTCCTTCATGGATGACCTTGACGACCGGGGCCAGACAGTTGGTGGTGCAGGAAGCCGCTGTCAGGATATGATGCCGGGCGGGATCGTATTCCTGCTCGTTGACTCCCATCACAATATTCACCGCCTGCTCCTTCACCGGGGCGGCGACGATCACTTTTTTCACCCCGGCCGCAAAATAGGGAGCCAGTGTCTCCGGGGTGCGGTGCTTGCCGGTGGCGTCCAGCACGATATCAATGCCAAGGTCGCCCCAGGGCACCTCCGCCGGATTCTTCCGGGAGGAATAACTGATGTGGCTGTCCTCCACCACCACATCCCCGGCCTCGGCCCGGCAGTCCCGGTCCCAGCGGCCATGGACACTGTCGAAATACAGCAGATGAGCGGCGCAGGCGGCATCGCCGCCGGTTTCATTCAGGTGGACGATTTCCACCTCCGGCTGATTCCAGGCGGCCCGGAATGCGAGGCGGCCGATGCGGCCGAATCCGTTGATGGCAATGCGCGAGGACATGGATAGGTGAAGAAAGCGATGGGTTGAGGGTTGGAAAAATCAGAGGTGCGAAACCGGGAATCTTAACAGCAATTGGCATCCCGGTTGTTTTTCAGCCGGGGCGGGATGGCACGGCGCCGGGAACTGCCGCAGTCCGACTGGCCGCGCAGGGCCACCCGCTCCACCGTCCGGGCGTGGTCGGCAGCGTAGACCGGATCGCTGGCCAACGACCCGGCAAAGTGTTTCCGCTGAAGCTTGAAGAGCGGCAGCAGGGCCGGCGCCATCCGGTAAAACGCCCACTTCTCCCGCCGCTGCACCTCCAACAATCCCGCCGCCCGCATGATCGTGAGATGACTGGACAACGTGCTCTGCGGCAGCCGCAGCCCATCCTCCAATTCACAAACGCACAACGTCTGGTCTGCCAGCAGCATGGCAATCCGCCAACGGGTCGGATCGGCGAGGGCCTGATTGAAGGAAACAGCTTCGAGCATGGCGTCATCAAATCGACAAAACTCGATTCGTCAAGATTCAATTCGTCGAAAGTCGTTTGGCGCTCCGGCCTGCTGCCGGCCCCGGGCTTTCCGGACCCGTCCGGAAACTGCCCTCCCTGCCCATTCAGAGGGGTTGCTCTTCCGCGGGTCCTCCCCTAAAGAGAGACGATGCCCGTTTTCGGATCTCCTGACCTTGCGATAGATCTCGGCACTGCCACCACCCGCGTGGCGGGCCGCCGAGATTGCATCTCCCTGCGCCCTTCCGTCTCGCAGAATATCCACGCCCTGAACCGCGGGGTGATCGTGAATGTCCGGGCCACCACCGAGTTGCTCCGTCCCATGATGCAAAAACGCCTGCGGGGCCGTCTCGGCCGCCTGCGGGTTCTTGCCTGCGCGCCCAGCGATGTCAGCGTCCTCGAACGCCAGATGGTCCGGTCCTGCATTCTGGAGGCCGGGGCCTCCTCCGTGATCATGGTGCCGGAGCCCTTGGCGGCCGCGGTGGGAGCTGGATTGGATATTGGCAGCAAATACGCCAAGTTTCTTGTCGATTTTGGGGACGGCGTCACGGATTGCGCGGTGATCCGGGACGGCCAGATCGTCGCCTCCCTCGCCGAGCGGGTCGGCTGCAGCGATCTGCGCCAAGTGGTCCAGTCTTTTGCGAAACTGACCATCGGCATCGATCTTCCGCCCGGTGAGGCCGAACGTCTCCTCCGTATCCTGGGCCTGCGACGGGAAGGGTTTGAAACCTGTCAGGGTCTGGCCGGCGGTGCCCCGGTCCAGGCCCGCCTCCGGGTCGCCGATCTGCATGAGGAACTCCGGCCGGTGATCGACCGGATGTTGGCACCGGTCCAGACCCTGCTGCGGATGCTGCCCGCCTCCATCGGGGCCGAAGTGATCGAGGATGGCATCTTCCTGACTGGGGGCGGCGCCCTGCTTCCCGGCATGCGCGAAGCGGTCGCCGAACAAAGCGCCATCGACACCCGGGTCGTCCCCGACCCCATCGGTTCCGTCATCTGCGGAGCCCGCCGCATGCTCCCGCTGGCGGCATCGCTGGATCTCTGGAAATCCTGGGGCCCCCGCGGCCGGGCCGTCCCGTGAAACCAGTCCAAATCGCCCAGGACCCGCTGGCCTGATAGTCAACAACCGGCGGACCGGATACCGGGAAACCAGTGTTCAGTTTTTTTGCAGAAACCGACCAGCATCAGCATCACGGGGACTTCGATCAGCACGCCCACGACGGTGGCGAGGGCCGCGCCGGAAGAGAGGCCGAAGAGCATGACTGCAGTGGCGATGGCGACCTCGAAATGGTTCGAGGCTCCGATCAGGGCGGAGGGCGCGGCTTCATCGTAAGGGAGCTTGAGGAGCCGGGCGAGGCCATAACCGAGGGCGAAAATCAGAATGGTCTGGAGAAAGAGCGGGATGGCAATCCAGACGATGGTTAGCGGGTGGGAGGCAATGACTTCGCCTTTGAAGGAAAAGAGCAGCACCAGGGTCAAGAGGAGGGCGGCAATGGGCACGGGGGCGAGGCGGTGGAGGAATTGATCCTTGAACCATGCTTCGCCTTTGGCAGCGATGATCCAGCGGCGGGACAGAAAACCGGTGACGAGGGGCAGGGCGACATAGATGGCAATGGACAGCACCAGCGCCTGCCACGGTACTGGGAGCCGGCCCACCCCCAGGAGGAACCCGCCCAGCACCCCATAGAGCACCAGCATGGTCAGGGAGTTGATGGCGACCATGACCAGGGTGAGTCCATCATTTCCCCTCGCAAGGTAACCCCAGACAAGGACCATGGCGGTGCATGGAGCGACGCCCAGCAGGATGCAGCCGGCGAGATAACTGCGCCAGAGCGGGATCTGGAGCATTTTGACGCCATCGTGGAGAACCACCGTGCCGGCGCCCTGCTCCGCACCGACCGGGAGGTCGAGCCCAAAGGGCATTTTCACCAGATCCATCGCGTCCGCGCCAATCACGCCGCGCAGCAGGGTACCCAGGAAGAACAAGGCGATGGCATACATGGTGAAAGGTTTGACGGCCCAATTGACGAAAAGAGTAAGCAGCACCGGCCGGGTGCTCCGGCCGGCGCGGAGCACACTGGCAAAGTCAATCTTCACCATGATAGGATACATCATGAAGAAGAGGCAGATGGCGATCGGGATGGAGACCACCGGCGCGCCGTTCACGTTGATGGACCAGCCATCCAGAGCTCCGGCAAACCCGGGGGCGGCTTTGCCGAGGGCGATGCCGCCGAGAATACACAGGCCCACCCAGAGGGTAAGATAGCGCTCGAAGCGGTTCATCTCCTGTAAATTGGCGGGATCAGGCCAGGGAGCAAGGGACAGTTGGCTTCCAGGTCAGGCGGTCAGGATCAGTTTCAGGCCGGCGATCAACAGGACCAGGGCAAGGAGGCGCTTGATGAGGGCAGGCTCAAACCGGCGGCTGCCCAGCCACGAACCGGCGGTGCCCCCGGCCACTGCCGCGATGGCAAGCAGGATCGCGAACGGCGGGAAGCTTTTGGTGCTACTGAGATTCCCGAGGAGCCCGGCAGCGGAATTGACCAGAATGAAGAGGGCGGAGACGGCGGCCGCCGGCTTGGCCTGCGCCCAGCGCATCATCAGCAGCAAGGGCGTTAAAAAAATACCGCCTCCGGTGCCGGTGAGACCCGCAAGCAATCCCATGCCCGCGCCGAGCAGGAGCGACACCGGAAGAGAGGGGGCTTGTTTCACGGAATCATCAGCCGGACGCCAGAAGAACCGGACCGCTGAAAAAAGCAGGACCACTCCCACCAGCCCTTTGAAAACCGGAGTGGGGAGGTTGATGTATCCACCCACAAACGCCAAGGGAATGGCCAGCACCACGAAAGGCCAGAACAGCCGCCAGGAGAAATATCCGGCCCGCCAAAACTGCCACGCACCGATGCCGGCCACCAGAATGTTGAGCACCAATGCCGTGGGTTTGATCACGGCCGGCGCAAGGCTGAACAGGGACATGACGGCAATATAACCCGACGCCCCGGCATGGCCGACACTCGAGTAAAGAAAGGCAACGACCAGGATAGCCGCCGCGAGGAAGGGAAGTTGGTCTGGCGACATCGCAGGAATTCCCATTCACTGGAATGAAAGGATTGTCACGCCGCCATTCTTTTTCATCATCCGATGAGCCCCCGCCCAAGGCAGGGCAAAGGCCACGCCGCCGGAAATTTACCCCTGGCGCCGCGTCCATCGCTGGCTTTACCTCGCGCCCCCTCAAATCTGCCTGTGGAAGACACCTACAAAGTCAAACTCGATATCTTCGAAGGTCCGCTCGACCTCCTGCTCTATCTGATCAGGAAGGACGAGCTGGATGTGCTGGACGTGAATATCGAGCGCATCACCAAGCAGTACATCACCTACATCGACACCTTCAAAATGCTGAACATCGACCTCGCGGGCGAGTTCATCGTGATGGCGGCCAATCTGATGTATTTGAAGAGCCGGACGCTCCTGCCCCGCCCGGTCCAGCCGCCGGATTCCGAGGACGACGAGGAAGATCCGCGTTGGGAACTGATCCGGCAACTCATTGAGTATAAGAAGTTCAAGGATGCCGCCGGGTTCCTCGCCCGCCGGCAGCTGCAGATGGAAAACGTCTTCCCCGCCGTGCCGGAAGTTCCGGTTTCGGCCCAGACCGTCACTCCTTCCGGCCTGCCGGAGATGGGCATTTTCGATCTCATCCGCGCTTTCCAAAAGGTCCTGGTGCGCTTCCAGAAGGAGGAAATCGGCCTGCACGAGATCGTGGACGACAAGTTCACGGTCTCCGATAAAATCGATACCCTGCTGCGCACCGTGCTGCCGGGCGAGCATATCGTCTTCCTCAGCCTGTTCCAGGAAGCCAGTTCGAGGGATGAAGTCATTGTCACGTTTGTCGCCTTGCTCGAACTGATCAAACTCCGCCAATTCCGTGTCACCCAGAATCATCTTTTGGGCGAAATCACGCTTTACCGCAACGAACACACCTGATCCACCACGTATGCCCCGGGAGCTGGAAAACATCGTCGAATCCATCATCTTCGCTTCTCCGGAAGGAGCCAGCACGAAGGAAATCACCCGCTGCGTCCGCGGAGCCGTCGTGACCGCCCGCGAGGCCAATGGCGAGAACGCTGACGAAGCCATCACCCGTTTCGCGGATGTGGTGGAACCCCAGGTGGCCGCCGCCATCGCGCATTTGAATGCGATTTATGAGGAAACCGGCCGCGCCTTCTGCCTCGTGGAACGCCCCGCCGGCTGGCGCATCATGAGCCGGGCCGAGTTTTCCCCGTGGGTCCGCGAGCTGTTTCCCGACAAAAAGCCCGCACGTCTCACCCCCAGTGCCCTGGAGACCCTGGCGATCATCGCCTATCGCCAACCGATCACCAAAAGCAGCATCGAAGCGGTGCGCGGCGTCAGTGTGGATGGCCCGATCCAGGCCCTGCTCGACCGCAACGTGGTCCGCATTGCCGGGCGTGCCGACCTGCCTGGCCGCCCGCTGCTTTACGAGACCACAGACGTTTTCCTCGAGCACTTCGGCATCAAAACCGTGGATGAACTCCCGAATTCATCCGAACTGCGCAGCGTAAAACTGCCCGAACCGGAACCGGTCACCCCGCCCGCCGCTCCGGATCCCCAGAGCGAACTTCCTCTCGAAGGAGGATCCGCGGAACCACCAGCGGCATCGAAACCAAAGAAAAAAGGCAAAGGCAAAAAAGCTTCGTCCGAAGCAGACACGGCCGCCGCAGCAGCCCCCTTGGAATCGGTTCCCGAAAGCGGGGCCGCAGATTCCCCTGCCGAAACCAACGTCCCGGATGTCGAGTGGTCGCCTTCCGAAGAGCCGGAAGCTGATGGGGAGCCCACTCCGGAGGACGCGGAGCCGCCGTTCCCCAACGACCCGGACAGCCAGCCCGAAGCGCCGCTTGCCGAAGCATGAGCTTTGGAACCCGCCTCTGAGGAGAGCCATTTCCCTCCGGCTTGGTTCAGACCCGGTTCAAGCACCACGCTTTTGTCTTTTGCTGCAAAAAAGGCGCTCCCAAGGGACGCTCCCCCCTCCCCGGTCCCGCCGCGGCATTATTTCCATCATGCCGCCTCTGGACATCCGGCAATCCATCCCTACCGTCCGCTGCAATGACCGCGATTCCTCCCCGCCGATTCATCTCCCTGGCCGCCAGCCTGCTCTGTCTTTCCCTGGGTGCCTGCAAGAGCGCCAAGCCCAAGTCCGGCTATTCCGACGTGGTGGACTACACGACTCCCAACACCAATCTGTCCCAGAGCGAATATCCCTTTGATGAACAGGGCAATTATCTTGCCGATGTCGTGTCGGGCAAAAAGAAGGGTTCCAAAAACAAACCCGCCGCAGCCCCGCAGAGCTACACCGAGACCTACGAGAAGCCGCCGGAAACCACCGTCGCCAGCACGCCTAATTACGAGACCCCGCCGGCAGCCACCTCGAATCCCTATGCCCCGGTTTACGCCTCCGGTGAAAGCGGCTCCGGCTCCACCGCCAGCAACTCGAAGCCCAAGTCCACCTCCAGTTCGAGTTCGGCCAATTCCAAGCCAAAATCGACCACCGCTTCCAAGCCTAAACCGAAACCCAAACCGGCCGCCAAGCCCAAACCGAAGTCCAGCACTGTTTCCTACACCGTGAAAAAAGGGGATACCCTCTACGGTCTGGCCAACCGCTACGGCACCAGCGTCAGTGCCATCAAAAAAGCCAACGGACTCTCCTCCGATATGCTGAGAGACGGTCGCAGCCTCAAGATCCCCCGTAAATAACCTTTTCCACCGGGCGGAACTCCTGCCCAGGCTTTTCCTGACATGTCCCTTCCCCGCCCCACTGGCCCGCAACTGACCCGGTTCTTCCTGCTGGGCCTGCCCACCGGACTTATTATCGGCGGGGTCGTAGCCGTATTCCTGTTCGTCAGCAAACCCGAAATCTCCGGACCGCAGACCAGCTCCACCGCCTCATCTTCTGCCCCGGCTGCGCTATGAGTTGGAAACTGACCGCCGACCTGATCGTCATCGCCGCCTACTTCGCCGGAGTTATCGGCATCGGGGTCTACTTCAGTCGCCGAAACAATGACACCTCCGACTTCGCCCTAGGCGGACGGTCCATCCCGTGGTGGGCAGTGCTCGCCTCCATCCTCGCGGCTGAAATCAGTGCCGGCACCTTCTTCGGGGCTCCGGGAGAAGGCTTCAAAACCCGCAACTTCACTTACGGCCAGATGATGGCCGGATACCTATTGGCCCGAATCGTTGTCAGCTTCGTTTTTATTCCAGCCTTCTACCGCCATAACGTCGTCAGCATCTACGAGTTCCTCGAAAACCGCTTCGGCCCGCGCACCCGCCGGTTGGCCAGCGCCGTTTTCCTCCTCACCCGCTCACTCGCAAGTGGCTCCCGACTTTGGGTCCCCACCCTCCTTCTCGTTGTGATATGGGACCGGATGCATCCTGGCAATCCCCTCACTGGTTGGGATCAATTCTGGTTCACCGGCGCGGCCTTGGTCCTGATCAGTCTGCTTACCGCTGCCTATACCGCGATCGGCGGGATCAAAGCCGTGATCTGGACCGATGTGCTGCAAATCGCCGTCCTCTTCGGCGCCCTTGGATTTTCCCTCTGGTATCTGCTGGGCCACATCCCCGGAGGCTGGGGAGGTGCCAAAACCTATCTCACCGGACCCCTTGATCTCTCCCTGTGGACTTGGCACGGCGAACTAAAATCCGGCACCACTTGGGATTCCCTCAGCCTTTGGGAGAAAACCCACAACATCCTAACTACAGATTACACGGTCTGGGCAGCGTTCCTTGGTTCCACCTTTGTCACCCTCGCCACCCACGGCACAGACCAGGACATGGTGCAGCGCATGCTGACAGCCAAGAACAAACGGCAGAGCGCTGCAGCCACTATTCTCTCAGGGTTGGCCGATATCCCGGTCACCGCCGTGGTTCTCAGCATTGGGATCCTGCTTTACGTCTTCTACACTCACATCCAAATCGACCCCAATCTGCCTTCGGCCGCCGGCAAACCTGACAGCACCAAGGTCTTTCCCTACTTCGTAGTCGATGTTATGCCGGGTGGTCTGCGCGGCCTCGTCATCGCTGGTGTGCTGGCCACCACCATGGGTTCGCTGGGCACCGCTTTGAATTCCCTTGCCACCAGCTACAGCCGGGACTTCCACTTCCGCTGGTTCAAAACACCGGCCGATGAGCAAGGCCGCGTGCGGATCATCAAAATGGCCACCGTGGCCTTTGCCGGAGTTCTTATCGGCATCGGTCTTCTCACTGCTTTTGTCAAAGCCACCAATCCCAACCTCAGCATCATCGGTATTATCCTCGGAAGTTTTGGTTATACCTACGGCTCGCTGCTGGGCATTTTCATGGTCGCCCTTTTCACCAAAAACCGTGGTAGCGATACCGGTAATGTCATCGCCATGATAGGCGGCTTCCTTGCCGTGGCCGTCCTCAGCAATTTATTCGGTCTGGGGGACTTTGTGAACGCCGGACTTAGCGAGGTCACTGGGGGCTTCCGCCTGCCTGCCATTACATTTTTCTGGCGTATCATGGTCGGCACCATCGTCACCGCTTCCGTGGCCCTCTGCTTTGCCACCAAGGACAACGAACGCCTCGGCACGCCGGACGAAGTCTGATCCATAGCAGGCGGTCCCTCCGTTCCGACGCTCAGGCGTGGTCCGCCAGAATCCGCCGCACCGTTCCACTGACCTGTTCCGGCGTCACGGCCTTCATGCAGCGGAAGTCGAGAGGGCACTCGCGCAGAAAGCAGGGCGAGCATTCGACATGTTGCCGGATCACCGTGTGGCCCTGCCCCAAGGGACCGGTCCAGGCCGGTTCCGTGGAACCAAAAATCGCCACCACCGGCGTGCCCAGCAAGGCGGCCAGATGCATCGTGCCGGTGTCATTCGTCAGGAGCAGACGGCAGCGGCGGAGTTCCTGCATCAATTCCTCCAGGCTGGTTTTTCCGACGAGGTTTTCACACTTTCCGTCGAGCATTCCGGACAGGGTTTCCCCCATCGCTTTTTCGCCGGGCGCCCCGAACAACACGATTTCCGCGTCCAACTCCGCCGTGATCTGTTGGATGGCTTCAGCAAAGCGCTCCAGAGGCCAGCGTTTGGCTGACCCATATTCCGCCCCGGCGCAGATCCCGATCCTGACTTTGCCTGATGCTGCCACGCCGGATCCCGGCAAAGGATCCTGCAGGGTCGCATCCTCCACATCCGCCCCCAGCCGCCACGCGATCCTCAGATAGTGCCTGACATGATGTTCCGTCGGCGTGATGCGCTTCTTTTTGGGAATGATCTGATCCAGCAGCCACTTCCGGTGATGCCCCTGATAACCGACAATCCGCGGCACCCGCGCCAGCCAGGCTTCCAAGGCGCTGCGCAACGAATTCGGCAGCAGGACGGCTGCATCGTAGGAGATGCCGCTGCGTTTGATGACCTTGGCCGCTCCGGGGATTCCCGCATCCCGGGGAATCGCCAGCACGGCATCCACTTCCGGCACCGCCCGCCAGAATCCGGCGAGCTTTTCCGGTGTCAGGATGGTGACCCGGGCATCAGGCCGCCCGCGGCGGATTGCCCGGACCGCCGGCACCGCCATGCAGGCATCACCGAGCCAGTTGGAGGAACGGATCAGAATTTCGAAGCGCTGCAGATTCTCCATCACCATGCCCGGCAGCAGGGTGACGCCCCGTTTGTAGCGGGCGAGCAGGAAATCCGGATTGGGGGTTTTCCAACGGTTATGCACCCAGAACCAATCAGCCGGGGAGTGCCGGATGCCTTCCTCCAGCATCTGATTCATCCGCGCCGTGGCCTGGTCGACGTTCATGCCCTTTGTCATCGGAATCGGTTCGCCGCACACGAGGCGCCAGCGGGCGGGCCCGATGGTTTCCACGGTGAGCGTCACCATCGGAGCTCCGGTGCGCCGGCTCAGCAGGGCAGGCAGCGTGGTAGTGGACGCAAGGCGGCCAAAGAACGGGCACCAGACCCCCCCATCCCCTGCATGCTGATCGGCGAGGATGCCGAGGCCATTGCCCTCACGCAACCAGCCCGCCGGAGCCTGGAACCCAGCCTGACGGTCAAAAAGAGTGCAGACGGACCGGCTGCGGCGGCGCAGCACATGGGCATTCAAATACGGGTTGGCGAGGGCCTGATACATGCTGGCGGACTTCACCCCGGGGCCGAGGATATTCGTCTGCGAGAGCACTTCCCAGTTTCCCATGTGACAGAGCGCATAAATAAGGCCTTTGCCCTCCTTGAGCAGTATGTTTACTTTTTCCATGCCCCGCGTCTCCAGGCGCGCCAGCACCGCCGCTTCGTCCATGTAGGAGATTTTGAGACTGCTCAGCAGATTGGCCGTCAGAGTGGCAAAATGTTCGCGCGTCAGCCAGTCCAGTTCCGCCGCGGAACGGTCGTGCCCGAAAGCGATCTCCAAATTCCGCCGCACGAGCCGGCGATAGCCCGGAAAGAGCAGGCTGCCCGCCCGGCCCAGCACCCGGCCCAGCTGCCAGACCACGGTCAGGGGCAGGAGCCGGCAGCAGGTTTCCAGCGCCCGGTAAACGAGATACGTGAACCGGTGGGACATGGGCAAGCGGAGCGTGGAGGGGGTTGATTCCGGGGGCCAGGCGGCCCATTTGAGAGGCGAATGGACCGCCCGGCAGCGGAAGCGTCAAGCGCGGGAAATTCTGGAAATCAGGTGATCTCCCGCAAACTGATGGGGAATCCCTACTGGCCATACGTCCCGCAACAGGCGATTGCCCTTCCCACAAACCGGTGCCAGCATAGTGGCTGACCGGGCTCCCCTGCCGCGACTCCAAGGCGCTTACCCGGCTCGTTTTTCTCTGCCCGCATGATAGGCGATCTTATTAAAATCAAAGTGGATGAACTGCCCAGCCGCCGCGCGCGGAAGAAGCCGTTCTTCCGCCGCCCATGGTTCAAGGTATTCCTGCTAGGCTCCATCATTCTCGCCCTCGGCGCCTACATCGGCGTGCAGCTTTACCTGGAACCCTTCCGCAAAAAAGTGGCGGGGTTCGATCTGTCCCAAATGAACAAGCTGGAGGAGAGCAGCATCGTTTATGACCGGAGCGGGCTGGAGCTCGGCCGCCTCTCCCCGGAAAACCGCATCATCGTCACCTACTCCGAAATCCCCCTGCATTTTATCGAGGCCCTCATCGCCACGGAGGATAGCCGTTTTCTCGAACATCATGGCATCGACTGGTGGGGCGTCACCCGGGCCACCGTCTGGAATACCATCCAGGGGGAAAGCCGTCAGGGAGCCAGCACCATCACCCAGCAGCTCGCCCGGCAAACCTACGGGCTCTTTAAACATTCCCTGGACCGTAAAATCACGGAGGCTCTCCTCGCGGAGCGCATCGAACTCTCCTACACCAAACCCCAGATTCTTGAACTCTATCTGAACCGGATCTTTTTCGGCAGTGATTTTTATGGCGTGGGGGCCGCCGCCCAGGGCTACTTCAGCAAATCCGTGTCGGAGCTCACCATTGAGGATTCCGCGATCATCGTTGGCCTCATCAAGAATCCCAAACTGTATTCCCCCATCACCGGCAAGCTGGAATACACCCTGCGCGAACGGAATGAGGTCTATGACCGGCTCGCCATCACCAAAAAAATCACCCCGGAACGGGCGGCGGAACTGAAAGCCAAACCGCTGGAAGTCAATATTCCTGAATTGGTCCGGAACTCCGGCTACCTGCAACAAGAGGTCATCAACGAGGTGGACGGCATCCTCGAACAACAGGGTTATGAAGGCATTAGTGGCAAGGGATTCAAAGTTTTCACCACGGTGGACACCGTGATTCAACGGGCGGCTGAAAGCAGTCTGCTGGCCCGCCTCGCCGCCGTCGAGGCCCTGCCGGAATACCCCAAGGCCCCCAGCCGAGAAACCCCCACGCAATTCTCCGCCCGCGCCGCGGCCAATCAGTCCGGCAAGGCACTCCAGCCCGCGTATCTTCAGGGCGCGGCCCTGGTCGTCGACAACAAAACAGGAGCCATCCTGAGCATGGTGGGAGGTCGGCAATTCAAGGAATCGCAGTTCAACCGCGTCACGCTTTCCAAGCGCCCCGCCGGCACCGTCTTCACCCCTTTTGTCTACGCGGCGGCCTTTGAAGGACAGTATTTCCCCGGCAGCCGGCTGACGGATGCCCCCATGGACAATACCCGAGTCATGATCGGAGCCACCACCGGCACCCTCGGCGAGTGGGGTACGGAAAGCCTCCAGGCTGCCCACGAGGGAGAAATCTCCATCCGCCAAGCCATCGCGGAAGGGAAAAACAACTGCGCCGCCCGCCTTGGACTGGAAGTGGGCCCTGAAAAGGTGCGCGACTTTGCCAAACGCGCCGGCCTCGAAGGGCTGTCCACCGAGCCTTCCATGCTGCTCGGCCGCGGGGAACTGTCCATCCACGACCTTTGCCTGGCCTACACCACCTTCGGCAATGCGGGAGTCCGGCCGGCCGCCACGTCCCTCGTCACCAAAATCGAAAATGCCAAAGGCGAGGTGGTTTATACGCGGCCGACCGACAGTTATCAGCAGGTCCGTGTCACCGACCCGGTCACGGCCTGGATGGTCCACTCCTGCCTCGACGACGCCCTCGCCGTGGGCACCGGACAGCCTGCCACCAAGGATTATGGTCTGAAGGACTTTCCGGTGGCCGGGAAGACGGGCACCCACAGCAATTACACCGACCTCTGGTTCGCCGGCTACAGCAACGCCGTCACCTGCGTCGTCTGGACCGGACTGGACCGCAAGGATACGATCTATCCCAACGCCTTCAGCAACCGGGTTGCCCTGCCCATCTGGAGCGATATCATGAACGCCAGCCAGCAGCATTTCCCCGGGACCGCGTTCCCTGTGCCGGCTGAAATCCAGCAGGTGGAGCTCTGCACGGTCTCCGGCAAGCTCGCCACTGAGGCCTGCCTCGAACTCCGTCCGGATCCCTCCGACCCAAGCCGCAATAAACTTTTCAAGAGTTCCTATCTGGAATTCATCCGCCCGGGCTTCCGCATGACCCTGACCTGCGATGTCCATAGCAAAACCACGGGCATCGAACTGCCTGCCGCCCTGATTGACGCACCTCCCATCATCGGACCTGCCGGGGTCGGAGTGAACGTCGAAATGGAAGAGTCTGTCCCCGTGCGTCTAAAGGCCCCGACCGTGATCGGCAAAGATCCCTATGAGTCGGACTTTGGCATTGGAATCGCCGCCGGTGATCCTGACAAGCCCCCCCGCGCTCCCATCGTCAAGGACGAACCGGAAGTACCGTCGGCCCCGCCCGTTCCGTTGTTCAATCCAGGAGCCGATCCGCTGGCGCCACGCCCGGGGCGCGCCCAAGTGGATGATTGAAGCCGCCTTCCGGCCGCGTTACATCCCCTCCGGGCTTCCTCCCGCCGGCCCCGCGCCGCGGCGTTTCCCCATCTCTGCCCCCTGCCCCAACCGTTGCCCCTTCCTGATGACCCGGGAACTTTTCGTCCTCATCCTCGCCGCCCTGTGCTACCTGGGCGGTTTTGGATATGCCGTGCGGTCCCTGCGGCATGGCACCTACCGCCCGGGCCGGTGGACGCTCCTCATCATGGCCATTGGCGGCTTGTTCCAGACGACCTTCCTGCACTGGCGCGGCCGGGAAATCGGCGGCTGCCCGATGACCAATCCCTTCGAACTGCTCACCTTCATCAGCTGGTCCATCGTCGTCCTCTACTTCATCATCGGCCCCGCCTACCGCCTTTCCCTGCTGGGAGTCTTCACCTCACCCCTCGCCCTCCTTTTCCAGATCGCGGCCCTGCTCCGTCCCGAATCCTATGCCGCCCCGGTTCCGAAATCCACTCATTCCTTCTGGGGTGAACTCCACGCCGCCCTCGCGCTGGTGTCCTACGGGGCCTTCGCCCTCGCCTGTGCCGCCGGGATCATGTTCCTCCTGCAGGACCGGCAGTTGAAGCAGCACCGCATCTCTCCAGTCCTGCGCCAACTCCCCCCGATTCATTACCTCACCCGCGCCATCCGGGGCCTGTTGATCACCGGCACGGGTTTGCTCACCATTGCCATCGTCAGCGCCTACCGCATGGAAAAACTGCCGCCGGCCAGCAAGCTCACCATCGTTTGGATTGTCTGGTCACTCTACGCCAGCCTGATCCTCTACGAAAGCTGGCGTGGCATGTCCGCCCGCCGCGCGGCCGCCACGGCCGCCTTCGGTTTCCTCATCCCTGTGGTCAGCCTCTGGTTCATCGGACGGCACTGATTCCCCCTCCCTTCCGTTTTCCTATCATGCTCCTCTGCCTCGGCCTCAGCTACGCCCGCACTCCCGTGGAAGTGCGCGAACGCGTCGCCGTGCCCGGCAAGGACCTGCCTGACGCCGTCAAGGCCCTGACCCAATTGGAGGACATCGACGGGGCCGTCATCGTCTCCACCTGCAACCGCATGGAGATTTACGCCTCCAGCCCGTCCCCGTCCACGGCCGCGGCCCATGTCGATGCCTGGCTGCGCGACCGCTTCCATCTCGGCAGTGAAATCGAATTCTTCCAACACCAGCGCGAGGACGCCGCCCGCCACCTCTTTGCCGTGGCCAGCGGGCTCGATTCCATGGTGCTCGGCGAGACCGAAATCTTCGGCCAGATCAAGGACGCCTACGCCGCCGCCCATGCCGCCGGCACCACTTCCCGGGAGTTGAACAAGCTCTTCCAGGAATCCTTCCGCGTGGGCAAAGCCGTCCGCAACAACACCAGTATCCAGCGGGGTTCCACTTCCGTGGGGTCCGTCGCCGTTGAGCTCGCCGAGAAAATCTTCGGTGACCTGCGGGACAGCCAGGTCATGCTCCTCGGGGCCGGCGACATGAGCCGCCGCTGCGCCCAAAGCCTGCAAAGCCGCGGCGCCAAAGGCATTATCGTCTCCAACCGCAGCCATGACCGGGCCGTCGAACTCGCCGCCGAAATGAACGGCACCGCTATCACTTTTGAGGAGTGGCCCGCCCAGACCGCCCACGTGGACGTCATTATCAGCTCCACCGCCGCCCCGCATACCGTGATCCACCCGGAGCAGGTCCTGCCTGCCCTGCGCCGCCGCCGTGGCCGCCCGCTTTTCATCATCGACATCGCGGTTCCCCGCGATGTCGATCCCCTCGTTCACGATATCGAAGGCGTTTATCTTTACGACATAGACGCCCTCGAAGCCCTCGCCAGCGAAACCCGCCAACGCCGCGAAAACGAAATCTCCCGCTGCCTCGCCATCATTGAGGAGAACATCGGATCGTCCCCCCTCTTCCGGCCGCATCATCCCTACCCGCCCCAACGCGCCACTCTGGCCGATTCCGCCTAGCACTTCCCGGAACGTTTCCTTTCACTCCAGTCCCCTCTTCCATCCCTTCCCTGATGCTCTCCCTTACTTTAGGAACCCGCGGCAGCGAACTCGCGCTCGCCCAGACCGTGCTCACCACCGCCGCCCTGCAAGCCGCCTGGCCGGAACTCACCATCCACCGCGAAATCATCAAAACCTCCGGCGACCTCCGGCCCGATCTGCGCCTGGCGGACTTCTCCAAAGGCGACAGCCCGGTGGTCGACAAAGGCATCTTCACCAAGGAACTCGAAACCGCGCTCCGCGCCGGCACCATCCATGCCGCCGTCCATAGCCTCAAGGACGTCCCCACCCTGCTCGATCCCGGCTTCAAAATCAGCGCGGTCCTGCCCCGGGCGCCCATTGAGGACGTGCTCATTTCCAAAACTCCCGGTGGCTTGGATGCCCTGCCAGCAGGCAGCACCGTCGCCACCAGCAGCGTGCGCCGCGTACGGCTCCTGCAACACCTCCGGCCTGATCTGAAAACCATCGAAATCCGCGGCAACGTTCCCACGCGACTCCGCAAAGCCGCTGAAGATCCGCAGATCGATGCCATCATCCTCGCCCGCGCCGGCCTGCTCCGCCTTGGCCTGTATCACGAAATCCTGACGGAATACGCCGCCCCGCTGCACCTCAGCATTCTCGACCCGGAACGCTTCCTGCCCGCCGCCAGCCAAGGGGCTGTTGCCCTCGAAACCTTTGAAGAAACCCCGGAACTCGCCACCGCCCTCGCCGCCCTGAACCACCCCGAAACCTTCGCCCGCATTACCGCTGAGCGCCGTTTCCTCGAGCTCCTCCAAGCCGGCTGTCAAACCCCCGTCGGCGTCCACACCTGGATCACCGGTTCCTCCCTGCACCTCAAAGCCCTCGTCTTCCCCGACCAAGGCGGCCCGCCGCTTGCGGCGGAAACCAGTGCGCCCCTGGAAGATCCCCTGACGGCCGCCCGGACGCTGTTTGATAATCTGCATCCAGTGCCATGAGCTGGCCAGGAAAGCGGCTCGGGCATTGTCCCCAACTGCCATGAAATGCTCAGCAGGCGGGCATCATGCTGGACGCCTGATTTGGCTTTTTAACCCGAGACACCTTATTGAAGTGGTGGTGGACAGGCTGGGACTCGAACCCAGGACCAGATGGTTAAAAGCCGCCTGCTCTACCAACTGAGCTACCTGTCCATTCGCTTCGCCGCCGGGTTTGGCTTTGCGCGAGTGGTTTCTCTACACGTGAAAACTTGCGCTGCAAGTGGTTTCGTGGATTCCGTGGCGGTTTGGGATTTACTCGATCGGGCGGAAAAAGGGACACGAAGCGGGCGTATTGCCAAGTGGGTCCGGTGCCGTTTATGGTCACGGGGCGTTCCATCCATCACCTCTTCCCGCCATGTTCCGTCTGCCCGGTGCTCCCGCCAAAGATCTCTGCGATTCCCACCTCGGGGCCACCCGGCGTGATTTTCTCCGCGTGGGCGGCAGCGGCATGCTGGGGTTGACCTTGAATCAACTTTTCCGCGCTCAGGCCGCAGCGGAAGCGACCGGCACGGGCGGGGGACCCGGCTGGGGGAAAGCCAAAAGCGTGATCCTGGTCTACCTCCAAGGCGGCCCGAGCCATCTGGATCTTTGGGACCCCAAGGAAAATGTGCCCACCAATGTGAAGAGTGACTTCAAGGCGATTCCCACCAAAATCCCCGGAGTCAACTTCACAGAGTTGCTGCCCCGCCTCGCCACGGTGAATGACAAATTCACCCTGATCCGCTCGATGAGCTACACGCCGAACGGACTCTTCAACCACACTGCCGCCATCTATCAAATGATGACCGGCTACACCACAGACAAAGTGAGCCCGTCCGGTCAGTTGGAGCCACCGAGCCCCAAGGACTTCCCCAACTTCGGCTCGAACATCATCCGGCTGAAACCCTCGGATGTGCCGATGCTGCCCTTCGTCATGCTGCCCCGTCCACTCCAGGAGAGCAACGTAGTGGGCAAATCCGGCACGGCCGGCTTCCTCGGCAAGGCCTTCGATCCCTACACGCTCTATCCGGACGGCGATGACTTGGACATGGACAAGATGAGCCGCATCCGGATCGATGACCTTCAGCTGCGCCCGGATGTCTTCACCGTGCGACTGCAACGCCGCGCCCGCCTCCGTGAAAGTCTGGAAAAACAGATGCCGGAACTGGAAAAGGCGGTGGCCTCCTATCAACTGGACGAATACTACGACCGCGCCCTGAATCTGATCGTGAGTGGCCGCGCCCGCGAGGCGTTTGCCATTGAGCAGGAACCCGCCGCCCTTCGTGACAAGTATGGCCGCAATACTTTCGGACAGAGCTGTCTGCTCGCCCGCCGCCTCGTGGAGGCCGGGACCAAGGTGGTGGAAGTGATCTGGCCCAAAGTGGCCAATTCCGACAACCATTCGTGGGATGTGCACAGCGGACTCTTCAAACGCATGAAGGACCAAGCCGCGCCGATGCTCGACAATGGACTCTCCAGTCTGCTGGAGGATCTCGATGAGCGTGGACTTTTGGACAGCACCCTCGTGGTGGCGGTGGGGGAATTCGGCCGCAGTCCGGTCAAAGGCGTCAGCACCTCCGGCAACGGAAACTCACCCGATGGCCGCGATCACTGGCCGTATTGTTATACCGCCGTGGTGGCAGGAGCCGGCATCAAACGCGGCTACGTCCACGGCGCCTCCGATGCCACCGGTTCAGCCCCGGCCGAAGATCCCGTCCATCCCGGCGAGTTGCTGGCCACCATTTACCATGCGGTCGGGATCGCCCCCGAAACCATCGTTTACAACCACCTCAACCAACCCCGGGAACTGGTCAAGGCCGCAGCGGTCACCAAGCTGTTCGCTTGACGCATGGCGTCTTGAAACTGCCTTGCAACCCTCTGGCTTTACGCCGCGTGACGGCCGGGGCGTTTCCGTTTTTTGAGAAGCGCGGGTTTCTCCCCTTCGACCACGGCCCGGTTGATCGTGACTGAAGCAATGTCGGTGCGGCCGGGAACGTCGAACATGACGTCGAGCATGAGTCCCTCGAAAATGGAGCGGAGGGCGCGGGCCCCGGTGCCGCGTTTGACGGCGGCCGCCGCGAGGGCTTGCAGACCATCGCGGGAGACGGTGAGTTCCACGCCTTCCAGTTCCAGCATCTTGCTGTATTGGCGGACGATGCTGTTTTTGGGTTCGGTGAGGATGCGCAGGAGGTCTTCCTCGGTGAGCGGCTTGAGGCTGCTGATGACGGGGAGACGGCCGATGAATTCCGGGATCAGACCGAAACCGAGCAGATCCTCGGGGAGGACATGTTTGAGGGCTTCGCTGACAGGGGTTTCCACGCGGACTTTGTTGTCGGCGACGGCGCCGAAGCCCATGACGTTTTTGCCCCGGCGGCGGGTGATCATTTGTTCAAGACCAACAAAAGCGCCCCCACAGATGAAAAGGATGTTGGAGGTATCGACTTGGATATACTCCTGCTGCGGGTGTTTGCGGCCACCTTGAGGGGGGACATTGCACACCGTGCCTTCGAGGATTTTCAGAAGCGCCTGCTGCACTCCTTCGCCGCTGACATCCCGGGTGATGCTGACATTTTCCGTCTTCCGCCCGAGCTTGTCGATTTCATCAATGTAGATGATCCCCATTTCGGCGCGGCGCACATCGAAATCAGCGTTCTGCAGGAGCCGGAGGACGATATTTTCCACGTCCTCGCCCACATAACCGGCCTCGGTGAGGGTTGTGGCGTCGGCGATGCTGAAGGGGACGTTGAGCAGCTTGGCCATGGTCTTGGCCAGCAGCGTCTTTCCGGAACCCGTGGGACCGATCAGGAGCACGTTGCTCTTCTCGATCACCACGTCGGGATATTTGTCGTCTGATTTGGACTTGGGCGTGAAATTCGCCGCCTCCTCGTCATCCTTCATCTTCTGTTGAATCCGGCGGTAGTGGTTGGCCACGGCGACCGAAAGCACCTTTTTGGCATGCTCCTGGCCAATGACATAATCATCCAAATGCCGGTAGATATCGCCAGGACGGGGAACCGTGAGCTTGGGCAGCGGGGGCTGGCCTTCCTCCTCGAGTTCCTTGTCGAGGATGTCCTTGCAGACAACGATGCAGGAATCGCAGATGTAAACGCCCGGTCCAGCGATCAGTTTTTTGACCTCCGAGTGGCTTTTGCCACAGAAGGAACACATCGTGATGTTGGAGGAGCGGGCCATCGGAGGTTAATTCAGAGACCTGAAATAACCGGTAATTCACTGCGGCTTTCAAGGACTTTATCCACTAATCCGTAAGCGCACGCGGCTTGGGCGGTCATGTAGTTGTCGCGGTCGGAATCGCGCTCGATTTCCTCGATGGTTTTGCCGGTGTGGTGGGCCAGAATGCCATTCAGACGCTTCTTCAGGCTGTACATGAACTCCACGGTGCGCTCCACGTCGGAAGCCGTCCCCTGGGCGCCGCCGCTGACCTGGTGGATCATGACATGGCTGTTGGGGAGACAGAATCGCTTCCCTTTGGTGCCGGCGGTGAGGAGCACGGAACCCATGCTGGCGGCGATGCCCATGCAGTAGGTGTTCACGTCGCACGTGATGAACTGCATGGTGTCATACATCGCGAGTCCGGCCGTCACGCTGCCACCCGGGCTGTTGATGTAGATGTTGATGTCCTTGCCCGGGTCCTGCATCTGCAGGTAGAGCAGCTGGGCAATGACATAATTGGCCAAGCCGTCGCTGACCTGCTCGCCGATGAAGACGATGCGGTCTTTCATCAGGCGGGACAGGAGGTCGAAACCCATCATCCCAATCCCCGGCTCCTTTTCGTAAACGGTGACACTCTTCACCACATCCATCGCGCGGTCGCGCAGGTGGGCAGGAAGCATCATCAAACGGGACCGGTCGTCTTGGAGTTCACGGAGAGGATTAAGCATGGGAGGGAGCGAAGTGGTAAGTTGAAGGAGGCAGGGAAACGGCCGCCACCGGGGCGGTCCGGATCTTTAAGCCTGAGCGTCGGCCAAGGCTTCGGCTGCTTTATATTCTACGTTGGCGTGCTGGACGAGGACGTCGAGGGCTTTGGCCAGGATGACGGAGTGCTGCACGTTTTCGAGACCGTTGTTTTTCTGGAGGGATTTGATGACCTTCTGGGGAGTGGTGCGGGCCTGATAGGCGATGCTGCCAATGCGGCCGATCATGTCCTGCTGGGTGACCTGGAGGTTTTCCTTTTTCACGATTTCCATGAGGAGGAACTCATCCTTCACGTCCACCTTCGCCTGGTTGCCGGCGGCTTCGAGGATGGAGGCTTCGTTTTCCACCAGCATGTCCTGGGTGAGGCCCCGCTCAAGGTTCATCTTCACCAGTTCATTGACGCGGCGCTGGGCGGCGTTGTTGACCACGTTTTCCGGGAGGTCGAATTCGATCTTGTCGCGCAGCGCTTCCATGGCGGCGATGCGTTTGTTTTCGAGGTCTTTCTGCTTGGCCTGCACCTCGGAGTTCTCACGGATCAGGGTGCGGAGTTCGGCGAGCGTCTTGCCTTCGGCGAGGCGGTCGGCGAATTCGTCATTCAACTCCGGCAGTTCCGCCTCCTGGATCGGACCGGCCACCACGGTGAAGACCACTTCCTTGCCGGCGATGAGGTCATTGATGCCTTCTTCCGGCATGGTGACTTTCACTTCACGGGATTCGCCGGTGGCGATGCCTTCGATCTGCGCACAGAAACCGGGAACAAAATTGTCATCGGCGAGTTTCAGAAGAAAGCCGGTGTTGCTGGCGATGAAGTGCTCCGCTTCCGGAAGGATTCCGGTGAGGGGCTCACCGTCGAGGGTGGCGGTGTAATCAATGCTGACAAAGTCACCCTTGGCAGCGGTTTTCCCTTCGGGAGCAGGCTTCAGAGTGGCCATTTGTTCACGCTGGCGCTGGAGGACCTGGTCGATTTGTTCTTCGGTCACTTCGAGCTTCGGCACCGTGATGTTGAGGCCTTTGTAATCGGGGAGTTCAAACTCCGGGGCGAGTACCAGACGGACCGTGAAATTGACGTTGCCGTCGGTGGAATCACCGGCCTGGAAGTCGGCCACATTCAGCACATTGAGGTTTTCCTGCTTGATGGCTTCCCGCAGGCTTTCGTTGACGACCTGATCCGTCACTTCCTTTTCGATTTCGTCCTTGAAGCGTTTTTCGATCACACTGCGCGGCACCTTGCCTTTACGGAAGCCGGGGATGGCGGCGTTTTTTGTGTAGTTGGCGAGGATCGCGTTACGGGCGGCCGTGTGCTTTTCAGCAGGCACCTGCACGCTGAGGCTGGCCATGCAATTCGGGAGTTTTTCGACGGTAATGTTCATGGGAAAACGAGGTTTGGAAAGAGAGGGGGCCGATTTGGCGGAACGTGGAGAATATCGGCCCTGATCCGGATGACAATAGGAGTTTTCTGCGGCAGAAATATCTCCGGCCGGAGCGCTCCCCGTAAGCAGCCCCGGCCGTTTTTCGCCCGGCCCGGGGCTTCACAAATCACCAGTTCTTCCAGGTGATCGTCAGCTGCAGCACTGTGGCAATGGACACCCAAATGAGATAGGGCACCTGGGCGACCGCTACCCACCGGCTGAATTTCCAAACCGCTGCCATCATCCAAAGGATGGTCACCCAGATGATCAGGATATCCAGGGACGCCAGCGGGAGGTTCCTCAGGCCGAACTGGATGGGAGTGAAGATCAGATTGGCGACCAGATTGATTCCGAAGGGGATCAGCACTTTCCAAGGCAGCTTCCCACGGATCGCCTGGACCATGACGAAAGCCAGGCTCAGGAAAAGGACCGGGTAAAGCATCCCCCAAATCTGCCCAATGACCGCCGGCGAAGGGGTCCACGAGGGCTTCTCAAGGGAGTGTACCATTCGATCCATGTCATGCAGGAGGTGTCCGGAGAAGGCTGGGGAAATCGAAACTACTTGGTCAGGGGGTGTTCCTTGAGCAATTCCTCGGTGTTGTAAAGCAACTGGCGGTTGGGATTGGCGTCACGGACCTTTTTCACCTGGGCGGGCTGAATGGGATCAGACTGATTGCCGAAGCTGTTGCTCACGAAGGTGAGGACCGCCGCGATTTCTTCATCCTTCAACATCCCGCCGAAGGGCGTCATGGGCACTTGGCCATCGTATTTTTTGCCGTTCACCTCCAGAGGCCCCATCAGGCCATAAAGCGCGATTTTAATGAGGCGGTCGGGGGCTTCACTGACCCAGGGGCTCTTCACGAGCGAAGGGAAAGCAGGGTCCAGACCGGCGCCATTCGGCTGATGGCAGGTGACGCAATGGCCTTCCCGGAAGTAGATTTCCTGACCGGCGAGGTATTGCTTTTTCGCTTCGACGGTCAAGTGGCCCGGGGCCGGCAGGCTGGCGTGTTCGGAGACCACTTTTTCGACCAATCCCGCCAAGCGGTCGCTGGCGGTTTTGGCCGCTTTTTCGCTCCACTCATCCAAAGGCTGGGCAGAGGCCGTGGCCACGATTTTTTTGGCCACCGCGACATCGGGCAGCCAGGAGGCGGCGACGAGGGCCTCCAACCGCACCCGGCCTTCCGGATCGGCCGCCGCCTTTTCCAACAAGGCGGCATGATCCGGGATACGATGGTAGTTGTAGCGTACGACGCGCACCGCTGCAGCCCGGGCATGGAAGTCAGGGGACTCCAGCAACTGGCGGAGGAGAACATCCTCCACCTGATTGAGACCCCAGGTGGCCCAGAGGGCTTCGAGCAGGTGGTGTTGATAGCGGGCGTCGGTTTTGTCCAGCTTCGCCGTCCACGCTTTGATGGCCGGGAGGACCTGATCCGCCGGGAAGTTCCGTAGAGCCCGGCGGCTGCGGTAACGGCTGCGGTATTCCGGCAGTTTCAGATTTTCCAGCAACTCGGGAATGCCGGCTCCGGCGACCTTGGCAGGCTGCACCAGTGGACGGGCCGGGTAGGTGATGCGATAAATCCGGCCATGCATGTGGTCGCGCAGCGGATCACGGGCATTGTGCTGCATGTGGCCGATCAGGACGTTGTGCCAATCAATGACAAAGAGGGAACCATCCGGGGCGAATTCAAGGTCACCCGGGCGGAAGTTTCCGTCGGAGGACTTCAGAAGATCTTGACGGAAGGCGGTTTTATAACCCGTGCCTTCGTCGCTGATCTGGTGCTGTTTGATGCCGAGGAAGCCGATGGCATTGCAGAGAATCAGGTCGCCCTGAACTTCGTCAGGGAAGTGGCGGGAGGAAACGACTTCGAGGCCGGAAGTGGGGCGCACCGCTTGTCCCTGGGGGATCAGGTCGCGGGTGAGGGGCGTCTTTGCCCCATAGGGCGCTTTCACGGAGGAAGGCAGCATCCAGTTCATGGTAGGGCCGGAAGTGTGCAGGAAGAAATCCTGGCCCCACTCATCAAACACAAAACCCCAGGGATTCGGGATGCTCAGTTGGGCGGTGCGCTCCAGGTGGTGCCGCTGTGGGCTGTAACGATAGAATCCTCCGTCCACTCCGCGGACCGGACCGTAGGCGGTCTCCACATTGGTGTGGAGGAAAACCCCCTCACACAACATGAAGGCTCCGGAAGGATCGGCCGTGTAGGCACTGATGGCATGGTGGGTATCATGCGAGTCAAAACCACCGAGGACGATTTCCCGCACGTCCGCCTTGTCATCACCGTTGGTATCGCGCAACAGCATGAGATTGGGTTCCTGGGAAACATAGACGCCTTCCGGGGCAAATTCGAACCCGATGGGGAGGTGCAGATGGTCGGCGAAGACGGTTTCCTTGTCGGCCTTGCCATCGCCATTGGTGTCCTCGTAGATGAGGAGCTTGTCGTCCGGCATGGGATCGCCGGGGCGGTAATGAGGATAGGTGGGCATCACCGCCACCCACAGGCGCCCTTTGTCATCAAAGGATAGCTGCATGGGATTGGCGAGGTTGGGGAACTCCTTTTCGGAGGCAAACAGCTCGACTTTATAGCCGTCGGGAACCGTCAGGCTTTTCTCGGCGTCCTTGCCATAGAGATACTCCATGGGGCCGTTTTTGTTGCTGGGCTGGTAATTGGTGGGAACAGGCGGCAGCTGGTGGGTTTTCGAATCGTCGATCTTCAGGCTGGAGCTTTTTCCGGTGGCCACGGTGTGGATCAACTCATCACGCAGGGCGGCCATTTCGCGCATCTTTTTGACTTCGTCCGGATAGTTCTGCGGGCCAAAGGGATTGTAGCGCTGACCGTGGGTGTGGACCCCGTTGAGAATGTTATAGTCGTTGTTCCAGAACCAGTCCTTGTCCTTCACCGCCGCGTGGACCTTGGCAGGATCGGCTTTGGATTGATGGGGCCGGGGACCATAGAGTCCGTTGGCGAGGAGTCCGGCGAGTTGTTGATATCCCAGGTCATTGGGGATGAATCCGGCGGTGGTCAGCGGCTGCTCTGCTTTCGCATAAAGAGCCTTGGTCGGAGTAAAGAGGTCGATGAAGGTAAGACCGTGCTTTTTGGCCACGGTTTCCATGGCGGCGGAATACAGCGCGAGGGCGGCGTTTTCCTTTTGACCGTTGGGCAGGTCGTTTTTGGCACTGAGGTCCTGGTAGGCGATAGGCGAAACGAGCACCAGCCGCGGCGCAGCCTGACCGTTGTAGGCCTTGCTCAGGGTATGTTGCACGAAGGCTTCCAGCTCGTCCTGGTAGTTGGTGACCCGGTCGGCCCCGTCGAAGGATTCATTATAACCGAAGAAGGCCACGATGGTGTCGGCCTTGAGGTAAGCGAGCCATTCATCCGGCATGGGGAAGAAGCCTTTGCCATTATGGATGGCGTTTTCCGGGCGGAATTTCTCCGCGCCGGGGAAAGCCCACTGCGAGGTGCGCGAGGGATGCGGCCGGAAGCCGGGGGTGTCGCCCGGGCGGCCCATATTGCGCACGAAAAGCTGGCTGTCCGGATAGCGCAGCTGCAACTCGGTTTCCAGGCGGTTATAATAGAGATCCCGCTCGGCCAGGCCATTGCCGAGGAAAACAATGCGTTCACCCACTCCAGGCGGAGCGACGGCCTGGGGGCGCTTGGCCGCAGCGGTGGCCGGCACGGGCATTTGCGCGTGCGGGGCATTCTCGGGTGCGGCGTTCATCGATGAATCCTGCTTGGGAGCGGCCGCGGGAGGAGCGGGCTTGCCCTCAGGGGCCGGCAGGCCGGTGGCGGGGCTTTTGCCAGAAGCGTAGTCGTCAGGCTTGAGGTTCCGGTTCCGGTAAAAGTCCTTTTGATTGATGCCGACGTATTTGGTTGGCGTGAACGGATCGGCAAACCCGGCGTCGGCTTTGTCAGGAACCGGGCGGCCGGTGAGGTGCAGCGCTGCATTGATCACCAGCCGGCGGAGGTCCTCGTCCGCAAAATCCGTGGAGGAACCCAGCGTGGTGCAAAAGGCCTGGCCCTTTTTGGTGCCGTCCGGCGAGGTGTATCCGCGCAGCCAGGCCAGGGGCATCATGGGATTGTTCTTCGGGCCGGGAATAGCCTTGGAGGATGGGTCCAGCGATTCCGTGACCGCTCCGCGGAGCAGGATGGTGGAGGCTTTCTGGTCGAGATTGGCAATGCCATAGACATCGGTGTCCCCGAAGACTTCGCCCACTCCGCGCAGTACTTCATGTTTGGCATTGGCCTCCTCCACCATTCCGCGGGTGCCTTCCACCATGTGCTTGCCATGGTGATTCACCCACTTTTCCCCCAGAATATTCAGACCAAAGTCCGCCCACTTGAAGTCACCGGTCTGCGCCTTTCCAGCAAAGGCGTGGGTGGCGGTACGGAAGCCCATGACAGGTTTTCCCGCGTTCAGAAAGGCCGCGAAATGGGCCAACTGATCATCAGGAAGTTGCCGGAACCGGGTGCCGATGATGAGGAGATCCGCTGAATCCAGCGCGGCGGTGCCGGGAGTGTTTTTTTGATAGTTGGGATCAATGTAACCGCCGTCCGGATTGATGGAGAACAGCACCGTGCAGTCAAACCCATGCTTTTGGCTCAGGATTTTCGCCAGCATCGGGCAGGTTTCCTCGCTCCGATACTCCTCATCGCCAGCTACTAGGACAATTTTTTTTCCGTTGGCCGTGCCGTCTTTGGCGGGCAAGTGGAGCCAGTCTGCGGCAAAGCCGGAATTACTGAAGACGGTGCACAGGGTCAGGAGGAGCGCGTGGTATTTCATGGGTAATCGAAATCAGGGGGAAAAATAACCGGACCACCCGGATTGGGAGGGCCTTGGTTTCAGAAGGCTGTGGAAAACATGTTGGACCGGGCCGGAGTTATGGCGTGGAGAGCGCCATGACAGTGGCCGCAAGCTGAATGAATCGAGGAGATACGCCAAGCAGAAAGCACAAATTGCACAGGGCGACTTTCCTGCAATAAAACCCCAAAAATGAGATATCCAAGGCGCACGGCGGGCCTGGAAAAATCCACCCGCAAAAACTCCTCCATAGAGCACGGCGGCACCCTTGGAGGAGTCAAGTTTCTACCGGACTTTGCTCGACCTCATTTGGCCCCGAAGGCGTAGAGGTGGCTCATGGTCATGATGTAAAGCGTGTCATTGGCAAACACCGGAGTGGCGTAAAGGGGCCCAGGAAAGTCAATGGTGGCGATTTCCTTCATTTCCTTGCCCGTCTGGAGGATGTGGAGTTCCCCCTCCTCGTTGCCGATATAGAGCTTGTCGCCCACAATCATGGTGCTGCCCCAGATGTGGCCCTTGGTGTCGTACACCCAGATCTTCGCGCCGGTCATGGCGTCGAGACAGTGCACGAGCCCGGAATAGTCGGCCACATACACGAGGTCGTCCTTGATGGACGGCGTGGAGATCGAGCGGTTGATGCCTTTGTAGGTCCACAGGGGTTTGCCCTTGGCATCCAGGCAACTCATCATCCCGACGCCTTCACCGTGCTCGGGATCCTGGCCGATCTGGGTATAGATGCGGTCTTTGTAAACAACCGGAGTGGCGATGATCTCGCTGGGGCCGTCGTAGTCGGAATATTTCTTTTTCGCCTCGGGCGTGCCGCGGTATTCGGGCGGGTTGCCGTCATAGCGCCACAATTCATTCATGACGTCAAAGTCGTCCTGCTTTTTGAAGGTGAGGTCGAAGCCATAGGCAAACCCGTCACCGCCTCCGAAGATGATTTGTTTTTTGCCGCCGATTTCCGCGAGGGAAGGACTGGACCAGGAACAGTGGAGGCAGCGTTTGCTGACGCCTGAGGCTTCTTCGCCGAGGAGCTTGCCGGTGGCCTTGTCCAGGCAGATGAGGCTGGGCGCTTCGGGGGCGGGGATGTTGGTGTGAGTCCAGTCCACCCCATTGGAAGTGGTGACGTAGAGACGGTCTTCGAGGACGAGCACGTTGCTCGAGGTAATGTTGTGAGGGAACACCCCGCATTCATCACGCATGTCGAAGGTCCAGATAATGTCGGCATCATTGTCACCGAGCGCATCGATTTTGTTTTCCGGGGTGGAGAAGTAGGTGGCTTCGTCCTTGAAGGGGCCATCATTGCCATTCTTCATGCCGTCGGTATCAAGGCAGACCACCTGACAGCGATTGGTGGTGAGATAGATGCGGTTCTTCTCCACGCTGGCCCCGGAGCAGAGGCCGAGGTACTCCCAGTCGGAGACTTTGCCGGTGCCCAGCTTCGGCGAGGCGAATTGCCAGATGAATTGACCGGTTTTTTCGTCGAGACAGAGCAGCACCCCGCGGTCACCGGTATATTTGGTGTCGAAGGGATTCTCGTTGTTGGTGCCCAGAAAAACCTTGCCTTGGGAAACCGTCGGAGTGCCATAGGCTTGGGAGCCGAGGCGGGTCACCCACTTGAGGCCTTTGGTGGTGGCCATGTCGACGTCGTCCTTCCCTTTGATCTTCTTGCCGGGATCAATCTCCACGGGAGCGTTGCCGGTGGTGACCATGTTACGGGAGTGGGTGCCGCCCCACTCGGACCAGTCCGCATGGGCAACAGTGAGACCGGCGGCCAACGCAGCCAGAGCGGTCATGGAGAGAGTGAGTCGGGTCATAGGGAGGAAGATTTCAGTTTTCAGGATTTCGGTTATGAATGCGGCAGCGCAAGGTCACTTGTTGGAGGTGACCTTGATATTGTCGACGTAAACGGTCTGCTTGCCCTGGAGGGCAAAGCCAAAGAGGCCGGGAGCCCCCTGGGGGTGGGCGATCTTGTGAGGCACCTCGATGGTCCAGGCTTCGGGCTCGGGAGAACCTTTGGCCCAGGCTTTTCCTTTGATGACCCCGGAGCCGTCCGGAGCCAGGTCGACGCGGGTCTTCAGGGTATACCAGGTTTTGGCGGCGACCGGGAATGGCGCCGCGACTTTGAGCCGTTCCTGATTGGAACTGACTTCGATCTCATTGGAATTGCCCTTCAGCGTGATCAGATAGCGCTGATTGATCAGTCCGACTTCGGACTTCATCCGGCGGTTGCCCTCGGTCATCATGTCAGCCTGGACCGTGTAGTTCTTCATTTCATCGCTGCCAATAAACGTGGTGGCGCGCTGGAAGAAGACGGGACTGAGGGTTTTGAAGAGAACCTTGTTCCCGTCGAGGTCGCGGACCTCCCATTTGAAACGGCCGCCGATCCAAGGCAGCGGCGGATAGGCGAATTTCACTCCCGGATCGGTGAGGGAATCCTCGTTGGGGATGATGGATTCGAAGTCCTGGGAGATCGGCAGGGCCGAAATGACGCGGCCGCGGATAATGCCAGTGGCAGTGCCGCTGGTGGCTTTGAAGGCCCCGGCACTTTGCTGGGCGGTGGGGAGGGCGGCCAGCTTGCCGTCCGCTCCGAAAGTGGCGTCCAAGGTGGCCTTCACCTTGGCGGTGGGAGGGATGTAGGATTCCCATTTGGCATCGGTGACTTCCCCGGTGGGGTAGCCTTTGGCATCGATGCCGCGGATTTTGAAGGCCTGGCTTTCACCGGGGTGGAGAATCACTTCCTGCGGCAGGGCCTGCAGCGCGGCGACAGGACCGGGCTGTGTTTTTGGCAGGGTGAACCAATCACCCTTGCCGGTCACAGCGCCTTTCGCGATGGTGAACGCATAGAGTTTTTTGGCGGTGCAGATGTAGAGTTTGCCATTGGCCACCGAAGGAGGACCGAGAGCGAATCCTGACAGTTTGATGCGTTTGATGACCTCGCCTTTTTCCTTGGTGGGCTTGATGACGAACAGCAGGCCGTCCTCGCTGGCAACGTCATTCAGGATGGGCACATACAGCAGGCCATTCACATAAAGCGGGGAAGCGTGCAGGTTGCCCGGCCCCAGTTTTTCCTCCCAGAGCTGGGCTCCGGTTTCAGGGTCCGCAGCATAGAGCACCCCGGTAGTGGCCACCTGGAAAACCATGCCATCGGCATAAACCGGGGAACTGGTTTCAGCGGAATAAGGAAGGCGCCAGGCTTCGGCGGTCTTCGGCAGGACGGGCACGGGATCTTCCGGCGGGCCGGGCGGCAGGGCGCCTTCCGGGAGGCGGATACACTCAAATCCACCGGTCATGGTGGTGTCGATGTTTTCCTTGTCGTGCGCCGTGATAAGCTTGCCATTGACGAGAATAGGGGAGGCATTGACGCCGCCCTTGGCCGTGAGGAAACGCCAAAGGGGTTTGCCGGTCAGGGCATTCATGGCAACAAAATGTCCGCAGCCGGTGGTGGCATACATCACCGGGGCACCGTCGCGCATTTCAATGACGCCGGTGGAAAAGGAGCTGTCCTGGGGCTGGACACCGGGGGTGGAGGCCCAGACCAGATCGCCGGACTTCTTTTGATAGGCGTAGAAGCGGTCGCGGGCCGGGCCATCTCCGCCCCAGTTGGCGGTGATCCCGCGGACAATCACCAGATCCCCCACGATCACTGGAGCGCCGGTCCGGCCGTTAGGGAAGCTGAGACGGCCCACTTCCTCCATCAGGCTGCGCTGCCAGAGGGTCTTTCCGTCGCGGTCCATCGCCACCAGTTCACCGGCGGTGGACATGAGGTAAATCAGACCGGTTTCCACGTCCACGGTCGGACTGCCGATCGCGTAGCGGCTGTAGGCGTTGTCGCTCAGGAAGTCGGGGAGCCGTTTTTCCCAGAGCAGCTTGCCGGTTTTTTCATCAAAACAGGTCAGGCCTTCCGCCTGCTCTGCTCCCTGCCCTTTGTAACTGTAAAGGTAAATCCGGCCATTGGCGATGACGGGAGCGCCGCGTCCGGAGATATCGAAGGTCCAATCCGGGGCGTCCGGAAAGACGTTTTCGGCATATTTCTCAGCGCTGCGGCCATCCTGAGTGGGGCCACGCCAGGAATACCAATCATCAGCCTGCGCCGCCAGAGGGGCCAAGGCGACTACAGAAGCGACAAGACAGGGGAGGCGGGAGGCGCGGAAATTCATGGGAAGAGTGTGGATTCGTTACGGAAGGTGACGGGCCGGGCTTTCAGACAGCACTACAAGGTGACTACGGTTTCACGATTTCAACGCCGGACAAACCACGTATTTCAGTAATTAACCCGACTCCACTTCCCCGCCTCCGCAAAAAAAGTCCTTTTGCCGTCCAGCCTGCCCCCTTCACCCTTGACCCGCACTTGTCACCACAATCTTCTCTTGCAGGAATCCCACGGCGCGGCACCATCCTCATGCAATCCTGGCACGGGTAGCTCAGCGGTAGAGCGGCTCGTTTACACCGAGTTGGTCGGGGGTTCGATCCCCTCCCCGTGCACCACTTCCCCTTCCTGTCCCATGCCGGCCGCGCAGCTGCTCCTGATCAGCTGGATTTTGCTGCTCCTCCCGGCCAGTGCTGAAGACGTCACCAAGCCGCCCGCACCGCCCGCTTTTTCCGCAGGGAAGGCTGCTCCCGGCCCCGCCGATCCCCTCGCCAGTCTCGACGGCGCGCAAATCCAAGACCTCTTCCAATGGCTTAGCCGTCATGCCACGGACCCTGCCGCCCTCTCCCAGGACGCCCTGAACCGGGCCGCCCTCCGCAGCCTCCTCCAGGACCCGCGCACCGGAGCCCAGATCGTGGAAACCGCGGCCGCCGCGCCCCTCCCGGTCCATCCTCCCCTGCTCGCCCGCCTCCGTCCCACCGCCGCTTACGCCCAACCCGGACCTCTCACAGGGGAAAATCTCCGTGCCCTCGCCAGCTTCCTCGGCAGTCTCCCGCCGGAAGTCACCACTCTCCTCCTCGACCTCCGCGCCCCCCAACCGCCCGCTCCACTCGCGGGAGCGGCCGCCCTTGCCAGCCTGTTTCTTCCAGAAAAAACCCCGCTTTTTCTCCTTCAATCCAGCGCCACGCCTTCCCCTGCAGCAGTCCCACCGTCCCACGCACCACGGCTCCACTCCGCCACCGGTCCGGGGGGCTGGGACTGCCGGGTCTGGCTTCTGCTGGATGAACGTACTACCCCTCCCGCCGAACTCGCCGCCCACCTCCTCGTCCACCACCTTCAGGCTCTCAGTTTTGGTACTCCCACCCCCGGCACCCTGACGGAAACCATCGATCGACCCCTCGGCCCCTCACACTTCGTCCGCCTCCCCGCCGCGACCGTTTCGTGGCCGGACGGCACCCGCCTCACCGGCACCCCGCTGGTGCCGCAGGTCCGGGTCCCTGCCGTCGCGGAATCCCGTCAGGCTCTCCTCACCCTGACCAATCCCACCGCCCTCCCGGCCCTCCTGCTCGAAACCGACCGCCCCCGCCTGAATGAGGCCGCCCTCATGGCCGGCACCCCACCGGAACTGACCCCCTCCAGCCAGCCCACCTCTGCCCCACGGCCCGATCCCGTGCTGCAACAAGCCCTCGACCTGTTGGAAACCTCGGCCCTGCTTAAACTGGATGCGCCGGAGGAAATCAAACGCCCTTTGCCGGGCCGATGAGCCCGGGAGGAACTCCCTCTCGTTGGGAACCACACCCTTGGAAGGATTCAACTTCCCGGCGGACGGGGAGGGAAAGTCACATTCAGCCTTACTTCCGCTCAGTGGACTGGACGGAGAGTCAACTTGAAATAACCTGACATCCCGCGTATTGGCCCGCCACGATGTCCTCCGCCCTGCCCGAACGCCTTGATACGATGCAACGCATCGAGCTGGCCTCCGGCGTGGAGGTGGAGTTGCATCCGGCGGGGCCAGTGGTGCGGGCGAAGGCCTGGCTGCTGGACCTGTTGTGGATGGGGCTGGCTTATACCCTGGCAGGGGTGGTCATTGGCGTAAGCAGCCTTGCGGTCGGTTTTGAGGGCGGCAGCGGCTTGCTTCTACTGTTATCATTTTTCATGAGCTGGGGGTATCGGGTGGTCTATGAGAAAATGCGCGGAGCAACCCCCGGGAAAAAAAGCTGCGGATTGAAGGTGGTGATGACTTCGGGGGCACCACTGACGTGGACTGCGGCCATGTTGCGCAATCTGCTGCGGGTGGCTGATTTCCTGCCCGCGGCCTATGTGACGGGACTGATGTCCTGCCTGCTGAGCCGCCGTTTCCAGCGGTTGGGGGATCTGGTGGCGGATACCATGGTGGTCTATAGCCGCCCGCAGGCGGGCACCCTGCCGCTGATGCCCCACGGGGCGTGGACCGCGGCACTGCCACCACCGGTCGCCTTGAGCCGGGAAGAGCGGGCCGCCATCATCCGCTTCAACGAACGGCTGCCGATGTGGTCTGACAGCCGGCGGCAGGAGCTGGCCGGGCAGGTGCAGGCCTTGACTGGAGCCTCCGGGGCCGAAGGGGTGCGCCGCCTCGCCGGGATCGGATTCTGGCTCAGGGATTCCTGAAATGTCCTTTTAAGATCACTTTTCCGCCCCCCGGCTTTCCCCATCCTGACACCGTGACCCAGCTCCGCTTTGAACAGGAACACCAGGCCCGCTGGGAAGCCATGGAGGCGCTGCTGGCGGCCGCCCAAAAACGGCAATTCAGCCCGGATCAGGTTCAGTTGCCGGGGCTTTACCGGCAGGTGTGCGCGGACCTGTCCCTGGCCCAGCACCGCATGTATGGGGAGCGGCTCTGCGGACGGCTGAATGATCTGGTGATCCGCACCCGGGAAGCCCTGACAAGGGGCACCCTGACAGACCGGCGGGATGAGGCGGCCCGTCTGTGGTCGAGCTGTCCGCGCGCGGTGCGGCGGGAGTGGCGTCTGTTCTGGCTGAATATGCTGCTTTTCTGGGGGCCCATGGTGGCCTTCATCATTGCCGCCTATCAGGATGAGCGCTGGATCTTTGCAGTGCTGGATGAAGGCACCATGGGCCAGTTGGACGAAATGTATGGCAGCGATTCTCCGGTCGATGCGTTGCGGGGGCAGTTCGGCTCGGATTTTGCGATGTTCGCCTACTACATCCAGCATAACATCAGCATCGGCCTGCGGACCATCGCGGGAGGAGTGCTGGCGACCCTCGGCGCCGTGATTTCCACCGCCACCCAGGGCATCCTGCTGGGGGCAATGTTTGGTTATGTGCACTACGCCGGAAATACCGGCCGGTTTTATACTTTTGTGGCCGGCCACTCGTCTTTTGAACTGATGGGGCTGGTGATCTGCGGGGTCGCAGGAACCCGGCTGGGAATGGCCGTGCTGAATCCGGGAACCCTGAGCCGGGCTGAGGCCCTGAAGGTCTCCGCGAAACAGGCGCTGCCGCTGATTTACGGCGGTCCCCTGCTCGTGCTGATTGCCGCCTTCATCGAAGGCTTCTGGTCCGCCTCAGCGGTGCAACCGGAGATCAAGCACATCGTGGGCGTGGTGTTGTGGCTGCTGCTGGCGGCATGGTTGTTATTCGCCGGGAGGGGCGCTTCCGATGAAGCTTGAACACATCTCGGCGGTGCTGCGGCCGCGCAGCGAGGCGGAAGCGGTGGACCTTGGCCTGGCGATGGTGCGGCGTCATGCCGCGGGCATTTACCGTGCCTTGTTCACCCTGCTGATCCCGCTGTGGGGAGTGCTGGCGGCGGTGTTTCATAGCAACCCCAGCCTGCTCGTGCTGACCGCATGGTGGCTGAAACCACTTTACGACCGGGTGGTGCTTTTTTATCTGGGACGGGCGCTCTTTGGAGCGGCTCCCACGCTGCGGGAACAACTCAGGGAATGGCCCCGTCTGCTGCGTCAGCGTCCAGGACTTTCCCTGCTGTGGGGACGGCTGTCCGGCGTGCGGAGTTTTACCATGCCGGTGGTGGTGCTGGAGGGCTTGACCGGAAAACTTTACCAGGAACGCACCAGCATCCTGAAACGCCACGGCGGCGGGGCAGCCTTTGGTTTCATGCAGTTGTTTCTCTTGCTGGAGGTGGCGGTGATCCTGGGGCTGTGGTTGGGCATCAAGCCATATTTGCCGGAGGAATACCTGGAATGGTTCCCGCAATCCACCACGGCCCTGATGGCCAGCGCCGAACCACCTCCAGGCTTGCTCTGGAGCCTGGCGGTTTGCTATCTGATCGCCGTGGCCCTGCTGGAACCGTTTTACGCCGGCGGCGGTTTCGGGCTTTATATCAATACCCGGACCCACCTGGAAGGCTGGGATGTGGACCTGGCCTTCCGCCAGCTCGGCAAGCGCCTGCGGGACCGGTCGTCCACCGGCCAAGGACCGCCTCCCCTCGCACTGCTCGTCGCCTTCATCCTCTGCCTCGGCACCGCGGCGCAGCTCCGGGCCGGAGCCGTCGATCCGGTCGAAGCGAAGTCCCAAATCCAGGAAGTGCTGACCCATCCTGACTTCAAGGAACACGTGAAAAAATACCGGGAATGGGTGCCCGACTCCCCGGCTCCGCCGCCCACCCCTTCAAAGCCGGAAGGCTGGGATTGGAGCTGGCTGACCCGGCTGAGCGATACCCTGACAAGTTTCTTTTCCGGGGATTGGAAGGAGCTGATCCCCCGGCTGATCCTGGCTCTCGGTCTGGCCTCCCTCGTGGCTTGGCTGACGTTGCTGATCGTAAAATACCACCGCGCCCGGGGACCCCGCCGGCCCGCCCGGGAAAAGGACCGCGGCCCGCGCACCCTGATGGGCCTGGACGTGACCCCGGAGTCGCTCCCGCCGGAAATTCCCACCGTTTCCTGGGCCTTGTGGCAAGGCGGCGACTCCGGGGCTGCGGTGCGTCTGCTCTACCGCGGAGCCCTTTCCTGGCTGATGCAGCAGGGCCATCTCTCCATCCGGGAGAGCGATACCGAAGGTGATTGCCTGCGCCACGCCGGAGCCCTGCCGGAGGCCGGGCGGCGGCAGTATTTTGCGGACCTGACCGGAATCTGGCTGGCCACCGCCTATGGGAAGACTCCCCCTGCCTCCGGAGTCATGCGGGACCTCTGCGACCGCTGGCCCTTCGCCCTGACAGAACCAGCCGGCCCGGCGTCCCCGGGGATCCGGCCCGGCCTGGTGTCGCTCCTGCTCCTGTTTGCAGTTAGTCTCACCGGCTGCAAAGGTAAATGGGAGGATCGGGAACAGGAAATCGGCTATGAAGGCCAGGCCCGGCGCGATCCCTGGCTGGCGGCCACCCGCTTCCTGGAACTCAATAGCCTTCCCGTGCTGCAGCAACGTGGCATTCCGGACCTGACCGATGAGCAATCCGTCATTATCATCAACGCGGAGGCCATCCGCTCCGAAGCCCTCGCCCGCCGCCTCGTGACATGGACCCGGAGCGGCGGTCATCTCATCTATCTGGCGGAAGGCGGGGAACCGTGGCGCAACGACTGGGAGACTTCCAGCAGCGGCCATCCGCAGAGCGACGTCCCACACCCGCTCCTGACTCTGCTCGGGATCACGCAATCCGTAGTTCCGCGGGGCACCACCGGCCTCAGCCGCGTCACTCTTGATGGCGAGGAATTCAAAGTCAGCCTGAAGGAAAAAGTCAGCTTCGACCTCACCGGCGCCAGGGAAACCATCGCCTTCTCCGCGGGAAACCACGCCAGGGCGGCCCTCGCCAGCCTGCACACCGGTGAGGGCATGGTCACGCTGGTGGCCCATGCGCACGCCTTCCGGAACCGCTGGATCGACGATGATGACCATGCCGCGTTGCTCCTCGCCCTCGTTGATCAAACGCCGGTCCAGCAGGTTATCTTCATCAAAGCCGCCGCGCTCAATCTCTGGGGCATGCTGCGCGAACACGCCTGGCCGGCGTTGCTGGCATTGGGGGTGCTGGTGGCCGTATGGCTCTGGGGGGTGCTGCCCCGCTTCGGTCCCGTGCGCGCCCTGCCCGGGCGGGCCGAGCGCCGCTTCGCCGGTCATCTGGAAGAAGCCGGCACCTTCCTGTGGCATCAGCGGCTAACCGATTCCCTGCTGGAGGCTCCACGCCAGGCCGTGCTTTCCGCCGCCCGCCGGCATGGCCTGAGGGAAGGCGGGCGGCTCTTCACCGACCTGCTCGCCACCCGCGCCGGCCTGCCGCCGGAGCGCGTCCAGGAAGCCCTTTACGGAGGGGGACTGGCAGAAGCCAAACCTTTCACCCGCCAGATGGCGGACCTCCAGATCCTGCTGGAGTCTTTTTCCCAACGCCCACCGGTTTCCTGACACTTTCCACCCTTCCGCAATCCTATCTATTCATCATGGACGATCTCCCGCCTCCGGCCTCTCCCTTTCCCGTGCTCCCGCCCCCACCCGAAGCCGAAACTCCCTATCAACAGGCCGCCGCGCTGCTGCACCGCATCCGCACCACCGTGGGCGCCGTGGTCCTCGGACAACCTGACGTGGTGGACCAGGTTCTGGTCGCCTTCATCGCCGGCGGCCATGTGCTGCTGGAAGGCAAACCCGGGCTTGGTAAAACCCACCTCGTGCTGGCCCTCGCCGCCACCTTCGGCGGCCAGTTCCGCCGCATCCAGTTCACCCCGGATCTGATGCCGGGCGATGTCACCGGCCACACCCTCTACGACATGGGACGTCAGGAATTCCGCCTCAAACAGGGCCCGGTCTTCTGCAACCTGCTCCTCGCGGACGAGATCAACCGCGCCCCCGCCAAAACCCAGGCGGCGCTGCTGGAAGTCATGCAGGAAAACCAGGTCACCATCGACGGCCAGACCCTGCCGCTCTCCCCGCCCTTCATGACCCTTGCTACCCAAAACCCCATCGAGCAAGAAGGCACCTATCCGCTCCCCGAGGCGCAGCTCGACCGCTTCCTCATGAAGGTGCAGATTGATTATCCCAACGCTGATCACGAGGAGGCCATCGTCTCCGGCAGCACCTCCGGCAGTGATCCTCTCAGCGCCCGCCACATCCAGGCCTTCGCCACTGCGGAGGACATTCTCCAGCTTCAGGCCATCGCCGCCCGCGTCGCCTGTGTGCCGGAAGTGATCGCTTATGCGGTGCGCCTCGTGCGGGCCACCCGCGGCAGTCAGGGCATGGCTCTGGGAGCCGGCACCCGCGGCGCCATCGCCCTCGTCAAAGTCGCCAAGGCCTTCGCCCTCCTCACCGGCCGCACCTACGTCACCCCGGACGATATCAAATCCGCCGCCCTCCCCGTCCTCCGCCACCGCGTCGCCCTCGCCCCGGAGCTGGCTATCAGCGGCCAGCGCATCGACGATTTCCTCACCGGACTGCTGCGCACCGTCGAAGCCCCTCGCTGATCATCCCAGGCATTCAAAATGATTTACCGGCCTACACCGGCCGGGACAACACCCTAGCCGCTCTCCATGCCAATTCCCGCCCGCACTCTCCTGCTTGCCCTCACCGGCTGGCTGGTGCTGGGCGTGGTGGCGAGTCTCTGGCCGGGACTGGTGCTGTGGTGGATTGCCGCCGGCATTTTCCTTGCCATCGCGGCCCTGGCGGATGCCCTGGATTTGAGAACCACCCAACGCCTCAGCGTCACGCGCGACGTGCCGGGGCGCATGGCACTCGGGGTGCCGCTGGAGGTGCCGCTGACCCTGCACCATTCCGGCAGGATTCCGGCCAAGGTCCGCCTGTGGGACACCTTGCCCACGGCCCTGGAGACCGCCGATTTCCCATGGTCCGGCATTGTCCCGGCGGGGGGATTCATCACCATCGCGGTGCGGGTGCATCCGGTTGAACGCGGGCCTGCGGAGTTTGGTCAGGTGCATATCGAACAACGCTCCCGCCTCGGCTTCTGGAACCGCCGCTACCGGGCCGGGACGGCTGCCCCCACCCGCATCTATCCCAATTACGAACCGGTCGTCCGCTTTGCCCTGCTCTCCATGGTGAACAGTCAGGCGCAGATGGGAATCCGCCAACTCCACCGCGCCGGCCAGAGCCGCGAATTCCGCCAGCTCCGCGACTATCAGGATGGCGATCCCCTGTCCCACATCGATTGGAAAACCACCGCCCGCCGCCTCAGCATCACCAGCCGGGAATATGAAGAGCAACGCAATCAAACCCTGATTCTCATGGTCGACTGCGGACGCCGCCTCCGCGCCATGGACGGCGAACTGACACAATTCGACCATAGCCTCAATGCCCTGCTCCTCCTCAGCTTCATTGCCCTCCGCCAGGGTGACAGCGTCGGCGTGATGTCCTTCGGCAGCGATCCGCCGCGCTGGCTGCCGCCGGTCAAAGGTCCGCACGCCATGCCCGCGATTCTGAATCATCTTTACGACTATCAACCGGGCAGCTCCCCCGGCGACTTCAGTGAGGCGGCCGAATCCCTGCTGGCCCGCTGGTCCCGCCGCGCCCTCGTCGTCATCGCCACCAATCTCCGCAGCGAGGACGAGTCGCATTTCACCGCACCGCTGGCCCTGATGCGGCGCAAGCACCTCGTGGTCGTGGCCAGCCTGCGCGAAAAGGAAGTTGCCGCGCAGTCCCGGGTTCCGGTCACCGATCTCCCTTCCGCGGTCCGTTTCGGCGCCATCCAACAATATCTCGACGAACGCCGCCAGTTGCTCGAAAAACTGCATCGCGGCGGCATCCTCACGGTTGATGCTCCTGCGGCGGAACTCCCGATCGCCCTCGGCAATCTCTACGTCGGCATCAAAAAACGCGGCACGTTGTAACTCCTCAAGGGCAGTGGACCGACCCACCTGTGGCGACAGTTCGGCGGACCGCTGGACCGAGGCCACTGGCATCGGTTTCCTCCTGATCAGGCGCCCAACCGGATGAAATTCCTTTTGCCCCGTGATAGTATTCCTCATGGCGGCACCCGGGTTCCGCCCGCATTCCCCTCAGCCGTGATTTTACCCATGCCCCCCCGCCTCCCGTTTCTGTTGGCCTGCTTCGCGGCTGTCAGCACGGCCCTGCCCTCCGCCGGTGCCCCCATCAACTACAATCGCGATATCCGGCCCATCCTCTCGGAGAATTGTTTCTCCTGCCACGGCTTCGATGAAAAGGCGCGCAAAGGCAAACTCCGGCTCGATCTCGCGGCAGAGGCCCATGCCGACAGGGACGGCAGCATCGCCCTCAAACCCGGCGACCCGGCCCACAGCGAAGCATGGAAACGCATCATCCACTCCGATCCCGGGGAACTGATGCCTCCTCCCAAATCGCACCTCGCCCTCACTCCGCCCCAGAAGGAACTCCTCAAGCGATGGATCGAGGAAGGGGCCACCTACGCGGGCCATTGGTCCTTCACGCCTCCGGAAAAAAAGCCACTCCCGGAAGGTTCCGCGGACCAGCCGATTGACCGTTTTGTCCAGTCCCGTCTCGCGGCAGAGTCGCTGAAACAAAATCCCGCCGCAGACCGGGCCACCCTGATCCGCCGCCTCACCCTGGACCTCACGGGCCTGCCGCCCTCGGCCGCGGAGGTCGCTGCCTTCATCGCCGATCCGGACCCGCTGGCCTATCACAATCTGGCCGGCCGCTTGCTCGCCAGCCCCCATTTCGGGGAAGCCATGGCCCTGCCGTGGCTGGACTCTGCCCGTTATGCGGACACCAACGGATTTTCCATTGATGGCGGCCGCCACCTCTGGCTCTGGCGCGACTGGGTCATCCAGGCCTTCAACGACAACCTGCCCTACGATCAATTCCTCACTGAACAACTCGCCGGCGACCTGTTGCCCAACCGCACGGAATCCCAACTCATTGCCACCGGATTCCAGCGCAATAACATGGTGACCCACGAGGGCGGCACCATCCCCGCGGAGAATCTCCTGAATTACAATGCGGACCGCGTGAAGACCCTGGGCGAGTCCGTGCTGGGACTGACCCTGGGCTGTGCCCAATGCCACGATCACAAGTTCGATCCAATCTCCCAGAAGGATTATTTCCGCCTCTACGCCTACTTCAACACCTTGTCAGACCAAGGGCTCGACGGCAATGCCGGGGTCAATCCCGGGCCATCCATCCAGGCGCGGACGGTTCTGCGCACCAACGAGGAGGCGCCTCTTCGTCAGGAAATCGGCGCCCTGAAGCAATTCCTTGCCACTCCGGACCCGGCCCTGCTCGCCACCTGGGAAGCCCGCGAACGCGCCCGGGAGTCCACCCGCGGCCACGGCCTCAAAACGTATCCGGTCAAGGTGATCAAAGTCTCCACCCCCAACCGCGGCGCGGGATTTGAGGTGGAAGGCAACAGCCGGGTCCGACTCCGCCAAGCGGGGGATGGGGCCTTTGATGTCTCCACGGAACTGCCCTCCACTGATCAGGCCATCACCGGCCTGCGGGTCATCATCCATCCCCAAGCGGAACTCCCTAACGGCGGCTGGGGCAGCGGCCCTTCCGACCTCCTGAAACAGGATCCTGCCCGCAAAGGCATCTTCCGCCTCACTGCCCTTGCCGCCACCGCGGATCAGGTGCGCGGCGATCAGGTCAATCTTTTCAAACTCCTCCCCCTTGCCGGCGTGACCTCCAGTTCATGGGACCCGGCCTGGCCGGCGGAGGGCTGCCTTGATCCGCGCAATGACAGCGGATGGTCCCCGGACCAGGCCAGCGAGGGCCCAGCGCATCTCACCGCCACCTTCACCCAGCCGCTGCGGGCCGAGACCACCCGCTTCCTCACGGTGCAGCTGAACTTTGGTCAGGGGAAAAACCTCTCGCCTGCCCTGATCGAACTCCAGGCCGTCACCGGCACCGATGACGGCACCCCCCTGCCCGCCCCGGTGCTCGCCGCGCTGAAGCTTCCAGCCACCGCCCGTCCCCCGGAAACCCTGGCCACTCTCTGGCAGCACTGCGCGGCCACCACCCCGGAATTGCAGCCCCGCCGCATCGCCCTCGCCAATCTGGAGGAACGGCTCGCGGTGCTCACCCAGCCCTTCCCCACCATGGTGATGAATACGGCGGAAAAACCCCGCGACACTTTTGTCCTCAATCGCGGCGATTATGCCCAGCCCACCGAAAAAGTCACTGCGGGCACCCTCACCAATCTCCCGGCGCTGCCCGGCGGTGCCCCCGCGGACCGGCTGGGCCTCGCCCGCTGGATCACTATGCCCGGCCAGCCCCTGACGGCCCGCGTCGCCGTGAACCGGTTTTGGAAGATCTTTTTCGGCACCGGCTTCGTGGCCACCGCTGCCGACTTCGGCTCCCAAGGGGAATGGCCCAGCCATCCCGAACTGTTGGATTGGCTGGCGGTCGATTTCATGGAGCACGGCTGGGACGTCAAAGCCCTCATCCGGCAAATCGTGCTCTCACAGACCTATCAACAGTCCTCCGCCGCCACTCCCGGACAACTGGAACGCGATCCGGCCAACCGCCTGTTGGCCCGGGGACCGCGCTTCCGCCTGCCCGCGGAATCCATCCGTGACAGTGTGCTCCAAATCAGCGGCCTGCTGGTCCCCCGGGTCGGCGGTCCCAGCGTGAATCCCTATACCCCAGGCGACCTCTGGCGGGAAGTCAGCCATTACGGCAGTTCCCCCGCCACCGCCCAGACCTTTGTCCAGGATCAGGGCGAAAAACTTTACCGCCGCAGCCTCTACACGTATTGGAAGCGCACGGTGCCCCCACCCAACATGGCCGCCTTCGACGCGCCCAACCGCGAAGTCTGCACGGTGGACCGGGCCACCACCACCACCCCGCTCCAAGCGCTCGTCACGCTCAATGATCCGCAGTTTGTCGAAGCCGCCCGTGCGCTGGCGGAACGCATCCTCGCCCGTCCCGGAGATGACTCCGCCCGCCTCCATTGGGCCTTCCAGGAAACCACCTCCCGCCTGCCGCAACCGGCCGAACTCAAAATCCTATCCAGCGCCCTCGCCCGCGAACGCACCCGCTATTCCGCCAACCCCAGCCTCGCGCTCGACTTCCTCGCTACCGGAGCCTCCCCCCGCAATCCCCAACTCCCGCCCTCGGAACACGCTGCGTGGTCGCAGGTCGCCGTGCTCCTGCTCAATCTCAGCGAAACCCTGACAAGGAACTGAACCGGAACGCTTCCCCATGAATCCTCTCGAACACCTGCAACAGCTGCAATCCCGCCGCACGTTCCTCGGCGATGCCACCCGTGGCATCGGCAGCATCGCCCTCGGCTCGATGCTCTTTCCGGAACCCGGTCAGGCGGAGACTGCGACTTCCATCGGCGGGCTGCCTTCCCTGCCCCACTTTGCTCCCAAGGCAAAACGGGTGGTCTGCCTTTTCCAGAGCGGCGGACTGTCGCATGTCGATCTCTTCGACGACAAACCCATGCTGCACCGGCACGCCGGCAAGGAAATCCCCGCTTCCGTCAAAGGCAACCAGCGCCTCACCGGGATGACCTCCGGGCAGACCGGTTATCCGGTGGTACCGCCGCTGATGCCCGGGAAAAAATGCGGCCCGCAGGGCACTTGGATCAGCGATCTCCTGCCCCACCTCCAGAGCGTGGCCGGCGAGCTATGCCTGATCCGCAGCCTGCATACCGAAGCCATCAATCACGATCCGGCCATCACTTACATGAACACCGGCAACCAGCAGCCCGGTTATGCCAGCATGGGGGCCTGGGTTAGTTATGGCCTCGGCAGTCTGAACCGGAATCTGCCCAACTTCATCGCCATGGTTTCGCAAGGCACCGGCAAAAACCCCGGCCAGCCCATCTTCTCCCGCCTCTGGGGCAGCGGTTTCCTGCCTTCTTCCCACCAGGGAGTGGGCCTTCGTCCGGGGGCCAATCCCGTGCTCTATCTGAATAATCCGCCGGGGGTGGACCGCCCGCAGCGCCGGGCGCTGCTGGATGATCTCGCGGAATTGAACCACCTCCGCGCGGCCGAACTCGGCGATCCGGAAACCCTCACCCGCATCAAGGCCTACGAGATGGCCTACCGCATGCAGATGTCAGTACCAGACCTCACCGACCTCAGCGGGGAATCCGCGGCGACCCTCGACGCCTACGGCCCGGACGTGCGCAAGCCGGGCAGTTATGCCGCCAACTGCCTGCTGGCCCGCCGTCTTCTCGAACGCGACGTCCGTTTCGTCCAGCTCTTCCACCGCGGCTGGGACCAGCACATTGCCCTCAGCCGGCAATTGCCCAACCAGTGCCGCGACATCGACCAGCCCACCGCCGCCCTGCTCAAGGATCTCAAACAAAGCGGCCTCCTCGAAGACACTCTCGTCGTCTTCGCCACTGAATTCGGCCGCACCGTTTTCAGTCAGGGAAAAATCGGCCATCCCTCCATGGGCCGCGACCACCACGGCCGCGCCTTCACCGTCTGGATGGCCGGCGGCGGGATCAAGTCCGGCATCGATTTCGGCGCCACCGATGACTTCTGCTACAACATCATCCAGGACCCAGTCCACCTGCGCGATCTCCACGCCACTATTCTCCATACCCTCGGCATCGACCACGGCCGATTCTCTCACAAATTCCGCGGCCTCAATACCCGCCTCACCGGAGTCGAGGAAGCCCATGTGGTGAAACAGATCCTGACGTAATTACCGGGATTCATCCCAGCCTACTCGTAGCGCAGCGCATCGATCGGATCCAGCTTGGCCGCTTTGCGGGCGGGGTAGAAACCGAAGAAAACGCCGATGGCGAAGCTGACCGAAAACGCCAGAATCACGGAGCCGGCCGTCACCACCGGCTGGAAGCCGGCGACGTTGCCAATGCCGCGGGCGATCCCGAATCCGGCGAGGACCCCAAGACCGCCTCCGAGCAGACTGAGGGTGATGGCTTCGATGAGGAACTGCAGGAGGATGTCGCTCCCCTGGGCCCCGACCGCCATGCGGATGCCGATCTCGCGGGTGCGTTCCGTGACACTGACCAGCATGATGTTCATGATCCCGATGCCGCCGACCAGCAGGGACATGCCGGCGATGGCCCCCAGCATCATGGTGATGATGCCGGAGATGTTGGCCACCTTGTCAGCGATTTCCTTTTGATTGAGAATATTGAAGTCATTGCCTTCTCCGAGCGGAGTGCGGTGGCGCTGGCGCAGCAGGGCGGTGATCTGCTGCTGGGCAGTCTCCATGCGGCTGGCATCGTTGATCTTGATATTGAGAAGCTTGACGGATTTCTCCCCGGTCAGGCGTTTCATGACCGTGGTGTAGGGCAGCACGATGCGGTCGTCCTGATTGTTGTTGCCGAGACCGGCGCCTTTGCTGCTGAGCTGACCGGTGATGACGAAGGGAATGTTGTTGATGCGGACGGTTTGGCCGATGGGGTTGATGGCCCCGAAAAGCTCATTGGCGGTCTTGCTGCCGATCACAGCCACCTTGGCGGCGCTGCGCACTTCGCGGTCGGTGAACATGGCACCGGCCGATACCGGCCAATCGCGTACTCCAAGATACTCTGGAGCCACCCCGGAGATGGTGGTGGACCAATTGCGGCCGCTGGCGATGGCCTGGGCATTGGTCCAGACCTCGGGGCTCATGGCAATGATGTCGCGGACCTCGTTCTTCACGGCTTCGGCGTCCTGCAGGGTGATGCTGGCGGCGCTGCCCAATCCGGAGTTCACCCCCGCCGAACGTTTATTGCCGGCGAAAACCAGCAGGAGGTTCTGGCCCAGGGCGGAGACTTCGCCTTGGATTTTGTTGCGTGCCCCATTGCCCACCGCCACCATGGCCACCACCGAAGCGACCCCGATGATGATGCCCAGCGCAGTCAGGATGGAGCGCAGCTTGTTCCGCCGCAGCGCCCGCAGCGCGATCATGGCGGTGAGGAGCGGGCGCAGCAGGAGGGCCTGGAAAAGAGCAATCATGAGTTAGTCCAGTTTGGCTTTTTGCTCGGCGGCGTCGAGTTTGGCCCGCTCCGGTCCGGCCTCGCGGCGTTCCGGATTGGGGGCGTCGCTGATGACCAAGCCATCGCGCATCACGATGATCCGTTTGCAGTAGGAGGCGATATCCAATTCATGGGTGACCATGACGATGGTGATGCCCGAGTCATTCAATTCCTGAAACAGGCCCATGATATCGATGCTGGTGCGGGAGTCCAGATTGCCGGTGGGTTCGTCGGCGAGCACGAGTTCGGGCTCGTTGACGAGGGCCCGGGCAATGGCGATGCGCTGCTGCTGGCCGCCGGAAAGCTGGCTGGGCCGGTGCCCGAGACGGTCGCCGAGCCCGACCCGTTGCAGCGCCTCCACCGCACGGCGCCGCTGGCTGCGCAGGGCCACCAGGGGTTTCCGGTAAAACATGGGCAGTTCCACATTCTCCAGCGCAGTGGTGCGGGCCAGCAAGTTGAAATTCTGAAAGACAAACCCCAGTTTGCGGTTCCGCAGCGTCGCCAACTGGCTGCGGCTGAGCGTGGAAACGCTGACCCCATCCAGAAAATATTCCCCGCCGGTGGGGCGGTCCAGACACCCGAGAATGTTCATCAGGGTGGACTTGCCGGACCCGCTGCTGCCCATGATGGCGACGAATTCCCCCTGCTGGATTTCCAGACTCACCCGGCGCACCGCGTGGACTTCCACCCCGTCCGCGCGATACACGCGTGCGGCGGCGGCGAGCTGAATGATGGGAGCGCTCATTTGTCAGGGGAACCGCTGAACAGGCCTTTTTTCGGCGCGGGGATGGAAGCCGTGATCACGCTGGCCTCCGCTGTCAGGCCACTCAGGACCTCGGTGTCCACGTTGTCGGTGATGCCCACCTTGACCACCACCGGCACCATGGTCTGACCATCGGCCTCCAACGTATAAACCAGCCGCTCGTTCCGTTCAACTTTGTCAGGAGCCTTGCGGGAATATTTGGTACCCTCGGGAGGGCTGAAGCGCAGGGCGGTGTTGGGGATTTTCAGAACCCCCTTCCGCTCCGCCACCAGCACGGACACATCGGCGGTCATGCCCGGGAAGAGTTTCTGCTCCGGATTGTCCACCGAGATGATGGTATCGTAGGTGACCACATTGTTGGTGATGATGGGCGCTTTCCTGACCTGGGTCACGATGCCGTTGAAGACTTCGTCCGGAAAGGCATCCACCGTGAAACTGATGGTCTGGCCATCCTTGACCATGCCGATGTCCGACTCGGAGATCGAGGCCTTGATGTGCATCTTCGTGATGTCCTGGGCGATGGTGAACAGGATGGGTGTGGTCATGGCCGCGGCCACGGTCTGACCGAGATCCACCACCCGGGAGATCACAATCCCGTCCACCGGCGCGGTGATCTTGCAGTAGCTGAGGTCCACGTTCGCCCGCTGCAGCGCCGCCTCACCGATAGTGACGGTGGCTTCGGCCTGGGCCAACTCCGCGACAGCCTGCTCCAGATCCAACTGCGTGGCGGCCTGCTTGGGGAACAGGATCTGTTTGCGTTCCAGATTCTGCTTTTTGAGGGTGGCGGTGGCCCGGGCGCTGGCCAGTTCCCCTTCGGCCTGCAGCACGATGGCAGAATAGAGCGAGGGATCGATTTCCGCGACCAGTTCTCCTTTTTTAACGGGGGAATTGAAGTCCGCATTGAGGGCGGAAATTTTACCGGAGACCTGACTGCCGACATCCACCCTGACCACCGCACTGAGGGACCCGCTGGCACTGACCTTCTGCACCAGTTCACCGCGGTTGAGTGGCGCGGTCTGGAAGGTGAAGGGAGGGGTGTTGTCCTTGCTGCACCCGGATAGCAACGTCAGGGCCGCCGCGAGGCACGGATAAAATGGCAGTGGTTTCATGGGCTTATTTCCAGCCGCCCCCGAGGGCCTGGTAGAGGGTGATGTCATTGACTTCGCTATCAAAACGGGCCTGGATGAGCCCCTGCTGGGCGCTATAGAGATCCTGCTGCGCGGTGAGGACATTGAGATACAATTCCTCGCCTTCCCGGTAACGTTCACTGGCCAGTTCATAACGCCGCTGCTGGGCCTTGACCAGCGCCTGCTGCGCTTCGATCTGCTGCCGGTAGCTGGTGCGCGCCACGAGGGCATCCGCCACTTCCCGGAAGGCGGTCTGGATGGTCTTTTCGTAGTTGGCGACCTCGATGCGGGCATTGACCTGGGCGACCTCGACATTGGCGCGGTTCCGTCCTCCGGTGAAGATGGGAACATTGACTTGCGGGGCGAAACTCCACACCCCGGAGTTGTTGCCAAAAAGCTGACTGAGTTCGGCGCTGGTGCCGCCCGCAGACGCGCTCAGCGAAATGGAGGGGAAACAAGCGGCCCGGGCCGCGCCGATATTGGCATTGGCGGCCAGCAGCACGTGCTCCGCCTGCAGAATGTCAGGACGGCGTTGCAAAAGTTCAGAAGGCAGCCCGGCCGGAACATCAGCCAAGACCCTCCGGGCGCCCGGAGGGCCGGCCCCTGGCACCCCGGCAGGAAGGGGCTGACCGACCAGCAGGACCAGCCCATTTTTGGCCTGGGCCGCGAGCCGTTCGTAAGTCAGAATATTGATGCGGGCCGTCTGGACCTGGGCTTCGGAGGAACGCAGGTCGAGTTCGGAAGTGGACCCGGCCTCACGGGTGATTTTGTTCAATTTGTAGGATTCCTCCACGGCCGCGAGGGTCTGCCGGGCCAGTTCCAGCTGCTCCTGCGCCTGCCGCAGCGTGCTGTATTGGGTAGCGACCTGGGCGACGAGGGTGATCTGGGCGCTGCGCCGTCCTTCCTCCGCCGCGAAATACTGCTCCAACGCCTGCACGTTGAGACTGTGAACGCGCCCGAAAAGATCGAGTTCATAAGCCGTGCTGCCTACCGTGGCACTCCACAGATTTGTCGTGCTCTCCCCGGTCCCCTGCCGCCGGAAGTTGCCTTCCGCATTGATCTGCGGGAACCGTGCGGCACGCTCGATGTTAAACTGGGCCCGGCTGCGCTCCACATTCAGCATGGCCACCCGGAGGTCGCGATTGTTGGCCAAGGCCAATTCGATCAGCTTCCGCAGCTTGGCGTCCGTGGCGAAATTCCGCCAGGAAATCTCCGCCGCCACCGTCCCTCCGCTGATTTTCATCCCCGCAGGAAAGGTGTCCGCCACGGGAGCATCCGGACGCTGATAGGGCGGAATCATGGTGCACCCGGTGATCGCGAAAAGGCTGCCCAGCAGAGTCAGGGGAAGGTGTGGCCGGCAAAAGAGCATCATGAATGATCGGTGGTTCATGTCAGACCGCGTCCTGGCGTTTCCGCTCTGTTCCCTGTGATCATGGACACGGGATAACTTGTTGGCGTGAACTTCCGAGGCCAACGATGCCGAGTTCGACCACGTCACCGGGTTTGAGGAAAACGGGTGGTTTGAGCCCCATGCCCACTCCAGCAGGCGTTCCCGTACTGATGACGTCCCCGGGCAGGAGCGACATGAATTGGCTGAGGTAACTGACAATGGTCGGCACATCGAAGATCAGATTCGAGGTGTTCCCATCCTGACGGATCCCGCCATTCACTTTAAGCCACATCGGAAGGGCATTCACATTGGCGATTTCATCCTTCGTGGCGAGAAAAGGGCCGAGCGGAGCGAAACTGTCACAGCTTTTTCCCTTCACCCACTGGCCGCCGCGTTCGAGCTGGAAAGCCCGCTCGCTGTAATCGTTGTGAAGGACATAACCAGCCACGTGGTCGAGCGCGTCCTCCTTCGCGACATACGACGCCTTCCGGCCAATCACGATGGCGAGTTCGACCTCCCAATCGGTCTTCCCGCTGCCGCGCGGAATGATGAGCGGGTCATGGGGTCCGCAAATCGCGGAGGTGGCCTTGAAAAAAACGATCGGCTCAGCCGGGATGGCCGCACCGGTTTCGGCGGCGTGGTCGCGGTAATTCAAGCCAATGCAGATGAGCTTGGAGGGGCGGGCCAATGGAGGACCGAGGCGGGTGCCGGGGTCGACCCCTGGGGCCTCGCCGGCATGCCTGACCATCCACTCGCGCAGCCCCTCGATGGCATCACCGGCGAAGAAAGCCTCGTTGTAATCGGGGGTGAAGGCGGACGCATCGATGAGGCGGCCATCGGGCAGGAGCAGGCCGGGCTTTTCATGGCCGGGATTTCCGTAACGGATGAGTTTCATATTGGGATAGTGATTCAGGGATGTGGTTCAACGGAGCAGAGTGAAACCGCCGTCAATATCGTGGGTGGAGCCGGTAATGAAGGCGGCGTCCTGGGAACAAAGATACAGGGCGAGGGAGGCGATTTCATCCGGCGTCCCCATGCGGCCGATCGGTTGGGCCGCTTCCAGTTTACTGAAAACCTCGGCCTCCCTGCCAGGATAATGCCGGGCGATGAAGTCATCGACAAAAGGAGTATGGACCCGCGCCGGACAGATGCAGTTGCAGCGGATGCCCTTGTCGACGTAGTCCCGGGCGACGGAAAGCGTCATGGCCAGTACGGCCCCTTTGCTCATCGAATAGGCAAAACGGTCAGGAATGCCTACCTTCGCGGCCACGGAACACAGGTTCAGGATGGCGCCCCGGCCGGCGGTCCGCATTTTCGGCAACACCTCGTGCAGGGTATGATATACACCTGCGACATTGACGCGGAAAATTTTGGTGAAGTCTGCGGGCGAGGTGGTCTCAGCAGTGCCGATGTGGGCGATGCCGGCGCTGTTGACGAGGATGTCGATGACGGGCAGGCCCTCGAGGGCGGCTGCAACGGCGTCAGGGTCGGATACGTCACAGGCGACGGAGGTGATGGCCGGATCCTGGGAGGGGCTAAGATCAAGATTGAAGACCCGGGCCCCCTCAGCGGCAAAGCGGCTGGCGATGGCTTGACCAATGCCGGAACTGGCCCCGGTGATGACGGCAATCTGGTCTGTGAGTTTCAAAGTGGACATGGTGGAACCGGATGGATTATCGCATCCATGGGCTTTGGGCTATCTCTTTTTCCCAAGCGGGCCTTGGTAAATGGCCGAAAGCGGCCTCCATGGGTTCAAAATGGGTTCCTGTTCAACGAGGTATTCTCAGCGGCGGCGATGGCGTTGAGGTTCACGCAACGGCCCCCGGCAACGGTTTCCCTGCGGCCTACAACGACTTCAGGAACTGGATGAGTGCGGCGCGGTCCCCCGCCGCCATCTTCCGGAAGATTTCCTTGGAAGCCTCGCCTTCACCCCCGTGCCAGAGGATAGCTTCCTCAAGACTGCCGGCCCGGCCATCGTGGAGATAGGCTTCTCCACCGCTGACCCCGGCTGTGAGACCGATGCTCCAGAGCGGCGCGGTGCGCCATTCGGAACCGGTGGCCTCCTCCTCACTCATATTGTCGGCCAGGCCGGGGCCCATGTCGTGCAGCAGCAAGTCGGTGTAGGGACGGATGGTCTGATGGCGGAGCTCGGCAAAAGGATGATAGGGGCTGGTGGTCAGTTCCGCCACGTGGCACTGCCCACACTGGGCCCTGATGAAAAGCTGTTCCCCACGCAAGGCGGCTTCGTTGGTCAGGTCACGGCGGGCACTGACGCCGAGAGTGGCGATGTAGCGTGTCAGGGCGGCGAGATCTTCCCCGGTGAGTTCGGGCGGAGCGGCGGCGGTTTCCCCGCCGGTCTTTGGGAAAACCGGAGTGGTCACCCCCATGTCGCTGTTGAGCGCATGAGCGATCTGGTGGCTGAGCCGGGGTTGCCCGGCCTTGTAACCGAAGCGCCCGAGGCGCCGTGCGCCGGTCTCCGGGTCGCGCACCGTCTGGACCCGGCCGGAGATCCCGTCCTTGCCGGCATCATCAGGATCAGCCAAGGCGATGATGGTGCTTTCGCTCACCGCTTCGAGGAGGCCGAGACCGACCAGTTGGGGGCTGAGGCGCACGGAGAAATGCGAGGGCGTCGCACCTTGAAAGGCATACACAGGCTGTTGCAGCGTGTAGGCGGTACCGTCGGCGTAGGTGCCCCCGGTGGTGGCCCAGGAGGCAATGCTGGCACTCCCTTCGGCTTCACCAGTGGTGGTCCGGGGCTGGAGGGCAGAGCCCAGTTTTGCATGGGGCGCCCCTCCGGCATCGCGGCCGGCCTTCAGCACCGTCTGATACATCGTCCCATCCACCGCGGGCGGGAGGGCCCGGCCGTTGTTCACATGGCAGGCGATGCAACTGTGCGCCACAAAGTGCGGCCCCAGTTTTCCGGCCTGGGTTTCAAACGCCGGATTCCCGGGCTCCGAATGCACCCCACCGGCAAATTCCGTGTGATGCAGCCGCCTCCCGAGCAGGAAAGGCTGCGCACTGACCGGTGACAGATTCCCTGACATCTGCTTGAACCGATGCTCCGGCTCATTGGAATACTGATAGGGCAAGGTCGTCAGGCCACCCAGCCAGGCCGTCTCCGGCAAGGGGAAGGAGTTGAGCGCCACGCCCACGCCCTCCCATGGCACCACGCCCTGCCCGACCACGTAAAGCATCGCGGTGCCATAGTAGTTTTTGCGTCCGTGGAGGGGGGCCTTGAGGAATTGACTCACCTCAATTTCAATGCGGTCCCCCGTTTTCAGCGGGCGGTTTTCCGGCAGCTTGGAAGTCAGCGTCCAGGAATAACGGTTCGACCCGGTCAATTGCGCCGAGAAGTTGCCATGATACTCCGCCACGGTATTGCCGCCGCGGAAGAAGGCGCGGAATTCCGGGGCCTCGAGAGGTGTGAGGGTGGTGTAGTTGAAGGTGATATCGGCACCGCCCCTGGCCACCCGGTCCACGATCTCCAGGGCAATCGTCCGCTCTTCCCAATACCAGGTCAGGTAATGGTCGTAGGCCCGGAAGGGCGTGCCATTCACCAGATCCTCCCGGGCATGCCGGTCCCGGGCCCGGTCGGCGATATGCGTGATCAGAGCCGTCGGGGTGTCCTCGGACGTCGCCGGTTCGAGTTTCGTCTTACTGTCGAAAAGCGGAACGATGCCTCCCGGTTCCGAAGCGGACGCGGCGGTGCAGGTGAACGCCAGTAGAAGCGGGAGGCGGAACTTGCGGTTCATTGAAATAGCAAAGGAGCAGCCGCCGGCTCAATACCACGCCGCCAAGCCGCCCTGCCAAATCGATTTCAGATCTGTCAGCGCTTCGTCCACGAGCAGCCCGGCTCCCTGCCGGATGACGAGGCGGCGATGCTCCCCGGTGGTGGAACCCAGCACCGCGCAGGGCTGACCGGCGAAGATTTCCTGCACGCTTTCCAGATCCTCCGCCGGAACTTCCAACACAAACCGCGCCGGGCTTTCGCTGAAAAGCTGCACCATGGCTGGCAAATCGCGGGCGAGATCGGCTTCGATGCCGGCCTTCATGGAAAACGCCATTTCCGCCAGGGTCACCGCCAGACCGCCTTCCGAAACATCGTGGGCGCTGAGAACATACCCTTCCTTGATGGCTTCATGCGCGCAGCGGTAGAGCGCCATCGCGGCCACCGGATCGCAAACGGGAACCTTGAGGTTCTTCAGGCCCTTCTGGCGGGCGAAGACACTGCCGCCCAGATCACTGGTCGTGGCGCCCACCAGCACCAGCACGCTGTCATCCGACCGCAGGCTGGCCCCTGTGACATGGGACGCGTCCTCCACAATGCCCATGCCGCTGATCAGTGCGGTGACGGGAATCGAGACCGGACCGTCCTCGGTCTGGAAGTAGTTATAAAACGAGTCCTTCCCGGACACAAATGGCGTGCCGTAGGCGACGGCCGCCTCCGCGAGGGCGCGGGCGCTTTCCACCAGGCCACCCAGTTCCACGGGGTCGTGGGGATTGCCCATGCAATAATTGTCGAGCACCGCAATTTTGTCAGGATTGGCCCCGCAGATCACGAGGGACCGCACACATTCATCCATGCAGGCCAACCCCATGGCATACGGGTCGGTCTTGCCCCACTCCGGCAGCAGGCTCAGGCCCAGCGCGATCAGGCGCGAACTGCCATCGAGGCGGATCACCGAGCCATCCTGCGGGGCATCGCCGGTGGCTCCGGCCAGTGGTTTGAGGACGGTATTGCCCTGCACTTCATGGTCGTATTCGCGGATCACCGGCTCGCGGGAAACGATCGCAAAATCGCCCAGGACACGTTTCAGATCGGCTCCGGCCGCGGTTTCATCCAGCACCGGGAGAGCCTGCCAGACCGGCGTGTTCCACGTGCCTTTGAGGTTCAGGCGGGGAGCCTCGTGGAGGCGGCCGCAGTCCAGTTCACAGACCATCCGGCCGTGGTGCTGCACTTTGAGAATACCGGTGCCATCGCTGGTGCCCAGCACGGAAAGCTCCGTTTCATAAATATCCGCCAGCTTCTGGAGCGCGGGCAGGTGGGCCGGATCGGCCGAAAGCACCATGCGCTCCTGGCTTTCGCTCAGGAAAATCTGCCAGCTCAACATGCCCGGCTCCTTCAGCGGAGCCTTGTCGAGGTCGATCAGACCGCCGGTCTCGCTCAACATCTCGCCCGCGGCACTGCTGAATCCGCCCGCGCCACAGTCGGTCAGTCCGGCAATCAGGCCCTGCGCCCGGGCCGTCAGGATAAAATCGCTCACCTTCTTTTCCTCAATCGGATTCCCGATCTGCACCGCACTCTGGTCTTCCTCGTGGCTGTCCGTGCCAAGCGCGGCCGACGAAAAAGTCGCGCCTTTCAAGCCATCCCGTCCGGTCCGTCCGCCCACCGCGATAACCAGATGCCCCGGCGTCACTTCCTTCGGAATATCGGCCGAAGGAATCACGCCCGCGGTGCCGCAGAAGACCAGCGGATTATAACAAAATGTGTCATCAAACTGGATCGCCCCCGCCACCGTGGGAATCCCCATGCGGTTTCCATAATCACGCACCCCGCGCACCACCCCGCGCATCACGCCCAGCGGGTGGATCACGTCCTTGGCGCGGATCTGCTCCGGTTTCGTATCCGGCCGGCCAAAACAAAACACATCCAGCGAGGCCACCGGTTTGGCGCCCTTCCCGGCGCCTAGAATATCGCGGATCACCCCGCCAAGCCCCGTATTCGCCCCCGCATACGGTTCGATGGCCGAGGGGTGATTGTGAGTCTCCACTTTCAGACACACCGCCAACCCCGGGTCCACCTCGATGAATCCCGCATTGTCCGTGAAAGCCGACAGCACAAACCCAGGCTTCGAGGCCATGATGTCCATGCTGATTTTCCGGATAAACGTCTTGAAGACACCATCCACCACCTCGGTCTTCCCGTCGCGGGTGTGCTCGATCTTCGCGGAGAATATGCGGTGTTTGCAATGCTCGCTCCACGTCTGGGCGATCACTTCCAGCTCCACATCGGTCGGTTCGCGCCCGGTTTCCTTGTAATAAGCCCGCACCGCCTCCATGTCATCGGCCGAGAGCGAAAGCTTCATCGCCTTGCTCAAGGCTTCCAGCTCTGCCGTGGACAGGGCAAGAATGGGAATCGTGCGGAAAGTGGGGGAATCAGGAGCTGCGGAGGCCATCAGCGAACGTGGCGGGATGCCCCCCGCCGTCAAGGGAACGCCGCAGGCCAAAGTCGCTGGGCAGAAAGAGGTTGGCAGGGCCCGCGCACCCCGTAATTTTCACCCACCCACTGAAACTATGGCCCAACCCCACTTTAAGAAATGGAGAGTCCTCTTTACCCTGCTCCTTGGCTCGGTGGGGGCCGCCTGCGAGGCTCCCGGCGTTTTCCGCGATGTGCCGCGCAACCTCCCCCATGCGGTGCTCACTTCTGACAATCCTCCGGGCTTCAGGGGATTTTTCGGACGGGGCCGCGAAGTCTTTTCCCATCGCATCAATGGCCAGCTGACCGGATTTTGGCGCTTGAGGGACACTTACCGGATTCCCCCGGGTCCCACCTCCGTAAAAGCCAGTGACTCCACCAAACCCTACGATTATTGGCCCGTAATATCATTTTCCGCCCGGGCGGGTCATCGCTACACGCTTCGTCCGACCCGCCTCGGTGACAAGGACGCCGTCACCCTGTCAGAGCGGCAGCCGGGCGGCTCCCCGGAACGGGTGATCGGATCGGCCCTGCGGGCCCGGGAATGAGGCCCCTGACAGGTCCCCTCCCTGCGTCGTTTCAACCGCCCGGCCATGTCCAATCCCCGCTTTGCGTCCAGTTCTGCTACTCTGAGGCCAGCCAGACTTTGACGTGGTAAAAGTCAGATCCGGGAAGGACTGGGGCCGTGAAATTCACCGCCTGTCCATTTCCGATGATGTCGGTGAATCCGGGCACGGCTGACCATACCACACTTCCGCCCAGCGTCCGTGATGACTCCAAAGCGTAATGGCGCGTCAGGCCCGCGTATCCCGGCCCCGAGGCAGGGCTGGCTTGGAAACTCAGGGAAACCTCGCCAGCCACGATAGTCATCGACTGGGAGACCGGCCGGTCTTCCGCAAGGGGAGCACTGCCAAAAACGAATTCCTGTTCGTTGGTGATTCCATCGCCATCCGGATCCATGGCGGGGCCGGAAATAGCCGGATCTGCCGCCTGGGACGGATTGAACCGGGTGGTGGCCCAGCTGGAAAATGTATCCACCACCGAAACCGAAATCGTTGCGGTATTGGAATCCACCGTTCCCGCCGGATTCGTGACCCTCACCCAATAACTGGTGGTCGCCGCAAGGGAAGGCGTAGTGAAGCTTGGGCCGGCGGCGCCGGAAATGGCATTGGTGGTATCGCCAGTGGCACCCTGATACCATTGAAACACCGGGGAGGTGCCCGAGGCGGTGACATTGAGAGTGGCCGAGCCTCCCGGACTAACTGCGGTGGACACCGGCTGGCCAGAGATGGCGGGTGGCTCAATCACCGTCACCACGGCGGTATCGGAATTGAGCGAGGCTGCAGCATTTGTCACTTTCACCCAATAGCTGGCCGTCGCCGCCAGAGCGGGAGTGGTGAAGGTGGCGCCCAGTGCTCCCACGATGGGGCTGGAGAGATCCCCGGAGGCCCCGGCATACCATTGAAACGCCGGCGAGGTGCCCGAGGCCGTGACACTGAGAGTAGTGGTGCCGCCTGCATTGATGCTGGTGGACGCGGGCTGGGCCGAGATGACCGGAGGCTGAATCACCGTGACCACGGCGGTGCCTGAATTGACGCCTCCTCCGGCATTGGTCACTCTGACCCAATAACTGCTGGTCGCCAGGAGAGCGGGAGTCGTGTAGGTCGAAGCCACCGCGCCGGCAATGGGATTCGCGGTATTGCCCGCGGCACCGGCATACCATTGGAATGCCGGCGAGGTCCCCGAGGCCCCCACGCTCAATACCGCGGTGCTCCCGGCGTTGATGGTGGTTGATGCGGCCGGCTGGGTTGTGATCGCCGGAGGACTGACTCCGCCCGTCACCGTAATCGTGAATGCTTTGGCCTTGGAGCCTCCCGTGTACCCTGCCTTCTCGTAGGCAGTGATGGTAACCGGGAAGCTGCCATTCTGGGTCGGGACACCAGTCACTGAATCAATGTTGCTGTTGACTGCATTGGTATGCCGCAGGCCGGCCGGCAGCGTTCCGGTGAGCTTCCAACTTTTCGCCGTGGAGGGCGCTCCCGTGACCTGGACGATGAAATTCAGGGCACTGCCATTGGTCGCGGGTACCGCCGACGAACCCGCCACCGGGGCCACCTGCTGGATCACCGTTGCTCCCGAAACGCAGTCAAAGGCACCGAGCCCGGAAACCACCGCGATGCTCCATTTGGCCACCTGGCTGAAGCCTGACACCCCAAGCACGCGGGCCTCATGGGCAATCACCTGACCAATCGGCGCCCGTTGGCAGACAAACATGAGCGGCCCGCAGCGGGAGAGGATACGACGCGCTTTGACGGCAAGTGGTGTTTTGCGTTTCATGACTTTAGATGCAGTGAAGGGGGGAGAGGGAATAGGGAGGGGAATAAATTGCTAGTTGCAGCCGCAGCCGCCGCCACCCACTCCCCCGCCGCCAAAACCGGCTTCGCGGGAGAAATAGGCGTGTTCGGTCATGGCCGTCTGGAGCGGATCCATGCTTTCAGCCATGATGGGATGGGCCAGATTGCCGCGCTCGTAGGGTTTCACCCGCACAAGCGAGTCGGCACAGCTACTGAGCGATAACATGCCGCCAAGCAGCAGGAACAGGGGAAATGGGTGTTTCATAAAATCAGGGAGTATTTGTTACCGGCTCTCAGCGAGGAGTGCCTCGATTTCCGTGGTATATTGCTTCTCGGTTTTGGCCCCTTTGAAGCCTGTATGGATATGGCGCACCACGCCTTTCCGGTCGATGAGGTAGCTGGTCGGCATGGTGACCGGATTGAAGGCTCCCGCCGCGCTGTGGGCGGTGTCATGCACCAGGGGGAAGGACGCCCCCATGGTGGTGGAGAATTTCCTGAAATCGGCCACACTGTCATCGACCCCGATGCCGATGATCACGAGTCCTTTGGCGGCATATTGGGACTGCAGACGGTTGAGGGAAGGAAAGGAGGCTTTGCAGGGAGCGCACCATGACGCCCAGAAGTCCACCAGCACCACTTTTCCGGCGGTGTCAGGAACCTTCGCCCCGGGCAGGAGCGGGGCCAGCTTGGGGAGGGGCTGTCCGATTTTAACAGTCTCTCCGGCAGTCAGGGCGGGAGTGGAGCAGGTGAGGATGAGGATGGCAGTTAGGAGGTATTTCATATTGTTGGAGTAAAAAGTTGGAGGAAGTTGAGCGTGGCTAGCCGCTCTGGACCAGCCATTGTCCGAAATCGCGGCTGCCGTCGATGCCGTCCACGGTCTGGGCGCAGACTGAGACTCCCTGGGCGCGGGATGCCAGATCGAGTCCTTTTTGGGTACCGAGCACAAACACTGCAGTGCTGTAAATGCCGGCTTCGAGGCAGGTGCGGGCGACGACGGTCACGGCGCTCATGCCGTTGCTGACCGGCCAGCCGGTCCGGGGATCCAGAATGTGTCCATAGCTGACTCCATGGTGGCTGAATTGCCGGGCATAATTGCCCGAGGCAGAAACCGCACGGTCGCTGATGGCCAGACCACCCCAGCATTTGCCGGGCTGATTCCCGTCCTCGATGCCGACATGCCAGAACGGATGAGTTCCATTGCCGCCCATGGCAAACACGTCGCGGCCCAGATCGACCAGCACATCCTTGAGTCCGGCATTGCGGGCGATTTTGGCCAAAGCATCGACCGCCAGTTCCTTGCCAAACCCACCGAAATCGAGGCCCATGCCTTCCTCCGGGAGAGAAATCGCGCCGGGACGGCGGCGGACTTTATCCCAACCCACCAGGGACAAAGTCTTCTCCACGTTGGACGGATCCGGCAACTTCTCATGGACTTTCTTCCAATCCCAGACCCGCAGCAGTGGCAGCATCGTGGGATCCAGTATGCCTTCGGTCAGCCGGAACAATCCATCGGCGATGTCGAGCAACTGCTCGGTTTCGGCATCGGTATCCACCCAGGCCCGGCCGGCAGCGGCATTGATGCGCGACACCATGGAATCAGGGCGGAAGCGGGAGAACTTCGCTTCAAATTTCCCGATCCAATCCAAGGCATCGGCGGCAAACTGGAGAGCCCGGCGGTCGCTGTTCTCCCGGAACTTGATTTGGCAGTCTGTCCCGAGGGCACGGAAATCCAGGCGGCGCACGCCAAGGGCATCGGGAGGCAGTGTGGCTGCTGGACTCAGGGTGCTCATGCGGTGGTTGGAAGCAGGAATTAAAACTTCAGATTGAGCCCCACCGTCAGCATGTTGGCACTTGGATAGGCTGCCCCCGGAGCGGTATCCTCACCAACCCCTTTCATGGTGTAGCGTTCATAGGTGGCGCTGATGGAAAGGTTTTCGGAGATTTTCCCCAGCACCCGGATCCCGATGCTGTTGGAATCCAGGGAGGAGAGCCGGTAGTCCGCCGAATAGTTCGGCCCCGAGCCATCCGGATCATCCGCCGGCGTCACCACATCCACATTGTTCAGCGAATTGACGAAGAAATCTGCGGCGTTCTGATGATAATAACGGACAAAGGGGATCAACTCGAGGTGCGCTCCCACCTGCTGACGCCATTCCACCTGCACCATTTCTGAGGAGACTCCGAAGTCATCGTGGGTGTAGCGGAAAATGGCATCGATCGCCGCCTTTTCGGCTTCGAAGTAGTGGCGTCCTTCCAACTGGATTACCTGACGGAAACGGTTCTCCGGCCGGTTTTCCCGGTAGATGTTCACCACCGGAATGTCGATTCCCGGGATCACGATCACCGTGCCGTCCCCGGCATCGATTACCGTATCCGGGGTCGTCACAATCTCGTCCCGCTGCACCACTTTATAGGGATCGTTCAGATAGCCTTTGCTGAATCCGAGGGTCAGATTGCCGGAAACCACCGTGTTTTTGCCGAGGATCTGGGAAACCCCGGTGAAGAAATCAAAGCTTTCCTTGCCCCGGTCTCCCAGCATCGGGACATGCACTGTATCGTCGAGATAATTCACCCCCACAGTCAGGGTCGTATTCTTCTGATTCAGCTCGATGGCATCTGTCAGGGCAAATCCATTGGAAAGATAATCGTCCTCTTCACTGTTGGCCACTTCCAGCTCCACCCGGTGATTCCCGATTTGCTGGGACAAGGCTCCGAGGATTCCCGTCCGGATGTCCTCCACATTGGCCAGGAAGGGCTGAAGCCCGCCCGGCAGGACCCCGGTCGGCGAGGCCCCGGAGATGGCATCGTTCAGGTATTGCATCCGGAAGGTGGTCCCCTCAAGGATGTCCCACTTTCCGCGGACATAGTGGGATTCGACTCTGATCCTGTCGTCGTCCTCCTGATACAGTTGGAAGCTGTAGTCATATTCTGAAGGGATTTCCGCCCTTGTCTGGGTTCCGGAGCAGAGCAGACTGGCAAGCAGGAGAGGTTGGCGTATTTTCACGAATTGGCAGCGGTTTGAAGTGTGGATAAATGGTGCAGAATAAATGACAGGCGCAGGCATCGCTAGCTGCTTTCTCATTTATAGCCGGAAGGCCCATGTTCGGAATTTATACCGATCCAGGTGCAAGAGGACAGCAGTCTCCAGTAACCAAATGGTCAGAATTCCCTCGGGCCGATAAACGAAAAATCCGAGACTCAAAGCCAATGATAAATTCACTTTTGATATGAATATTTCAGTCCGGCCGGAACCGGCAGCAATATCGCGGGCGCGGTAAGAAATTGACGGATGGATACCTCAGACCCGGGCAGCGGTTGGCGGTGCCGTGGCGTTTCTTCCTGATTCACTTAAGATCGCCGGTGTTGTAGAATCCTGTCGCCGCCAGTTCCCGCCGCGCCGGAGTTGGCTTCGATTTTCACGCTCCGGTGCGCATCTCCTCGTCCAGCGCCAACATCCCGCCGGTTCCCGTGGAACTCCGCTAGTGGAGGATCCCGCGGCGGCATCAACCCAACAGTTTCTCCCGCTTCGAAAGAGAATCGCCGGGGCCACGCCTCCGCCATTCCACCGGTTCTCCCTGATTAATTAAGTTGCCTTGATCTTTTTCCCCTCGTGGGCAAGCTCCCCTTTTCCGTCCGACCTTCCCGGCCATGCCGTCCAAACGCCCCACTCCACCCTCCGATTCCTCTGACGACCAGCTCGCTTTCGACCTCACGGACGAAAATGCAGCCGCCGCTGCGGACGGGGCGCTCCCGGAGGCCACCCCGGATGCTTCCGCGGCCCTGTCCCCCGATACCCCGGAGGAAATCCCCACCGGCCCCCGCCCGCATCCGGCCCTCGCGTCGACCTCCTTTGGCAGGGATGGTACTCCGCTGCGACTGAATCATGTCGGTGAAATGTATGGCCACTGGTTCCTCGACTACGCCAGCTACGTCATTCTGGAACGCGCCGTCCCCCACTTGAACGACGGCCTCAAACCCGTCCAGCGCCGCATCCTCCACGCCATGGAGCGCATGGACGACGGCCGTTTCAACAAGGTCGCCAACATCGTCGGCGAGACGATGAAATACCACCCGCACGGCGACTCGGCCATCACCGAAGCCCTCGTTGGCCTCGGCCAGAAGGACCTGCTGGTCGAAACCCAGGGAAACTGGGGGAACATCCTAACCGGAGATGACGCCGCCGCCGGCCGGTATATCGAAGCCCGCCTCTCCAAGTTCGCCCTCGACGTCCTCTTCAACTCCCGCCTCACCCCCTGGGCCTCCTCCTATGACGGCCGCAATCCCGAGCCCGTCAACTTCCCCGCCAAGTTCCCCATCCTGCTGGCCCAGGGCGTGGAAGGCATCGCGGTCGGACTTGCCTGCAAAATTCTTCCTCACAATTTCAATGAACTGATCGATGCCTGCATCGAATCCCTGCGCGGCAATCCATTCACGCTTGTTCCTGACTTCCCCACCGGCGCCATCATGGACGCCAGTGAATACAACGACGGCCTCCGCGGCGGCAAGATCCGCGTGCGCGCCCGCATCGAGGAAGTCCCCAAGAAAAAAGGCCTGCTCCGCATCACCGAAATCCCCTTCGGCACCACCAGCGGCGGCCTGATCGAGTCCATCCTCTCCGCCAACGAAAAAGGCAAAATCAAGATTGCCAAGGTCGAGGATATGACTGCCGAGAAGATCGAGATCCTGATCCATCTCGCACCCGGCACCGAGGCTGAGGACATGCTGAAGGCGCTCTACGTCTTCACCGACTGCGAAGTCTCCATTTCCCCTAACAGCGTCGTCATCCGCAATGACAAGCCCGCCTTCCTTTCCGTCAGCGAGCTGCTGAAACACTCCGCTGCCCAGACCAAGGACCTGCTCCGCCAGGAACTGGAGATGAAGCTCGGCGACCTTGATGAGAAATGGCACTTCTCCTCCCTCGAAAAGATCTTCATCGAAAAACGCATCTACCGGGACATCGAGGAATGCACCACCTGGGATGCCGTGATGGCCGCCATCTGGAAAGGCCTCAAGCCCTACCTGAAACTCCTGCGCCGCGAGGTCACGGACGAGGACGTCAAGTCCCTGACAGAAATCCGGATCAAGCGCATCTCCAAGTTCAATTCCTTCGAAGCCGACGAATACCTGCGCGGGCTGGAGGACCAGATCGAAACCGTCAAAGGCCACCTCGCCCAGCTCACCCGCTATACCATCAATTGGTTCAAGGAGCTGAAGAAGAAATATGGCACCAACCGCCAGCGGAAGACGGAGATCACCACCTTCGATCGCGTCGCCGCCAGCGCCGCCGCCGTCGCCACCGAGACCCTCTACATCCAGCGGGACGAAGGCTACATCGGTTACGGCCTGAAGCGCGGCGGCGAAGCCCTCTTCAAGTGCTCCCGCCTGGATGATATCATCGTTTTCCTCGATGACGGCACCGTCCGCGTCAGCCGCGTCACCGAAAAAGCCTTCTTCGGAGCCCACCCTATCCACGTTGCCCTCTTCAACAAGGAAGCCACTCCCGTTTACACGCTCTTCTACCGCGACGGCTCCCGCGGCCGCCTCTACGCCAAACGCTTCACCATGGGCGGCGTGACCCGCGACACCGTTTACGACCTGACCAAAGGCGCCAAAGGCAGCAAAGTCTTCTACTTCGCGGTCCACCCCACCGAAGCCGACGCCAACACTCTCCAACTGGTCGTCCACCTCCAGCCCGCCCCCCGCCTCCGCAAGCTGGAGATCGAGCTCAACATGGCCGACTACGCCGTCAAAGCCCGCAACGCCCAGGGCAACATCGTCGCCGAAACCAGCGTCAAACGCGTGGCGCGGCGGAGGTAGACCTTCGTTGCTGCAGCCTTGGGGGTCTGGCGTCCTTTAAGAGAATCAATCCGGCTGGCCTTCGGGATACCAAAGCACAGGAGGCCACGGACGTGAGCGAAAATCATGGAATGACGTGCCCCATGCATCCAGAGGGTGAAAGGCGAAACCAGTCCAACGGTATCCATGGGCCAAGTCCAAAAACTCACTGCTGCAGCCCAGTTCACCGAACATCCCGTCCCGATCTCCCAAATGGAAAAAGGCCGAACCATCCCATGATTCAAGGATGGGGATTTTCCGCCATTCAAAACGGCCATACTCGGCCTGCATCCTCTTAAACTCAGGGTCGGAAAAGTCCCTCGCCTCATAGCAAAAAGTGTATTGACCCTCCTTCCGTTCATAGACTTTCAGGTAATACTCAATCCGCTTTTCCGTCTCCAAAGCAAAATAGCGGGGACGCCGGGAAAGCAGCAATTGACGGGGAATCACCCACCGCAATTGTACTTCCTTCGCCCGAAAGCCAAAGAGGTCACTTGAGTTCAATGCCTCGGCAACATCCTGATGCACGATCACTGGACTACTGGATGAGTAAGGCCGGATGATCGAAGGCCAGACTTTGGCCTTTCCACCGATCCTGACTTTTGGTTTGCTGTAGTATTTCACTCCAAAATCCACCATCACGGTTTTTGCCTGGGTCTCCTCAACTTCCTTAAGCCCGCCGGCGAAGGCCTTGCGCAGCTGACGCATCTTAATTCTGGGGTGCGTGTCGTAGTCGAGTGCCTTGAGTTCCCCCTCTCCGGGGCAGGCGGCTCCCATGATGAAAAATGGTGGATCCGGGCGCATGAACGGTTCCTACCAACTATTCATTGCACAATCAAGCCGACTTCAGTGCAGCCCTGACGGCCGTATCCATTCTGCAATTGCCCTGCCTCAATCTGTGGATTTGCGGTGCCTTTGGGCATGCCAATATCGTGAATGCTTTTGTTGCACCGGAACCAACACCGCGACATCCGGCCACAGCGCGGCGGGGGATTCATCCTCCTTCCTCACTTGCCTGTTCCCTTCATGTAGTTACAGTGCTTACATCATGAAAACCTTGGAACTTTCCCTCGCCCGAATCGGGAATTCCCGGGGCATCCGGCTTCCGTCGGCCCTGATCCGGAAGCATGGTTTGGAGGACGGCTTGGTGCTGGAGGATCGCGGGCATGAGATTGTCCTGACCCCGAAGAGTGGCAGCGCCAAATTATCCTGGGAGGAAACCGCTAAAGCAATGGCGGCTTCGGGCGAGGATTGCTCGGAGTGGGAAACCACCGTGGCAGATGGAGTGGAGCAAATTCCATGGGAAACCAGCCCAGCGGCCAAAACAAAAAAGAAAGCCAAAATCAGCTCCTCACCCGTCTCCCGGAAATGAAGCGGCATGAAGTTTTTGGGGCACGGTTGGATCCGGTGGAAGGCAGCGAACTGAGCAAGACAAGGCCCTGCGTGATTGTCAGTTTGAACAGCCTGAACGACAGTTTGACCACGGTCGTCGTCTGCCCTCTGACTTCTACCCTGCGACCCGCTTGGCGCACCCGGCTGAGGGTCACCGTGGCAGGCCAGGCCTCCGACGTCTGCGTGGACCGGATCCGGGTGTTGAGCAAAACGCGTCTGACCAAAAAATTGGGCACGCTTTCACCTGCCGAAGCCACCGCTCTGGGTGAACTGCTGACGGACATGCATGGGAATTGAATCAGGCGGGAGAAAGCCAGAGCCCATAAAGGCAGGCAAATCCTACACCTCCCGTTTCCCTGCGATCATCATGCAGATCGAAGGGGGCTATTTTCCAGCCGCCTCCATTACCAACTGCGCCTGCCGGGCGTCCGCTTTCATCCCATGCTGCTGGTAAAAGGCGAGGAGACGACGCTGCCGGCCGGGGGGATCGAACGGCTTCGCCACGTATAATTTGTGCAGGCAAACCGGACAGAGCCCGGTGGGAAAGCGGTCGGATTCCTCCACCCCGCCGCTGCCACCCATGAGGCATTGATAATACCGGCAATGACTCCAGCCGAACATGTGGCCGGATTCGTGGCTGAGGGTGATGCAGGCCCGCCGCAGGATGATTGCCTGGACCGTGGGATGAGTGGTGCGGCCTTCCCGGGCCGGACCGCCCCCACCGAAAAAAAAGGCCGGATCATGGCGGGCGAGGCTGAAGACCCCGACCCGTTCCTTCAGCGTGGCCTCTCCAAAAACGAAGTTCCACGACTCCTTGGGATAAAGGTCGGTCATGGTCACCGCCAGCAGGGCATAAGCGTCTGCGGGCAAGCGGTCCGGGAGCCATTTGAGGAGATCGGTGGTCAGCAATTGGGGCTGGCAGCTGGTGGCATTGAGGCGCCGTTTGGCTCCGGCGGTGGCCTCTGGTTCAGCCGGCATGAGACGGGATTCCAAACCGAAGAAAATGCCAAGGTATTCCCGCAACACTTCCAGCGAAGGGGCGGAACCATTCCGGGGAAATTCGCCCAGCGGCAGCAGATAGAGCACCTGGCGGGTCTGGTCCGGCAGATTGGATCGGCTGTTCCGGTAGGATTTCACGGACTGCGGCCACTCATGCACGCTGTCCAGCCATTCGCCGGACTTGGGTTTTTCCAAGGGATGATAGAGAGAATCCCCCAGCCAGGGACGCAGTTCCGGCGGAGCTCCCGCGGCATCGCTGGCCGCGGTCCGCGCCCCCTGACCGGGCGGCGTGAATGGCCAGAGGTTGATCACCGCGAGGGTGACGCTGGCCATGGCCAGGCCAAGGGCAAAGGGAAGACGGAGCTTCATGGAGTGATGTTATGACGGGTGGCTGCGGCCGGGGCAAGAATTGAAACAGGTCCCCGGTGCAGATTGACGCCCTGCGGGTTCCACCCCAGGGTGCCGGCGTGAACGGCTACTTCGATTGCAATGCAACCACCCCGCTGCATCCGGCGGCCCGTGCGGCGTGGCTGGAAACGGCCGATCGTTATTGGCAGAATCCGTCCAGCCTTTACCGCGAAGCCGGGGCCGCCCGCCAGCAGCTGGAGGATTGCCGTGAGCAGGTGGCCGACTGGCTGGGCTGCGAGGCCACGGAGATTGTATTCCTGTCAGGAGCCACCGAGGCCAACAATGCGGTGATCGCCCATGCCGCGGCCAGTGGGGTCACGGGAATGGCCCTCAGCGCGGTGGAACACCCCTGCGTACGAGAGCCCGCCCTGCATCATTTTCCAGACCGCTGCCACGAAATCCCCGTGACCGGCGAGGGCGCGACCCACCTGACCGCCCTCGAAGAAATCCTCACCACCCACCGGCCCGGCCTTGTGGCAGTCATGGCCGCGAACAACGAAAGCGGCGTGCTCCAGCCCTGGCAGGAAGCGCTCGCGCTGTGCCGCGAACGTGGCGCCCTGTTCCACTGTGATGCTGCACAATGGATCGGGAAAAAACCAGCAGCCGGGCTCGGAGCCTGTGACTTTGTGAATGGCAGCGCCCACAAGTTTGGCGGGCCCAAAGGGATTGGATTCCTCAAAGTCCCGGAAACCGGCCGCGCCTTCCGCTCCCTGCGCGGCGGTCCACAGGAATCCCGCCGCCGCGCCGGCACCGAGAACCTGCCCGCCATCGCCGCCATGGTCGCGGCCTGGCAAGTGCAGGAAGCCTCGCTCGCCGCCCGGGGAGCGGCCTGGCAGGAAAGCCGGCAAGGCTTCGAGGAAAAAATCCGCACCCTCCTGCCGGGCGTGGAAATCATCGCGCCCCACGCCCCACGGCTTTGGAACACCGTGCTCCTCACTGTGCCGGCCCCTGCCAATGTGAAGTGGCTCACCCGGTTGAGCGCCCTCGGGTTTTCCGTCTCCACCGGCTCGGCCTGCAGCCGGGGCGCGGGGGCATCGGACGTCCTGCGCGCCATGGGCCTGCCGGAATCGAGCCAAGGCCAGGTGCTGCGCCTGAGCGCAGGCTGGGACACCACCACCGATGACTGGCTGGCCTTGGCGGATGCCCTGGCCACTGTTTCCGCCACCCTCAGGGAACGCCCCACCGGCCCGCCCCCTGCGTTTCGCTAGAGCGACGTGCGGCGGATCAGGAAGAACCGGCGCGGTCCGGCGGCCGCGGTGAAGGTGGTGGTCGTGCTGACTCCGGTGGCCAAGATTCCCGTCTGTCCAGGCACATCCGTAAACCCGCTGGTGATAGTGGATTGCTGCACGGAATAAATGGCCCCGGGCACCGAATTCCAGGACAGCGTCACCGATCCCGTCCCAGGATTATACTGCACCGCCGTGATCCGGTAATCCAAGGTCTCAAGGTTGAAGGCCGTTTTCCCGGGCTGGCTGAACATTCCGGCAATGTCACTCGGCGTCAGCTCCACGCTGTAAATCTGGAGGTCATCCACCAAGCCGATATAACCCTGTCCCGCGCTGGTGGCGGTGCCGATGTAAAGTCCCTCGGAAGTTGTGGTGAGGGTATAATCCGTGAAACCGGCCACCGGCTCAACGCTTTCTGAAACCAGCACCCCATCAATAAACAGGCGGGTGCGGGTCGCGGTGGGCGTGCCGGTGTTATTGCCAAACCCATCCATATCACTGTGCGTCACCGCCACGTGATAGATGGTATCGTCCAGGATGGCGCCTTCGGCCGATTCCACCGCGGTCAGGCTGTTCACTTCAAAGACAAGTTTCCCGGCCGGCGTCAGATACAGGGAATACAGGGTGCCCGCCGTGGTGAAGAGGGAGGAACGGTGCAGGATGCGCCGGTTGCCCGTCGCTTTTGGTTCCGGTTTGATCCAGAGCGAGTAGCTCACATTGGGCAAGTGGGCCGCATTGCTGATCGCGAAATTCCCCGTCGTACCGGAGTCCGCCGGAGTGAGCTTTACGGAGGTGCCGGCCCCGCCCGGGAGCAGGGAGGGCTGGGCGAAACCGAACGGCGCTTCGCGGATTTGCAGGCCTGCATCAGGGCTGGCCGCGGTCGCATCCACCAGGGTGGTGCCGGCAGTGTCATCCATTTTGTAGTGCGCCAGCAAGGGCGGGCCAAAAGCATACCGGGCCGACACCGTCACACTCAGCGAAGGCACGCCCGGATCGGTGGTGGGGAACTCCAGGGAAGCCGACTTCAGGCCGCGCGCTCCGGTGGGGGAGAATACCACCTGCAAGGTCGCGGCATCCCCGGCGGGCACCACCACCGGGAAGGGCCCCGTTACGCTATACATGGAGGCACTGGCTCCGGTCGCCACCGGGGCACTCACCGTTACCTCCCCTGCCCCGTTATTGGTGATCGTAAGTTGGCCGGTGCTGTTGCCATTCTCGACTGACACCGAGCCCACCCGCGAAGTGAGGGCTGCCTCGATCGAATTGATCGCCCGCTGTGCCTGCAAAGGCAGGGAAATTTCCGGCAGGTTCGGATCGGTCGTCGACAACTTGAGGCGGGCCACTTTCAGTCCATTGGGGGTGGACGGGTCAAAGTTCACCAGCACGGAGGATTGCCCCTGCGCCGGCACGGGCAGAGGGAATGTGGACGCCAGGGAAAAATCCGCCGCATTCACCCCATCAATCACCGCGCTGGTGATGGTGTAAGCGGTATCGGGACTGAAGTTGGACACCGCAAACTCTCCCGCCGTGACCAAACCGGGCGTATCCACTTTAGGGAACACCGCGGTGACCACCGCTTCCAGCGAAGGGGCTCCGGCAATGGAATCAATCGTCAGATTGTCAAATAACCCAAACTGCCGGTTCAGGCCGCCCGGCGCGCTCCCGGTGAAGGGGTCTTCATAACCAATGGAAGCAAAACCATCGGTGATCGCGGTGTCCGTGGTTTCGCCGAACTTCACTCCATTCACAAAAAGCGTCACCTTGTTTCCCACCACGATCAACTCGACCTGGCTCCACTGATTGTTTGGAGTATTGGCAATCGAACTTCCCTGGGGGAAGGCTTGGGCAAAAAGCCCGGAATTGGCGGTGTTTTCCGTCAGGAAGGCGGCGGTCGTTCCGATGAACATGCCCAGATCCCCGGTCGTCCCAATCCCCCCTTCCGAAGAAGCCCACCCGAAAGTCCCCACTCCGGCCGAGGCCCGCCGCGCATAACTCACCGTCGCCGTCCCGGAATGGCCGATCCCATACAACCCTACCTCGGTGGTGCCCGCCGTCGCGGTCGGGTCCACCGCCAGCCACATGTCAAAGGCCATCCGGTAATTCCCGGAAAACACGGCCGCCGCGCCTCCCGGGGTGGCCGAGGCCAGCAAGTTGATCGTCCGCGCGGTGCCGCCGTAGGTGGCGTTCAGCAGCACCCCCCGGGTCGCCACACTCCCCGCGATCCGGTTGGGCGCCTCGGGAATCCGGACTGTCACCGGACCGCCCCCGCCACTCTGATCGCGGATGAAGGAGGAATAATCCACATAAGCCAGATCTGCATTCGCCAGCTTGTTCACCAGCACTTTGGCCGTGGCCTGACTGTCGAAGGACTCGCTGTAAAGGGAAGCGGCCATTACAAGGGGTTGGGGAAACATCCAAATGGCCGCCAAGACAACGGTCTGGAAGCAGCGGGAGCGGGAGAAGGTTGGGTTCATAGGGAAGGCGATCAAAAAGGGGACCCGGGCCGAGGCTGAGCCCAAGCGTTCCGGTCTGCAGATCATGGCTGCAGTAGAAATGATCAAGCAGATCGTGACAAGCAGCTTCCATTCCTGGCTTCCATGGGAAGCCATTTGGAATCCGTCTTTTCCATCCGGTGCCCCCGGCATGGCGGGTGTACCCGCCCAAGCCGACCCAACCTCAACGCAACCTTGGAGTCCAATAATTCTGAAGCCCGGCCCGCTCTACATATTTTTCAGAGACAAAGCACCACTTAAATGACGCCTGCGTCCAAAAGAACCCACCCAGAATTAGATTGCCAAGGCAACCTCCTGCATGGAAAAATGAACGAAGTCCGGTTGGCATAGGACTTGCCTCAACTTTTCAGCACTCCGTTTTACTCCATGAAAAAATTCCCACTCCCTATTCTGACAACTGCAGTGCTTTGCTTCCCCGGCCTGGCTTCCGCGCAAATCGTCATCAACGAATTTCAATACGACGATGCCGGAACCGATGACCGGGAGTTCGTGGAATTATTCAACCCCGGTACTGACCCCGTTGATATCTCAGGCTGGATCCTGGGCGGCTTGGATCCCGCCGGAGCCAACACGGCAACGACCATCCCGGCCAGCACCGTCATTGCCGCGGGTGGCTATTACGTGATCGGCCAGACGGGAGTGCAAAATGTCAACCAGGTGGTTGGCAGCATCTTTGAAAACGACAACGAAACCCTGGAGTTGAGAAACGGCGCCACTTTGATCGACGCCCTCGCCTATGAAACCAACAAGGGCGTGGCCTTCGCCTCCGGCGTAAGCACCCAGGTTGGACCTGGTATCTTTGGGAATTTTTCGACCTCCGATCTGGCCGGCACTCCCTTGAATACCGCCATCAGCTTTGGACGTTTTGTGGATGGACGCGACACCAATAACAATGGGCGCGACTTCGGCATGCGTCCCTCAACTCCCGGTTCGACCAATACCGTGGGCGGATTGATGATCTCCTACCAACCCGCCGATCCCTCTGGAGCGGTCACTGGAAGCGGGCTTGCCAGCACGGTCGGTTCCTTCGTCAATGCAGTCGTCATCGAGCCCGGGATCGTGAGCAGCGCCAATCCCAATGCCATCGCGGCTCCCATGGGCGGCATCACCAAAGCCTATACCGCGTGGGATCCTTCCGGTGGTGGCAATGGCGTCACCAGCACCGCCGTCTTCGGCAGCATGCAGTCCAGTTTCGTCCTGCAGGCCTACTTTGACACCCGCGCCTTGCCCGTGCAGACCAACGCCACCGCTGTGGAGTTCAAAGGCTCCGAAATCACCATGTATGGCATTGGAGCGGGAGATCCGCTCACCAACCTGACCGACCTCACCGGGACGATTGGATTGACGGCAGCCACGCTTCCCACCGCAGACACCGCCAACGGCTTTACCGGGTATGCCTGGATTTATGAAAAAGCCGGCATTGGCCCTGGAGTAGGAGGCAGCGCCGCCTCCAACCTGCTTCATCTCGTGAACGCCAATGACGGCGGGGATGCGAGTGTTGGCGGCAATACCCCCCTCGACTGGAGTATCCTCGCCAGTTATGATCTGGGCACCAGCTCTGACGGGGCATGGTATCAACTCGGTATCGATATTGCCTTGGACGGCACCGGCATTGCCACCTTCAACGGCCAGACCACCTTGTTCACCGCCACCGGCTTGAACAGCGGCGCTTTTAATGTCGGCTACCGGGAAAATCTTCAAGCCGGAGCAGATGGCACCCCGGACTCCCTGATGCGGCCCGCCACCTTCACCATCGTCCCGGAAGCGGGCACCCTCGGCCTGCTCACCCTGGGCATTGCTCCGCTTCTGCGCCGCCGCAGAACCCAGCGCTAACCGCCCCCGGTTCATTCCTCCGCCCGCCTCCTGATTCCCCTCAGGAGGCGGGTTTTTTGTTTTGTATATTCCACCGGAAATCCCTAAGCCTTCCTTTGCCGCCTGGACATCAGGCTGGTCGGCCATCTGATCCCTTCTCCCATCCCCCGCATGAAAATCACCTTCCACGGCGCCGCCGGCACCACCACCGGCTCCCAGCACCTCATCGAGATCAATGGCCAGCGCATCCTCCTCGACTGCGGCCTCTACCAGGGGCACCGCGAGGAAGCCTACAACCGCAACAAACATTTCCCCTTCAACCCTGCCGACCTCACCGCCGTGGTCCTCTCCCACGCCCACATCGACCACAGCGGGAATCTGCCAAACCTCACCCGCCAGGGCTACCGTGGCAACATCTACGCCACCCCCGCCACCCGCGATCTCTGCCAGATCATGCTGGCCGACTCTGCCAAGATCCAGACCGCCGACGTCGAATACGCCAACAAAAAACGCGCCCGCAAAGGCCAGCCCCTCTACACCCCGCTCTACACCCCCATCGATGCCGAAAAAGCCCTCCGGCAATTCGTCACCTTCGACTACCACCGCCCCATGTTCATTGGCGAGGGCGTCCAGATCACCTTCATCGATGCCGGCCACATCCTCGGCTCCGCCCAGGTCATCCTAGACCTCCATGACCGCGCCACTGGCGAAAAAAAACGCCTCCTCTTCTCCGGCGATGTCGGCCGCGGCGACAATGACCTCCTGCGCGATCCTGACAACGCCACCGGCATCGACACCATTATCATGGAAAGCACCTACGGCGGTCGCGAACATGAAATGAGCACCGACTCCCGCGAGCACCTCTGCCGCATCCTCGCCCACGCCCTCAAAAACCGCGGCAAAGTCCTCATCCCCTCTTTCGCCGTCGAGCGCACCCAGCAGCTCCTCTACGTCATCCACGACCTCATCGAGACCGCCTGCCTCGCCCGCGTCCCCGTCTTTGTCGACAGCCCCCTCGCCGTCTCCGCCACCGAGGTCTTCCGCCTCCACCCGGAAGGCTTCAACGACACCGTCTACAACTTCCTCTTCGACAAACGCGACCCCTTCGGCTTCGAGGGCCTCGAGCTCATCCGCTCCCCCGTCGAGAGCAAGGAGCTCAATGGCAAGGACGGCCCCTTCATCATCATCTCCGCCTCCGGCATGTGTGAGGGCGGCCGCATCGTCCACCATCTCAAGAACAACCTCGCCGACCCCCGCACCACCGTCCTCTTCGTCGGCTACTGCGCGGAAAACACCCTCGGCTGGAAGCTCCGCGAAGGGCACCCCGAAGTCACCATCTTCGGCGACCTCATCCCCGTCCGCGCCCGCATCGAAATCCTCGACAGCTTCTCCGGCCACGCCGACCACAGCGAACTCATGGAATACTTCCACCGCATCACCGGCCCCAAAAAACAAATCTACCTCGTCCACGGCGAGCCCCTCCGCTCTCTCGCCCTCCAATCCGCCCTCATGGAGGAATACCCCGACAAATCCTTCACCGTCGCCGAGATGGGCATGACCGTGGAATGAAGGCGGTCCGCGTTTCGTTCAACCTTCTTATCATCGGGGCTGCGCCCGATGATAACGATGGGCATTAGGTGTTTGCCTTGTCCTCATCGTCGTTCCCGCTGTAAATATCTAAACCAATCTCAATGCCTCGTTCCCCGAGAGCAGCAAGTGATTGTGCTGAAAGTGTCATGCCCTCATTGCTGTCATCCAAGAATAAACCGCAAAACAAATCTATTTCGTGCTTTTCGGCGATACTTCGCCATATCGCAAGATCACTAGTTATCTGGCTCAATATTTCCTGAATCTGACCATCCATGTCCTCAGGCTCTCGATCTGTTGCGCACAGCCGCCACATTCCGATCTCGGCAATCCTGACATGGCCTGTTTTCCGACCAACAATCTTCTCGCCCTTGATTTGAGTATGCGTAGGCTTGGCTCCAAGCAGCCAAGTAATCTCGTCTGGAATTAGGTCATCGCTGCCGATCCGAAGGGTCACAATTGATTTTTGAACGTGCGCCATACTTTAGGCTCCATGGGACGGGATTTTGGAGAGGATGACAGTAGATCCCGCCGCCTCCAAGATAAATCTGCGGGCGGGAGAGTTCCGGATCCCTCTCACCGGCCGGGTGATGGTGACGGGGTTGCTGCCGCGTTCGTTGCCGGCGGTGAGGATGACGTAGAGTTTGTAGCTGGCGGCGTTGCCGGGGGCGCATGGTCATTGAGCCATGCTATTCTGTGTCGCGTCTCTTCTTCCGATTCTGCTCGATCAGCGTGTCAGCGATATCAACGAGGAGCAACGACGCCTGCATCGAGGCGATGACAAAGATACACCCGAGAACTCCTCCTGCGAGACTGATAACGACGGGAGGACCACTCTGATGCTTCAATCCGACGATGACATAAGTGAAGACCAGAATAACAATAGCGCAAATCGAGCAGGTTGCCAATATGTGGATGATGCCACGTAAAGCCCCGTAGCACGACCGGCGTCGGACCGCCTGCAGAAACGCTGAAGGTGACTGCTCCTGTTCCCCGGTGGAGGCGTGCGACGGTGATGCCAGGGCGTCCTCTGATGGGCAGACCGAGGAGAGCGCCACCCAATCCGTGCTGCACCTGAGCGCCCCGTGTGACTGGCCTGTCGCCTCCAGAGCCTCGAAATCCCAAGTGATGCTGCCGGACTGGATCTGCGCGAGGATTTCGTCAGGCGTGAGCGGGCCGATGAAATCCAAGGTGCCGGGTATTCTAAGCCAGAATTTCATAAGTGGGATGCCTTGTGGAAGCAGGCCTGACTAGTGATTCACGGACAGAATTGCAAGCGGGGGTTCAACCCTGGCTTCTGCTGGACTGCCGGGGCGGCGAAACGGAAGGGAGGGGTCACGGGGTAGCCAAGGCGCGGGGCCGGGCCCTCACTCCGCAGGGGGCCACACCACCAGGGTGGGACGGCGGCAGCTTTGCAGGACGGCGAGCGGGACGGAGCCCAGCTTCTTGTCCGAGAACCCATGGCGGGTGTGGCTGCCCAGACAGACGATGTCGGCGCCAAAACGCTCGGCCGCAGAGCAGATGGAGTGGGCGGTTTCCTGGCCGCTGGTGACTTCCACCTCGGTGACGATGCCGCGGGCCTCGGCCGGGGCGGGGGCGAGGGCGCGCAGCTTTTCCTCACACGCGGCGATCTGCTGGGCCTGCTCTTCCTTCCGGGATAACTCTCCGCCGGTCGCCACGGCGCCCAACAGGGGAAGGCGGAAGGACTCGATGTTATGCACCAGCCGGACGGTGCCGCCAGGCTCGACGATGGAATAAGCATAAGGGGTCTCAAACCCGTGCGGCTCATTGAGGTCCACCGCCACCATGACACGGCGGCATTCCCGGATGCGCGGCCCGGCCAACGGGGCGGCCGCGGTGGTGGGCACGCAGACCACACTCATGGGCGCATGGTGCAGGAGGGCGCGGGAAACGGAATCGTGCCGGAGGCGGTGCAAGCCATGGCGTTGATGGGTGCCCACCACCACCAGATCGGCCTGGGCCTGGACGGCCATGTCCAACAAGGAAACATCGGTGCGGCGCCAATCGGCCTGGACGCGGACCTGGACCTGATTTTCCCCGAGGACGCGCGTGACTTTTTCCCGCAGATCGCGCTCCAGCAGGGCCTGGAGGGCAGCGGGATCATCCGCCGGCCCGATGGCGCCAAATATGCCCAGGCGGGCCGCCTCCTGAGGCGGCCAGGCGGCATAAGCGACCGTGACTTCACAAGGCCCGGCCTGACGCAGCGCCGCAATCCAGTGCAAGGCGGCGTCCGCGCTGGCACTGAAATCCGCGCCCACAAAAACCCGCAGCGGCCGGATGCCCCGCGCCCAGTCTTCCAAAGGCGCGGCATCCCTAACCACCAGGGTGGGCACGGGCGAAGCCTCGGCGGTGCGCTCCGCCACACTGCCGAGCAGCCAACGCACCGCGCGGCGGCGGCTCAGGGAGGAAACCACCAGCAGGCGGGCGTGGCGCTCCCCGGCCAGTTGGCAGAGCACGGTATCAGCGTCGCCCTCGATCACTTCGGCGGCGAGTTCCACCCCGGCTTCCCGCAGGCGCCGGGCTTCCTGATTCAAATGCTCCTGGGTGAGCGGCGACGCGGGGATGACGGAGGCGTGGATCAATTGGAACGGAGCCCCTAACCGGGTGGCCAGCGCGGCGGCGACATCGGCGGCCTTCTGGGAGTTGACGGAAAAGTCGGTGCCGCAGAGGATGGGGGAGGAGGTCGGGAGGTTCATGGAATTGAGTTTACGCATGAGATCCGTCAGGGACAGTCTTTTCGGTGGCCAGGATGGCGAGGGTGGTCTTCAACACGGTATCAGGGTTGAGGGAGATGCTGTCAATCTGCTGCTCGACGAGGAATTGCGCGAACTCCGGGTAATCGCTGGGAGCCTGACCACAAATTCCGATTTTGCAGCCGTGGGCGCGGCAGGTGGCGATGACCTGGGCGATCATGGTTTTCACGGCTTCATTCCGTTCGTCGAAAATCGGGGCAACGATCTCGCTGTCGCGATCCACCCCCAGGATGAGCTGGGTCAGGTCATTGGAGCCGATGCTGAAGCCATCAAAAATCCCGGCAAACCCGGCAGCCAGCACCACATTGCTGGGGATCTCGCACATGACGTAAATCTCCAGGCCATTCACCCCGCGCTTCAATCCGTGTTTTTCCATCTCGGCCTGCACCTTGAGGCCTTCCCCGATGGTTCGGCAGAAGGGGATCATGACCTTCAGATTGGTGAGGCCCATTTCCTCCCGCACTTTTTTCACCGCGCGGCACTCCAGCGCGAAGCCGGCCTGATAACGGGGATGATAATAGCGGGAAGCGCCGCGGAATCCGATCATGGGATTCTCCTCGACCGGCTCGAAGGCCCTGCCGCCGATGAGGTTGGCATATTCGTTCGATTTGAAATCGCTCAGACGCAGGATGACGTCCTTTGGATAGAAGGCGGCAGCCAGCATAGCCACGCCCTGGGCGAGCTTGTCCACAAAGAACTGAGGCTTGTCAGGATAGCCCGCCGTCATGCGCGCGATCTCGGCCTTGGCGGCAGCATCCTCCAACTGGTCGAATCCGAGCAGTGCCAGCGGATGGATCTTGATGTAGTTGGTGATGATGAACTCCATCCGCGCGAGGCCGACGCCGTCGTTGGGAATGAAGGAAAGGGAAAAGGCCTCCTCGGGGTTGGCCAGATTCATCATCACCTTGGTGCGGGGATGGCCCAGTTCCTTGAGGCTGGTGCGGGTCACTTCAAAGGTCAGGGCACCATTATAGACAAAACCGGTATCGCCTTCAGCGCAGCTCACGGTGACCACCTGGCCATCCTGCAACGCCTCCGTGCCATCCACCGTGCCCACGATGGCGGGCACGCCCAGCTCGCGGCTGACAATGGCCGCATGGCAGGTGCGCCCCCCGCGGTTCGTGATGATGGCGGCTGCCTTTTTCATGATAGGCTGCCAGTCGGGATCGGTCTTGTCCGTGACGAGGACCTCCCCTTCCTGGAACTGACCGATCTGGGCGGCGCTCCTGATCACCCGCACTTTCCCTGTAGAGATCTTCTCCCCCACGCTGCGTCCGGTGGCCAGCACCGCACTGCGCCGGCCCAGCTGATAGGTTTCCAACACATCGGGATTGCGCCGCGACTGCACGGTCTCGGGCCGGGCCTGGACGATGAACAACTCACCGGTATTCCCGTCCTTGGCCCATTCCAGATCCATCGGCGCCGGGTGACCCCGCTTGGCGGAATAGTGATCCTCCACGATGCAGCCCCACCGCGCGAGCTCGAGAATCTCGTCATCCGTGAGGGCCAGCCTGGCACGGTCGCCCGGTGAAACGGGGACGTTCTTCACCATCTTCCCTCCGCCGGTGTCGTAGATGAGTTTGAATTCCTTGCTGCCCACGGTCTTTTGCAGAATAGGCCGGTGCCCGGTCTTCAAGGTGGTTTTGAAGACCATGTATTCATCCGGCGTGACCGAGCCCTGGACCACATTTTCCCCCAATCCATAGGCCGCACTGATGAGCACGGCATCGCGGAAGCCTGACTCCGTATCGATGGTAAACATCACCCCGGAGCAGGCGAGGTCGGAGCGCACCATGCGCTGCACGCCGATGCTGAGCGCGATCTTGAAGTGGTCGAATCCCTTGTCCACCCGGTAACTGATGGCCCGGTCGGTGAAGAGTGAGGCAAAGCACCGCTGGCAGGTCTCCAGCAAGGCCGCCAGACCCTGCACATTGAGATAGGTCTCTTGTTGCCCGGCGAAGCTCGCATCCGGCAGATCCTCCGCGGTGGCCGAGGAGCGCACCGCCACATCCAACGGGACCGCACCCGGGCCCTGAAGCTGGAGATACGCCGTGCCGATGAGTTGCTGCAGATCCGCCGGCAGGGTGGCGCTGCGGATGGCCTGTCTCACGGCATGACCCCGTTGGCTGAGATTCGCCATGTCCCGCGTGTCGAGATCGGCCAGGGTCGTCCGGATGAAGGCATCCAGCTTCGCCTCACGGATAAAATAACGGAACGCCTCCGCCGTGATGGCGAAACCATCGGGCACCTTCACGCCTTTGCCGGCGAGCTCGCGAACCATTTCGCCGAGGGAAGCATTCTTGCCGCCGACCAGCGGGATATCGGCGATGGTGATATCGGCAAACCCTCGGATGAAGGAGGATGAAGTGGGACCGTTCATGGGATTGCGGGTTGGTTTTCCCGGAGGGGAGACAGGCGCCGGAAAGCCTCTTCCGGCAGACAAAATGCAGTCAGGATAAAAAACGGCAGCGGACGGGAGCCCCGGAGGCAAGGCAACCAGGCGGAAGCAAACTCTTCATAGGTTTATTCTACGGAAAATTAGCCTTCAACGCCTCGCGTATCCACGCAAATAGTGCGCTTTTAATGCTCCCGGTAGCGAATCCGCTTGGAGGATTATCTCCGCCCCATCACAATAATCGTCATCGAACCACGGTTCCTCCTTCCCTGCATGAGGCCATTTGAACCCGTCATCGCCCTGATCCTGCTGATTCTCATCCTTCCCTTGATGGCGGTAGGCTGGGTGGGGCTGCTACTGGTCGGAGCAAGGCCCATCTTCGTGATGCAGGAGGTTTGGTTCCAAGGAGAGAGGACACGCCTGCTGGCCTTCAACGCCGCCTCCAGCGGATTTGGCGCATGGTTGCAGCGGATTCCTTCCATTTTGAACCTTCCCTCGCTCTTCCAGGTCATCAACGGCAACCTTCCGCTAGGCCAATGGATGACCTGGATGAATCAGCGGTGAACCGGCTACTTGGCCAGGCGCAAACAGATCAGCTTTCCGGAATGGCCCCGGCAGAGCAGGTGGCGGTCCGCCAGCACCACGTGCGGCCACGCCATGTCTTCCGCGAAAAGCGGCAGCCAGGCCAATTCCACGTAGGTTCCCGGGGAACGGATATCAATCAGCCCGAGGTCGCCGTTGTTGCTCCAGGTGATGAGGCGCTGGTCGGCGCAGCCGATGAGGGAGGTGGCATCACTGAAGCGGCCGTCCTTCCACCGGACCTTCCCGCTGGCCGCATCCATGCAGGTCAGGCCCCGCACGGCAAAATACAGATTTCCTCCCGCCAGCACCGGCGTGGTGACATTGCTGCCCTGGTTTTTCGCCTCCCAGACCGTCTCCCAACCTTTGGTCAGGGTGGGGCGCAGCCGGGCGGTGAGGTTGGTCCATTTGGTGGAGATGATCACGTCGCCCTCCACCGCCACCGGGGTTGCCATGTTGTTGGCATAACGGGTCGGCCATGACCGCAGGGCAAGGGTCGCTCCCGGCTTGGCAGCATCCAGACTGATGAGAGCCACATTCAGGGAAGTGAAAACCACCAAGGCAGGTTTTCCCTCCACCGTGAGCGGCAGCATTCCGCCCGCATGGCCCGCCGGGTCCTTCAATTCGCTGGTCCATTGGAGCTGGCCGGTGCGCTTGTCGAAAGCGGCCACCGTGCCGGTGGTGGAGCCAACCTCCACCAGCAGGCTGTCCCCCTGCACCAGCGGCGCACTGGTGAATCCGTAGTCGCGCTGCGTGTCGGCATGTTTGGTCACCGCCGGGCGCTGTTTCACCTGAAATTTGTCATGGAGATTCACCTCCCAAACGGGCGCGCCTCCCAGCGCGGCCTGCCACGCACACAGATCGCCATCACATCCCAAGGTGTAGAGCAGGCCGGTGGCCGCATCGAACTCCGGGGTGGCGGAGGGCCCGCCGTAGAATCCCTGATCGCCCACCGCATGGCGCCCATAGCGTGGAGCGGGACGCGACTGCTCCCATAGCACTTTCCCGCTGCGCAGATCCACACAGCGCAGCGTGTCCCGGCCGTCAGCCCAACCGGTGAGGAACACCTTCCCGCCACTGACCACCGGCGAGGAACTTCCTTGCCCGGCAGTCATTTCCCAGGCTTTCGCCGGTCCCTTCGGCAGGTTCCACGCTCCATCATCCCAGCCCGACGACTCGGCAGTATGGCCATCGCGCGCCTGGCCCCGCCAGTGCGCCCAATCATCGGCTGGCAGCAGGGAAGCCGTCAGGAAACCAGCAGAGAGCAGGACACGGAATCGCATAAGTTGTCCAAAGTAGGCCGTGGCGCTTTCCGCGCAAGTTCCGGGTTCAACGAGGGCTAGGCACCGGAATTCCCACAGAAATCCGGAGATTCATGCCATACCCTGCCAAGCCTTTGGCTAGGCGGGTTTCAGGTATTTCCGCCACGCTTCCGACTCCGCGGTTTGCTTTAGGATCGCATTTCGTCTTTGGATAAAGCGCTCCAGGTAGCGCCGCAGGATCAGGGCATCGACCAACCGGCCCAGCAGTCCAAGGGGCGAGCAAAATTCAAACCGGTCGATCATCACCGTGACTCCTGCGTCTTCTGAAAAGGTGTGATCGTGCTGCATGCGGCGGAACGCGCCTTCGAGCATCACGTCCTGAAAGTGAAGCGGCCGGTGGAATTTCGTCATGCGCACCCGGAGCCGCTGTTTCACCCCGAAGTGGCGGGCCTCCCACGTCACCTCTTCATCGGGTCCCAACAAACCCGTCATCACACCAGCGACGGCCCGCTCTCCGGTGTGCTCTGCGGTATCCTGATGGGCATCGATACTCCGGGCGAGGTCGAAGACTCTTTCGAGTGGTGCCGCGATGCGGGTTTCGAGATGAATAATAGCCATTGATCTATCCCATTATTAAAGCGCCCGCCCCTGCAGGGGGGCGGCAGGCTGCCCGGTCCTGAGTCACGGAGGCTACGATCCTGTCCGTTTCTTGTCCAACTCCTTCGCCCATCCTTTTGCGGGTCAGGGACAAAGGTTTTCCTGGACAGAACGGCAGGATTCCAGTGTGCTGGCCGGATCGATTCCTGCCTGATCCTCCCATGAACTCCCTGCCCTCTCTCCCGTTCCGGAACCTGTTGCGCTTTCTCTTCAAGCCCGCCCTCGCCGGGATCTGGCTGCTGGCCGCAGGGACGGCCGGAGCGCAGGGCCCCCTGCCGCGCAGCACGCCGGAGGCGCAGGGCGTTTCCTCCGCCGGGGTGCGGGCCTATCTGGAAGCGGCGGACCGCGAGGTGAAGTCGATGCACAGCTTCATGCTGATCCGGCATGGCAACGTGGTGGCGGAAGCGTGGTGGAAACCGCAGACTCCGGAAACGGCTCATCAACTGTGGTCGCTGAGCAAGAGTTTCACCTCCACTGCAGTGGGCTTGGCGGTGGCCGATGGCAAACTCAAGCTGGACGACCCGGTGCTGAAGTTTTTCCCGGACGAGGCCCCGGCGGAGGTGTCCGACCATCTGCGGGCGATGACCGTGAAGGATTTGCTGACCATGACCTGCGGGCACGAAACCGAAGTGAAGCTGTCCATGACGGACACGGTGCCGTGGGTGCGGGCCTTCCTCGCCCATCCGGTGCCTCATGCGCCGGGCACCCATTTCCAATACAATACTCCAGGCACCCATATGCTGTCCGCGATTGTCAGGAAGGTAACCGGGGAGACCGTGCTGGATTATCTGCAGCCGCGCCTGTTCGCCCCGCTGGGGATCGATCATCCGGAATGGCCGGCCAGTCCGCAGGGGAACACCATTGGAGGCTGGGGCCTGAAGGTGCGGACCGAGGACATCGCGAAATTTGGCCAACTCTATCTGCAAAAGGGGCAATGGCAGGGCAAGTCTCTGATCCCGGCCCCGTGGGTGGAACAGGCCTCGGCCCGGCAGGTGCCCAACGCGGCCGGCCGGAAGAATCCTGACGAATCCGACTGGGCGCAGGGTTATGGTTTCCAATTCTGGCGCTGCCGCCACGGCGCCTACCGCGGGGATGGGAAGGACGGGCAATTCTGCCTCGTGCTGCCGGAGCAGGATGTGGTGGTGGCGATCACCGCGGAAACCGGCGACATGCAGCAGGAACTGAATGTGGTGTGGGACCACCTCCTGCCCGCCCTGCAAAAAGGCCCGCTGCCGGAGCAGCCGGAAGAATTGGCCAAACTCAAGGCCCTGACCGCCCGCCTGACGGTGAGCCCGCCCCCTGCCGCGGCGAAATAAGCAGGCGCGCGGACCGGTGGCGCAGACGCAGCCTCACGGGCGGGAGCCAAAGCCAAACAGGAATCCCATCACGCCGCCGTAGATGGCCCCGCGCCACCAGGTCGAAGTGAGGGGACAGGTGCCGGAATGGCATTGGCCGAAATAACCCAGAAGCGAACCCAGGATGGCGCCAATGGCGATGGGAAGAAGGAGGCGTATCATCAGACAGAGAGGGACGGATTCACCTGGCCGCTTCAATGATGGCGATGGTTTCCTGCTCCACTTGTTCAGCGATTTCCTGCAACCCGGCCGCCCCGGACAGCGAAGCCAGCAGCACGGTGGGCCGCACCATGCCGATCAGGGTTTTGCCACCATCCCCATAGACCGAGATCCGGCACGGCAGGGCCAGGTTCATGGACATGTCAGCAGCCAGGACCGCAGCCGCTTGCTTTGGGTTGCACACTTCCAGAATATGGCAGGCGTTGGGCAGCTCGAAACCTTTACCGGCAAGGGTTTGCCGGAGGTCATGGATATGGAGCACTCCATAACCGTGCTGCTTGACCGAGACTTCCAGATCCGCCACGGCCTGGGCCGGCGACTTGGTGGTTTCGACGATGTATTGGGGATTCATGGTTTTTTTGATAGGGTTGATGCAGCAGATTTCTTTTCCACCTTCGCCACGATGGCAAAGACGACGATCGCCATCGCGACCAGTCCGGCATACCAGACCCATTCGGGCAGGGTGGCGAGTTGGGGCAGTCTCTTTTTGCCGAGATCCCCCACCGGCAGGATGTTGGCGGCGATCCAGTCATAGCTGAACGCATAGAGGGTCGCGCCGGCCAGCATCCCCAGGAAGCCGACCAGGGCGTCGAGCTTCCCGGCCGCGATGGCGGCCACACCGGTCCCGGGGCAATAACCATAGATCACCATGCCAATGCCGAAGAGCGCCGCGCCGGATACCACGGCGAGCATGGCCGCGGGCTTGATGTGGAAGTTCGCCAACCCCTGCCCGTGCAGGATAAAAATGCCCACGCCGCCGACCACGATGGCGGTGAACATGACCTTCAGCACCGTGAAGTCGCGGAACAGGAACTGCTTCACGATGACATTGTAGTCGGCCACGCCGCCGCGGTGCAGCAGCACGCCAAAGAGGAAACCAAAAGCCAGTCCGGCCCATAGCAGATTTGGACCGGTGATAAATGATAGAATGGAGTTCATAGGATTCAGGATTGGGGGCGGTTACGGAAGAGGATGAAGGCGGTGACGGCCCCGGTGGCGAACATCACAATGAAAAAAGTCCAGCTGCTGACCGCGAGCTGCAACGACCCGCTGATGCCGTGACCGCTGGTGCAGCCATCGGCCAGCCGGGCGCCGAAGATGATGACCACCCCGCCGAGGAAGGCTGCCGCCATGCGTTTGATCACCGATGGGCCGAAGCGCTCACGCCAGACCGCCGGCACGCTTTCCAGCTTGAAGCTGCCGCTCACCACGGCGCTGACAAACGCTCCGAACAACGTGCCCAGCACGAACAAACTGCCGTAGTCCCATGCGGGCACGGCCTTCTTGGCCCAGTAGGTATTCGCCGCCACGCCCGCGCTGCCCAGCACCGGCAGGGCGCACGCGCCGGAGGCCTGCGCGATCCCGGTGGACATGCCGATCGGCTTGTCCACCAGCGAAAAGGTGAGGATACTGAGCACGCCGATCAGCGCGCCCACGAGATAAGGATTCCAACGATAGGTTTTCATGAGGGATTCAGGAGTGGATTGGTTCAAACGTGATGCCGACATCATCCTGTGGATTCAGAGGGCGGATCGCAGGCGCGGGCCGGGCGGCGGACAGAGAATTGATAGTCATAGAGTGGGTTGTGGGGGTTCCTTCAGTTTGGCTGCGGAGCGTCCTTCCCGGCAGCTGGGGCCTCTCCAGTGGGGGCCTGCCGGCATTTCGGACAGTCTGCCTTGGCCGCGGGGGCGGGCTTGGCGGGACCATCGGGTTTACCGGCAGCCGCGGGGCAATCCGGACAGCCAGCCTTGGGCTTCTCCTTGCCTTCGGGGCAGGCTGCCGGGGTGGCCCCGGGGGCCGGGGCGGCTGGCTTTTCGCCGCCAAGGGCGCGGGGATGCGATTCGTGCATTTGGGCGGGACCTTTCTCCACGAAACCACTCACAATCCTGGCGTGGTTCTGCGCGACTTTGACGGCTTCCGGCGTTTTGCCCCGGGCGATCATCTCCACGCCGCCCGGCACTTCCTTGAAGTCGTGCTCCAAATCCTGATAGTGCTCGACCAGCTCCGCAAAGGCCGGATCCCAGCGGCGGATCATCATGCCGGCGCCGAGACGCTCCCGCATCTCCCTGACATGCTTCTGCAGCGTCTTCGCGACTTCCGGATCTTCGGAAACCGTGCGTGATTTGTAGCCGGTGTCCGTCACTTCGACGGTGCGCTTGATCTTGGCATGATTCTCAAAAAGCTGATGGATGGCGTCCTGAAAGCCACCCATGCCAGGGCCACCACCGGAACCGCCTCCGCGGCCTCCGGGACCACGTCCCGGCCCAGGTCCCCTGGGCGGCCAGAGGCAGGGCCATGGAAAAACATAAACCGGCAATGAAGAAGCATGTGGATGGGGTGGGTGTTTTCATGGATTCAGGGGTTGGGGTTGGTTGGGGGATTGGTGGGAACGCTTTGCAGCAGACGGTAGAAGGAGCGGGGCGGGCCGTTTGTGGAGACCACCAGAGGGGAGGCTTCCGGAGCCGGCCATAATTCACTCCAGGACTGCAGATCAGGCGACTGCTCGAAAAGGTAGCGGGCGCCTGCGACCAGCGGCCACGACAGCTTGACACTCTCCGGCGGGGTCAAGGCGATCTCCAGTTCCGGAGCCGGGGCCGGCACGGGAGTGAGGACCACCGCGAAGATCTCCCCGCCCGCCCTGGTGTTGCCGTTGTTGGGGGCATCGGAAACCAACCCGCCATAGATGTGGCCGATCACCCGGGGGCGGTCCAGGCCGGTAAGATCGATGATTTTGGGCCGCAGGAGCGGAACCCCGGCCGCGGGGAGAAACTCGGCATTGGTGCCAAAGAAGAGCCGCGCCCCGGCCTCCGAACGGATGTCTGGAAACTCGGACGGCAGCAGCGTCTGATGAAACTGCCCGGCCTCCGAACGGATAACGCAACTGAGATGCGGCACAAAGGGCACCTGTGGATCACTGACCCAGACGTGGGTTAGGGCATCCTGGAACTGGGCACTCAGACCGCCGAATTGCAGGATGAAATTTTCGCCGGTGACCCGGTTGAAGAGCGAAGTTTTGGCACTGTGATAGTGATGAAGCCCCTGCTTGAAGGTCGCCGCCGCCAGAGGATCCGGCTGCGAAGGCACTCCTTCGGCCGTGATCGTGACCGGCACCGTCCACACGCCGGTAGTGGGAGTAAAGACTCCCGCGAGCGCGAGAAATTCATCCTTCAACGAACCACTGGCGGGATCGCGGAGGAGCACTGGGACCACATTTAAATCACGCCGGCGGAAATCCTCGGCAGGCGGGCTTTGATAAATCCCCGCCGGATCCAGCGCCAGCGCCGGGCCAGTGCCCAGCAGGGAAAACCGGCGCACCTGGCGGGTGTAGGTGCCGTTGAAGTTGGGACGATAGCGGCCCGGGTAGTTCTGCCCGAAGATGAGCAGGAACCGGTCCCCGGACTTTTCGAGAGCCCCGCCCGTCACCTGAAAGAGCGGCGACTGGATGGTGTGGACCGACTCCGCCGGCGCGGGACTGCCGGGACTTTGCTTCACCCAGGCGATCAGCCCGGGCACGTCGATCTCCGCGAAATCGCTGTAAGTGACATAGTCTGCGGCCGCACGGCTGTATCCATAGCCACCCGCAACATAAAGCCGGTGTTCCTCCTGCACAAAATTGTGGTTGGTGGCGGAAAGAAAATCCACGGTGGCGGGGGCAAGGCCGGCATCATGAAGCGACCGGCGCCATGATTGCTGACCGGTGCGGTCCACTACCCACAGATCCGTGTTGGCCGAGGCCGGGGGAAAGCCATCCATTCCGGTCATGCCATGCAGGCCATTGGTGCGCCCGCCCAGGAAGAGCCACTGCCCTTCCCACACGGCCACGATATAGGAGTGCAGCGTGGGCAAGGCTGCCGGGCCAGCATTCACCTGCTCAATACGGATGGTGAAAGGCAGGTGATCCGAAGCGTAAACCGGAGAGAAATCCGCCGTCTGATGCGCTGCCGGCATCCCGGTGGGGACCAGCAGCATCGCGCCGAGCATCAGCAGATAACGTTTCATGGGATTATGAAATGGATGGTGGATCCCTGCCGGAAAGGCAGGGCGGACGGAGCAGAAGATCAGAGCGAGACAGGCTTTGGGGCATTTTTCCGGGCGGCCATGTAGTAGAGGACCGGGACCGCCATGCGGCTGATGAAGAGGCTGGCGATTTCCCCGGCCATGAGGGCGATGGCGAGGCCCGGAAGATGGGATCGGCCAGGATGACGGCCGCACCAACCACCACGGCCATAGCGGTGAGGAGCATGGGGCGGAAGCGCACCGCGCCGGCATCAATCACGGCCTCGCTGAGCGGCATGCCCTCGCGGATCCGCAGTTCGATGAAGTCGACAAGGATGATGGAATTCCGCACCACGATGCCGCCGCCCGCCATGAACCCGATCATGCTGGTGGCGGTGAAGAAGGCTCCCATGAGACCATGCGCCGGCAGGATGCCGACCAGGGAAAACGGAATGGCGATCATCACAATGGCCGGAGTGATGAAACTGCGGAACCAGCCGACCATGAGGACATAAATCAGGATCAGACACGCCCCGAAAGCGGCCCCGAGATCGCGGAAGACTTCGATGGTGATGTGCCACTCGCCGTCCCATTTCATGGCCGGCTCCTGATCGCTGAAGGGCATGGAGGCATTGAGGACTTTTAACTCCGCGCCGCTGCCCCCGAAGGCGCGCGGGTCGAGTTTCCGGAGCGCCTCATTCATCTGGAAAATGGCATAGACGGGGCTTTCCACCACGCCGGCCACATCGCCAATGACATAGGAGACGGGCATGAGGTTCTTGTGATAGCGGCTTTTTTCGACGGTGACCTGCTCAACCTTCACCAACTCGCGCAAGGGCACCAGCGGCGAGCCGGAAGCGCCGGGCTCGGGCAGTGCATTGGCATCGCCGGCCCGCACCCGCAGGCCCAGCAATTCCCCGGGCGAGGTCTTGGCGGAACGGGGCAATTCGAGGCGGATGTTGACGTCCTCCTTCTCCTCCGGCTGATGCAGCAGATCGACGGTTTCGCCATCGACCGCAATCTTGAGCGTCTGGGAAATGGTGGCGGCGCTGATGCCGTGCAGGGCGGCTTTCTCCTTGTCGATGATGAAACGCGCCTTCTGCTGATCGGCTTCGCTGTACCAGTCCACATCCACCACGCCAGGGGTGGTTTTGAAGATATTTTTCACCGCCTCCGCCAGCTTCAAACGGTCCTCTTCCGTCGGCCCGTAGATTTCGGCGACGAGGGTTTGCAGCACCGGCGGGCCGGGCGGCACTTCCGCGATGGCAACCCGCGCGCCATAACGGTCCGCGATGGCGGTGACAGCCGGCCGGATGCGTTTGGCAATGTCGTGGCTCTGCGCCTTGCGTTCATGTTTGCCCACCAGATTCACTTGGATGTCCGCCACGTTCGCGCCGCGCCGCATGAAGTAGTGGCGCACCAGGCCATTGAAGTTGTACGGCGATGCCACCCCGGCATAAACCTGATAGTCGGTGACTTCCGGCTCGGTGCGGATCGCGGCGGCCATCTCCCGCGCCACGGCCGTGGTTTGCTCGAGGGACGAGCCCTCCGGCATGTTGAGGATGACCTGGAATTCGCTTTTGTTATCAAACGGCAGCATTTTCACCTTCACCCAGCCCAGTCCGACGGTGGCCATGGACCCCAGCAGCAGCAGGGTGATGCCGATGAGGAAAATCCAGCGCCAGCCGGCATGGTGGATCAGCGGCCCCATCATGCGGCGGTAGAGTTTGGTGAAGAAGTCCTCGGCGTGTTCGGAGGCCAGATGTTTGTGGCTGTCGCCCGGGGCGGTGCCTTCGGTCAGCTGCGAATATTTCTTCCCCCAGCGCAAAATGCGGATGGAGGCCCAGGGCGTGACGATGAAGGCAATCAGGAGCGACCAGAACATGGCCGCACTGGCCCCAATCGGGATGGGCCGCATGTAGGGCCCCATCAGGCCGCCCACAAAGGCCATCGGCAGCACGGCCGCGATGACCGCAAAAGTGGCGAGGATGGTGGGATTGCCGACTTCACCCACGGCCTCGACCGCGATGGCAGACCAGTTCCGGCCCTTGTTTTGCGGCAGGTGGAAGTGCCTGACAATATTTTCCACCACCACAATGGCATCGTCCACCAGAATGCCGATGCTGAAGATGAGCGCGAAGAGGGTGATGCGGTTCAGGGTGAAACCGTAGAGATAGAAAACGAGCAGGGTCAGGGCCAGCGTGGCGGGAATGGCTACGGCGACGATGCCGGACTCCCGCCAACCCAGGGTCAGCCAGATCAGGATCGCCACACTGAACACGGCGATGCCCATGTGCAGTAGCAGTTCATTCGATTTCTCCGCCGCAGTCTCGCCGTAATTGCGCGTGATGCTCACGGTGACATCGGCGGGAATGATCGATCCTTTGAGCGAGTCCACCTTGCGCAGCACCTCGTCGGCCACGGCGATCGCATTGGCCCCTGGACGTTTTGCGACACTGAGGGTGACCGCGGGCTCCTCCGTGGACTTCGATCCATACAACACATATTGGGTCGCTTCCTCCCCACCATCCACGATCGCCGCGACTTCCCGGAGGTAGACGGGACGCCCGCTGAAGACGCCAATCACCACGTTCCCGACATCATCCGCCGTCTTCAAAAACGCCCCGGTCTCGACCAGCACCTCCTGGTTGCCGGTGGTCAATCCGCCCGCGCGGAACTGCCGGTTCGACTGTTGCAGCATCGGCACAAGGCCGGCCGGACTGAGATTGCGCGAAGCGAGCTTCACGGGATCAAGCATCACCCTGACAGTGCGCTGGGAGCCGCCGAGCAGAGTCGTTTCAGCCACGAGGGGAACTTGTTTGACCGACTCCTCGACCTGGGCGGCCAACCGGCGCAGGGTGAGGTGATCGTAGCGGCTGCTGTGGAAGGTGAGGGCAAGGATCGGCACATCATCAATGCTGCGCGGTTTGATCAGCGGCGGGGTAACACCCATCGGGATGCGGTCGAAGTTCGAGCGCAGCTTCTCGGTGAGCTTCACCAGGCTGCGCTCAGGATCCTCCCCCACCTTGAAACGCACGATAACGAGACTCTCGCTGTCGCGGGAAGTGCTGTAGATGTATTCCACCCCGGACATTTCCCAGAGCAGCTTTTCCATGGGACGGGTGGCGCGTTCCTCGATCTCCTTGGCCGTGGAGCCGGGCATGGAGACCATGACATCGATCATCGGCACCTTGATCTGCGGCTCCTCCTCGCGGGGCAGCAACACAATGGCCGCCGCGCCGAGCAGCACCGCCGCGATGATGATGAGCGGGGTCAGCTTGGAATCGATGAAAGCCGCCGCGATGCGGCCGGCGATCCCGGGCGGGGCAGTGTTATGATGGGAATCGCTCATGGCAGGATAGTCACGGGTTGGCCATCGGCGAGTTGCGCCGGGTTGCTGATCACGACCGCTTCCCCGGCCTCCAGTCCGGATAGCACTTCCACGCCGGCCGAGAGCACCTTGCCGGTCTTCACGAGACGCAGGGCGGCGATTCCCTCCTTCGCCACAAATACCAGTTCCATCTGCCCCCGCTTCATCACCGCATCCGGAGGCACCAGCAGCAGCTTCGTTTCCGCCACCGGTACGGCCACGCGGCCGAACTGGCCGGTGCGCAGGCCCTCCGCTGCCGGCAGATCGAGTTTGACCTGGAAGGTGCGGCTGACGGGATCGGCGACCGGGGCGATTTCGCTGACAATCGCCTCAAGGGGCGCGGTCACGGAGGCGATCTTCACCGGCATGGTGGCGCCCATCCGGATGCGGTCCAGAATCGCCTCCGGCAGATCGGCTTCGAAGCGCAGGGCGGTCGGCGCTTCGATTTCGAGCAGTGGCTTGCCGGGCATCGCCAGATCACCGACATCGGCCAGCTTGCGGGTGACCACCCCGTCGAAGGGAGCGGTGACCCGGGCATAACCCATCATCGTTTCGGCTTCACTGACTCCGGCGACGGCGACTTTCAGCCGGGCATTGGCGGCATCGGTTTCCTGGCGCGTGGTGGCATTGCTGGCGGCGAGCTGCTGCTGCCGGGCAAAGTCCCGCTGGGCCTGATCCAGCAAGGCCTTGGCCTGATCGACCTTGGCCTGAATCTCCTGCACATCGAGGCGGGCCAGCAAATCGCCGGACTTCACCATGGCCCCCGGGGTGGCGAGGTATTCAAGGACCCGGCCGCTGACCTTGGCTTCCACCATGGCCCGCAGTTTGGAGCGGACCGTCCCCACCACTTCCTCCACTGCCGTGCCCGGCTGCAGGGCAGCGGTTTGAACTTTCACTTCGAGGCGCGGCAGAGCCGCGGAAGCCGTCGGCACGGGATCATGACGGCCGCAGGCGATCAGCAGCAGGGAGAGGAGAAGGAGCAATGGTTTCATGACAATAGCAAAACAGGTTGAATGAACTGGCAGGCACTGGGATCAGGCCTCCGTGACCAGGAGGGTCTTCCGGGAAGATGCTGAGGGATCGGATGCCACCCCACTCCGGCCCGGCACCGGACTTTCCGCAAGACGGGCGAGGGCATCGGGCCCCACCGGCTCGGCGGCTTGCCAGGGCAGCCAAGCAGTGCGGCGGGCATAGGATTGCACGACTTCGTTGAGATAGCGGTGCTCCGCCTGCTCGCGGCGCTGGAGCAGGGGATCGCAGGAACCGCTTTGCAGGAGGCTTTGATTGATGACCCAGGCAAAAGGTTCGATGCGGGCGCGGCGCAGATCCTCCTGAAGGGCGGCGGCTTCATGCACGGGCGTGGCTTCCGGCAGGGTTACGAGGAGAATGCGGGTGAAGTCAGGATCACGCAGGCGGGCGAGAAGGTGGAGGACTTCCTCCGGCTGGCTGGTCCGGGCTTGGCGTTCCAATTCACGTTGATAGGCTTCGCTGGCATCGAGGAGGAGCAGGGTGTGGCCGGTGGGAGCGGTATCGAGCACCACAAAACGTCCGGCACCCTGGCCGACCTCGCGGGCGAAGGCCCGGAAGACGGCAATTTCCTCCGTGCAGGGGGAACGCAGATCCTCCTCCAACAGGGCGCGGCCGGCTTCGTCCATTTGGTGGCCCTGGCTGGCAAGCACTTCCTGGGTATAAGACGCGGTTTCGGCCGCAGGATCGATTTTCCCCAGGGTCAATCCCTCGACTTTGCCAGCGAGAGTCTGGACGATGTGGGCGGCAGGGTCGGTGGTGCTGAGATGGACCGCATGGCCCCGGCGGGCGAGGCTCACTGCGAGGGCTGCCGCCACCGTGGTCTTGCCCACGCCGCCCTTGCCCATGGTCATGATGACGCCATGTCCCTGCTTTTCCAGATCTGCTACCAGACCGGCGAGGCTTTCCATTTCCGGCGGGATCCAAGCGTGGGACGATGGCTCCGCGGGGCTGGGATCCCCTTCCCCGTCAAGGAGGACGCGGAGCCCGCCGAGGCCGAGGATATTGATCGGACGGAGCGGGACCACGAAGGAGGGCAGGCTCTGGATGAAGGCGGAGAATTGCGTCAGCGCGAGGCGGCCGCGTTCCTGCATGGCCTGGGCAGTGGGATCATCAGGGCAGGCTGTTTCGAAGAGTCCGTTGATGACGAGTTGTTGATTGCACACGCCAAGGGCCCTCAGTTCGCCAGCGGTGCGCTCGGCCTCACGCAAGGCGGAGGGTTGGGGACGGCTGACGAGGATGAGAGTGGTCAGGGAGGCATCGGCTAGGGTCTGGACTGTGGTTTCGTAGATAACGCGCTGTTTCTCCAGTCCGGCGAGGGGACCGAGGCAGGAGGTGCCGCTGGTGTTGTTATCGAGGAACTGATCCCAGGCCTTGGCCAGGCCCATGAGACGCAGGGTGTGCCCGGTGGGCGCCGTATCGAAGATGATGTGATCATATTCCCGGGCGGTTTCAGGATTGCCGATAAGGCCGGAAAACTCATCAAAAGCAGCGATCTCAACGGTACATGATCCCGAGAGCTGTTCCTCCATGTTACGCAGAGTGGCTTCCGGCAGCAGGCCGCGCATGGGGCCGATGAGGCGTTCGCGGTAGGCCGCCGCGGCTGCCACCGGGTTGATGTTCAACGCCTCCAGACGCGGAGCCCCGGGGATGGGCAAGGGCTGATTTGTCAGGGTGGTTTCGAGCACTTCATCCAGATTGGAGGCGGGGTCCGTACTGACGAGGAGGACCCGCCGGCCCGCTTCGGCGAGCTTCAAGGCGGCGGCGCAGGAGAGGGAGGTTTTGCCGACCCCGCCCTTGCCGGTGAAGAACAAATACCGGGTGGCGTGTTCCGGAGCTGGTTGATAGGTGGGAAGGATCATGACGGGACGGAAGAGAGTGGATTAAGCCGGGCAGAACTTATGTTATGGAAGGAGGATCAAACGCCGCCTGGAACCAGGCCGGACGTTCTTCCTTGCCAGGGTAGCGGCCTTGCAGATACACTTCGCCATCCCAGAACATCACCGGCAGAACCGTGGTTCCGCCGGTGTCGAGCAGCGCCTTTACGACAGGGTTCTGCACAAAAGCCATGGGCTGCTGGCCGAGGTTGTAACGCTCGACCTTGATCCCCCGGCCGGCCAGCTGCGACAACATGGCGGCGAAGTTCACGAGATCAGGATCGATGTCAGGACCACAGATTCCGGTGGAACAGCACATCGGCGGATCATAGACTTGGATGGATTTCATAGTGGGTGGCAGGAGAGAAATTACTTTTCTGTTTTGCCAAACATCAAAGCGTTGAACAAAAAAGGGGATCAAACCGGGTCGGCCGCATGGAACTCCTCCAGACAGCAAAAGACGTTGAGCAGGCAGGGTTTTTTGAGGGTGTAGAAGACCTTGGTGCCACGGCGTTCGTCCTTGAGGATGCCCACGCTTTTCAGGACACTGAGGTGATTGGAGACGGTGGAGATGTCCAAGCCGAGCCGGGCGGTCAGATCGGCAACACAACGCTCGCCATCGGCCAGGGCATCCACGATGACCAGACGGTTGGCATTGCCCAGCGCCTTGAAGACTTCCGCCACGACTTTGAAATCGTGCGGCCGCCGGGGGGCAGGAGGGGATTTGAGTTTTGCCATATTTGATACTTTGCCAAATGCAAAAGTAATGCAAGTCTTTTTTCCTGCTCTCCGGCCACAAATCTTTGAGGAAAAGGAAGCAGCCTTCCCCGTCAGGCCGAAGGCGCTCCGGATGGCCGGTAGGCCGCATACCGGGCCCGCTGTTCCGGCGTCAGGTTGGCGGGATCAAAGCGTGGGTCCACCACGTGATTGATGCGGCTGTAAATGACGTTGGCCATGTCGGCAGCCGCGTTTTTGATGTGCTCGGCGTGTTCCCCGGCGAAGAGTTCATCCACGGTTTGGCGGAACAGCAGCAGCCAGCGGTCAAACTGCGGCCGGCCCATTTCAGTGAAGGCCACGAGTTTGGCATGGGCCGCGAGGGGATTCCCCACAAAACCGCCAGTACGGAAAATCACGGTTTCCCAAAAGGCATACATTTTGGGGAGATGAGTCTCCCAGTTGGTTTTGGCGACGTCGTCGAAGATGAAACCCAGAAGATCGTCCTGCTGCACGCGTTGGTAGAAGGCGTTGACGAGCTGCTCGATTTCAGCGCGGCCCTGGAGGTCGGAAAGTGACATGGTGAGGGATGAATGGTGAGGGGTTATTCCGGGTCGCGTTTCAAAAAGCGGCGGCGGTGCCAGACCAGCCACAGCAGGACGGTGAGTCCCCAGAACCACGCGGCATACTTATGGTGGGAGATCATGATGCTCGGGACCAATTCAGCGACGGCCCGGGTGGTGGCGGCGACAAAGGCACCCGCGATCAGAAGGCGTGCCACCCAGGAGCGCTGCCCAAAACCGGCGAGTTCCCCGCTGTGCCCGAACAGGACCCGGCTCCCGACGACGAGAATCAGCAGGCCGAAACAGCCAATGTAGAGGAGGTGCTCAAGGCCCACATGGCGGTCATAGACAAATCCCGCCGCGGCCAATCCCAGCAGGCCGGTCACAAGCGCCCAGGGCAGTCCCTTGGCGAGGGTTCCGGCGAGCGGATCCCCGGCCCGGCGGCGCCAGCGGACTTCGGTGAGCAGATAGACCGCCGCGGTGCCGGCCCGGAGCAGATAGGCGGGAATGGGCTGGCCGGCGGTTTCGAGGAAAAAACTGCCGATGATGAGTCCAGCCGCGGCGACGGCGCGGAGGAGTTTACTCCGCTGGGCGGAAGGCGTGGAGGCTTCGCCGAAGCTGCCGCCAAGGATACGGGGAAACAGAAACGAACCGATTCCCAGTACCGGCGGCAGGAGCAGTCCCTGATAGACCAGCAGGCCGGCCAACCGGTAACGCTCCGGGGTGGCGGTCCAGTCAGGATTCATCCACATGGCGGTGCCCGCGATGCCGCAAAGCAGGCCTGTCAGGGCGAGGAGCAACTGGGGCGGAGGCGCCTCCTGACGGAACTTCACCACCCGGATCACGAGGCACACCAACAGGCTTGCCAGCAGCGCGAGAAAGCAGGCATCGGCGGCCCTGATCTGCAATTTGAGATGCAGCACCCCATTGGCCGTATGCAGGGCGAACAGCAGCAGCAGTTCCACGGCGGTCAGCCGGGGCGCGGTGGCCATGCGCGGCCCGGCCGTCCCGAGGAAACCCACCACAAAGGCCGCGCCGAAGGTTTCGATCATGATCCTCGCGTGGGTGATGCCCGGATAGAATCCCAACTGGCCCGCATAAAACAACGGCCACAGCGACACCCCGATGATGCTCCAGACCGCGCCGCTGAAAAAGAACAGACGGAACGGCTCGGCCGCCAGCCAGGTCAGGACACCCAGTGCGGCGGGAGCCGCCGGTTTTGTTTTGCGGTGCTTGCAGGCAGGAAAACTCATGGGGCTTTGGCGGGGGCCACGGGTTGGACGGGCATGGAAATGGAGAGGGCCGCAAAACGGTCTTCCAGCGAGGTGCGGTGCGGGACATGGCATTTCAAGCATTCGTTCCTGATCATGACCGGTCCGGCATAACGGAAGGTCCGGTCCTCCACCGCTGACACTTCCTTCTTCCCGGTGGCCAGCGTCAGAAGGGCTCCGGTCTCAAAGGCATCCACCGCCTTGTTTTCAACATTCATGATCGTCTCTTCCGTGGCCAGCCAGCGGAGGTTGACGCCCCACTGATCCGCCATGGTTTTGAAAACATCCTTGAGGGATTCCGACGGGATCGCCCGGCTTTCTCCTTTGCGGAAGAAATCGCGGTGCATGACCTGGAGCGCGCCATCCAGAGCGGCATGCAGGAGCTGGGCGCGCGCCAAAGCTTCTTCCCGCGTGGGGGCGGCCCGGGACGCCGGCGGCCCAGTGGTTTCACTAGAAATCGCCGGGACGGAGGCCAGCAGAGAACACAGAAGAAGGCAGGCCAAACGGGAATGATGCATCTGGAGGATACGCTGGTTTCCGGAAGACATTGCCACGATGCGGGCGGGAGTTGTATTCAAGGTTTGGCCGGGGCGGGCGACTGTTGTTCGATCGCCAGAACGGCCGCGGCAGGCGCCGCGCCCAGTCCTTCCAGACGGATCACGATTTCCCCGGCCGGATTGAGCACCACGATGGTGTTGGAGTGGGCAAAATCCTCCTCGATTTTTTCATACTTCACATCCAGCACGGCGGCGAGTTCGAGCACGGAACCGGAATCACCTGTCAGAAAATTCCAATGCTCCAGATGGCTGTTGGCGGCATGGGACTTCAGGTGGGCGGGGGTATCGCGGTCCGGGTCGATGGAAACGAAGGTGAACCGGGTGCGTTCCGCCGCCGCCGGACTGAGGCTCCGTTCAATCGCCCGCATGTCCGCGGTGATGCGGGGGCAGGCATATTGGCAGGATGTATAACCCATGCAGAGCACCTGCCAATGGCTCCCCAGCTGGCGGAGCGCCATGGTTTCCCCCTGCTGATTGGTCCACGCCCCGGCCGTATGATAAAGGGAACGGGGCGCCGGCACCGGCTGGTTTGATAACACCCTTTCCGGAACCACCGTGCCAGTGGACCAGGCTCCGCGGAAGCTCAGGGACGACATGGTGAAGCTGGCGCGCAGGCTGGTGCGCAGGGCGTAACGCATGAAGGCGGCATAGTCGGTTTTGTTGGGAGCCGATGCCGCTCCCCCCGCACAATAAAGATCCCGTTCCAGGGAACCGCCCGACCGGCCCTCGCCGGTATCCATGGCGGCGTTGAAATCATTGACCCATTCCCAGGTCACGCCGTGCAAACCCCGGATGCCATTGAAATCCGGGACGGCGGCGTCCGCCGCCGGCAGAACGCCCGACGCCGGGCGCGAATACCATTCCAACAATTGCTTCGTGAAGGCGGGATCCTTTGAGGCATCGACTGACCTGGCATCCGCCCGGCCGGCGTATTCCCATTCATCCACGGAAGGCAGGCGTTTCCCGTGCGATTGCAGATAGGCCCGGGCGGCAAACCAGGAAACACCGGTCACCGGCGTGTTGGCAGCAGCCTTGGGACCCAGTTCCAGATCTCCTGCCCAATTCAGCAGATATCCGGGGTCCGCAAACAGACGCGGCACTTTGGATCGTTGCCACTCCGTTCGGGTCCGCACGAATTCAAGGAACTCCCCATTGGTCACCGGCCGCTCATCCAGATGGAAAGAAGCCACTGGGCGGGGTTTGGCATCCTTGAGGAAAAGCGGAAGATAGCCCCCCCCCTGGATGGCCTTCATCCCGGCCGGAGGTCCGGGCTCTGCCGCGATGCCTGCGCAGAGTAGCGCCGCCATGGCCATAAGGACGGGAAATTTCATAACATTCTGGCGGGGCATGGATCGATCAGTGAGCGTCCCGATTCACCGGAACCGGAGGCAAGGCCCGGACCGCCTTGACCTGATCCGGCAGCACTTCGGTTCCTTTGTTGCCAAAGCTGCTGTAAACGTAAGTCAGGACATTGGAGACATCGTCATCCGACAGATCAAGCTTGGGCATGACACTGTTGAATTTGACCCCATTGACGGTGACTTCCCCGGTCATGCCGTTGAGCACGGTATGGATGGCCCGGTCGGCATCGGCATTCAGGAAATCGCTGGCGGCCAACGGGGGAAATGCCATCGGCACGCCCTGCCCTTCGGCCTGGTGGCAGGCAACACAGACCCGGGCATAGACTGTCTTCCCGGCCGCGATCCGCTCCGCTTTGTTCCCCGCCTTGGGAGCCGTGCTGGCCACCAGGGGCATCACTTGGATGTCGCTGCCTTCCGCCTGATAGATCAGGTCGTTGGTCTTCCCGGAATACACCAGCTTGTCCTCGTTCCCGGTGACTTTGAGCATCCCAATGGCGCCTTTGTTGAAGGCCCGGAAGATGGCATGATCCACCAAGATATAGGTGCCGGGCACTTCCAGTTTGAAGTCCACGATGGCGGAGCCCCCGGCGGGGATCATGGTGGTCTGGACATTGTGATTCACGGTATCCCCGCCTTCCGGATAAACGTTATCGAAGATTTCCCCGATGACATGGAAGGAACTGCTGAGGTTGGGACCACCGTTGCCCATGAAGAGCCTGACGGTTTCACCCGTTTTGGCTGTAAGGGCGTTATCGCCGGCGATGGCGCCCACGGAGCCATTGAAAACCACGTAGTCGGGCTGCTCACGCAGGGCTTTTTCCATATCGAACGGCTGCAGTCCGGGTTCCCCGAATTTGCCCTTGGTGTAGAAATCGCCCTGACAAACGTAGAACTCCTTGTCCACGGCGGGCAGACCTTCGCGGGGTTCGACTAAGATGAGACCATACATGCCATTGCCGATGTGCATCCCGACTGGAGCGGTGGCGCAATGATAAATGAAGAGCCCGGGATTCAGGGCCTTGAAGCTGAAGACCGATTCGTGCCCGGGGGCCGTCATGGAAGCCGCGGCTCCACCGCCCTGCCCGGTGACCGCGTGCAGGTCGATGTTGTGGGGCATTTTGCTGTCCGGGTGGTTGGCCAGAGTGAACTCCACTTCATCATTCTGCCGGACCCGGATGAATTTGCCAGGGACAGTGCCACCAAACGTCCAGTAGGTGTAGGTGGTGCCGTCAGTCATCTGCTTTTCCAATTCCTTCACCTCCAACCGGACCTTTACCTTGGAGGGATGCTTCCGCGTGATGGCTGGCGGCACCAGCGGCGGATCCGTCAGGACGGCTACTTCCTCCCCCTGCATTGGAGCATCGGGCTCTGCCGCACTGGTAATGAAACGCGTGCCGGGGGTTTTCCCACCGGGAGGCGCCGCCGGGAGCGCCGGAACCGGCTGGGAGTTTCGGGCCACGACATGATCCGTCACTTCGCGGATCAGCTGGTCGTGGGACTGAGCAACCGGCAGTGGTCCGGAAAGCTGATTGTCGCAGGAAACCACGCCGCTCAGGATAATTGCCAAGGCTGGCAAAATCAGGGCAGGGAATCGCTTGAGAGTGGGCTCTTGTTTCATGGCTGATGGAGGCCCGAATGGCCTTGATGCCTATGGATACCCCTGCCCGTGATTAAATCAACGAAAAACGGATCTTGATTTCGTTAATTTACCAACCCGACACCCAAATGAAAAGCAGGACATCCCCGTTGTGCCATGAAACGCCCCGAAGAATGAATCAGGGACCATCACGGCCCATGCCCGCGAAACTCACGAGCCCACCGGCTCAGGCAGGGGAGAGGTAAACTGCCCGAAATCATGGGCTTTCAGGAACGCTTCCGTCGTGGCCTTCAGCTCGACAATGGAGTCATGGAGTGGGCACCGGGGTCCATTGCCACACCATCCCGGGCCTAACGGGCACATGATTTCGGGATCCACCCGCTCGAATATCACCGCCACATCCCACAGCGCGATCGATGTGGGAGGCCGGGCCAGCCAATACCCGCCCCCGGGACCGGGTGTCCCCTTGATCAGTCCTCCATGGGAGAGAGATGTCAGGATTTTTGCCACAATGGGCCGGGGCAGATTTCGTTTTTCAGCGATTTCCGAAGAACTCACTTTGCACGGAGGGTCCTGCCAGCACGAAGCCAGATAACTGACTGCCGAAACAGCATTCTGGGACATTTTTCCGTAATTGATCATCTGGACTGGCGCCGGGGGAGGGCCTGCGTGGCGTCAGAATTAACCTCACCGGCCACAACGCAACCAGCAATACGGCCATTGATACCACCCCTCCTGCCTGGGGACAGCCCCGGGATGGAGGGAACTGGCAGCCGCCCCGGCCGGTGGACACCGGGCGAAGCAATAACAGTGAACCTCCCCGGAGCAACCAGGCTTCCCGGCCCCGGCGATCAGGCGGTTTTCCTTCCGGAGGAAAGATCCAGGCGACGGCGGATCAACAGCACCGCCAGCAGGGGAAGCCCCATTCCAGCAAGGGCCACGCCCCAACGCACCGCAAGACTCCGCCCCACCGCCCTGGGCAGAGCTAAAGGGATAGGAGGCGTGGTATCGCCTGCGATCAGGACGCGCCAGGGCACGGGTTCCCCAGGAACACGCGCGGTGCCACCCAACCAAAAGAGCACATCATGTGGATTGCCCCGCGGAACCGAAAATTTCAGTTCCGCAGCGTCCGGGGTCCACTGGTAGCGGATTACCGCAAGGGCATGGGAGGTCTCCGATTCCCCGGCATCCCGCGGGAGCGGGAGGTCGGGGTCCATGGTGGTTTCAAAGCGGACCGCCCCGGGGATGACGGTCTCCAGCGGCACCGGACCTTGCGGGGTGTCCACTTGCAGCACCTCCCGCAAGGCCGCGACGGCGGCCTCCTTTCCGGTCAGGGTGGGATGCTGCCGGTAGTCCACCGTCAACTCCAACAAGACCTCCCCGGACTCGGCCGGACTGCATTTGGCCAACACAAAAGCGCTGGCATGGGCCCACAAAGCCGCCGGCCACCCCCAGAGGCAGAAAAACAATCCGGCCGCCGCTCCCTTCACTGAACGGCCCAGCGGAGAACGCGGCCGTAGCTGTTCCATTCGGTTTCCAAAATGTTGCCGCTCTTATCGAAGGTGATGCCATGCGGGGAAGTGACGGTGCCACTGCGCCATTGGTCAGGCTTCATTTTTGGGGTGTTGGTTTCGCCCGCCGCGTCATTCACGCCCAGACTGGCGACCAGTTTGCCGGCCTTGTCGAATACGGAGACCCGGCCCGCGATTTCCGCCACACACATCAGGTCGCCCTGGAAACTCACCGAAGACGGACGGCGCAGATCCTGATCGGCCACCACACTGATCAATTTGCCATCGAGGTCGAGATGGAGGATCCGGTTATTGCCCCGGTCGCAGGCGAGGATGCGGGCTGGGGAGAACCGGGGGTCGATGAAAATCTTGTGGGTGTTTTTCAGTTTGAGGGGCTCCCCCTGTCCACCGAAGACCGACTTGAACTTGCCGGCCTTGTCGAAAACAAAGATCCAGTCCTTGCCATAGCCATCCACCACATAAATGTCCCCATTGGGCGCCACGTCACAACTGGTCAGCTTCAATCCCGCGGCGGACTGTTCGGCGGGGAAGGCCGAGGTGGGAATTTCCAGGACCGTTTTGCCTTCCAGAGTCATCTTCAGCACCCGCCCTTCGCCCAGCACCGCGGCATAGATGAATTCGCCGTCTTCCGCTTTGTGAATCACAAAGCCATGCAGACTGCCCGGGGTTCCGGCAAGGTGCTTCAGGTATTTGCCTTCAGGAGAATAGACTTGGATGCCACCCTCCGCTTGTCCCTGCACGCTGATATAAATCAAACCCGCGCTGTCGACCCGGATCTCACCGTGGCCATCCCCGATCGTGGCCTTCCCGGGAGGAGGGCTGATGAAGTCCGGCGTGAGTTTATAAGTGACTTCAGCCGGCAAAGAGGCCAGCGACAGAAAAAGGGCTACCACGGGGAAGAAACAGCGGATCATAGACCGCCAGCATGCTTCGATTTCTGCCGTCCGGTCAACCAAAATCCGACCGGATTCCCTAAAGACTACCGGCGATAGGACTCGAACCTACACGCCTTTAAAGGGCAACGGATTTTGAGTCCGCCGCGTCTACCATTCCGCCACACCGGCTTGTCTTGGGAGGCTGGAGAAAAACACGCCCTGCGCCGGATGGCAAGAGGCAAGATGATCCCTGCTCCGCCCCGGTCAGCGTCGATCTGCAGAGGGGTATCCTGTTCCTGGCTGGGCTGGCCCCCGACGGACGGGACGGATTCAGCGTTTGACCGCGGTCATAAATCCCCGGTCGGCCACGGTGTCCTGATAAGGCCCGGCCGCAAAACCCAATTTCTCCAGGATCCCACCATATTCCCGGGACGTATAACATTTACCCTGGGTGATACTCATCAGCAGCGCCGAGTATTCCGCCACTGGCAAGGGGCCGGTTTTGTCGTCATGGAGGAAGGCTTCGTGAATCACGAGCAGGCCTCCCGGTGCCAGCGCTTGAGCCGATTTTCCCAATAACTGCCGGACCTGCGGAAAATCCCAGTCATGCAGCACATTGGACAGGAGCAGCACCTCGGCAGCGGGCCATTCGCAGGTGAACATGTCGCCCGTCAGCACCTTGATCCGGTCCTCCAACCCGTGCCGGGCAACCTCCAACCGGGTGATTTGATCCACCGGGGGTTGCTCCAGCACGGTGGCGGTGAGCTGCGGATGCGCGGCCACCAACGTGGAGGAATAAATCCCGGACCCGCCGCCGACATCCAGCAGCCGCGTTCGGGATCCCAGCAGAGGAGTCAGAGCCCGCGCCAGCATCTGACCAAACAGGAATCCCCGGCAATTCATCAGATCAGTGAAACTCCGGGCGAAATCCTCCTTCAGCATCGACTCATGCCAATCCTCCGCGCCTGACTTGGCCTGCCAATTCGCCGGTTTTCCAGTGCGCATCACTTGGAGATAACCCTGCACCACCGGGGTGTCCCGGATCGGTTCGTAATAGGGTCCGAGAAACCATGGCGAACCCTTCACCAGATGCTCCTGGGCCAATTGAGTCAGGCGGTGCCCGCCATTTTCATCCGTGGCAAGGAATCCATGGGCCCGGCACAGTGTGAGCAGCACATCCGCCGGGCGCGGGGCAAATCCGAAGTGGGCACACACCGCCTCCGTGTCCACTCCCGGATGGCCATGGAGCCACGTGAAGAAATCAAAATGCAGCAAGGCCACCGCGATCAGTTCCGCGGCATACTGGCGGTCACGGCAACGCAGAATCATCGCCGGATCCGTCGCTGGCAGGGTGGTCAGGGGAGAAATCATAACGCCCGCACCGGAACCCTTTCCATCGGCAGTTCCACCGCGGAATTATCCACCCCCTGACAGAATAGTCCAGCGGAGCAGACCGTTCCGGCTTCGCACAGCATGCCCGGACCTGGAAAATACCACCGACCCCCTAACCTTCCGGAGGCGCTTCCATCAATGCGGCGAACTCCTGCCGGCGGTAAGCCTTGCCGTCTTCCAGACTGCGTTGCACCCACGAAAACAATTCCTGGAATTCCGCATTCCCTTCCCGCACCTGCTCGATCATGCGCCACTCAAGGGGACGCGGTTTGGGCGAGGTCAGACGCTGGGGTTTCATCCGGGCGAGCACGGCTTCGAACTCGCGCGGGGTCATTTGTTGGATGATATAGCCGGGGGGCAGTTCATCCAGATCGTCCTCGTCCAGATTGTAGACCTGGATCCCCAAGCCATACTCGGTGCCGAGCTGGCGAAGTTCCTCGGCCAATTGTTCATCCAGGATCGGGGCCGCAATCATCAACTCGCCAATGTGTCCCCACCGCGCATGGCTCAGGGCCTGGAAAAAATCCTCACGGTAACTGTCGTGGCTGACCGCGACTTTCAGCTTCACACTGGCAATGGTGAAGGGCGGCACGCCCATGGCCCGCTTGAGTTCGAGCAGCCTGGGGGTCAGCGCCAGCCCGCTGTCGGAGATCTCTCCGCCGCCCCAGTCGATCACAGCCGCATCCGGGCACTTCCAGAGATTTTCGTAAGGCGCCCCAGGGGCAAAGGAGGATTCAAACGTGAACGGAAACCGGCCGGCCAATTCGGTATCGCGCTCAAAGATGGCCCGGAATTTCAAGGCCCGGGCCAAGGCCCGGTCCACCAATTCGGGGGTGGTTTCAAAGAGCAGTCCCAGTTTTGCCTGAGCCAGCGTGGCCGGTCCCCCTGCCGAAAGTCCCGCCGCCACCCGCCGCAGGTAATACCCCTGGCCCTGCTCCACCTTCGCGATCGGACTGCCCGGATCACAACACATGATGGAAAAGTGGTAACGCAGGGTGGCGTCACTGTATTCCTGTTTCAGGCTGAACTTGACCAAACGGATCAGCTCCGTGCCCTTGATAGGCTCGGCGGGATTCGATGGCAGAATTTCCGGAAGAATTTCCTTCAACTGATCCCTCAAATTCATGGTGCCGATGTGATGGTTTCGGGTGGTGTCCGGTCCGCTCCGGTGCAGTGCCGGGAGAGCAGTCCCGGGTGCATCAGACCTTGTTCCACTCAAGCCGGGGACCCACTTGTGCAATGGGGTTTGAAACAATTTGTTATTTAACTTGTCTTAAGCAATCTGCGGGCACGGGAGAAAAAAACGCTGGCCGGTTTCCTGGTCCGAAAACGGCCAGCATTCCTCCGGCCCCGTGCTAAGGATGATCATGACTCCGTGGGATCCCGCCATTTGCCACCGTGCCATCGCCACCCGCGATGCGCGGTTTGATGGAGTCTTCTATCTTGGAGTCACCTCCACCAAAATCTATTGCCGGCCTATCTGCCGGGCCCGCCGTCCAAAGCCGGAAAACTGCCGCTTCTTCCTTCACGCGGCGGCAGCCGAACACGCCGGTTTCCGCCCCTGCCGGCTTTGCCGCCCGGAACAGGCTCCGGGCTATGCGCCGACCGAAACCACCGGGACCCTGGCCACCATGGCCGTGCGTGCCATTGAAGCCGGAGCCCTGCGCGACGGGGAAAGCCTGGAAACGCTCGCCGGTTTGCTGGGCGTGAGCAGCCGTCACGTGCGGCGGGCGGTCAGCGGGCAGCTTGGGGTCACGCCCGTGGCCCTCGCCCAGACCCAGCGGCTCCTCATGGCCAAACGACTCCTCACGGAAACCAGATTGCCCGTCGGTGAGGTCGCCCTGGCCAGTGGCTTCCGTAGCCTGCGCCGCTGCAATGCCCTGTTCAAATCCCACTACGGCCTGCCACCTTCGGCTTTCCGTCGCGAATCCGCCTCCCGCACGGCGGCACCCATAAGCGATCAATTCACCCTCAGCCTGGGCTACCGGCCTCCCCTCGCCTGGCCGGAATTGTTGCGGTATTTTCAAGGCCGGGCCATTCCCGGGGTGGAGGAAATCACGCCTGCCCGCTATGCCAGGACCCTGCGTTGCGGCGCCCGCTCGGGCTGGCTCGGCGTGGAGCACGGCGAAAGTGGAAATCAAGTCAGGGTCACGGTCTCCAGCAGTCTTGCCCCCGTCCTGCCTGAAGTGCTCGCCGCAGTGCGCCGCTGTTTTGATCTCGATGCCTCGCCGCACGCCGTGGCCGCCGTATTGGGCAGTGATCCGTTGCTGGCAGCCTCGGTCAGTGAAACCCCGGGCCTGCGCCTGCCGGGCGCCATGGATCCTTTTGAGACCGCCGTGCGCACTATCATTGGGCAACAGGTTTCGGTCGCCGCCGCCACCACCGTGATGGGCCGGGTGGTGCAAGCCTTCGGGGATTCCATCCTCACACCATGGCCCACCCTGAACCGCCTGACCATCACCCCGGACCGCCTCGCCCGGGAATCGGTGGACTCTCTTGCCCCGCTGGGCCTCAACAGCGCCCGCGCCAACGCCCTGCTGGCGGTCGCCCGCGCGGTGGATTCCGGCCAGCTCACCCTGGCTCATTCCCCTGACCCGGAAAGGACCATCGCCCGGCTCCAGGAGCTTCCCGGGATCGGTCCATGGACGGCCCACTATTTTGGCATGCGCATCCTCGGCTGGCCGGACGCCTTCATTGGTGGCGACCTCGTGGTGAGGAAAGCCCTCGCGCCGCTCACACCCCGGCAGATCGAAGCTCGTTCCGCCGCCTGGCGTCCCTGGCGTGGTTATGCGGTGATGCACCTCTGGCGCTCCACTGGCTTTATCAAGGCCCCCGGCTCCTCCCTCCTTCCATGAATCCCCCTGTTTATTATATCTTGATTCCTTCCCCTCTGGGCCAACTCCTGCTGACCGCCACCCCCCGGGGATTGAGCGGCCTGTGGGTGCTCGGCGAAAAACACTGTCCTGTCCTTGCTCCGGAATGGCAGGAAAATCCGGCCGTCTTCACCAACGCGACCACGCAATTGCAGGAATACTTCAGCGGCACCCGGCAGACCTTTGACCTCCCGCTCGATGTTTCCGGCTCCGCCTTCCAGCAAGAGGCCTGGGCGGCGCTCCAACAAATCCCTTACGGCACCACCCTTACCTACCAGCAGCAGGCCACCGCCATGGGGCGGCCTGCGGCGGTCCGTGCCGTCGGAACCGCCAACGGCCGCAACCCTGTTTCCATTGTCGTTCCCTGCCACCGGGTGATCGGCGCCAACGGCTCCCTGACAGGTTACGGCGGCGGACTGCCAGCCAAACAATGGCTGCTGAGCCACGAAGCCACCACCCGGTTATTCCGCCAATAACAACCACGCCCGCCGTCCCAGCACCACCCCCGCCACGCCCAGTCCGGCGGCCAGCCCGATCCAGACACCCCATGCCCCGTAGTCCATGGCAAATCCCACCACCCAGGACAGCGGCAGGGCAACGCCCCAATAAATCCCACAGGCCAGCAGCGCCGGCATCCTGACATCCTGCACCCCGCGCAGGGCACCGGCCGAAATCACCTGGGTGGCGTCCCCGAGCTGGAAAAATCCCGCCACGATCAGGAGCGGCAGCGCCACCTGCACCACCGCAGGATCCCTGACGAATTGCCAGACGACTTCCCGTCCCAGACCAAAAAACAGCACCATCGATCCCAAGGCTGCCAGCCCGCCCAATCCCCAGCCACCCAGCAGCACCGCATGCCGGCGCTGCGTTTCCCCGGCTCCGGTCAATTCCCCCACCCGCACCGTGATGGCCATGGAAATCCCCAGCGGCACCATGAAGGTGACCGAAGCGCAGGTCAGGGTGATTTGATGGGCCGCGAGGGGCACCACCCCGAGCGAGCCGACAAGGAGAGCGGCCACCATAAACATGCTCACCTCCGCCAACAGATGCAGTCCGGCAGGCAGGCCCAGGCGCAGCAGCCGGCCCAGTCCTGCCAACTCCAAACCGGCCCCCCATTGTTGTGGCATCCAATCCTTCAGCCGCACACTGCGGCCCATCCACACAAACAGGGCGGCGGTGACCACCAGACGCGATGTCAGGGTGGCGTAACCCGCCCCTTCCAGTCCGCAGGCCGGAAAGCCGGCGTATCCATGAATCCACGCCGCATTGAGCAGGGCATTCAGTCCCACCCCGCCCAACATGATCCACAATGGAGTCCATGGGGCATTCAACGCGTCGGCCTGATTTTTGAGAGCCATCCCCACCAGCGCAGGCACCAGCGACACCGCACAGGTGAACAGATAGACCGGCGTCGCCGCGACCACCTCCGCCGGCTGGCCAAACGCACCCAGCCAGGGCAGCAACAGAGCAAAGCCTATGGTGCAAAGCAGCCCCAGCACCAACGCCACGCCCACCCCATTCCGCAACGTCGCCTGCGCCGTCCGGTGATCCCCCGCTCCCCCGGCGCGGGCGGTCTGCATCGACACACTGCTCAGCAGCCCCACGCCAAAAACCAGTGGCACCATCAGCAGGGAATTGGCAAAAGCAGCAGCAGCCAGAGGCACGGTGCCCACCCGCCCTATCATCACGGTGTCCACCACCCCGATCAGCATCTGCGCCAACTGCCCGAACACCAGCGGCACCGCCAGCCGCAGGGTGGCCCCACATTCCTCCCCAAAGGTAGGACGGTGCTCCAATGGACTGGACGGACCCTGCTTCATCTCCACAATTCCCGCCCTCCGGACGGACCATCCCCTGCCGCAACCCCCTGCCCCGCACAACCCCATTTCCCGGCCACCGGCCCGCCACGGCGTTTGGGTCCATCGTCAATCAAGCTCTTGACGGATGAAGCAGGATGACGGTGTAACCAAGGAGATGGATACTTTTATTGCCCCCACCGACCGGGCCGACCTGCTGCGCACTGCCGTCACGCAGGCGGTGGATTTTTTGAGCGAAGGCGAAGTGGTCGCCCTGCCCAGCGAGACGGTGTATGGTCTCGCTGCCGATGCCCTCAATCCGGCCGCGGTGGCCCGTATTTTCGAAGCCAAGGAACGCCCCTCCTTTGACCCACTGATCGTGCATCTGCCGCACCGCAAACGCCTGGCCGATGTCGCCATCGTGCCACCGGAGATTGCCGAAACCGTGGCCGTGCTGATTGAAAAATTCTGGCCCGGCCCGCTCACCCTGGTGCTGCCCAAAGCCGATGCCGTGCCGGATTCTGTCACCGGGGGATTGCCCACCGTAGCGGTGCGCATGAGTTCCCATCCCGTGTTCAAAGCGGTAGTCACCAGCTTCGGCGGCCCCTTGGCCGCCCCCAGCGCCAACCGCTTTGGCCGGATTTCTCCCACCTCGGCTGGAGCGGTGATGAAGGAACTGGGGGGCCGCATCCCGCTCATCCTCGATGGCGGGGCCTGCCCGGAAGGGATCGAATCCACCATCCTGAAAATCATCCCCACGGAAAAAGGAAAACCCATTTTCCGCATCCTGCGCGCCGGTCCGGTCACCAAGGACGACCTGCAGCCCTACGGGAAAATCGAGTGGGCAAATGGGCAGCCTGACAAAAACGGCAATACCCCCCTGCCTGAAGTCCCCGGCCAGTTGCCCCACCATTACGCCCCGCGCACCCCGTTGCGGCTGGTGCAGAATCCGGCGGATTTTCTGCCGGAGGCCGGCAAACGTTATGCGCTGCTCAGTTATCGCGGGGACGATGAGGACGGCTACCTCGGCCTGACCGAATGGGAACACGTCCTCGTCCTCAGCCCCGGCAGCGGCAAGCTGCCGGAAGCCGCCCTGCGCCTTTTCCACTGCCTGCGCGCCCTCGACGAACTCGACGTGGATGAAATCATCGCCGAACCCGTGCCGCTGCGGGATGTCGGCATGGCCATCATGGAGCGGCTGCGGCGGGCATCCTATCTTTAGGTGGCCCTTTCCCCATCAGCTTCGCGGGAGGAGTCTGCCAGGGGCAGCTCCGTTGGGTGGCACCGTGGCAAATGGACACCGGACAGCCCTTTCTGCACGGGCCTTCCCATCAAAAAAAGACCGCACGCCCCGGAGGGAACGTGCGGTCTTCAAAAAGGATAAATCAGCGCTTATTTGGCGCGGGGGGCTTCCTTGACAGTCACCGCGTCCTTGCCCACGCGGTTGCGCAGGTAGTTCAGCGCGGCACGGCGGACCTGGCCGCGCTTGGTCACCTCGATCTTGGAAATCAACGGGCTGTGGATTGGATAGACCCGTTCCACGCCTTCGCCGTAGCTCAGCTTGCGGACGGTGATGGACTGGCTCTTGGAGAGGCCGCTCTTGCCGATGATGATGCCGGCAAAAATCTGGATACGCTCCTTGCCGCCTTCGACGACGCGGTTATGGACCTTGACGGTGTCGCCGACATTCATGTCAACGAGGTCGGATTTCATCTGCTCGCGGTGGATCTTCTGGAGGATATTCATGGCGGTGCGGTGCCTTAAGACTAAAAAACCCGCCTTGGTAACAGGCAGGGGGTCCCGGAACGGGAGGCGGCATTTAAGCGACACCCGTCCCCCACGCAACGGAAATCTTCTCTTTTTCCAAGCTGCGGCCGGGCAGGACTGCCCAGCGGGCCAAACGCCCGTAATCGGGAAACCTGCCGTATTTAAATAAATCGGAAACGCAATTTTTCTGTCTGAATGGTCCGGTGGGCGGCAGTTTCAGGCACCATGATGACGCCGACTGAATCTCCCGCCGCCCTGAATTCCTTGGCCGACACCCCGGATGGAGAGCTGCTCCGGAGATTTTCCTCCAGGAAAGAGGAGGCTGCGTTTTGCGAACTGGTGCTGCGGCACTCCGGCATGGTCATTTCCACGGCTTTTCGACGGGGCGGGTCGTGGGAACTGGCCCAGGAAGCTGCCCAAAACGTATTTACCTCCTTGTCCCGCAAAGCGGCCCGGCTGGCTGGGGTGACTACGATTTCCCCTTGGCTTCACCGAGCGGCGGTGCTGGAAGCCGCTGCCCTGCTCCGCCGCGAAATCCGTTACCGCCATGCCATGAACCGCAGCCAGCAGGATCCCTCCCGCACCCTTCCCTCAGTTTCGATGCCTTTGGAAACAGTGGATCACTGGGAACCCGTCAGGCCCTTGGTGGACGAGGCACTGAATGCCCTTTCCACAGCGGACCGCGAAATGCTCCTCCTCCACCATGTGGAAGGCCGGACCTTCCGCGATATTGCCACACGGTTGGGTATGACGGCGGAGGCCGCCCAGCGCCGGGGTCACCGGGCACTGGAAAAACTGGCCAGCCGCCTGCGCCGCCGCGGAGTGGTGGTGCCGGTTTTGGCTCTGGGTGGGATTTTGACTGGTGGATTTACCCAGGATGCCGCCGCCGCCTTTTCCTCCCCCTGCAGCGCCACCTTGATTACCCATGGCAAATCACTTGCTGCCGGGACCGGAAATGCGGCAGGTGCCACGCCGTTTTCCCCTGCCTCCTGGATTGCCAAGCCGGCGGTGCTGGCCGCCGCAGGAATGATTTCCGCCAGCCTTCCTATCCTTTGGCGTGTCCACCCGGCAGGATGGTTCCATTCCGGAACACCGCCCGGCGCGCCCATTCCGGCAGCGTCCCTGCCCGCCGCTACCGTTATGGAAGGTATTGCAACCAACGCCTCCACGACTGCAGATCCCGAGGCACGGCTTGCTTTTTTCAAAGAAGCTTTGGACCGCCTGAAACAAACGCCTCCGGACGGAGGCCCTACCAAGCTTGGCCTTCAGTTGAGGAAATTTCTGTTGGCCTTGAATCCGGATGATTTGCGTTCCGTGGGAAAAATAATGAGGGGGTCCCTGCGCAGCCACCGGGAAATGATGGCGCTGCTGGAAGCCTTCAGCACGCGGCTGGCGGAGCTGAATCCCGCCCTGGCCCTGGAACTGGCCAAGGCTGGAAGCGGAAGACATCCCGACGCCGACTTCAATAACAGTATCGACAAAATGGCTTTGCTGGACGTCCTCACCCGGCAATCCGAACCGGCGTTTCTGAAGGCCGCCCAGCAGGACAAGGATTTCGGATTTTATGCCATCAATACCTGGGCCGCCCACGATCCGGCAGGTGTGATGGAATATGTGGACCACACGCTGGAGGGAAAACTCCAGGAGTCCGGCTACCGGAAATGCCTTGGGGTCTGGATGGACAAAAATCCGGCCGCCGCCTACCGCTGGCTGGACCAACGGGTCGTGGATCAACCGGAGGCTTTGGAGCAAACCTACTCTTTTCTTTTCGACCAGTATAAATACACGTTGACCAATCAAGTGGCCGCCCGGGAGGCCGTAGCCCTGGCCATTTCCCTGCGCGATCCGGTGCTCAGAAATCCACTCATCGGAATGGCCTTCACCGCCTATTCGCAGGACCAGCCGGAAGTGCTGGCCGCGTTTGCCCCGCTGTTGCGTCTTGAGGACAATGCCAAACCTCTGAGCGTGCAGCAAGTCGTGCAGGCCTGGCGCCGCAAGAACGAGGCCGGCGCGGTGGCCTGGGTGGAAAACCTGCCCGAAGGCGGACTCAAAACCACCGCCCGGCGTTGCCTCGCTGAACCCCTGCCCCTTGACTTCAGATGAACCGCTCCGGCTTCCTTCGCTTCATAACCGTTATTTTTCTGGGCTTTTCCGCCGGGTGGCTGCTTGGAAGGTGGGGGTTTCCCGACTCCCGGCCACCCCTGCCGACGCCTTCTCCCGGCAAGACCACTGCCTCGGCCAACCCATCCACCACATGGGAACAATGGTTGGAGCAAAACGCCCCCTTGGACTCACCGGCGGACGCGGAAGCATTCTGGTCCATGGCCTCCGGCCTGTCGGGCCAACCCCTGCACCGGCAACGACTCCTGCTGGACGAGGCCTGTCTGGCCATGCCATGGGCATCTTTTGTGGAAGTCGTCAAAGACGGCCGCTTTGTTCTATTCACGGCATTCGGATCCGACGATGGGAAAACCGAACCCTGGTGCCGCCGGCTGACCCATGACGGACTGGACCAAGCCCTCAAACTTTCCGGAAAGCTGGCCAGCCGCTGGCTCAATTCCAAGCTGGATCACGCCCTCAGCCGCTTCCTCGCGGAGACCGATCCTGACAAGGGATTCCGCTGGCTGAAAGGCCGGCAGGATGCCGGAAGTGCCATCGCCCAATTTCTGAATGAAGTGACTTCGCGGGACCTACCCAAGGTCACCCGGCTTTGGCATCAGCTCGAAGCACAAAAACCGGCCGACGGCAGGGAACGGACACTGGCTGAAGCAAAAAATGGCTTTGCCGCAGGCCGGATCCTGCATGCCCTGAGCGCCAAGGACTGGAAGACCGCTCTAACCTGGGCGGACAAAAACCTGACCGGCTCCATGAGGGAGAAGAATATCTCCGACATATTTCAACATATCGGCCGGAAGGGTGCGGATGAGGTCCTGGCGACCGCAGGGGAAATCAGTGATCCCGCCGTCCGTTCCATCGCCCTCAGCCGGGCCCTCGCCAACAGATACTCCACTTCCGACGAACTGATGGTCAAAGCTCTCGACCTGCCCGCCTCGTCCCTCGACGCCAAGGGCTGGGAACATCTGGGACAGGAAAGCGCCCGGCATGAACTGCGGAAAAAAGATGCCGGAGCGTCCGCCGGAAAGCTACGGACGTTTGCCAGTCTCGTGCCCGAGGAAAGCCGCGCGGGTTACCTGCAATCTGCCGCACTCATGGGCTTATGGAATGACCCCGCCCTGGCAGGGCAGCTTTCCGAATTTCTGAACGAGGAAAGCACCCGGAGTCTGGCCGAAAAATGGGCTGAGAAGGATCCCACGGCTGCCTCCACCTGGCTGACGCAAATGCCGGAATCGGAAAAACGTCAGGCCGCCATCGCCGGATTCTGCCGCGGCCTGGCACCGGTCGATCCACCTGCCGCAGCCGAATGGGCCCTGAGCCTGAGGAATGAATCCACCCGGACGACCGTTCTTCACGATGCGCTGGGTGCCTGGCAGCAAACCGATCCCCGGGCGGCCACGGCGTGGGCCTTGGAAAAAGGCGTGAAAACAAACCCGCCCTGAACCAGGAGGAAGGAAACATCAGGCACCGAAAAAAACCGGAGGCGGAACGGAAACGAAAAAGGATTGATTTGCCGCATGGCATCCGTAGGCTGCGCGCCCCGCACTGCTTTTGCCGGTGCTTTAGAACCACCCCGGATATCGCCTGCGCGCTTACTGCCAACGGCTTCACGCCCTCCAACCTCACGGATTTTCTCCGCCTGATATGTCTGATCCAGAACCCATCGACCTCTCCCAATTGCAGAACCTCAGCCTCGCCCCCGACTGGGTCGGAGACCTGCAAAAGCGCGAAGCCGCTCCCGGCGAAGTCGTCTGGGGACGCGCTCCGGAGCATGAACGGGAATCCCGCGGTGGTGGCCAGGGTTTTGGTACCGGTGGCTCCGGCGGTAAAGGCGGCCCCCGTGGTTTTGGAAACCGCCCTGATTTCAACCGTGGCGGTCCACCCCGTGGCCCCCGCCCTGATGGTCCACCCCGCGGCCCCCGTCAGGATGACCGTGGACCCCGCCCCGGAGGACCCGGTGGTCCCCGCCCGGATGGACCCCGTGGTCCCCGGCCCGACGGTCCGCCCCGCGGCCCACGTCAGGATGATCGTGGCCCCCGCCCCGGAGGACCACCCCGCGATGACCGCCGCGGCGGACCGGACCGCCGCGAAGGCGGACGCCCTGACTTCCGCAACGATCGTGACCGTGGCCCGCGCCGGTTCGACGACCGCCCACACATCGAACCGCTCCCCGGCTGGCGTGCCCGCCTGTTCGCGGAACCCCGCTCCCTCGAAGCCATTACCCGTCAGGTTAAAGCTTCCGGCCGCGCTTACCCGGTTTTCGAACTGGGCCGACTCTTCCTCGCCGGCCGCGACCGTTATGTCGTCGAGTTTTCCCGCCAGCCTCAGGCCCAGGCCCCGCGCAATGCCCCCAAAGGCCCCCCTGTGCCCGAACCGGAAGCCCCGGTCGGCCCGGAACAAATCTACCAGATTCCTGCGGATGGTTCCCTCTGGCTGAACCGCGACGAAGCGATCCGGCACATTCTCAACGGCCCTGCCGTCAGGAAATTCTATCGTCAGGAAACGATCAGCATCGATCCGCCCAAAGGCATCTTCACCGCCGTCGCGGTCTGCGGGTTTTCCGGCGAAATCCTCGGCCCACCCAATCACCATTCATTCCAGACTACGGTGGCCCGACTGCACCGCGAGCAATTCTACAATCTCCCGATCGACCGCTACAAGGCCCGCATCCGTACCGAGAAGGATGAAGCCCTCGTCGCCAAATGGCTGGAAGAGCAAAGCACCACCACGGTTTACATCCCGCTGACCGCGGAAGAAATCGCAGCCGCCGATCTGCCCCCGGAAGCAAAGGTCGCCGCTCCTGCAGCCCCCGTAGTTGAAACCGGAGAAAAAGTGCCTGAGGGAACGACCGGTGAATCCGAAAGCGTCCCTGACTCCGCCGGAACCGCTGAGTCTTCTGACGCAGTGGCCGTGCCGGAAGCCCCTGAGGCAACCGAAGCGGAACCCGTGGCTGCTGCAGAAACCGAGCCCCCGGCTGCAGAGCCTGAAGCTGAAGTGGAAGAATCACCTGAAGCTGCCGCAGAACCGGAAACGGCCAGTGCCCCGGCCGCCAGTGCTTCTCCAGTCGACCCCCTGAAAAACTGGGCGGCGGTGGAAGCGCACTTCATGGCCCACCACGCGGATACCGCTGTGAAGGCCGTCACCCGGATCAAGGTGCCCGGGAATGTCCCCGGACGGCTTCTCGCCCCCGCCCTGCTTGCCCTGCTGCGAATGGAAGTCGAACAACAGCAGCGTTACCCCATGCAACTGGTGCAGGACCTCTGCCGCGATCTCGAAAAAGAGAGTCTCAAATTCTTCAAACGGGACAAAAAATCGACCTTTGTCTGCCGCACCCGCCCTCACTTCATTGAGGACGAATCCCACCTCTCCCCGCGCCTCCGCAGCATCGTGGGCGTGGTCCGCGCCAATCCCGGTATCAACGTCGCCAAACTGGTTTCCACGCTGGCACCGCACCTCGAAAAACCCGCCCCCAAAGCAGAAGCGCCGAAAGCCGCTGAGCCCGAAGCGAGCAAACCCGCCGCGCCCGAAGCCGCCTCTGCCAGCATCCCGGAAGCTGAAGTTCTTGCCTCCCCGGAAGCCGTTCCTACGGAATCCCCTGTGGCACCCGCAGCTTCCCCAGCTGAAGTGGTGAGCGCCCCCACGGCCGATGAAACCACCGCGGAGGCCACCCCCACCGCTGAAGCCCCAGCCTCTGCCGAGCCCCCCGCGCCCGGATCCCCCTCCCAGGACACTGCGCCCCCACGCGAGCCCCGGGGCCCGAAACCTCAACGCCAGAAAAAAGCCCCTCCCGCTCCCGCCGCGCCTCCCGCTCCGCTGACTTCGGAGGAAATCGGCGTGCTGCAGGACCTGCGTTGGCTCGTCCAGGAAGGTCTCGTCACGGAATTTGCCAGCGGCGAACTTCAACTCCTCGGTCGTGCGCCTCAGCCTCCGGCAGAGAAAAAACCCCGCGAAGCGGCCCCGACCGCCCCAGCAGGAAAAACCGCTTCCGTGGCTGCAACACCTGAAGTTGCCGCTGAAACATCCCCGGAGGTCCCCGCCGTTGCTCCCGACGTGGAAAGCTCTGAAACACCTGCTGAACCTGCCCCTCCGGAAGAAGCACCGGTGGCCCCGCCCACCGATGATGCCACGTCCGGGCCGGCAGCGCCTGCCGGGTCCTGAGGCTTGTCATCGGTTGGGACTTCAATCCAGTTACTGACTCCGCCCGCAGGCTTTACCCAAAAGCGTGGCCGTGAACCCACGCACGGGTTCCTCGCGTTGCTGTATTTGGAACATGCATTGCATCGGGGGACCGGCTATGGTCTTGAGGCGAAGGCAGACTTTCCCTCCCTCAATCATGAATCCCGGCCTCCAACTCCGATGGTTTTGCCTGCTCCTGCTGGCGACGGCCCTGTGCCCGGGGCTCCTCGAAGCGGCCGGCCTGCGGGTGCCCAATGCCACGATCAATGTGCCCGCCACCCCACCCGCGACCGCATTCCAACTGGTCAATGCCTTCAACGGCGTCTCCGTCGCCGCCCCGACCACCATCGCCTCTGCTCCAGGAGATGCCAAGCGACTGTTCCTCTGCGAAAAAGCCGGTGTCATCAGGCTTATCCCGGACGTCACCGCCCCCACGCCCACTTCCTCCGTCTTTCTCAACCTCGCCTCCCTGCTCACCAGCCGGAATTTGCCCGCTTATCCCAACGAACAAATCAGCACCAGCAGCGAACAGGGCCTGATTGGGCTGGCCTTTCATCCCGATTACGCGGCCAACGGTTATCTTTACATCTTCTATTCCGTCGACCGGGACAGCACCGTCAGTTCGCCGATCTTCGAGCGGGTTTCCCGTTTCACCCGCTCGGCCGGCAATCCCAACGTCGCCGACCCCGCTTCGGAACTCATCCTCATCGAACAGGCCGATGATTACACCAACCACCAAGGCGGCGGCCTGCAATTCGGCCCTGACGGCTACCTCTACATCTCCCTCGGGGATGAGGGCGACCAGAATGATGCCGGCAATAACAGTCAGCGGATCAACAAGGATTTCTTTGCCGGAATGCTGCGGATCGATGTGGATAAAAAGCCGGGCAACCTGGAACCGAATCCGCATCCCAATCCGGCAGACTATCCCACCAATCCCCCGGCGGATGCTGTGATCCGCGATGCCGGATCTGCCCGTTACCGCATCCCGGTGGACAATCCTTTCGTCCCTGTCTCCCAAGGCGGCTCGTGGAACGGCAGTTTCAATGGCGTGGCAGTGCCGCCCACCCATGTGCGCACGGAATTCTGGGCCACGGGACTGCGGAATCCCTGGCGGTTCCACTTTGACCCGGTCACCGGCGAATTATGGACGGGCGACGTGGGAGGCAGTGCCCGGGAGGAAGTGAATATCATCACCCGCGGGGGCAACTATGGCTGGGCGCTGCGCGAAGGCTTGATCAATGGCCCAAAATCCGGTCAGGCTCCGGCCAGCTTCGATTCCCTTTACGGCATCCGGCCACTTTATGATTACCGACGCACTGGTAGCACCGGCGTTGATGCCAATCTGACCGGCAACAGCGTCACCGGTGGCGTGGTGTACCGGGGCAGCCGTTTCCAAAGCCTGCAGGGCGCCTACGTTTTTGCCGACTATGTCTCCGGCAATATCTGGACCCTGCGGCGCAATGGCGCCGCCACGCCCACCGTGACCCGCATTGCGGGCGAGGGCGGCATCACCGCCTTTGGCACCGACCCCTCCAACGGTGATGTCCTGCTGGCTGATTATAACAACAACCTGATCCGCCGCCTCGTCACCGCCTCCACCACTGGCGACCCCTTCCCCGCCACCCTCAGCGCCACCAACCTCTTCACCAGCCTGACTGATCTCAGCCCGGCTCCCGGCCTGCTTCCCTATCAGGTCAACCTCCCTTTCTGGAGTGACTACGCCCTTAAACGCCGCTGGTTCATCATCCCGGACGGCACCAGTAAAATGACCTGGTCGCACGACGGCAACTGGACCTTCCCCGCCGGGCAGATCTGGGTGAAACACTTTGATATGGAACTCACCCGGGGCAATCCTGCCACCAAAAAACGGCTCGAAACCCGCCTCCTCGTCCGCAATGCCAGCGGGGCCTATGGGGTCAGTTACCGCTGGAATGACGCCGGCACGGACGCCACCCTGGTCCCGGATGCCGGCGTGACCATTCCCCTGACCATCACCACCGACGGCACTTCCATTATCCAGACCTGGGAAATCCCCAGCCGGGCCCAGTGCCTCATCTGCCACACTCCACAAGCCGGCCACGCGCTGTCCGCGAATACCCGGCAATTCAACATGGACAGCATCATCGCCGGCTATCCGGGCAATCAGCTCGACCTGTTCCGTCAGGAGGGGTTTTTCACCGCCGAGCCACCTTCCTCCAACATCCTTCCCCGCCACCTCCGCCCAGACGAAACCGACTATCCGGTGGAAGCGCGGGTCCGCAGTTATCTCGACGTCAATTGCGCCTACTGCCACCAGGCCGGCAGCAGCACCCCCGCGGGATGGGATGGCCGCGCCTCCCTTTCCCTCGCCGCCACCGGCCTCATCAACGGCCCTGCAGTCAACAATGGCGGTGACCCCCTCAACAAACTCATTGTGCCCGGCGACCCGGCCCACAGCGTCGTCCTCAGCCGCGCCGCCGCCACCAACGGTTTCACCCGGATGCCCCCGCTGGCGACCAACCAAACCGACTCCGTCAACACCGCCCTGCTGACGGAATGGATTGCCACCAGCCTGCCCGCCAAACAAAGTTATGATCCATGGAGGCAGGGCTTCTTCGGCTCCCTGACCAGTCCGGAGGGCGCTCCCGCTTTTGATGCGGACAGCGACGGGCAGACCAACCACCATGAATTCCTCACCGGGAGCAGTCCCCGGAATGGAGCCGGCGGCTTCATCCCGGAGGCCAGCCTCGCGGGCCCCGGCATACGCCTGAGTTTCACCCTCCCGGCCGACCGCACGGCCACTGTGGAAACTTCCGCGGATCTCGGCGCCTGGTCGCTCTGGGATGTTCCCGGAAACAATGGTGTCCCCCGCCTCCCCGGCCCGCAGATTCTGGAAGGCCCGCTCCCGGCTCTCCGGCAATTCTTCCGTGTGCTTGTGAAAGAAAACTAGCAAAACCATGCCCCGGCTCCGGCACGGGAGACCCCGCCTTTGCGGGGGGGCATCAGGACGGCAGGTAAACCCTCCCTAACTCACCGGGAGCGACACTGCCACATCCGCTTTGCGCAGCAGGGTGGAAATCCCCAGATCGCCATTCAGGCAAACGTAACCGGGCCGGTAAGTGCGGACGACACGGGTGCCATCATGTCCGCCCTCGCTCAGGGTTTCCACAATCTGAATACGCTTGCGGGCGGCCACATCAATGATGGTACCGGGTTCGAGACTGTAGGCTTCGATCGAATATTCCTTCAGGATATCCAGCAACCCGTCGCGGAAGACCACCAATTGATGGCGGGTGCCGGCAGCCTCCGGTTGGACCGCCAGGTGGGCGAGGAGATCGTCGATCAGATCCAATTTCCGGATAAAACTGCGGGCAAGGGAATGGACCGTCCCCCAGTTGGGATCCGGAGCTTCCGACATGCCGGTGAGGCGGTCGTCGAGGAACTCGAGCCGGCGCTCCGCTTCCGCCTGCTGCTGGCGCAGGTCGGACACCTTGGAATGCAGGGACTCCGCCCCTTCCGTTTCGCGGCGCAGCAGTTCGAGCCGGGCCTGAACCGATTGGATCTCTTCTGAAAGGGCGGCATGCCGGCTGGCAACTTCGGCCAGCGCCGCTTCGGAAGCGGTGCGCCGTTCCTGGCTGGCCACCAGATCCTGACGCAAGATTTCGGCCGCAGCCTGATCGTCTTTCAAGACCGCAGCGACACGGCGGGCCGCGACTTCCTGCTCCTCCCATTGGGTGATTTGCCCGGCGAACCGGGCCATCTGGAGCTCGAGTTCCCCTATTTCCTTGAGACGCTTGGACCGTTGGTTCTCCTCGCCGGCGACCGATTCCCGGGCAGCCGTCAATTGCTGCTGGATTTCCGCCAGCGCTGACTTCGCGTCCGCTTCACGCTCCGCCCACTGGCCTGCCTCCTGACGAAGCGGGGCCAATTCCTCAAGCAGCCGGGCGGTGGCCATTTCAGCCGCGTCCCGGGCCGCCTTGGCGGTCGCCGTTTGAGCCAGGACCAAGTCGCGCGACGCCCGGGCCAGCAGGGTTTCTGAATCAATGACACGCAGCGCAGCCCCTTTCGCTTCTTCCGCGGCGGCACGTTCCGCCGCCGCCGCGTCCCGGGCCGCAAGGAGACTCTCCCGCTCCTGTTGGAGCGATGCAAACGTCGCCTGAACCTGCTGGATTTCGTTCCGATGGCGCGTCAGTTCCTCCTGCGCAGCAGCCAGTTGAATCGTCGCTTCCGCTTGTTCCTGACGGACCATGGCAAGGGCCTGCCGGGTTTGCGAAAGCTCCACCGCAGCCGCTTGGGCGGCTTGGGCTGCAGTTTCCGACGAGGTGGCGGCCTCGGCCATGGCACGCTGGCACTCTTCACGCCGCGCCGTCAGAACTGTGATCTCCTCTTTCAATCGGGATGCAGCCGCAGCCGCCTCCTCCTGCTTTGAGACCAGGAGTTCAGCCTCTACCTGAGCGGCCTTGCGGGCCGCCTCCTGGGCCTGCTTGGCCTGATCCAGGCCAGATTCGGCGAGGGCTCTGGCCTGCACCGCCTTTTCAGCCGCCCCAGTGGCTTCAGCCAGTTTCTTTTGCAGCGCCTCCAACTCCAGGCTGCCCTCCTTCCGCACGGTGTCGTAGGCGATACTCGCGGCGGGCGGAGTCATTTGCCGCGGCACCACCGGAGGAGACGCCGCCGGCGGCTTGGGGGTCAACGGGGGAGTCGCAACCACGACCGCTGGAACGATCGCGGCGAGAGTGGCTTCCGCATCGTAGACGGCTTCCAATTGTCCAAAAGCAATCTTGTCCCCATCTTTCAGGAGGTGTTCCCCGACCGGCACTCCATTGACCGAAGTGCCATTGCTGGATTTCAGATCACGCAGGACGAGCGTTTCCCCGTTGCGGCGGAATTCGGCGTGAAACGAGGAAATCCACGAATTATCGATGACGATCTCATTCCCCGGATTGCGTCCCAACCGGGTGAGCGCCTCATTGAGCGGGAAATCGAGCGACTCACTGGGAGTCAGACGGAAGATCAGTTTGGCCATGAAAAGTCGGGGAGCAGCCCTGAGATGCCGCCGCCGGAAAAGGCGACCAGCACACGGAAATTAGCAGAAATGGGTCAGATTATTGATCAAAATACTAAAAAGGAGCGACTTCACCACTCATTTTCAAAGCAAAGCCGAACTTTATTTTTATAATTATAATTCACGATGTTAATTATTAAAGTTAAAATTTTAAGAAAGAAACACCTCTTGCCGCGGAATTCCGGTTGAGTTCACCGGCTAAGCCCAGCTGTTTCCGTTGCGGTAGGAATTCTGGTTGCGCTGTGGATGGCTGCGCATTACAACTCCCGCCCGCCGGGCCAGCCCACCGGAGGCCTTGGCCCTGACTTCCCCCATCCCGCCCAACCCTAACCAGATTTAGCAAGATGCCCAGCAAAGGAAAACCCGCCAAGTCTGCCAAACCGGCTGCTCCCCCCAAAACGGCCACCGGATCCAAACCGGCTGCCTCTACCGCCAAAGCCCCCCTCAAGCCAGCTCCTAAAGCCCCGCTCAAAGCGGCCGCCAAAAGTGCTGAGCCCAAGGCCAAAGAACTTGTGAAAAAGAAACCCGCTGCTGCTGAAGCCAAATCCACCTCCGTCCGTCGCACCCACGCCAAGGCCGAACCGGTAAAACCCGCCCCGAAAGCCGCTCCCGTGGCGGTCAAGCCCCTGACCATCTCCGATGTGCCGCAGGAGGGGGAAATCAAACACTCCGTCTTCGTCAAAATGGCCAAGCAGAAGCTGCTGGACCTCAAGGACTCCCTGATGGACTCCATGACCGGCACCGCCAGCGAAACCCTTCGCAACAAAGCCGAAGGCAGCGAAGCGAGCGCCTTCGGCATGCACCAAGCCGATGCCGGCACCGACGCTTACGACCGGGATTTTGCTCTCAGCCTTCTCTCCCAGGAGCAGGACGCGCTCTATGAAATCGAGGAAGCCCTCAAGCGGGTGGAAGCCGGCACCTACGGCGTCTGCGAGATGTCCAATAAACGCATCCCCCAGGCCCGCCTCGAAGCCCTGCCCTTTGCCCGCTTCACCATCGAGTGCCAGCAGCAGTATGAAAAGGAAGTCGGACCCAACAGCGGACGCCGCCAGGTCCGCTCCCTTTTCGGCCTGATGGGCTCCGAAGATGATGAAGAGGACGGTGATGAAGAATCGTCCGATAATGAAAAAGAGTAAAAAAGAGAGTTGAAACCCGGAAACCCGGAACTAAACTCCGCCCCCTTTCCCATTCCGAACCTTCCCTGAAAAGTCATGCCACGCGATATTATCATCCTCGAATGCACCGAGGCCCGCGCCGAAGGCGCTCCGCCTTCCCGCTACGTCACCACCCGCAACAAGAAGAGCGTGCGCACGCCCGGCCGTCTTGAGAAGGTCAAGTTCAACCCCTTCCTGAAGCGCCGCACCAAACACCGGGAAATCCGCTGATCCGCGCCCGGCCCTTCAGTATTTAAAACTCAGATCACATCATGCAGCCCAAGACCACGCAGCGCCTCATCAATTTCCGCAAGCATAACAAGCGCATGCCGCGCCGCCGTTATGACATCAAGGTGGAAATGGTGGATTACAAACAACCCGAGTATCTCGCCAAGTTCACCACCGAGACCGGCAAGATCCTTCCCCGCCGCCTCACCGGTATCACCGCTTGGCTGCACCGCAAACTGACCCGCGAGATCAAACGCTCCCGCAGCGTCAATCTCATGCGCTAGTTTGGAACCAGCGCCCAGCCCGCGCCATTGAGTTCATTTCCCAGTCAGGGGCGTATTCACATGCGCCCCTGATTTATTTTGCCCCATGCCCCCCCTCGAAGACACCCAGAGCCAACCGGACCACCGCCAGGTCCTCATCCCACGTGTTGGCATCCGGGGCTTGCGGTATCCCGTCACCATCCAACGGCCGGACGGTTCGCAATTCGCCGCCAGCGCCACCGCCGCCCTGATGGCCGATCTCGCCGCCAGCGAGCGGGGCACCCACATGAGCCGGTTCGTCAGCCTGCTGCACGAACACCGGGAAGGCATCACCCCGGCCCGGCTGGTCATCATGGCCAAGGAACTCCGGGCCCGCCTCGCCTCCCAAGAAGCCCAGATCATCCTCGAACTCCCTTGGTTCGTCGAAAAATATGCCCCGGTCACCGGCGCCCCGGGATTTGTCGATTATCAGGTCACCTGGGACATTTCCGTCAGCAGCTCGAAAACCACCCTGCTCACGACCGTGGTTGTCCCCGTCGCCACCCTTTGCCCCTGCTCCAAGGCCATCAGCGAACGCGGAGCCCATAACCAACGTGGCAGCCTGACCCTGACCACCGCCACCGCGCCGCACGTCTGGCCGGACGATCTGATCCGCCTCGCCGAATCCGCGGCCAGCTGCGAACTCTACAGTGTGCTCAAGCGCCCTGACGAAAAAGCGGTCACCGAACGCGCCTTCGATAATCCGGCTTTCGTGGAGGATGTGGTCCGCAACTGCGCCCTGCTGGCCCGTGAACACCAAGGAATCCATGCCTTCCGGGTCACGGCAGAAAACTACGAAAGCATCCACAACCACAACGCCTGGGCCATGGTGGAGGAAGGCTGGTAAGGACCGGGGCGCCCCAGCTTTTCTAGCTCAAAATCCAGCGGCAGAAGATGACCGAAAAAATCATCGCCATCCCGTCTGCCAGAAGTCCCGTGGGAATTCCGTGCCGCATCCGCCGTACCCCCACCGCTCCGAAATAAACGGCCGCCACATACAGGGTGGTCTCGGTACTGCCATTCATGGTGGCCGCGATTTTGGTGATCAGGGAATCCGCTCCATACGTTCCCGCGATACTTCCCAGCACCGCCGTTGATGCTCCGCCGCTCAGCGGCCGCACAATCACCAGTGGCAGCACCTCCACCGGAAACCCCAACGAGGAGATCAAGGGCAGGCTGAGCACCTTGGTCACCAGCACTTCCAGCACCCGCAGGGCTCCGCTCTGGGTGAACATGCCGATCGCGACCAGCATTGCGACCACGTACGGAATCACCCGGAAGACGACTCCCATGCCGTCCTTGGCGCCTTCCACCAACTGCTCAAAGACCTTCACCCCGGCCAAAGCCGCATAGAGCACAAAGAAACCGATCGCCCCGGGAATCGCGGTCGCGGAAACAAACTTGATCAGCCTCATGTACCACTCGGCCGGCACCGAAGTGAACCACGCCACCCCGTCGGGATTTTTCCCCAGCACCTTCTGATAGAATGCGTATTGTCCCTCCACCACCTGCTGGGGATTCACCACATACCAGATCATTGTGCCCAGAAAACCCAGCACGGCCGCCCATAACACCCAACGCCGCCACCCCTTGATCCCTTGGATTTCCAGCACCGGCACTTCCTTCACCGGCACCACTTCCGGCTGTTGGTCCACCGGCAACGGCACCACCCGGAAGGCCGGAAAAAATTGCAGGGTGCGGCATATCATTACCGCGCACACGGTCCCGCACAGCGAGGCCAAAATGGATGGGGCAATCACATCGGTCGGTTGTGCCGCCCCCCTCGCCTGCAGTAGCGCGATGGTGCTGGTCGGGATCAAGGTGATCGCGCTCGTATTCAGGGCCAGCAGCATCACCATCGCATTGCTGGCCACCCCCGGGTTCGGATTGAGCTGATTCAGCTGCTCCATGGCCCGCAGGCCCATCGGCGTCGCGGCATTTCCTGCCCCCAGCATATTGGCCCCCATATTCATGGCGATGGACCCCAGTGCCGGATGCCCCTTTGGCACGTCGGGAAAGAGAAATTGCATCACGGGTCCGAGCGCCCGTGCGATCACCCGGATCAGCCCGCTGACCTCCACCAGCCGCATGATGCCCATCCACAACGTGATCATCCCCGCCATGGGCAACATGATCTCCATCACCGCGACTTTGGCCCGCTCGAGGATTCCGGCCCCCACCGTTTCCAATGTCCCCGTCAGCAGCGCTACCGCCACCGAGATCACCACCATGCCCAGCCAGATGTAATTCAGCATGTTATTGAAAAATTAGGCTTTGCCGCTCCGGAAGATGCCGTCCCGGATCGCGATGGCCTGTTCTGCGGCATCCTGGATCGCTTTCCAGTTGCCCGCGGCAATGAGCGGTTTCGGTGCCAGCCATGAGCCGCCGATGCCGCCGACCAGAGGATGACTTAGCCATGTGTGGCAATTCGACGGGTTCACTCCGCCCAGCGGGATATATTTGACGCCCAGGTGGGCATAAGGCGCGGCGATGCTTTCCAGATACTTCAGGCCGCCACTCGGTTCCGCTGGGAAAAACTTGAGGAACTTCCGGTCAAACTCCAAGGCCCGCTCAATATCGGAAGGGGTGCAAATGCCCGGTGCGAAGGGCAACCCGGCCGCCAGCGCCGCTTCCACAATCCGGGGATTCGTGCCCGGAGCTACCCCAAAAGCTGCGCCCGCATCCACCACTTCTTTGACTTGGTCCACCGTCAAAATAGTCCCGATGCCCGCCAGCATGCCCGGCACCCTGGCCGTGATCTCCTTCAGTGCCCCAATTGCCGCCGGCGTCCGCAGCGTCAACTCCATGGCATCCACGCCCCCCGCCAGTAACGCCTCCGCCAGCGGCACCCCATCCTCCACCCGATCCAAGATCAGCACCGCGATGATGGCGCTTTTCTGCAGTTTTCCAAAAACGGTCGTTTCCTGTTCACTCATATCTTGCGGCTATAGCAGCAGCTTTCCCCCAGCGATACGGAATTTTTCACGTAGAACCGGCCTCAGATGCCGTCCGCATTGTCCCCCAGAACTGGGGCCTTGCTGAGGCATCCGGAGCTTTTTGCCCGCCAGTCCACCTGCCCAGTCCATCACTTTAGTCAACTTAGGTTAATCATTTCCGATTGCATCACCTCCCTGATGGATTACACAGAATTGTTACCGGTGCCGGGAGGATTTCATCATCACGACAACGGACTTACCTCAATCCATCAAAAAACATCACTACCATGAAGCTCATCGTTCTCGCCCTCGCCGCCGCTGCCCTCGCCTCCTGCGCCTCCAAGCCAAATCCAGCCCCTGCCGCTCCTACCGGCGGTTACGTGACCCCTGCCAAATAAGCAGCACCGCATCCTTTCCGGGAACCGGCCTCCACTTTGCGTGGATGGCCGGTTCTTTTTTGTCCAGCCTTCACCTTTGATCGCCAGCGAATTACTTGGTCAAAAACGAATCGCAGGGCGGGAGCCGCCGGGCGGTTTGACCATGTATCTACTCCTTCCCCGGGCCGACGCTGGCCATCTGCGGGTGGATTCCAACCATTCAGTTACAATTTAAGCAGGTGTATTCCCGTGCAGCGCGGGCCAGCGTGTGATTCAATGGCTCGGAACCATGAATATTCTCAGCGTTGAAGATGAACCCCAGCTGGCCAGACATATCTCCCGCGCTCTGACCCGCTCCGGGCACATGGTGGATTCGGTCGAAAATGGCGCTACTGCGTTGGAAAAGGCTTTGTCGCGGGGGTATGATCTCGTGCTTCTGGATGTCAATCTGCCGGGGTGCGACGGCTTTGAAATCCTGCGCCGCATCCGGGCGGCAGATGTTCCCTCACGGGTGCTCATGCTCACGGCACGGGCGGATATTGCGGACCGGGTGACCGGACTGCGTTCCGGCGCCGATGATTATGTGACGAAGCCTTTTTCCATGGATGAACTGCTGGCCCGGGTGGAGGTGCTGGGCCGTCGGGGCGGGGCCAGCATGACAGAAGATGTGCTGCGGATCGGAGAGGTGGTCATGGAGTTGGCCAAACGCCGGGTCACATTGCACGGGGAGGTCGTCGCTCTGTCCCCGCGGGAGTTTGATGTCCTGCGCATCTTCATGCAGGAACCGGGCCGGGTTTTCAGCCGGGATGAAATCTGTGAACGGATCTGGAACCGGGAGCATGAATACGACACCCGGACGGTCGAAATCTTCATCATGCGGTTGCGTAAAAAACTGAGCGAAGGTGCCGCGGCACCTCTGATCGATACCATCCGGGGGGTGGGTTATAAAATGAGCCGCCCATGAAGGCCTGGCCGCTTAAACTCAAGTTCGGACTCTACTCGGCAGGATTGGCCTACGCGGCAGTGGTGGGATTCAGCCTCGTGCTGATGCCTACCATCTATCATCATCAGCTTGATGAACTCGATGGTCAGTTGAAGGACAATGCCGAGGAACTGTTCCGCGATCTGGAAAACTTCACCGGCGCACCGCAGGACTACCGCAAGGGCTTCAGCGAACGCTTCATCCCCGTGGCGCTGCGGCGGCGCTATCTGGAGATTGAGGGGCCGGAAGGCCAGGTGTTGTACCGCTCACCCAATCTCCGGGGCACGGACCTGACACCGCAGAAGGAAGGACTGCGCACGATGATGCTGTTTGACCGGAATGTCAGGGTAGGCACCTTCCGGCACGGACTCCTGACGTTGCACATTGGCACCCGGCTGGGCACCATTGAGGCCATGCAGGAGGATCTCCGCATCGGCCTGCTATGGTCCCTGCCGGTGGCGGCGCTGGTGGTTTTCAGCGGTGGCTGGCTCCTGGCGCAGCGGGCTCTCCAGCCAGTGGCGGACCTGACCACGGCGGCGGAAGGGATCGGGGTGGATCACCCCACGGACCGGTTGCCAGTGCCCCGGAGCAACGATGAAATCGCCCGGCTCACGGTGGTGTTGAATGCCTCCTTCGACCGTCTGCAAAAAGCCTATGAATCGGCCGCCCGCTTTTCCGCTGATGCTTCCCACCAACTGAAAACACCGGTCACGGTGCTGCGGGCAGGGTTGGAATCGCTGCGGGACACCGCGTATTTGAAGGCTCCCGAGCAGGAGGAAGTGCTGCAGCTGCTGAAACAAACGCGCCGCCTGACCACGCTCGTGGACGATTTGTTATTGTTGGCGCAGGTGGATGCGGGAAGGTTGAAGCTGGAGGCGCAGCCGTTGGAACTGGATCCTTTGTTACAGGCCCTGGGGGATGACACCGGGACCGCGTGCCTGACCCGTGGTATTGGTTATGAACAGAGCTGGGTGGACGGAGCCAGGGTAATGGGGGATGCGAGGAGGATTTCCGTGATTCTGCAGAACCTTGCGGAGAACGCCGTCAAATATTGCAGTGCTGGCGGGACCGTAAAGCTGTCCGCAGAAGCGGAAGCCGGTCTGGTCCGGGTGCAGGTTTCCAACAGCAGCCCGGGAATTCCGGAGGAGGAGCGGTCCCGGATTTTTGAGCGGTTTCACCGGGCCGGAGTGGGTGAAAACATCCGCGGCCACGGCCTTGGGTTGAACATTGCGCGTGAACTGGCACGGGCGCAGGGCGGCGAAGTCCGGCTGGTCCGCAGCGATGGCGGGGAGACGGTGTTTGAATTGGAACTGCGGGCCGTGGTCTGAACGGGACTGCACGGCCAAGGTTGCCGGGAGATTTGTTATTCCCTCATTCTTTGCCGTGCTTGGACGGGAAGGCTGGCCCACTCCGAAGTCAGCCACTCATTGGCATCGACCGGGCTTTGGCGTTGCCATGAACGGTAGTAGCGGTTCAAGGCATCGGCCTGGGCAGAAGGACTATACATGGTCCGGGCCAGATTCAGGGCAGCCAGAGGATCGGTGCCACTGAACACATCGCCGAGCGAGCGCCGGGCCTGATCAGCGGAGAGACTGGGCTGGAGCTGGGCAATCCAATCCTGCATGCCGGCCGGATCGGTGGAGGCCCATGAATTGTAGGCGCCCTGAATGCCGTTGGCCGCGACGTCGGCAGGCTGGGTAGCGAGCCAGGCAAGGGCTTTGTCAGGTTCGATCGCTCCCCATGTGGTGGCGAGGTGTTCCACGATGGCGGAGTGCAGGGTGGGGTCGGTGAATCCCTCACTCCACTGCACCGCAGCGTGGATATCACTGGCAGCCCAGACGGTGGCGAGCGTGGTGGCGGCTTCGATTTGCGAGGCCCCCGGGGGAAGTTGGGCGACCCATTCAGCAGCAGCAGCAGGATCGTTGGCTCCCCAGATATCAGCCAGGACGGTGGCGAGATCCGGCACGGCACGGGTCGTGGGTTCCGGGGACGTTCCGGCGGGCGGGTTTGCCGTCGGGGACTCCATGAGGAAGGGCTCGGCGGCGGCGGCGGCTTTGGCAGGGTCCTGGCGGGCAAGTTCACCGATGGCGGTGGTCAGTCCGACGGTTTGGTTGGCAGGATTCGCCAACTGGCTGCTCCACGCGATGGCGGCGGCGGGGTCGGTGGCGGCCCAGCCGGTGACGAGGCCGGTGAGGAGAGTTTGGGAGGTACTGCCGGTTTCGGTAAACCAGGCAGCGGCTTTTTCAGGGGCGGTGCGGGCCCAGCTTTGGGCGAAAGTGCCCATGGCTTCCTCTTTTTGCGGTCCGCTGAGATTTTGTTCCATCCAGACAAAGGCGGCCCGGGGATCGGTGACTGCCCATGCTTCGATAGCAAGCCGGATGCTTTCGGACTGCATCTGGCCGGCTGGGAACTGGGCCTGGGCATAGGCCAGGGCTGCCTGAGGGTTGGCGGCGGCCCAGCCGGTGATGGCCCCCCGGAGGAAATCGAGGCGGTCGGCATCGCCTGGAATATCCTGGGCCACGGTCATGGCACCGGCGGGATTTTCCCCGGCAAGCTGCTGGCCAAGTCCGTGGAGGGAGAGGGATTTTTGCCCGGCGGGGAGCTGGGACAGGACCTCAGCGAGGGAGGGGCGCCCGCCAGCCCGCTGGCCAGGCGCTGGTTGGCGGGCTGACGGGGCCTTGAGTTCAGCCGACACGGCTGAAAAGCGCATGACTTCCCGGGACGGATGGAAGTAGGCAGTGGCACCAGCCCCCACTGCCACTCCTGCTGTGACCAGCAGGCAGTTGCTCAGGGAGCTTCCATTGCGCGGGAATATCATCGCCGCATCATACCGCGGAACCCGGCAGGGGGAACTGGTTTTCGGTAACCGATCGGTTACTATCCCGGACTTTCGGAGGGAGGCGCTACGGGGATATCTACTGAAGCGATCAGGCAACCTATGAGGAGCACCCGGCTTTTTTTCTTACCGTTGATGGGCACCATCCTGTGCTCAGCTCCGTTGCAGGCCGCGACTTACGAGGTGCTGCAGGAATTCAGGGTTCCCGGAGCCCAACCGATGTCTGCGCTGGTCCAGGCTGGTGATGGTGATTTTTACGGCACCACGGTGGCGGGGGGGGCGTCAGGACGTGGCACGGTGTTCCGGCTGACGGCGGGGGGTGGCCAGATACAACTGGTTTCCTTTGCAGGAAACTCCGGCGCCTTCCGGGGGGGAGCACCAGTGGCGGGTCTGACACCAGGGCCGGATGGGGCGCTTTATGGCACTACCACGGAAGGAGGGTCCAGTGGGTTTGGTACCATTTTCCGCATCGGCTCCGGGGGCGCTTTTTCGACGCTGGTGGATTTTACCGGCAGTTCCGGGTTGGCCCGGGGTTCGGTGCCGTCCCAGTTGGCAAGTCATCCGGATGGAAATCTATATGGTACCACCCAAGGGGGCGGCACGGGCGGATTGGGGACGGTGTTCCGGGTGACCACGGCGGGAGGGCTGACCACACTGGTGGATTTCACCGGAACCGGCGGGGTAGCGGCCGGAGCGGCTCCACGCGGGCCCCTGGCGGTGCAGGGCAGCACCCTTTTTGGCGTTAGCGGGAGCGGGGGGGCGGGGGATTTTGGCACCATCTTCAAGATCACCACTTCCGGAGCTTTCACCCTGATGGCGAGTTTCACCGGCACGGCCGGTACCACGCAAGGAGCGGTCCCTGGGGGTGGGCTGCACCTGCATAGCGATGGCAAACTTTATGGCACCACGCGGAGTGGCGGGACTTCGGATCAGGGAACGTTTTTTAAAATCACGACGGCGGCGGCCCCGGTTTTTACCCTGCTGCGGAGTTTTGCGGATGCCACGGGTTCGCTGCCGGGCGGGACGCTGGCCCGGGATGGGATGGGGGCACTTTATGGCACTACCTCCGGCGGAGGAGTCCATGGTCTGGGCACTTGCTATAAAATCACCTCGGCCGGGGTGCATACGGTGCTAGGGAGTTTCACCGGCTCCTCGGGGACCCTGCCGGGAGCGGCTCCGGAAGACGGCCTGGTGCTGGGAAATGACGGCCTGCTTTACGGCACGGCGAGCGCGGGCGGGACTGGAAACCGGGGCGCCGTCTTCCAACTGACCACGGCAGGTGAATTCACGGCCCTGACCGATTTTGGGGATGCCTCGGGCTGGCATCCGGGCGGAGCACCCGTGGCAGATGGGAGCGGTGGCTACCTGTTTCCGCTCGTTTCCGGTGGCAGCGGTGGCGCAGGATTGCTGGTGTCTCTCGCGACCGGTGGCAGTATCAGCCCCGCAGCAGTGCTGGGCAATGCCGCCGGTGACAATCCGGTGGGATCACTGCTGAAGGTAGGGAGCGATTTCTATGGCGTGACAGAGCGGGGCGGCGCTTCAGGCCGGGGCGCCGCGTTCCGTTATCGACCGGCTACCGGTCCGGTGAAGGTATCTGATTTCACCAGTTTGAGTGGTGGCTTGTCCGAAGGGCCCTTCATCGCTGGAACCGATGGTGCTCTCTATGGTGTCAGCCGTGAGGGCGGCACCGGCAACCGGGGGACGATCTACAAGCTGACAACCGCAGGCGTCCGCACCCGTCTGGTGTCCTTCACCGGCACCACTGGCGCGGCCAAAGGACAACGGCCCCGCGGCCCGCTGGCGCTGGGACCGGACGGTAATTTTTATGGAGTGACGGAACGCGGTGGCACTGCCGACGCGGGAACACTGTTCCGGATGAATGCATCCGGCACGCTGACAGTGCTGGCGGAATTCGCCGCGAATGGACCGCGCCTTCCTCTGGGGGGGCTGATCACGGGAGGGGATGGCAAACTCTATGGCACTACCTCCGCGGGAGGATCCGCTGATGCCGGTACTTTTTTCCAGATCAATCCGGGGTCAGGCACCTGGGTTTCCCTGGCGGAATTCACCGGTAGCAGCGGCCCGGCCGCAGGCAGCCGTCCGGTGGGGCCTTTGGCAGGTGGTGAAGCGGGCGTTTTTTACGGGCTGACCGCTGCCGGGGGCGCGGCCAACCATGGGGGATGTTTTCGTTATGATGCCGCCGCTGGCTTGCAGACGTTGGTGGAATTCACCGGTAGCGGAGGGAGTGCCCCTGGAGTTGGACTGGCGGATCTGGGAGCGGGTAATTTTGCGGTGGGAGGGGTGGTGGCAGCCGGGCCCGACCTGCTCTATGGCGTAACACCTGCCGGCGGGGCAGGCGGTGGCGGGGTGGCATTCCGTCTCACCCTGGGCACCCCGCCAAGTCCATTTTCCCAGTGGCGGCAAACGTTCGCCGGCGATGCGGCGGCTCCCCTGCTGGCTGATCCGGATGCGGACGGGCTGCCGTTGTTGATGGAGTATGCCCTGGGCTTGCTGCCTACGGTAAATGACACCGCCAGCATGCCGGCGGCGGCTCTGTATTCCTATGCTTCCGATGACGTCCGGCTCCGGTTGATCCTGACCCGCGACCCGGCGAGGAGCGATGTTACGCTCACGGTCCAGGCCGCCTCCTATCCGGAGGGGCCGTGGGAACCGCTGGCCACCAGTGTGATGGGCGCCCCCTTTTCCGGGGCTGGCTATGTGTCCGGAGACGCTGCCACGCCCGGGCTCAAAACCATCGAAATCCGCGATACTGTCACGTCCGCCAATGCTCCCCGCCGCTTTTTGCGCGTCAAAGCCACTTTGTAGCGATTCGTTCCCCCTCAAAAATGCGCCTCAATTCCAACCAACTGGTTACCATAGACCCTTTGCCGGAAGCCCTCGACGCTGGCAAGGTGATATCAGGCGCAAAACCGAATAACCCATTCCCAGCATGAAAAAGCATCCTCTCACCCCCCTCCGCCGCACTGCGCTGGCGGTGGCGCTCCTGGCCTCTGCGGCCCTGTCGCCTGCGGTCTTTGCGGCGGCTCCCGATCTGGATGGCGATGGCATTCCCAACGTGGTGGATCCGGACATTGACAACGATGGCATTCCCAATGCTCTCGACCGCAATGTCGATGGTGGCATTGCCAGATCCGGCCCTCACCTCGGCAAATACATTGGTGACCACCTGGAAAACGACAGTCCGGCTGAGGATGATATTGATGGGGACGACCTCGCGGACGATTCCCTCGGGGAACGGGACAGCGACGGGGATGGCCGCCGGAATGACGATGCCACGGAACTCGACATCGATGGCGACAAACGTCAGGACGATGCCCCCGGTGAAATGGATATCGACGGGGATGGGGCCAATGATGACGCGAGCCGGGAAGACGATATCGACGGCGACGGGTTTTCCGATGACGACAGTACCGAGATGGATATCGACGGGGATAACCGCAGCGATGACGACGATACCGACATCGATGGCGACAACCGCAGCAATGCCGATGTGGCCGAAATGGATACCGACGGCGATGACAAGTCCGACGGCACTGTGACAGAGACCAACGATGACGGTGACCGCATGGGAAATCGTGAAGATGGTGACGACGACAATGACGGCGACGCGGATGAGGATGACGCCGATCACCGCGGCGAGGACGATGAAATGGAGGTGGAGGTCAGCCTGACCCGCGAGGCCGCCGCCCCGTCCGGCAGCCGTCTCAAAGCCGAGATCGAACGGACGGCCACCGGCAAAATCAAATTTTCCCTGGAAGGCCGCGACTTCCCGGCCGGCGTCTACAATGTGGTGGTGGATGGCACCTTGATTGGCTCCCTGACCATGGTGGCCTCAGGCGATGAGCCGGAAGGCGAACAGGATTGGGAAACCAATCCCAACGACGAGGATGAACTTCCCCTGGCGTTTGATATCATCGGGAAGCCCATCGTTGTGACCGCCGGAGGCACCGCTTTCTTCTCGGGCACCGTTCCCACGCCTCCCTCCTCCGGAGTGGTGACCACGCCTCCCAGGATCGTTCCCGGAGTGTTGACCAAAGGGGCTGCGGCCCCCGCCGGATCATCCGGAGTGGTCGAAATCTATTTCACGACGGCTGGCATAAAAGAGGTGGAAGTTGAAATCGAAGACGTGGTGCCTGGCATTTATGAGGTGCTGATCGGCGACGTAGTGCGCGGGTCGCTGACCGCCATTGCCGGAGACGGGGGCGTGAAGGGCGAATTGTATTTTGATGTCAGTCCGGATGCTTCCCAAGGAGATTTGCCGCTCGATTTCCTGGCGGCCGGGGAGCCGGTGGTGGTGCGTCAGGGGGGAGTCATTTTTTTCACTGGCATCGTGCCGACAGCACCTCCCGGCGTGGGTGATGGCGTCGAGGACAACGACGATAACGGCGAAGATGATGGCGGAGGCACACCAGTGGAGGTCCTGCTCACCCGCTCTGCCGCGGCACCGTCCGGCTCCAAGGCGGAGATCCAGATCCAGTTTGGACCTGCCGGAGCCACCGGTTTGGAAATAGAGGTGGAAGATGCTTCGGCCGGAGCCTACGACCTCATTATCGACGGAACCCCGCGCGGATTTGTGGAAGTGACTGCTTCCGTGGACGGGACGAAAGGCAAGCTGCGTTTCGAGACAACGCCGGACAACGCCTTGGAGTTGCCTCTGGACTTTATTGCCCCTGGCAAGACCATCACATTATCGCAGGGCACCACGATTTTCTTCTCCGGCCTCATCCCCGGCCAGCCGGCCATCTGATTTCGGCGGAAGCGCCCCATTTCCCCCCGGAGAAGGCCCCGCATGGTTAATCCATCGCGGGGTCTTTGTTTTTCCGGGAGGCAGTCCACTTCAGGGACTCAATCGGTCGATCCGCCAACCTCCGGACTGGGTCTGGTTATAGCAAATCCGGTCGTGCAGCCGGCTGGGCCGGCCTTGCCAGAATTCGATGGCTTCCGGGATCAGGCGGTAGCCGCCCCAGGTGCATGGCAGGGGGACGATAGTGCCTTCCGGATACCTTTTTTCCAGCGCTGCGAACTGTTCCTCCAGCCAGGGGCGGCCGGGAATGACGGTGCTTTGCGCGGAAGCGTGGGCGCCCAGTTGACTGGTGCGCGGACGGCTGTGGAAGTAGGCTTCACTTTCCTCCCTGGTCACCTGCTCGACGATGCCCCGCACATTGACCTGACGCTCCAGTTCCTTCCAGAAGAAGCCCAGCGCAGCCTTCGGCTGGGCAGCCAGTTCCCGGCCTTTTTGGCTTTCGTAGTTGGAGAAAAATGTGAATCCGCGGTCATCCAGGCCCTTCAGGAGCACGATGCGGGAGGAAGGCTGGCCGGTGGCGGAGTCCACGGTGGCCAGGGTCATCGCGTTCGGCTCCACGATCCCGGCTTGCTGGGCTTCCGCGAACCAGGCGCGGAATTGAGCGAAGGGTTCAGTGGCGACTTGATCGCGGCGGAGGCTGTGCCGGCGGTAATCCATGCGCAGGTCCGCGAGGGACGGCGCTGGTTCTTTTGCGTTGCTGGACGGGGGATTCTCCATTCTCATCGTGCAGCTACGTATCACACGTTGCCCCAGTCTGCACATGCACAACGATATCGATCACGTCCTGCTCCACGAGTCCACCATCATGAGCCGTCTCGACGCCATGGCACGGGATATCACGCGTGATTATCAGGGGGAGATGCCCACCGTGGTCTGTATTCTGCAGGGGGGGATCATTCTGATGGCGGATCTGTTGCGCCGCATTCAGCTGCCGCTGTTGATTGAAACGATCTCCGTTTCCTCCTATCATGGCGGCACCGAGAGCAGCGGGGTGGTCACCTTCCACCAGTCGGCTCTGCCGGATCTGAAGGGGAAACACGTCATTCTCCTCGACGACATTCTGGATACCGGCCGGACGCTGGAGGCGATCCGAAACCGCTTTGTGACGGAAGCCGGAGCCGCCAGCGTGAAGCTGTGCGTCCTGCTGGACAAGAAAAAGGAACGGCCCTGCAAGGTGAACGCGGAATATGTGGGATTCCAGATCGGCGATGAATTTGTGGTCGGCTACGGTCTCGACTATAAAGGCCAATACCGGAATTTGCCCTATATCGGCGTGCTCAAGGAGTCGGCGATCCAACGTTTGGCCTGAGTTTTCCCTGACATGTCCTCCGAACCCGATCCTGCTGCCCTCCGGGTGCTTTTTTTCGGCCACCTGCCGCAGATTACGGGTTGCCCGCAAAAAGAGTGGCCTTTTAAGGAGACCACCACCGTGGCGGACTTGCTGGAATCGTTGTATCAGAAATGGCCGGGCCTGCGCACCTCGGACGCCAGCCTGCGCGTGGCGGTGAATCTGGAATACACCGGCCGCAGTGCCCAGATCCCGCCGGGGGCGGAAGTCGCGGTGATGCCGCCCGTGCAGGGCGGATGACTAGCCGAAAACCTTTTGATAGGCCCCGCCTTCGTTCAGGGTGGGCCGTTCCGGACGGCCTTTGTATTTGTAGATCAGGTCCATGTTATCCAGACCGAGGGCTTCGAGAATGGTGGCGTGGAGATCATGGACGTGGAGCCGTTGGTCCACCGCATGGAGCCCGAGCTCGTCAGTGCTGCCGATGGTTTGACCGCCTTTGACGCCCCCTCCTGCCATCCACATGGTGAAACCGGTGGGGTTGTGGTCGCGCCCATCGCCTTTTTCACTCTGCGGGGTACGCCCGAACTCGCCGCCCCAGACGACGAGGGTGGAATCCAGCAGACCGCGCGCTTTGAGGTCGCGCAGCAGGCCCGCGATGGGTTGATCGACACTGCGGCACAGGCCGCTGTGGTTTTCCTCCATCTTCGTGTGGGCATCCCATTTGCTGCCGGCCCCGCTGTAGAGTTGGACGAAGCGGGTGCCCCGTTCCACCAGACGGCGGGCGTGCAGGCACATGCGGCCGAAGGTTTCGGTGGCCTTGGTATTGAGGCCGTAAAGTTCCTTGGTGGCGTCGGTCTCGCTGGTGAGATCCACGGCCTCCGGCGCAGTGGCCTGCATCCGGTAGGCGAGTTCGTAGGAGGCGATGCGGGCTTCCAGCTCCGACTGTTCCGGATGCTGGTCGGCGTAAGTGCGGTTGAGCCGGTTGAGGAATGCCAGCCGGCTTTCCTGTCGCGGGGTGGTGACACCAGCCGGGGTATTCAAATGAGGAATGGGTTCCGCTCCGGAAGTCAGGCGCACCCCCTGGAAAGCGGCGGGCATAAACCCCGCACTCCAATTGCGCGGGCCGTTGATCACCGGGCTGGGATTGTCCTGCAGGACCACAAAGGCCGGCAGATCCTGGTTTTCCGTGCCCAGACCATAGCTGACCCACGATCCCAGCGAGGGACGTCCGGCGAGGGTGCTGCCAGTGTTCATCTGGCAGACCCCCGAAGAGTGGTTGACTCCATCGGCCCAGCAGGACCGGATCACCGCGATGTCATCCACACATTTGGCCAGTTCCGGCAGCCAATCACTGACCCAAATTCCGCTTTGTCCATGCTGGGCGAAGGTGCGTTTGCAACCCAGCAACGGGCTGCTGAACTCTCCCATGGCAGTGATGACGCGTTTGAAACTGTCTGGGATCTGCTTTCCCGCGAGGCGGTTCAGTTCCGGTTTCGGGTCGAAAAGGTCGATATGGCTGGGCCCGCCTTCCATGAAGAGGAAAATGACGCTCCGGGCTTTGGGCACGCGCTGCGGCAGCGGTAAAACCGGCGCGGCGGTTGCGGGCTGGCTCTGGAGCAAATGCGTCAGCGCCAGGGTGCCGAATCCGGCCCCCGCCTGCCGCAGGAAGTCACGGCGGCTGCGGGTGAAATGGATGTTGCCGCAATTCATGGAAGGGGTGAAACCAAGGACTGATACCGCTACGACTGGCCTTGCGCAACTTTTCCACAATTCCACGATTCCGGTGGACCCAACCTGAATATGCCCTAGGCTTCCCGCAGAGATGTATTCCGAGGACAGCATTCAATACGCGCTGGAAACCACCGAGGTGCTTCATGAGCCGGACCGGCGCATCGATACCTTCGGCACCACCAGCTTCCAATTCCACCTCATCAGCGAACTGATGGATGATGTGCAGCAGGTCCGCGTCCGGAGCGGCCAGATCCATGCCCAGCGGCCAACCATCCTGAAACCCGAACCCTACGCCGATCTGGAGTTTGAGGGCTTCGGCGAAGGTGCCTCCGCTTTTGCCCAATGGATGAAGGAACGGATGAGCCAGACCAATGCGGCCCTGCTCCAGTACGGCTTCTCCTTCAAAAAAAGCGATGTCACGGAATCGTTGGTGCACGATCCGCTGCCGGTCGTCACCGAGCGGGTCCTCGCAGAGATCAGAACCTCCGGCAATCCCCTGACCGCCGTGATCCTCGGCGTGGATGACACCTGGGAGATCTGTCTCCTCAAGTTCACGCTCGAGATGATTCATAAGTCGCACAAGATCAATCTGTTCGACTTCAAGCGGCGCGGTCTGCTGTAGGCTCCCCGCGCATCCCTCTGGCGGACCAGGTCCCCGCGGCTCCCAGAAGATTCAACGCCTTCAGGCGGACTGTCCGCAAAAGCGGGAGAAGGGAGAAGGGAGAAGGGACCCAAGCACTCCGGTGTAATTTAAAGAGCGGAGAGGCGGCAAGGGGACATGTCCCCTTGGCCCGCCATCCCCAGTTTAGATTACGCCGGAGAAACTATTCCCACAACACCCCGCTTTGGGGTCCCGCTGGCGGTGGAAAAGGCTCCTGAAGCCAGTAATCAGAGGGACATTTTCCGGCCGCAGCCAGCCCGGACACCGGTTTTGCCGCGTCCAGGATCCCGCGGTCGGCGGCGGCGGAGAGTTTTTCCTGCAGCGGAGAGGGGCCCGAAAGCAGACACCCGGCACCGTCGTTCCGCCGAATTTTTGGCCTTTTCCCTGCATTTCTTTCGTGGATTCCGGTGGTGGAAATACCCTCATGCGGCATCCGCGGATCCCAACCGAAAGACGAATCGATCAAATTTGAGAAAACCAGGTGACTCTCAATCGATCCCGACTGGCGACTAACAGTGGGCCGGACAGCCCGACCCTGACGCTTCGCCTGCGGTCTGCCGGACCGGCATTGGCCCAGGCCGGTTTCCTGACTCCTCGGTTTGCCGTGGCCTTTCCCCTGCTAGTTCCATCCTGGGAATCCTTTTAGCCGGTGCATTACCAAGGGGCTCGGCGGTTTGGCCCTTCACCGGCGAAGCTGGCACAATATCTCACTTTTGAGAAAACAGTGTTTGGATGCAGCCAATACAAGGGTGTTGCCAGGAGCGGATTGAATCGTTGTCGGACAGGATTGAAAACCCCCGCAAAACAATAGATATAATTACCATAATTAATCTTTGACTGCCAATCGTTGATAACACCCAAGAGAGGATGTATTCGGGCGCGAAAACCAGCAAAAGAGGAAGCTTGATTTTCCGGGCAAACCACAAAGTTTTGCCAAAGACCAAGGCACGCCCTGGAAGACAGATCAGTTCGTAATCAACTGATTTTTAACGACTGACGCTGATAAAAAGAATCTTGACTATTCGGGCAACGATCCCAATATCAGGCAAATTCCCTACACAATATAAGGCAAATACCTATACTCAATTAATCATCCTCCTTAGGTATTCATGAGGCTTGGATTGTTTCAATCACTGAATCTTTCCGGCTCTTGAATTATCAAAATCATAGAAATCATCACTAGTGTTACGCTCTTTCTGGGCTGTACCGCCATCCCCACCTCCCGATTTGAAACTTTATCCACTCCTCACGCCCGCCCTATTCACTCTGCTCACCCTGCTTCTTTGCGGGATGGTCAAAGCCCAATCGACTGGAACCGCAACTCTGGCATGGGATGCCAACCCGGAGTCTGATGTTATGGGCTACCGGCTGCTTTATGGCACCACCAGCGGCAACTACACCCAAACCATCGATGCCGGGAATACCACCACGGCCACGGTGGCAAATCTGGCCATGGGTACTCCTTACTTTTTTGCAGCGACTGCTTACAACAGTGCAGGCCTCGAAAGCCTGCCATGCCCCGAAATCATCGTCGTAACTGGGAACAATGCCCCGGTGATTTCCCCCCTCGCCAACCTGACCATCACCGAGGATTCCTCCACCGGAGCGCTGGCCTTCACCGTGGGAGACTCCGAAACCGCTGCCGGCAGCCTCATGGTGACCGGCAGTTCCTCCAATCCGGCACTGGTCCCCACCGCCAACATCGGATTGGGCGGCAGCGGGGCCAACCGGACCGTGACCGTGATCCCCGCTGCCCAGCAGAGCGGGACCGCGGTCATCACCCTCAACGTCAGCGACGGAGCGGCGACCACGTCCAGCAGTTTCCTCCTGACCGTCACCACCGTCAATGATGCCCCGGTGATTTTCCCCCCCGCCAGCCTGACCATCAGCGAAGATTCGTCCACCGGAGCGCTCGCCTTTACCGTGGGAGACTCCGAAACCGCCGCCGGCAGCCTCACCCTGACCGGCAGTTCCTCCAATCCAGCACTGGTGCCCACCGCCAACATCGGATTCGGCGGCAGCGGGGCCAACCGGACTGTAACCGTGACCCCGGCCGCCCAGCAGAACGGGACCGCAGTCATCACCCTCAACGTCAGCGACGGAGCGGCCACCACTTCCGGTAGTTTTCTCCTGACCGTCACCGCCGTCAATGACGCCCCGGTGATTTCCCCCCCCGCCAGCCTGACCATCACCGAAGATTCCTCCACCGGAGCGCTGGCCTTCACCGTGGGAGACTCCGAAGCTGCTGCCGGCAGCCTCATGGTGACCGGCAGTTCCTCCAATCCGGTCCTGGTCCCCACCGCCAACATCGGATTCGGCGGCAGCGGGGCCAACCGGACCGTGACCGTGACCCCCGCTGCCCAGCAGAACGGGACCGCAGTCATCACCCTCAGCGTCAGCGACGGGGCGGCGACTGCATCCAGCAGTTTTCTCCTGACCGTCACCGCCGTCGTGCCGCCCGGTTTGTGGGAAATAGTGGCTCTGACGGGGGATTTGGCGACAGGAACCGGCGGTGCGCACTTTTTGTCCTTTACTTCCGGGGTGCGGAGTGACGGCCCAGGCAATGCTGCATTTCGCGCCAATCTGGATTCGGCACTGGGCAGTACTGGCGGGGTTTGGACGGAATCCAACGGTCTGCTGGGATTGGTTGCCCGTCAGGGCGCTGAAGCACCAGGAGTGACGGGCGGCCGCTTCGGCGTTTTTGAGGCAAGCCCTTGGTGGAGCGGAACAGGTCACCTGCTACTCCAAGCGAAACTGCAGACAGGGTCTGGTGGGGTAACTTTGTCCAATGATGACGGATTATGGCTTAAATCCCCGTCCGGTCCGCTGCAGCTGGTGGCCCGGGAAAACGGCCAAGCTCCCGGTTTCGCCGCAGGGGCCAGGCTCCAGCAACTGGGCAACAATGCCGTATTGGGCGAGGATGGCCGCTACGCCTTCACCGCTGTCCTTAAAACCAACAAATCCCTGCGGATCTCCAACGAAAATAATTCAGGCCTTTGGACCAACTTCCAAGGTCTTCCCGCGGTGCTGGTGCGTGAAGGTGCGGCAGCGCCAGGCACCCGGAATGGCGAGTCGTTCGACACCTTGACCAGTGCCCTGATTTCCGCCAACTCCTCCGGTCAGATTGCTTTTTCAACTCTCCTGAAGCAAACATCCGCAGTCACCTCGGCCAACCGGTCCGGCATTTGGATGTGGGACGGTGCGCGACTGGCACTGATCGCCCGCGCCGGGAATCAAGCCCCCGGCACTCCCGCAGGCGCGGTTTTCGGCCAGCCGGGCACCCCGCTCCTGCGCGACGCCATGTTGGTATTCCATGCCAATCTCGCCACCAGTGGGGGAGGGGTAACCAGTTCCGATGATACCGGAATTTGGGCCTTGGAAAACGGCGCAGTCACCCTGCTGGCCCGGGAGGGATCTGCCGCCCCCGGCGCGCCGCTTGGAGCCGTTTATCACTCCTTGCCAACACGACTGGCGGGGAATGATTCGGGAAACCTCATCTTTCCTGCCTCTTTGCGGGCCGGCAATGGGGTGGACGCTTCGAACGACGGTGGGATCTGGGCCCGCTCGCCCGCCACGGGGGACGCCCTCACGCTCATCGCCCGCGAGGGTCTTCAGGCGCCACAAGCCCCCACCGATGCCGTCTTCACGACTTTCGGCACCGCGCTCGTTTCCGGCGGCGGCCGGGAGGCCTTCATAGGTAATCTCCTCCAAGGACAAGGCGGCGTCACCACCGCGAACGACAGGGGCCTCTGGATGCGAGCCACAACTGGCGGAATAAATCTGATGCTGCGCGAGGGCGACATGGTGGCCGTTTCCCCCACGGACCTCCGCAGAGTGGCAGACATCATTCTTGATGCATCGTCGGAAGCCAGCGCCGCTTCTTTCAGCAGCAGTAATTCCATCAAGATCGTGGTAAGCTTCACGGACGGCTCATCCGCCATGCTGAGCTGCGATGCTCCCTGAAAATGCGGGTGACCGGGTCCCGGTCCAGGTCTGACAGCAGCGGACGCGCGCAGCGCTTTTATCCCTCTGAATGCGCTGCGTTGCCGGGCGCCGCGGACCACCCCGGAAAGAACAAAGGAGCGCTCATGACCTACCTTCCCCTTGCCGCAGCGGCGGATGAGTTCATGGTGACTCCCACTCCTTCCCTTTTCCGATTTCCCCATGGCCCGGATTTATCTCCGCATTCTGGCATCCCTCTTCGCACTCACGGTGCTGGCGGGGACAGTGCTCGGGGTGTATTACGTCTATAAAGAAACCTATCTGCCGGAGAAGGAACGGACGCAGGAAGTGCGCGCCCTGCTCACCAACACTGCCCCCAAAGCGGATCCCGGGAAAAAACAATTCGATCACGCGATGGAACTGATCCGTCAGGGTGATTTGGAAGCGGCGCGGCGCCTGCTGACGGAGATTACCGAAGTGTATCAGGATTCTGCCCGCTATCCGGATTCCCGCCGGGTGCTGGGAGAAATGAATCTGGACCGGCTCTTTTCCCGCATTCCGATGCCCGGCAAGCTCGAATACACCGCCGCCCGCGGTGATAGCCTGCAACTGATCGCCCAGCGCTTCCGCACCACCCTTTCTTACATCAAACGGGTCAATAATCTGCTCGGCCACGTGGTTCACCCGGACGACCGGTTGATTGTCTACCCCCTCGACCTGAGTCTCCAGGTGGATCTCGGAAGCAAAAGGATCACTGTGCTCAAGGAGGGCCGGTATTTCAAGGATTATGCCATTGCCGGGATGCATCTGCCCTATCCCAGCCTGCCGGAACAGACCGCGGTGGCCGATAAGCCAGCATGGATTGATAACAAAAAAATCCAACCCACGGACGAACGTTACCCTGGCTCCCGGAAGTGGCTGCAAACCGTCAGCAAACCGGGCCGGCCCGGCATCGTGTTTTGCACCCCGTTGCCGGGTGAAGCGGCCGCTCCGGCCGATGGCCCCCCCCCCTTGTCCGCGACCCCGGCAGGGATTTATTTGAGCGGTCCGGATATCGAGGAGCTGTCCACCCTGATCCGGGTCGGTGCCCCGGTGCAATTTCTCAAAAAACCCGCCGCGGCAGCCCGCAGTTGACCCCAGGCCCTGACGCCGCCCCACCCCGAAATATTCCTGACATGAACCCAGCCCCGCTCGAATTTGAAAAACCCATCCTGGACCTGCAACTGCAGCTGGATGAACTCCTGAAAAAAAGTGCCGATCAGTCCATGGATGTGAGTGTGGAAGCCACCGCCATCCGCGAAAAACTGGCCCAGCTCAAGGAAAGCACTTACCGGAACCTGACGGCCTGGCAGCGCGTGCAAATTGCCCGGCACCCTGCCCGGCCCTACATGCTCGATTATGTGAACCTGTGCTTCTCGGAATTTCTCGAAGTCCATGGCGACCGCCACACGGGTGATGATCATGCGATGCCCGCCGGATTCGCCACCATCGGCGGCCGCAAGGTGCTTGTCATTGGCCAGCAAAAAGGCCGGGACACCAAGGAAAATCTGAAACGCAATTTCGGCTGTGCCCACCCGGAAGGCTACCGCAAGGCCCTGCGCCTCATGCGCCTGGCTGAGAAATTCCAGCTCCCCATCGTCAGTCTGATCGATACCCCCGGCGCCTACCCGGGGGTGCAATCCGAGGAACGGAATATTGCGGAAGCGATTGCCTTCAACCTCCGGGAAATGATGACCCTGAAAACCCCCATCATTGCCATCGTGCTCGGCGAAGGCGGATCAGGCGGGGCGCTCGGCATCGGCGTGGCCGACCGCGTTTTGATGCTGGAAAATGCCTACTACTCCGTCATCAGTCCGGAAGGGTGTGCCGCCATTCTCTGGAAGCACCGCCAACACGCGCCTGAAGCAGCGGAGGCCCTCAAGCTGACGGCTTCCGATCTCGCCCGGCTTGGCATTGTGGATGAAGTCATCGCTGAACCCACCGGCGGTGCCCACTATGATCTGCCGGCCACGGCGGCCCACGTCAAGGATGCGATCCTCCGGCACCTCGCGGCGCTCCAGTCTGCCAAACCTGCCGCCCTGCTACGCGACCGCTATGCCAAATTCCGGCGTTTTGGAGTCGTGGAAGAGTCCGCCAGCGCCTGAGGCCGCATTTCACAGAACGGCCCGCCATGCAGGAATGATGGCGCTGCGGGTTGTGGCACCGCCCCGGGTCCTCAGGAAGCGAGGGCGTGGCCCAGCGTCGGAATGACCCAGGCGACTTTGGTCAGACCGCTGGCGCGTTCCTCCACCCGCTGCACATCGGTCATGAGGATCTTCTGGATCATCTGGGTCTCCATCTGGCGGATACTGGGGAAGGCGGTGGCGATTTCCTTCATCGGGTGGTGATATTCCACCAACCGGAAGCCGGCCTGCGGGTCATACTCCACTTCGGCACAATAGCCTTCCAGATTGCGCAGTTTGGCGAACGCCGTGGTGCGTTCGGAAATGGAACCGCCTTTGACCTTTTTCAGATAGGCTTCGGTCTTTTTGGCAAAGTGGTTGAAGAGCAGTTTGTCCGGCGCGCTGGGTCCATAAATCTGCTGGATGGAATGGAGGATTTCCAAAGTCATCTCATTGCCCGCCTCGGGATAAAAGGCGGCGGCTTTAGGGGTCAGCCGGTAAAGTTTTTCCGGGCGGCCCACCTCGCTAGGACGCCGCCAGGTATCCAGCAATCCCTTTTTTTCCAACTCCAGGCAGTGCTGCTTCACGCCCATATAACTCATTTTCATGGCCTTGGCCAAGTCCTTGACCGGCAGTCCGGTCGAGCGTTTGAGGAGATCAAGAATCGCAAAGGTTTGGGGCTTGGCGATATCTCGGGCAATTCTTAAAAACATAGCTTTTGTAATTGATTTACAGGCACTTGGGAAGTACTGAATACTTAAGATATTCATCCATTTATGCGAATGATTTTTTTATGGGGATGAGCAGGAATCAAGGACGGTGGCGCATTATGACGAATCGGTTACTTTTTAAGCTTAACTTGGGGATGCGGTTATTCCCCGGGAATATAGGCTTCCAGCCATCACTCCAATCCGCATGACTTCCTTCCGACTCTGCTTCGCGTTCCTGATCTCCTTTGCCCTGCCGTCTTTTGCCCAACCCAATAGTTTTGGCGGCCTGCTGGGGGACGCTGAGGCCAAACCCAGGGAGGTCACCGCCAGCCTCGAGGCCGGAGCCACTGCTTTGGTGCCGGGGCAGCCACTGGATGTCGCCCTTAAATTGGTTCATCCCGAACATTGGCACACCTATTGGCTGAATCCGGGAATCGGCGTCCCAACCTCCCTCAAATGGGACCTGCCAGCCGGATGGACCAGCACCCCATTGGTCTGGCCGGTCCCGCAGGTAAAAACTTCCGAACTCGGAAACATGCATATTTATGAGGGAACCACTTACCTCTTCACCACCCTCACGCCTCCCGCCACCCTCCCCCCTGGCAGTTCCATCACAATCAAGGCCAGCGCCAAGTGGCTGGTCTGCGACGAAGGCTCCACCTGCAATCCCGGCGGCGCGGACCTGTCCTTGACTCTGCCGGCCGCCGCCGTGGCAGAGCCGGTGCCTGCCATCCAGGCTGAACTGGCCAAAGTGCAGGCAGTCCAAGCCAGAATGAGCCCCGCGTGGCAGGTCAAACTGGATCCCAAATGGACGTTGACCCTGACTCCCGGCGAGGGGGCCAACCCCGATCCCGGAGAAATCTACTTTTTCGATCACACCAAAGCCGTAACCACGGAACCACCGGTCATTACCCGGGAAGGCAACGTGATCAGGCTCGCCCTCAAACCATCTGATGAGGAATCCAGTGACGCTCCGGCTGGTTTTGTCCACGCCTCCAAAGGCTGGCTGAAGGATGGCTCCGTCCCCTCTCTGGCCGTAGGGACTGCCGCAGCGCCAGGGCCAAACGCCACTCAAACAGCAGGACCAGCCCCGGCCACCAATGGAGCCCAACCGCCCCGGATTGGTTTTCTGCTCGCGCTGGCCAGCCTGTTTCTGGCCGGCATGATTCTGAATCTGATGCCCTGTGTCTTCCCCGTGCTGGCTCTCAAGGTGCTTGGTTTTGCCCAGCAGGCCGGCAAGGATCCGAAAGAAACCCGTAAGCACAGCTTGGCCTACACGCTCGGACTGCTGATTTTTGTCTGGCTGGTGGCGGGAGGCATGTTCGTGGCCAAATCTGCCTTTGGTCTCGAATTTGCCTGGGGCGATCTCACCCGCTACAGCGGAGCGATGGCCGTGGTCGTCATTGTGCTTTTCCTGCTGGGCCTGAATTTGGCGGGCCTGTTTGAAATCGGTACCAGCCTGGGCAATGTGGGTGGTGACCTTCAGGATCAAAAAGGTTATGGAGGCAGTTTCTGGTCAGGAGCCCTGACCATGCTGATTTCCACGCCATGCAGCGGCCCCTTCATGGCGGTGGCCATGGGATACGCCCTGCAACAACCGGCGCTCCAGCAATTTATCCTCTTCACTGGCTTCGGGTTGGGCATTGCCCTGCCCTACGTGGTGCTCTCCAGCTCACCGCGGCTGCTGAAAAAGCTGCCCCGCCCCGGGGCATGGATGGAAACCTTCAAGAAAGCCCTCGCCTTTCCCATGTTTGCGGCGGCCGTCTACTTCTATAATACCTTCGGTGAAAAAACGGGAGGCGATGGGTCATCCCTCCTTCTCTGGTCACTCCTCTGCATCGCCGTGGCCGCTTGGATCTACGGCCATTGGTGCACCCCGTCCCGTCCCGGCCGCAGCCGCCTCCTCGGTAGTCTCGTCGCGTTGCTGGCCGCTGGCGGGGGCACCGTCCTCGCCTTGGACGCCACCCGTCAAAAACAATCCACTTCTGCTCCAGGAGCCGTCTACATGACGGGCGAACTGGCATGGACCCGCTGGTCCCCGGAAACCCTCGCCGCTGAGCGGGCCAAAGGCCATGCCGTCTTCGTCAACTACACCACCCTCGGTTGCCCTACGTGCGACATCAACGAACGCAACGTTTTCAAACTGCCCGGTTCCGACAAAGTCATCGCAAAATTCAAAGAATTGAATGTGACCGCGCTTCGCGCCAAGTATCTCGCTGATGGCACCCCGGAGGACGACGCCATCCGCGAAAGTTTGAAACCGTGGGGAATTTCCACCTTTCCCACTTACATCATGTATCCGGCGGATGCGTCCAAGCCGCCGTTTCTCATCTCCGACAGCCTGCTCTCCCAATCCCAGGTCCTCGAAGCTTTGGAGAAGGCAGTACCTTGAATTATCTTTCATGCCACCAGCAGACCGCGGACTGGTCACGGTGTGGCCAAAGACTCCCCGGCCTGAATAAGTTAGGTATGGAATTGACGCGGCACCCCCCGGGTTCCAGGCAAATACCGCAGGAGACGCAATTTCTCAAAATTGCATGGAGCCAAAAAAACTAGACTCAATTGTGAAAAATACTTGCAATCCCATAGTGACTATGTATTTTCCATGAAACAGAGAAAAGGACGCTAATCCAGAAATCCCTGAACCCTCCAGGAATTCCACTGCATCCGTATTACTCCTGAAACGCTTCGGAAGTCAAACCCCTCCCAATCCTCGACCCCCTTTAAAATTATGGCTGAAGAATCACCCGAACTGATGACCGTGAAGGAAACGGCGGAATATCTGCGCATTCCTCTCCCAACGGTCTATTACCTCGTGCAACGGGGACAACTTCCGGCCGTCCAAATCGGGGGCCGCTGGCGCATCAAACGCAGCCTGCTCGACCGCGATGTGCTCAAGACCGAAGGCTCCGGTCAACCGACGGTGCTGGTGGTCGATGATGACGCAGCCCTGCAAACCATCTTCAAGCAATTCCTGAAGAAAGCCGGCTTCGGCCGGATCGTCGTCGGCAGCGGCGCCGAAGCCATTTCCTATGCTGAAAAGCAGAAGTTCGATCTCGTTTTTCTCGACCTCCAACTCCCGGATATGTCCGGCGACGAAGTTTATCTCCGCCTCAAGGAACTGCACCCGGATCTGCCGATCGTCATCATTACCGGCTACCCGGACAGCGAAATTCTGAGCAAGATTCTTCAGATCGGCCCTGTGACCGTGATCAAAAAGCCCATCGAATTCGAGCAACTGAACCGGACGGTGAAGCAACTTGGCCACAAGGGCATGCAAATGGCCGGCTGATTCCGCGCAATTCATTCATTCCTGATTCAAAAGGCGGACTGAAAACAGTCCGCCTTTTTTTGTTTTTGCAGACAAAATCCGCCGCATGACAGCGCTGTCATTTCGGTCCAGTGGCGGATTTTCCGGAATTCCCGGAATATTTCCGCTGCAGATCGCGTCACAACCCGTGTGCAGTTCGTTGAATGAGGGCGTTTCCATCCTGGAGCCCCGGCAGCAACTCACATCCAACTGAAATAACCTAACTCCTCTATCCTATGAAAAAACTGTTCACCCTCCTCTTCAGCCTCCTCTTCACCGCCAGCGTTTTCGCCGGTGAGTTTCCTGATATCACCATCACCGACCTGAAGAAGGCCATCGAGGACAAAAAGGTTACCGTCATTGACGTGAACGGCAGTGACTCCTGGAAAGCCGGCCACGTCCCAACCGCGATCGACTTCGACGCCGCTGGCGACAAACTCGCCGCCCAGCTGCCCAAGGACAAAGGCGCCCTCGTGGTCGCTTATTGTGGCGGTCCTTCCTGCGGTGCCTACAAAGCTGCCGCGGTGAAAGCCAAAGAACTCGGCTACACCAACGTGAAGCACCTCGCCGCCGGCATCTCCGGCTGGAAGAAAGCCGGCGAAAAGACCGAAGCTGGAAAATAATCCCTTCCGTTCATGCCCTTCCGGCAGCGCCACTCTGACTTCAGGGTGGCGCTGTTTTGCTTCTGATCCCGAATTGCCAACCACCCAACAAACCGCATCCCATGAAAACACGTTCCTTTCTCGCTCTCGCCCTCACTGCCATCTGTGCCCTGCCTTTTACGGCCAGCGCCGGGGAATTCCCCAAGGGCAGTCCTAAATTCATCACCAGCTACCGGAAACTGCTCTCAGAGCAGAAAGAAACCGGCAAGCCGGCCATCGTCGTCTTCTCCGCCACATGGTGCGGCCCCTGCCAGACCATGAAGAATAAAGTCTACCCGAGTGCTGACGTTCAGCCATTTCATGGCAAATTCCTTTGGGCCTATCTGGATGCGGATGACCGGATGAATGAAAAAGCCAAGGAAAAATTTGCCGTGAGCGGCATCCCGCACATCGAATTTCTGAACCCGGCCGGTGAATCCATCGGCCAGCAGGTCGGCAGCAACAGCCCGGAGGCCTTTGCCAAAAAGCTGGAGGAAATCCTCGCCAAAGCCGGCCCTGCTGAAGAAAAACCAAAAGCCGCTGCAAAATAAGCAGCCTATCACCCCTGCCTGCTGCCGGAGGGCTGGTTCTAACCGCTCTCCGGCAGAAAGGTTGGGATCACGATCCCATCAGGCTCCCGCCCCGTGCCGCGCACCTGGGCCACATGCAATTCCACATTCCTTGCTCCAGCCCGGTACAATGAGGCCACCAGACCCGCCGCGCGGACGGGCACCAGAATGACCGGATTTCCCGGCCCGTGATGATGCAGCTGGGCACTGATCAAAGCCAAGGCATCCTCCTCGGTCTGCATCAAGCCGGGTCCCAGCATTTGGGTGCCCCCATGCGCGATCGATCCCAAAAACCCGCGGATCATCCCGTTGGGTCCAGTCAGGACCAGGGTGTGCCACAGCTGCCGGTCGTTCCTCGCGAAAAAGGCAAAATCCTTTTCCCGCCGGATGCCAGTCAGCCGCTCCTCCAGTTCCACCATGGCGGGAACATCCGCTTCCAGCATGGGGCGGAGCGTCCCCGGCACCACCACCTGAGGAGGCAGTTTCCCAGGTGGAAACTGCAGATCCTGAAACACGGTTCCGGGGACGAATCCAAGCCGGGTGTAGAGTGAAAACGAGTCCAGGCTCATTAAACTGGAAACCAGCCGTACCGGGAGATTAGAGGCCTCGGCGGAAGCCAGAACTTCCTCCAGCATCACCCGCGCCACCCCGCGGCCACCCGTGGCCGGATCAGTCACCACAATTCCAACCGACATATGGGAGGGCCGGGGATGATAAAAGCAGATGCCGAGCAGTTGTTGGGTAAGCGGGTCGCGGGCGGTCACCGCGCAGCCTGGATCCAAGGCTTCGTAAACCTCCGGAAAAATCCGGAAGGGCTCCCACGCCGCTCCGAAGCGGTCCGGTTGATTCAGATGCCGGCGGTACCAACTGGCCAGCGAGCTGTGGATCAGAGCCGCGGCCTCATCAAATTGGGTTTCTGACAGACGGCCCAACGCCAACGTATTCCGCGCTTCAATCATGGACGTGAGAAGATTCAGGGTGGGTTCCCGCCAAGCAGGTGGACACGGAGACAGGAAGGGGCGTGCAGCAAAAAATATAAAGCATCGGGCCTCCTTAAGTGAATTCCCATGGGGCGTCAATTCCGGTGCCCCACAGTCTGCGGTTCATTCCCTGACTTTAAAAACCGCGACCGAAAGGGCTACGCCAATCAGCCACACCAGCCAGACTTCCGAGGTAAAATACGAATACCCCACCAAACCGATTCCCAGCAGCAGTTGCTTGATATTCGCTTCCCGCCGCCCTTCTTTAATGGCCCAGATCCCGAGCAGGGAAAAAATCACCATTCCCACGACCGCCAACGGTTCCGGCAGTTGAAAACCAGCCGCGCCGGCCGCGTCAGCCCCATTCCCCAAAATTTCCTCCATAGAATCCGGCGCTGCCATTTTCCAAGCTGCCTCAGCCCAGCCCCCGCAGCAACCCATCCTTTTTCATATGAACCAAACATCATCCGCCGCCCCCGTTTCCCTCGCTTGCCTCGGCACCGGTAAAATGGGGACGGCCCTGCTCCAGGGGATTGTCGCCCGCCAATTGCTGGCCGCCGGAGCGATTACGGTGTTTGATCCCCACGCGCCGGCCGTGGCTGCCACGCTTGTCGCCTTGCCTGGCGTGAGATCCGCCCCGGATGCAGTCCAGGCGGTGGAAACCTCCGAAGCCGTGCTGCTTTGCTTGAAACCAGCCGGCATCGTCCCGCTCATCACTTCCCTGCAATCGGTGAAGCCAAGCCGCCTGCTCATCTCCATCGCGGCCGGAGTGACCCTGAAGTCCATGGAAGCTGCCGCCGGTCATCACCGCGTCATCCGCGTCATGCCGAACACCCCCGCCCTGATCGGTCAGGGCGCCGCCGCCTACGCCGTCGGCAGCACCGCCACCGCCGCCGATGCCGCCGCCACTGAAAGCCTCCTTGGAGCCGTAGGCACCGTCACCCGGGTGGCTGAGCCCCTGCTTGATGCCGTCACCGGCCTGAGCGGCAGTGGACCGGCCTACGTTTACACATTTATTGAAGCCCTCGCTGATGGGGGGTTGGCCGAAGGCCTGAGCAAAGAACAAGCGCTGCTCCTGGCTGCCCAGACCGTGGCAGGGGCGGCTGCCCTGGTGCTTCAGTCCGGCCTCCACCCTGCCCTGCTGCGCGATCAGGTCACCAGCCCCGGCGGCACCACCATCGCCGGCCTCGCGGCCTTGGAATCCAGGGCCTTCCGCTCCGCCTGCATCGAAGCCGTGCGCGCCGCAGCCCGCCGTTCCCGCGAACTGGCCTAAGCTCCCGGAGCCAGCTCAAGGACCACCTGTCCGTGGTCATCCCTTCAGGGGGAAATCCGCCGTTCTGCCGCGGCTCCAGAAAATCAGTTCCCACAGGAAACCGCTCTTTTGTATTGACTATGCGAATACATAGTCCATTCTGTGCGTAGAAATTGCAATGGTGTTGCAACCCCAAAGCAAGATCTGGATGGAATTTGATTCCCCCCTTTAAATCAAGTTTCATTCTATTCCCCCCAAAAGCCGCCCCGTGCAGGATCTGAGATGGCAGATCCGCACGGGGCGGTCCGTTTTCAGTCCAAACCTTGCTCTGTCAGCCTCCTGGGCTTGGACGGCAATCCACAATCTACCGTTTCCCCCACGCCCCCCGATTCGACCGGCGCGCATCCTGTTCCAGACTCTGCAGACGTCTTTTCTGTGCCGCCACGGCCGCCCCACCCGGACGGCTTTCCCCTTTGGTATGAATCCGGGCCAAGCCTTGTTCGACCAACCGTTCGCCCAGATCACGATTTTCCACGGTGACAAAAGCATAAAACCGGCCGCTATCAAAAACCTGTTCCCATCGCGTCAAAACGGTGAACGGCCCCTCGCGCAGCAGTGCCAGAGTAAAATCACGCGCGTCCCCCCCAATCGCCACGGTCTCCTCCTCGGTCAGTCCGCCAAAATACTGGCCTTGTTCGGCAATTCTGGGTCCGTTGTATTGATGGCGGTGTTTCTCGGGGCAATCCGCGAAATAAATCCGGAGGGTGCGATCTGCCCCCTCATGCCTCACGACGAAGCTATCCCCGTCATTGCTCCGGTGCTCAATCAAAATACAACCCTGCAATTCCTCCCAAGCTCCCATCTTCCGGGACCCTTGGGCACCGGGTTTGCCGGGTCGCTCCGCCCTGGGTGAAACCACCGGCCCCTGCTGGCCAGCCCCCCTGCCATCCTTGGGTAACCACCCTTTCCACTCCCCCCATGCCAGAAACCCTGCCACCACCAGCATGAGCCAGGAATAACGCCAGTTGGAAGAACGGGAAGCCATTGGGAAAACCTGAATCAATTACCGCTCCCGTGCGGCCAGCCACTCCTGCAGCCTCCGGAACGCCACCACGGATGCCGTCAGAGGGTAGAGTTTTTCGTAATACCACAGCCGCGCAAAATAAAGCCCGATTGGAGCCGCCGGAAACTGCTTCCCGCCCTCCGTCAGCCGCAGCAGCGCAGCACCCCCGGCTTCGATGGCCGGGCCGGGAGAGGGAGCCTGAGCAGTCCCCTGCCCCAATCCAGTGAAAGCCACCAAGGCCTCCACGGCAGCCGCCGTCTCTTCGATCGACCCTGCGCCCCCGCCCGGCCCCCCGCTCCAGGTTCCATCCTCCTGCTGCACCCCGGCCAAAAACCCGGCCGCTTTTTCCCTGATGCCAACCAACCCGGGAAACCCGGTCACTGGCAGCCGGCACAGATATTTTAAAACCGTGGCCGTCCCATAGACCGCATTTGCTTCATCCGGTTCGTGCTCATTGCCAAACCACAGGGGCATCCATGCCCCATCGCCTCGTTGGGTCTTTTTGAGCCAGGCCACGGCCCGCTGCATCGCTGGGACCAAGTCCATCGGCAAATCTTCCCGCCACGCCTGCCACGCCGCCAAGGCATGGGCAGTCAGGTCAGCCGCACTCCGGTCGAAAGGCAGAGCCCCCCAGCCCTTGCAGAAGGTCGGCATTCCCCCGTCCTCGTTTTGCAGTCCTGCCAGCCAGCCAGCCCCAGATTCGGCCGCGGCAATTTCCTCCGCGCCGGCCAATTCCCGCAGCGCCAGCAACGCCCCTGCCGTGTCATCCGCATCCGGCACTCCTCCCGGGAGATCCGTCCAGGCCCATCCTCCGGGAGCCGACAAACAATAGGCATGCTGCACCTTGAATTGCTGCCCCAGCAGCCACCCCCGCACCGCCTCCCGGTCGCCCGGCGGCAAATCATTTCCCAGCGCCTTGACCGACAACGTGGTGCCCCAGGTGGCCAGGTTCGTGTCGATCGGCCAGCTCCCATCCTCCCGGACAGACCGCTCCAGAAAAGCCAATGCCTCACGCACCACATCTCCATCTCCCGCGCCCGCCGAGCACAACGCCATGGTCACAAACCCGGTCAACGGGGTGGCCTCAAGGAACCCTCCCCCCTCCGGCTGAATTTCCCGCAATAACCGCCGCGTCCTCGCCACCACTGCTTCCCGCAACCAAGCCCAGGGCCGCCATCCCGGGGCGTGGAAATGTCTGACCTGACCAATCGCAATCAAAGCCGGCAGCGCATAACTGACCACCGGCAAACGCAGCGCCGCGAACCACCGCCGGGGAAAGGCCGCCAGTTCAAAAGGCAACGCCGGCACTTCCTTCCAGCATCCTGGGGCCGCCCCCAGCCGCCCCCCTACCGCACACGCCATCAGAATCGGCACCGCAAAGGTTTTGTCCTTGCCATACCGCCGGCCCAAAGCCGCTTTCAAAGCCTCCGGCGCCAGCCCTCCTGCCTCCTGCTCAATCCAACGTTCCGCCCGCGCCACCACCTCCCCAAAACCCTCCCGTTCCGGCGCCTTGCCCAATACCCGCCACCCCAGACCAAAAGCTGCCCAGGCCAACAAAGTTGTCGCCACATTAGCCTTGCTCCGCACCGTATCCCCCCAACCGCCGTCGGCCAGTTGGGTCTGTGCCAACCACGCCAGGCCTGCCCCGATCAATTCCGGACGACCCGATCCCCCGGGATTGCCCTCCTCCCGTGATCCCAAGGCCAATACGGCCACCGCGGTGGACAGCGCACTCGCGGAAAGCTCCCCCTCCCACCATCCCCGGGCATTCCGCTCCTGCCGCAGGCACTGCACGGCCGCGGCTCCGGCCGCCCTCACCTGTTCCAAAAGTTCATCTGCCATCTCCCCGACCACACGGCCGGAACCTAAAACTTAAAACTGAAAACTTCCCTCATCTCCCCGCCATCCTATGCTAATCTCCCTCGATCACTGACTCCCGACTCCTGCTGCCCCGCCCCCATGTCCGCCCTCCAGACTTTTCGCCACTACACCATCTGCCAGGACCGGCAGGGAGCCACCGTCGAGGTCTGGCGCGGCCCGGACGAAGTCGCCTGCCTGGCCTTCGATAACAAACAGCGCCAGTTCGTGGAACTCCACATCTCCATCGCCCCTCCCGAGCGCTCCCGCGATGCCGCCAGCTTCCAAAATCTTGTCCAACTCGCCGCCCCCCTCCGGCACCGCCATCTCCTGGGCATCATCGAAGGGGGCGAGGATGAAGGCTCGAACTATCACATTTCAGAATTCCTCGACGGCGAACGCCTCGATTCCTGGCTGGCCCGCTGCCAGCCCCTGCCGCCTTGGCTGGCGTTGCTGGTCACCCGTCAGCTCGTCGAAGGACTCGCCGCCCTCGCCAGCCACCCCCGTCTCCTTGCCGGCGTCAACATCTTCCATTCCGGCCTCACCCTCGCGGGTCCCCATCCGGACGATCTCACCGTAAAAATCAGCGACTTCGGCCTCTCAGGCATGCTCCCGGTCAGCACTGAACCGCAGTTTGTGGAAGCCCGCGCCATCCACGAAACCGGCCGCCTCCTGCTCTACATGCTCACTGGTTCGTCGACGGAAGAACATCTCCCCGCATTTTCGCGCTCCCCCTCCGGCCCTCCGCCGCAAAACCTCCCTCCGGAACTGGGCTTCCTCCTCAACACCATATTCCAGGCCACCCAGCCGCACCACCCCCGGACCCTCGAGCAACTCCGGACCCTCACCGAACGCTGCGTCCAGGACCTTTCCTCCGAACTGACCGCCCGCCCGGAAGTCCTGCCGCCCGCCTTCCGCCCCCGTCTGCCGCTCGCCCCTCACCTGCCGGGTGGTGCCGAATCCGCGGAAATCCTCGGCCATGATTTCACCCTCGACACCCGCGCCCCCGACGCGGCTGATCCCTACCGCTACCGGGCCACCGAGCGGGCCACCCGCCGGCCGGTGAACGTCCAGCTCCTGCCCCCACCCAATCTCCTGCCCTCCCCCTTCCTGCTTCCGGATCTGGAAAACGCCTGGTCCACCCTCAGCTCCACCCGGAGCCCTGGCCTGCTGGCCCCGCTCGCCTTCCACCCCGAAGGTGCCACCCCATTCCTCGTCGAGGAACTTCCCGGTAAATACTCGCTGGACACTCTGCGGCGCCTGCGAGGTCCGCTGCAACCGGCTGAAGTCCTCCTGATCCTGAAGCAAATCGCCGCCGCGGCCACCGATGCCGAATCCCGGAATCTTCCACTCCACTGGCGTGCACCACGCCTGATTCCCCTCCAATTCACCAGCCCCGGCGGCGAGGAGAACCTCCCTCCCCCCGACCAGCTGGCGCGACTCCCCCTCACCGAATGGCCCCCTTTCACCCTCAAGTTCCGCACTTGGCCCATTGCCCTGAACTTCACCCAGCCGGAGCGGTTCAACCTTGAACGCCTCCTGCCCCGTGACCCCGCCCTGATCGGGGATTCATCCCGTCCTGCGGGAATTCCGGAGGGCACCCCAGCCCCCACCGCCCGGGACCTCGCACTCCTCGCCACCTGGCTGCTGGGGGGCTCTCCTCAGGTCAAGGAAAACCTGAAGCCTCTGCTCTATGCAGCCATCAGTGCCCGCGGACCCGCGCTCACGGGCTACCGGGAATTCATCGATCGATTTCAAAAACACCTCCCGGCAGCAGCATCCCCCGCGCCTGCTCCCAAAACAAAATCCAAAGCCCGGCTGAAAACCACCACCATTCCTGGCCTGACGATTCAGCCGGCCAACCCCTCTGCCCATTCCCAGGCCGCGGCGCACACGGAGGCCCCCTTCGCCGCCGACTCAGGGACACAAGGGGGCCATGGCATTTTTACCCTCAGCCCTGCGGACCATGACCCGGACACTGAAGCGTCATCACTGGGTTTTGCAGAAGCCCTTTTCGGGTCCACCCCGGGCCGGTCCTCCAGCGCGTCCGCATCTCCCCCCGGTGGGGCCTGGCCTCTCTGGCCCGCGGCCGGTTCCGACGACGAGTTTGCTCTGAACTATGACCCCGAGGCTCCACCGGAGGGTGCTCCCCTCGGTTTTATGGAAGCCGCCGGGCAACCCACCACTCCGTATGCTGATTCTGAAGAAGCTTACGGGCCGGAGGACGAAGAACTCGCTGCCCGGAAATCGGCCAGCCGGTGGACGCTGTTCCTTGTTGTCGTGCTCATCGCCGCCGCCCTCGCCGCCCTGATGGCCCAACTGAGTGGTCAGGCCATCTGGCTGAGGTAAGCGCCAACGGCCCTCTTCCCGGCCCGCAGAATTCAATTAACTCGGGTCCGGAAGCAGTAGGGCCACGGCCGTAGCCGGAATAAAACCGGTCAGCTTCCCGACTGGAACGTCTATTTCCGGCGGCGGCGCATGACTCCTGCCAGACCCAGCAGCATCAGGACGGCACTGGTAGGCTCGGGCACATTGTTCAAGTAAAGCACCGCACCGTCCGAGACGACCAGGTTGCTGTAGAAACCCGGAGTCGTGTTGGCGGCGGCATTGTAATGTGCCAGAATTTGGGCAGGGGACAGGGCTGCCGAATAAAAGGCGGTTTCGTCAATGGCTCCAGTGAAGGGATTGGCGCCCGTATCATAAGCACCCACGGAGAAGATGGCCGTGCCACTGGCATTGTAACCACCCGGTCCACTGACTGCAGCGCTGGTGTTCACACCATCGACATACAAGGATGGAGTGGCGCCATCCCATACGGCCACCACGTGAGTCCATGCCCCTGGAGTGTAAGTTCCTCCCGTGATGTTGTAGCCCACCGTGCTTCCGGTACCGTTATACATGGCGAAATTCCATCCTTGAGTGGCCGATCTCTGGAAGAATACCCAGCCGGACCGGTCTCCCGAGGAGACGCGGTTAAATACCGGGGCAGGGCCGGAGCCGTCGGTCACATTGGTGGCAGGATTGGCCCAGAACTCGATGGTGAATGGCGAGCTGGAGGCAGGATTGAGGGCTGCATTAAAAGGCACCGTGGTATTGACAGGCGTTCCGGTACTGCCGCCACTGTAACCAGCCGCCGTATCTCCAGCTGCTGCCAAAGGTCCGGCCACGCCCAGCGCCACCGCGTCAGTATTGGTTCCGTTTCCAGCGGCTCCGAGACTGCCGGAGTTGATCGAAGTCGTAACCGCCTGAGCGGAGGAGCAAAGGAGCGCTACGGCGGAGAGAGAGGAAATAAGTTGAGGCTTCATGAGGGGGTGCTGTAGTTGAAATCGGCAGGCGGGTGGCGAAGGGATTCCTCCCGTTCAACCCATGCCTGCATTGCCCGAATAACTGATGGATGTCAATCCCGGAACGCCATTTGGGAAAAGTCAGGCATCCCCGCCCACCCGCCCGGACCGGCGAGCCACGCGCCCCCTTTCCGGGAATACGTATCGCATGATCCAACCATCGCCGACACTTCGCACTATTTAGAATATCATGCGGCAGCCCGTATTCCCCGCCCTGATCCACTGGCCACCTCCCTCCCCACCTCCAGCCCAATGAAAGACCAGTTGCTCCGCTTGATTCTCCTGGCCTTCCTGCTGTCCCCGGCAGGCAGCCACGCGGCTGAAACGCGGCCCAATATCTTATTCGCGATCGCGGACGACTGGGGCCTCCATGCCGGCGCTTACGGCACGTCATGGGTAAAGACGCCCGCCTTTGACCGCATTGCCCGGGAAGGCCTCCTCTTCACCCGCGCTTACACCCCGGTCGCCAAATGCGCCCCCTCCCGGGCCATCATCCTGACAGGACGCCACGCGTGGCAAAACGGGGAGGCCGGCAACCATCTCGCCTTTTTCCCCGCAGCCATGAAAGTGTGGCCGGAAGTCCTGACGGAAAAAGGCTGGCACATGGGCATCACCGGCAAAGGCTGGGGTCCCGGCATTGCCAAAGATGCGACAGGCAAAGCGCGCCGCCTCACCGGCCAGCCCTACAATCAGCATAAGGCCAAGCCCCCGACTCCCGAGATCGCTGACAATGATTACGCAGCCAATTTCACCGGCTTCCTCAACGCGGCCCCTGAGGGAGCCCCGTGGTGTTTCTGGTATGGCAGCACCGAGCCCCACCGCGGCTACGAGTTCCAGTCCGGTGTCCGGAAAGGCGGGAAAAAGATAACCGATATCCCGTCGGTTCCCGCGTATTGGCCGGACGACGAAATTGTGCGCCACGACATGCTGGACTACGCCTTCGAGGTGGAGCACACCGACCAGCATCTCGCCCGCATGATCGCCGAACTGGAAAAACGGGGTCAACTTGACAACACTCTGATCATCGTCACCTCGGATCACGGCATGCCCTTCCCGCGCTGCAAGGGTTATGCCTATGAAGACGCCAACCACATCCCGCTCGCCATCCGCTGGCCCGGCGGCATCAACAAACCGGGCCGCGTCATCCATGATTTCGTCAACTTCACCGACCTCGCCCCCACCCTGCTCGACTATGCCGGCATCACTGCAGCTGGCAGTGGCATGATGGAACTCACCGGCCAAAGTTGGCGTCCCATTTTGGAAAGCGGACTGGCCGGCCGCATCGTCCCCTCCCGCGACCACACCCTCATCGGCAAGGAACGCACCGACGTCGGCCGTCCTCATGACCAAGGTTATCCCATCCGCGGCATCGTCACCGATGATGCGCTCTATCTGAAAAATTATGAACCCGCCCGCTGGCCCGCCGGCAATCCGGAGACCGGCTACCTCGATACCGACGGCAGTCCGACCAAATCCCTCATCCTCGGGCGCGGCCGCCAGGACCGCCGCGATCGGTTCTGGCAGCTCAACTTCGGCCTGCGCCCGGCCGAGGAATTCTACGACCTGAAAACCGACCACGCCTGCGCTCAAAACCTCGCCGGCACCCCTGCCCACGCTGACCGGATCATGCACCTTCGCCAGCGGATGGAGTCCGAACTCAAAGCCCAGCAGGATCCCCGCATGTCCGGCCAAGGCCATCTCTTCGACGACTATCCCCCCACCGCCGGAGCCGATTTCCATGAAAAACTCATGCGTGGCGAAAAACAAAAAGCCAATTGGGTCAACGAAACCGACTTTGAGCCCAAACCCGTCCCACAACCCTGACAATCTGCTCTCTCCATGAAAATCCGGATACTTTTCTTTGCCCTGCTCATACTCCCGGGTGGACCCGCCCATGCGGCGGATTCAGTCAAGCCCAACGTCCTCTTCATCGCCGTCGATGACCTCAATCACTGGGTCGGCCACCTCGGACGCAACCCTCAGACGAAGACCCCCAACATCGACCGCCTCGCCAAAATGGGCGTCACCTTCACCAACGCCCATTGCGCCGCCCCGGTCTGCAATCCCTCCCGCGCCGCCCTCCTCAGCGGCAAGCGCCCTGGCACCACCGGCATCTACGACAACGGCCAGCCCTACGAAAAAGCAGTCAAGCCGGAGGAATCGCTCGTCAGCCAATTCAAAAATGCCGGCTACGAGACCCTCGGACGGGGAAAACTCTGGCACGGCGGCCTGGGCTGGGCGTCGCAGTGGACCAGCACCGGCACGGAGCAGCGCGAACGTGCCAAAGTGGATGACCGCAGCATCGGCGGCATCCGTTTCGGCATTCTGGAAGGCGGTGATGAAGCCGTTCCTGACACTGCCACCACCACCTACGGCATCGACCAACTCAGCCGGAAACACGACCAGCCCTTTTTCCTCACGCTCGGTTTCCACAAGCCACATATGCCATGGAATGTGCCGCAGAAATACTACGACCGGCATCCCCTCTCTGATATCCAATTGCCGCCCACCCTGACCGGGGACCTCGACGATGTACCCCCAGCCGGAGTCAAGATGGCCAAACCCGCCGGTGATCATGCCGCCGTCCTTGCCTCCGGCCGCTGGAAGGAAGCCGTCCAGGCCTACCTTGCCTCCATCTCCTATCTGGACGGGCAGATCGGCCGCGTGCTGGATGCCTTGGAAAAATCCCTTCACCGCGACAGCACGATCATCTGCTTCTGGGGCGACCACGGCTGGAACCTCGGCGAGAAGGAACACTGGCGGAAATTCAGCCTGTGGGAGGAGTCCACCCGCGCCCCCTTCATCTGGGTGGTCCCCGGCCTCACCAAGCCGGGCGGCGTGTGCGCCAGCCCGGTCGATTTCATGAGTGTCTACCCCACGCTCTGCGACCTTGCCGGCATTGCCAAACCAGGCTGGCTGGAAGGCCATAACCTCAAGCCTCTCCTCGCCGATCCGGCCGCCCCTTGGGAGCACGCGGCAGTCACCACCTTCGGCCGGAACAATCACGCAGTCCGCACCGCCCGCTGGCGCTACATCCGTTATGCCGATGGCGGGGAGGAACTCTACGACCACAGCATCGACCGCTATGAGTGGACCAATCTCGCCTCCAAAACGGAGCATGCCGATCTGAAAAAGGAACTCGCCAAAAACTTCCCGGCGAACAATCATCCCGCCGTGCAGGGCGGCCGGAAAGACGGCCCCAACGACGCCAAGGCCGATAAAAAAGCACCACGCCGAGACAAAAGTCAGGCGGGCAAAAACACCGGACCCATTCCTGCAAAACCCTGAGGGAATCCAGCACGCCACCGCCGCATCACGGCCCCTGCCATGAGAAATCATTTCATCCCCCGCCTGACTCTTCTTTTCCTGACCTTGCTGGCGATTTCCCCGCTCACCGCCGCAGACGCCAGAACCAAGCCCAATATCCTGTGGCTTCTCGCCGAGGATATCGGCCCCGAGGCCTTCAGCCTGGCGGGCACGCCGGAGGCCCACACCCCTGTCATTGACCAACTCGCCCGGGACGGCGTGAATTACACCCGCGCCTACACCACCGCCCCCGTTTGTTCGCCCAGCCGCAGCGCCCTGATCACGGGCATGTATGCCACCACCATCGGGGCCCATCAGCACCGGACAAAAAACAAATCCCCCCTGCCGGAAGGAGTCCGTATTCTGCCTGACCGGCTCCGGGAAGCGGGTTATTTCACCGGCAACATCGTCAAATTCCCCGAATCCGCCGGAGTGAAAGGCACCGGCAAAACCGACTGGAACTTCATCCAACAAGCCCCGGCCTTCGACACCCGCGACTGGGCTGAGCTCAAGTCCCATCAACCGTTCTACGCACAGGTCAATTTCAACGAAACCCATCGCGGATTCCACGCTCCACCGGAGGCCGATCCTGCCAAGGTCGTGCTGCCGCCCTACTATCCGGATCATCCCGTGATCCGTCAGGACTGGGCGGCCTATCTGGACTCTGCCCGCGATCTGGACCGCAAAGTGGGCCGCGTGCTCGCGCAACTCCAGGCAGACGGCCTGGCGGACCACACCATCGTTGTCCTGATGGGTGACAACGGGCAGGTCCACATCCGCGGCAAACAGTTTCTCTATGAGGAAGGCGTCCATGTCCCCCTCATCATCCGCTGGCCGGAGGCTATCCCCGCCCCCGCCGGATTCACCCCGGGCAAGGAAGATTCCCATCTCATCTCCAGTATCGACCTGACCGCCACCACCCTGGCGTGGGCCGGGGTGGCCAAGCCCGCCACCATGCAGGGCCGCATTTTCCTTGGCCCGCAGGCCGAAGCCCCGCGCGAGCTGGTCTTCTCGGCCCGCGACCGCATGGATGAAACCGTGATGCGCCATCGTGCGGTGCGGGACGGGCGCTACCGTTATATCAAAAACTTCACCCCGGAAAAACCCTTCTTCTCCCCCAACGCCTACAAGGCGAAACAATACCCTGCCTGGAATCTGATCCAACAACTTCACAGGGAAGGCAAACTCAACGCCGTGCAGGAAACCCTCTGCCAGCCCCGCATGCCGGAGGAGGAACTCTACGATCTCCAGTCTGATCCCCATCAGATCCACAATCTCGCCCCATCCGCCGCCCCGGAACATCAGGCCGTTCTCACCACACTCCGCCGTGCAGTCACGGATTGGATCGAAAACACCAACGACCGGGGCCGCCTGCCCGATCCGGATGCCCCTTAGCCACCACCGCTTTCCAACAACACCCAACACGGCCATGAGACTGCCCACCACCCTCCCTCACCTCTTCACCCTCCTTGTCACCCTCACCACCTCCGTGGTATCCGGGTGGGCCCAGGAGCCGTCCAGTCCCGCCCCGGCGAAGCCCAATATCGTCGTGGTGCTGGTGGACGATATGGGATTCTCCGATATCGGCTGTTACGGTTCGGAGATTCCCACGCCGCATCTCGATGCCCTCGCCAAAAACGGTCTGCGTTTCACTCAATTCTACAATACCGGCCGCTGCTGTCCCACCCGCGCCGCTCTGCTCACCGGCGTTTATTCCCATCAGGCCGGGGTCGGGCACATGACGGAAAACCGCGGCGTGCCCGGTTATGAAGGCCGGCTCAATGCCCAATGCACCACCATTGCCGAAACGCTCCGGCCCGCCGGTTATTTCACCGCCATGACCGGAAAATGGCACGTCGGCCTGAAGGACGGGGCCGCCCCCTGGGACCGCGGATTTGACCGCAGTCTGAATGCGGCCGCCGGTGGCTTCTACCAGCCGGACTCCCCCCGCGCCCTGCTTTTTCTGAATGGTCAAAAGATCGACAGCAAAGACGCCCGGCTGCCCAACAACTGGTACAGCACCGACCTCTGGACCAGCTTTGGCCTGAAGTTCATCGATGAAGCGCGCGCAGCCAAGCAGCCCTTCTTCCTCTACCTCGCCCACAACGCCCCTCACTTCCCGCTCCAGGCCCCGGCCGCGGAGATCGCCACCTTCCGCGGCAAATACAAAGCCGGCTGGGATCAGCTGCGCCAGCAACGGCATGCCCGCCAGATCGAAATGGGCATCGTCGAAAAATCCTGGCCCATCACTCCCCGTCCTGACGCCATCCAAGCCTGGGAAAACCTGACCGAAGCACGGAAGGATCATTTCGATCACCTCATGGCCGTCTATGCCGCCACTGTATCGCGCATGGACCGGGCGGTCGGGGATCTGGTGGCCGGACTGAAGCAGCGCGGGGTTCTGGACAATACCCTGATCCTGTTCATGAGCGACAACGGCGGCAACGCGGAGTCCGGACCGGACGGCCGCAACGAGGGCAATCCCACCGAAGCCGGGTCCACCTGGTTTTCCGGCGAAAGCTGGGCTTTTCTGCAAAACACGCCCTTCCGCCGCTACAAACATTACAACCATGAAGGAGGCATCGCCACGCCTCTGATCGCCCATTGGCCCCAGGGGATCACCGCCAAAAACGAACTGCGCCAGCAACCCGCCCATGTCATCGACATCATGGCCACCTGCCTCGCCGCCGCGGGCACGCCGGCTCCCACCGGGCGTCAGGGAAAACCGGTGCTGCCCCCCGAAGGCCGTAGTCTGCTCCCGGCCTTTGCCGGTCAACCCCTGAGCCGCGACGCCCTCTTCTGGGAACACGAAGGCAATGCCGCGGTCCGCGCCGGAGACTGGAAACTGGTGCGCCAGGGCCGGGAAGGGGCCTGGGAACTTTACGACCTGGCCAAGGACCGCACCGAACAAACCGACCTTGCGGCCATTCAGCCCGACCGGGTTAAAACCCTTGCCGCCCAGTGGGAAACCTGGGCCGTCCGCGCCAACGTAAAACCCTATCCGAAAGCGGGTGCCGGCAAAGCCAACGGCGCACGCCGCAACAAGGCCAACGCCCCCACTCCCCAGTAAACTGCCGGCCCTTACCCGTCGATCTGACCCGCCGCCCTCCTTGCCGATGAAACTGATTTTCCGCACCCTGCTCTGCACCCTGCTGGGCACCAGCCTCCATGCCGCCCCGAAGCCAAACATCGTCCTCATCATGGTCGATGACATGGGTTATTCGGACATCGGTCCCTATGGCGGCGAGATCGCCACTCCCAACCTCGATTTCCTCGCGAAAAACGGCCTGCGTTTTTCCCAGTTCTACAACTCGGCCCGCTGCTGCCCCACCCGGGCCACTCTTGTCACCGGCCTGCACCCTCACGAGGCCGGCATCGGTCATATGACCAGCGAGCAGGGTCCCGGCGCGAAGGACGTGCCGCCCGCCTATGCCGGCAATCTCAACGACTCCTGCGTGACCCTGGCCCAGGTCGCCCAATCCGCCGGCTACGCCACCTTCATGGCCGGCAAGTGGCATCTCGCCGGGTCGGACCAGGCCGACTGGCCGCTCCAGCGCGGGTTTGACCACTATTATGGCTGCCTCCATGGAGCCACCCATTACTTCCAGCCCTTCGGCGAACGCATCATGTATGATGGCAACACTCCCGACCCCGCGCCGGAGAGCACCACGGACCGGAAATTCTACACCACGGATGCCTTCACCGATCACGCGATCGGCTTTATCGACGCACACCAGACCAGTCCGCAAAAAGCCCAGCCCTTCCTCCTCTACCTCGCCTACACCGCCCCCCACTGGCCCATCCATGCACACGACGAGGAAATCACGAAATACCGCGGCAAATACCAAGCCGGCTGGGAAAAACTACGCGCCGCGCGCTTCCAGCGCCAGCGGGCGTCGGGACTGATTCCTGACCATTGGTCCATCTCACCGGCTGATCCCGAAGTTCCCGCCTGGGACAGTCTGGATGAAGCCACCCGCGAGGCCTGCGATCTCCGCATGGCCGCCTACGCCGCGATGATCGACCGCGTGGATCAGAAGATCGGAGACCTGCTCGCCACGCTGAAAAAACATGGGGCTTTCGAAAACACCCTTATCCTTTTCCTATCAGATAATGGAGCGTGCGCCGAGGGCTCATTGCTGGGCAAGGGTGATCCTCTCAAGGACCGCGGGGGCGAAAAACCCCTGATTCAACTCAACTACGGCAAGGCCTGGGCCAATGCGTCGGCCACGCCCTACCGCCTCTACAAACACTTCGCCCACGAAGGGGGCAGCAACACGCCCTTCATCGCCCACTGGCCCGCCCGCATCCAGCCCGGCCGTGATTGGTTCCGCCAGCCCGCGCAGTTGATCGACATCATGGCCACGGTGGTCGACGTTACGGGCGCCACCTATCCGGCCACCTTGAACAACAAAGCGATCCTGCCCGGCGATGGCATTTCCCTCGCCCCTGCCTTCGATGGAAAAATGCCCGGGCGGAAATCTCCAATCTTCATCGAACATGAAGACAATGCCTCGGTGCGGGACGGGGATTGGAAATTGGTCGGCCGCAGCGTCTCGCCCGCCAGCGGGCTCCAGCGGCAAAAATGGGAACTGTACAACCTGAAGGAGGACGGCACCGAACTGAAGGACCTTGCCGCCATCCACCCTGACAAGGTGGAGGCCCTGTCCAGCCAATGGGAAAAATGGGCGCAACAAGTCAACGTCTTCCCCAAACCCGGCCAAAAAACCAAATAACCGGCACGGCCACTTTCCTCCGGCCGTTGCAGGGATCCTGAAGGAAACCACCGCCGCGTCTGGTGGCTCAGGCGAGCCAAGGACAATGCTTATTTTTTCTTGCTCCGCTGTCCCGAATTCCATATTCCTCGCTCCTCAGCAATCACTTACGTCTCTCAAAATCCAAAATCCTATGATCGGAAAACCTTTCTGGCCACTCGCCTGGGCAGCCGTCTTGGCATCAATCGGTGCGGCGCACGCACAGCACCAGTTCTGGACCGCCCCCACCGGTCCCGGCGGCACGTGGAACCTCTACGAAGTCGTCACCCCTGTGGCTACTTGGACCAATGCGGATACCGCAGCCAAAGCCAAGGCCGCGTCCGCCACTAACCTCGCCTCCATGGCGGGAATCACCACCACGGGACACCTCGTCCAAATCGGCTCATCCTACGAGAATGATTTCGTCTGTGCTGCTTCCGTGCTCACCCCTGGTTCGGGAAATTCCAATATCTGGCTCGGCCTGAACGATGTGGTCACCGAGATGTTCACCTCCCCCACCGGCTGGGAGTGGTCCGGCACCGCAGGCCCGGATGTGCTGGATGATGGTGAGTTCTACGCATGGGCTCCCGGCGAGCCGAACAACGTCGGCGAGGAGGACGTGGCCGAGCTGCGCAGCGACGGCATGTGGAACGACAACAAGGACAACGCCGCCACTACCCGGAAGTATGTCATCGAGTGGGAGATCAACGCCGCCGCCCCCATCGCCGATGCCCGGCAATATCAGGTCTACTACACCGCCCCTTTCGGTCCCGGCGGCACATGGAATCTCTACAAGGCCGTCTTCCAGGGCACGACCTTCGCAGGAGCCCACGGCATTGCCACCACCACCACCGCAGACTCCACCGGCGTTGCCGGCGCCGCGGGGAATCTCACCACGGGTCACCTCGTGAGCGTCGGCGGCCAGATGGAGAATGACTTCGTCTTCCAAATCATGGCCTACTCCTCCATGGGCAGTGTGAATACATGGCTCGGCACGGATGACCCCACCTACGGCGGCACCGAGTCCGGCTTCAGCAAGACCACCGGCTGGGTCTGGGCCGGCACTTCGGATCCGTGGACCTATGAGAAATTCAGCTCCCGTCCCCGCATCGCGGCCGCGATCAACACCCCCACCTCCAGCGGCGAGCCAAACAACGGCAACGGCGCTGGCGAGCACTACGCGGAAATGACCAGCAACTCCTTCTGGAACGATGCCGTGGCATCCTCGGTCACAGGGACCACCTACAAGCGCTATGTCATCGAGTGGGATATCGGCTCCGCCACGCCCATCGCCGGCGCGGCCACCCGCACCCTGCCCATCATGGACACCGCCGCCCTCCCGGCCGCAGGCGGAGTCCCGGCTGTGGGCGACTGGCGCATCCGCCGGGTCGGCGGCACCGGCGTCACCTCCGGGAATATCCCGTGGATGTCCCAGATGACCCGCTACCAGCCTGCCGCTGCCACCATTTCAAACATCGTCTCCCCCGTCCTGAATCACAACGACATCAACACGAATAACTTTGCAGGACGCGGCGCTGGCGGCCTTTTCTTCCAGGATCTCCCCATCCCCGGAGACACGGCCTCCACTGACGACAACACCTTTCTCACCGTCGCCAATACCAAGCTCGACCTCTCCGGCCCCGGCCCGTGGACGCTGAATATCCATGCCGACGACGGCATCGCCGTCCGCATCATCGGAGCCACCGTCACCCAGGTCGGTGGCAGTGGAGTCGCAGATTTCTCCTACGGCGACGGAGCCTACAACACGATCGGCGGCGGCGATTGCAATGTCCGCGTCACTTTCACCGTGCCCGCCGCAGGCCAGTACGATGTCCATTTCACCCATTGGGAAGGCACTGGCGGCGCCTACTACGAGATGTCCATGGCCCCCGGTGCATGGCTCAATGACTGGGACACCCAGTGGACCCTCGTCGGCGGCCCCTACACCGGCACCCCCGTGCTCCCCAACACCGCCGCGCTCGGCCTCACCGCCCCCACCACTCCCGGCTGGTGGACTGTTATCACCCGCCCGGTTGTCTTTGCGGCGAACAACCCCACCACCTACAACAGCCACTTGGAGAAGCTGATCGCCGACTACACCGCTGCGGTCAGTGGAGCTGCTGCTCCCCTCGGATCCGGCGAAGTCCCCGTCATGAACCTCGCGGACCTCAACAATCCGAACCGCGAGATGCTCAGCAACGACATCGATTTCCCCGCCACCGCTGCCGATGATAACAACTTCGCCACCGCTGCCCTTGGCACCTTCCGGTTCAATGCCGGCGTCCACACCTTCAATATCCGCTGCGACGACCTCTGTGCCATCCGCTTCGGCAACGGCGCCCAGATCCTCGGCCGCGTCAGCATTCTCGCGAATGGCTCCATCGATCCCTTCGACCCCAGCACCTTCATCTGGTGGCAGGCCGCGGGCGACATCAACTGCAAGATGGTCGTCAGATTCCCGACCACCGGCGACTACGAGTTCCAGCTCTTCCACGCAGAGGGCACCGGCGGTGCCGCGGCCGAAGTCTCATGGCTCCCCGGTGTCCAGACCGAGGATTTCGCAGGCTCATGGATCCCGCTCGGCGACTCCACTTCCCTCGTTCCCGTCCTCCCCGCCTCCCTGCCCGGTATCCCCACAGATCCGGGAATGTGGTCCATCCACGAAGTCCGCGAAGCCGGCCAGATCACCAGCATCCAACAAGCCGCTGAGTTACTCAATGACCCCGCGGTCGGCATCCACACCGACTCGCAGTCCCCTGTGATCAACCACGTCGACGACGGCGGACCTGGCGTCGGCGGCTACTTCGCCGGCGACCGGAATCTCCCCGGGGAAAATCCCGGGACGAACGACGACGACTTCGCCATAGCCGCCAAGGCCATCCTCTACACGCCCACCGCCGGTCTCTACACCATCGTGCTCAAGACCGGCGATGCCGCTGCCATCCGCCTCCCCGGCAACCGATTCCTCGCAATTACGAAAAACACCGCCAACTCCCCCACATGGGACCCCGCGGACCCGAGCACCATCTCCGTTTCGTGGAACGGCACCGCCACCACCGACGACGCCATCACCCGCGGTCTGGTCTACCTCCCCGCGGGATACCAGCCCATTGAGCTGGTCTCCTATGACCGCGCCGGCGGCTGGAATGTCGAAGTCTACGCCCGCCCGGGGAATGTGACCGGCACGGCCGAATATGTCCTCTCCGGCACCGCAAACCTCGGGAATGCCATCATCCAGGGAGATTGGCGCCTCATCGGTCACACCGCCGAGCCCACTCTGGCCATCCCCGGCATGATCGGTCAGTGGTCCGTCCGCCAGAGCCCCCATGCGGCGGCTGCGCCGGCGACGCCTTGGGACACCATCAACGCCTACACCTGGCTCACAGGGCAGACCATCACCCCTGTCAGCGTAGACTGGATCAACTACAATGACCCCGGCTTCGGCGGCCCCGGCAGCATCCTCAACGACCTCCCCATCCCGATGAATACCGCCGGCACCGCCTCAGACGACCACAACTACGCCACCGAAATGCGCGGCACCCTCGGCATCCCCGCAGACGGCACCTACTACCTCGGTTGGCAGGGCGACGACGGCGGCTTCATCGAATTCGAGGGGGCTGCTCCCCCCCTCTTCACCCGCATCGTCGCTGCCGGCGTGGCCAATGGCATTGTCACCAGCACCGACGGCGTGCTGGGAGCCCGCATCGAGGTCAACGGCGGTGGCGGCAATACCCGCACCATCGGTGCCGTCACCCTCCCCGCCGGCGAATACCCCATCCGCTGCTTCTGGAGGGAAGGCACCGGCGGCTCCTACTTCGAGATCTTCGCCAGCCCAGCCGGCGGAGACGCCACCCTGGTCAGCCTCCTCAAAGCAAACGGCTCCAGCATCGGCACCGACGTGGCCGGCATCCAGATCCAGGGCACCAAAATCAAGCTAGTGAGCGCCGCCCTCACCCCAACGAACGCGTTCACCTTCGCTTGGGAATCCATCCCCGGCTTCACCTACCAGGTCCAGAGATCCACCAACCTCACCAGCTGGACACCCGTGCTCCCCGCCATCACGGCCGACGACATCACCACAAGCTGGACCAGCCCCTCCCCTATCGCCCCCGCCGACCCCCGCTACTTCTACCGCGCCGTCATCCCCTGACCCCGGGCCGCCCGGGCACTTGGGCAGTCCGACCCAATAACATCGCGGACCCACGCGGGTTCCGTCCACCGCAGGCCGCGGCTGCCAAGGGCAGCCGCGGCCTTATGACTGCCGGCCTTTGACGCTGGTTTGTGATGTTCCATTTCACGACTCATGAATTTGAGCACCAAGGGGATCAAAACGCAGGGCGGTGCTTGATTTTCACTGTCGCGGTAACCGGTACGATGCGTTCCTGCACTGGACCCCCATCCCCTATGCCAACTCCCCCTTCAGGCTCCCTCCCTCCATTCCGAACCCTGTTTCTGCTGACCCTGCTCTCCGCCACTGTGGCTGCTGGCATCACCGCTGCCATTCTGCTCTTCACCCGGCCGGTCCAAGTCCCGGTCGCTGTTGCGGCCTCACCCTTATCGGCCGGGACCCAGGCGCCGCGTCCCGCAGGAACGCTCCCGCCTTGGGGCGAATTGCTCAAAGTACCGATTATCACCCAGAAACCCGACGAGTTCATTGATGAGGCGGCATTGGCAGCCGAGCAGGGGATCTGGCATTTCCAGGACATGGCGGCCGGGGAGGTTAAACAGCTTCTCGTCGATTCCGGCATGCTGGCAACAGAAGTGGAGAAATTGCTTCAGCCGGAGACTGCCGAATCCCTTCCCGGCGGCCTGAGCATCCGGGTGCCGGATGAGGTCATTCTGGGTATGAGTGCGCCAACCAGAAAGAAGATTTACTCGTTTCTTGGCAAAAACCCTCTGAACAACTATCAAAAATTCCCCTTCACTTTCCTCAAGGACCGGGCCGCCCACGCCCTCGGCCAGGACCTGCGGCCTGCGACAAGGAAGCTGGTGCTCGATATGGTGTATGTCATCGGAAACACCGATTGTTTTGCAGACATCGGTCCAGTCCTCCGCCAGCTCGCCGACAAAACTGAGCAACATCAACTGATCAAGCAGCTCACGCGGCAGGAATCCCTGCTCCTCAAACTCAAAATCCACCCAGGCAGTGATGTGAATCATCTGTTGGCCTGGTGGGGCAAAGGAGGCCGGCGCAAGGATCTTCATTCCCTCATCGAGTCCCTGACCAGTGTCCCCGGCGGCACCACCATTGATGCGGCCCACCTCATGCCGGGTTTTGCCCGGCGGAGGCTCTATACCTTCCCGGACAAGGCCCCGGAGGGCAAACACGGCTACGACTGCCACTATTCCTCCCTGAATTTTTTCCTCGGCGAACCGGATGATTCCTTCCTCGAACCCGCAAAGGCGGCCGCAGTGCTCTCTGGCGATTACGAGAGCGTCTCGGGGCCCGGACAATTTGGGGACCTGATCCTCCTTTCCGATAATGGAGTCAACGTGGTCCACTCCTGTGTTTACATCGCGGATGATGTCGTCTTCACCAAAAACGGGACCAGTGAAATGCAGCCATGGCTGCTGATGACCCTCGAACAGGTGGAAGCCGCTTACCCCTCGGAAAAACCATGGGGAAGGTTAACCTACCGGCTGAAGGAACCCAAGCTGTGACCCGGGAAGGCCGCGGGGAAAACCGCTGGGGCTGAGGCCCCCGGGCTGGGGCGTCGCGGCTCCATCACAGGCACGGATGGTGTGGAATTCCGCAGATGCGGACATACTTCCCCGCCAATTGCGCTATTTTACGGCAGGCCTCTCCGGCCTTGCTCTCTCACATTCAGATTCCAAGCCCATGAAGCCGCTCCTCGTTTTCCTCCTGATGGTTTTTCCGTGGGGAGCCGTATCCGCGGCAGCCCCGGCAGCGCGCCCCAATATCATCATGGTTTTCATCGATGACATGGGCTGGGGCGATTTCTCGTGTTTCGGCAACAAGGAAGCCTCTACCCCCAACGTGGACCGGCTCGCGGCCGAAGGCCTGCGCTTTTCCCAATTTTATGTCAACTCCCCGATTTGTTCCCCTTCCCGCTGTGCCCTCACCACCGGCCAGTATCCCCAGCGCTGGCGCATCACCTCTTTTTTGAATAACCGTGCCGCCAACGACAAGCGCGGCGTCGCCCAATGGCTTGACCCCGCAGCGCCCACCCTGGCCCGCATCCTCCAGCAGAGCGGCTACGCCACCGGCCACTTCGGCAAATGGCACCTCGGTGGCCAGCGGGATGTCGCTGATGCCCCGCCGATCACAGCCTACGGTTTTGATGAAACCCTCACAAACTTTGAAGGCATGGGCCCCAAGCTCCTTCCCCTCACGATCAAGCCCGGCGACACCAATCCCGGCAGGATCTGGGCCGACGCGGAACGCCTCGGTTCTCCTGTCACCTGGATGCCGCGCTCCGCCATCACCGGCGGTTTCATTGACCGCGCCCTGCCCTTCATCAATCACGCCACAAAGGCGGGCCAGCCCTTCTATATCAACCTCTGGCCCGATGACGTGCATGGCCCGCTCTGGCCGCCCGTCGATCAATGGGCTGACAGCAAACGTGGGCTCTATCATGCTGTCCTCCAGGAAATGGACCGGCAGTTTGGCCGGCTCTTCGACCACATCCGCAATACCCCGGCCCTGCGTGACAACACGCTCATCCTGGTCTGTTCCGATAACGGCCCGGAGCCCGGCGCTGGCTCCGCCGGTCCCTTCCGCGGGGCCAAGACCACCCTCTTTGAAGGCGGCATCCGGTCCCCGCTGATCGTCTGGGGCCCGGGCCTCATCAGCCCATCCAACGCCGGACATCACAACGGAACCTCGGTTTTCGCTGCCTTCGACCTGGTGCCCTCCCTTCTGGCCATTGCCAAAACGGCTCCTCCCGCTGGCACTTCCTTTGATGGCGAAAATCTGGCCACGGTCCTCCTGGGCGAAACCGCCGGCTCGCGCACCGCCCCGATCTGTTGGCGACGGCCGCCCGACCGCCCCACCTGGACTCCTTCGCCCAAGGTCACGGAGACGCTCCCCGACCTCGCCATCCGTGAAGGCGACTGGAAGCTGCTCTGCACTTACGATGGAACCAACCCCTCGCTCTATCACCTCGGAGAGGACCGCGCCGAATCCCACAACACCGCCCACCTCCATCCTGACATTACGGCCCGCCTCACCGCCGCCGTGCTCGCCTGGCACCGTTCCATGCCGCCCGACCAAGGCCCTGCTCTGGCCAGGGAAGTCGGGTTCTCCCCTGGGCAGACTCTTCCCCGGAAGTCCCGGGCAACCACCCCCCGGCAATGACCGGCACCAACTTCTTCCTCCCCATGAAAAGCAGCCGTCCCCTTCCCGCAATCCCGGGAGAAACGCTGCGTCTTCAGCCCCATCGCCATCGCATGAAATCCGCTCTGCTCCTCCTCACCGGTCTTGCCCTGATGGCCGGAGCCTCTCCGGCGGACCCCACCGCCCAGCCCAATATCGTCCTTATTTTCGCCGACGATCTCGGATGGAAGGATGTCGCGTATAACAATGACGGAGGTTTTATCGAAACTCCCCACCTCGACCAGATGAAACAGGAGGGGATGTCTTTCCCCCAGGCCTATGCGGCCGCCGGGAATTGCGCGCCCAGCCGCGCCTGCCTGCTCTCCGGCAAATATGGACCGCGCCATGGCGTCTATGCCGTCGGCACCACCGACCGTGGACCGAAAGAGAAATTCCGCCTCGATCCCGTGCCCAACACCCCGCGGCTGAACCCGGATTTCGTCACCGTGGCCGAGGCTCTGAAAGCGCGGGGCTACGTCACCGGCCACTTCGGCAAGTGGCATCTCGGCGGCGCCGGCCAAGGCGCCGGTCCCCGGCAACAGGGCTTCGATGTCAGTCCGCCGGACCTGATCCCCACCGGTGAGGCCGACTCTGCGGAAGAGCCCGCCGCCACCAAAAAACGGGGCCAGGCCAAAAGGCAGCTCTCCCCCGAAAATCCGAAGAAAATCCAGTCCATCACGGATGCCGCCTGCCGCTTTATTGCGGAAAACAAGTCCCGGCCCTTCTTCGCGTTCGTCTCCCACCACGCCGTGCACTCCCCGCTGCAGGCCCGCCCGGAATCCCTCGCCCGTTTTCAGGAAAAAGCAAAATCGGCCAAAACCCCTCACGTCCCGGCCCTGCTGGCCGCCTGCATCCACGACATGGATGACGGCATCGGCCGCCTCCTGGCTCAACTCCGCAACGAAGGCATCGATAATAACACCCTGGTGATTTTCACCAGTGACAACGGCGGCCCACCCCCTGCCGACAACGAACCGCTGCGGGGGGCCAAAGGCGGTTATTATGAAGGTGGCATCCGGGAGCCCTTCCTCGCCCGCTGGCCGGGCCGGATCAAGCCCAACAGCCTCTGCAGGGTGCCAGTCATCAACCTGGACCTCTACCCCACTTTCGTGCACGCCGCCGGAGGCACTCCCGCCACAGACCTTGATGGTGAGGACTTGCTCCCGCTCTTCACAGGAGCCGCTGACCTGAAACGCCCCGCGATCTTCTGGCACTTCCCCGGCTATCTCGACCGACCCGTCCCCCGCGGCCGCGACCCCCTCTTCCGCACCCGCCCGGTGAGTGTCATCCGTCAGGGCGACTGGAAGCTCCATCTCCACCATGAGGAATGGCTGCTGGACGGCGGGCGTGACCGGCTTGCCACCAACCGGGCGGTCGAACTCTATCACCTCGCCGGAGACATCGGGGAACGCACCGATCTCGCCACTACCGAAACCGGCAAACGCGATGAACTCCTCGCCAGCCTGCTGGCGTGGATGGAAAAGTCCCACGCCCCTTTTCCCAAAACCAAATGAACGGGACTACCGGCTGCCCGGTAAGCCGCCCGCTTCTATCCCGTAGTAGCCACCACTGCCAGCCATGAGATTCCTCCCTGTTCTGTTTTCGTTCCTTGTCCTCATGGCTGCTCTATCCGCCTCGGAGGAGCGCCCCAACATTGTCGTTTTTCTCGTCGATGACATGGGCGTCATGGACAGCTCGCTGCCGTTTTTAACAGATGCCACCGGCAAAGCGCAGCGCCATCCGCTCAATGACTACTACCGGACCCCGAACATGGAACGCCTCGCGGCCCGGGGCATCCGGTTCAATAATTTCTGCGCCATGAGTGTCTGCTCACCCTCCCGGATCTCCCTCATGACAGGGCAAAACGCCGCCCGGCACCGCACCACCAACTGGATCAACCCCGATCAGGACAACCGTGGACCCCACGGTCCGCCGGACTGGAATTGGAAGGGTCTCGGAAAGGAAGCCGTCACCTTGCCGGCTCTGCTGCGCACCAATGGCTACCGCACCATCCATGTGGGCAAAGGCCACTTTGCGCCGCGCGGGTCTGACGGGGCGGATCCGGTCCATCTTGGCTTTGATATCAATGTGGCCGGCGGCTCTATCGGTGCACCCGGGAGCTATTTTGCATCCCAAAACTTCGACCGCCCGCAGAACCCAAAAAACAAAGGTAAAGCCCCATCCGGCAGCCAGGCCGTGACAGGTTTGGAGCAGTATCACGGCCAGGATATCTTCCTCACCGAGGCCCTCACCCTCGAGGCCAAGGCCCATGTCAGCGCTGCGGTGAAGGAAAAGAAGCCCTTCTTCCTCCATCTCGCCCATTACGCCGTGCATGCGCCTTTCAATTCCGATCCCCGCTTCTCCGCCCACTACACCGATAGCGGCAAGCCCGCGAACGCCCAGGCATTCGCCACCCTCATTGAAGGCATGGACAAATCGCTCGGGGACCTGCTCGACCATCTGGAAGTCCTCGGAATCGCGGGCCACACTCTTGTTATTTTTCTCGGTGACAATGGCACTGACGCCCCATTGGGAGATCCGCACGAGGTCGCCTGCGCGGCCCCTTTGCGCGGCAAAAAGGGCTCCCATTACGAGGGCGGCATGCGGGTGCCCTTCATAGCCGCGTGGGCCGGTCCGGGCCCGGAGGATGGGCCCCGGAAACGGCTCCCCATTGCCATCAATGCCATCCAAAGCCAGCAGGCCGCCATCCAGGATCTGTTCCCGACTCTCCTTAACCTCACCGGCATCCATCCACCTCCGGGCCATGTGATCGACGGCAAACGTCTCGACACTCTGCTTGCTGGGACACCCGACCCCACCCGCGATGAAACCTTTCTGATGCACTACCCGCACGCCCCGCATCGCAGCGACTACTGGACGAGCTACCGCGATGGGGCATGGAAGGTCATCTACCATTATTTTCCCACGAAGGTTTCAGAAGGCAGCCCCTACCAGCTTTTCAATCTCAAAGCCGACCCGTTCGAGCAGACCAACCTCGCCACCACGCATCCCGCTGAACTCCAGCGCCTCATGAAAAGCCTGATCACCAGCCTGGAGGACCATCAGGCAGTCTATCCGTTGGACCAAACCACGGCCACGCCGGCAAAACCCCGGCTGCCTTGAAATGATTACCGCGCACCTTCAACCCATCCCGCACTGTGAACCACTTCTTCCGCGTTCTTCTCCTGGTTTCGATTCTGGGACGTTGCGATTTGTTGGGCGCGGCCCCGCCCAACATTGTATTTTTTCTCGCCGATGACCTCGGTCAGCGTGATCTCGGCTGTTATGGCAGCACCTTTTATGAAACGCCGAATCTGGACCGCCTGGCGAGGGAGGGCCTGCGTTTCACGGACGCCTATGCTGCCTGTCCGGTCTGTTCCCCTACCCGTGCCAGCCTGCTGACCGGGCAGTGGCCGCAGCGTACCGGCATCACTGACTACATCGGCGCGCCCCTGACCCCGGAGCAGTGGAAACGCAATACCAAGCTCCTGCCGGCACCCTTTGCGGACCGCCTGGCCCTCGACTCCCCCACCCTGGCCAAATCACTGAAGCAGGCCGGCTACGCTACCTTTTTTGCGGGAAAATGGCACCTCGGTCCGGAAGGTTATTGGCCGGAAAATCAAGGCTTCGATATCAACATGGGTGGGGTGGACCGCGGCGGTCCGTATGGAGGCAAAAAATACTTCTCCCCCTACGGAAATCCACGCCTTCCTGATGGTCCGGAGGGGGAACATCTGCCGGACCGGCTTGCCAGCGAGGCCGCGAAATTCATCGAAGCCAACCAGGACAAACCCTTCTTCGCCTACTTCTCATTTTACTCGGTCCACACTCCTCTGATGGCCCCGGAAGACCTGCGGGCCAAGTATGAAGCGAAACGTCAGCGGCTCGGCCTGACCGCCCAGTGGGGCCGGGAGCATGAACGCGAGGTGCGGCTGGTGCAGGAGCATGCCGTCTATGCCGGCATGGTGGAAGCGATGGATCAGGCCGTCGGCAAGGTGCTGGCCAAGCTCGATGAACTCGGGCTGCGCGGGAACACGCTGGTGATTTTCACCAGCGACAATGGGGGCCTTTCCACCAGCGAAGGCTGGCCCACGTCCAATCTTCCCCTGCGCGGCGGCAAGGGCTGGATGTATGAGGGCGGCATCCGCGAGCCGTTCCTGGTGCGCTGGCCCGGCGTGGTGCCACCGGGCCGCGTGACGGGCACGCCGGTGAGCAGTCCGGACTTTTTCGCCACCCTGCTGGAAGCGGCGGGAGCCCCGCTGTTGGCCCGCCAGACGCTGGATGGCACGAGTCTGCTGCCCGTTTTCAAAGGGGGCGAATTGCCGGAACGTGCCCTCTTCTGGCACTACCCGCACTACGGGAATCAGGGCGGCGCCCCGGCTGCGGCCATCCGGCGCGGTGACTGGAAACTGATCGAATGGGCGGAAGACCAGCAGGTGGAACTGTTCAATCTGCAAGCCGACCCGGGCGAGCAAACGGACCTGTCCCGGGATCAACCCGGCCGCACTGCCACACTGCGGGATGAACTCCACGCCTGGCAAAAACAAGTGGGCGCAAAATTCCCCATTCCCAATCCTGACTACGACCCTGCGAAGCCCAGTGGCCGTGCCGCCCAGCGGCCTGGCGCCGGGGCGAAACCCAATTCTTCCAAAAAGCCGTGAAACTTTCCCGCACGGCGTGACAGGCCCGCCCCAGCCCGGAAATCGTTCCGGTTATTCTGCTTCAGGAAGTGGCTTCAGTCCTTCAAAAACCAACCCCGGGCGCCCCGCCGCACGGGCAGCGGCAAGGTCCACCCGGAAGGTCGCCTGCCAGTCATTGAGTGCTTCCGGATCCACCAGGACCTGGTCGATTTGCCACGACTGATTGTCTTCAGAGATTTTGATATAAGTATGCCGGGCATTGCGGGCTTCAGGGTCGAGCGTGAGCCGTTCGTGGCCCGCATAATAACCATCCATGAGGCCCGCGAGGGAATCGGGGGACCAGGGCGGGGGAGCGCCGGGAGTGGCTTCCGGGAGAATCAGGGCACTGGCCGCAGCGGCATAACGGCCTTCCGCCAGCGGGCGCAGAAATTGGAAGATGGCGGCGCGGATCAAAGCCGTGAACTCGCGGCGGTTGCGCGTGATGTCGGTTTTTTCCGGAGCCGTCAGGCTGGCATCGGCAGCAGCTTCCGCAGGACGGTAGTTGGGATCACGGAGGCGCTCCCATTCATCCAGCAGACTGGAGTCCGTGCCGCGCAGCACCCCGGCCAGCCAATCCTCCATTTCCTGAACCGCTTCGTTTTTGAAGGCGGGGGGCACGGTCTGCGCGAGAACCTTGTAGATGCTGGAGATATGCCGCAGCAGGACGCCTTCCTGACGATGCAGGTCATAGCGCTGGATATAGCCGGCAAAGCTCTCGTAGTCCTCATACATCTCGCGGACGATGCTTTTGGGCTGGATGTTATCCTTCCCGACCCAGGGATGGGCGGCGGCGAAGGCATTGAAAGTGTCGTAGATGAAATCGCGTCCGGGTTTCGGATATTCCAGCTTCTCCAGTTCCGCGATCCGTTCGTCGTATTCCACGCCGGCGGCTTTCATTTCGCCCATCTTTTCAGTCTTCAGTTTATCCAGCTGGCGGCGCAGGATGATTTCCGGATTCTCCACAATGGCTTCCACCAGCGACATCACCTCCAAGGGATAGAGCGGACTACTCTGATCCAGCAAAGCCAGGGTATCCAGCAGCCAGAGGGACAGGGCGTGGTTCAGGGAAAAATCCTCCTGGAGGTCGATTCCCAGCCGCAGTTTCGGACCCGCACCGCGGAATTCGGGCGGGATGATCTGGATGATCTTCCGCTCCACCAGGGAACGGAATAACTGCCAAGCGCGCTTGCGGTGCTGCTTTTTGGCGCTGGCCGTTTCATGGCTGTCGGCAATCAACCGCTGCATGGCGCGGCAGCCATCGCCCGGCTGGCTGAGCACTTGGAGCAGCATGCCGTGGGTCACCTGGAATTTTGAACCGAGGGCCTCGGGAGGGGCGGCCTGGAGTTTTTTGAAGGTCTCCTCATTCCACCCCACAAATCCGGGAGGCGGCTGGCGTTTCACCAGCTTTTTCAACTTCTTGGGATCGCCCGACGCCTTGGCTTCCTGCTTGGCATTGTCGATCATGTGCCCGGGAGCCATCGCAATGACATAACCAATATCATCAAACCCCTTCCGCCCGGCGCGTCCGGTGATCTGATGGAAATCCCGGGCGCTGAGGGTGCCGGTTTTGACCCCGCCGAATTTAGTCAGGCGAGTCAGCAGAACGGTGCGGATCGGCACATTGATCCCGACCCCGAGGGTGTCCGTGCCGCAGATGATCTTGAGAAGTCCGCGCTGGGCCAGTTGCTCCATCAGCACGCGGTAACGGGGCAGCAGTCCGGCATGGTGCAGTCCGATTCCATGCCTCAGACAGCGTTTCACTTCCTTGCCGTAGGGACTGTTGAAAGGCACGTCCACAATCGCTTCGGCAATCGCCGCTTTCTCCGCGGCGGTGCAGTAGTTGACGCACAGCAGGGTCTGCGCAGTCTCGGCCACGTCGTTTTGCGTGAAGTGCACGATGTAAACCGGCGTTTGTTTTGACTCCACCAGTTCCTGCACCACGGCATCCAGACTTTCATCTTCGATATAACGGAACTCCAGGGGCACGGGCCTGACCGTGGAGGAAATCACGGTGGAAGCCGCCCCGGTCAGGCGGGTCATTTCCTTTTCAAAAAATCCGGTGGCCCCCAGAGTGGCGGACATGAGCAGGAAGCGGGAACGAGCCATCGTCAGCAGCGGCACCTGCCACGCCACGCCGCGCGAGGCATCCGAGTAATAATGGAACTCGTCCATGATCACGTCGCGGAACGGTGCCTCCGCGCCCTGACTCAGGGCATAGTTGGCCAGGATTTCCGCGGTGCAGCAAAGGATCGGGGCATCGCGGTTCACCGTGGCATCGCCGGTGGCCAAACCCACATTTTCCGGTCCGAAATCCCGGCAAAGAGCGAGGAATTTTTCATTCACGAGCGCTTTGATCGGACACGTGTAAACGGAACGCTTCCCCTGCGCCATGGACTTGAAATGCAGCGCCGTGGCCACCAGCGATTTTCCGGAACCCGTGGGCGTATTCAGGATCACGTTCTTGTCATCGAACAATTCCAGAATCGCCTCCTCCTGGGCCGGATAGAGTTCCAGTTTCCGCTCCGCCACATAATCCAGAAACCGGTCCAACAGATCCGCCCCGGCTGAATCAGAGGGGGCGGGCAGACGGCGGAGCAGTGGGTTTTCGATCATCGGGAGGGCGATATCCTGTCGGGTAAAAATAAATCCGCCTCAAAGGGCAGCAGGATTCATGTGCCATTTTCATCCACTGCGCCATCGGAGTTCCTTTCCCCGCCACAGACTGGCGATTCTTCAGGAGCGGTGCCGCCGGGCCACCAGACTGGAAACGATGAGACCAAGGACAATCCCTGCTCCGACGATGATCCAGAAATAACCGGTCCGGTTTTCCAACCCACTGTGGATGTCCATGCCGAAGACGCTGCACAGGGCGGTGAGCGGCAGGAACAAAGCGGCCAGAATATTCAGCCGGTGGGCACTGGCCGCCATCTGGGCCGCGCTCACCGCCTGGGCTTCGGATTGGCGGGCGGCGGTGTAGTTCAGACCGAACTGCGCGTCCTGCATCAGGAGTTCCGCGCTGCGCTCAATGCCCGCCGCTTTGTCACGGAAGTTGATCAGGTCGCGGTCCTCCTTCACCATTTCCCGGGCCTGTTGGAAGGCCCGGTGCAATCCCCGCGAGGCCCGCAACACCGGAGCCGCCGCTTCCAGGAGATTATGATATTCGGTCGCGGTGTGGGCCTTGTCCTCGGCGTCCTCCAACTCATGAATCCGCGACTCGTAAGCCGTCAGGAATTCCTGCAGGGCGGTCGGCCCCTGGGCCTTGCTGTCACTCCCTCGCCAGGCACCCTGAGGCGACCGGAGAAAAAAGACCGGCACCCGCTCCCGCTCGTCCGGCCCCGGCATCCGGTGCGCGATCACCAGCAGATGACCCTCCTCCAACATCGCCCGCTGTGGGCCTGCCTCGCGGCCCAGCCGGTTGCGGATCGCGTCAGGAATTTCCCAGCTTTTCGGCAAGGGTGAGGCGGGAGACGGAGGAATCAGGCTCATCAGATGAACGGACACCTGATCAGCGGATGCTCCAGCGCAAATCGGCTGGAAACTCTGTGGCGATTCCGTCACGCAGGGGCAGCTCCAGTTATGCCTTGGAGGCAGTCCCGCGGTTATGCCTGGTGCTTGCCGGAGGAGGGAAGGAGGCTTAGCCTCGCTTTCCCACCCGCCCCCCTTTGTGAAAAACGTCCTGATCGCTGCCCTCACTATCGCCTTGCTGGCGAGCCTGCTGTTTCCCAGAGGAACCGGCCAAACCGGCAGGGTCCCGCAGCGGGAGGAACCTGTCATGGCAGCGCCCCCGAAACCGGTTTCGCGCTATGCGCCGGTGCAGACCGCATTAAATGAGGCGGCCCGGGCGCCCGGGCTGCGGGGATCGGCACTGGGGTTTTGTTTGATCGATGGCGCAGGCACGGTGGTGGTGGATCTGAATGCGGAGACGGCTTTCATTCCGGCTTCCACTCTGAAGACGGTGACCACCGCGACGGCCCTGCAACGGTTGGGGCCGGACTTCCGCTTTACGACGCGGCTGCGGAGCACCGCGCCGGTCGTGAATGGGGTGCTGGATGGCGATATCCTGATCATCGGTGAGGCGGACCCCCTGTTGGGATTGGCAGATTTGACAGAATGGGCCGTGGCCTTGAAGGACCAGGGCCTGAAGGAAGTGACGGGCAGGATCGTGGGGGACGGCCGCTTTTTCCATGGGTCCCTTTTCGATGACTTCTGGAACTGGGGCGATATTGGAAATGGCTATGGCAGTGCGGTCAGCGGGCTGAATCTGGAGCATAACCGTTTCACGGTCACTTTCCGAGGGGCGGAGGCAGAGGGGGAAGCCGCACTGGTTTCCAGCATCCTGCCGGAGGTGCCTGCGGTCATCATGATCAGTGAAGTCACCACGGGCCCGGCAGGTTCCCCTGACAATGTCGTGGTTTACGGCGGAGAAAAAACCGGACACATCACGATGCGGGGCACGGTGCCGGCCGCAGCGGAAACCGTCATCACCGGCGCGGTTCCGGACCCAGAGCTTTTTGCTGCCTACCACTTCCGGCAGGCCCTGCAGGCCGCGGGCATCACGGTAGAGGGTCCCGCTTCTGGCCTCACCTCACTGGAGGAGGACCCTCTGCCTTGCAGCGGTGAACTGCTGGAGCACCAGTCGCCTCCCCTACTGCAACTAATCACCAGCATCCACGCCACCTCGGACAATCACGAAACCGAATGCCTCTTCAGCAAAATGGGCCTGCTGGCGGGGCAGGCTCCTGACCAGGTGATCCGGGAGCACTGGAAAGCACAGGGCCTCGATTTCATCGGACTGCGGATGGAGGACGGCTGCGGCCTCGCACGGGCCGATCACATCCGGCCGCTGGATCTGGCCCGGCTGCAGTTCCTCGCCGCGCAAGGCCCGCACGGCGCCGCCTGGCAGGGCTCCCTACTGTCTGATGGTCCAGTGCGCAGCAAGGGCGGTGCCATGTCCAGCATCCGGTCCTATACCGGTTATATCACTTCAGCGGGAGGTGAAGTGTTTTGCTTCGCCCTGATGGTGAACCACTACACCGACAGCAACGCGGTGGCCGGACTCCGACGGTCGTTGATTGGAATAATCAGCGGATTATGACGAAACTTGGACCGGATTGCTGTCCTTCCTAATGGAGTCCAAATCCAAACCCAAGAAAAGTCGATCCGCATCCGAGGATCCAGGCTGATACTACGAAAGCGGCATGCCAGAGCCTGATCTTCCAGAAGCAGGAACCATCTGACAAGCCTGCAATAGTAAGGAGTGGCACCAAAAACATCGTCGCCAAAGCCATGCATCCGCTGATCAGGCTCAATAGCCAAATGATGGGAGTGTCCCCAGGTCTCAAAAAAACCAACAGCGGCAAAATGGCACTGACAAAAATACAAAGCACCGCAATCCCTATCGGGCCCCGTCGATAGCCTTCCTTGAAAACCAAGGCCGCCATGCAACAGGCAATGCTGCCCAGACCGGCCAGGACAATGACTTGAGGCTGCGCGATGAGCTTAAGCATTCCGATAGATTTAGAGTAGGGCCTTCATCCAGAAGGTCAATTGCTTCGGCGATGCTTCAACCTCCCCGATTTCCTTCCACGTGAATCCGGTCCGCAGCGCCGTTTTGGCAAACCCCCGTTTTGCCCAAAACGAATCGAGTGGCACGTAATCCGCCGGGCGGGCAGGATGGTCCGCCAAGCGGTCCACCGCGCAGAAAGCCGCGTACCGGATGCCGGAGAGACTGCGGGCATAACGTTGGCGTTCCTCGAAAAACTTCACCCCCAGACCGCGCCCCCGCCAGTCGGGCAGGAGCACACTTTCGCCGAAATAGAAGACGGTGGCAGGGTCGATTCCTGCCGCCAAAAACGGGGCCTTCACCTCCTCCGTTTCCGCTTCGAGGGGAATCCCGGTGGAGAGGCCGATCACTTCGCCGGCGGCTCTGGCGACCACAAAAAGGCTGTCGGGATTATCACGATAGGTCCGGAGGTATTCCCGCTCGTAAATGTCGTCCCCTTCATAAAGATAGGGCCATTCCCGGAAGACGGCGATGCGCAGGCGGGCGGCATCCGGGATGAAGGGCCCGATGGCGGCTCCACGGACCGCAAAAACGTCAACAGGCGGGAGGGACATGGCAGTGAATTCTAGCAGACGGAAAGGATGACAGTTTCAAGGCGCCGGTCCCCGCTTTCCATCAGGAAGATGTTGCCTTCCTGACGTTTGATCAGCTGCCGGCCCAGTGGCGAGGCGGCGGTGATCACGGTGATCTCCAGGTCCTCATGCTCCACGGAAATGCCTCCGCCACCCGGGCCGATGAAGTAGCCCGCCGGTCCGTGCTGGTTTTCCAGCACCACCAGAGCGCCCACCCCGGCCGGACGCATGTCACTGAAATCCTGAGGAGGCATGGCCTCCCATTCCGCCAGCGCGGTTTCCGTCTCGACGAGCCGGAAAGCGACCCCGCGGGCCAGATAGGACGCCTCCAGATTCCGGGTGTCGTATTTATTCTCGGCCTTGCTGTCGGGATCGGTGGCGGCCGCCTGGGCGGCTTTGGCGGCCCGGGTAAAACCGTCCAGTTCGGCGCGCAGGGCCGCGATCACCCGGATGGTGATGGCTTGTTTGTCAGCGGAAGTCATGGGGCCGATGGCGCAGGATTTTCCGGCAACTGGGACGCCGCTCCCCACTGTTCTCCGACCAACCGGAGATGTCCCGCCAAGTGATCGCGCACCGTCATGCGGCGGGCGCCGGGCAGTTGGATTTCAGAAACAGCCAAAGTGCCCTGCCCGGTGGCAAATAGCAATTCACCCGGCCCGGCCTGCAACAATGTGCCCGGTAACGGACAGCCGGTGGGAACCTCCGCCACAGTAACAGGAGGGAAAAGTTTGACCACGGTCCCATCGGGCAAAGTGCTGCTGGTGCCCGGCCACGGATCGAAAGCCCGGATGCGCCGGGCGAGGGCGGCGGCCGGTTGGGCCCAGTCGAGCACGCCATGCGAACGGTCCAGCTTGCCGACATGCGTGACGGCAGCGGGATCCTGTGGGGTGACCGGTGGATTTCCTGACAAAATCATCGGCAAGGCCTTCCGCAACGCCACCGGAGCCAGCTGGGCGAGACGGTCGTGCAGGGTTTGCCCGGTTTCATGAGGGGCCAGGGGCGTGCGCTCGTGCAGAAGCATGGGGCCACTATCCAGTCCCGCCTCGACAGCCATCACGGTGATCCCCGATTCCGCATCACCGGCCAGGATGGCAGCCTGGATCGGCGCCGCTCCCCGGTGCCTTGGCAACAGGGAGGCATGCAGGTTCCAGCAGCCGAGCCGGGGCAGGTCCAACACCGACTGCGGGATGATCTGTCCGTAAGCCATCACGATGATGAGGTCCGGCTTCAATCCAGCGATCAAATCCACCTGCTGCCGCAAACGATCCGGCTGGAAGACAGGAATCCCATGCTCCAACGCCAGAACTTTGGTGGCAGGAGGTGTCAGGATCTGTTTCCGGCCCACGGGTTTGTCGGGTTGGCAGACCAGTCCCACCACGTGGACCTCAGGGTAGTCCAGCAGGCTGGCCAGAGCAGGCACCGCGATGTCTCCGGTGCCTAGAAAAAGTGTTCGGGGGCGCATCGGGGATGATCACGGAAGGACAGACCGCAGGCAAGCGGTCAGCGCCGGTGGCCGGTGGACCGCGGCTCAGCGGGCCGGCACGGCCGCCATCCGGTCAGGCACCGTCACCGGCAGGCGCGGCCCGAGCAATAATTCATCCAAAGCCGGCCCCAGGGCCGGGTAATCAAAGCGGAATCCGGCTTCCATCAATCGACCCGGCAATCCCCGTCGTCCGGTGAGGGCGAGCGAACCATCGGAATCCATCAACCAGGCGGCGGCCTTGACCATCCAAGCAGGCAGTCCGGGCATCCAGGGCCGGCGATAGATCGTCCGGAGTTCCGCCATCAATTCCGCATTGGTCACGGCGCCGGCGGTGCAGGCGTTGAAGGTGCCAATCATGGCGGGGTCCTGCACACAACGCAGGAAAATCCGGTCCATGTCGTGGGCATGAATCCAACTCACCCATTGCCGGCCATTCCCGGCGGGGGCGCCGGCAAACCACTTGGCGAGGCGGGCCAGCACCGGCAAGGCACCGCCCTCATTTCCCAACACAAAGCCAATTCTCAACATGACCCGGCGCACCGGCGGCAAAGGGGCTTTGAAAAAAGCGGTTTCCCATTTTTGGCAAACCTCCGGAGCAAATCCTTCCCCGGCCGGAGCAGTCTCATCACACCAGAGCGGCCCGGCATCACCATACACCGCCAAGGATCCCGCCTGGACCCACACTGCCGGCGGGACGGTGCAGCGCCGCACCGCTTCGGCCAGCGCCCGGACACTGTTGATCCTCGATTTCAGGATTTCCGTCCGGCTGGCCTTGGTGTAGCGGCAATCCACATTTTTCCCTGCCAAATTCACCACCGCGGCGGCGCCTTCCAATTCCTTGGTCCATTCCGTAAAACGTGCTGGGTCCCAAGCCACGCCCCGGGCGGGAGCGGCCACCTTTTCCGGCTGGCGGGTCAATACCACCACCTCGTAGCCCGCCGCCGCATAGATCCGTTGCAACCGGCGGCCCAGAAAGCCGGTACCTCCGGCCAGAATCACTTTGGGAGCAAAAGTCGTATCCATAAAATTGAAAAGATTGGGGGGAAATTCAGACCGGAGCCGTCCGGCGGTTTTGGATAGGAGGGGTCCAGCCGCAGGCCCCGCTGATGCAATGGCGGTTGGCCGCCACTTTCCGATATCCCCGCCGCAGCAGCGGCATGGCTCCGGGAAGCCGGGTGAGGAAAGTGAAGGGCCGCAGCCACCAGACCGCACGGGCCATCGCCACCACGGCATCCGCTCCGCCGATCACGCGCCCGTCCGCCAACCGCAGTTTCATTTCGATTTTTTCCACGCCGTCCGGAAACGGATCGAAGCGGAATCCGCGTGGTTCGAGGAGTGGCCGCAGGCGGGCCACCGTCCGCAGGCACATGCCGCAGGCGTCATCGTATAGCACCGCCTTTAGGGCGGGATTCGATGTTTCGGAAATTTCAGTCATAAACGAAAGTTTAATGCAAAAAAGGCCACTCAATCCCCGGTCAGGCCGAGCAGGCTGAACACTTTATCTCCCAGCTTCATTGCCTTGCGCAGGCGGCCCGACGGCATCTTGCTGACTTTATCGAACCACCCGTTCGTCATTTCGAAAAAGGCTTCGAGATCCTTCAAGCGCTGACGGGCATAGACGTCCTCCTTGCTCCCCGGATCAGCCTCAGCGATGCATTCCTTCAAGGCACCGATCGTCGGATCCAATTCCCGCTTCTTGCGCTCCACCGCGATGGTGCGGAACATTTCGAACACATCCTTGATGGTCTCGAAGTGATCCCGGCGGTCACCCATCACATGGGTAATCTTGACGACCTGCCAGTTTTGGAGTTCCCGCAGACTGGTGCTTACATTCGAGCGGGCCACTCCGAGCACCTCGCAGATTTCCTCCGCGTGCAGGGGTTTTTCCGAAACGAAGAGCAGCGCATGGATTTGCGCCATGGTCCGGTTGATCCCCCAACGCGCCCCCATTTCGCCCCAATGGAGGACAAATTTTTGGGTAACGGGGCTAAGGGTGGTCATTTCGCGGAGTTCGGTTTCAACAGAAATTACGAAACGAAACCGGGCTCCGCAACGGATATTCCACTTTTTTCTGAAGCAGCTGGGGCCGGGATGACAAGCCCCTGTTTTCATTCACGCCGGGATGGGCCCCTTGAGGAAGCTCCACCGCAGACTGGCTGATTGACATTCCGGGGTGATCCGCCGCACACTGGCTTTATCATGAAGGCGCTGTCATTCCACTGCCTGGTCCTGCTGCTGATCATTACGCCGGTCCACAGTGCGGATGAGGACGAAATCCCCTATCATTTTTATAATTTTGAGGCGCCGCGCTTTGAGCAGGGCAGCCTGGCCGGAAATCCGGAGGGCCTGAACATGGTTCAGGGCGCTGCCCGGATCGCGGCCACTCCAACCACGCCGGGCTCCACCCAACACCTTGTGCTGGACCAGCATGAGCCCCACAGCGCGGTTCTCCTGACGGGCAAACGGCTGGCCGGCGATCACCGCTCTCATGGCGAGGTCTGGGTCCGGCCGCAGGCAACCTCTCCGCAAAACGGAGAGGAATTCATGGACTTTGATGGCGCGGTCATCGGATTGTTCCGCAGGCCTGATGAAGCCTCGGCGGAGTTCCATGCCTTTCACCAAATCACCGCGGATACCGGCTCCTGGTTATCCACCGGGCAGATGATTGAGCTCAATGAGCAGGGCGCCGCCTCGCAATGGCACCGCCTGAATATCGAGCACCATTGGGAGGCTGGAACCTGGTCCCTCAAGGTGGATGGCGTGGAGGGGCTCACGGGGCTGCAGCGCAGTGGCCGGGTCGAACCGGATCGATTCGAATGCTGGCTGTTTGGCCAGGAGCAGGGAGACTGCGCATTCGATGACCTGTTGATCACGCCGCTCGCGCCTGATCAACTCGAAGCGCAGGCGTCAGCGGGACAACTCCTGCGCCGCACGCCAGCGGAACCGTCGGGGCGAAGCCGTCCCCGGGTGGCTACCGGCAAGCAGTCGGTGCCGCGCCGCCACACGGCCCTGCCCAAGCCGGCCGCTGGCCAGCGGGCGGGGCCAGTGGAATTCGACTTTCATTTGAAGGTGGTGGGCGGCGGCCGGCATATCGCCGAGATCGACTTGAAGGAAAAACCGGAGGGGCAAAACCGCATCGCGCTTTATTCCCCCGGTTACGATGCCGCAGGCCAGCCGATGCCTTTGCAGGTCGAGATCCGCTGCGATGCCCACTTGGGAGAAGGGGTGGTGCTGGCCGATCTGCATTGGGCGATCACGGAAGCCGGGGACGCCAGGAACAGGGAACCGCGGCCGGTGCTGGTGCAGGGCGACTTTTCGACAGGCCCCACTCAGTTGGCGACAGTGCCCTCCAAGTGGTCCAACAAGGCGCTCTCGATTCAGGTGGCTGCGCGTCTGAGGCAAGCAGTCCGCGGCCGGTGACAGGCATCCGGGAGGGGAATGAACCATTCTGCAGTCCAGCGGAACCCCCGGTTGCTGCCTCCGCGGAAAAAAGCATAGGCAATGATGGACCTTGGTGCTTCGACGGAAGTTTTCCGCGGGCAATCGCGGCTTGACCCTCCAGATGCGCTGTCTAGGCTGGGTTTTACTCCTTTTCCCCGTCCTTTCACTTTTATCATGGAATATCAGCACACGCTGGCCAAGCCCGCCACGCTCACCGGCACCTCCCTGCACACCGGGGAAGCCGTCACTCTCACCATGGCACCGGCGCCGGTCGGTCATGGCATCAAATTCCGCCGGATGGATCTGGAAGACCAGCCCTTCATCCCCGCCAGTGTGGACAAGGTGCAAATGGTGGAGCGGGCCACGACCTTGGCCGAAGGCAGCGTAAAAGTGCATACGGTGGAGCACGTCATCAGTGCTCTGGCCGGGATGGGGGTGGACAATGCCCTGATCGAAATGGATGCCAATGAACCGCCGATCGGGGATGGTTCGGCACGCGCCTACGTGGAGTGCATCAAAAAGGCGGGGATAGTCGCGCAGGATGCTCCACGCGGGGTGTATGAAGTGCGCGAGCCGATTTCGATCGAGACCAAAAGCGGCAGCATTCTGATTGTAGTGCCCGACAAAAAGTTCCGGATTTCCTGCACCCAGGTGGGGCCGGATGGGCGGCTGACCCAATATTACAGCACGGAGATCACCCCGGAGATTTACGAAAAGGAGATCGCCCCGGCGCGGACGTTTGTCTTTTACGAGGACGTAAAGGGCCTGCTCGACAAAGGCCTGATCAAAGGAGGCAGTCTGGAAAACGCGATCGTGATCCGGGACGAAAGCGTCATGAGCAAGGAGCCGCTGCGGTTCAAGGATGAGTTCGTCCGTCACAAGATTCTGGATCTGATCGGGGACCTGATGTTGTGCGGAAAACGCATCATGGGACATGTCATCGCGGTGAAACCCGGCCATGGGCCCAACACGGAAATGGCCAAGCGGCTCAAGCAGGATTACAGCCGCATGCTCAGCATGGTGCCGCCGGTCAGCATTCCGAGCGGGGAGGCCGTGATGGACATCAACGAGGTGATGCATATTCTGCCGCATCGTTACCCCTTCCTCATGGTGGACCGCATCGTGCGCTTCGAAGGCGAAAACAAATGCACCGGCGTGAAGTGCGTCACCATCAACGAACCCTTCTTCCAGGGCCATTTTCCGGGTCATCCCGTCATGCCGGGGGTTCTGCAGGTGGAGGCCATGGCCCAGGTGGCCAGCATTCTGATGCTGCGCCGTCCGGAGAATCAGGGGAAGATCGGCTATTTCATGAGCGCCAACGACGTGAAATTCCGCAAGCCGGTGATGCCGGGCGACACCCTGTTCATCGAAGCCGAAATTCTGAAGGTGAAACGCAGCATCGGCGTGGCCCGCGCCCGTTGTGTGGTGAACCACGAAACCGTCAGCGAAGGAGAGCTGATGTTCAGCCTGTTGGAGCGTTAGGCCACATGATCCACTCTACAGCCATCATCCATCCCAAGGCGGAGCTCGCCGCCGGCGTTGCCGTCGGCCCGTATTGCGTGATCGGCGAAGGCGTCCATCTGGGCGAGGGTTGTGTGCTGCACAATCACGTCACCCTGACGGGGCCGTCGGTGATCGGCGCACGGAATACCTTCTTCCCCGGTGCCTGCATCGGCGGCGTCACCCAGGACCTCAAATACACCGGGGAGCCCACCTTTCTGGAAATTGGGGATGACAATGTTTTCCGCGAATATACCACCGTGAACCGGGGGACCCTGCCAGGGGCCACGACCGTGATCGGCCACCACAATCTCTTCCTGGCCTACGTGCACATCGCGCATGATTGTCTGGTGGGAAACCATGTGATCTTTTCCAACAACGGCACCCTCGCCGGGCATGTGGTGGTGGAAGATCACGTGATTCTGGGTGGCCTGACGGCGGTCCACCAGTTCTGCCGGCTGGGACAGCACGCCATTACCGGCGGCTGCTCCAAAATCGTGCAGGATGTGCCGCCCTTCATGATCGTGGACGGGAATCCGGCGGCAGTGCGGGGCGTCAACGTGATCGGGCTCCAGCGCCATGGTTATGAGGAAGCCGCCATCCGTCCCCTCAAGGAAGCTTACAAATCCCTTTTCATGCGCGACCAGAGTCTGGCGGCCGCCCTCGAGGAACTGGTGCCGCTGGTCCCGGAAAGCCCGGCGCTCGCCCACCTGGTGGGTTTCATCCAGTCCAGCCCACGGGGGATCATCCGTTAGTTTTTCCAGCCATGAGCGACATCAATGAACTGATTCAAAAAAACCGGATCTGGGCGGCACGGATGGTGGCCGGAGATCCGGACTTTTTCGGACGCCTCGCGCGCCAGCAGGCGCCGGAGTATTTGTGGATCGGCTGTGCCGACAGCCGGGTGCCCGCCAATGAGATTGCCGGCATGATGCCGGGCGAACTTTTTGTACACCGCAACGTGGCGAATCTGGTGGTGCACTCGGATCTGAATTGTCTCTCCGTGATGCAGTATGCGGTGGATGTGCTCAAGGTGAAACACATCATCGTGACCGGCCACTACAACTGCGGCGGGATCATTGCCGCGCTGCGGAATCAGTCGTTCGGCCTGATCGATAACTGGCTGCGCCATGTCCAGGATGTCTTCCATCTGCACCGGGAGGAAATCGAGGCGCTGGATACCGAGAGCCGGCAGGTGGCGCGGCTTTGTGAACTGAATGTGCTGGAGCAGGTGGTCAATGTGTGCCGCACCACCGTGGTCCAGGCAGCCTGGCAGAGCGGTCAGGCCCTTTCCATCCATGGCTGGGTCTATGACGTGAAGGATGGACTCGTCCACAGTCTGGTGGGGCCGATCAGTGATCCGGGAACAGCCTCGGAACTGCACAGCAGCCGCCTGAAACGGGTGAAGCGGGGCGTGGCCTGACGGGCCCGCGGCAGGGCGCAGCCTCCCGCCGATATGGCAGGGCAGACCGGGATAGAAATCGTTGGATATCCTTGGAGAGGCCCGTATGATAGCGGGTCTGCATAGCTCCATGCGGCCCATCCGATCCCATGAAACTGCTCCACTGCGCCTGCATCCTCTCCGCCTTCACTTCCCTGCTCCAGGCGGAAGTACGGGAGTTCAAGAACAACAAAGGGCAGATTCTCAAGGCCGAGCCGGTGGTGGTGCGCGGGATGAACGTGATTCTCCGGATGGAGAACAAACAGCAGGTGCCCGTGCCCCTGAAAAACTTCAGTGCGGAGGATCAGACCTGGCTGCTGCAATGGATGGTTTGGGATCCGAAGGCCTTGGATTACAATTTCACCTGCGAGGAAGTCGAAAAAACCGGTGAATCCCTGCGCCAAAAGTATTCCTATTATAAATACGAGGTCACTCCGCGGGGATATGAGGTGAAAATCGGCAATCGCAGTCAAAACACAATGGAAGGGGTGAAGGTCGCCTACCGGATTTTTCTGGAAGACCGGGTGGATGAAAACGGGAACACCAAACTGAAGGTGAGCTATCACACGGGCACCTCGGTCCTGCCCCGCATGCAGTACAATGCGTCCCATAGCCTCATGACGCGGAAGCTGAACTGCGAGAAACTGACCCCTGTCGATGGCTGGACTTTTTATGTGGGAAAAACCACCCGGGACCGCCTGCGCGGGGTGTGGATGCGCTTCTACCGTCACGGCGTCATGATCAGCGAATGGAAGTCACCCGGCGTCCCCAAGTGCGATTGGCCGGCCAACAGCAAGGAAGACAAGGAAATGGCAGCCGACCAGGAAACCGCGCGGATCGGGGCTGCCGCAGCCGCCAAGGAGGCTGAACTGCACCTGAAACCGCAAGAAGCACCCAAACCACCGGTCACTCCTGATCCACCCAAACCACCGGCTGCCGACGATGCCGATGAGATCCCGAAGGAACTGAAAATCTTCGAACTGGATTAGAAAAACCGCATCCGCCAGCCGGATCAGTGGTCCTGACTGACACCACCCATCAGGCACCCTGCCCCAGGAGATCCCCGCCGGCAGTTTTGCGGCGCTCCGGATCAGGCGTCCAGAATGGCCGCGACCTGCTGCAGCAACTGCGGGGCTGAGAATGGCTTCGCCAGCACATATTCCGTCCGTTCCGGGCTTTCTGCCTCGAGGGTACGGACATTGAATCCACTGGTAATGATCACCGGGATGGCGGCGGTGTCCTTGGCATGGCGCAGGATCCGCAGCGCCTTCAGACCATTTCCACCCGGCATCATGACATCCATGATGATCAGATCCGGACGTTCGTTGAAAGCAAGGGAGGGCACGGCACTGCCACTGGTGCCAAAAATAATCTGCTCATAACCAACCGCGCGAAGGGTCGACTCAATGAACCGCCGCACCGGAGGCTCATCATCAACGATGAGGATCTTCGCGGTTTTCCGCTTTCCCGGGGTGGGCACTGATGCCGCCAAAACTGGATTTTCAAGAGTGGCGTTCATTTTCGGAGGCTGATATTTCTTTAAATTATGCTTATTATTGTAAATTGCAATTTTTTTCTCAAACATCCCCCATCCTCAACCTCTTCGGCTAAATTTTCTGAGGGGATGGCTGATAATTGACTGCCTCTCCCCCTTAGTGGCACCGAAAATCGGGTCCTGATCATTTCTCCGGATACTGTTCCAAAGGGGGTGTGGCCGAAGCAGGCAGATGGGTGCGGATCTGTCGGTAAAACCCGGGGCCGTCCCCGGCCTGTCTGGCCCGGTCATTGATCAGGGCCGCCGCCCGGTGCTGTTCCCATGGCAGCGTATGCATCAGCCAACCATCGTCATATCCCCGCCGCTCATACTTTCCCGTCCGGAGCGGGCGCCGGTACCAGGGCTCGTGCCGGCTCATGACCTGGTCCACATGCTGGGCGATCACATTGGTACAGTTGTCCGTGAGGGTATTGAAAAACTCCGGCGCCTCCTCCAATGCATTGGAGCGTTGCGCCATGTCCAGCAGCAACCGACGGCCCTGTTCCGGTGACAAACTACTGCGGAAAAGGTAGACCTCCTCGTTGAGATGGCTGGTGCGCCGCTGGATCATATCCCTTTCATCCGCCCAGAGATAAAAGAGCTCATACTGTTTGAAGAATCCCCGCAGCAGCGTGTTGGGTTCCTGGGCCTCCGCCCGCAGTTCAATACTCACCGCCAGGGGAGCCTCGTCCTTGAACACGAAACTCGTGGTCACATGCGCCACGTCCGGGATTCCCCAATAGTTGAAGAAAAAATCGACGTGTTCCAGCTGATCGAGATCAAAGGTCCGGCTGGACCAGCGGGCGTCAAATTCCGTGGCGCTGCGGTAGCGGAAATCCCGCATCCCATGAACCGTCAATAAATTCCCCTCCACCGTCAGTTTTGCCGCCTGTTCGGTCTCCCGCGGGTAGTGCAATCCAGACTCCGGACCGCGCCGCGCCCACCAGACCGCCACCGCCAGCCATAATACCAAACTCACCCACGCGCCGTGGGCCTTGGTCTGGGCCTTGGCGAAGATCAGAGCGAGAATGCCCCCATACCCCAGCACCACGACGGCAGCCAATCCGGGGTGGCCACTGAACCAGAAATACAAGGCCAGCAGCGCCCAGCCATGCAGCAAGGCCAGGCCCGCCCACGCCGCCATTCCACCCAAACGCTTCCAGATGCTTCTCTGATGACTCATGGGCGGCATCCTGCCCTCCCGGAATAGGAAATGCACGCGGTTTCCGGGGAACCAACCCTATTGCCCTCCCGGGCAAAACCGGCCCCAGTCATTCCACCGGATCGCGCTTCCTGGCCGATTCCGGCACCCAGGGTGCGGCGTGACGCTCCGCCGGCTTATCGCGTATGATAAGAATAGGAGAATTGACCGTAAATGGACGCATCCCCCGGGGCATTCTGCCAGCCGTGAATTTCCTAACCATGAGTCCCAACACCCGAACCACCGCCCGCCGCACTTTCCTCAAGTCCGGCCTCGCCGCCACCGCCGCTCCCTTCCTCCTGCCCTCCCGCGTGTGGGCGGCCGAAGGGTCCCCCAATGCCAAAATCCGCATGGCCTTCATCGGCACCGGGAAACAGAACGGAGGCCTGATGCGTGGGTTCATGGGCAATATGGATGAAGTCCAGGTCATGGCGGTCTGCGATGTCGATACCACGCGCCGCGAACACGCCAAAAAGACGGTGCTCGACTTTTATGCCTCCAAGGGCCGCACCGAAAAGATCGATGCCTACAACGATTTCCGTGAAGTGCTGGCCCGCAAGGATATCGATGCCGTCTGCATCGCCACCCCGGATCATTGGCATGCCATCATCACCACCGCAGCCCTCGCCTCCGGCAAGGATGTCTACTGTGAAAAACCCCTCGTGCACTCCGTGGAGGAAGCGGTCGCGGTGATGGATGGGGTGAAACGTCATAACCGGATTCTCCAAACCGGTTCCATGCAGCGTTCCAGCAAGGAATTCCGAGCCGCCTGCGAAGTGGTGCGCAATGGTTTCATCGGTGAGGTCAAATCCGTGATCTGCCAATTCGGGGTTCCCGGCAAACCGTGCGACCTGCCGGAACAACCCGCCGAACCCGGCCTCGACTGGGACCGTTGGCTCGGACCGGCTCCTTCCCGTCCTTACAGCTCGGTGCTTTCCCCGCGCGGGGTGCATGACAACTTCCCGGATTGGCGCCTCTTCAAGGAATATGGCGGCGGTTACGTCACCGACTGGGGCGCGCACCACCTCGATATCGCCCAGTGGGCGCTTGGCATGGACGAAAGCGGCCCCGTGGAAGTCCGCATCCCCGGCAACCAGAAAGGCCTCAAGGAAGGCGCCCAGCTGGTTTACGCCAATGGGGTCACCGTCACCCACCAGAACAGCGGCTACGGTGTGGATATCACCGGCAGCGAAGGCTCCGTGAAGGTCAACCGCGGCAGGATCGAAGTCATCGTGAAGGGACAGACGCTGGCCAGTTTCGGGGAAAAAGGCAGCAATACTTCCCTTGATCGCGAAATCGCCAAACTTGATGCCACCCTGCTCAAGGAGCCCAAGGTGATGCTCTACCGCACCAAAAACGGGAACCACCTCCAGGATTTCCTTTCCAGTGTGCGCAGCCGTCAAAAATCCTGCACCCATGAAATCATCGGCGCCCGCAGCGCCACGGTCTGCAACCTGATGAACATCGGTTATTACCAGGGCACCGGCTTCGGTTGGGATCCGGCCGCCATGAACTTCAAAGGCCCGGGCACTGACCCCGCCTGGCTGAAGTATGCCTACCGCGGTGAGTGGAAGCTCTCCTGATCAGATCCAGCCTCATTCCTCCAGACAGGGTCCGGCAACGGGCCCTGTCTTTTTTCATTTCCCCGCCCTGTGGTCCGTGATACCTCCCGCATGACCACTGCTTCCCCCGCGGAACCTTCCCTGACTAATTGGCTGATCCGCCTGCCCGAAGTCTTCGCGCCCTGGAGCCCGGAAATCCGCTCCCAGTTGGGCACCGCCTCCTCCACCCCGCTGGGCCCGGAATACCAGTTGATCCGCTTGGCCGATCCCGCCCCGATCCGGCAGAGCCCGGCCGCGCCTTTTCTCTGCTGGAATCTCCCAATCCAGCACAGCTGGCCCTGCCATCCGCCGAAGATGGAGAATTTCATCGAAAAAGCGGCGCAGACCCTCCTGAAAAAATTCGGCCCCCTCCAACCCCAGGCCATCCAGATGGGACCCCTCCAGGCCGGGGCACCGGATCGTTATTATAAAAGCCTCGCCTCCAATCTCCGGGGCCGCACCCTGCAGCTTTTTCCAGGTTTGTCAGGCTCCGCCCCAGCCGAAGCGCAGGACCCGGAACGGCCCACCCTCTTCTGTCTCGTGGGCAAGGAAGGGCTCTTTGCCGGAATCCAGTCCCCGCGCCTGAGCAATGGCTTCCATCCCGGCGGCACCAAATTTGTCAGTCAGGGCGCCGCCGGCACCATCAGCCGCGCCGGAGCCAAAATCGCCGAGGCCCTGCATTATCTCAAGCTCCACCGCCCCGCCCTGCCTGAGGGATCACACTGGCTGGAACTCGGCGCCAGCCCTGGCGGCATGACCTCGGAACTGTTGAACCGCTCCTACCGCGTCACCGCCCTCGACCGTGCCCCGCTCGACCGCCGCCTCGACAACCACCCCGGGCTGATCTTCACCAAAGCCGACGTCGCCACCTTCCATCCACCGGCCGGCACCGTTTACGATGCCCTGCTCTGCGACATGAATGGCGACCCCCGCCATGCCCTGCGCCAGGTCATCCGTCTGACGCAGTTCATGCGCCCCGGGGGGCTGATTGTTTTCACCCTGAAAACGCCCGGCGCCGACAACCTGGCCGCCGTGCAGGACGCCATCCGCCTGACCCTGCGCGATGCCTCCGCCGCGCAGCTCTCCCTGATTTCCCTGACCCACCTGACGTATAACCGTCAGGAATTCACCTGTTTCTTCGAAGTTTGAGCCCTACTCCCTGACACTTTCCGAAAACTCCACCACCGCCTGCCGGATCACCCCGGCCACGTCCCCTCTAACTTGGGCAAACGGCGGGCGGAACCAGGGAAAGGCCCCCACCAGATCAGCGGTGACCAGCACCTGACCGTCACAATCCTTGCCGGCTCCGATCCCAATCGTGGGGCACTTTACCGCGCGGGAAATGTCCGCTGCCACCGCCGGCACCACCCCTTCCAACACCATGGCCACCACCCCGGCTTCATCCAGGGCCACCGCATCAGCCAACAACCGGGCGGCATCCGCTTCGGTTTTGCCCTTCTTTTTGTAGCCGCCCTCCTCCCTGACACTTTGCGGAAGCATGCCGATGTGCCCCACCACGGGAATCGCCGCCGCCAGGATCGCCTTGATCTGCGGCAGCATGGAGACCCCGCCTTCCAGCTTCACGCCATCGGCACCGGCCTGCACCAGCGCCCTCGCACTGGCCACCGCCTGCTCCGGGGTCGAGTAGGTGTGGAATGGCAAATCCCCCAGCACCGGCGCCCGCTTCACCCCGCGCCGCACCGCCCGGGTATGGTGCACCATTTCCGCCAAAGTCACATCCACCGTGTCCTGATAACCCAGCAACACCATCCCCAGACTGTCGCCAGCCAGAATCAGGTCCACTCCGCCCTCGTCCAGCAACCGGGCGGTCGCATAATCACCAGCCGTCAGGCAAACCACCTGCCGTCCCGCTGGTTTCAACGCCATCAAGGCCGCCCACTTCCCTGCCAAATTTTCCGGCATCCCGGCTCCGGCCAGATCAGCGTAGCGCAGCAGCGGCGGCTCATCACTCACCAATTGATCCAGCAACGTCCTGACATTCACGGAAAACCCCGGCAGGATCAGCGTGGGCCGGATCGCGGCCAGCGGCTCCAGCACAAAGCGCCGCAGGTGCAGCCGCGGATGCGGGACGGTCAGGGAATCCTCCTGCACCACCCGCGGTCCGGCATACAGAATATCCAGATCAATCGGCCGCGGCGAATGCTGCGGCCGGCGGTCCGGCCGGCCCAGCCCGCGCTCAATGCCCCGCAAGGCTTCCAGCAGCGCCACCGGTTCCAGAGCACTCTGCAACTCCGCCACCGCATTCAAAAATGCCGGAGCATCCGCCTGGCAATCCACCGGCGCTGTTTGATAGGCAGGCGACACGGCAGTGACCTCCCCCAGTCCGACCAAGGCCCCCAGCGCTGCATGGAGATGGCTGAGCCGGTCCCCGACGTTGGAACCGAGCGCGATTCCATAGGCCGTCAGACCGGCGGGAGCATCGGGAGAAGCATTCATGCGGGCAGCAGATTCAGGAGCTTCTAGCGCAACCCCAGCACGTCCTGCATGTCGTAAAGTCCAGCTTTTTGACCCCGCAGCCACTTGGCGGCACGGATCGCCCCCTGGGCAAAGGTATCGCGGCTGCTGGCCTTGTGGGTCAGTTCCACCCGTTCGCCCTGGGCGGCATAGATCACGGTGTGGTCGCCCACCACGTCGCCGCCGCGCACTGCATGCATCCCCACTTCCCGTTTGGTCCGGGCTCCCACGTTGCCGAACCGGCCATGGCGCACATCCTTGTCGTAGGAGAGGTCCTCCACCTCACAAAGAATCTCCGCCAGACGCCGCGCGGTGCCACTGGGAGAATCGATCTTTTTGTTGTGATGCATCTCCACCACTTCCAGATCGAAGCCAGCCCCGAGAATCTCCGTGGCCTTGCGCGTCAACCAGAACAAGGTGTTCACGCCCACCGAATAGTTCGGGGCAAAAACGATCGGAAGGGCCTTGGAGGTTTCCCGGATAAAGGCTTCCGTTTCCGCGCTCAGTCCAGTGGTGCCGATCACGAGCAACTTACCCTGATCCCGGCACGCCGTCACCAGATCCCGGGTGAAGGTATGATGACTGAAATCCACTACCGCATCGCAACCCTTGAGAGCAGCTTGGAGATCGTCTCCGGCATCAATTTTCCCGGACACCGTCACTTCCGCATCCAGTCCGGCGCAACGCGCCACGGCTTCGCCCATCCGGCCACGGCAGCCAGTCACGAGAATTTTCAAAGGTTCGCTCATGCCGCATCATGCCGCCCGGAAAGGCCGGTGCAAGGGACCGTAAACAGGTTTGAAAACCCCGCTACCTCGCCAGCAAGGGCCGCAGCGCCTCCGCCCACACCGCATAACCCTGCGGACCCGGATGCAGGGCGTCAGTCATGATTTCCTGAGAAATCGTCCCGTCTGCTCCGCAAAATTTGGCGCCGATATCCAGCAACTCCGCGCCGGTCTCCCTCGCGACCGCCGGCAGCAGGGCATTGATCGCGTCCACCTTCCGGCGCACCGGCTGATCCGGCGTCGCGCCCCGCGGGAAGACGGCCATGAGGACGACCTTGGCACCCGGACATTTGGCTTTGGCCCGCCACACCACCGCAGCAATCCCTTCCGCGATTTCCGCCGGGGTATTTTCCCGGGCATTGGGCGTGCCCGCCAGATTGTTGGTGCCGATCAGCACCACCAGATGTTCCGGTTTCAATCCATCAAGTTCCCCATGGTCGATGCGCCAGAGCACATTCTGGGTGCGGTCCCAGCCAAAACCGAGATTCAGCGCCGGCCGGCCAGCCAACAACTGATCCCACGCCTCCTTGCCCCGGTTGCCTTTCGGATCGTCCGACACGCCGCCCCAGAGGTGCGTGATGGAATCGCCTATGAATACAATCTCCGGCTGCAGCGCCGGGCCCGTTTCCAGGATGGCTTCATGCCGTTGGTTCCAATCGTAAAAGTCGTGCTCCAACCGGTCACGGGGCACCGTGGCGGTATTCGCCCCGGCACCGGCTTCCTGACAATCCGTACTGGTGGTGAACCCCCGGGCATCCGTCGCGGCCAGAAAAAAAGCGAGCGGCCGATCCGTCGGCAGGGCCACGGTCAGGGCCGATCCGGTCACGGTGGCCGGGCGGGTTTCCCACCGGCGGTTTTGCCACGCCCCGGTGTCTGTGGTGAAATGCAGGGACGCCCCCGCCGCCGGAGTGCCCGGCCCGACCGGCACGGTCACAACTTCGCCTTCCTGACGGATTTCCCCGAGCCGCACCAATGGAATGCTTCCTGGTTTCAGGTGCTGATCCATGAAGGCATCCACCTCCGGAAAATTCCAAATGTGCCCGTGCGCCATGTCCACCCGCAACGACCATTGCCGCTGCCCCGCCGGGATCAGACGCCCGGTTTTGCCATGACTGTCCGGCGGATAGGCAAAATCGTGCATGCCATTGACCAGCATTACGGGACAAACCGCCTTGCCGATAACTTGTGAGGGATCGAACAGCTGAAGCCAGCGGTCCCGGGCCTCCAGGGGAAGCGCGGCGAGGGAGCGGTCGCGCCAGATGCTGTTATCCCCCAAAAATCCGCAGCCATAAACCGGCACCGCCACCTTTAATGCCGGATCCAATCCGGCCGTGAGACAAGTCAGGTAGCCACCCCAGCTGATTCCCGTGACGCCGATGCGGGCCGCATCCACCTGCGGCAGCGAGGCCAGCAGGGCGTGCCCCCGCAGCACCGCCGCCACCGCATGATAGGTCCACATGTCCTTCGCCTCATGACCGGTGAAATCCTTGAATTTGATGCCATCATCCTGTCCGGGGCCACCCTCGGCGTGACGCTTTCCGTCGGGACCCTGCCCGGCCGTATCCATGGCCAGGGCCACGTAACCCCGCTCCGCCCAGTGCCGGGCCCAGTCCTGAAACGCCTTTCCTCCGCCGCCATGCACCAGCAGCACCGCCGGATGTTTGCCGGAGGACGCCCCGCCTGCGGGTTCGCCCAGCCACGCGAAAATCCGGGTCGGTTTCCCTTGCCAGGGTTCACCGGCATACCAGACCGGTTTCGTCAGGCCTTCAGGAGCACCGGTCTCCGCGGCAGGTGGCGTGGCCAGCAGTTGCGGCACATTCCAGAGGGAGGCAGCGGAAAGCGCTGCGTCCTGGGCGGAAGCCGGACCCAAGGCCAATAGCAGGATACCGGAAAGGGCCGGAAGGGAATACGACGGCATTGGATATGACTCCCGGATTCAGGGTTTTGGTTTCGGCTTCACCGCCGGGGGCATGGTCCAGGCGGCCAACCAGGTTTCACCGGTCCGTTTCGCCTTCAGCCGTTCGTTGAGGGCCGCTTCCATGGAGGGCATGTGGCCGGCCCCATAAAAGATGGCGACGCGTTTTTTGGCCGGATCCGCGAGGACTTCGTTCAGCTTTTTCAAAGCCACATCATTGCGCCCGTCGATGATGGCATTGTCCTTCTCAAGCAGTCCCCCCGCCATCAGTTGCTCACTTTCCGCAAGCAGTTTGGCGAAGATTCCTTTGATGCGCAGCATGCTCTTTTGGCTGTAGAACAACATCACCAGATCCGCCAGGCCCAACTCCCCGGCATCGCCGATCCTGTCCTTGAAGGCCGGATCATTGCTGAGCTCGAAGGACTTCAGCAGCAGCTTCATCATGGACTCCCCGCGGTCCGCCTGCATTTTGGAAAACTCCTCGGCACTGGCATCCGCATGCACGAAGTTGGGCCGGGTGTAGTCGATCTGTTCCAACTGGAACGACAGCTTGAAGACATTGCCGATTCCTTGCTGGAGGCCCCGCAGGGGATGCGGCCGGGGCGCCGGCACCGTGGGGTCCGGGGCCGCCGGATTTTGCAGGGCCGCAGGGTCACCCACCAGTTCGAAGAGCACTGCATCGTAGGTGCCGAGGCGTTGGTTGACGTCCTGGTAATAGGCCTCATCGGCGAGATGGACGACGCCAAAAAGATCCACGATGCGCCCATCGGGCAGGGTGAAGGTGGCGATGCTGACTTCGAGCCGGTTGCTCTTATCGTCTTCCGCCATTCTGACATAATCCGGGCCTGCGGCCACTGCCAGCGCGGCTTCGGCGGGAGTGGCTTCGGAAGTCTTCGCTGGTTTGGTTGCCGTATCTGCCCAGGCCGCCCAGGGACTGAACAGCAGGAGACCCGCGGCAAGGCGGAGATAGTGCGGAAGTTTTTGCATGGCGTTGGGGAGCGCCCTCCGTGGCGCAGGTTGTTAAAATGATTCGCCGGCAGGATCGACGCTCCGCCCGGAAATCAGGCGTGTTTTTTCACATAGTCGATGATCTTCAAATCATCGTCTCCAGCGGCCCAGACCGTGCGGAGGAAGTCGGCGGGATGGATATCGTATTTGATGAAAAACTGCCGGTCGCCGCCGCAGCCATACATGATCTCCGGGTCCATCTCCCCGCGCAGTTTGAGGCGGGCCTTGACGATCAGGCGCGGCAGCCACGGGATGCCGTCGACTTCCTGCGGTTTGGGAGGCAGTTGGTCGGGAGTGGTTTCCCGGGAGCTCAACTGGCCGTGCTGGATGACGTTCAGATAGTCCCGGCGCACCGCTGCTACCAGCAGGGAGGTTTCCGGCGTGGGGTCGCCGTAGTTCACGTGGTCTTCCACAAAATCAAAAAACTCGCGGGGTTTGTAGCCGATGGAGGTGAGGAAGGCCAAGTCGTCCGGCGGGTAGTAGCCGTGGAAGTTGGTATCGCCTTTCTTAAAACGGGCGGTGCAGGCGGCGAACAGGGTGAGGAAGCGGGTGCTCCAGGTGTAGGAAGAGGGTGAGGACATGGCGGACGGGAGAAGGGTTGGAGTGGGCGTGTTGCCGGGTTGGGACCGGCGGGAGGTTCAGTCGTTCGGATTCAGCATCCGGTAAATTACGGACGCCGCCCCGCCGCCGATCAAACCGGCCAGCAGATAAATCAGGATCATCCAGCCGGGCACCAGACCCGCCAGGACCAGGGCCAGGCCCAGCGCTGGATTGCATGCTCCCGCGGAAAGCCGGGCGATGCTGCTGGCGCCGGCGTAGTGGGCCAGTCCGATGGCCGCCCCGAAGTAGGCGTTGCCCAGCTGTTGGCGGGCCGTCCGCACGTGCAGGAAAGTGAAGGCGACAAGGAACGTGAAGACGGTCTCGCCAAGCAGCGCCCGGAAGGCCGGTGTTTCCAGCTTGCGGATCACCTCGTGGGAATTCCCCAGCAGCTTGTAGATCAGGAAGGCGGTGACCGCGCCCGCCGTCTGCGCTCCCCAGAAACGCAGCATTTCACCCTTGTCGAGCTGGCCGCGCAACCACACGGCCAGGCTGACCGCGGGATTGAAATGCCCTCCGGAAACGTAACCAAGGGCATAGACCGTGACCGCCAGAGTGCCGGCCGCCGCGAGGGGATTGCCGGAAAGCAACGCCACCGCGCAAAAGAAAAAAGTGCCCAGGAATTCCGCGAGGAGTTTGTTCATCGCACTCTTCCTAGTGCTGCGGCGGGCGGCCTTCAAGACCCTTTGCGGCCCGGCCGTGGTTAAAGATTCGCCAGCTTTCCATTGACTGTCCCCGCCCCGGTGGCAGAAAGCCCGCACCGGCGGCGCTCCCGCTCCGGCTTCCCGTTCCTTTCTCCTATGAAAAAGACTCTCATCATCGGTGCCGGCGGCGTCGGACGCGTCGTGGCCCACAAATGCGCCCAACTCTCCGCCGACGTCTTCGGCGAAGTCATGCTCGCCAGCCGCACCCAGTCCCGCTGCGACGCCATCGCCGCCGATATCATGGCCAAAAAAGGCATCGCCATCCGCACCGCCGCCGTGGATGCCGACAACGTGCCGGCCACCGTGAAGCTGCTCAAGGAATTCAAACCCGACATCCTCATCAACGTCGCCCTGCCCTACCAGGACCTCACCCTGATGGATGCCTGCCTCGAAGCCGGGGTCGACTACGTGGACACCGCCAACTACGAGCCCCGCGACATCCCAAAATTTGAATACCACTGGCAGTGGGCCTACCAGGAACGTTTCCAGAAGGCCGGCCTCACCGCCCTGCTCGGCTCCGGCTTCGACCCCGGCGTCACCAATGTCTTCTGCGCCCATGCCGCGAAACACCACTTCGACCGCATCGACACCCTCGACATCGTGGACTGCAATGCCGGCAGCAACGGCCTGCCCTTCGCCACCAACTTCAATCCCGAGATTAACATCCGCGAAGTCACCGCCAAAGGCCGCTTCTGGGAAAACGGCGCCTGGCAGGAAACCGACCCCATCTCCCTCGGCACCACCTTCGACTTCCCCGGGGTGGGACCGAAAAAAATGTATCTCCTCTATCATGAGGAACTGGAAAGCCTCTCCAAGAACTTCCCCTCCGCCAAACGGATGCGCTTCTGGATGACCTTCTCCGACAACTACCTCACCCACCTCCGCGTCCTCGAAGGCATCGGCATGACCAGCATCACCCCCATCAAATTCCAGGGGCAGGACGTCATCCCGCTGGAGTTTCTCAAAGCCATCCTGCCCGACCCCGGCAGCCTCGGCGCCCTCACCAAAGGCCGCACTTGCATCGGCGACGTCATCACCGGCGTGAAAGACGGCCAGGTGAAACACTACTTCGTCTGGAACGAGTGCGACCACGAGGCCTGTTATGCCGAAACCGGCGCCCAGGGCGTCAGCTACACCACCGGCGTCCCCGCCATGATCGGCGCCAAGATGGTGCTGGAAGGAAAATGGAAAAAGCCCGGCGTCTGGAACATGGAACAGCACGACCCCGATCCCTTCATGCACGACCTGAACCTCTACGGCCTCCCCTGGCAGCAGAAGGAACTCCCGGAGAACCCCCTCGCCAGCATCGGCTAAGCCAGCACCGGCGCCATCCGGCCGGAGTCTACTCCGGCGCGGATGCCTTTATGGGATGCCTGTCCCCCGATTTCTCCATTTCCCTCAATCGGGGATGAATCAGAAAAGGTCGTTTTTATTCCCTTTCCTTGGGTATCCCGGGCTCGGGGCTGTCTGGTTTCGAACATCCCCGGAGGCCCTGTCGATATAGCCGGCTCATCGGACGAAAGCGGCGACTCAGTTCCTCCTTCGATTCCCAGGCACTGCGCCGGGTATGATGGCGGGCGTGCCACACCAGTAGGATGAGACCGGGCAAAAGTAGCAGTCCATACCATATGCCACTCACCCAAGGCATGTATCGGGCTCGTGCCATCAGCGCCATTCCCACGAACCAAAGGATCAACCCCACGCCCATCTTCAACCAGTTGCCCAGCGTAAGGGGGACTGGGTGCCCCCCCATTGGGAAAAGGGGGAAAACATTCATTCCAATCAGGACGACTGCTATGCTCAAGATGAAGGCAGCGGTCGACGGGTGCGGGTCGAATCCAACGCGACCATAAGCAGGATCATCACCTACCGGCGGTACGAGTGGAACATATCTCATCGGGGGTTTTTCATCCATGGCTTGCTGGGGTGTTAATTTCACCTGCTCTGCAAAAGCCATACCGGACGATTCAGTCGCGGCCCATCGGGGGAAAGGGATCCCGAAAAATCCAAGTGGGTGACAATACGCCACTCATGCCGGGGGTACTTACGGCAATTCGCGATAAACGGATGCCTCTAAATAAATCCACCGGAAGAACCGTTGGGCGTAACACTGGACTGTCGCCGCAATCCAAAATCCCGTACCCCTGCGGCACCTGCATCCCTGCCGTCACGGTGCACTGAAGCCCTGCCCTGTCCGGGAAAGGTTATCGAACTTCCGGGGCCGGAGGCACCACCCACTTTTTCCGGGCGGCATCCCAGACCAGCCGGTGGGCATTTGTTGTCAGCCATGCCCTTCCGCGGCGCTGGTCCACCGGGCAATCACTGACTGCGGGGAGGAATTTCAGAAGCCCGCGCCCCTCACCGCCATAAGGCATGACCTCCATGATTTCCATGATGCTTTTGCTGACCCAGGGCAATCCCCGCCGGGCGGCCTCCTCCAGCATGGCCATCGGTTGTGGGCTGCCGAGAGTCTCCCGGTCCCAACCCTCCAATTCCTGATCGGACATTTCCGCGGGTGCTTTGGGCCGTGGTTCTTCGGCGGGCGTCAAGCCTGCGGCCGTCAGTTCCGGTTTGAGAAAATCGAACACGCCCTCTTCGGCCCGCAGCGCGGCGAGATCGGCTGGTTTCAGCAAGGCCACGACACGGCGCTTCAGCGGTCCGTCGGAAACCAGGAGGTCCCGCCGCCCGGCAGGCAGATTGGAACGGAGGGTCTCCAACAGCAGGGGGAGATCCCGCTCCGTTAGTTGACTCAACTTTTCCTCCAGCGCATCAGTCACGGACTCTTCCGGTTCGATCCTCCGCATGGGTTGGTTGGCCAGCATGAGCACCGTAGCCAGCGCCACCCGCACCTGCTCCCGGGTGGCCTCTGCAGGCCAGGGCACCGCCTTGATGAGTTCGTGCAAGAACCTCTCATCCCCCTTCTGACGTGGCAGGAGAAATGGCTCCAGCACGACGGGAAGGTCCACATAACCATTCGGCCTCCACCAGGAAAAAAGCAGAACCCAATCGGCCGCACGCAAACCCTGCTGCAATTCCCATTCCCGCCGGCGGGAGCGGAAATCCCTGGATGTGAAAGGAAGCTGAAGCTGACCGATTTTTTGATGCCTTTGCAGAAGAAAGCCCGTCCGGGGTTGAAAATCCGCAAGCGAAGCCTGCAGCCGCTCACCCGTCTTCCGGTTCTGAACCTGAATGGCCTCCAGCTCCCCCGGTCCCAGCGTGATCCAGCGCAACCCATTGAACTCCTCTTCCGCCAGTTCATACCGGGCCATGGAAGTGACCAACTGGCTGTCAGGCTCCAGCAACCACTCCGCCGATTCCTCCCGTTTGAGCATCACCCGCAGCACTCCTTCCGCCCGGCAGGGCAGCAGGGAAAACGGCGCCACTTGGCTGGCATCGAAGATGGCTCCGGACACCGGCAGCACCTCTGACGATCCGCCCGTCGTCCGCCGGATGGTCCGGGATTGCATCAGCGCGGGGTTCCCTTCCAGGATTCTGCCATCCGGCGCCGTCAGCCGCAGTTCCCGCCAACCAGCGTTCGCAGGGAGAGGGCCCGGCAGACCGGAGATCTGAAGCCGCATGCGGAATTCAGCCCACGGGTATTCCTCATCCAAGGCGAACGATTTCGGCAGGTCGTAGGTGGGAAGGCCGTTCCTCAGACGAAAACCTTCAATCCGGATGTTTGAGGCCCCGATGGGGTTGGCCACTTCGGTCGCGGGAATGGTTTTCTTTTTCGCCACCGGCATGGCCGGCCCCACTGCCAAAAGCACCGCAGGCAACACAATCACCAGTGTCCTCCACCAACGGGCTGGAGTCCGGTGGGATCGGGCCAAGACAAAGGTCATACTGCCAGCCAGCAGAAGCCATCCTGCGATCACAGGATTTGTGAACGCTTCCTTGGTGCGTTTGAACACCAATTCAATCACTTTCCAAATCTCCGGCTTAAGGGCCATCAACAGGATTGTCGGCGGCATCGTCAACGCGAACCCAAGCGCCACCCGCAGGGGAACCTGCCACCAGTGGCGCACCGTGGCAGCACCCAGGGTCAGGGCCCCTGCCAGCAGCGCATGCCACCACCAGAGGAACTGCGTCCAGGAAATGTCACCCCAGCCATGCGTCACCGCTTCCGGCGGTACACATAAACGGGTCATCGTCCCCCACGCCGCCATCGGCAGGGCCACAAAAAACCCGAGCCCGATCACCAGCTTCACGGCCGCGATGGCAAAACCGCTGGGCGGCCGCGTTTTCCAGAAACCCTCCGATCCCACGGCTGGATCCGTGCTGAACAGATACAACATCATAAAAATCTCCACGCCCGCCAGAATCACCGCCATCGGTTGGCTCCAATCCATCCTATCCGGATGAACCGTCAGAATATCCAGATGCAGCCACCCCAGGAAAACGGCATAACAAACAACCAGCAGCGTCCAGATCAGCAGCATGAGGCGGAAGCGGCGCAGGTCCCAGCAGAGCCAGTGGAGAAAGAGTTTCATGAAGGGAGAGCGGTGGGGGTGGGAAGGATGAGGGCACCGGAGCGGATGGCGGGAGGGACGTGGATTGCCCTCGACGCCTCATAACGCTGCGCCAAAGGCCCGATCAGTGTTCCCAGCAGGATCAACAGGGATGGGGCGATCCAAACTGACCACCGGACCCAGGCCGCCGCATGGTGCGAGCGCCGGGCGGACAGGAACAGGCCAGTGCCTGCCACCAACCACAGGCAACTGACGATGGAATATTCCGTTAGACTTCCGCCAGCAGCGGACTTCATGGAGGCCAATCCCAGGAGCGGCGGACCCACCAGGCTCAGCACGAGGGCGAGGCCCAGACCGGTGAGAATCCGGACCGTGGCGCCCGCAGTCGTTTTGACAGCCGCAGCCCCAAGAGCGACGAGTCCCAACAGACGCAGCTGGAAGCCTTCAAGGATTTGCCAGCCAGGGGATGCCCCCAGGCGGCCGACGGGAACCGCCAAGGCATGAAGCCCCAGGGGCAGGAGCACAAAAGCCGTCAGGGCGATTCCGATTTTCGCAGCGGCCACGGGCAGTCCTGGGGCCGGACGGGTCTTCCAAAAGACGTCGGTTCCCACCACGGGATCAGCGGTCAGCACATGCAGCATGCCAAATACCTCCACAATGACGACACCCGTCGTCAGGAACCATACCGTTCGGGCCAGATCAGGGTCCCACCTTACATTTTCCGGATTCAGCCACCAGATCAAAACCGCGTAGCCGACCACCAGAACCGTCCAGCCGAGCAGCAGAATCCGGAACCGGCGCAGGTCCCAGCATAACCAATGAAGGAAAAGTTTCATGCTGGGAGGGCGTTGGATGATCCGGCCACGGGATGGGCTTCGGTATGGCGGAGGTAGTCGATGTAGTAGCGGCTCAGGCCGGGCGGGCGGATGGTCAGACTTCCCGTATCCGGCCAGCGGGAGTGGATGGCGGCGGCGAGGGCCGCTTCGTCAGGCACCACGGCGGCCGTGAAGGTGATCCCGTGGGGACTGGTGACAGGATTCCACCAATCGGCCGGGAGATCAGCGGGCAGCTGGGGCGTGGCAGTGAGGAAGCTGACTTCGCGGGCGTGGGTGAGGAGGTCGTCGATGTTGCCGTGTAGGCCGAGGCGGCCGTGGTCAAGGACCCCGATGGTGTCAGCGAGGCGCTCCACTTCGCCGAGGTCGTGGCTGGATAGGAAGACCGTGCGTTCGCCTTCGCCAAGGAATTCGATAAGCGCATCCAGCAGATCCTGACGCATCACACTGTCGAGTCCGCTGAAGGGTTCGTCGAGGACGAGCACGTCCGGGCGGTAGCAGAGGGCGCCGAGAAACGCGGCCTTCATGCGCTGGCCGCGGGAGAGGCGGTCCAGGTGCTGGGTCATGGGCAGGGCGAAAAGTTTGACGAGGCGCTGCGTCAAGACCTCATCCCACGTGGGATACATGGGTTTGAGGAAACGGAGGAATTCGTCCACCCGCATCCAGTCAGGGAGGCGCTGGTTTTCACTGACATAACCAAGGCGCTGGCGGTGTTCCGGGCGGAGCTTCGCGGCCGGAACGCCGAAGAGACGGGCTTCGCCGCGGGTGGGAAGCAGTAGATCCAGCAGGAGCTGGATGGTGGTGGTCTTGCCAGCGCCATTCCGCCCCATCAAGGCAAAGACGCTGCCGGGGACGATGTCGAGCGTGAGGTCGCGCACGGCTTCGGCACCGGCGCGGTATTGCTTGGTCAGGGAGCGGAGTTGGATGGACATGGCGGGCGGAGGTTGAGTTTTAAAAATCGGCAGGCTGTTAGTCGTTGAAGCGGTCCCAGTGGTCCTGGAGGGCGGCGTGGAGATCGGCGGGGTCGAGGCGCAGCTGGCGGGCGCGCAGCACCAGCGCTTCCAGGGCCTCGTCCAATTGGGCGGCACGTCCGGCCGCATCCGGCTCCGGGCGTTCGCAGACGCGGTTGCCGATCCCGGGAATGGTTTCCACCAATCCTTCGGCCTTCAGGGCCGTCAGGGCCTTTTGCACCGTATTGGGATTGATGCGGAGGGCGGCCGCGATTTCCCGCACGCTGGGGAAGGCATCCCCAGGCTTCAACTCCCCGGAAATAATCGCCTTCCGCGCCGCATAGAGCACCTGCTCGTAAATCGGCGACCCGAACTTCAGGTCGATGGCGAACAGGTTCATGACAGCTGTATTACACGAAGTAATACAGCTTGACCAGAACTTTCCTGCAAATCCTTCGGCACCGTCATTTCTGCCGGACGGATGAACCGGTCCTGAACGGCTTCTCCCACCCCAGGGATTTACAATCCAAAGAATTATCCTGCCGTTTCGTCAGTGATTCCCTTCCGCCTCCGGCAGCGGATCAACTCAGCAATACCATCGCGCGCCCCTACCGCAGAATAAAAGGCTGCCCCATCTCCTTCAGTAGTTTCTTTTCTTCCGACAGATAAATATCACCCAAGCGGGCCAATCCGCCACTATCATGAAACTCCTTCAGGAAAGCATTGACCTCGGCCCGGAGCGCGTCGTTCCCCTTCCTGATGCCAATGGCCCAAGCCTCTTCGACAAAGGGTTCCAGAATGGCGCGGGTGGTAGCCGCATTGGCCTGACAATATTTGTAGATACTGAGTTGATCGTAGAGGAAAGCATCCGCCCGGCCCTGGGCGACTTCCAAGGCACAGGTGGCTTCGCCATCAAGGGCGTTGACGGTGGCTCCGGGCAAATTGGCGCGGGCCCAGGTCTCGCCGGTGGTGCCCAGCTTGGCGGCGATGCGGATGCCAGGCTTTTTCAGGTCTTCCACGCCTTGGATGGGCGAGTCCTTGGCCACCAGCATGGCGAGACCGGTGTGGGCGTAGGGCTCGGAGAAGTCGATGGACTGGGCACGCTCGGCATTGGCGGTCATGCCGGAGATGATGAGGTCGATCTTGCCGGACTGGAGGGCGGGGATGAGGCCATCGAAGGCGTAACTCTCCAACTGGAGGGGGCGGCCGAGTTTTTTGGCGAGTTCCTCGGCCATGCGGACATCGACGCCATCGGGCTCGCCTTTTTCGTTTTTGAATTCAAAGGGAGGATAGGTCATGTCCATGCCGATGACGAGAGGATCGCCGGGGCCTTTGGCGGTTCCGGCCTGTTTCCCGCAGCCACAGAGTCCGGCACAGGTGAGGAGGGCCAGGAGCAGAGTTCGTTTTTTCATAGAGAAGAGGAGTGACGCGGCATCTGACAGCAGACGGCCCGCCAAGGCAAGACACCAAAATCGCCGACGGCAGTCGGTTTCCCCTCTTCCGGTAAAAATTAACACGCCAGAGCGGGTGAAGACCGCTATTCTCGCACCATGAATTGGAACCGATGGTCCGCCTTTTTTTGCCTGACCGGGCTCGCGCTCTTTATTCCGGCGATTTTTGTGCCGGCCATGCTGGTGGCCAATGCGATCGACGGGCCGCGCTGGTATTCGGTGTGGAGCGGCATCCGGGAATTCTACCGCAGCGGGGAGTATTTCCTGGCGGGGCTGATCGCGTGTTTCAGCCTGGCGTTTCCTCTGGTGAAGTTCACTCTCGGCCTGCTGTGTGCCACCGGACGGCGGTTTCTCTCCCCGGCCCGGCGCCAGACCATTGTGACCCTGACCTCGTGGACGGCGAAGTATTCCATGCTGGATGTGCTGGTGATCGCCATGCTGATCCTGCTGGTGAAGGTGAACGAATACGTCCGCATCCTCCCCTCGCTCGGGCTCTATCTTTTCTCCGCCGCCATCCTCCTGTCGGCCCTCGCCGGCGCCACCCTGAACCGGGCGCTCGCCGCAGAAACCAAGCTGGCCCCGGCCGCCCTCACGCCCCGGCCGCACCTGCGGAAACCCGCGTGGCTGGTCCTGCTCGCGCTCGCCCTCGCGGCCTCCGTGCACAGTGCCCGGAAGCTGCAGCAGGACGGCGGCGGCACGGTGCAAACCATCGCCCTGACCCGCCTGACACATCGCGGCGAACTACGCCGCTCCGTGGAGAAAACCCTCGCCTTGAAGGAACTCATCAAAAAGGAACACGACTTCTTTTCCAAGGACACGGTGAAGCGTCTGATGGAATTTGGTCAGGCGGTGACGACCGATGCCGGTTGGAAAGCCCCGGAAGCGTGGGTGAGTGTGGAAACCCATGCGGGCCGCACCGTGACCACCAACCACCTCACGCCGGTCGACTTCGATGACCGCCAGCTGGCCCTCACTTTCACCCTGCCCGAAGGCATCGCCCGACAGGAGATTGCGGTGGTGCGGCTGGTCTCCAACGTGGAGTTGGCCAAGGTGATCGACGCCCCGATCGAAGAAGAAATCATCCGCCGGGCCGACGACCCCTTCCGCGACTGGACCCGCACCTGGCACGGCCGCATTTTCAGCCTGGAACTCCAGGGCCCGCCCTCGCCGGACTTCCGGAAAACCCTGACGCAACTGGCGCTGGGAGCCCTGCTCAGCCTGTGGAGCCTGGCCTCCCTCGTGACGCCGCCGAAGCCTTGATTTTGGCGCGGAAACCGCCCTCAGATCTGACTTCCGATAAACGCCAGCAACTCGGCCCGTCCGGCTCCGGTTTGGGAGGAACAACGGAAGACCTCGGGCATGTCGGTATTCCATTCCTTCAAGGCGACCTCGAAGGCCGCGATGTTTTTCGTGACCGCGGAAGGTTTGAGTTTGTCGATCTTGGTGAAGACGAGCACGTAGGGAACTCCGCAGCCGGCCAGCCAACTGACAAATTCCAGATCGATCTGGTGCGGTTCGTGGCGGGAGTCGATCAGCACAAACACGCGGCGGATCACCGGCCGTTTCAGCAGAAAACCGGTGATGATGTCGGCGAATTTCTCCTGGGCGGCCTTGGAGACCCGGGCATAGCCGTAACCCGGTAAATCGACCAGCCGCCAATTGTTATTGATCGTGAAGAAATTGATCAGCTGGGTGTGCCCCGGCCGGGCGGAGACTTTGGCCAGCCCCTTGCGGTTGGTGAGCAGATTGAGCAGCGAGGATTTCCCGACATTGGACCGGCCGATGAAGGGGAACTCCGGCAGGCCGGGGGCCGGGCAGGTGGAAACATCAGTGGCGCTGGTATCGAAAACGGCGGAAAGGATTCTCATGGAAGGGGTCGGGGGGGTAGCCGTGGATTTCACCGATGATGCGGAGGTCCGGGGCAGACGGCGCACAAATTGCGGGCCAGCACGCTCCACTGCCCCGCCATCCGTGTCACCCGTGAAATCCACGGATCAAAACACCTCACCGCCCCATCAACCGGCGGGTCACGTCGTCCTCCACCGGGCGGCACTGCCGGTAACCCGGTCCGCGCACCGGCAGGGTGGCGCGGAAGGCTTCCCGCGACGCGGCATCATCAAAGTCCAGGCCGATCAAGGCGCGGCCGATCCGCTCGCCGGATTGGCGGTAGTTGAAATAACAAAAACTGGCCCGGCCCCGGATCACGGTGTCGAGAAAATCGTGAAGGGCTCCGGCCCGTTCGTAAAAATCGAGCCGCAGGAACAAGGGAAACGCCAACAACTCCTCCCGCAGCGGGATGGCGCGGAATTGCACATCCACTGCGCCGCTGAGATCCTGCCAAGCCATGCCGGCGGCTTCGAGACGCTGCGGCAGGGCGGCCACGCTGGCGGGGTCGCTGCCGGTGACCGTGAAGACCGGCCACGCTTCATCGCGGTCGCTTTTGCCATATTGGAAGTCGGCGATATTCAGGCCGGCAAAACAGCCGTCGAGCAGCGCCAGCATCGCGCCCGGCCGCTCGGGAATGCGCACCCTCACGGTGCGCGCCGACAGGGCTCCGGCCCCCGTGGACTGCGCGATCACGCCCAGTTGCTGGAAGTCGATATTCGCCCCGCAGAGCACCACCAGCACCCGCTGGCCGATCCATTTTTCCCGCTCCCGCAGCACCGCCGCGAGACCCATGGCGCCGGACGGCTCGGAGACGGCCCGCAGGCCTTCCCACAGCACCCGCATCGCCTGGCTGACCTCCGCATTGGAAACGGTCACCAGCCGGGTCAGGGTTTCGCGGCACACCTCAAAAGGAAGCTGCCCGGCCTGCCGGACCGCGGTGCCATCACAAAACAAATCGACTTCTTCGAGGGCCACCGGTTGCCCCGCCGCGAACGCCGCTTTCATGCTGGCCTGGCCCTCGCCTTCCACCCCCACCAACTCAATGCCCGGCCAATACGTCTGGAGCCAGCAGGACACGCCTGCGGCCATGCCGCCGCCGCCGATTTGCAGGAAGGCGGCATCAAATGGCCCCTCACCGCTCAGGACCACTTCATCCGCCAAAGTGCCCTGCCCCGCCATCACCCGCAGGTCGTCATAAGCATGGATGTAAATCGCGCCCCGCGCGGCCTCATCCTGCCGGGCCGCGACCACAGCGTCATCGTAGCTGTCGCCGGTGAGCATGATTTCCACCCATTCGCCCCCATGGTGCCGCACCGCCTGCTGTTTCACGACGGGCGACGACCGTGGCATATAAATCCGCGCCTTCACTCCCAACTGCCGCGCTGCCAGCGCCACGCCCTGGGCATGATTTCCCGCGGACGCCGTGACCACGCCCCGCGCCCGTTCTTCAGCCGTCAGCACCGCCATCCGGTTCGCCGCCCCACGCCACTTATAAGCCTTGATCGCGCAGGCGTCCTCGCGTTTCACCCAGATCTCCGGGCCCGGCCCGGGCAGCACCAACCGCTCCAGCGGCGTGGCCCGGCCAAAACGCTGCACCCGCTCGCGGGCAAAGAGAATTTCCTGCCGCAACCGCCGGGTCAGCGGCATGTCATCCTGTTCCATGATTTCCCCTGCGCCACCGGCTCCGGTCACGCAAGAGCATAACCAGAGCGGCCCGGCCTTTCCCCACGGCAGCGCCAGCGACCCGTCATGACGGCCTTCCCTGGAACCACGGCACTGGAAGCGCCGTGGTTCCGGGGGGATCAGCAGTTTCCGCAATACAGTAGCGGAGCTACGCACCATAACGCTGCTGGATCTGTCGGCAGACCTCCGGAGCAAGCCGCAGTCCGTGGGATAACTCATTGAGATAACCGGACTCCTTCTGGCTATCCACCTCCATCACCGCCAACGACAGGGCATACACTTTTTCCTCCAGCCCCAGCGGGATCGACCATGCGAACTCCCGGACATCCAAGGGCTTGCCGAACTCTTCGCGGATGAAGGCCACCACTTGCTGGGTGGGCTGGCCGAGGTGCTGCAGAATTTTCTGTTCCTCTTCCCGGTCCATCTCGCCATCGGCCCGGGCGGCATTGATCATGGCCCGGATGAGATAAACGGCTTCTTCCTCACGGTTGGCAGCCGGGGCGGGAGCCGGGGGACGCAGGAGACCGGAGTCTCCGCCATTCCAGCGCCCGGAGGAGGGAGCCGGCCGGGGCGCGGCAGGCGGGGAAGCACCGGCACTTTCCCGGCGCCAGGTATCAATCACGTTGGTGGGGCGCCCGGAGTTCGATGCCGGCGGCGAGGCCTGGGAAACGGGTCTTTCAGCCTGAGGGGCCGGTGAGGCCTCTTCAGCTTCGCCTCCGCCCAGAATATCCCGCAGGATGTTACCGCCCTGGCTTTGACCGCCGGACGATCCACGGAGCAAGGCGCCTAGAATTTCAATTGGATCCATAAGGTTTGATTGATTGGTTGAGGCTGAAAAGCTAGCCCTGCTGCCCTGTTAAAGACAAACAATTTTTCCGTCAACCTTCTTCCTCCCTCCCACCCGGAACAGCCCCGACTTCATGGCAAACAAGCCAGGCCGGGCGACGGTGATTGACAGCCTCCCCGCCCACTTTTATTTTAGGCGGCGATGAAACTGCTCCCGTTCGTTTTCCTGGCCCTGTTCGGTTGGTTGAATCCCGCCCCGGCGGCCGACCTGCCGCCCGATTTCCGGAAACTGGAAACCGGAGCCGCCGCCCCGGACTTCAAGCTGCCGGGCATTGATGGGCGCGACTGGTCGCTCGCGGATTTTGCCTCTGCGGAGGTGCTGATGGTTTATTTCACTTCCAACCACTGCCCGGTCTGCCACGCCCAGGACCCGCGGCTGCTGACCCTGCTGGCGGAATTGAAGGGGCGGAATGTCGCCGTGGTGGCGATCAATCCCAACTCACCGGAAGGGCTGCGGGCGGATGAGCTGGGATACTCCCAATACGACGACAGCTTCGAGGACATGAAACTGTATGCGAGGGACGAAAAGTTCACTTTCCCCTATCTCTATGACGGCACCACCCAGGCGGTGGCCAAGGCCTACGGGTGCCTCGCAACGCCGCATGTGTTCATTTTCGACAAGGAGCGGAAGCTGCGTTACCAAGGGTGGCTGGATGACTCCCGCTATCCCGACCCGGCCACGGTGAAACGTCAGGATGCCCGCGATGCCGTGCTGGCCCTGCTGGAGGGCAAACCCGTCGCGGTGGCCGAAACCAAACCGTTTGGCTGCTCCACCAAGTGGCTGGAAAAAAAGGGAGCCGTGGCGGTGGACAATGAGCAGTGGGAAAAAGCCCCGGTCACCCTGGAAACCATCAATGCCGCCGGCGTGGCGGCCCTGGCGAAAAACCCCACCAACAAATACCGGCTGATCAATGTGTGGTCCACCACCTGCGCGCCCTGTGTCGCCGAGTTCCCCGGCCTGATCCGGATTTCCCGCCGCATGGGACTGCGCCCGTTTGAACTCATCACCCTGTCCACCGACCTTCCGGAGGACATGCCCAAGGCCCGGCTTTTCCTCGAAAAACAGCGCGCCGCCCTGCCCGCCGGGCTGAAACCCAGCCTCGAAAAAGAACAGCGCACCAGCAACAACTACCTCTACAACGAAGCCAGCATGGACGCTCTGATCACAGCGCTGGATCCCGCCTGGGCCGGCCCACAACCCCACACCGTCCTGATTGCTCCCGGCGGAAAGGTGGTGTTTCGCCACACCGGAGCCATCGGCGAAGCCGAGTTGTTGGCCAAACTGTTGGAAGTGATGACCGACGGCTACCTGCCGGAGAAATAAGGCCCCACGCTTTCCGGTTCCTGTTCTGCCAGCATCCGTCGCCTCCCGGCATGTCTTCTCCCCCAATTGGGGGATGGGAAACCAGCGTCGAATCCATTTGCCGTCCCCCTCCTTTTCTCCTAATAGGGGATTCCCTCACTTTCCGTGCCCCCTCCCTCCCGCCCCCATGAATACGCGATACGTCGTCAAAGGTAAAATCGGCGCCGGAGGTCTGGGCGAAGTCTATCTGGCCACCGACACCCAACTCGACCGCGATGTCGCGTTGAAACGGGTGAAGCCCCCCGAGTCCGGCAGCGCCGAGGGCCTGCATCAGGACCTGATCCGCGAGGCCCGGACGCTTTCCTCGCTCCAGCATCCGCACATTGTCACCATTTACGATGTCGGGCAGGACGCCAAGGGGCCGTTCGTCGTCATGGAATTGCTCAAGGGCGAGACCCTGGACCAGGTGATCGAGCGAGGGGCGATGACGGTGGATGACTTCAAGGAAGTGGTGGTGCAGTCTCTCGAAGGCATGATCGCTGCCCAGGAAATGGGACTGGTGCACCGCGATCTCAAGCCGGGCAATCTGATGGTGATCTGGCTGGCCAGCGGGAAGTTCCAGATCAAGATCCTCGATTTCGGCCTCGCCAAGTTTTCCCGCACCGCCACCCGGCAGACGGAAGACCAGGAAGCGGGCATCATGGGCAGCATTTTTTTCATGGCCCCGGAACAGTTTGAGCGGCTGCCGCTGGATGCCCGCACCGACATGTATTCACTCGGCTGCATTTTCTATCAAATCCTCACCACCAAATACCCCTTCGACGGCCAAACTGGTCCGGAGGTGATGGTGAGCCACCTGCAGCACCACGTGCGGCATCTGGTGGAAGTCCGGCCAGATCTCCCGGTGTGGCTGGCCGACTGGGTGATGTGGCTGATCAGCCGGGACATGGAGGAACGTCCGGCGGATGCCCGCATCGCCCTCGATTTTTTCCGCACTCAAAAAAGCGGTATCAAAAACCCCACGCCGGTGGGTCCCGTTTCCCATGTGAAAATCGTCGGCCGCGGCACCGGGCCCGGCGGAGTGACCACGCAGGGAAACAACAAGACCACCCAGATGGTCAAAAAGTCGACCCAACGGGTGACCGGAAAAGGCACCCAGGCCTTGCAGGGCACCACCGCCGCCTCGCGCAGCAGCCGCCCGGCCGCCCGGAAAGTCGCCTCCAAAAGCCGCGCTGGCCTTTGGATTACCCTGACGCTGCTGGCGGCCGGGGGAGCCGCCGCCGCCTGGTGGTTCCTGCTGCGGCCTCAAACCCCGGCGGTGGATCCCCGCGCTGCGCTGGAGACGGTCTTCAATGCGCCATCCCCCACGCCCGACCCGGCCACGCTCAATCTCCTGCTGACCGCCCTCGGCAGCAATGGCCCGGATGCTCCCCGCGCCGCTTCCGTGCTTAAAAAAATGAAAGGTGCGCCCGTTGCGGAAGCCTTGGCTGCCGCCCTTTCCAAAGCGTCGGGCGGCGCCCGCCTGCTGGTGATGGAAGCCATGAGCGCCCATCCGTCCAAAGCCGGCACCGCGGAGCTGCTGAAAATCGTGGGAGACGACAAGGGGCCGGCCCGTACCACTGCACTCGAAGTATTGACCCTGACCGGAGCCGCTGCCGACGTGCCGGACCTCCTGAAAATCCTGCCAAAAATCAAGGATGACGCCGACCGCGACAGCCTGTTCCGAGCCGTCAGCGCCCTCCTGGCCAGCGAAAAAGACAGCGCCGCCCGGGTGCGTCTCCTCACCGATGCCCTGCGCGGCTCCGATGCCGCCACCCGTCCGGATCTGCTGCGGCTCCTCGGCCACACTGGCCACCCCAATGCCAACCGCGCCCTCGCGGCCGAGCTCGCTACGGCGGGCGACCGGCGCCGCGATGCCCTCGCCGCTCTCCAGGACTGGCCCGCTCCGGACCCCACCCTGACCGATGCCCTGCTGGCGGCCGCCGCCTCGCCCACCGACCGCGAAGCCGTGGTCGCCGCTTTTTGCCAGGTGGCGCCACGCACCGCTTCCATCAATGGCGCTGAATTGGTCGCCGTCCTGCGCAAAGCCCAATCCATGGTGACCTCTGCTAAAAACCGGGAGGCCTTTGCCGTAGCGCTGGCCCAGACCGCCGCGCCGGAAGCCGCCGACTACGCCAAGGAACTCGCCGCTGATCCCGCCTGGGCGGCCCCCGCCGGCGTCGCAGCCACCGCCATCACGGCGCTCCAGGGCAAACTGACTCCCCTGACCGCCGGCGAAGTGCACCTGGATGCCTCCAAAGCCACTGTCCTCGCGGTCGAAAAGGACGCCTACTACACCTCCACCTCGCGCTATATCACCAACTGGAAAAATCCTGCCAGCCGGGTGGCCTGGGATATTTCCGTGACCGCCCCCGTCAGCGTCAAAGTGCAGGTCCTGCAAAGCTCCAGCCTGCGCACCGAACGCAGCTTCCGCGTCCGGCTCGGCACGGGCAACAAAGAAACTGCCGTGGCCACCACGGAATCCAATGACGGGTTCACCCTGGTGGATGCGGGGCGCTTCCAAATCCCCCGCGCCGGCACCTGGCGGCTCTGGCTCGAACCCGCCCGCATGGACCCCGGCCAGCCGCTGTTCAATGTCAGGGAAGTGGTGCTGACTTTGAAATAGCATGGTTTCCACCAGCCACCCCGGCGGCAGTTCCAAGCCCGGCTGATTTCACCCTTCCTGGATCCCCTGATACCGCAGCGGGCGATATCCTTTCCGCTTCAGGAAATCGACCCCGATGACGTGGCGGATCACTTTCCAATCCGGCGGGCCACCCGTCTCGTAGGCCGCCAGGAATTTCCGGCCGGGGTCCACCCAGCCGCAGAAGAGCAGCACATGGACATTGTGGATGTTCAGGGCGTCACCTGGTTTCAAGTCGTCCCACGAGGGCAGCGGCACAGAAATGGCCCCCAGCTCCCTTGTGGAATAAGCCCGCGGCAGGTTCCAGCAGCGCGAGACAAACCCGCTGCAGTCGATCCCCACCGCCTCCCGGCTAACCCCATCGTAGAGCAGGCGGCGCTTTTCTTCGGTATAGACATCCCCGGCCGCCAGACCGGCGGCGAGGCCCCGGTCAAATTCATCCGGCGTGCTGAACCCACCCCATTGATAGGGCACTCCCTGATTCACCTGCCCGGGCACCCAGTAACCCGGCACGGCTCCCGGCTTCTGATAGCCCTGGTCCGGCGTATCCACCCGGATACCGGCGCCATCCGGGCCATGCCGGACATTGGCGCCGCTGGCCGTCCAGGAATGCGAGGCATAGCGCATGGCCGTACCCATCGCCTGGGAGCGGGACACCTTCGACGGGGCCGCCAGGCGCCGCGCGGACGGCCCCCCGGCGCAATTGGTGAGTCCTCCGACGGCGCCCGTCAGGATCAGCAACAACAAAAAGGCGGAGCGGCGGGCGGTCATGAAAGACCGCCCTGACACCGCTCCGCCCCGCTTGCAAGGGACTGCCGCAACCTCGTGGCCTGCGGCCCCGGGGTCCCGGCTGGATGCTGGCCTAGCGCAACTGGCTGGCCTGGGCCGGGCTGAGCACGGCCTGGGGAGTGGCATCCGCCTTGAGTTCCCCCAGGGCATACTGGATGCCCGCCAGATAATGTTCCATCACCACCGGATTCATGTAGATCTCGTCGTTGTGGCCGAGGGAGCAGTAAAAGACGCGGCCTTTGCCCCAGGTGTCCACCCACGCGATGGGATAGAGGCTGCGCAGGTCATCGGTATCCTTGGCCATGTCCGTTCCGTTGGCATCCAGTGCCAGCAGCATGCGGCGGTCGGCGGGATTGGCGGTGTCGCTGCGGAATTTGTAGATTTCATCCTTCAAAGTGATGCCTTCCCCTTTGAACGAAGCATTCACCGGATGTTTCGGATCGAGATTCTTCACCCGCACCGTATCGCCGGAACCCCAGGGATGCTTCACGAAGGCACCGCCCATCATCTCGTTGTATTCCTTCCACCCCTTGTAGGTATCGGTCGCACTGTGGATGCCCACGATGCCTTTGCCGCTGTCCACAAACGCCAACAGATTCGCCTTGAGACGTTCCTCCACCGCTTTGTCTCCGGTATCGAAGACCTCGTTGGTGGTATTCAGCATGAAAATGGCGTCGAATTTCTTCAGACTGTCCGCTTCAAAGGCCGCCGGATCTTCGGTGTGCGTCACGTGGAACAGGCCCGTCTTTTCGCCCATCCGCTTCATCGCTTCCACGCCCACTGGAATGGAACCGTGCCGGAATCCCACCGTGCGGGTGAAAACAAGCACCTCATGCTTTTTCCCGACCGGGGCAGGAGTCTTGCCCGGCAACGAGGCATCGATTTTGGCGATCTTGTCGGGAGAGACCGTGAAATTGGGTTCCTTTTTCTCCTGGGCAAAAGCGAAAGTGAAGGCTCCCGCAAGCGCGAGAGCCGGAAAAACGATAGGATGTAGTTTCATAGAGTGGGCAATGGTGGTCCGGCCCCGTTCAATCCGCGAGTCCGGCACCGCTGCGTTCCTATACGAAAAACCACTGGCAGAGCAATCACCAATCTTTTCCGCCGTCCCCCACTGATGACACGCCATTTGCGGAAGGGGGAGTGGCGGAGCGGACGGGACTCGAACCCGCAACCTCTGCCGTGACAGGGCAGCGCTCTAACCATTGAGCTACCACTCCAGAACGGCCTTGAAGGACCGCGCGGAACAGGATGGCGAGTATGGATGCGTTCCGGCGGTTCGCAAATGGAAAAATGATCTTCTGGAAAATTTGAGGGAAAACCAGACTGGAGTCCCCGTTCAGGCGGCCGGGGCGCCCACCTGCCGCAGCCAGTCCGTCAGATTGTAATACATGGTCACCCGCCCGATCCGGCCGTCCCGCAGCGTGAAAAAGGCCCCTGCCGGCAGGCGGTAGGTCTGGCCGGCGGCCTCAGGCAGACCATCATCCGTGGCCAGATAGGTGCCCAGCACGGTGAATTCCGCCGCGGCCCGGGTGCCCGTGGGATCGGCCCAAAGCACCAGATCCACCAATTGCTCGGCATAACAGCGCTCCATTCGCCCGAGGAACGCCGCGAAGGCGGCCCGTCCGGTTTCCCGGTCACCCTGGTTGGTATCATGCGCCACATCCTCGGTCAGCAGCGCCAGCATGCCGGCGTGGTCACCGGCATTGAAGGCCGCATAATAGCGGGTCAGGACGTCCAGCGCGGCGAAAAATGGAGCAGGGGAATCAGACATGCCTGGCAGTGAAGCCGGGATTCCCCGGTCCGCAAATGCGTTGCAGGGAATCCCGTTTTCTGTGCCATACTCGGATTCATGATCCGTGCTTTTTTGACCGCCTGCTGCCTCCTGTGCGGAGCCGCCCCTGCCAGCACCGCGGCGGCTCCGCCAAACATCGTCTTCATTCTGACCGATGATCTCGGCTGGTCCGACCTGGGATGTTATGGATCGCCCTGGAAAAACACCCCCCATCTCGATAAACTGGCCGCTGAAGGCATCCGCTTCACCCAGGCCTACGCCGCCCAGCCGATCTGCTCGGCCAACCGGGCTGCCCTCATGACCGGCCGCACCCCGGCCCGGCTGAACCTCACGGATTTCATCCCCGGACGCCCGGTCCTGCCCTCTCAAAAAATGATCCGCCCGCAGATCACTCTGAATCTGCCGCTGGAGGAACAAACCCTGCCCGAACGCCTCCAGTCCGCCGGTTACACCAGCGCCCTGTTCGGCAAATGGCATCTTGGCGGACCAAAATTCAGCCCTGCCCAACAGGGATTCAATCATTATTACAATGGCCAGGCGAACACCACGCCCACCGCCACCGAAGGAGGCAAAGGCGAATATGACCTGACCGATAAAGCGATCACCTGGATCAGTGAGCAGCCGAAGGACCGCCCCTTTTTCTGTTATCTTGCCCACAACACGCCGCACATCCCGCTCGGCGCCAAATCCGAATTGGAAGAACAGTATAACAAATCCTCCAATCCGACCTACGCCGCGATGATGGCCACGCTCGACGATTGCACCGGCCGCCTCCTGACTGCCTTGGAAACCCAGGGCCGCACCGCCGATACCCTCGTCATCTTCATGTCGGACAACGGCGGGCTTTCCACCGTGGAAGGCATCCGCACTCCCGCCACCAGCAACGCTCCCCTGCGCGGCGGGAAGGGCTGTCTCTATGAAGGCGGCACCCGGGTCCCTTGGATCATGCGGTGGCCCGGCCAGATTCCCGCCGGCAAAACCGACGCCACGCCCATCGTGGCCACGGACCTTCTCCCCACCCTGATGGCCTTCGCGGGCCTGCCTGCCCCGGACAACGTGGATGGCCTCGACCTCAGTAATTTTCTGACCACTGGAAAGCGCCCCGCCCGCGACACCCTCTGCTGGCACTATCCGCACTACAGCAATCAAAAGGGCTTCCCCGCCGGGAGTATCCGCCACGGTGACTGGAAGCTGATCGAATCCTATGATGATAGCCATCTCGAGCTCTACAACCTCCGCGACGACCCCTCTGAAACCCAGGACCTCGCCCGCACCCAGCCCCTGCTGGTCCATCAGCTCCTGACCCAGTTGAACGACTGGAAAAAATCCGTCAACGCCCAACCCATGCAGGGCCCCAATCCGGACTACGATCCCTCGGCCACCTGGAACCTCGCCCGACCCAAAAAGAGCGGGGTGATCGAACTCCATGCCTCCGACGCCGAAGTTATCGGCACCATGCTCCGCTACGAACCCAACCCGAAGAAAAACACCCTGGGATTCTGGACCCGGAAAGAAGATCAGGCGGCCTGGGACCTCCAGGTCCCCGCCCCTGGCCGTTACCGGATCGGCGTCATGCAGGGCTGCGGCAAAGGAAATGGCGGCAGCCTCGTCCATGTGTTGGTTGGCAGCACCACGCTTCCGTTCACGGTCCAGGAGACGAATGGCTTCCAGGACTTCCACCCCGTCTTCGTGGGCGAAGCCAACCTCCCCGCCGGCCGCACCTGTCTGACCCTCGCGCCGCAGACCAAAACGGCTGCGGCCGTGATGGACGTGAGGATGGTTTTCCTCGACCCGGTGAAATAAGCCACCAAGGTTCCTGGTTGATAGCCATGGCCCCCGCGTTGAGCAGTCTCCCTATCTTTCCCATCATGCGCCCTCTCCTCCTGCTCCTCTTCACCGTGTTTTCTCTTTCCGCCCAGGAGGCTCCGAAAAAGCCCACGGGGCCTGCCCGATGGGAAGGCGAGATCGTGAAGCTCGAAACCCGGCTGAAGCAAGCACCGCCAGCACCGGGCGGCGTGGTATTTGCGGGCAGTTCCAGCATCCGGTTGTGGAACCTGAAGAAAAGCTTTCCGGACCTTACGCTGGTGAATTGTGGATTCGGCGGATCCATGATTGCGGATTCCACCCACTTCGCCGCCCGACTGCTCGTGCCATTGAAACCCCGTCTGATCGTTTTTTATGCGGGCGATAACGATTCCTCCAACGGGCATGCCGCCACCCGGATTGCGGACAGTTTCAAGACCTTTGCCGCCACCATCCACAAGGATCTGCCGGACTGCCGCATCCTGTTTATTCCCATCAAACCCAGCATCGCCCGGCAGAAACTGCTGCCCCTCCAGCGCGAAGCCAATGCCCTGATCGAAAAACATTGCGCCACCCAGCCTGACAAACTGCAGTATCTGGATCTCGCCACCCCGCTCCTCGGCCCCGGGGGCACCCTGCTGCCCGCGCTCTATCAAAAAGACGGCCTGCATCTCAGCCCCGCCGGTTATGAAATCTGGAGCCGGATCCTGCGGCCCTGGCTTGAGAAAACCGGCCGTTGATGGATGCGGTGACCGCCCGGCAGCCACGCCTACGGCCCTGACTGCTCCACCGTGATCCGGGCGCCCTTGATGGTGTGGGTGGATTCCTTGCCATCCGGCCAGCGCACCTTGATCCGGCTGACCGTGGCGGGAACGAAAACGACCGGTGGTTCCTGGGAGAGACATCCGCCCCCTGCGGACAAATCCCTGATTTGAGTGGTTCCAGACGGCAGGACAAACGTCACCCGGGCACCGATGGCGCGGGAATTTCCCCGTGCTCCGCGGAGGCTGATCCCGGTCTGCGGGGCGGCCGCGGCCTCGGGCAGGAACATTTGTGAGGTGCCGTGGTTTACCCCGAAATAGAGCGAAGGAGAGGCCGTCCCCGAAAGCGGCACGGAAGTGAGGGATTTGGCATCGGCCGCCACCGCGATCCCGCTACGGTCCGGCCAGACCGTGGAAAATTTGCGCACCCCGTCATTCTGCAGCAGCAGGGAAACGCCGCCGTCCATGTTCCCGGTTTCCCGCTGCGGACTGTAGGAATTTTGCGCGAGCACCACGTCACTGTCGCCATCGCTGTCCACGTCCACCAAGGTAATGCCAAAGACTGGCGCGATCTGTGCCAGAGGAGGCAACGGCTGGTGCCGGAGCGCCACCTTGCCTGGGCCGGAGGTCTCATTCCAAAACACGGCACTCTCCAGACTGACCGCTTCCAACCGCACCGCTCCCGCCAGCTTTTGCTCGGTGTAGATGCCACTCAAATCGGACGAGGCGAAGTCGTGGAATTTGGGGAACTTGGAGCGCAGAATCGGCATCGCCGCCTGGGAACAACTCTTGCCCCGGACCGGAAGCACCGTGCCGTCCGTCAGGGTCTTGGCTTCGACCACCTGGGGATGGCCACTGTCATCGAAGTCACCGTAATAGATGACCGCCGGATGTCCCGGGGAAGGATGATACTTGGTGTTGAGTCCGTAATTTCCCGCGATGAGATCAAGCCTGCCATCGCCATCCAGATCGGCGGCGGCGAGGCTGTTCCACCATCCGGTGAGGGCTCCTGCCGCTGTCTCCACCGGCATAAGCCGACCCTTGGTGTTTTGGAAAATCTGCACCGTCCCCCATTCCGAAGCCAGCATCAGTTCCGGCCAGGAATCCTGGTCGAGATCGGCCCATAGCGCCGCCGTGACCAGACGCGTGGTGGTCAGAGCCGGCGCCACGCCCGCCGTGATGTCGCTGAATTTCCCGCCATCGTTCCGCAGCAGACGGCTGGCGGGACTGGTGGGATATTTGCCAGGATGGACCCGCCCCCCCACAAAAAGATCAAGGTCTCCATCGTGGTCAAAATCCGCCGCGCAGACACAGGAACCACTGTCCTGCTCCTCCGGCAATGTGCCGGCGGCGGCTTTCGTGAAGCGGCCTTGGCCATCATTGAAATAAAGCCGGTCCTGATAGAGCACGGTTCCGGCGGCGGCTTCCACGCCTCCACTGACGACATACAGATCCTCGTCGCCATCGCGGTCGGCATCAAGGAAGAGCACTCCCATGTCCTCACATGCCGCATCGCCACCGAAGGGAGCAGTCGATTTTATCGAAAAACGTGGTTTGCCGGTTTCGTCAGGCCCATGGTTGAAAACAAGGCGTCCCGCGCTGCCGGCGGCGCCTCCCTGGAAGAGATCAAAGTCGCCGTCCCCGTCCACATCGGCCCAGGCCTGCCCCGGCCCCTGACGCGACAGCCGGTTGGGCAGGAGGGGTTGCACCGCAAAGTCATCGAATCCGCTTTCCTGGTGGGGCACCGGCAGGGAATCACTGGCACGGAATAACCTTGGGGCTTTTTTCTCAATCGGTGGAGTGTCACCGGCCTCGGTCAGGGTCAGGACCGGACCGTCCGGAACCCCGGTCAGGATCTGCACCCTGCCTGATGGCCAGCGGACTTCGAGACGCTCCGCCCGTGCCTTGCCCAATCCGAAAAACGCCACCGGCTCATCGGAACTGAAAAAACCGCGGGCGGACGAGATCTCCCTGGTTTGCTGGATACCTCCCGAAGTCAGAATCACCCGCGCCCCCAGCCCGGCCCGGTTGGAATGCACGCCCCGGAGCCGTACCACCAGACGTCCGGCCTCCGCGGTGGGCGTGTCGTTTTCGTAAACCGTGCAGGCTTCATCAAAATTGTTCACGATCAGATCCGGATCACCATCCGCATCCAGATCTCCCCACGCCGCTCCGAAACTGATGCCTTCCCGGTCGAGCCCCCAGGCCTTGCCGGTGTTTTCGAATGCGGCGGACCACCCGCCCCCCGGCCCCGCGCCGCCATTGCGGAAGGCCATATCGCGGTCCGGCTTGGGCGGAGCCTGATGCACCGGCCCGCCGCCGGGATTGGCAGCGACGAGGTCGGAGTTCAGATAGTCCCCGGTCATACCATTGGTCACAAAGAGATCCAGCCAGCCATCGCAGTCCATGTCGGCGAATTTCACGGCCCAGGTCCAGTCCGTGGCGGCGACGCGCAGCTGGTGCGCACATTCCATGAACGGCAGCCCGCCTCCGGAATTGAGATACACTGCATTCCGCATGTATTGCCGCGGGGTCCCCATTTCGAGAAACCACCCGTTTTTGTCCATGCTTCCCATGCCCATCTTGTCCTTGTAATGCGACGATCCCGCCATGTCCGAAGCCATGAAATCGATCAGCCCATCATTGTTGAGATCCCCACTGTCGCAGCCCATGGAAAACCACGGGGTGTGCCGCAACAGGGCCGGGGCCTTGTCCTCAAAGGTGCCATCGCCCTTGTTATGCCAAAGCCGGTCAGGACCGAAGAAATCGTTGGCGACATAGAGGTCCGGGAACCCGTCATCATCGTAATCCCACCACTGCGCCGCAAGCCCGCGGCCATAATCCGTCAGCCCGGCGGCGGTGGTGATATCCCGGAAAACCGGCACGCCATCCGGCCCCGGGCCGTCATTGCGGTAAAGGCGGTCGATTTGCCCCGCCTTGACCAGATAAGGTGCCCCCGGCCGCATCATGACGCTGAATTCCTCCCGCATTTCGGGCGGCACCAGCAGCGCGCCCGAGACCGGGTCTTTGGTAAGCCGTTTTTCTATCTCGCGCAGGCGTTGCACATCGGCTGGGGAGATTTTCTCTGAATCATAGGCCCGGCTGGTCACCAGATAGGCATCGGCGTCACCGTCCCGGTCCATGTCGGCCCACGTCAGGATGATCCCCGCCCCTTTGAAGGCCAGTCCTGCGGCAGCCGCCACGTCGCGGAAGACCCCATGGCCATCATTGAGAAACAGACGGGGCGGTCCATCGTAAGCACACACCGAAAGGTCCAGGTCCCCATCGTTGTCGACGTCCGCCATGGTGCAGCCGGAGGCCCAATTGGCCGCATCCGCCGCGAGACCTGACTGCTGGGTGATATCCGTGAACCGGAAACCCCCTTCATTCCTGAAAAGCCGTCCTCCCCCGCTGGGCCGGGAGAGATAGACGTCCGCCAAACCGTCTCCTGTCACGTCGCCCACCGCCACCCCGCCGCCCGCGAAAGCCCCATCTTTCATCCCGGCGTAAGCGGGGGCAGGGTTCCAGGTGGCCGCGAAATCAATCGCCCCGGGACGCTCAATAAATCGCGTGCCGGCCGGTGACGCGGCGGACAAACCACCCGGGAGCAGGGCCGCCAGATAAACCATCGGGAGGAGCACCGGCCCAGGAACCAGTCGGGAGAGTGAAACAGACATGCTAGCAAATTACAGGGAAAAGGGTGGAGGCTGCCCGGCCTTCCTGAGGGGAAGGTCAGGACGGCATCATGAGGTTTTAATGCAATTCCAATACTCTTAGCATCCCGCTTCCCGCTGCCAAGAAAATTTGCAGCCTCCCTGCGTGGAGGCCGCCGGAACCAAAGGGCGGGATTGGCTGATGAAGGGGACCGGAATCCCCCGTAAAAGGAGCACATGATGCGCCGCCTCTTCCTCCTGTTCGCCTTCGCCTCGCCCCTCGTGGCGCAGGAGGAGGGATTCACCCCCTTGTTCAATGGCAGGGACCTGACTGGCTGGGTCAATGTGAATTGCGCCCCGGAAACCTGGACGGTGCAGGAAGGGATGCTGCATTGTGATGGGGTACCGACCGGGGCCCTGCGCACCGAGCGGCACTATGAGAACTTCATCCTGGAACTCGAATGGCGGCATCTGAAACCTGGCGGAAATGCGGGAGTCTTCATCTGGGCCGGACCGCTCTCCGCCCCCGGCCAGCCGTTTCTCCGGGCCATTGAGGTGCAGGTGCTGGACCATGCCTATGGAAAGAGTGATTGGTTCACCACCCATGGCGATGTCTTTCCGATTCATGGGTCCACCATGCAGCCCTTCGGGCGCCACGCCGGACAGCGCAGTTTCCCCAGCGAGGAACGCGGCAAAGCGTCCCCCGAATGGAATCACTACCGGATCACCTGTCAGGACGGCACCCTGCGGCTGGCGGTGAACGGCAAGGAAGTGAGCGGCGGGGAAAACTGCACCTGGCGCAAAGGGTATATTGCTTTGGAAAGCGAAGGCGGGATCGTGGATTGGCGGAATCTGCAGATCAAGGAACTGCCCGGGGGCAAGGCCACCCCGGAGCAAACCGCGACCCTGTGGGATGGCAGCGTGAGCCTTTATGATGGCCGCAGCCTAAAGGGATGGACCGCCGGCCCGGGGGCCGGGGCATGGCGGCCGGAGGATTGGGAACTGGTGGCCAGTGGTCAGGACGGCGCTCTGACGCTCAACCGGAAGCCGGGCGATTTCCGCCTGCAGTTTGATGTGCGCACAGAATCCAAAGATGCCACCACTCCCCTGCCCGTCCGCTTGAATGGGCAGGCCCTGCCGGGCCAGGCCACCGGCAAGTGGACCCGCTATCTGGTCACCCGCACTGGCAACCAGGTGGAATGCCGCCCGGAAGGGGCTGGCTCTGAAACCGTGAAGCCGCTGACCGTGGCTGCGGGACCGGTGGAGATTTCCCTCAAATCAGGCCAACCGCTGCGCGTGGCCAGCATTTATCTGAAGGCGCTTCCCTGATTCCCCCCGTGGGAAGGATGGTCGGTCAAGATTTGAGAAACACCGCATTCCAGACCTTGAGATCATCGGAAAACCCATCCTTGTCCGCATGAGTAAGCGCTTGAGTTCACGACGGACTCCGTCGTTTTTCAGAAACTATGAGCCAACCTGCCTGTCCGATGTGTGAAATGACCGATGTTCTTGAACAGGCGGACCATTACGAATGCTCCATCTGCGGCCACGAATGGCCCCTCGACACCGCCACCGATGCCGACGGCCCGGCCGTCGACCGCGTCGTCAAGGATGCCTACGGCAATGTCCTCGCCGACGGCGACGTGGTGGCCATGATCAAGGATCTCAAGCTGAAAGGCTCCTCCGATGTCCTCAAAACCGGCACCAAATCCAAGCCGATCCGCCTCGTGGACGGGGATCACGAAATCTCCTGCAAAATGAATGGCATCGCCATCGGCCTGAAGGCGTGTTTTGTGAAGAAAGTCACCAGTTAAACTTTCCGGCCCAGCCTTGCCTATGGGTATGCCGGCTGGCTGAAACCATGGATCAGTCGGCCTGTTCCAGTTAAAAGCTCCAAGTTCCAAGCGGCGGCGGGGCCGCGGTCTGCTTGGCGTGATACCCGTCCGGCATCACTGCAATCGCGAGACGGTATTTGCAATATCACAGCATTCCGGCACGATGGGCTGACATTGAATGAAATTCGGGCACACCCTCCTCTCCTTCACCATCGTTTGGCTCGTGCTCATCACGCTGCTGCATGGGAAGCTGAATCTTGGATGGTTTGAGGCCAAAAAGGCGGGGGAAAGCGGCGTGTCGAAATTCGGCATCGGATTCCTTCCGGTGACCTGCCACCTGACCTGCCCCGTCACCCATTTCATCAACAAGGAAATGTCAGGCGAGGACATGTTCAAACCCATGCGTTTCAGTGGGTGGCCGGAGTTGAAGGAGATGTTCATCGGCCGACCGGGGGAGATGCCCGCCTCCTTTATTCTGGCGCCCATGGCCATCGCGCTGCGGGAACAGGGCGTGAAAATCAAGATCGTTTACCTGGGCCACCGCGACGGCTCGGCGGTGATGGTCCACAAGGACAGCGGCATTTTCCAAACGACCGACCTGCGCGGCAAACGGATTGCCGTTCCCGGCCGTTATGCCAATCAGCGGCTCATCATTTACCGCGAACTCAAAAAGGCCGGCATGACTCTTGATGACGTCACCCTGCTGGAAATGCCCCCGCCTGACATGCCGGCCGCGCTGCTCTCCAAGGCGGTGGATGCCATCACCAGCGGTGAACCCTTCATGGGCCAGACCGAACTGGATGGCTACGGCCGCGTGCTCTGGCAGGCCAAGGACGTGTGGCCGGGATTCATCTCCTGTGTGCTGGCGGTGCATGAGGACGCCATCCGCGATCACCGCGCCGAAATCCAAAAACTGGTCAATGGCATCGCGGCCAGCGGCAAGTGGGTGGACGAGAGCATGGAGCACCGCATGGACGCCGCGCAGTTCGTTTCCACCAACTACTATAATCAAAATCCACGCCTGCTCAGTTTTGTGCTGAGCAAGCCGCCGGACCGCGTCACCTACTCGCGTCTTGCTCCTTTGAAGGAAAATTTCGAGGAGATCGAGCAGCTTGCTCTGGAAGCCGGGATTCTGAAAGGCACGGCCCATTTCGCTGATTATGTGGACGACTCCTTCGCCCCGGAAGCCTCGGCCATGAAAGCCCCAGCATTTGAAGTAAAGAAATGAGCGACCCCGCCCCGCCCCCTGTGGCCCGCCGTGGAGGTTTTGCTTCCGCCCAGTTTATCCTGCCAGGAATTGTCGGCATCGTTTTCCTGGTCGCCTGGCACTTTGCGGTCAAAATTTCAGGCAGCGACATCTTCCCCACGCCCCTGCAGGTGTGGTCCGGTCTCGGGGAGTTGGCGCAGCAGGGTTTGCTCCTGAAATACATCGTCGCCTCGCTGTTCCGCGTGAGCTGGGGCTTCGGACTCGCGGTGCTAGTGGGAGTGCCGCTGGGGCTGGTGCTGGGATGGTTCAAGCCGGCCTTCCTCGCGCTGAATCCCTTCATTCAGATTCTCCGCCCGATCTCGCCCATCGCCTGGATCCCGGTGGCGATTCTTTGGTTTGGCGTCAAGGACACCGCGCCCGTCTTCCTCATCTTCCTGGCCAGTGTTTTTCCCATCACCGTCTCGTCGATGGCTGCGGTGCAGAACATGCAGCAAGTCTATCTTCGGGCCGCCCAGAACTTCGGTCTCTCCGGAATCCCGCTCTTCCGCCGCGTAATTCTTCCCGCCGCCCTGCCACAGATCATCACCGGCATCCGCATCGCTCTAGGAGTCGCCTGGCTCGTGGTGGTGGCTGCAGAAATGATCGCGGTGAACAGCGGCCTGGGCTACCTCATCATTGACGCCCGCAACGCCGGCAAACGCTACGATCTGGTGGTCGCCGGCATGGTCATGATCGGCCTGATCGGCCTCCTGCTCGACCTGCTGGTGCGCCGCCTCGAAAAATTCGACGAAGTCCGCTGGGGCTATGGACAACGCTAATATGGACACCGCTCCCATCATCTCCGTCAGTGACACCTGGATGTCCTTTGCCGGCAAAACGGCCGCCCAGCCGGTCCACGTGCTGGAACGCGTCAACTGCACCGTGCGTCCGGGCGAATTTGTCTGCATCGTCGGTCCTTCGGGATGCGGCAAGAGTACCCTGCTGAACATCGTCGGCGGGTTCCTTCAGGAAACCCGCGGCGAAGTCAGGGTGGAAGGCGCCCCCGTCACCGGCCCCGATCCCGGACGCATCTTTGTATTCCAGGAAAACGGCGTGTTCCCGTGGCTCACCGTGGAGCAGAACATCGGGTTCGGGCTGCTCTCCCGGCCGGAAAAGGAACGCTCGGAGCGGGTCACCCACTACATCGGAATGGTGGGCCTGACCGGTTTTGAAAAATCCTATCCCCGCGAACTCAGCGGCGGAATGCGGCAGCGTGTGGAGATTGCGCGCGCCCTCGCGGCGGACGCGCGCGTGCTCTACATGGACGAACCCTTCGGGGCACTCGACTTCCTGACCCGTCTGAAAATGCGCGCCGACCTCATCCGCATCTGGCAGGCGGAAAAGAAGACCATCCTGTTTGTCACCCATGACATCGAAGAAGCGGTCCAACTCGCCGACCGCGTGCTGGTGATGACCAAGCGGCCCGCGACGGTTGCCGAGGAAGTCGTGGTGGACCTGCCCCGTCCACGCGATCTCGACTCCATTGGTTATCTGGCCACCCGCGACCGCATCTTTTCCATCATGGGCATGGATGCCCATGGCGGCGGGGCCGGGGCCTGACGTTTACCATTTCAGTCGCCGCAGGAAGGCAACCATCAGCAGGAACGCGGCGATGGCCGCCAAACCGATCAGGTTCCCGTGCAGGGTTGGCGGGAAGATCAGGACAAAACCCACGTCCTTGACCAGCGCCGCAAAACTCGACACACAAAATGGCATCAGAAACAGCCGGAAGGTCTGCCAATGATCCGCCTTGATCCGCCTTCCGCCGGTTGGGCGAGTGCTTAATATCAATGCCAAGCCGATGATGGCGCTCAGTCCCAACGAAGTCAGCCAAAGCCGCGGCCGCGGATCGAAGTGCAGCGCTACGATCACCGCATACCAAACAGCATAACACCACAACACAATACGCCCGGTGGGAATTTGAGCGAAGTAGCGGAGCACTCTCATCGGAAAGGAAATCAAACAGACGACCCATCGAAGCGGAAACTATGCAAGAGGGCGCCAATTTCCGTGGGCGGTTTCCGGGGCAAAAGCCCAGGACCGGTGTTCCTGGTAGACGGTGCCCGTCCATGCCCAGTCCGAGATGGTGAGGCCATGCACATCACCGTCGATCACATGGAATCCATTCGGCTCGCCCTTCAGGCGGTGCGAGGTGGCGGTGGAAACCGAGGACAGGACGCAGGTGCCCGGGGCCATGCCCCCCGGCAAAACGAGAGCCTGGGTATAACTCATATGAAAGTGTCCCGTCAGGACGAGATCCACGCCCGCCTCCCTGAGGGCATCCGTGAACTCGCGCAGACGCCCGATCAGGTGCCGCGGGGTGCCGTGCGGCGGCGCGGCAGGAGGATGGTGCACCACAAACACCCGCAAAGCCTCCGGATCCGCCTCGCCATACAACGCATTCAGCCTCTCCATCTGATCGCGGGAGAGCTGGCCCCGCGACCAGTCCATATGCCACCCCGCCGGCCGCGCCGAGTTCAATCCCACCACAATGACACCCGGGGCACGCCATACTGGTTCGAGGTCACGGCCGATGGTCCTGCGGTAATTCTCAAAAGGCGTCAGGAAGCGTTCCCAGAATGCCCACGAACCCTGCACGTCATGGTTGCCCGGCACTACCACCAGAGGCAGCGGGATGGAATCGAGGAAGGCTTTGGCCTCCCGGAATTCCTCCATGCGGCCGCGCATGGTAAGATCGCCACTGACCGCCACCACGGCCGGATTGGCTTTGAGGATGGCGGTGCGCAGGTGGTCCTCCATTCCTTCATGGACGGCGCCGAAATGCAGATCGGAAATGTGGACCAGCCGCATATGTCAGGATTCCACAGGGGAGGTTTCGGTGAGTCGCGGCGCGATGACGCGCAGGGCTTTCGGGACCAATTTCACCCGGATGGGCAGCGTCATTTTCTCCAATTCCCCGTCCTTCATCACCGCAATGCGGCGCTTCCGCCTTACATTGATTTCCAACTCGGTGGCGTGGATGATGGTGATCTCCCGATCCTCCTTCCAACGCCCCAGAATCCATGTCAGGGCGGATTTGATCATGCCCCACTGCGAGGTGTGCTTTGAGATATAGACCGTGAAATATCCGGCATCCAGGCTGCGCCGTTTCGGGATGATGCCGAAGAGATCCTCGTAGTCGTTATTGGCGATCACGGCCATCCGGGTGCGGTGGTTATGCACCGCCGAGCCATCGTTCAGATGCAGATTCAGCGGCGGAAAAGTCGCCGCGCTGCCCAACGCTTTCACCAGCGTGCGGAACGTCTTCACGATCCAGCTCCCGTGATACTCCGGCTGTCCCATCACCAGAGAAGGATAAAACCCCAACACGATCACGCAGAGAAACAGCTTTCCCTCTACATCCAGCAGATCCATTTCTCCTGCAGGGGCCGTGACCAGCAGCTTTGCCGCCTCCTGCCAGTCCAGCGGCATTCCGACATCCCGCGCCGCGAGATTGAAGGTGCCCAATGGAAGAATCCCCAGCGGCTTTTCCTGCCCGGCCAAAATCGTCGCCGCCGCCGCCACGGTGCCATCTCCGCCACCCACCACCACCGCATCGGCATCGCTCTCACGCGCCGCCCGCAATGCAGCCTCCACCTCCTTCCCCATCACCTTCCAGATTTCCACCACGCAGCCGGACTCCTCGAAAATCCGCCTCAGTCCCGCCTCCACTTGTTCCGGCCCCAGCTTGAGGAGGGTACCGGACTCCTGATTCAGAATTACCACCAATTTTCCACGGCTTGCAGAACTCATCTCATCACCTAAAGGCCCCTCACTCCCGGTGCCAAGGGATGATATTGCGGATTCGTTTTTAGCTGACCAGGAGGAGGCCTGGCTGGTTTCGCCCCCGCTGGCTTCAGGGTCCTGTCAACTCGATCCAGCCGAAACGCTCCGGAGTATGGAACGTGCCGGTGAGGGTGGGGCTCCACGCCAAACCCGCGCCGTGCTCCTTGTCGTGGCGGTAGAAATTGATCCTCCACCGCGCCCCGGGCCGGACCGGGTTTGACGTCAGGGATTTCATGGGGATGCGGACTTCCACTCGCCACACTTTGGCGGATTCATCCACGGTGACGGCGCTCTCCATGCCACTGCTCCAGTCAAAATCCTTCCTGGACGGGTCCAGCTTCAGATCCAACTGCTCACCGGTCGGCGCCCATTCGTATTCCGTATAACTTTGGGGAGATCCGGGGTCGGTGCCGATAAAGGCCTCCACCACATCGTTGTCCCACAAGCCCAGCCGCTCCGTGGGGCTCGCCGGGGTGAAGGTGTTCAGTTTGGTGAACGGGCTTTCGTAAGCCAGATACAAGTAGGCATCGCTCCACATCACACGCACCGTCGTGCTCAGGATAGGCATGGCCGCCGCATCACCGGACCGGTACTCCATCCTCACTGGAGTGGCCGCCGCCCAGGCCGCATCATCCAGCTTCCCGTCCGGCGCAAAGTCCGCAGCCACGCGCTTCGCCGACATCACCGGCAGAGGCAGCGTCTTCGCCAACAGACGGCGGGCATTGTCGAAATAGATCTTGCGGGTCACCTCCGGGGGCAGCCCGATGGCGCTGATGGTCCAGTCGCCCTGGATCGGTGTCATGTGGGCCCAGTCCCGATCGTTGGTTTCGAGCCAGCGCCAGCATTTGTTGTAAAACGTTACCCCATCGTCATCGGTCGGACGCTCGTCATCGCCGGCAGACCCCAGGATCAGCCGGTCGTACACCATGAAGTCCGTGGCGAAAAGGATGCGGTCCGCGTGTTTAGTAAAGACCCGGCGCACCTCCTCCGGCGCATGCCGGCCGATCTCCGGGATGCGCGCCGCGATGTCAGCCATCATGTTGGGATATTTGTCCAGCATCCGGTCCACCCACGCCAGATCCTCCGCATTGTTGGCAAAATGCACGCAGACAAAGGTCGTTTTCGGATGCCGTGCAATGACCCGGTTCAGCGCCTCCAGCAGTTCCTCCCGTTTGGGGAATTTTGCGTCATCCCCGAACCACCAATTGCGGTGATCCTTCAGTTCCTTCCACCGCTCGTTGTTGCTATCAAACGCCTTCCAGAAAGCCTCCGGGTCCGCCACATGGACGGAGACCGGCATGCCCAATTCCCCACATTTGGCCCACACCGCGTCGAGCCGCGGGTCGTCGATGGAAATAAGCTTTTGGTTTTTATCCTTCAGGAACAACCCCAGCCGTTTGTATTCCTTGAAACCCGCCGCCCCCAGCCGGTGGCCCTCCTCGATTTGTTTTGCCGCCGTGGCACTGAAGCCCGGCTCGTCCCACGCCGCATAATCGAGATTCATGTAATGCACAAACCGGCCCGGATACCGCTCATCCGCCAGAGTCTTTACTTTTTCGAAGGCGGATTTTCCATCCTTTTCCGGCGTGACCGTTCCTCCGCTTAAATTCACGCCAATGCCCACCCCAGCCTTGTCCATGATCCGCACCGCCCGGTCAAACCGCTCCGGCGTTCCGTCGATGTGCATGTGAAGATCAATCACCCGGTGCTCCGACCGCCACTGACCTGGCAATCCTTTGGCGATATCGGCCCGCTCCTCCCGCGCGCCTACGGCCCAACCTGCCACTACCACGCCCAGCAGACTAACTGCGGCCCCGGCCGGGGAAAAAGGTAAACGCCACTGCTTCATCATTCCAAGTAACCCCGTCCATTTCGCCAAGACAAGAAAAACCTCCCTGCCCACTCAAACGGCCCACCTGGAGTTCCTGGCCCTGGGCATCCGGTGGCGGACGCCCCGTCCGCCATGCCGGAGCTTGTCAACTCCCGTCCGATACGATATTACATGCAGCCATGCCGATCTCCCCTGACCACATTCTGCAAACCGGTTTCGCCTTCTGGAGTTCCAAGACCTTGCTCAGCGCAGTGGAAATGGAACTGTTCACGGAACTCGCCAGACACCCCGGTGATCTCGCCACCCTGCAAGGCCGACTGGGCCTGCATCCCCGCGGGGCGCGGGATTTCCTTGATGCCCTCGTGGCTCTCGGATTTCTGTTGCGGAGCGAAGATGGGATCTACCGCAACACCCCGGACACCGAAGCCTTCCTCGACAAAGCCAAGCCCTCCTACATCGGCGGCATTATGGAGATGGCGAATCACCGCCTGTACCCGTTCTGGGGCAGCCTCACCGCCGGCCTGCGCACCGGCGAGGCCCAGAATGAATCCAAAAACGGTCAGGATCCCTTCGTCGCCCTCTATGCGGATCCCGCGCGCCTGCGCGAATTCCTGCGGGCCATGTCCGGCGTCAGCCGCGGGGCGAATCTGGCGATCGCCCGGCAGTTTCCGTGGGCGGATTACCGGACCTGCGCCGACATCGGCACCGCCCAGGGCGACCTCATCGCCCAGATCACCCTCGCCCAGCCGCATCTGCAGGGGATTGGTTATGATCTTCCCGAAGTCGGCCCGGTCTTTGAGGACTACATTGCAGCCAACGGGCTGTCCGGCCGCGTCCGTTTTGCCGGTGGCAGCTTCTTCACCGATGACCTGCCCAAAGCGGATGTCCTCCTCTTCGGCCACATTCTGCACGACTGGGACCTGCCTACCAAAAAGCTGCTCCTCGCCAAAGCCTGGGCCGCCCTGCCGCCCGGCGGCGCCGTGGTGGTTTATGACGCCATCATCGACGATGACCGCAAACAAAACGCCTTCGGTCTGCTCATGAGCCTTAACATGCTGATCGAAACCCCGGGCGGCTTTGATTACACCGGTGCGGATTGTATCGGCTGGATGCGCGAAGCCGGGTTCAAAGACTGCCGGGTGGAACATTTGACCGGGCCCGATTCCATGGTGATCGGGATCAAATAACTTCCTGCGCCTTCCTTCCTCACGCAAATTCAAGCCACTCGCATCCATGACTGACGCCGCCTCCCCACCGTCCCCGCAACTGTTCTTTGAAACGATCAATGCCTTCCAAAAGACAGCCGCCCTGAAGGCCGCGATTGATCTGGGATTGTTCACCGTCATCGGCAGCACGCCCGCCACCGCCGCAGAGATTGCGGAGCGGTGCCAGTGTCCGGAGCGGGGCATCCGGATCCTCAGCGACAATCTCACCATCCTGGGATTCCTCACCAAGGACGGATTCCGCTATGGGCTCACGCCATCGTCCGCGGTTTTCCTCGACCAGAACTCCCCAGCCTACTTCGGCGGAGCCGTGAAATTCCTGCTCGCTCCCGGACTCACCGAGGCCTTCACTGACCTCGCAGCCACAATCCGCCAAGGCAGTCTCCACACCTCGGAACACGGCACCACCGCCCCGGATCATCCGGCGTGGGTGGAATTCGCGCGGGCCATGGGACCGATGATGGGACCGGCCGCACAGGGGGCGGCCGAACTGGTCCCCCTTGATCCCTCACGCGACACCCTGGTGCTCGACATCTCCGCCAGCCACGGGGCTTACGGCATCGCCTTTGCCCAAAAGAATCCGCGCGTCCATCTCGTCGCCCTGGACTGGGAAGTCGTGCTGGGCATTGCCCTGGAAAATGCCATCGCGGCGGGGATCGCCAACCGCTTCAGCAGGATTGTGGGTGATGCCTTCACGGTGGAACTCGGCCGCGAATATGACGTCGTCCTGATCCCGAATTTCCTGCACCATTTCAATCTCGCCGACTGCACGCGTTTCCTGCGCCGCGTCCATGCCGCTCTGCGTCCCGGCGGGAAAGTGGTCATCGTGGAGTTCGTCCCGAACGAGGACCGCATCACCCCCCCACCGGCCGCCAGCTTCAGTCTAGTCATGCTGGGCACCACCCCGGAAGGAGATGCCTATACCTTCGCAGAATATCAAAAAATGCTGACCGAAGCCGGCTTCCACGATGCCACTGTGCATCCCCTGCCCCCGACCGCCGAGAGCGCAGTGATGGCGACGGCCTGACCGAAAGCGGACAGCATCCCCCTGCCCTGTTACGGAACCAACCCGGTTGTTGCGGCTGGGATCTCTGGACTGCGCAAGGTGATCTCTGTAATTTCCGGCGGGCACATGACCCGCAACGGCACGCCCACGCAGCCAATGCCACGGTTCACATACAGTTGCATGGAGCCGATTTCGAATCCGCCAGCCATATATTTTTTGCCCCACCGGGCCCGGCGGAAGCCCATCGGCGGCAAGCCCATCAGCCGCAACTGTCCTCCATGCGTATGGCCGGACAGTTGCAATGCCGCGACCTTTGCCGCCACCAGGTCATCCACCACGTCAGGCTCGTGCATCATCACCACGAGCGGCTGCTCCTGTTTCCAATCCGCCAGGGAAGCACGCAGATTGGGCCGGCCCACATAGCGTGAATCCATCCCGGCCAGTTGCAACACCCCGCCATCCGTATGGACGGGGCGGGTCTCATTCCGGAGCACCGCGATGCCCCGCTCCTTCAGCGCCTTTTCCACGGCCGCTGCATCGCACCAGAAATCATGATTTCCGAGGCAGGCAAACACGCCGGAAGGGGCCTGCAGCCCGGCCAGCAATTCCGCCAGCAGGCCGGCTGGCCCCGCGGTATTGGTCACAAAATCCCCCGTCATCGCCACCAGATCGGGCCGGAGCGCATTGCAGGCATCGATCATCCGCAGAATGTGCCTCGCTTTCGTAAACGGCTCCAGGTGCAGGTCGCTGATCTGGGCAATCCGGAAGCCGTCCATGCCCGGCGCCAAATTCGGCAGCACCACCGAAATACGCGTCACCTTCAGGTGCTTCTGTCCCCGTAGCTGTCCTGCGGATGGGATCGGAACGGGCATGCCGAGTCCTGCCGACGGCGGCATCTCGCGGGGCATCCGGCGACGGGGGGGACGATGAAGGCACTTAACCTGCTACGCCCGGCATGGATTCCCCGGATGCACCCGGGAGCGAGGCTCCCTCCTAAATGGCCCCGGGACTGGAAAGTTCAGCCCACAAAAAAGGGCAGCTCTGAGGCTGCCCTTTTTCGTGGAGGTCCTGGGGTTAAGTCTAACGACGGCGGCGCAGGCCGAAAGCCACCGCCCCAAGGGCCAGCAGGGAAACCGAGGGCTCAGGGACAACAGCAGCCATCAAAATGCGGCCACTTTCATTGGTTCCGGCATAAACTTCGGAAGAATCCGAAATCTGAACGGTGGTGAGGCTGCGGGCTCCCGTCGATGGGATAGTCCAAGCCGCATCCGAAAAAATTGCCCATTCGGTGGCATCGAACATGGTCGCAGCCGGTTGATTCAGGACCATCACATAAAGTCGGGTCCCTGTGGAAAATCTCGTGTCCCCATTCTCGACCCCGGAAATCTGCCCCGCATAATGGCCGCGCGTATTGAGCGCATCCAGAGGATTGATGTCATTAATGGACAACGGTCCGCCGGAACCGTCGTTGGCATCTGCCGTGTTCTCTCCGAGGGGAGTAAAGAGGCTGTTGATACTGGCAAAAGTAGTCGTGGAAGTGATTACAGGAGCACTGGCAAAAATGCCGATACGAACTGCACTCCCCAGAGGCAGAAGAGTCCCGGTGGAAGTAACGACAAATTTACCGGGACTAGTCCAGCTATTGGATGAAATATTGACGAGAGCAGCTGACGAAACTGAAGCGGCAGCGAGCGTCACCGCTAAAATGAGGCCCTTGAGGGTATGTTTTGAGACCATGATGAGGAGAGGATTTTAGTTGGGCACAGGGTGCTGCTGGTTTTGCGTGAATACCCGGGAAGCAGTCTCCACAGTTATAACCATAGCTTGACCATTACGCAGAGGGAAGGAGTTTGCAACTGTGGTAAAGTCGCTCTCAAAAACATTGCTTCCGATCGGATAGAGGGTGGCGAATGGATCCAAATCCCCCCCTTGGTTGAATACAGTCACGGTATCCTGGCCGGCCAGCAAGCCGGAAGAGGTAATCCCCGAGGCACCAATGGAGACAAATCCTCCGCCTGCTGCGGTGGTGGATTCTGTATTAAAGAGCGGATCCGCCGGATTGGTGATGACGAGTGGATTGATCAGTCCAACGAAGTTAGTCTGCCCGATATACAAGGGAACCTGAGTTGGACCGGTCTTGACGTAGGCGACTTCACCCCCGCCAATCGTCAGTTGAACTGGGCTATTGCAGGAAATAATGAAACCTTGGCCCGGATAGATAATGGTCGATCCCGCTGGGGTGACAAAATCGTCCGCGAGCCAAACTCCGTTCGAAATTGGATAATAGCTGCTGACCGTATTATTGGAATTATACAGGGATACGGTATCCGCTCCGGGAACGAGCCCTTGTCCACCCGAGGGAGTCACCGCTTCCGGCAGGGCGGTGGCGAGAGTGACGTGTTTACGGACACAGAAAGTTGGTGGAGTAGCGATGCTTCCGCGGACGGTAATAGTAGTGGCAGTGTTGCTGACGACATCCAACACGGCACCCTGCTGGGAACCCGCGCTGAGAACCTCGGCGTAATGCAGTGGAAACTGGTTGTTGGCCCAAGTGACTCCAGACTGGGTAATGACCGTGGTGGGGGTGCCGTCCGGTTGATTTGCCCCGGGTGCTACAGAGGTCGCCGCGCCTTGAAATTCTTTCTTGGTGACAAATCCGACGACCCAAGCGCTGGTTCCCGCGGGCACATCAAATTTGTAAAACCCGATCACCGGAGTGGAGGAGGTGAGAGCCGTTTGGGCCTGGGCGGCGGGGAGGCTGGCCAAGGCGACAGCTGCGATAAGGAGACGCTTCATAATGAAATTCCAAGAAACCTAAGCGGATGATGGCAAAAGGGAAAGAGGATTCGCTTTCGGACGGGGGAAAATTCTAGAAATTATCGGACCCAAGCAGGGAATCAAAGAAAAAGCCTGATCACTTTGCCTTTTAATCCTTCGGGGAGGGGGAATTCGCGGCCGGTTTTGGCGAGGACAAGCTCCGCGACTTCGGTGAGCCACTGGCGGGAGGCTACGAGGGTTTCAAGCCGGACGGCGTTGGCCGGGGTGACGCTATAGGTGCCCGTGAGGCGGATGAGTTCGCTCTCTCCTGCAAGCTTCAGATCGGCCGTAAGGGTTTTTTGAGCAGGACTGAGATGGATGGATTCCAACCGGATCCAGTCGAGACCGGAGGCGTTCAGTTTGGTCTGGAGGAGCGTGAGAATGAGATTCATGGGAGATGACAAGGACGGTATCGAGGATTAAAAACGGGGAAACTGAGGTGTGATCGCAACCATTGCCATCAAAGACTGACTTTGGTCCTTTTGGAAATTGTCGTGAAGATGGCGAGGAGTTGGTGGGTTTCGTCCTGGAGGCTGGAAAGTCGGGTGGCAGGGACGACGTTGGCGTGGATAAGGAGATCAATCCAGTAAGCTGTCTCGTCGAGTGACTTCAGGCAGTCTGCTATTTTCGCCACAAATTCCGGCTTGGCCCGGCCGCGATGGGCTTCACGGTAGTCAGCCCCCACGGCAGTGCCGCTGCGGAGGAGTTGTTCACCGAGGAATTGGGCTTCCTCGGACTGAGGAAGCGCGCTGAACAGCCGGATGATGCGCAGGGCAAAATCGAAGGTGCGGTCCCGCAAATCGAAAGCTGGCTCCCGGGATTCAGGTTCAAATGATTCTGCTTCCGCATTTTGGTCGTCGTTGATCATCGGTTACTGCTCTTTCAGGATTTCCCCCGCGTCGAGGGCGCTGAACCAGTCGGGATAGAGTGGCTGCCACCCCGTGGCCCGGAGCCGGGCGTTGCTGACTTGTTTGTGGGTCCAACCTCGTTTGCGGTCAAGATCAGGAGGGGCTTCAGGGGGGAGAGGAAGATTGAACCGTTGGGCGAGGCGGGCGAAGAGGGGGCGTTGGAGGAGGGGGGTGGAGTCCGCAATATTGAAAAGGCGGGGGGCGTCGGAGGGCAGGTCGATCTGCAACAGATGGGCGATGGCCCGGGCGGCATCCTGCACGTGAATTTGATTGACCCAACGGCCATCAGGAGTGGAGGGTGGCTCGCTGCGGACATCGATCACAGATTGCCCGGCAAGGAAATTTTTGAGCAGCACGGAGCGGCCAGGGCCGTAGATACCGGCGAGACGGCCTACGATGCCTCCAGTGGCGAGGGTTTCCTCCTCGGTTTGGCGGAGGATTTGGCCGGTTTGGCGGTCAGGCTGGGCGGGCGTGGATTCCGTGACGATTTCACCCCCGATGTGCGGATAAACGCTGGTGCTGGAGGTGAAAAAGAATCGTTCTGCCTGGGGAAAAGCCGCACAGAGATTGCGGCAGCCTTCCAGGTAAATGGCACGGTAGGCTTCGCTGCGGCCTCCGCGCCCACTGGCCGCGCAATGGACGATGTGGATCTTTCCGGAGCCCGGGGTTTTGGTGATCGCCGTGGCGGCTGCCATGACTGAATCCAGACCGGTGAGATCACAGGTCGCGGCCGGAATTCCCGCGGCTACCAAAACCGCGGCGGATTCCCCGCGATGCGTCAGCCCCAGGACAGGCCGGCCGGCGGCGAGCAATTCCCGTGCGAGGAAGGTGCCCAGGTAGCCGCAACCGGCGATGACAGTGAGAGGAGGCATGGAGGAAGATGAATCGGCCCGCTTTCCGAAGGCGGGCGCTGAGAAAACCTGCAATTTTGCGGGGGGCGCAGCGTAATTCAATTACGAACCATGAAACAACTTAAACTACTTCTCTTAGCTGGAATCTGCGGCCTCGCCATCGGTACCCCCGCCACGGCATTTTCCCAGGAAAACACCAAATGTCCTATCATGACGGATGATGACGTGGACTCTGAGGAATCCGTAGAGTTTGAAGGCGTCAAAGTCGGTCTGTGCTGTGGCAAATGCGGTAAACTTTGGACGAAAAATGCCAAATATTACATCAAGGCCGCACCGGAAATCCTGACCCAGTTCAAGGGCATGGATGCGAAGCTGGGACTGGATAAAGTCACCCTCCTGCCGCAGAAGTTTTGTCCGATGAAGACAAAAAGTCTGGTCTGCCCGGATAGTCCCAGCGTGGACTATAAAGGCACCAAAGTTTACTTTTTTGATCAAAAGGCGATGGAGAAGTGGAATCTGGATGCCGAAGGCAACGCCAAGAGAGCCATCGCGGCAGGTCTGCTGCCCCAACTGGCTGGCAAATAAGTAAAGTCTCCCTGTAAAATCGCCGGGCTAAAAGAAGGCATGGCGCAATCTGCGCGGGGTTCAGGTCGATTCTGGTTGATCCGGAATCGATCTGAAACCCGTCCCGTCGGATTCTGTTCCTTTGCGGGCCGATGGATTGCAGCGCGTCCTTCCCGGGTCGCCGCTGGGAATTGCCAAGCCCCGGGAAATTTACCGGGCGGGGGCTTCCGCGCTGGCCGCCCCATTGCCTGTTTGGATTTTAGCGGCCGGCGCCGGCAGCGTCCGGCTGGAGAGGCATTCCTTTTGGAGACGTTCCAGACGGGGGCGGACTTCGGCGGGGATTGCCTCCAACTGCTCGGGGGTATTGCAGGGACCTTCAAAGATCAACTGCCCGGATTTATCCCAGGCGCGCAATTGTTGTTCATTGCCCATCAGGGTCAGTTCCACTTCGCCGCCAGCATCCCGGAGAGTGAGCCGGGAGCCCTGCTGGAAACCGGGAGCAGTCAGCGCATCCGGCTTCTGGCCTGATAACAAACTTTGCAACTGCCGGTGCACCATTTCAAGGGCTGCGGGATTGTCGCGAAGCGTACGGATCACGCTGGTGAGCATCTCCTCAGGAAGGGGTGCCGCCACGGCTGCGGCATTGGCAGGAAAAGACCCGAGCTTCACCTTGGCTTTTTTCTCGGCACCCTGCCTCAGGTAGGTGATATCGACCTCGCATCCGGGCCCGGCGTTTTCCACGAGAGTGACGAATTGCGCCGGAGACATGAGCCACTGGTCGTTGAATTTAATCAGAATATCGTAGTGCAGAAGACCGAGCGCAGCGGCAGGGCTATCCGGGGCGATCCGTCCGATCATCAGACCTTCACCCTCCTTGAGCACCGTTTGGGCACGGACTTCAGGACAGATTTCGGAGATGATCACGCCCAAATAACCGCGTCCGGCGGAAGGGTGCGGTGGCGGAGGAACCACCGTATCGGCCCAAACGAACGAGGTGCAACAAAGCACCGGGAGGGCGATTCCCAAGATGACCTGCCGGCCGAGGCGCGGCGGGGAGATTGAAAAAAGGAGAGGCATGGCTGCAAAAAACGAGATTCACCGGCGTGGCTCCCCAATCATCGGAACGATCGCACCTACTCAGTGGAAGACCACCGGAGCAATCCCGGCGGGCCGGCGGGGAGCGCTGGCGCCTCCATGGAAAACCTGGCCTCCGGGCTGAATGTAATAATGGTGTTCCGGACTTGGCCACCCGGCAGGGCTGATGAAAACCGGTTCAGCCCGCAGGACGTAACCGGAATTATCGGCCATGGGAAGGGTTGGAACCGGCGAGGGAGTGCCGGGATTGGTCTGGCCAAAACCGGGAGCCATGGAGGAAGGCGAATCCAATCGATTCAGAACCGAAACGACTACGACAGCTGCTGCTGCGGGGGCTACAATTCTCCGCCACCGGAAGGGAATGACCCGTGGAACCACCGTCTGGCGCCCGAGCGAAACCGGCCCCGACACCTGCCGGTCGAGACGCACCGCCAGATGGCGCGGCGTTTCCACCGGGGAGAGCGAGAAAAGCTCGCGCTCAAGTTGCAGGAGTTGGGTGTCCATGGGTTCTTCGGGATTGGAGTTCATGCCAATTTTGCCGGGGTCAGGGTGCGACGAAGTTTTTCCAGCGCATAGCGGTAACGGCTGGCGGCGGTATTCATCGGAATATCGAGAGTTTCCGCGATTTGCTCAAAAGTCAATTCACCCCAGATTTTGAGAATAATGACTTCTTTGTAGTATTCCGGAAGACCTTGAATGGCTTTTTCGATCTGCGCGGAACGCTCATCTTCTTCCAGCGTATCCTTGAACCAGACGATGGTTCCGTTTTCATCGGAATCGAGCGCTTTGGCTTCGCGGTTTGCCCGCCTGATGTTTTTACGGGCCTGATCAATGGCGGACCGGCGGATGTGGGTAAAAGCGGCCGCGAGGCTGGGCTCGGTCAAACCGTCCTCATTCATCTCGATCATACCGCTGCGCCAGAGCCGGAGCATGGCCTCCTGAAGGACGTCTTCGGCGTCTTCCGAAGTGCGGGTCTGTTGACGGGCAAAAAGCAGCAGGCGTGAGCCATGAGTGGCAAACCATTGCTTCCAGCCGGCGGGTTGAACGGGTTCTTCGGTAGTGGTATTCATGGGTAGGATGGGGGGATTGTCTGTAACTACCTTAACGCCAGAATCAGCGCACTGCTGAGGATAATTTGTTTCAAATATTATCATCGCCTGGAGCACTTTCCTGGTTGTGCGCGCCGGATTGGCACTGGTGAATGCCCCAATGCAAATCGTCCCTGTCTCGTTGCCTGGTTCGCCCTATGAAGTGAAAATCGCGCCCGGCATGTTGGCCTCGGCCGGGGTGGAAGCCCGGGTGCTATTCCCCGGCGCCAAGGCCTGCGCCCTCGTCACAGACTCCAAAGTCGGACCGCTCTACGGGGAAACGGTAGCCGCTTCCCTGCGGGAGGCCGGTTTCGAGCCCACGGTGATCACCGTGCCGGCAGGGGAGCCCGCCAAATGTTTCGCCGAAGTGGAATCCATCACACGGCAGATGATCCGTGCTGGTTTGGGCCGGCAATCCATTCTGGTCGCGCTGGGGGGCGGGGTGGTGGGTGATTTGGCCGGATTTGCCGCCTCCATTTTCTTCAGGGGCATTGCCTTCATCCAAATTCCCACCACGATCGTCTCGCTGGTGGACAGCTCCGTGGGTGGAAAGACCGGCATCAACACCCCTGAGGGAAAAAACCTGATAGGAACATTCCATCAACCAAGGCTGGTCCTCGCCGACCCCGTGGTGCTGGAAACCCTGCCTGACCGGGAATTCAACGAAGGCTTTGCCGAAATCATCAAGCACGCCGCGATCCGGGATGCCGCCATGCTCCCGACGATCACGGCCGCGGCCACCGCCCCGCGCCGGTCGCTCTCGGACCTGATCGCAAGAAACGTCGCCATCAAAGCCGCGATCGTCTCGGAGGACGAATTCGAAACCAAAGGGCTGCGGGCGCTGCTGAATTTCGGCCACACCATCGGCCATGCCATCGAATCCTGCGCTGGCTACGGCGAACTTTTCCACGGCGAAGCCATCAGCCTCGGTCTCCGGGCGGCCCTGTTCCTCTCCGAACGCCACGCCGGCCTCGATCCCGCATCCTCCCGTCAAATCCTTGATCTGCTGAGGCTTTATCGGCTGCCCCTCGTACTCTCCCCTGCCCTGACAGACGGCCGCCTCCTCGAAAAAATGGCCCGGGACAAGAAGTTCGACCAGGGCGCGATCCGGTTCGTCCTCGTGCCCAGACTGGGTGACGCGCACGTCAGCAAAGCCATCGGCCCGCAGGACATCGCTGACGCCATCGCACACCTGCGGACGGAATGCTGATGGCCGGCGGCAGGCCGCTGCCATCCGGAACCAGCAGGTTTCATATTACGCAGACCACCCGGCAGTCTCCACCAGTCTAGCTGTTCTGCCGCCGGATGGCGATTTCCTCATAGGGTTGGATCACGACAAATCCAGAGCCCTCGAAGAGCATCTGAAACGATTCGCCGGACCCGCGGCCGAGGAAGCTGCGCAGGGAGAGGTCGGTTTTGAATTTTGGGGTCAGGTTGGCCGACCAGGCGATGGTGGCATTGGGGTCCGTGGAGATGGGCACGCCGGGTTCCACGCGGAGAGTGCGTGGCTCGTAGTGGCTGGTGATGGCCAGCATCCCCGTTCCTTCGATCCGGATGTTGAACAGACCGCCTGCCATCATCGCCGCCACTTTACGCATCATGGTGATTTTGTGCTTCAGGCAGGGCTCAAAGGCGAGGATGTCATTGCCATTCACCACCAGGGCTTCATTCTGCAGCCGGATGATGCTGACCTTTTTACCGGCATCGGCCAGGTAGAGTTTCCCCCGGCCTTCGGCGTAAGTGATGGACAGCCCCTCTCCGGAAACCGCTTTTTTCAAAAGATTGCCCACTCCGCCGTCCAGCAGACCCTCCCGGGTAAATTTGATGTTGCCCTGGTAGGCGACCATGGAACCCTTTTTGGTATAGACCCGCCCATCAAGATTCACTTCCAGGAGCCTCTCCGTCTCCTTCTCAAACAAACCCTGTCCAAGGTCTCGTTCGGAAGTCGTCCGGATAAAATCGGCGAGCGTGTAGCTGTGATTTCCGGGCATGGGAGGTGGGGTCGACATCTGGCTGGTAGGGTGGATGGGTGGGTGGAGGTTCCAGTTGAATCAACCTTGTTAATGCCGGCTCCACGAATTTGGCTGGAAGGACACCAACTCAATATAATTCCCGGACTCCCGATGCTGCCGCCAAGCCAGTTTCACTACTGCCGGACGCAAACCCGAATCGTGGGATCGTTTGGCGAAGATGGCAGCCGCCTCTGAACCGGGAGTCAAACACACCAGGCAGCCCGAGGCACCGTCCGCCGGGAAAGCCGGTTCTGCCGCGACCAGCTGAAACATCTGCAAATCCGGGCGCGTCCTCACCAATTCGGCAGCCATCGGGGCCGGGCCAGGCCGCAACAGCACATAAAACACCTCTTCCCCCTGCCCTTGGGTGGCGAGAAATTTCCCCAACCGACCGCCTTTTTGCTGGGCCAGCGCCTGCCCGTGCACCCGGGTTCCGGCGGCAGTTTCCTCCACAGGAATCACGAGGGGAGGATCAGCTACGATCTCAAAAAGGGACAAAAACCGCTCAGTCCCGGGAATCCTCCGGACTTGGATGAACTCGAAATCATCCGACCGCGCCCCCGGAAAGCACGGGAACGCCAGCCCCTCCGCTGCGGTGCTGCCAGGTAACAGGAGGGGGCCGGCCGACTTGGCATCCCCGGCTGCCAGCAGCCCCTGCAGGATTTGCCGCGCCGACTGCACAGCCTGATCCCGCTGGCGGTCCAACTGTTGCATCCGCTCCACCACCAAGCCGGAAAGCTCCGGTGAGCCTGACGGCACGGATTCCGTCTTGGCCTGGGTGAATGCCAAGGCCGCTCCTCCCATGACCAGAGTTCCCAAAAACAAGGTGATCAGCGCGGCGTCAAAAAATCGCAGCCGGTGCTGCCGCTGGCGATGCCCCAACTCCGCGGCCGCTTCCTCCTCCTCACGGGTCGGCCCAGGCACCTGCTTTCTTGGCGGGCGGGATGGCGTTTCCTGGATGGATGGGGCAGGAACTTCCCAGTTCACCTTCGGTTCTGACCTTTCCTGTTCAACCGGGGGCGGTCCGACCTTCTCCCCGGCGGGTGCGCCGGCCACCATTACCTCACCCACTACAGGAGTTTCATCCCAAAAACCGTGCGGCAGAGTCACCACCGCTGTCTCCTGCCTCAGCGGAGCCTGCACCGCCGACCCGCAGACCGGGCATGGGGCTTCCACTCCGGCATAGGCGAGCGGAGCTTCCAAGCCATAACCGCAACCCGGGCATCGGAAGCGCAGCAGGCCCTCCCGCGGCAGATTGATTTCACTTTCAGACATCACAAAACAATAATCCCCGCCATCCTTCAGGAAACCGCGGACGCATGCAACTTCTACCACCCCTGCCCGACTTTTTTCAGGTTCCTGAAATTCCAATTGCTTCAGCCACCCGGAATCGTTCTTGAATTTTCATCCCGCCGCCCGCACGTCACCCGTTCCCGCTGGCTTCATCCTGCCTCCGGGCTCCGCATGACCCCTTCCCCCAGCCCCCTCTTCGATCCAGCCAACGCCTTTCTGGCGCCCATGGTCGAAATCCTGCGCCGCCACCCCAAGCGCATTGTCTTCCCTTCCGGACTTGATCCCCGGATCCTCCGCGTCGCCGCCGAATTGGTGAAAACCCAGTGCCGTCGCCCCCATTCTGCTCGGGAATCGTCCCGCGCTCCGGGCCATGGCCGCCGATCTGGGGATCAGCTTGGACTTCATCGGCATCATCGACCCGGCTGAATCCGACGATTTCGACTTCTTCTGCGAGCGCTACCGCCGCGTGGAAAAAGCCCGCCGGCGGGCGGTCCCGAATGCGGCCGAAGTCATGGTGAAGCCAGCCTATTTCGCCGCGATGATGGTGCAATATGGCTATGCTGATGGCGTGGTGGGAGGCAATGAAGGCTTCCCGGCCGCCTTCTTCCGGGCTCTTTTCCACCTGATCCGCCCGATGCCGGGACGCGACAGTGCCTCCTCCTGCCTGCCTGCCTATCTGGCGAACCGCCCGGATCTCGGCGTAAACGGCACGCTTTTCCTCGCCGACTGCGCCGTGATCCCCAACCCGACCATGGGCCAGCTTGCCATGACGGCGGTCGAGACCGCCCGCGCTGCCCACCTGCTCTCTTCCGAAAAACCCCGCGTGGCGATGATCTCCTTCTCCACCCGGGGCAGTGCAAGGAATGCCTCCACCACCAAAGTCCTCGCGGCGATGGAACTGGCCCGGAGCCAGGCCAAACAACTCCTCGTGGACATGGACATTGATGGAGAAATGCAGCTGGATGCCGCCATTGACCCGGATACGATGCAACGCAAGGCCCCTGGTTCTGTCCTCGGAGGACGGGCCAATGTGCTCGTTTTCCCCGACCTCAATGCGGCCCACGTGGCCTTCAAGATGCTGGAATACGTTGCTGGAGCCGAAACCTACGGCCAACTCGTCCTGGGTCTGGCCCGGCCCGCCGCCCAGGTCTCCCGCGTTGCCAGGGAGCGCACCATTTTAGGGGCGGCCCTCTGCACCGCCATGCGTGCCATGGCCTATCGCGATCTGGTCAACGCCGAGGAATTCCTCTAGCTTGAAACGGGGCCTGCCGGCGCTGATTCCATGGCCCGTCAGGAAGGCACCCTGAACGTGAAAAACTTGCTCCGGGCCTACCGTTACGCGCAAGTTGGGGGTAAGCTCTGATTGAGCCCCTCCTATTTGCTCGGGCTCGATTATGTGGGCCTGGACAACTTCATGTCGATCTACCGACTGGGGATGGCTTCGGCCCAGGCAGCCCCCCACGGCTTTCATGGCTGATCTCACCCACCGCTACCGCGGCCAGCATTGATCCGGGAGTCGGCAGCGTCCTGCCCCTGACCGATGCCAACGGAGCCGGTTCCATCAACGTTACGTCCCTCGCCAACACCACCTACACCCTGACGGTCAATACCCCGACCGGCAACGGATTGATGCCGCCATCAAAAGGCAAACCCAAACGTCACATGCAGCGCCCCGGCAGCCTCGCCGGGCTGGCGGTCGGGATTGAACCCGTAGTCCACCCGGAGCGGGCCGATGGGCAGTTGATAGCGGATCCCCATCCCCACGGCATACCGCAGGTCGTCCCCGCTGAACAGGGACGAATCCTCCCGGCTCACGCTGCCGGCATCGGCAAAAGCCGCGATTTCCAGGTTCTGGATGATTTCATAGGACAACTCGGCATTGACCACGCTGGTGGCGAGCCCTCCCAGCGGCGTGCTGCCCCGGGCCGAAGCCGCGCCCATTTCACGCTCCGCGAAACTGCGTACCGTGGTGCCGCCGCCATTAAAAAGCCGCAGATCGATCGGGACGTCTTCCACCGCACCGTTGGTGCCGAGGGACGAAGCCCGCGCCCCCACGGCAAAGCGCCACGATTCACCCAGCGGATGATAGTAGGATGCATTGAAATCCGTGCGGAGGAAATTGATATCATTCTCTCCGCCCTGGTCAAAGCCGCCTTCCACCGCCGCCCCGGCCAACCATCCGGAGCGGGGATTGAGCGGGTTGTCCCGGTAGTCCAGGATCAACCGCCCGCCCGCCGTCAGAGTCTGATAATCGTCAGGCCCAAGTTCATCCATCGTCAGCACTTCACTCTCCGCCGTATTCAGGCTGACCGCTGAAAAAATCTCCGCGGTGATACGCCGGTTGATGCGGCGGGTCAGACTGCCCCGCAGGCCCAGACTGTCATGGGTGTAATCCTTGAACGTGAAATTCTCCAAAGCCATCCCGAGGCCCAACGCATTGCGCGATCCGAAGATGGCAGGGTCGGCCCATTGCACACTGCCATTGGCTCCAGTGCCTCTCAGTTCTGCCCGCAGGCCGAGCGAGTTCCCGGTATCCATGAAGTTCACATGCCGCGCCTCGATCCCGGCGATTGGGCCATAGAACGTTTCGTAGCCACCGAAGAATCCCAGCGTCCTCGGCAGGGCCTCCTCACCACTCACGGAGAGGGCGAGAGTATTGCCGCTCAAGGCCACCGGCTCCACCTCTAGCCGGCTGAAAATTCCCGTATCCAGGCTCCGGCGGTAGAGCAGATCGAGGGTCTCCGGAGCATAGGTCTGGCCGGTCGCAGCAGCAAAGACGGCCTCCGCCACGTGGTGCGCGCCTTTGCTCAATTGATCGGCCACCCGCACCTCCGTCACGGTAAATCGCTCCCCCGGAATGATGGTGATGACGGCTGGCACCTTCCCATCCACCTCCGTCCCCGGCAGGGAAACGGCCTGCACCTCTGCGGCAAACCGGCCCAGTTGCTGAAGGTCGCCTTTCAGATCCTTCCGGAGATTTTCCAGGCGGACTTCGCTATATGGCTGGCCGGCCAGAGCCGTGATCTTTGCCTGCGCTGCTTTCGTCAGGGAAGAGGCCTCACCTTCCACCCGCAGGGCCGAAAAAACCGAAAGCTTCCCCGGTTTCAGATCGACTGCGATATCAATGCTGCCCGGGGTTGCCCCGGGCGTATAAACAGCATCTGCGGCCGTGGCCAGCAGGTAGCCATCGGCCTGCAGCCGACGCACCACCAGCCCGAGGCCGGCCTCGAGATCGCCCTCCACAAAAGGCAGGGTTTTGGCGAGGCGCCCTTCCCGTTCCCGGGTCTGCCGGGTCAGATAACTCCGCAGGGAATCCATCCGCTCCGGTTCCACGCCGGTGAAGGTGATCTTGCCCACCGTCTGCCTGGTGCCTTCCTCCACCAGCAACACCGCCCGCTGGCCTGACAACTTCCAGTCCACCCGGGCATCGCGGTAGCCCAACTGGAGATAGCGCTGCTGGAGGAAAAAAGCGAGGTCATCGGCAAGGGGTGCGGAAACGGCTTTATCCCCGGAAAGCGCCCATTGTTTTTCCACCACGATCCTTGAAGCCGCCGCCATGTCACTGCTGACTCCCTGCAATTCCACGGGAACCCCTGCCGCCACGGGCGCACGCGGCTCCTGCGCCGGCAGTGGCAGCACCACCACGGACAAGACCAGATGGAACAAAAGAAAACGGTTCATCGGAATCGGATCAGATAGTGGAGCAGGCCCCGGAAGGTGCCGGTTTCGCCGACACGGCCGATGGCGCGCCACTTGGGCGTGAGTTCATACACCGCCGAGACCCCCCGGCGCGAGGGGTCGCTGCCGAAGACGGAAAACTCAAAGGACAGGCGCGGCGGCTCGTCATCGCCGGTATCAACGGCGGACTTGCGGAAGAGTTTGCGGTAGGTCTGTTTCAGTAACACAAAGGCCGCGCGTCCGGCGGCTTCATCCCGGCTGGAGGTGAGGTCGGAAGTGGTGACGCCAGTCGCCAGCAGCGAAGCGATTTCCCCTTCCGGCAGCGGTGGACTGGAGGTAAGCCTGACTTTTGGATCGAGCGCCCGGCCCTGCACAAAAACCTGCACCATGCGGCTGCCGGTGATGGATTCGCCGGTGATATTGATCTGCGGATCGAAGGGCTGCTCCTTGCTGAAGGAGACGACCCCCTCAGTGATATTCAGCCGGCTGAAGGGGAGTTTGAGCCACATTTCCTCCAGCTTGACGGTGCCGGTCAAATCCGGCCGGGCTCCCGCCCCGGAGAGGCGGAGATCAGCCACCGCATTGCCTTTAGCGACATTGCCCATCAGGCGGATGGGATCGCGCGTTTTGATGGCAATATCAAAATTCCAACGGTCGAACGGCGGAGGCAAAGCCGGCGCACCCTGCTTGCCCAGAGTGGTGGGCGGAGGGGGCGGCGGAAGATCGTTAGGCAGGGAGAGCGGCAGGAATTCAATTTCCTTGAATACCCGCCCCCGGACCAGATCCACCTGCCCTTTCACTTCGGCCGCGGAGAGGCGGCCCCGGCAGGTCAGGGCAGCATTGGCGCGGAGCGAGAGGTTTTCATCGCGCACCACCAGCACCTCATCGGCGGTGAGTTGAAAATCGAGCGCGGGGTCCTTGAAATTGTCCATGCCGGCCCCGCCGGTGACCCGCAGGCGCCCGCCTGCCAGCATGACGGACGCCTCATCCACGGCCAGTCGTTTTTCATCGGCCCGGAGCCGGATCTTCACATCCTTGACGGTGGGCAAAGCAGGTCCCGCGAAAGTCACCTGGCTGGCGGAGACGGTGGCCCCACCTTTCCAGACGGGCGCGCCGACCGTGCCGGAAACCCTGAAATCCATCGCCGCCGTGCCTGCCACGGTGCGCAGGGCGGGCACCCAGGCCGGAAGAAACGCCAGCGACGAGGCCGGCATTTTTACCTGTGCACTCAATGGCAGGGTTTTCGCTTTTTGAGGATTCTCCAACAGCGCCGGGAGGTCCAGCGGGAGGCGGGCCGAGAGGGTGACGGGCTGCAGCGGGCGCTGGGTCGCGATGCCGTCGAAGGCAAGGTTTCCGTCCTTCACCAAAGCTGTTAGTTTCAGAGTGGCCGGTTCGGTGGGCGGCCCCCCGGCGGCGGTGGGTTTGATCCGGGTGGCGTCCGCGGTCAGACTCCCCGTGAGCGTCTCCAACGTGCCGGAAAAATTCCCTTGGGCGGAAAGCAGCCCTTGGACGGGAAAGGTTTTTCCCAGCGCAGCGGCTAGTTTTGACGCATCCAGCCGATTGATTTCAAGCTGGAGGGAGGCTGGCGAGTCCGACAGTACCTTGGAATTCTTCAGGGGGATTCTCGCGGCAAGATCCACCAACCGCTCGTTTTTCACGAAGGCTTGCAGCTTCGGCACCGTCAGGTGCCAGCCATCGTAGAAAATGGCCCCTTCCGCGCGCCACGGCCCGGCGCTGGCCATGAGCTTCGGCACATTCACCTCCCCGCCGGACTGAGTCAGGCTGGCGCTGAGCCCCAGGATTTCCGGAACGCCTTCCAGTTTCAACTCCCGGACCAGCACCTCGCCCCGGCTCTCCATCTGCCGCGGCTCAAGCATCCCCTGACCCTGCCAATCCACCGTCACCGCCCCCCCGAGCAAAGCCGGGCCTTTAAATTGAGTGCTCCAGGCCGAGGCTTTGACCACCTGCGGCAGCTCCAGCTTCACCCGGGCGGTCAGGGGCAGTCCCTGATCGGTGAGATTCAATTCACCCGCCGCACTCAACCGGTTGGCGGCATCAAGCCTCACGGACAAGTCTTCCACGTGCACCACCCCTGCCCTGGCGTCCGCCTGCAAATGCAGGGAATCGAGGGCGGCCTCCTGAATCCGCAGGCCGGTCGCATCCACCGTCGCCTTGCCCTGCAGCGATTGCCAATCCCGCGCCCGCCATTGTTGGATCGCTCCGGAAGCAGAACCCTGCGAAATCACTGTGCCTGCGGTCGGCCAGGGCAGACCCGCCCTCACCGCGGCCGGCACGGTGGCGAGGTCCCGGGCGTCCGCTTGCCAATTCACGGTAAAATCACGTGTCCCGCGCAGTGCCAGCTGCCCGGTCACGGCCAGCGTGTTTTGCGCATTCAGCCGCACGTTGCCGGCTTCGAGTTTCAGCACTCCGTCCTCCAACCGCACCCGGCTGGCCGCTGATTCAATCGGGATGCCCTGCACCTGCAATCCGCCCGCCGTGATCTCAGCCGTGCTTTCGGTCAGGATCCTGTTGGCGAAAGCTATGGCAGCCTTCCCTTCCGCCTGACCGGTCACTGCCGCGCCGGGTGGCAGGAGTTCCGCCAGTTGCGGGGCCTCGAATGTCAGGTCCAGCCGGCCGGGCACTTTGGCGATCCCCGCCCAGGTGGCCGGCAGCGTGGCCTGCCCTTGGGCTGCGGCAGTGTTGCTGCCGGAGGCGGCCTGCAACTGACCCAGGGTGAACACTCCACCGTCCATGGTGGCTCCCAGCTGGATATCTGTCAGCTTTACCCCCGGCAGGGTGAAACCGCCGCCCAGCACCGACAGGTTCAGGGCCAGCTGGTCGGGACGCAGCACCGGACCCGCGAACTTCAGGACGGCCCGGTCCGCCTGCCAGGCTGCCTTTCCTGCTGGCACGCCCCAGAAGGCGAGGGTTTCCTGACTGATTTTGTCCACCTGCACCGTGGCGTCGGTCGTGACGCCGGTAAACCATCCGCCGGAGCGGCCTTCCGCCGATAAGTGGGTGGCGCCCTGCCGCGCCGCGAGGGAGAAACCGGCTTCGTCCGAAGCCAATCTGGCGACATCCACCATCAGGCGCTCCAGCACCGTATCCGGCCAGAGGGTGGTTTGTTCAAGCGTCAGGGTGGTCGGGGTGAGATGGGTGATGCCTTTGAGACCCTGCAGCAGCGGGGTTCCGGGCAGGTCCAGTTCTTCCGCTTCAATGAAGCCCGGTTTGGTGGGATCCAGCAGGAGGGAAAACCGGCGCACCACCAGCTGATGATTGGGCAGGCGCAGCCGGAGGGTGAGATTTTCAATCTGAACCGCAGGCAGGATGACCGTGGGCAGGGTGGGTTTGCGTTTCGGCCCCGCAGATCGGCTCCCCGCGGATTTTGGCCGGGGAATGGTCAAATCAAGCTCCACTTCGAGATTTTGCACCACGAGGCTTTTCAGCGCCGTCCCGGGTCCGGTGCGGCGCCACGCCAGGAGATCATAGTCCAATGCCGCATGCTGGAGCGTGACCGACCGCAGTTGGGAAGTGGCGTTGCCGGTGAGCTTGAGATCATCCACCACCAGTCCATTGAGCAGGGAACCGGAGGTCTTCCATTCTCCCGTGATCCCCGACCTGGCCAAGGCCGAACCTCCGAAGTGACCAATCGCCCAATGTCCCAGGGGCCGGTGAAATAATACCACAACCAGCAGCAGGAGGCCGGCCGCCAGCAGACCACGCCGGACCCACCGACGACGGGGTCGGGACGGCACCGGAGAAGCCGGAGTGGGGGGAGCAGCGGACATGAACACGCTGAGACTGACTCAGAACGGGACAAGTTCAAACGCCATACCTCGTCCATCTCCCAAGGAAAACACCTGGCAGGCCGGCTGCCTCTGTGAAAGGATACCACGTTTTCCCACCGTTCCTCCCTCCAACGCCATGTCCGATCCAGACTCCCCACCGCCCGCCGCCACTCTCCCCCTCCAGCCGGCTCTTTCCGAAGCCCACGCTTCCCTTCACGAACCAGGGTCCAATCCCCACTCCCTCACCATCCGCGTCTGGCCCAATATCCCGATCCTTTACCCCATGGCCATCGCCGCCCTGATTTGCGGCATCTTCAGCATGTTGTTCGGGATCGATGGCGAGCTGAAACGCCTGTCCAATCCCCCCGCTGCGCAGACCGTCACCCAGGTCGACGGCACTGTTAGTTCGGCAGCTCCAACCGTGGCCCAGGTGGAATACAGCAAAATGGCGGAAAAACTCAAGATCGAGCAGGTCATCGCCCTGATCTTTCTCGCGGCTTTTACTTACACCATGGTCGTGGTCTGCACCGACATCATTCTCACCTGGGCGCTGCTCGGAGTGGCCGCGACCGTCATTCTGGGCATGGGGCTCTTCATCCTCAACATTTACTATCAATTCCTCAACGGATTCTTCAATTTCCTCGGCGGCTTCATTCCGATCGCGAATGCGCACTTCTACTTCGCCATCTTTGTCGTCTGGGTCATCCTCATGATCGCGGCCATCATTTATGCCCGGTTCCACTACGTTAAAATTGAATCCAACGAAGTCATCGTGGTCGGAGGCGTGCTCGACAAACGCCGGCGTTTCTCCACCATGCGCCTCACCTACACCAAGGAAGTCTTCGACGTGTTTGAATACTACCTGCCCTTCGTGCGCTCCGGCCGGCTGATCCTCCGCTTCCAGGGTGAGACCGAACCCATCGTGATCGACCACGTGATGAATCTTGATGCCGTGGTGAAGAAACTGGATCACGTCACCGCCACCATGCAGGTTTCCGCCGAGTCGGGCACCTAAGGCCCTTCCCCGCGCCACAACGCGGCCGCTTCCCGCTCCACCTCCCGGGTGGCGCGGAAAGCGCGGGCGGCAACGAGCAAAGCGAGGCCCCACCACGCCAGGGAAACCAAACCCGAGGCAACGGTGATGGTTTCATAGGTCCAATTCATGAAGCGGGCGGGATCCACCTCCGTCAGCGGGGAGGACCACCCCAGGTTTCCGGAATCCCAATTCTTGTTGTCCAACCGGTAATCCACCCGTTCCAGCCATGCCCAGCCCATGGTTGGGATCGGCCAGCCCCACTTCAGGAGATTCTGATTCTCCAAGGAAGCCGCCATCACAATCACGGCAACCTCCAGCGCCGCCACCACAAATAATAACAAAACGTAAATACCCAGGTGCCATGGCAGGCGCTTCCTGAAAAAAACCTGCCAGAGCACCAACGGAACCGGCAACATCCCGGCGAGGGCACCCCAACCGGCGACGACAAAAGCCCAATCCCCGGAATTCGGCTGAGAGGGTCCGGACCAGCCGTGGCGCAGCGACACGTGCTCATGGAAGCGCCAGAACATAAACACCCCGGCGGCCAGCAGCAGGAATAAAACAAAATTCACCCCTGAGGGCCAGCCCGGATAGAGGAAACGACCCGCCAGACGTCCCCACCAGCCTCGCCGGACCATGGGCATGACCATTGCGGCCAGATTGACGGGATGTTCCAGCAGCGCCTGCAGGCCGATGATCAGCAAGGTGACCGAGGCCAGGCCGCCGGTATAGACTTGGACCCACCACTCATTGGCATGGCAAAACCACGCCAGCAGCCCGTAAGCAAAAATCACCAACGCCCCCACCACCCGGCGCCGGGCCGAGCGGTTTTCCACCATTGATCCGACCTTCGAGGCCCCCACATCGAGGGCGAAAAAAACAGCGTGCCCGACGGGCAGGAGCACCAGAAGAAAAACCCGCCATCCCCCGGTCCGGAAAATCTCATCCAACAGGTATTGCCGGCGGTAACCGAACATCTCCTCCAACACCGCCACGCAAAACGCCCCTGTGGCAAAAGTCATGCCCATCATGATGGCGGCGCGGAACAGAAAATATCTGATCCAGGAAAAACCCGTCAGGATAGCGGCCGAGCCCATGCCGGTGAGGAGGAAGATCCCCAGCCAGGCCAGCTCCATCGGCACATCGACCCCGCCTGCGAAATACCGCACGATCAGATAGGGCAGTACCGTGACCGTGGCGAGAAGCTGCTGGGCGACTACGGCGACCCATTTGCCCAGCGTGATCCGCCAGCCGGTGAGACGGGTGAGGATGAGGGTATCGATGGTATTGCCCCGCAATTCATCGTGCAGCGCCCCGGCGGCGCGCAGGGGCAGCAGGCCGCAGACCAGCGCGCAGTAACCACCAAAAAAGGCTTGGTGGAGCGAGTTTTCCCCGGGGTCCCCCATGGTGAGCCAGACCACCGCCGCGAGGAAGAGATTCATGGAGATCAAACCCCAGACGAACAGCGGCGAACGCATCCCCTGACGGAGTTCCTTCACCAGCATGGGGCTGAGCCGCTCGCTGAAATCAGGCAATCCAGCCGGCTTCCCGCCAGGGACGGGAAGCGGCAGGACAGCAGCAGCAGCGGGCGCGGGCATGGGTTCCAGGGGTTCCAGCTAGTCGAGGGAGACGTAGGGCATCAGGCCGTGCAGCCCGCCCTCCCGGCCAAAGCCGCTTTCCTTGTAGCCGCCAAACGGACTGGTGGGATCGAACTTGTTGAAGGTGTTCGCCCAGATGATGCCGGCTTTGAGCTTTTTGGCGATTTGGAAGATCTTGCTGCCCTTGTCCGTCCAGACCCCGGCACTGAGGCCGTAACAGGTGTTATTGGCGCGCTCCACCGCTTCTTCCGGCGTGCGGAACGTGAGGATACTCAGGACCGGACCGAAGATTTCCTCCCGGGCAATGCGGTGGCTGGCAGTGACCCTGGTGAAAAAGCTCGGGGGGAAAAAGAAGCCTTTCCCCGGAAGCGGACAGGTGGGTTGAAACAGTTCCGCCCCCTCCTGCACGCCGCTTTGCACCAGCTCGCGGATTTTATCGAGCTGGGGCCGGCTGTTGATGGCCCCGATGTCCGTATTTTTGTCCAGAGGATCGCCCACGCGCAGGGTGCGCAGCCGGTCGCGCAGCTTGCGAACCACGATCTCATGCACGCTTTCCTCCACCAGCAGCCGGCTGCCGGCACAGCAGACATGGCCTTGGTTGAAATAGATGCCCTGCACGATGCCTTCCACCGCCTGGTCGAGCGGAGCGTCGGCGAAAACAATGTTGGCGGCCTTCCCGCCGAGTTCGAGCGTGAGCTTTTTTGGGGTGCCGGCAATAGCCAAGGCAATCTGTTTCCCGACTTCAGTGGAACCGGTAAAGGCGATTTTATCGATACCGGGGTGGTTCACGATAGCCGCGCCGGTGGCCCCAGCTCCAGTGAGGATATTCACCACCCCGTCCGGCAGACCGGTTTCCTGACAAATTTGTGCAAAGTGCAGGGCAGTCAACGGCGTGGTCTCGGCGGCTTTGAGAACCACCGTGTTCCCGCAGGCAAGGGCGGGCGCAATTTTCCAAGCCAGCATGAGGAGCGGAAAATTCCACGGGATGATCTGTCCCGCGACTCCGAGCGGCCGCGGGGTACGGCCGGGAAAGGCATAAGCCAGCTTGTCCGCCCAGCCGGCGTAGTAGAAAAAATGGGCTGCGACGAGCGGCAGATCCACATCCCGGCTTTCCCGGATGGGTTTGCCCCCATCCATGGTTTCCAGCACCGCCAGTTCCCGGGATTTTTCCTGAATCAGCCGGGCGATCCTGAATAAATATTTACCCCGGTCGGCGCCGGAGGTTTTGGACCAGACTTTTTCGTAGGCGCGGCGGGCCGCCGTCACGGCGCGGTCCACGTCCGCAGCACTGGCTTCCGCGACGCGGGCGAGAGGTTTTTCGGTGGCAGGGTTGATGGTTTCGAAGGTCCGGCCCCCTGCCGCCCGGGACCATTTTCCATCGATAAACAGACCATATTCGGCCCGGATCACGGGTTTGACGGATTCGGGAGCGGGGGCGTAGTCCCACCCGCTTGTAAAATCGAGCGCAGGTGCCGGCTTGCGGGCGGTCCGGGTTCTGGCGGCAGGTTTCACCTCAATGGGGGGGCGCTCCGGCGCGCGGCGGGTTTTCATGGGTTATCAATAGTCACATTCCTCTCTTCCCGCACAAAAAAATGAGGGGCGGCAGCGGATTTCCCGCCAGCCGCCCCTCACACGTGAGTGGGGTTTTTACTGGGTCAGCTGTTTCACTTCCGTCACACGGTAGGTGTAGTAGCGGTCCAATTTCGGGGTGAGGCTGGGGCTGATCACCTTCGAATCCAGGCTGGTGTAGTCGATGGTGGCCAGCTTGGGATCGCGGGGATCAATGGAGCGTTCGATCATGCACGAACCGCGCCACTCTGCCGTCACGGTGTCCTTCACGGAATCGAAGGTGTTAGGGTCCTCGCTGACGGCTTTCTGCAGGGTCTGGGCCACCAGATGCAGCTTGAACACATTGGAGCGGACCGTCACGCGGGGGTAGATATTGGCGTAAGGCCGTTCCCGCAGATTGTCCCCGGTGAGGGCGTGATCCGTCCAGAAGCCGTCGCGCTGACCGCTTCCGGAAACGGTTCCGATGACTTTTTCCAAGCTCGCGTCCAAGCTGGTGCTCGTCAGTTCTTCCGGGACCAACCACATTTCACAGATTTCACTGGCACTGCGGAAACAGTTGAAGGCCAGCGGATTTCCCTGGGCGGGGATCGGATCAAAATCGGCCCCCTGCTGATACCGGCGGGTGAACTGCCGGACTGTTTCCTTCGCGTTGATGAACCGGCGGTAGCTGGCGTCCTCACTACCGCCGGGCTCGCCAGTGGTCGGGTTCACGTTCTTGTATTTGTCAGCGGCCGTGTTGGGGATGGCATACATCCGTTCTCCCCGCAGCAGGGCATGCAGCGCCGTGGTGCGCTCGATATACATGAAGGGGAAAATCTGCTGATTGAGGTTGATGGTCCCCTTGGTCGAGAACGGTTCGCTGATGGACCATGGCTCCACCACCGGCATCCAGAACATGTCGAGGAAGAAGTGATCGCGCGGGCCACAGAAGTTGGCGAAGGGCATCCCGGGTGGGGGAGTGCTGCTGAGGTTGTTCATGCGCTTGGTCGGATCATTCATCCCGATATCCGGGCGGAAGCGCAGGGTCTGCCAAGGCACCCGGTTCATCACTCCGGTGGGGATGGAGCCAAAGTCCACCGGAGACCGCACGAGGAAGTTCGGGGAGATGTTCTGTCCGCCCACCCCTTGTGTGGATGTTTTTGGCGCATTGAGGAAGAGCTGCTTGTAATAAGCGTTGGAACCCGTGCTGCGGCGGTCGCCTTCGTCCGGGTAGTTCATGTAGGGACCGTCCGGGGTAGCCGCGACCCCAGTGTCGAAGTCACCGGTTTCAAACGGATCGGAAGATCCCCGGTTGGCCACCACCCCGCGTCCATCCCGACGGGCATGGGCGAAGGTCGCGCGGCGGGCCGGATTCATGCTGGATTGCTCCAGGATCTTCTGGTCCTGGGGCGGGAACTTTAACACCCCCATTGAGGTCAGGCTGTTGGCGCCCATCCTTCCGGCAAATGGCCGGGGGAATGGCAGTGCGCTAAGTTTGGTGGCGTCGGGAAACGGAATCCCGCTTGGCATGGGAAACTTCTGGACTTTCTGAGGGTCGATCAGGCCAATCAACGGATTGTAGGTGCTGCCGGCCATGGACCGGTTGGTGGGACTGGTGTTCCCCTCGAAGAACGAATGGGCGAAGCGGCCCGCGTTGCCTGGGGCGGCGTAGTTTTCATGAGGAACATAAACATCCGCATCCACCCGGGAGGGGGTGCAGACCAAACGGTAGTCCCCGTGAGGCACCACAAAGCTGCGGATGAAAAGCCGGGGGTCCGGGAAGGGCGCTCCGGCAGGAGGGGTGGCCATCGCCCATTTGTAAACCAGGGAAGCCAAGGATTCGTTGGTCAATTGGGGCTGCACGCCGACGAAGAAGTTGGCGGGCAATAGGAGGTCGGTCGCCTGGGTGGCGTCGTATCGTTCAACCCCGTCCATGACGTGGACCCGGATGGGCACCGTGGGGTCTGCGGTCAGGTTCACATCCACCGCCCCGGGATTTCCCCCGTTCACCACGACACAGTAGGGCCGGAGCCTTGCGAGGCGATTGTTGATCACTGTATTGGCGGGGACGGGGACAGCAGTGAAACTGCCACGGGGGCCCGCCATGCCTCCCAGTGGCGCAATGCCATGGTTCGCCAAGGGGCCTTTAGCAAACTGACGCTCGGTGCCGCCGCCAGCACCTTTGGCACCGACCTGAACGGTATCCAAGGTGGACAAGCGTTCCTGATCTGGGCCAATGATCGGAATCGTGGAGTTTTGGGGCGTGCTGACTCCAGTAGGAACCGTGTAGTCGGGACTGACAGGGCCGGGCGTAGTCGAACTGACCGCCAACCCACCAGGAGGGAAGGTCGCAGACCAGCCTTGTTTGGGATTGAAGGCGCTTTGGATGAAACCGACTTCCACTATGAAGCGGGTTCCGGGACCCGGGTCGTCCGCCCGGGCACGTGATTCAGTACTCATCAGCCCATACAGTCCGGCCCAAGGTCCGGTAACGGGGTCAGAGGCGGCGCCCCCGGCGCGGCTGGCGGCCACATTGACCACCACTGCAATTTCAGCCGCCCCAAAGAGTTTTCCGGTGCCCTTGGGGGTGCGGGTGGTCTGGGTGGAGAAAAGCAGACAATTGTAATGGGTGGAGTTGGTGTTGGCACCGGAGTTATTGGCGCAGCCGCAGATTCCGGCCGCTTTGCCAAAAGCATCGTCATACCGGTCCGCCCCGCTGAGGAAGGCGGGCTGCATGTTGATGGAGCGGGTGTAATCCAGCATGTTGACCAGGATCTGGGTGCGCTCGCTGGAGTCGAACAAGGAAGAAGGGCCGTGAGCGCTACCGAAAACGGTACTGCCATTGCCACTCAGGCCGGGCGGATATTTGGCAGCGAAGGAGAGCCCAAGGGGATCTTCCGTGGTGACGGCCGGGACTTGGAAGGGCATGATGTCCGGATAACCGGGGATCGGCAGCTTGGAGAGTTCTTTGAGGTATTTGAAGACCAGGGTATTCCTCGAGCGGGAGTCACCACTGGCGTAAAGCTCGCCGTGACGGGAACCTGGATCGCGGCGCTGGAAGAAGTAAGCTTTTTTACCAATCGTGCTGTTGAGCGCCATCGTCACGTCATAAGGACTGACGCCCGTGGGCAGGCCCCCGGTGCCTCCCACGGCCGGTACGGCAAGGAGGTCCATGGGGAACATCGACACCCGGGGAAAGCCCTGATTGGTCAGCTCGGGCGAGTGGCTTTTGTGGGTGAGGAAAAACTGGGACCGTTCCAAGGTGGTGAGGAATTCCTGACTGGCGTCTTTGCCTTCGGAAAGGAGATTGCTCCGGGGGGAGTTCAGGCTCTTGTTGATCGCTCCGGAGGCCTTGAAATACATTTCATCCAGGGAAGTAAAGAGGCGGTCATCATTGGATGGGGCCACGGTGCTGATACTCGCGGGCGGGGTGAACATCTGCCCGGAGGCGGTGCCGACGGTGCCGCCACTGACCTGTTGGGAATCCGACGAGATGAAGGGAGCAAGGTCCCAAATGCGGGCGGCATCGTTGAGCGGAAGCCGGGACATTTTGCCACCAGCCGCCTCCTGCGATCCCGTCAGGATGGCCGCCAAAGGATCCGGCACCCAGCGGCGGTTCGGGTAGAACACGGCGGAAAGGTCGACGGTGGCGGGGTGGCCGGGGTAACGCTGGAACTCCCCGGAAATGGGCTGGGACTGGGCCAACCACTGGTCTTCCTTCGAGGTGGTGCGGGGTGTATCCCAAGCAGCGGGAATGGACGCTGTGTTGACATTCACTTTGCAGGATTCGTCATCAGCCCACCATGCGAGGCGGCCCACGATGGGGTTTTCGCGGGAAACCTTCCCCCCCCCGGCTCCATTGAGAGTTTGGAAGGATTTGCTGTCATCCAAGTAGCCCAACGTGCCATCCTGCAGCATGTAGATCCAACGGACCGGCATGGCCAACTGCTGCTTGGAAGGGTCGATCCCGAGAATGACCTTATTGCCGGATTTCTCACTATAACTGAATCCTTCGGTATTTTTGAGCATGTCCTGACTGCCAGTCCTGCCGTTGTAGGCCCGGGGATCAACGATCGGGTAGGTAAATCCTTCAAGGTCCAGTCCACCCTGGGCGGAGCGGGCGCGGTCCGAACTGGAGGCCGTATAGACCGGACGGTTGATGTCAGTGAATTCATCCGGGCGCTCGGCCCAGTCCGCCACATTGTCCTCATTGATGTCCGCGAGCAATTTTGCGGTCTCATAGGGCCGGATATCGCCAATCTGGGGGACGCTTGAGGAATAAAGTTTGTAGAGACGGTTTTTGGAGACGTCCGTACCGCTGAAAGTCCGGATGGCTCCAGGTTGGGAAATCCAAGTGAGAATATCCCGGGGACTGCTGGCATTGACGGGAGAGAGATTGGAAGCTTCCCGGAACTGGGCGATGACCAGATTGATGATGGTATCCTTCAGGGTGGTGACCCGCTGGATTTCCACGGATCCTTTGGCAGTCACTTTGGCCGAGGTGGCCATATTAAAGAAGGAGACCACCAGCACGGTCATCAGCGTGATGATGGCCAGCACCGTCAGAATGGCGACGCCCTGTTTTTTCTTGTGCCGCGCAACGGCCAAGCGGGCCTTGAGACGTTGGACAATACTTGGTTTCATAACTTTGGGAGGTTGGGGGGAGGAATCGGAACGGAGAAAAACAGCGATTTAAGGAGTTTGGGCTTCCTTTTCCAGTTTTGATACTGGATTTACATTGCCCATACAAGAACTTTCAGGTCAGTCAGCAAAAATTCCTTCCGATTCGCCACCAGGTTGATTTAAATGGAAGAAAAATCAGGAAGGTTTTTTCTTGAATACGCGGTCTGTATCTCATATGTAAATACAAAAATCAAATTCTTCCCCATGAAAATCTCAAAAATCCGTCCCGCTCCCCATGGATTCACCTTGGCCGAGGTGATGATCGCCATGGGGATTGTTGCCTCCGTCATGGTCGCCCTCCTCGGCATGATCCCGCTGGGGGTCCGCTCCGTAAGGGAAGCCACCAATTTAACGATCTCCGGCCGGATCGCCCAGGAAGTGATCAGCAATGTCCAGCAAGCCAACTGGGCGGATGTTTTGACCAACTATGACAAGAAGGTCTTTCAGTTCGATAATGAGGGCTTCCTGATCCGAGGCCCTCAAGCTAAAGGCAGTACTCCCTCCTTCGAAGCCCGGGTGGAGATCCCCACCACCCCCATCGACATCGGCAAAACGACCTATAGTGTATCCACTTTGAAGAAAATTCTGGTGGAGGTGGAGTTCACCCCGGCCGGAATCAAGGTTCTGCCGAAGGCCGGGGAAACCAAAAACCCCAATATCATCAAGTACAATTTCTACGTGGCCAATCAAAACAAGTCCGGTTAAACCATTCCGCGCTGGCTTTGACGTTCAACATTATCCCCCCCTTTAAAAGTCATGAAAATTTTCTCCCGCCCCCGGCCTGTCTTCCGCGCCGCGTTCAGCCTGATCGAGCTGATGGTATCGGTCGCCGTTTTGTCCCTTCTTCTCGTGATTGTGTTCCAAATGCTGGAGCAGATGCAGAAGACTTGGAACCGGACCCGCCAAACCGTCTCGGAATTCAAGGATGCCCGGAATGGCTTTGAAGAAATGGGCCGTCGGCTCGGGCAAGCCACCATGAACGCCTATTGGGGCTACGAGTATCAGACCGCCACCCTCAACGGGATCAAAACGCGTTACGGGCGGGAAATTATCCGGCAGTCGGAACTGCATTTCGTCAGCGGCCCCGCTTCGGTGCTCTTCGCCGGTGGCACTTCCAAAGCCCTTGGCAGCCGGCCGGGACATGCCGTCTTTTTCCAAGCGCCCTTCGGTTTTTGTTTCGAGCGGGACAAGGTGGACAAGACCCGCCTCCAATATGAAAAACTCAACAACCTGCTCAACGCCTGGGGTTATTACGTGGAGTTCAACACTGATGAACTGGACCGCCCCCGGTTTTTGAATGCCCTCAAAAATGCGCCCGCTCCCCGCCCCCGCTACCGGCTGATGGAATTCCGCCAGCCGACAGAATACCTCCAAGTCTACAAATTGGGCCTGCGTGACTTGACCGGCCCCAAACAGAAAGACATCTACAAATGGTTCTCCGAAGGTCTTTTCAGCGTCAACTCAGAGTGGAACTTACAAAAAGAGGCGACCAGAGGAGAAACCTTCTTCCGTACCACCCGCCCCATCGCCGAAAACATCATTGCGATGATCATCCAGCCGCGGGAGGCCACCGGCGCTTCCACCACGAAAAAACCCGAGGATTTGTCTCCTGCCTATCTTTATGACACCCGCCGCTGGCAGTGGAGCAGTCCCAAGGCCACCGAGGCCCTCAAAACCCGGCACCAGCTTCCTCCCATTATGGATGTCAGCTTCATCGCCATTGATGAAGCCTCCTTCGCCCAATACGCCGCACGAACCAACATCATTGACGTGTCGGGAGATCCCAAACTGGTTTCGGATGAATTGTTCGTCAGTGGCGTGAAACGGACCAAGGATTTTGAGGAAATCGAAAAGAAACTCATCGCCCTGAAGTTGGATTATCGCATTTTCAGCAGCACCATCCGGCTCCGCGAGTCGAAATGGACTGACACCTAAGCCAAACTTTGCTTCCCTCCCTATCCCTATGAAAGCATCCTTTCGCCCCGCCTCCCGGCGCGCCTTTACTCTCGTGGAAATCCTCGTCGTCCTGGCGATCATTTCCATGATCATGTTCTTCACGGTCCCCAACATGGGGGAGATCATCCAGGGTTCGAAACTGACCCAGGCGGGAGACCAGTTGAAATTTGACCTCGGTCTCGCCCAGCAGACCGCCGTGAAGGATAACGTCACGGTCGAAGTCCGCTTCTATCAATACAAGCAACCCGACGAGGCGGAAGGCAGCGAAAGCAAGACTTATACGGCCTATCACATGTTCAGCCTGATCCCGGACAGCGACCGCCCTTCCGACCCCACCGCGGAACGCATTCTCGCTCCGATCGGGAAAATCAAAAAACTTCCGGTCGGCGTGGTCATTCCAGACAGCGAAGTCTGGAGCACTCTGGTGAACAAGGCCACCATCGCCAACGGCACCGAGGAAGTCTTCGGGCTCGTCCCTACCGAAAAACGGACCGTCGCCACCTACCGTTCTTTCCAGATCAACCCGGACGGTTCCACCAACCTCGACAGCAGTGGAGCTGACCAGTGGTATGTGACCCTCGTCGACTCCAATGAAATCGTCCGTTCCGGCGGCAGTGTCGACAACATCGCGCCTAACAACTACATCTGCATTCAGGTCGATGCCTTCAACGGAGGCACCCGCTGGTTCCAACCGAACTGATCGCCCGGCCTTCCTCCGGAAGCGGCGCACCGTCCTGCGGTTGCGCCGCTTTCCATTTCCGCTTTTCCTGGCCTGATGACAGCGGAGCGCCAGCAGTTCAGCCTCGCCCTCGGCTTGGCCGTGGCGGGGAACCTGCTGCTCCTCCTCCTCGTCGCTTGGAGCATGGCCGTCACTGAAGGATTGACCCGCCATCCGGCTCACCTGATTCCGGTCCCGGCCCCGGATTCCACCTCTCTCCCGGACGTCATCACCCTCGTTCTCTCCCCCGAGCCTGCTCCAGCCCCGGACGCCCCGGAGCGCCAGATGGTGACCAGCCCGGACGATCAGCCCGAAACGTCTCCCACCGACGCGGCCACCCGGTTCATTTCGAGCCGCGATATGCGCGCCGCCAGTGAGGAAGCCCCTTCCCCGGATGGGCTCGCCGGCCGTGCCACCCAGCAAGGCCTCGACAAGCCCTTCCTTGATCTCCGGGACAGTGATTTCCGCGATGGAGAAGCCCCGGCAGATCGTCCGCCCTCTCCCCCCGTGGCACCCGCCCCTGAATCAACTCCGCCCCCGCCGGAACCCGAACCAAAATCCGATTCCCCGGAAAAAACCGGGGATACCCCGCCTGAAACCGAACCTGACCCGGCCCCTCCGTTGGCCCCCACTACAGCCCCGGAAACTTCCCCAGCCCCACCTGCATTCCGAGATATTGCTGCCGAAAACCTGCTGCCCCTGCCCGAGGCGGCGACTACGCGACCGCCGGGGCGCCGGCCTACAGCCCCCCCGCCGCCACCTCCCCTGACCCGCATCCCGGACCGCGTCCCCGAGAGCAGCTACCGGCCCGGTCTCCGCAAATCCAAATCCCTCGGCACCATCAGCAATAAAGGCCCCTCCTCCGTCGATGCCAAGGCCACCGCCGAAGGCCGGTTCGGCAAAACCATCCGCACCGCCATCGAAAAAACCTGGCGGCGCCGCATGCTGACCCTCTCCGGCCTCGCCAATCCCGGCCTTGTCGAAGTCGACTTCGAAGTGGATGTCAAAGGGCGCATCTCCAATGTCAAACTCGCCAATCCCGGCGAAGCCAACCCGGTCATGCAGGACTGCGCACTCAGCGCCGTGATTGATGCCAAACTGCCTCCGCCCCCGCCCGAATTATTTGAAGAACTCCGCGACAGCCTGACGGGCGGGCGGATGCGATGCTCCTTCTCCTTCCTTATTTACTAGCGCTTTTACTGTTTGTGTCCTTCAGTCTTTTCCCAAAAATGCCCGCCGCCGGATTTTCCGACAACTTCGCTTCCAGCCTCCACAGCGTCATGGACATCTTCCGCACGGGCGGCTGGTTCATCGCTCCGATTGTGATCTGCTGGTTTATCTCCATCACCGTCATCATCTGGAAAGCCTTGGATCTGCGCCGTCGCATCATCATTCCCCCGGACCTCGCAGAGGAGTTGGAAAACGTTTCCTCCCACCTCCAGGAAGGCCGGTTTCCCGCGCTTCAGGCTTCCCTGAAAAACGACCCCAGCACCCTCGCCCGGATCTGCCGCGCCGCGATCCAACCCCAACATCAAACGGTGGAGGCCGCCAGCCGTGCCGCAGAAACAACCGCCCGCGAGGAGATTTCCCGGCTCGAACGGGGCATCCCCGTGCTCGAAATCATCTTCACCATCGCTCCCATGCTTGGGCTCATCGGCACCGTCAGCGGTCTGGTGAAAATCTTCTCTTCCCTGGGCGGCGGCACTGGTCAAACAGCCGAACAAGCCCGCCAGATCGCCCTCGGCATCGCGGAAGCCATGAACACGACCATCGCCGGATTGGTGGTCGCCGTCCCTGCCATCATTGCCCAGGTCCTCTACTCGCGGCACTTGGAGCGCCTCTCCCTCCGTCTTTCCACCCTTGTCACCAACTTCCTCGACACGTGCTGGAGCCAAGCCCAGGGTTCCAGTGATGCAGCGCCGACCGTCACGGTACCCAGGCGGGGTCCGCCCGCTCTGCCCTCCTCCCCTTCAACGTTTTTCCCGTGAACTTCCACCAGAAACGACGCCGCAGCCCGGTCCTGCAAATCATCTCGATGATCGATATCCTGATCATCCTGCTGATTTTTCTGGTCGTGAATACCACCTTCAAGGAGGCCCAGTCCGCCCTGAATGTTTCCCTGCCCTCCAGCAAGGAGATGGCCCTGGGAGCCCCAGCCGATACCGGCCGTCTCAGCCTGGTGGTGACCAAGGACGAAAAAATCTTCCTCGCTGATGTCGAAACGCCGGTCGCCGGCCTTCCGGCCGCCCTCAGCCAAATGAAGGCCACGCGGCCGGAGGCCAGACTGGAGTTGAAAGTGGACGAAAAAGCCTCATTTGGGCTGCTCATCCAGCTCTGGGACGCCCTGACCAAGGCTGGCTTCAAAGTCAACGACGTCCCCGCCCGCGTCTTGCGTGCGGCCAAAGGTACGCCATGATAATTGTTCTATGATCAGAGAAATCGTCCTCTATGGTGACCCCGTCCTCCGGGTAAAATGCCCGCCTCTCACGGAAATCACCCCGGAACTCCATGCCCTTGCGGCCGATATGGTCGAAACCATGGAAGCTGCGGAAGGGGTGGGCCTCGCCGCCCCGCAGATTGGCGAAACGCTCCGCCTCGCGGTCATTGACGTTTCCGGAGCCGAGCACCCCTGCACCTTCCTCAAAGTCGACGGTGAAACCGCCAACCTTGCGGACTACATGCCCCTCAAATTCACCAATCCCGAACTCAGCATGGGCAAGGCCAAAGCCGTGATGAACGAGGGCTGCCTCAGCTTCCCTGATGTCCGCACCGAGATCCGCCGGGGGGATCTCGTCAAAGCCAAACTCACTCTCCTCGATGGCCGCACCATCCTGCTGGAAACCGATGGCCTGCTCTCACGCGCCATCCAGCATGAGACGGATCACCTCAATGGCATCCTCTTCATCGACCGCGCCACCCCCGCCGCCAAACTCAGTCTCAAAAAGAAAATCCACAAAATGTGGGAAGAATACGCCGCTGAATAGTCGCCACGGGAGTCAACCGGCCGGCCATCCATTCCTTCCCGCCAAGGCCGGGTCCCTGAAATCCAATTCAAAAAAACATGTTCGATCCCGGAGAAAAAGTAGTCTGTGTTGACGACAAATTCCATCCTGAAGTCGCCTATCTCTTCACCGCCCTGCCGGTGAAAGGGACCACTTACACCATCCGCGACTGCGAGATGGGCCGCAACAAATGGGTCAGCGCCCAGAAGGGATGGGACAGCGTGGACATGAAGGTTCTTCTGGTGGAACTCACCAATCCTCTCGACCCCTCCACCCTCAAAGGCTGTCCCTCAGAGCTGGGTTTCGCCGCCCGCCGCTTTGCTCCGCTTGAGTCCATCACGCATGAGGAGGAAGCTGAAATCGGCGAATTGATTCCAGCCGGCCGCTGAATCGAGGCACCTGCGGGGCAGTGGCTTAGCGCCGCCGCCGGGTCAGGACCAGGCCAGCCATGGCGCCGATTCCACCAAGGACGAAAACGGAAGGTTCCGGGATCGCCCCGGAAACCGCCACCGGCCCACCGAGACGGAATTCCATCTGGGGGCGTGCAGCCGTCGTCCCGTTGCCGGAAAGGGTCAATTCTCCCGTAAGGGTCACCGTGGTAAACGCCTCACCAGTCACGCTGCTGGCATAATGGGCGGTAACAGGTGCGTTGCCCGAGGAGGTAAGATTGCCGACCGAGTCCCCATTGAAGACCAGATTTGTCAGGCTCATGTTCACGGATGGTGAATTCCGGCCCTGAGCCATCAGCGAGAGATTTTTGAATCCTGTACCAATGAATTCGGGATAAATGTGACTGATGGTTTCCCTGAGGCCTCCAGTGGTGACATCACCGGCAACCCCGCTTTTTCCAAAGTCCACACTATAGGTCAAAGTCCCCGTAGCAGCATTCCAAGTGGCTTTAAAAGGATAGTTGTATCCATAAGTCCAGACCGGACTGCCCGTGGCATTGCGCGTCGCCACATTGGTGACCGTCGGGAGACTGTCAAACATCACGAGTTCTGCGTTGGACAGGCCATTTCGAGCCCGCACCCCTATTTCCGTCGCCACCCCGGGATTTGGTACCGCGACAACAACGGCCTGCGCGGTCATGGTCAGTCCGGCAAAACAGCTGAGGTACTGGATGACATTGGAGAATGGGCTCATATGCAGGAAACGATCTCGACGGAGATCAATTATGGAATTTACAGTAATTACTTTGATTTTCAATGATTAAATTTACGCAGGCATCTCCGATTTTATTCTAATCGGTGGAAAACTGTCCGGGCTTCGGCGACATGGCACTTCCGTCGAACGAATTTCCCAAGTGTCTGCGCTTCCTCTGCTGCCCACCGTCCCATGAAAAAGTTTCCCCTTTTCCGCCTCGTCACGCTCGCCACCGCAGCCCTTCTCTCGGCCGCCTCCGCTGAAGAAACCAATGGCATCGCTGCCGTGGTCAATGGCCGGCCCATCCTCCGGTCCGAGGTGGAGGAAGTCATCAAGGTGCAAGGCATGCAACTGCGGGCCACCATCGGGGACAAAGCGGAACTGGACCGTGAACTGGGGGACCTCCGCAAAAAGGCCCTCGATACCTTGGTGGAGCAGGAATTGATTCTTAAGGAATTCGAGCCCTACGCGGAAAACTTCAAGGCCAAGGTGGATGCTTACGCCGACGAGCACATCAAGACGCAATACGTCAAAGAGATGTTCAAAGGAGACCAGGCCAAGTTCGTCAAGGAACTCACCTCCACCGGGTTGAGCTACAAAAAATTCTACGAAAAGCAGCGCACCAACATCATCGTCCAGATGATGCGGGGCCAGAATGTGAAGGATGTCGGCTACGTGACCTCCGACGAGAAAAACGCCTATCTTAAAGCCCATGGGGAGGACTTCCGGGATGGGGATCAGATCAAACTCTGGTCCATCACCATCCCCAAAGTGACCGAGGAAATCGGCAGCAGTCCAAAGTCCCAGCAGGCCCTCGCGAAAGAGATCCGCAGCAAACTGGTGCGCGGCGATGAATTCTCCACTCTGGCCAAAACCTATTCCCAGGATAGCAAATCCGGGAGCGGGGGCGACTGGGGGCTCATCACCAAAAAAGCTCTGAACGGACGGATGGCAGAGATGGTTTTCAGCCTGCCGGCCAAACAAGTCAGCGACGTAGTCGAGTTCGACGACAGCTTCTACATCTTTTACGTGGAAGCCAAGATCCCCGGCAAAATGAAACCCGACGAGGAAGTGCAGGCGGAACTCGAAAAACGGGTGTTGATGGAGAAAAAGAAAAAAGCCTACGAGGAATGGATCACGCAGTTGAAGCGCAAGGCGACGATCCGTTATTCCACCAACTGAGTCCGTGGCGAAACCGGTCATCGGGATCACCTTGGGCGACGCCGCCGGCATCGGGCCGGAAGTCACCCGTGCGGCTCTGGCCAGCGGGAAACTGTCGGAGGATTTCGCCTACCACCTGATCGGATCCTGCCGGGAAGCGGTGCCGGGCCAACCGGACGCAGCTACAGCCCGTGCTGCCATCGCCTCGCTGGAGGAGTCGGTGGAACTGCTGAAGACTGGAGAGGTCGCCGCAGTGGTGACCGCCCCGATCAGCAAGGACCATCTGGCGGGTTATGGGTTCGATTTCCCTGGCCAGACCGAGTTTTACGCGGCGCGCTTTCATTGTCATGACTACGAAATGTGCCTGACCGGCCCGCATCTGACGGTGGGATTGGTCACCATCCATGAACCGCTCCGCAACGTGCCGGACTTGCTGACGACGGCGGAGATCGTGCGGCACGGGAAGTTGCTGGCGGCCTTTTGCCGGCAACGCGGGAAGGCCTTGCCGCGGATTGCGGTGGCGGGATTGAATCCCCATGCCGGAGAGCGGGGGAGGATGGGGACAGAGGAAATGACCATCATCCAGCCCGCCGTGGATGCGCTGAATCTGGCCGGGGAGGGAGCCTCGTTCCATGGTCCGCTCCCTCCGGATACCTTGTTTTACCACGCGGCACGCGGGCAGTACGACGCCGTGCTCTGCATGTATCATGACCAAGGGCTGATCCCGCTCAAGTTGTTGGATTTTGATGAGGCGGTGAATCTGACGCTGGGCCTGCCGGTGGTGCGGACCAGTCCGGATCACGGTACGGCGTTCGATATTGCCGGGAAAGGGATCGCCAGCCCGGCCAGCATGATCGCGGCCATCAACCTCGCCGGGGAATTAGTGGCGGGCAGATCCGGGAGTTAGGAGTTTTCAGCAACAAAACACCCCTGCCCCAGGTAGGATTGGCCCAAAAAAGCCGGTGCTCCTTGCGGGGCACCGGCTGGGTTGGGATTGATTGGAGCAGCGCTGTTATTTGGCGCCTTTGACGATTTCGAGGAGTTCGACTTCGAAAGTGAGCACGGCATTCGGCCCGATGTCGCCACCGGCACCGCGTTCGCCGTAAGCGAGTTCGGAAGGGAGGACGAACTTGTATTTGGAGCCGACGGTCATGAGTTGGAGGCCTTCGGTCCAGCCCTTGATCACGCCATCCAGCGGGAAAGTGGCGGGGTCGTTGCGTTCCACGGAGCTATCGAAGACTTTTCCGTCCAGCAAAGTGCCATGGTAGTGGACTTTCACGGTATCGGTGGCCTTGGGCTTTTCGCCGGCGCCTTCCTTCATCACAGAATACTGGAGACCGCTGGCGGTGGTTTTCACGCCTTCAGCTTTGGCATTCTTTTCGAGGAAGGCTTTGCCTTCTTCAATGTTCTTCTTGGCGCTTTCGCCGGCCTTGGCCTGGGTTTTGGCCTGCATTTCGGTCTGCAGTTTGGTCATGATCTCCTGGGCTTCCGCCGGGGCGATTTTCGAACCAGTGCCTTTCAGGACGTCGGTCATCCCGGCGACGAGGCTGTCGAGATTGATGTCAATACCCTGGCTTTTCAGGTTACTGGCGATGTTGGTGCCGATAATGTAGCTGGCGGGGTCGGCCGGCGGGGCGGCCTTATCTTGGGCACCAGCGACGCCAGCCATGGCGAGACCGGCTGCGGAGAGGAGGATTTTGCGCATAGGCGGCGAGGGTAAACCGTCGCGCGACTCCGTCAAAGGCTTTCCAACCGGATTTTCCCGGGGCCCGGGTGATGGAAAAAACCGCCCAAATCCTGGATTCATCCGGAGATCCAGTCCCGGATTTCCGCCGATACGGATGGAAATCAGCTGGTCCAATCGGGCGGCAACCCTTAGAAGAAATCCCCATGCGTCCTTTGTTTCCCTTCCTCACTTTTGCCCTGCTGGTGCTGGGCAGCGCGGCTACGCCTGCGGTGGCCAAACCCAACGTCCTGATGATTTGTGTCGATGACCTCAAACCCCTGCTGGGTTGTTATGGCGACAAGACCATCAAGTCCCCCAACATTGACCGGTTGGCCGCACGCGGAGTGGTTTTTGACCGGGCCTACTGCAATCAAGCGGTCTGCGCCCCATCCCGCAATACCCTCATGACCGGGGTCCGGCCCTCCAGCCTGGGTATTTACGATCTGGGCACCAATTTCCGCAAGGCGGCCCCCGACGCCATCACGCTGACCCAGCACTTCAAGCAGCAGGGCTGGAAAACGGAGGGCATGGGGAAAATCCTCCACGTCGGCCATGGCAACCGCGAGGATGCGGCCTCGTGGAGTGTGCCCCACTGGCCGGCGAAATCGATCCACTACGCCTTGCCGGAAAGCCGGGCCGCGAGCGGCCTGACCCGCGAGGAAGCCCTGTTTGATAACAAGTCCGCCCAGGGCCTTCCCCGCGGGGCAGCCTTTGAATCAGCCGAAGTGCCGGACACCGCTTATGGGGATGGCCAGCTCGCGGAGGAGACCATCCGCCGCCTCCAAGCCACCCGTACCACCCCGGAGGTGCCTTTCTTTCTGGCACTCGGATTTGTCCGTCCCCACCTGCCCTTCAATGCGCCGAAAAAATACTGGGACCTCTACGACCGCGCGGCTTTCCCCCTGCCGGAACGCCGCACCCCGCCGGAAGGCGCCCCGTCCTACGCCCCACAATTCGGCGGCGAACTCCGCCAATATGCCGGCATCCCGGAACAGGGCGATCTACCGGAGGATCTCCAGCGCACCCTCATCCACGGCTATCATGCCGCCGTCAGTTATATGGATGCGCAATTGGGGAAAGTGCTGGATGAACTGGACCGGCTCGCCCTGACTGAAAAGACGATCATCGTGCTCTGGGGCGACCACGGCTGGCACCTCGGCGACCATTCGATGTGGTGCAAGCACACCAACTACGAACAGGCCACCCGCATTCCCTTCATGATCGCCGCCCCTGGCACCTCCAAGGCCGGCACTCACAGCCCGGCGATGGTGGAAACGGTCGATCTTTTCCCTACCCTGCTGGAACTGGCCGGCCTGCCTGCCCCCGCCGGACCGCTGAAGTTGGAAGGCAAATCGCTCGTGCCCGTGCTCCGCGATGCCACCGCCTCTGTGAAGGATCATATCCTGCACGTCTATCCGCGCGGCGCACGCCTCGGCCGGGCCATCCGCACCGCCACTCATCGCCTCGTCGAATGGAAGGTGCCGGGTGCTTCCCCTGACACCGCGGAATGGGAGCTCTACGATTACGTCAACGATCCCCTTGAGACCAAAAATCTCGCCGCCACCCAACCGGAAACCGTGGCCAAACTCCGCGCCATGCTCGCCACCCATCCGGAAGCCAAACCCCAGTGGCGTGCCCCCGCCGGCACAGAATCCGCCCCCCAGCCGGGCCCACGTTCCGGAGGCCCCAAAATGGACCGCGACGCCATGTTCACCCGCCGCGACACCAACGCGGACGGCAAGCTCACGAAGGAGGAATTCCTCAAGGACCAACCCGACCCTGACAAAGCCCCGGCACGGTTTACCCTGTTCGACACGGACAAGGACGGCGCGCTGAGCCGCCCGGAATTTGTCAAAGGCGGCAAACCCTGAACCGGCCGCAGAAACCGGTAGATTCCGGGTCAATGAAAAGGTCAGGCCGGTCAAGGCGTTGTGCCTTGCCCCTCCATGACCTCTTCTTTCCACCCCACCCTCCTCCGGGTCTCCACCGCGTTGCTGGCCGCCCTCCTGCTTCCTTTTGCCACGGCCGCTCCCGACCCGGCTCCTTTCCCCACACTCCCGAACAAAAAGGGCCTCCAAGTCCAGATGGTGGATGACGCCTTGGCGCTCGGCATCCATCACGCCGGGATCAATGTCAGCTATGGTTCCCTTTTCCAAATGGCCGCCGGGCCGGGAACCGTGCCGTTCCAGTGGGAAGGCCGCACCTGGTTTATCAACGAAGGGTATGCCCGCAGCCTCGACCGCCAGATTAAACCTCTCAGCGCAAAAGGCGTCGCAGTTTACCTGATCCTGCTGGCTTATCCGACCAAGGACCCCGCGAAGGACGCTCTCCTGCTCCACCCGGCCGCCCGGGCGGATGGAAAGTATAACATCTCCGCCTTCAACACCGCCACCCCGGATGGCCTGGCCCTTTACCGCGCCCTCACCGCTTTTCTCGCGCAGCGCTACAGCTCCGACGGCCCTCCCGGCCGGGTCTGGGGTTACATCATCGGCAACGAGGTGAACTCCCAATGGATGTGGTATAATCTCGGCAACATGCCCGTGGACCAGGCCGCCTCCGAATACGAAAAAGCCGTCCGCGCCGCCCACGAGGTGATCCGCCAGCACTCCACCCACGCCCGGTGTTATCTGTCCTTCGACCACCACTGGACCGCCTCCATGCCCGGCATCAGCGAGCAGGAATCCTACCCCACCCGCACCTTCCTCGGGCATTTTGCCCGCCTCGCCCGCGAACGGGGCGACTTCGAGTGGCACGTCGCCCACCATCCCTATCCGGACGATCTCGGCAACCCCCGCACCTGGCTGGACAAGGCGGCCTGGACCACCGATGACTCGCCGCACATCACCTTCAAGAACCTCGAAGTAGCCTGCCAATATCAGAAGCGGCCGGAACTCCTCTGGCAGGGACAGCCCCGCCGCATCATTCTGAGCGAGCAAGGCCTCCACTGCCTCGCCACGCCCGATGGCGAGCAACTCCAAGCCGCCGGTTTTGCTTACGTCTGGGAAAAAGTGATCCGGCAGGATGGCATCGACGCCCTGATCTGGCACCGCCACGTGGACCACGCGCAGGAAGGCGGCCTCCGCCTCGGCCTCTGGTCCTTCAAGCCCGGCACCATCTCCGAACCGGACAAAAAGCGACGATTCTACGACCTCTTCCTCAAAGCAGGAACCCCCGCCTGGTCCGAAGCCGCCGCTTTTGCCCTGCCGGTGACCGGATTGAAGTCGTGGGATGAGCTGGCGAAATAAAGAGGACCGGCGCTGTTTCCAGCCACGGTCAGAATGCCGGGAAAATTAATTTCCTTAATGCGAAAATTCGCTACCGTGCGAAAAATCCAGTGCTTGTTCCCGATGGCACGCATTTCGCTCCACTCCTTGAGTGACGCAAAAGGCACGCTGCTTTACAAGCATCCAGTCCAAGTCATGACAAGTTGCTCCTCGTTTAGCGAAAACCTATCCCTATGAAAAAAGTCTCTTTTTCCGCCCTGATGGCCCTTGGACTCACCGCCCAGGTCAGCTCCGCCGCTACGGTCTTCACCGAGAACTTCGCTTACGCTGATGGCGCATTGGTCACGGCAATTGGTTCCCCTTGGACGACCCATAGTGGCACCGCCGGCCAAGTGAACGTCGTCTCCAACGCGGCAGAACTCAGCTTTTCCGAGTCTGAGGACGTCAATGCACCAATCTCCCCCGCCTCCACCTACTACAATGATGGCGTTATTACCTTGACCATGTCAGCAACCTTCTCGGCGCTGCCCGCCACCGCAAATTACTTCGCCCATTTGAAGGACGCCACCACTTCCGGTTTCCGGGGAAGAATCTTTGCCACTACCACCGGGGCCGCTGCCGGAACATTCCGGCTCGGCATCAGCAATAGCAGCACCTCGACGCTCGCGTTCGTCGAAACCGATCTTTCGCTGGATACGCCCATCGCAATTTCTATGGTTTGGAATGCGGCCCTCGGCACAGCCTCCCTTTCTGTCAATGGAGGGGCCGCCGTAGCTGCCATTGATGCCGCCAACCCACTCAATATCTCAACCGTGGCCTTGAGACAATCCACCAACATCGGAACCATGACCATCGACAACATTTCCGTCGATGCCACTGCCCTCCCGGTGCCGGAGCCCTCCACCTCCCTTCTCGGACTGCTGGCAGGACTCGGCCTGATGCGCCGCCGGCGATAGAGCCAGGGTATCCATTCATCAAAAACCCCGGACGATCAATCGTCCGGGGTTTTTTATGCCCGGCTTGACTGGCTGACGGACTCCGTGGGCCTGCCCTTGGCCTCAGGGCTTTAGTTTCACCCGGCAGAGCCACGCGTCGGCGCAGATGTAGAGGTATTCGTTATTGGGGCCGCCGAAGCAGCAGTTGCCGGTGGCGGTGAAGGTTTCGATCCGGCCGAGCAGTTTGCCTTCGGCATTCATGACATGCACGCCGCCCGGAGCGGTCGCCCAGACGTTGCCCTGGGGGTCGACCTTCATGCCATCGGGCGAACCGCGGTGTTTGCCGGACTGGGCCATTGGCGTGACGTCGGCGAAGACCCGTCCTTTGCCGACGGTGCCGTCCGGATTCAGCGGATAGGCCATCCAGAGCGCGGCTTTGGAATCGGACTGGGCGACGTAGAGGGTCTTTTCGTCAGGGGAGAGGGCGATCCCGTTGGGGAAAGTCATGTCTTTGGTGAGAAGGGTGACCTTGCCGTCGGTGGAAAGCCGATACACGCCATTCCACGGGATTTCACGGGTGTCTTGGTCGGCGGGGCCTTTGGGCAGACCGTAGGGAGGATCGGTGAAAAAGATGTTCCCGGCACGGTCCACGCAGGCGTCGTTCGGACTGTTATAACGTTTGCCCTCGAAGTTGTCGGTGAGGGTGCGTTTCCCGCCGCCGGGGCCGAGCAGGGAAAGGCGGCGGTCGCCATGTTCACAGGAAATCAGGCGGCCTTTGGCATCAAGGACGAGACCATTGGAACCGGATTCGCGGCTGTAGGCCAAGGGACCGGTGTAGCCGGAGGGTTTCAGCCAGGTGCTGAGCCCCTTCCCTTCTTTCCACTGGAAGACGGTATTCTGCGGGACATCGGAGAAGAGCACTGCTCCGAGCGCGGGGTCCCAGACGGGGCCTTCGGACCAATCCAAACCCGAAGCCAGCACTTCCAGCTTGGCCCCGGGCGGCACCAGGGCATCGAAGGCCGGATCCAGACGGATGATTTCCCCCATCACGGGGCGCGGAGTCAGATCGTCGGCGATCGCCGGGAGGGCGGCCGCAAAAAGGAGACAGAGGACGGGGAGGTGAGGGAATTTCATGGGAAAGGACGGGTGGTGGCCGCTTTTTTAGAGAGTTGCCGGCCGGAAGTCCACCTCCGGTTTTCAGGGACGGATGCCTTCGAGGAAGTCGCGGTAGAATTTCACGCCGCGGTCGAGTTCTTCGAGGGAAATCCACTCATCGGCCGTGTGGGCCTGCGCGATGGAGCCGGGGCCGGCGGCCACGGCGGGCAATCCCACGGCGGCCAGCCAGGCGGCATCGCAGAACCAGGGCGCTCCGGCGAGTCCGTTGCCGCAGGCGGCCAGTTGTTTCACGAAGGGATTGTCGGCCGGGGTGTCGAGGGGCCCGCAGATGGCGTCCTTGTCGCGCACTACCGTGACCGGCAGGTGATGCTCGTCCAAAAAGTCCTGCAGCAGGGCGGCGATACCCTGGCGGTGGACGGCGGGGGTGAAGCGGATATCCAGCCGGATAGTGCAGGAATCCGGCACGATATTGCTGCGGGTGCCGCCTTGGATAGTGCCCAGATTCAGAGTGCTATCGCCCAGCACCGGATGCCGGAAGGCGGGGGCAGTGAGGAGGGGCAGGAAGTCCTGGTAGAGTGCGGCAATCACCGGCTGCATCTTCAAAATAGCATTTTCCCCCAGTTCGGGCCGGGCGCCGTGGGCGGCACGGCCGGTGGTGGTCAGGCTGCACCAGTAGGAGCCCTTGTGGGTGTGGACCACGCTGCATTCCGTGGGCTCCCCGATCAGCGCAAAGTCGTAATCCGCCGCATGCTTCGCCGCAAAATCCCGTGAGCCCCATTGGCCGGTTTCCTCGCCCATGAAGCCTGCAAAGGTGACTTCCGCCCCCAGGTCCGGAATCCGGGGACCGATCTCCGCCAGAGCCGCCAGCATCGCGGCCATAGTGCCCTTGGTATCGCAGGCCCCGCGGCCGTAAAGGCGTCCCCCGCGGATTTCACCGCCGAAGGGATCGATGGTCATGCCCGCGACACTGACAGTATCGGTATGCGGTCCGAGCAGGATGCGGGGCTTCCGCAGGCCATCCGGCGCGGAGTGGGTGGGGAACCGGCCGATAACGTTAGGGCGTCCGGGCAGCACCTCCTCATAAGTGACCACCGCTCCGAGTCTGGCGAGGAAATCCCCCACAAATTCCGCGCAGGCTTTTTCTCCGGTATGCGGCGTGCCGGGATCGCCATCCGGGTTCACGCTGGGGATGGCAACAAGATCGCGGCAGAGTAGATGAACAGGAGACATGCAGGGATAAGGAGCAGAACAATGGGCGGGACAGAATCGTGGAGCGGGCCGGTTATCCCCGCTTATTTTCATCGAGGAAAGTGATCATGGCATTATTGCCGCCGGAATGGGGCGCGGAAAATCGATCGCGGGCCGCTGTCAGGGGAAAAAGGCGGGGGCGGTTCCGGCGGCAGCGGCGGGCCAGCAGGAGCAGGGCGAGGACGACGACGATGGCACCACCGCCAGCCGCCAACATCAGGTGGTGGGTGGAAACCCCGGACCAGGCCGATGCCCCCGGACCGGCCTGGGCGGGCAATTCTCCATTGGCGCCGTCGCCGGCGTGATCCGCCGTGAGGCGGACGGCGACCGCTTTCACCTGTTCCGCCAGCACCTGATGGGCATTGCCTGCGGCGAGAGCGGACTCGGTCAGCGAAGCGATTTCCTCCCTCGACCGGGCGGCCAGCTGCGGGCCAGCAAATCCCAGGGACATCGGCTGCCCGGGCAATTGGAGGAGGACGGCGGTGAGGGGCGCATCTTCCCAGAGCCGGGCCAATTCGCCCGCCGCGTCCTGCTCGGGCAGGCCTTCGCCGGACTTCAGTGCCACGAAATAAAGGCTCAATTCTCCTGTCGCGGCGGTGGTGAATTCACGGCTCAGAGCATCCTGTTCAGGAGCGGACAGGGTGCCGGTTTGATCCAGCAGCCGGGAGGCGGGACGCGCTGGCGGGCCGAGGGGTTCGGTGGTCCTGACCACGGAAACTTCCGCCGCCGGCCGGGGAGCCTCCTGGCCAACGGCGGGGGACGCGCCAGCCCATCCAGCGAGAGCGAAGAACAGGATAGCGCGCGACGTCATGGGCGGGGCGGAAGGTTGACCACAAGGAAAAATGCAGGGCCGCGGGGATGATGGAACCGCTGGCGGCTTTCATCAAATCTTTTGCGCGCCAGCCTCCTCTTCCGGCCCCGCTCTGGTTATTCCTCCCCGGCAGTCACCGGCCGGAGGGCGGCTTGGAGCTGGCGGGCTTCCGTCAGAGCCTGGTCGATGCTGTCGGCCAGAACCGTAAAATGCCCCATCTTCCGGCCCGCGACGGCGCGGCGCTTGCCGTAAAGGTGCAGCTTGGCCCGGGGGTGGCGGAGGATCGGGGTCCAGTCCGGTGCCTGCTCCGGGGCAGGCCAGAGGTCACCGAGGAGATTCACCATCACGGCGGGAGAGTGCTGGCGGGGATCGGCCAGGGGCAGTCCGGCCACGGCGCGCAGTTGTTGTTCAAACTGGTTGGTGCAGCAGGCGTCGATGGTGTGGTGGCCGGAATTGTGAGGGCGCGGGGCGATTTCATTCACCACCAGACGGCCTTCCCTGGTCAGGAAAAACTCCACGGCAAGGGTTCCGGTGTAGTCCAGCGCGGCAGCAATCTTTTCCGTCAGGGCGGTGGCTTCGGCCGCCGTCTCCGGCGCGATGCGGGCGGGGGCGATGGTGACGTCGAGGATGTGGCGGAAGTGCTCGTTTTCGCAGGGCGGGAAGGCGGCGAAGGAGCCATCCAAGGCGCGGGCGGCGACCACGCTGATCTCCTTTTCAAAAGTAACCCACTGCTCCAGCACCCCGCGCGGGGCATTGAGGTTTTTCCAGATGGCCACCGGGTCTTCGCCTCCCGTGAGCTTTTGCTGGCCTTTGCCGTCATAGCCGAAATCCGCGGTCTTCAGCACGCAGGGTGTCCCCAGTTCAGCCAAGGCCGCCGCCAGTCCGTCCGCGCTTTTCACCACCCGGAATTCCGCATGAGGCACCCCGATTTGACGGAGAAACAATTTTTCACGCTCACGGTTCTGGCACGTTTCCAGGGCGCGGCGGCCGGGGCGGACCGGCTTGTGGGACTCGAAGAAGCCCAGCAGGTCGCCCGGCAGGTTTTCGAATTCCATGGTGATGACATCCACCTCACGGATGAACTGCTCGCGGGCTTCGTCATCGAAGTAGGCGGCATTGACTTCGAGGTCCGCCAGTTGACCGGCCGGACTGCCGTGGGGTTCGTTGGTGTAAACCGCCACGCGGTAGCCGGCGCGTTTGGCTTCGCGGGCCGTCATGCGGCCGAGCTGGCCGCCGCCGAGAATGCCGAGGGTGCGGCCGGGGAGCAGGACGGGAGCAGATTTCATGCGGGCAATTCAGCCTGGGTGGCGAGGACCTTGGCGGTTTGGGTTTGTCGGAAGGTTTGCAGTTTCCGGGCCACCGCAGGATCGGTCAGGGCCAGGATTGACGCGGCGAAGAGCGCGGCATTGATCGCCCCGGCCTTGCCGATGGCAAAGGTGCCGACGGGCACGCCGCCCGGCATCTGGACGATGCTGAGGAGCGAGTCCATGCCCTTCATGGCCTTGGATTCCACCGGCACCCCGAGCACCGGCAGGGTTGTCATGCTGGCGGTCATGCCCGGCAAATGGGCCGCGCCTCCTGCCCCGGCGATGATGACTTTCAAGCCGCGCCCGGCGGCGGTTTTGGCATACTCCACCAGCAGGTCCGGAGTGCGGTGGGCGCTGACCACGCGGGTCTCATGGGCAATGCCGAATTCCGTGAGGATTTCCGCGGCATGTTCCATGGTGCCCCAATCCGAGATACTGCCCATGATGATGCCCACGCGGGGCGCGGATTTGTCAGGTGCCGCAGGGGGTGCGGGAGTCGGTTTTTTCCTCGTGGCCATGTCCGGCAGTGCGCCAGGCTGACGGAGGCTGCAACCGGGGAGTGGCCCCGGCGGGGGCGCCGCCACCGGCAGCGGCGAAACCCGTCAGGGTTTTGATTTCCCTCCGCCCGGTTTTGCGTATCATGGGCCCATGACGCTCCGCTGTTTGCTTCCCTGCCTGCTCCGCCTGATTTTCCCCTGCCTGATGCTGGCCGCGTTGCCCGCCTGCCGGAGCACTGCTCCTGCGGCCGCCGCCCCTGCCCCGCTGCCCACCGTCGCGAAGGTGGACCTCGCCCGCTATGCCGGGTCGTGGCATGAGGTCTCGCGCCTGCCCAATTTCTTCCAGAAGTCCTGCGTGCGCTCCACGGCGGAATACACCGCCCTGCCCGATGGCACGGTGCAGGTGCGGAATACCTGCTATAAAGCCAAGGGCCGGACCTCCGGAATCACCGGCAAGGCCACTCCGGTCCCCGGTTCCCACAACGCCCGGCTCCGGGTGAAGTTCGGCGGATTCGCGTCGCTGGCCCCGGTGCCGGAGGAGGGGAACTACTGGATCATCGCCCTCGATCCCCAATACCGCTGGGCCATGGTGGGCACCCCGGACCGGAAGTATCTCTGGATGCTGGCCCGGCAACCCCAGCTGCCCTTCACGGTCTACCGGGAGTTGAAGGCGAGGGCGAAGGAGCTGGGCTTCGACACCAGCAAACTGCTGCCGGAAGATGCCGCGCCTCCCGGGCTGGCGGCCCTGCGGAAGCCGAAACCACCCGCGCCCTGAGAGCCGGCTAGTGCTGCAGCGACCGGGGCACGTCCCAGACTTCCGTGGCGACCGTTTCCCGGCTCAGCCCGGAGCCCGGCGCGGCCAGCCCGAGCCGGCTATTCAGCACCTGCACGAGGCGGGCCACCAGCGGCCCCTCGCCACGGGTGAAGCGCAGCACCAGATGCAGTCCGTCGTCCGGACGGTGGATCACCAGGTTTTCACTGAGGAAGCCGCTTTCCTGACGGATCGAGGCTCCGGCCAGGGAAACGCGGACCGCATGGCGGCGGAACCAACCCCGCGAGAGAAAGACCAGCGTCCCGGGATGGGCCGCCGGAGCCACGAGGGTGCCGAAACGATTGGGACGCAGCCCGGGGAGGCCGCTGGCCTTGCCACTGACACAGGGCACTGCCCACAACGCCACCGCGGCATCCGGGCCCACCTTTTCGATGAGCTGGGTTTCCTGCGCCACTGTGAGGGCGGACGGGAGCACCGTTTGCGCGGAGACGGGCATCGGAACCCGCCCCAGATACTTCTTCCAAATCAGGAAGACGCTGGCCTTCACCAGACGAAGCAACCGCGGCAGGACCATCCACGTTCCGGCGAGGAGGGCCAGACAAGCCGCAAAACCGGTGACCGGAGCATTGATCAGCAGGACCATCAGCGCCACCACCGCCACGTCCTCCGCGAGGCTGGCCAGGATATTGGTGAAGGGCTCGGGCGAGGCATTGATCAGGAGGCGCACCCCGCTTTTCGTCAAGTGGGTGCTCAGCGCCGTCAGAAAGGCGGCGGTCGCCAGAGCGGTGGTCGCGACGGGACCAAGGGCGGCGCCTTGCGTCAGGACCAGGCTCAGGCCCACCGCACCGAGCGGCCGGACGATGGTGTGGATCGCATCCCACAGACTGTCCACCCACGGGATCTTATCGAGGATGAATTCCACCAGAAACAGGATCAGAGCCACAATCATGATAGCCGGATGCCCCAGTCCCGCCAGCGCCGGAAGCACGGCGGCGTCCACCCAGCCCTGGCTCACCGCGAAGCTGGCGAGAAAGGTGGCGAGATAGAGATTGAGTCCGGAAAGAAAGGACAATCCCAAAGTGAGGCTGATCAGGGGCAACATGGCGGGGGCGGCAGGGAGGAACATACGGCCAAGGGGCCGGTCGCGATAGATTGGATCCTGCGGACCGCAGCGATATTACAAAACCACCCGGCCTTTGCAGCAGGACCGGAAGGACAAAACCGCCCGCCCCGGCAGAGCGGAGCGGGCGGTGCAACAAGCTGGCAGTGCTGGCTGCAGCGGCTTAGTAGCCGTAGTAGGGGCGGGGCTGCTGCTGACGGTAGTAGTTGTTGTAGTTCCGCTGGTCCTGGGCATTGCCGACCACTCCACCACCGACGGCTCCGAGGGCACCACCGATGGCGGCACCTTCCAGACCACGGCCGCTTTGATGGCCGATGATGCCGCCGAGGGCTGCCCCACCGAGACCGCCGACCACCGCGCCCGTCTGGGCGTTGGGACCAGCAGCACAGGAAACGGAGAAAATGACCAGCGCGAGCGTGAAGAGTTTAGCGAGTTTGGATTTCATAGGTTGGTTTTCTGTAGGGGGGGACGGGGACCGCCACTTCGTTTGGACGGCGGCGCCGTTCAAGTATTCAGGACTTTCCAGAAAACTTGGACCTCGTCTCCTCTTCCATACGCTGCATGGTGGCACCAAAGGCGGAATTCATAAAGGAAAAATCCACCCTCCGGAAATTCTGGAGGGCGGGCAACTGGCCCCCGCTTTCCCAAAGGCAGCTTGCTGCAGTTTCCGGATGATTTTCCACCGGACAGGGGCCGTTGATGGATTCATGGGGCAAGGTGCTGCTGGTAATCGGTCACTTGGAGCTTGGTGCGGCGCGGACTGATCAGGTGCCCCTCCTGCCGCAACCGTTCGGCCTGCTGCTCCGGGCCGCCCGGCGTCTTGGGGCTCAGGGTGCCATCGTCGAGGATGACCCGCCAATAAGGTGCCAGAGGAGGCTGACCGGCGGCCAGTTGTTCTTCCGCCGCCCCCGCGATGATGTTGTAGAAAATGCCGGTCATCAGCGGGCAGGCGAGGTCGGCCTGGAACCGCCGGGCCATCCGCAGCCGGAGCGCGGAGACCGTCCGCAAGGCACCAGGAGGAATGGTCGAAATCTCCTCTGCCACCAGTGCCGGAGTCGGGAACAGCATCTGCCCGCGTCCCTTCGGGTCCGCGGCCACCTCCGGCTCCATGCCGGGGCGCAGCTTGGCCGTCCAGGGGGTGCGGCTGCGTTTCATGCCAGGTTTGGCCGGGGAGCTCATAGCGCAGGGATCAAGGTGCCGTGGTCATCAGCTGTCATTTTACTCCTCCAACTCTTTGTGGTGGCCAATAGCAAAATGCAACACGACCGATGATGTTCGCACGTGGAACGCTGCCCCAAAAGCGGCTATCATGGCTGTTGGTCGAATTATCACCCAGCACAAAATAACACCCGGCGGGAACTGTCACGTCGGTCTGGCGTGAAAAAGTGCCGACTTGCGGCGGCAGGTCGTAAACAATCTCGCCTACGGAATTGCTGAGGGATACCTGCTTGTCATTTACAAACAACTTGCCGCTCGAAATCCGTACATGGTCACCGGGCTCTCCTACGACCCTTTTGATATATATCGTCGCCGACGGCAGCGACGCGATGCCATCAGTCCTAAAAACGACGATGTCTCCACGGCGAGGTTGCCGAGAGAGAAAGCTGACACCCTCCATCATGATGTGGTCGCCTACGGAAACCGCAGGCGTCATTGCGCCTGAGGGCACGGAAAATGGGCGGACGAGCCCGCAAAGTCTCAGCATAATCAGTCCTCCGACAAAAAGCGCCGGAATAAGAGCCAACCCGACAACAAGTTTACTGCGTCGGCTCATCGCAACTCGTGGAGATTGGGGCAATGATGGAGGAGTGCTCGGTTGCATGCGCGATTGACGGCTAACTACTGATTCACCGACAGGATTGCAGGTGAATGCCCAACCTTATCTCCAGCAGTAATGTCGGGGGAATACGGAATCATGGGCTTGCGGGTGGAAATGGGGGCTGGATTTCCTGCATGGTGAGGGCAATGCCGCAAAGATGCCAGCAAAACCTCCAAATGCGGCAGAAACAGGGAGGTCGATTTTCTCCAAGGGGTCGGGTGCCGGGGCCGGTGGGGGTGAAACTGGAGGGACTGCTTAGGGGAGCTCATCCGTTACGGGCGGAAGGCCAAGGGCAGCGCCAGCCCGGCCTGACCGCGGATGAGCGCCCAGGAGCTTTTCCCGGTGACGGCAAGGCGTCACCCTGGGTCTGACCCGCCATCCCGGGGAAGGCGGTCCGCGAATCGTTCAACAACCGTTATCATCGGGGCTGCGCCCAATCATAACCATGGTCATTAGGCCACGTCGTAGTCATGTAACTCATATACTCAAGAATGAAATCCCTGCCAATACTCTGCGTCATCGCAAGTAAATCGGTCGGGGGACTCGGCTCGCAACTGCCGATACCGAGATGTCAGTGACTCCATCGCCTCGGCAAGGCTGATCCTGCGCTGGTCTCGGAGCAACTGCAAAGCCTCCAGCTTCCGATTGGAGAAAATCAGACTGTCGAGTGCCTCTGTCTCCGAATGCTGTGGTGACGGATGACTCATGAGAATGTCGAGCGGCCTAACGTTTTGAGTGAGTCACCGCCTACTGGCAGTGCCACTTCGCAAGAGAGCAAAAGTTCCGAGCGGAATGGGTCATGGCAACTCAGAAGTTGTAGGCGGTTGGCGTCGACTCACTTGTTCTGTGCCTTTCGCTCTCTAGCGTCCAAACCCCATACCGAACATTCTGAAGCCGCTGCCACCTGCCGCACGTAAAATCCATGTGGAATCGTAGACCGTCGAGACTCGCTCCCGTATGATAAATGCTTGCCCACGCCTTCCGGTCAGCCCGCTCCCAAAAACGAGGGTTGCCATAGCCTCCGAATGTTATTGAAGGGGGGGCGTTGGGTATTGGTATCCACTCAAAGCTATTGGAATAGGCGTCAAAACAGGCGTTCTTGAACTCGTTGGAAAAAGCCCGATCTGAGCAATGCCACACCATCGCAGCGCGGCGTTCGATGTAAGCAATTGAGACATCTATTCCGTCCATTTCGAATTCATGCTCAGGAAAGCGGCTATTCGAATCGCCAAGATGCACGACTGATCCATATCGCTCCTCGGAACGTGATAGCATTTCTCCCAAATCAGCATCGGAATTGCGCCACCGTATGGAATCTCGAGCCCACCAGTAAGATCGAAGAAGTCGATGGTGAAAGGACATGGGGTTTCAGACAGAACTACTGATTCACCGACAGGATTGCAGGAGAGTGCTCGACCTTATCTCCTGCAGGATTGTCGGGGGAATACGGAATCATGGGATAGGGGGTGGAAATGGGTGCTGGATTTCCTGCATGGTGAGGGCAATGCCGCAAAGATGCCAGCAAAACCTCCAAATCCGGCAGAAACCGGGATGTCGATTTTCTCCAAGGGGTCGGGTGCCGGGGCCGGTGGGGGTGAAGCTGGAGGATCGCTTAGGGGAGCTCATCCGTTACGGGAGGAAGGCCAAGGGCAGCGCCAGCCCGGCCTGACCGCGGATGAGCGCCCAGGAGCTTTTCCCGGCGACGGCAAGGCGTCACCCGGGGTTCTGACCCGCCACCCCGGGAAGGCGGTCCGCGAATCGTTCAACCACCATGGTCATCAGGCCACGTCATATCTGGAAATCCAATCTCCAAATGTCTGTGCCAACACAGTGCCGCGCTGTTGCTCATGGTCAGCAACCATAACCGGCGGCTCTGGAAAATCCAAATCCAGAAACAACTCTCGGCCGGTCTCGTCCTCGCCAAAAATGTAAAACACTCGGTCGAGTGGACGCCCAAGCCAACTCATCTGCCGACGACTCTCATTCTTCGTGATGACCTGCTCAACGTCCGAAAAAACGCCATCGACCGACGATGAAAGCACGAACCGGCGATAATCGGACGGAAGCCGGATGCCAAGGCTCGACTCAATTCGTGTAATGTCGTGCTCGGTCATGGTGCGAAGTGGCCTAACGACCAAGCTCAGCGACCGCCGCCGGAAACGCCCGGTCGGCTGCAATAATCGCGGACAAATTATCTGAACCGTTCGACTGCCCAGCGGGGCGGCGGCTCGTTGCCGCGCCCTGGTTAGGCTTGTGTGTCATTTGAGTGGAAGAAAGCCAGCCTTCCCCGTCTGAGGGTCAACTACAACATGCACAAAATCAGGATGCACTTGGGCTCTCGGTGGAACTTCCATACGGAATATGAACCCCCAAAACTCGGATGCACAACCAAGAACGTCCCTCCCGTATTGGTGACTGTCCAACGAAGCCCTCGTCGGCTCACGCTTGAGTGGGAAGGATAGATGCTTGGAAGCAGTCTCTGCCAAGCGCCACGCTATGTCTTGGGCATCTTCTTTCGTAAGCATACCGAAGCCGAACGTAAAGCGCATGCACCCCTACCAGCGAGGGCGAGCGTCAATTACAGGGTTGGGGTTGGAATTGGTGAAAAGCATCGAAACTGAGCGGCTGGTAGGGGTTGTCATGTCGCGGCTTGTTCTGCATCTTCCGATTGTTGGAATTCGGGTTCGCTCCATACACCATTCTCATCGATTCGGAGACACCAGACGGAGCCCCTGCAGCTCAGATCATCAGGCGAACGCTCCACAACTCCGGTGGCAACTAGATCGTTCGCATCATCGTCGAATACAGTAACAATCATTCCTTCGTGCAACTTCACTTCGCCGCCATCGATAGTCCTGCAAATGTCACCATGGGCGAGACACAAAATATCCCCGAATAGTCCATTGAAGTCGCCAACCAGACGAGGTTTCTGAAGTTCGTAGCGTGCCATTTGTGTTTTGATATATTTGCAGAACTACTGATTCACCGACAGGATTGCAGGAGAGTGCTCGACCTTATCTCCTGCAGGAATGTCGGGGGAATACGGAATCATGGGATAGGGGGTGGAAAAGGGGTGCTGGATTTCCTGCATGGTGTGTGGAATGCCGCAAAGATGCCAGAAAAACCTCCCCATCCGGCAGAAACGGGGGGTGTCGATTTTCTCCAAGGGGTCGGGTGGCTGAAACCCACCCACCGGCCCGGGCGGTTATTTGGCCGGGGGTTTGGTGAGGGGGACGGGCTGCGGCTGAGGCTTGCCGGTGCGGCTGCGGGAACGGGGGGCGGCAGGGGTGATGTGGCTGGCAGGGCGGGTGGCACGCGGGGCGGGGGTGAGGCCGTTTCCATTCCCGTGGCCAGGGCCAGTTCCATTCCCGGCGACGGTGGGCCCCAGGGGCGAGGGGCGGGCCGTGTTGGGGGGCTGGAGCGGGAAGTCGTAGATGCCGGTGCGGGGTTCGCCGCCGAAGCTCTGGACAAGGCTGAGCTGCTGGGGACCGGTGAGGCCGGCGGGGACGATGCAGTAGAGGGTTTTGCCGTTGGTCTTGAGGTAGCCGCTGACCCGGGTGCGCTGGCCGGTGGAATCCGTGAGGAAGAGGCCCTGGGCGGAATCCGCGATGTCCATGGAGCCGCTGCGGGCGAGGTTGATTTCCAGACCCTGCCCGGGGGTGTAGGTGTTGACGGAGCCGCTGGCTTTGTCGGTGACGGCTTTGATGACGGGGACGATGCGGCCCTGGCTGTCGATGAGTTCCGCACGGAAGCCTTCCCGGGCATAGGCTTGACCGGCTTTGCCAAGGACAAGGTGGTGGCGGACGTTGAGATTTTGATAGGTGGGCGCGATGTCGTAGCTGTCGAAGGCCCCGCCACAGGAGGCGTTGAAACCGAGGAGATCGAAGAGGGGCTCAATCCGCCAGCTGTCAGTGGTGCGGTCGATGATCTGGCGGCAGAACTCGTGGAGGAGTTTTTCGGTGAGAGCGGGCGACTCGCCAGTGGCGGCGGCGACGTCGGCGACGAATTCGGCCGTGCTGACCCTGCCTCTGGCATTGGGCTGGGTGGTGTAGCGGCCCGGCCCGGCGGCCATGCGGGTATTGTAGCGGAAGGTCCGGGTGGTCATGGGAAGAAGCGGTGGAGGGTGGAGCCAGCAGCAGGGCCCGCCAGACCGGGACGGTGGGGGAGAGAGCCCCATGCCCGGTGTGACAGGATGATGGCACACTCTGACACATTTTCCCCGGATCAGCAATGGTAATTATGGTTATTATCAGAATGCCTCCAATGAAGCGGAAAAGCCGCCGCCGGGTGGAGGAATCGGCATAACCCGTTGATAATGGATCCTACTGGCAGGGGTAGCGGCCTCTCCCCGGAGGGGTGCGGGTCTGACCCCGGTGGGCGGCGAGGGTGACCCCGGCGGGGTGAGGGCCTGATGCCGGAGGGGACACGGCGAATGCCCTGAGGGGTAGCAGCCTGATCCCGGCGGGGGCAAAACGAAGCCCCTGAGGGATCCCGGGGGGACCCCTCAGGGGCGGAGCGTGTGTCCGACGGTGAGGACGGAGTTCCTGTCAGGAAGATCAGGGGGCGACCTCGAACTTGCTGCGGAGGAACTGGCGGGCGCCGGCGGTGACGGGGGCGGCGATGCGGAAGGTGCGGTAGGTCCACCCGGTTTCGAGAAGCGGCAGGCCGGCGGAGAGGGCCGGGGCGACTTCATCGACATCGCCGGTCCAGAGGCTCAGGGCGGGGTCGCCCTGGATGCGGTAACGGATGCCGCTGCCGGTGCCGGAGAGCTCCGTGACGCCGGTGAAGGCGATGCCGGTGCGGACGGGCAAGGTGAGGGTGAGGTAGTTCTGACCGGCGAGATTGGCGACGGCGACGCGTACTTTGCCGGAGTCGGCGGCGGACTTCGGATTGCTGTTCAGGGCGAACTCGGCGAGGTTGATGCTGGAGTCCTTGTCAGGATCGGCGGTGAAGGCGGCATCTGCCCCCGCGAGGCCATTGGCGCTGGCCCACAGATCGTAGGGGCTGGTGCCGGGGGTGGCGGAGTAGTTGAGGACCAGATCATTCCCGGAGCGGGTGACTGACCAGGTGCCATTGCCGGCGGAGAAGCCGCTGGCATCCACAAAGAAGGCCGCGGAGTCGAATCCGGTGATGCCGGAGGTGGTCGCGAGGGTGAAGCTGCGGTTCGCGGCGGTGAAGTTGGCCAAGGCGACCTGGCTGACGCGGATGATGACGGGCGCGGATGGGGTGGCGGTGATGGCCAAGGTGGTGGCATTGAGGACATCGTAACCAGTCCCGGCGCTGCCGGTCCAGTCGCTGATTTCCCAAGCGATGGCGGATCCGCCGGCGAGGGTGGTGAGCGTGGTATTGAGAGTGCCCGCACTATTGCCAGGACTGAGGGTGCCGCCGGCATTGACGGTGACCGAACCGCCCACCGAACCGGCTCCGGCGAGGGTGCCGCCATTATTCACCGCGACGGCACTGGCGCCAGTGGCGGAGCCGGCCGGGTTATTGACCCGCAGGGTGCCGCCATTGATGCTGGTGGTGCCGGTGTAGGTGGAATCGCGGTCCATCTCCATGGTGCCAGGACCGGCCTTGGTGAGGGAACCGGTGGCGAGGGCGAAGTCACCCGACTGGTTCCGCAGGGCGGCGGAGACGAGGAGGTCGGTGCCGCTGCCGGGGACGGCATCGGCGACGGTGAAGACGGTGTCCGGCCCGAGGTGGTTGGCTTTGCCATTCACGGAAAGAATGGTGGAGAGGGCGCTGCCGCTCACATTGACGCCGCCACGGAACTGGAAGCCTTCGTAGTTGCCGCTGTCGGTGGCATCCTGACTGAGGATGGCACTATCAAGGGTGACGGGGCCAAGGACGTTGTAGCGGGTGGTGTGGAGGGTGGTGCCATTGACCACGGTGGCGGGCAGATTCAAATTCCCCACGCCATTGCCATAGACGTTATTGGTATTGAAGTTGAGCAGGCCCGGGGCATTGACGGTGACGGTGCGTCCACCGGCGGTGGCGCTGCCGAGGCTGGTGACGGTGGCGCCGGCGGCATTGATGATGCCGTCATTGATGGTGACATTGCCGGTGAAAGTGCTGGCGCCGGAGAGTGTCAGGGTGCCGCTGCCTTCCTTCACGAAGGAGACGCTGCCCGTCATGAGTCCCGCATAGGTGGTGGTGGTGAACTGGGAGACAGTGAAGACGGAAGGCGTGGCACTGGTGATGGCCTTGCCGGTGGTATTGGCACCGACGGCGGTGGGATTGGAAGCGAGGCTGGCCACGGTCTGATTGAATCCGTTGAGATTCACAGTGACGGCATTGGCATCATTCTGACCGAGGATCAGAGGCGCGGTGGGGACCAGCGCATCACTGATGCCCAGAGTGACGGTGCCGACGACGACATTGGTGTTCAGCCAGGAGTGACCATTGGTGTTGATCCACCAGTTGTTGCCATCGGTCTTGGAGAAGGTGGCGGAGGGCAGGTTGATGTTGCCATTGATGAAACCGGTGCCGCCCGCCCCGCGGATGAACATGACCCCGGTGAAGCCGTTGCCGCCTTCGGTGACATTGCCATTCAGGGTCATGCTGCCACTGGGGATGCTGAGCTGGATGATGCTGCCGCCAGCCATGGTGATAGGGCCATTGATGACGCTGTTTCCGGTATTGGTGATCTGGGTGCGGAGGCTGACAGTGCTGTTCTGCTGGGAAGTCAGATTGACACCCAAACCGGCTGGGAGGGTGACATTGGGAAGGTCCAGGGTGGTGGCATTGCCCGTCGCTCCGGTGGCCGGGTAGTTCAGGGTGATGGAACCGGAGAGCGGGACCGCCTGCTGGGCGGCGGGGCGGAGGACCGTCAAGCCACCCGTGCCGGCGGTGGGGGCATCCACCGAGAGGGCGCCGGAGTAGCCGGAGTTGTTGCCGGTGAGGACAAAGGTGCCGGCGCCGGCGACATTGCTGTGGAGGGACAGGGCATCCGATCCACTGAGGCGGCCCGGGATGGTGAGGGTGGCGGCGGTGGCGTTATTGTGCGAGATGGAGCCGCCGCCGGTGCCTACCGCGATGTCGCGGTTCAGGCCGAAGTCGATTGCGGCGGACCCATTGTGGCTGAGACGCCCTCCGCCCTGGAGCAGGATGGAATTGCCTGCCACGCCGCTGCCGAGGCTGTTCTGATTGCTGATGGCCAGGGTGCCTCCGCTGATGACGGTGCGGCCGGAGTAGGTATTCGGGCCTGCCAGAGTGAGGGTGCTGGTGCCTTCCTTGATCAGGCCGCCGCCACCCGCAATGCCAGTGGCTGCGGTAGTGAAGGTGTAGTTGTTGGTATCGGAATTGACCCGGGTCGAGCCTGGCGCCACTCCGTCCGTGATAGGGACGTTGGTCTGGGTGGCTGCATCCGTGAAGAGCACCGAGTCGCCGAGGAAGAAATTGTCGGCTGCGGGATCGGAGTTATTCCAGCTGGTGGTGGAATTGATATCCCAGACCGAGGAGCCGGTGCCCTGCCAGGTGAGGGCCTTGGTCCCGCCAAGGGTGACGCGGATCTGGGTGCCGGTATCCGTCACCGCGATGCTGCGGTAACCGGCGGCTCCGGTGAAGGCGAAGTTGCCGCCGCCCGTCTTGGAACCGTAGGTGATAACGGTGTAGGTGCCATCGGCGAGAGGGGACTTGGAGAAGTCGAGCAGGACCGTGCCGGTGACCGACAAACTGGTGGCCGTGATGCCACCGGGCGTGGTCGGATCGAAGAACAGCGTGCTGGAATCGAGGGCCAGGCTGGCGGTGGCGAATTCACCGCCGAGGGCGGCCGCCGGGAGGACGCTGACAGAGGATGCCGCCGCACTGGCGGGAAGATCCAACCGGCCGGACTGCACGCTGACGGGCCCGGTATAACCGCCGATGGAACCGGTGATGAAGGTGGTGCCGGCACCCGATTTCGTGAGGGGGGCGGTGCCACTGAGCGCGGCACTGACGGTCTGCACGCCCGCAGGGGAAAGCTGGATGGAGCCGCCGCCGGTGAGGGCCAGAGCGCCAGAGCCGAGGATGTTGCGGGTCAGGTTGAAGCTGTTGGTGGGGCCATTGGTATCGAAGGCGGAGCCGGTGCCACTGACGGTGATCTCGGCATCCACCGGGATGGTCAGGTCACTGCCGGTGCCTGGGCCGGTGCCGGTGTTATCGATTTTGACGGTGCCCCCGGCGAGGTTGAAGGCGGCGCTGGTATTGCGCTGGAGGATGCCCCAGTTGCTGCGGATGGAGAGGGTGCCGGCATTGAGGTTGTACTCGTCGATGCCGGTCGCCATGTTGGCGCCGGCGCCGGTGTTGCCGCGGTTGTCGAACACGATCCAGTTGGCGGTGACCGAGCCGCTGTTGTGATTGAAGATCCCATTGCCATCAATCCCGAGATAGATCCCGCCACCGACGATGCTGTTGGCGGGGAGGGCGTTGATGTTGTTGTCACCGGTGGCGTTGGCTCCCCCGGCCGCGGCGGTGGAAGGCGACAGATTGGGTGAATCCCCGGTGAGGGTGATGGTGCCGCCATTCAGGTTGTAGATCCCGGTCTCCGTGCCGAAGTGGCCGAGCCGCAACTGGCCCACCACCGTGACGCTGCTGCTGGCGGCCTGGTTGACGAGGGCGCTGCCGTTGGCGATTTCCCCAAGGTTGAAGGCGTTGGCAGTGATGGCGCTGCCGGCATTGATATTGAGCACCCCGCCGGTCTGACCAGTGGACACTCGCAGCTGCTCGGTGGTGACCACACCGTTGGTATTCAGAATACTGCCGGCCCGGCCCTGGGCAATCCGGATCTGCCCGCCCAGCAAGGGACCGGCATCACCCAGAATGATGGCCTGACCGTTTTGACTCAAGCCGGTGCCCCGGGTATCCACATCGATAAAGGTGCGGGAGAGGAACGATCCGGCTCCGGTCAGGGTCTGGCCGGTGGCGAGGGTATAACCATCGCTGCGGTCAAACCCGAGCACACCATTGGCGCCATCCCCATTGATGATGACCGGGCCGGTCCCGAGGGTGCCGGTGGTGCCATTGGCCCCGATGTTGAGGCGCATCGAAGGCACCCCGGCAGTCTGGAAATTCTGTCCCCCGATTTCGGTGGTGCCGTAGCTGTTGGCTCCCGTGAAGATGAGCGTGTAGCTATTGTTGTAGTTGGTGGCATTGACGCTCAGATCCCCTCCGGAAATGGGACCGCTGACGGTGCCCGTGCCATTGTGGGAACCGATGCGGGCGGCCCCGGAGAGCACGACCGGCCCGGCCCAGTTACTGGTGTTTTCCAGACGGAGGGCACCAATGTTACCGCCGGTGTCAGCAAATCCAGTGCCGGTAATGGTGATAGGGTTCAGATAGGTCTGGCCCGAGGCGGTCAAGAGCTGAGCACCATCCTGCACTTCGATGGCACCGCTGCCCAGACCCGCCGGCTGGACGTTCTGAATGCGGTAGGTGCCACTCAAAGGACTCTGGAGCTGGATGGGGCCGCTGAAACCGGTGCTGGTGCCGCTCAGGAAGACGGAATGGGCCGCGCTGCCGCCCGCCACACTGTGGGGATTGATCTGGAGGGAGGCCGGGCCGCTGAGGTTGCGGCTGAAGGTGAAGCCGCCGTCATCGCGGGTCAGTTGCAGGACGGTGGAGGGAGCGGTGGAGACCCCGCTGGTGCCTGTCAGGACCGCATTGCCCGGCGTGTCGTGATCCAGCTCAAGCATCCCTTGGTTCAGGCTGGTCGCGCCCAGATAGGAATTGTTGGTCTGCAGGATGAGCTTGCCGGTGCCGTTCTTGACGAGTGCGGTGCCTCCGGTGATCCCAAAGCTGCCGCTGATGGTGTATTCCGTGGCATTGCTGTTTTCAAAAGTGACCAGCGAGGGGCTGACGGGCTGCTGGATATCCACTCCGGAACTCAAGGGACCAGTGGGGAAAAGCACATCATCGCTCTCAATGTAGTCAGCGGAGCTGGCGTCCACTTTCCAGTTGCCGGTGGGACCGGTGACCCAGGCATTGCTGGCCGTGCCATCCCAGACCAGCCGCTTGTTGCCGGTGACGCGGAGCGCAATGGACGTGCCCGTGTCCACGAGGCTGCTGGTGCTATGGCCGACCGGATTCAAAGCAAACCCGGACAATCCCGGGCTGGTGCCGGTGTAGTTCAGGATCGGATAGTCCCCGTTGGCGAGAATGCCGCCGATCTGGTTCACCGAGACGATGGTGGTGCCCGTATTGACCACCGGACCGGCCGTGGCCACATCGCCCGCCAGACCCGCATCCACCTTCAAGGTGGTGCCGTCCGCGAAGGTGAGTGCGGCCGCCGAAAACGAACCAGGAAGACCGGTGCGGCCGATGGCCAAGGTGCCCTGGTCAATAAACAATGGGCCGGTCGCCGTGGTGTTGTTAAGCGAAAGGGTGCCGTCGCCGGTTTTGCTGAACCCGCCCGATCCCGCCAGGGCGGCATTGGTGATGACAAGGTCATCCGGGGCCGGATTGTCGTTGACGACCAGATTCCGGAGCGTCGCTCCCGCATTGAGGGTTCCTCCGGCCGTGGCATTGATGGCATGGGCAACGGCGGTGCCGCCCTGCGCCCCGGTTGTGATGTCCCCCTCCATGGTCAGGGTGCGGGCACCGAGATTGATGGTGCCGGCAAAGCTAGTTGGGTTGATGTTATACCCCATGTTCACCGCCGCGAGGGTCTGGTCAAATCCGTTGAGATCGAGAATACCGGGATTTGAGGGCCCCAGATTGACGGTAGCAGTGGTGGCGATGCCGTTGGTGGCCCCGACCTGGGCGGTGTTGGTGACCAGCAGCAACGTGTAACCCGTGCCCCCGCCGCCATAACGGACGAAACCATCTCGCTGGGTGAGGGTCACGCCGGAGGTGATGGGTCCGCTCAGAACGAGCGCATTGCCTGTCGTCGTGCCCCCCACAAAAAGCCCCCCCGCTGAAGGCGAACCATTCACGGTAATCGGACCGCTGAAGGTGCCCAGTCCAGTACCGGTCTGCTGCAGGACCCCAAAGCCGGCCACGTTGGTGGTGGACTCGATGGTGATGGCGCTGGCGTTGGTGACGCCCCCATTGGCGAGCACCCGGGAAACCGCGGTGGAGCCGGAACCAAGGATGTTGATGGGATTGACGCCGGCCGCGCCTGCCGAAGCATTGTTATTGAATTGAACAATCGCCCCTTGGACCGTGAGACCACCGGTAAAGGTATTCGCGGCTCCCAGAATCAACGTTCCGCCGGCCCCTCCCCCGTTGGTGACCGTGATACCGTCCGTGCCGGCCACTACGGCACCGATCGTCGTGATGCGGTTCACCACTTCGATCAGGCCCGTCGTGCTGGTCGAGTCCAGGGTGAGCGGGCCAGCAGTGCCGGTATTGATCACCCAATCACTGCTGACGGTCGTCGCATCCCCCAGCCGCAGAGCGCCCACGGTGCGGGCTCCATCCAAAGTGACAGTCCGGGTGGCCGTGATGTTGAGAGTGCTGAAATCGGCCACGGCATCCGCTCCGGCGGCGATGGCAGCACCGGTCCAGTTGGCGGTGGCTCCCCACGAACCGCCATTGAGGTTCGACCAGGTGCCATTGGTTTGGGCATGGAGGGTGGCCGGGATTCCCAGAACCACTGCGGCAACGTAAGGAACCATGGAGAGCGTGAGGGAGCGGGAAGGGGTTTTCATGAGGAAAGTGAGGGGGTAGGATAATTTGAAAGAGGGCAACGCTGGCGCCATAGAGCCGGACGCTGTCACCTCATGAGGTATCATGGTCCGACTTGTAAAGAAAATAGATGACACGGCTGGCAGGAAATCCCATTCGCTGGCCTGCTTCTGGGTTCAACCCGCCCGCTGAATCAGGCATCGAAACGCCCCGCCTGCGTCCAGCGGATCCTGCAATCTGAGATCCACCGCTGAGCGGGCCTGCCCATATTTTCCCAGGAAGGCTGCCTGAGTCTCCAGAGAGACTGTCGTTACCCCCGCCGCCTCCCCCCAGTGGATCAGATCGGTGAAATTGACATCTGCGGTCAGATCGCAGTGGCCGGGATCACGGTAAAGATCCAGTCCGGCCAAGGCAAGGTGCTGATGGTATCCCCGGAGGGTCCCCTGCGGCCGACGGTAGTAGAGCTGGTCAGCGGTATCCCCATAGTCGATGGTCAGCATGGACCCGGCATGCCACGAGGGAAGCCAGGCGAGGAGCCACTCCTGATAGGAACTGTGCACTTCCACCCGCTGTCCCTCTGGAAAATCCGCCGGATTCAGGGTCGTGCCGGTGGCCGGGGCGTTGCGCAGGGATTCCACCAGCCGGCCATCGGCTTGGAGTTCCAGCCAAACCTCTTGCCATTTCCCGTCGTGACGCTGCAGCATAGTGACCGGGAAGGCATCCACCAGTTCGTTGGAAAAGATCAACGCCTTCCCTCCCGCTGCCGCCAGCGCCGCCCCTGGGTCCTCGTGCCACTGCACCCCCCGTGTCAGTCGGCCCAATGTCCGCTGCTGTTCCGCACGCAGCCCCGGCGAGCGCTCCACCAGATGGCCGTGCCAATGCCATCGGCCGCGCCATCCGAGGGCCTGGCGCAAAGCCCGGTGCAGCACCCCGCTGCCGGGACCGATCTCGATCAAATGCCGGAGACCAGCACCCTCTCCGCTTTCCACCCAGGCGGCGATCGCCTCCGCCAACCGCGGGCTCAGGGTGGCACTCGTGGAAAAGTCGCCCCGGGCCCCCACCGTCCGGATCCGCCTGGTGTAATATCCAAAATCGGGATCGTACAACGCCGCCTCCATGAACCGGCGGAAAGGCACGGCCCCGCCTTCGGCAGAAAGCCACTGCCGCAAGCCGGGGAATGAGGAGGCGGGGACAGAGGACATCCTGGATGCATGCCCCGGCCCGGCCGCTTTTCAATCCACTGTGGCGCGAAACCGTCCCATGTTGTACTTCCCTTCCGGCCTGCGGTGCGCATCTTGCCGCATGCCCGACCCCGTCTCCTCCCCTGCCCCGGTCACCGGCCTGCATCCCACCCTTAATCGCTGGCAGGTGTTATTGTATGGCCTCGGGTCCATGCTGGGAGCCGGTATTTACGCCTTGGTAGGACGCGCCGCGGAAACCCTGGGCAATGCGATCTGGCTGGCCTTTCTCGCGGCGATGGTCGCGGCCCTCCTCACCGGATTGTCCTACGCCTGTGTTGGAGGACGCTATGCCAAAGCGGGGGGCGCCGCCTACGTCACCCACCGCGCCATCGGGTGGCCGGCGCTGAGTTATGTGGTCGGCATCGCCGTCATGATGAGTGGCCTCACCAGCATGGCTACCGGCGTCCAGGCTATTGCGGAGAATTTGGAAAAAGCCGCCGGCATGGCCCTGCCCATCAAACTCACGGCCATCTGCCTCGTCCTCCTCGTCGGCGGCATCATCTTCCGCGGCATGAAGGAAAGCATGTGGGTCAATATCCTCTGCACCGTGGTCGAAGCCTCCGGGCTGCTCTTCATCATCGCAGTCGGTCTGCGCTTCTGGGGCGGGGTCGATTATTTTGAAATCCCGCCTCCGGCCACCGCCGGCAGCGCAACCTCCAGCCTCACGCTCGCCCTCGTGCTTCAAGGGGCGGTCCTCATGTTCTTTTCCTTCATCGGCTTCGAGGATATTCTGAATGTCAGCGAGGAAGTCAAAGACCCCAAACGCGACATTCCGTTCGGCCTGATCGGCGCCATGATCCTCGCCACCCTGATCTACATGGCCGTGGCCATCACCGCCGTCTCCGTGGTCCCCTGGCGCGAGCTCGCCGCCAGCAAAACCCCGCTCATGGAAGTCGCCCGCCGCGCCGCGCCCTGGCTTCACGGCATCGACCACGTCTATCTGGTCATCACCATTTTCGCGATCGGGAATACCGCACTGCTGAACTATCTGATGGGCTCCCGCCTGCTTTACGGCATGAGTTGTCAGGGACTGCTCCCGGCCCCGTTGCGCCGCCTCCATCCCGTGCGCCGCACGCCCCATGTCGCCATCGTGGTCCTGTTTGTGATCGTCACCCTGCTCATCCTCAGCGGCGGGGTGAAGCCCCTCGCCGAAGCCACCGTGCTGCTGCTCCTGACCGTTTTCACGGTGGTGAATCTCAGCCTCATCCTCCTGAAGCGCCGGCCCGGCGAGCCCACCGGCGGTTTTGATGTGCCGCTCATCATTCCGATTCTGGGCGCCCTCGTCTGCACGCTGCTCATCATCGTCCGGGTTCACAAAACCATCACCGATCCCACCCAAGGCAGTGCCACTGCTCCCCTGATCGCCCTTGCCATCTTTGTGGGCAGTTTTGGCCTCTACCTTGTGCTCAAACCCCGTGCAGCGGCCATCACCGCCCCGGTTCCGGACGATTTGCCGCCATCCTGATCCGCGGCACAGTCCGCTTGCTGCCGGATACCAGCTACGGCATGACGTGCGGCATGATCACGCGCTTCGCGCCCAGTCCCACGGGCTTGCTGCATCTGGGCCACGCGCTGGCGGCGCAGGTCGCGTGGGATTTTGCGGCCGCAGCCGGCGGGACGTTTTTGGTCAGGATCGAGGACATCGATTTCACCCGTTGCCGTCCGGAATATGAAACCGCGATCTTTGAGGACCTGGCCTGGCTCGGTTTTTCCTGGCCGGAACCGGTTTGGCGGCAGACGACGCGGTTTCCGGTTTATGCCGAAGCCCTGGCCCGTCTGGAAGGCATGGGAGTTCTGTATCCCTGCTTCTGCACCCGTCAGGAAATCGCGGCTGCCATTACCGCCCCGCAGGGGGAAAGTACCGCCCTCTATCCTGGCACCTGCCGGCACCTCAGCGCCATGGAACGGGAACAACGCCTCGGTTCCGGCCAGTTGTTTGCCTGGCGCCTGCATGCCGCCCATGCCCAGTCCCTCACCGGTCCCCTGACCTGGCAGGATACCCTCGCCGGAATTCAGACGGTCGATTTGAGCGGTCTCGGGGATGTCGTCCTGGGGAGGAAGGATGTCTCCACCTCCTATCATTTATCAGTCACCATCGATGACGCCGCCCAGGGCGTGACCCTGGTGACACGCGGCGAGGATTTATTCGAATCCACCCACATCCACCGCCTGCTTCAGGCCCTGCTGGGATTGCCGGTACCCCAGTGGCATCACCATCGCCTCGTCTGCGATGAATCCGGCAAACGCCTCGCCAAACGCGACGCTGCCCGCAGCCTGCGTTCCTTGCGCGATGCTGGCCTGACCCCCGAAGCGGTGCGGGGGATGATGGGAATGGTCGAAGGTTCTGGACCAGGCTGACTCACGACCGGCCAGAAAGCGGCCTCCGGACTGCGGACTACTCGTTGAAGAAGTGCTTTCCGGTGCGGCCGGCTTCGGTGAATTCGTCCACCTCGTAATACACATCCTCGGTGATGGCGGAAACGTCCGGGAAGGGGCTTTCGTCGGCGAACACTGCTGAAGCGGCCGCTTCGGCTTTGGCCGCCTTGTCGAGATCCTTGTAACGTTCTTCCGTCAGGACACCTTCCGCGAAGAGCCGGTTCTTCCAGAGCACAATCGGGTCGTTCTGTTGTTTGTATTGCTCGATTTCGTCCGGGCTGCGGTATTTTTTCTCATTGGCATCGGCAACACTGTGGCCAAAATGCCGGTAGGTCATCACTTCAATGACGGTAGGGCGGCTTTCGTTGTGGGCCCGGTCGATCGCGATTTGCAGCTTGGCGCGCATCTCGTAGAGATCCCACCCGTGGATGATGTCCCAGATGATGTTGTAGCCATCAGCGCGGTAGGCGAGGGAATTCTTGAAGGCGCTGCTGCGGCACTGGCTGGTGCCCATGGAATAACCATTATTTTCAATAATGAAAATGACGGGCAGATTGAAGAGACCGGCCAGATTGAGCGCCTCGTGGTAGGCCCCCTGGTTGATCGCGCCGTCGCCCATGAAACACATACAGGAACCTTTGTGTCCCGCGTATTTCAAACCGTAGGCGATTCCGGCGCCGAGGGGAGTCTGGCCGCCGACGATGCCGTGGCCGCCCCAGTAGTTTTTGTCCGGCGCGAAGAAGTGCATCGACCCCCCCTTGCCTTTGGAACAGCCGGTGGCCTTGCCGAACAGTTCGGCCATACACTCATTCATGCCCATCCCGACAGCCAAGGCGTGGCCGTGGTTGCGGTAAGCCGTGATCATGTGATCGTGCTTGCCCATCAAGGAAGCACAACCCACTGCGATGGATTCCTGGCCATCGTAGCGGTGGAGGAAACCGCCGATTTTTTGTTTGGCGGCGTATTGCTTGCCGGTTTCTTCCTCAAAGCGGCGGATGCGGACCATCTGATCCAGCAAATGGATTTTCTCCTCCGGCGTGAGCTTCTGATTGATCGCGGCATTGGCGAAATCGGTGGGATCCACTTCGGGAGGATGTTCGAGGGCAGCAGCACTGGTCTTCATAAAATCTACAGGAAGGCGCGGTTGGAGGTTCAGAACTCGGGGAAAGGGTTCAGGCACGGACCGGGATCGCGGCAGGATCAGGGGAACGGAGCGGACGGCAGGCCAAAACGAATGTGAGGGTAAAGAGCAGATCGCCCGCCAGTTGTTTGGCGGAAAACACCCAGGTCTGCGGGGAGTATTGGGGCAGGCCGGTGGTCTGGGCCTGCACCCAACCAGCGAGGCTCGGCGGGTAGCCGGGCACCGTAAAAAAAGAAACCGTGTTGGTCACCAAATGGAACAACACGGTTGAGAGGAGGGAGGCGCCCAGAAAAACGGCGACCGAGGCTTTTTTGCCTACGGCGGCCCCAAGGGCGGAGACGACGAGGACGACGGCCGCCAACGCGACCACGTCCGCATGCCAGAGCGGGTAGCCCTGAATGAGATTGATCACAAAATGCGGCACGACCACTGCGGCCAAACCCGCCGCGAGAGCCCAGCGACGGGGGAAAAAAGCGGATCCACAGAGGGCCAGTGCCATCAGCGGCGACCAACCAGCCATCGCCTTGACTGCATCCGATCCCGCCAGCGAAGGCGCGATGCGGAACAGAATGACGGAAAGCAGCAGCAGCAGAACAGGAATCATGGATAAAAGGCAACGACCGGCGCCCGGGAGCGGACGCTGAACGATCCAGACCTTAAAGCGAAACCACGTCTTGTCCACCCGGATTCCCCATCAGAAATTCACCGGAAAGGGCTTGCCTTCCCCCATCGGATCTGCTTTGGACCGCCCAATTTTCAGGGTTTGGGCTGGAGGGTTTCATGGATCGCCCCCAACAACGACTTCGGCCCCGCCGCATCGGTATCGAGTGACCAAATCATCACTCCCGCCAAACCCTGATCCAGCACGTACCGGCATTTTTTCCGCATCGTGGGCAGCCCATTGTAATATATGGTGCGGCCGGCCTCGTCCCGTTCTTCCGCGCCGGGATACTCCGCCACAATCTTCGCATACGGGTAGTCCCGTTTTTTGAAGGCTTCGCCGAAACCATAACCGTAAAACGGCACCCCCAGCACGGCCTTCGCCTTCGGCAGTCCCCGCTTCAGCCAATACTCCGTATTCCCAACCGCAAACTCATACGACGAATGCGGGCCCGGGGCGTCCGGCTGCCAGTAGCCCGAGCCATCGTAAGCCATAATGTTTACAAAATCGAACAAGGCAAAAACCGATTCCGGCACTTTGTCCCCACCATATCCCTTCGACAGGGCAGCCGTCAGCAGCTTGCCTTCGGGCTTCAGACGGGCCGCCAATTCCGCAATAAACGCCCCGTAATTTGAATCGATCGACGGCCCCTCCAAATCCACGTCCAACCCGTCAAATCCGTGTTCCTTCACATACGCGGTCAGCTTCCCGGCAAATTCTGCCCGCTTCTCCGCAGACAGGAGCATGGCATATCTCGCCTTCAGCGCCTTGTCCCCCGAGGCCGCCCCGCCCCCGATGGAAATCAGCACCTTTACCCCCCGGGCCCGGGCTTTTGTCATCAGCACGCCATAAGCCTCATCAAACGACATCGCCCCCGCATCGTCATCCGGATTCTCAAACGCCACATTCAAGTGGGTCACCTTTTCATAAGGAATCGTCTCCACGAACGACTCCAATTTGACCCAGTTCGGAACGTAAGCCACCACCAGCGGCCGCGCCTGGAGCAGCCCCGGCAGCAGCACCATGGCCAAGCCCAGCCCACCCATCACGTTCTTGAATAAGTTTTTCATGCCCCCCAGGAACGACGGAAGGCCCTCAGCACTTCCATCAAACCAGCCATCTGAACTGTCCCCGGCAACTTCTCCAGTGAAACCGGCCACCCGTGGAGCTTGCATTCCCGAATCCCTCCCTTCATGATCGCGGCCATGTGTGTTCCTGACCTGTCTTTTTCCTTTTTCCTCGCGGCGGCGGTGGTTTGTATGGCGGAAACGCCCGGCCCGCGGGTACACCGGCCCAAGGATGCTCCCCCGGCACTGCAGATGCTGGTGCCGGGTTTCGCGGTCCGCACCCTCCCGCTGGACCTGACGAATTTGGTCAATCTGCAATACCGGCACGATGGCGTGCTGGTGGCGCTGGGTTACAATGGGAATATCTGGCTGCTCCGGGACACCAATGGCGATGGCCTGGAGGATCAGGCGGCGCTCTTCTGGGAAGGTAAAGGCAAAGTCACCGCGCCGATCGGGATGGACCTCGCCCCGCAGGGCACCCCGCACGGCAACGCCGTCTTTTTTGCCTGCAAAGGCAAGGTGATGATGGTGACCGACCGCGATGGAGATGGCAGAGCGGAAGAGGACCGGGTGCTGGCAGAAGGCTGGCCGCTGGCCCGCGCTGGAGTGGACACCGCGAGTGTTTGTTATGATCCGAAGGACGGCTCGGTCTATTTTGGCCTCGGGGTGCGCTGGTATGACAACGCCTACGAAATCGATGCCTCCGGCAAAGCTCAAAACGACCTGAGCTCCGAGCGCGGTGCCATCCTGCGGATTTCGCCCGATTTCAAAACCCGCGAAAAACTCTGCACCGGCGTACGCTGGCCCATTGGCCTGCGGTTCAATGCCAAAGGCGACCTCTTTTGCACCGACCAGGAAGGCGCCACCTGGCTGCCCAACGGCAATCCCTTTGACGAACTGCTCCTGATCGAAAAAGGCCGCCATTACGGCTTCCCGCCGCAGCATCCCAAGCACCTTCCCAATGTGCTGGACGAACCCAGCGTCTTTGATTACGGCCCGCAGCATCAATCCACCTGCGGCCTGCGGTTCAACGATCCTGTCAATGGCGGCAAGGCCTTCGGACCGGCCTGGTGGTCGGGCGATGCGTTGGTCGCCGGCGAGTCGCGCGGTAAAATCTGGCGCACCAAACTCGTGAAATCCGATGCTGGCTACGTGGCGCAGACGGAAATCATCGCGGCCCTGAATCAGCTCGCGGTGGACGTGACCCTGACCCCGCGCGGCACGTTGCTGGTGGCCACCCACAGCGGCGATCCTGACTGGGGCACCGGGCCGGAGGGGAAGGGCCTGATTTTTGAAATCGCGCCTGCTGCCGAACCCACCCCGCAGCCGGTGCTGGCCTGGAGCGAGTCGCCCGGCGTCTTCCGGGTCAGTTGGGACCGGCCCCTTGATGCCGCGGCGGCCAAAACGATGCTGGACGGCGCGGCCATCACCCGCGGCATGTATGTCAGGGCGGGTGACCGTCTGGAAACCATGTGGCCCGGTTACGAAGTGTTGAAACGCCAGATGACTGAACCCCTCACCCCCGTACCGGTGCTCGGCGGCAGTTGGTCCGCCGATGGCCGCACTCTCGAATTGCAGGTACCGCCGCAGGTCGCTCCCGAACATTTCGCTATCACCCTGCCGGGCCCCCTTTCCGCCGACCTGCATGCGGAACTCACCGGCGTGGAAACTGCCTGGCGCGGCGATGACGGCACCACCTGGAAAGGCTGGACGCCGCATGTAGATAGTCAGGTGGTCCGCGAGCTCACCGCCCCCAGCGCTCCGCAGGCGGAATTGCAATTCCACCTCGCGCAGCCCGGCGAACTCACCCTGCGCACCCGGCTCGACCTTTGGAAAATGCTGCGCCCGGCCATCCAGCCCGGCGCCTCGCTCGACTATGAACCGGCCCCGGAGGAAGTGACCCTGGCACTGACCTCGCCGGATACCCCATTTAAGGTGCGGCGCGGTTTTGGCGGCAACGCCAAGGTGATCGCTTCCAGTCCTGGCCAGGTGACGCACGATGTTTTCCTGACCATCACGCCGAAGGAAAAGGAACTGCTCGATCTGGTGCTGACCTGCCGCACTGCCAACGGGGCTGCCCCCAACCTGCGCGTCTCGTGGCACACCAAACAGGATTCCCGGCCCCGCCCCCTGCCCTTGCACCGGTTCCTTCTGCCCTGGGCACAACCCGAGGCTGTATCCAGCGTCCTCGCCTTCGCACCCCGCCCCGAAATCCAAGGCGGCGACTGGGCCCGCGGGCGGGAGATTTTCCTGAGTGAGCGCACGCTCTGTTCCAAGTGCCACAGCGTGCGCGGCACCGGTGGCAAAATGGGGCCTGATTTGTCCAATCTGGTCAGCCGCGACTACGCTAGTACCTTGCGCGATATTCACGATCCCTCCGCAGTGCTCAATCCGGACTACCTGGCCCACCAGGTGGTCCTGAAGGACGGCCGCGAACTGATCGCGGTGCCCCGCACGGAAGCCGATGGCTCCGTGGTGCTGGGGATCGGGGCGGGGGCAGAACTCCGCCTGCCGAAAACGGAAATCGTTTCCTCCAGCGCACTCAAGACTTCACTCATGCCGGCCAAACTCGACGAAGCCCTCGGCGCCCGGGACTTCCGTGATCTTATGGCTTTTCTCCTGACCTCCCCGCCCCTGATGGGCGTCTATGCCGAGGGCACCCGTCCCCTCAAACGCACCCCGGCTGAAATCACCGCCGTCCTCGCCGGGGCTCCGGAACCACCGGCCGCGACCCGTCCGCTCAAAGTCCTCCTGGTTTCCGGGCCCAAGGATCACGGCATTGGAGAACACGATTACCCCCGCTGGCGCGAAACCTGGGGCCGCCTGTTTACCCTCGCCGGGAAAACGGAAATCAGCCTCGCCTTTGACTGGCCGACGCCTGCCCAATGGGCCGCCGCCGATGCCGTGATGTTCTTCCGCAGAGGCGACTGGTCCGATGACCGTGCCCGGGATTTTGATGCTTTCCTGGCCCGGGGCGGCGGCGCGGTCTTCATCCACTGGGCCGTCGAGGGAGGCCCCCAGGCCCCGGCCCTTGCGGCCCGGCTCGGTTTTGCCTCCCACACCGGCCTCACCAAATACCGACACGGCCCGATCGACCTTGTTTTCGATCCCTCGCTGCAGCATCCGGTCGCGAGGAATCTCCACGAGGTTTCCTTCATCGACGAAACCTACTGGAATCTCATTTCCTCCCCGGATTCGAAGCCCCGCCCTCTAGCTTCAGCCACGGAGGAGGGGGCGGCCCGCCCGCAATGCTGGGTCACGGAACCCGCCACCGGCGGCCGCATGTTTGTCACCCTCGGCGGCCACTACTCCTGGACGTTTGACGATCCCATCTTCCGCACCCTCGTCCTGCGCGGCCTTGCCTGGTCCGCCAAGGAACCCGTGGACCGTTTCAACAACCTCGTCACCGCTGGTTTGGAATAACTCCGTCCCTTCCGTCGTATTCCCCATCCCCCTTTGCCCTCTTCCCCTATCATGTCCGTCCCGTCCAATCTCGTCACCCTGCATCCTTATTTCAAAGCGCATCCCGGGCGGTTGCCGGAGATTCAGGCCCTGCTGCCCGCTTTTGTGGAAAAAACCAGCACCGAAAGCCACTGCTGTTTTTACGAATTCACCGCCTTGGAAGACCAAATCTTCTGCCGCGAAGGTTACGCCGGGGCGGCGGCTGTCCTGACACATCTGGAAAACGTGGGCGGGCTGCTCGGCCAGATGCTCACCATGGCCGACCTCATCCGCCTTGAACTCCACGGCCCGTCCGCCGAAATCGACCAGCTGCGCGCGCCGCTCGCCCACCTCCAGCCTGCCTTCTTCGTCGTCCAGTGCGGCCTTGCAGGCTGAGCGGAACGCGGCCCGGAAAGCCCACGACAGCCCTTGCCGAGACAACTCCACTTGCCCCGGCCCACGGAGACCGGTTCATGATTTTGATCGACAGGCGTCCAACCCTATTTCAGGTTATGAAGGGGTTGGAATCTTCACATAACCTTTCCGGCACTTTTTCAAATGTCTTCCCGGCTTTTCCTCCGGCGGATTGTTGGCTTCAATCTGGCCGTCATTGTTTTCACCATCCTCCTGGGATTGTGGAAAACAGGCAATCCCAGCCGGTATTTCGGGGAAGGCCGGTATACGACGTTCCTGTCCGCGGCCCAGCTGTTGACGATCGGCGGACTGGCCTGGCAAATCTTCAGCGTCAGGAATCGCCAGACCACACTGGCCGGGGAGCGGCGGCCCTTGCTTCAGCGCGCCCACTATGTCTGGCTGCTGATGGCAGCGGGGTTTGCCTTTCTGGCGGTGGATGAGGTGGGCGAACTTCATGAACGCATGGACCGTTTCATCATCCGTGGGCTGGACTTGCCACACAATCCGCTCACCGACCGCCTCGATGATGCCATCATGTTGTCCTATGGATTGATAGGACTGGGGGTGCTCTGGATTTACCGGAAGGAGCTGCTGGCCTATCAGCGATGCATGCGGGGCCCGATGATAGCTGGATTCGGCTGCCTTTTCCTGGGCCTGTTGTGTGACACCGCGGCCAATGATGACCGGTTTTTCCATTGGCTCACGGGGGACCTGCCCCTGGCCAAAAAGCTCAACGGCTGGTTTTCCGCCTTCGAAGGAGCCCTGACCCTGCTCCCGGAAGGATTGTTCATGGCGGCGTTTTACGCCGCATGGATAGAAACCAGGGAATCCGGAGGTCCCCGGCATTCCCCTGCTCCCGTGCAGCCCATGTAGAAACAAATCGGCCAACCCTCGCTTTTCCCTCAAGCTGAATGCCGCTATGGCCACCCTGCCTACGCCCTCCCAGTCCATTCCCGGACCCGGGTTTCGATCATGCAACCAAAAAGCCCGGCAAACCCTGTGGTTTGCCGGGCTGGAGTCAGTTGAAAGCCGGAGTCAATCCTGGCGCAATTTGCGGCGGATGGCGCCGAGACCGAGCAGGCCAAGACCAAACAGACCGAGCGTGGCTCCGCCATCAGGGACTGGATTGCCAGTGGTGCCGGGTTTGAAGTCTCCACCAGCGGTCAACTCTGCAATTTTAAGGTAAGTATCCTCGGTCCCACTCCAGGAGTTGCTCAAATTCTGGATCCTGACGGAATAGGCAAGGATGCCATCAGCATTGATATCGCCAAGAATGGAGATGTTTCCACTCAACCCTTGGGAAAACCATTCGTAGCTGGTCGGAGCATTGGCATGGGTGCCATCCACTTCCAAGTCGTTCCAGATTTTGAATCCACCGACAGTAATGTCGACATATTCGGTTTGACTATCAGAATTATCATCCGAGAAAGCGAACTTCACGCTGATCGTGTCGACCAGATGAGTGCCCGGAATGAAACCTGCCGGAATGATGTTGAAGGTGGAGGAAAAAACGGTGGTCCCGTTTTCCGAGAGGAACTCAAGCGGCCCATTCCCGCTGTCCGGGTCACGATCCACCCAGGTGATCGCCGAAGCGGAAACAGTATTCGAGAGAGCGAGGACAGCGGCCGCCGTCCAGAGTAGTTGTTTGATTTTCATATTGGTTTGGGGGTACTGCTAAAAACGTCCAGTTAAACTCCGGTCTTCTTTCTCAGCAGTTGGGGGATACGGCAATTATCATGCCATTTCAAAAATATGGATTTTTAATTCCGCGCATCTCGTTCATTATAAGGCCTTTACATGATCTAGCCTCACAGACCAAGGCTTATTAAAAAATGGGGACTGGCACACAATTAGGGAACAATTGGAAAGATTATTCCGCTTTTTTCGTCGGCCGCCTTGGAGTTTTCTATCGCAACTCATTCGTCTTCAATCTTTTAGCGAGTAATACCACCTCCCGTCCAACCTGTAAAAAATCCCGACACAGCTTGAGTTCATAAATGTAAAGTTTTTGTGCAATCTCTTTATTTACATGGTTTTATACAAATTCCACGCTTGTAATAAATATCGACTCCAAGAAGACAGCACCCATAATGTCATCGGACCCGCAGGCGGTGACAGCGCAGGATGGACCTGGGTGGGAATGACGCGGGAATATTCGCTCTGGAGGAGCTGTGAGGCCGAAAACGGGTGGTTTTTTGATTGGTTCCTGAAAGCCAGTCCGATACAATCCCTTACCAAACCCACTTTGGTCCGACGCTGCTGGTGGCGGACTTTGCTGCCATGTCAAAAAATCTCAGTCATCTGTCCTTCCGGAAAGGCATCGAACAGAATGTGTTTCAACGCATGGTCGATGCGGCGGAGGGCCATGGCACGGCGGAGACTGCCGGGGTGGTCCGTCCCCTGGGGGAAGAGACGTTATTCGGCGATGCGGTGACCTTGGGGGCGGTTTCGTTTTATGATTTCCTGAAGAAGGAAAATGCGGGGAAAAAGGTTTTCCTCTGCAACGGTTCGGCCTGCCTGTGTGCGGGCACCCAGGGCAAACTGCACGGGCAGGTCGGGGCGCATTTCAAGGAAGAGGAAATCGGGCACATCTGTTGTCTGGGGCGCTGCCATGCGGGAGGGGCTTTTCAGTATGAGGATCGGAATTACTCCGCGCAGGAACCCGCCCAATTGGACACGCTCTTTAAAACCGGGGTGGGCGACTCTGCGGATCGCTACGCGGTGGTATCCGGGCTGCCGGAGCCGATGCTGACCGGGACGTTTCCGGGGATGGAAGCGTGGTATGCGCCGTTGCGGACCCTGTTTGCCAAGGGCCGCGATGCCTTTCTGCAGGATCTGCGGGAATCCAAGCTGCGTGGCCGCGGGGGCGCTGGATTTCCGGTCCACTTGAAGTGGCTGTCCTGCCAGGAAGCGGAGGGAGCGGTGAAATACATCGTCTGCAACGCCGACGAGGGAGATCCCGGGGCTTATATTGACAAGTTTTTGATGGAGGAACAGCCTCACTCGGTGCTGCTCGGCATGATGGTGGCGGGCTGGTTCTGTGGTTCCGGGACGGGGGTGCTTTACATCCGGGCCGAATATCCGGATTCGATCACCCGCATCAATGCGGCCATCGGCGAACTGCGGACGGCCGGCTGGCTGGGCAGGAATATCCAGGGCAGTGGATTCGATTTCGAGTTCAAAACCATCAAGGGAGCGGGGGCCTACATTTGCGGCGAGGAGACGGCCTTGCTGGCCAGCATTGAGGGACAGCGTCCGGAAGTGCGGGTGCGGCCGCCGTTTCCGACGCAGCAGGGGTTGTTCCGCCGCCCGACCGTGGTGAACAATGTGGAGACCTTCGCCAATGTGCGGCCCCTCATTTTATTGGGCGGAGCCAGTTATGCAAAGATCGGCACCGAGCAAAGCACTGGACCGAAACTGCTCTCCTTGGATTCTAATTTCGCCCGGCCAGGAATCTATGAGGTGGCGATGGGCACTCCTTTGGAAAAAGTGTTTTTCGAACTGGCGGGCGGCTTCCGGCAACCCGTCAAGGCGGTGCAGGTGGGCGGCCCGCTGGGTGGAATTGTGCCGGTAGGCCGGATCGGTTATCTGACGGTCGATTTTGAGTCTTTCAGGACAGAGGGATTCCTGCTGGGCCACGCTGGAGTGGTGAGTATTCCGGAGTCGTTCCCGATGATCGAATACATCCAGCACTTGTTCCAATTCACGGCCGACGAGAGTTGCGGCAAGTGTTTCCCCTGCCGGCTCGGCAGCACCCGGGGCAAGGAACTGGTCGCCAAAGCGCGCACCGATGATTCGTTCAAGATCGACCGCGAATTGATCGACGACCTTCTCGAGACCCTGGAGCAGACCAGCCTATGTGCCCTGGGCGGCGGGGTGCCCCTTCCTATCAAAAACGCCCTGCATCATTTTGAGGAGGAGTTAAGCGGGTATTTCGCCGGCACCATTCACGGGAGACGGAAGCCTTACCGCAGCGGGGCCGCCCCGGCCTGATCTCCTTTTCACTCAAAACCTAACCTATTACCCCAGCCATGGTTCAGGATATCTCCACCCTCACCGCTTACCTTGACGGCGAACCCATGCGGTTCGAGGCCGGCGAAACCCTATTGAACTTCATCGACCGTCACCGTGGCCGTGGGCACGTCCCCACGCTGTGTGATGCTCCCCAACTGGAACCTTATGGCGCGTGCCGGGTGTGCTCGGTGGAAGTGGCGCTCAAACCTGATGGTCCGCGCCGGGTGATGGCCTCCTGCCACACCCCGATCGCCGACGGGATGCACATCTTCACGGAATCACCAAAGGTGCAGCGGCTGCGCCGGAACATCATCGAACTGGTCCTGACCGACCACCCGCTGGACTGCCTGACCTGCGAGGTGAATGGCAATTGCGAGCTGCAAACCGTGGCCGCCAAAGTGGGCATCCGCGGCGTGCGTTATCCGGCCGGAGCAAACCATCTGGACCGCAAAAAGGATCTATCCCACGCCTATATGACGTCGGATTTGTCGAAGTGCATCAACTGCTCGCGTTGCGTACGGGCCTGTGACGAGATCCAGGGGCAATTTGTGTTATCGATGCATGGCCGCGGCTTCGGGGCGCGCATCATCAAGGGGCTGGACACCACTTTCGAAGACAGTCCCTGCGTGTCCTGCGGGGCCTGTTCGCAGGCCTGCCCGACCTCGGCGATCAGCGACCGCTTCATGTCGAAATCAATCGAGGCCACGAAAAAGACCCGCACCGTTTGCACCTATTGCGGGGTGGGCTGCAATTTGACCGTCGCCACCAAGGGCAGTGAAGTTCTCTCGATCCAGGCCCCGGTGGATGCCGAGGTGAATCACGCCCACACCTGTCTGAAGGGACGTTATGCTTTCAAGTTTTTCAATCATCCGGACCGGCTGCGCCAGCCGCTCATCCGCATCAATGGCGAGCTCCAGGAAGCCACTTGGGAGGAAGCCTACACTCACATCCACGAGAATCTGACCCGTATCAAAAACGAGCACGGCGGGCAGGCCGTGGCGGGGATTTCCTCGGCCCGCTGCACCAACGAGGAGAACTATCTGATGCAGAAGTTCATCCGGGCGGTGATGGGCACCAACAATATTGACTGCTGCGCACGCGTCTGCCACTCCCCCACCGCATGGGGCATGCAGAAGAGCTTTGGCACCGGGGCCGCCACCAATTCCTTCGAGGATCTCGAGTTCACCAAATGCATCATGGTGATTGGCGCGAACCCCACCGAAGGCCATCCGGTCACCGGAGCCCGGCTGAAGCAGCAGGTCATGAAAGGCGTGCCGCTGATCGTGATTGATCCACGCAAAATCGAGTTGGTGCCGTATGCGAAATACCACCTGCAGTTGCGGCCCGGCACCAATGTGGCGCTGTTGAATATGATGGCGCGGTTCATCCTGGATGCGGGACTGATGAAGCGGGAGTTTGTGGAGAAACGCTGTGAAAACTGGGCGGAGTTTGAGGCTGGACTGAAGGCGCTCGACCTGGATGAAATGGAACGCATCACCGGGGTCAGTCAGGAGCTGGCGCGGGCCGCCGCCTTGGAATACGCTTCCGCCGAGGCCGCGATGAGTTTCCACGGTCTCGGCGTGACCGAACACCAGATGGGAGCGCGCACCGTGATGCTGATCGCCAACCTGGCCATGATGACCGGCAACATCGGCCGGCCAGGGGTCGGAGTGAATCCTTTGCGAGGCCAAAACAACGTGCAGGGTGCCGCCGACATGGGCTGCCAGCCGCATCAGGGCGCCGGGTATTTTGAGGTGAATGACCCCGGGGTACATCGCCGCTACGAGGAGTTCTATGGCGTGAAACTCAACGAGGAGCCCGGCTGGAAAATCCCGGAAATGTTTGAAGCCGCGATTGATGGACGACTGAAGGCTCTCTGGCTGATGGGTGAGGACGTCGTGCAGACCGACCCGGACTCCGAGCATGTGAAAATGGCCATGGGCGGCCTCGATTTCCTCGTGGTGCAGGAGATCTTCATGACGGAGACCGCCAAGTTTGCCAACGTGGTGTTGCCCGCTTCCTCGTTCCTGGAAAAGAGCGGCACCTTCACCAATGCGGAACGCCGGGTGCAGCGGGTGAATGCGGCCGTGAAACCGCTGGAAGGCACCAAGCCGGATGGCCAGATTCTCTGCGAGGTCATGCAACGTTTCGGCTATCCGCAGGCCGACTATACCCCGGATGGAGTGCTGGCGGAAATCGCCCGCATCGTGCCGTTCTTCAAAGGCGCGACCTGGGAGAATCTGGGCGATAACGGAAAACAGTGGCCCATCCTGGAAGGCGGGCGCGACACGCAGATTCTGCACACCGAATCCTTCAAGCGGGGTCTGGGCAAGTTCCACTTCTTCCCATGGGAGGAGTCCAATGAGTTGGTGGAAAACCGGGGCGAATTTCCGTTCATCCTGACCACCGGCCGCCTGCTGGAGCATTACAACTGCGGAACCATGACCCGCCGTACCGGCAACAGCCTGATCGTGACCCGGGACGAATTGGCCATCAATCCCAAGGATGCCCGGGCCAAGGGAATCCACCCCGGCGACAAGGTGCGCCTGTTCTCTGCCCGGGGTGAAGTCGAATTGGCGGCACGCGTCACGGAGGAAGTGAAGCCGGGAATTCTCTATACGACCTTCCACTTTCCGGAGGCCATGGTGAATAACGTCACCGGGGCCGGGCATGATGCCGATACGCTCTGCCCAGAATACAAGGTCGTGGCGGCGGATGTGGAGCGGGTATTGGAGACTCCTAAAATCACTCAAGCTCAACTCGCCCCAGCCCACGCTTGAGCCGTGCGACCTGTTAGTCTTGTTCAGAGCCCTGAAATGAATGGCCGCCGGGCGGGTTACCTGTATTCCGATCCTGAATCTTCCACTCCACCCCTGCTTTCCCACCTGACATGAAACGCCGTTCTTTTGTCTCCTCCGCTGCCGCCACCGCCGTCGGATTTCAATTTGTGCCCAGCCATGTGCTCTACGCGCAGGGAGACAAGCCGACCCCCAATAACCGGATCCGGCTGGCGGTGGTTGGTTGTGGTGGGCAAGGCGGGGCGGACCTCGGGAATATGGCGGAGGAAGACATCGTGGCTCTCTGTGATGTGGATGACCGGCGGGCGGCGGATAGTTTTGCGAAATTCCCCAAAGCCAAACGCTTCAAGGATTTCCGGCAGATGTTCGACTCCATCAGCAACGAAATCGATGCCGTGCTGGTGGCCACGCCCGACCACACCCACTCCGTGATTTCGCTGGCCGCGATCGGCCATGGCAAACACGTCTATTGTGAGAAACCGTTGGCCCACACCGTGGCCGAAGTCCGGGCGATGCGTCAGGCCGGGCTGGAAAAGAAAGTGATCACCCAGGTCGGCAATCAGGGCCATTCGTCCGACGATATCCGCCGGTTTGTGGAGATGGTGCAATCAGGGGCCATTGGAAAAGTGACCGAGATCCACGCGGGATGTGATGCCTTCCGCGATGTCTATTGCCAGACGCGCCTGAAGGGACAGATCGCTGCGGAAAAGCCGGCGATCCCCAGGGAACTGGATTGGAATCTCTGGCTGGGGCCCACGGCGCCGCGCGACTATCACCCGGCTTATCTGCCCTTCAACTGGCGGGGGTTCTCGGCGTTCGGCAGCGGCTGCATCGGCGATTGGATCTGCCACGTGCTGGACCCTTCCTTCTGGGCCCTGGATTTGGACATGCCCACCGCCATCACTGCCTAAACCAAGGGGTATGATCCCAAGGCGGACGCCGAATTTTACCCGCAGGGAAGCAAAATCACCTACGAATTCCCTGCCAAGGGAGACCGCGGCCCGGTCAAACTGATCTGGCACGATGGCGACTTCACCATTCCCCAGCCGGAAGAACTGACCAAGGAAAACCGCAAGGTGGTCGGCATCGGGGCCGTGGTGATCGGGGATCAGGGCAAAATCATGCACGGTTCCCATGGTGGGGGAAGCCCGCGCATCATTCCCGAGTCCCGGATGAAGGATTTCAAAAGGCCTGATCCAAAAATTCCCCGCGTCAAACAAGGGCATCACCAGCGGGACTGGCTCGATGCCATCCGCGAAAACCGCCCGGCCGGATCCAGCTTTGAGTACGGCGGTACCCTCAGCGAAATCGGATTGCTAGGTATGATTGCGATCCGCCGCTCCGGGACGCGGCTCGAATGGGATGCCAGCCAGATGAAATTCACCAACGATGCCGAGGCCAACACCTTCCTCAGCACCAAATACCGCGACGGCTGGAAATAAGCGGGCCGCCATTCCTTGAGATGGAGCCGCAAAACCGGGGATTTGGCCTTCGGCGCGCATTTATGCCAGCAGCGGCGGGATCGCCGGACTGGTGAGAAGCGCGCTGACGGCTTCAGGGGCCCCCGTGGCGTCGATGACTTCCTCCTTGCGGGCGATCAGGTCCTTGAGCCGGACTTCGGGGAACTCGCTGCCAATGGTGAGGGCGGCCCGGGCTCCGAGGGACTCGGCCAATTGGGCCTGCTTGCCTACTTTGGCCGGGAGATAGGAATAGTCGGTCGCAATGCCCGCATTGCGCAGCCCCTGCACCATGGCGAGGGCATCCGGGCGGCGGGCTTCATCGGCGATGATGACGAAGGCTTCGATCTTGCCATAACTGACGAGCCATTCCTGGTATTGCCGCCAGGCGTGGGGGGTTTCCTTCACGAAATCACCGATCACCATGTCGCCCATGGCAAAACCGCACGCGGGCAGATCACTGCCACCGATCAGCTGGCAGAGCTGGTCATAACGCCCGCCTCCGGCCACCGCCCGCATGCCCTGGCTGATGTCGAAGATTTCAAAAACCGGTCCGGTGTAGTAGGCGAGGCCCCGCACGATGCCGAGATCCACCCTGACAAAACCGGACAACCCGCGGGCCGCCAGATTTTCCAGCAGGGCCTGGAGCGGCGGCCAGTCCGCTCCCTGCCCCGCGATGAAGGCATCGACGGCTTCGCGGCTGGTGCCGAGTTCCGTCAGACGCCCGGCGCTCACCTCAGGTTTTTCGCGCTCCATTTTATCGATGATCTGAAGAAAGACCGGCAGGTGCTCCGCCGCGACTCCGGCCTTTTCGAGGAAATCAGGCCAGACATTGCGGTCGCTGAGCCGCACCACGAAATCTCCCTGACGGAAACCGAGGCTGCGCATGACATCGATGGACATGGCGATGAGATCGGCATCCGCCGCGACGGAGGGTTCACCGAGGATATCGCAGTTGTATTGATAGAACTCCCGGCCGCGGCCTTTTTGCTGGCGCTCGTAGCGGAAGCACGAGCCGATCTGGAACCATTTGATGGGCTTGCGCAGTTCCTTGTGTTTGGCGGCCGCCATGCGGGCGAGGCTGGGCGTGGTCTCCGGCCGCAACGCGACCTCGCGGCCGCCGGCGTCGGTGAAATGGAACAGCTGTTTGACGATTTCGTCCCCGCTCTTGCGGCGGTAGAGTTCGGTCGGTTCCAGCACCGGGCCTTCGTATTCGAGGAAACCGTAGGTGCGCGCCACGTCCCGCCAGTGCATGAAAAGATAGTTCCGCAGGGCACAGGTATCGGGATAGAACTCCCGGAATCCGGGGAGGGCTTGGAGACTGTTGGAACTCATAGGAAAAGACGCCGGAACCCTCCGGCGGGCGGAGGGTGTAGCGCAGGGACCGGAGAATTTCACCCTGGAATTCCGAGTTTTTGGTTTTTATAGGAACGGCCGAAAGGGATTTCCCGCTTTCCATTCCCGCCGGTTTGTCGTTTTTGGAAGGGATGTCCGTTCCCGAATCTTCCCTGTCTCGCTTTTCCCTGGGCCGGCCGTGGCAGGATGTTGTCGCCATCGGCGGGGGGCTCGCGCTATTGAACCTGCTGACCGTTCCCTCGGACTTGGGGTGGTTGTCGCTCAATCCCTCGCCTTGGATTGTGTTGCCGCTGCTGACCGGGGCCCGCTATGGCTTCCGCTGGGGCTTTTTGTCAGGGGCGGTGGCGTCCCTGTTGCTGCTGGGCACGTTGCTGTTGACCCAACGGGACATGGTGGCCGCGCACAGTCTGTTTTTCCTCGCGCTGCCCGCACTGGGCCTGCTGGCGGGGGAAGCCCACTCGCTCCCGGCGGTCCGGGTGCCGGAGCGCGAAACCAGCGTGGAAGTCCTCACAGCCCTCACCTCCCAGCCCGCCGATCCTGTTACCGTTCCCGGAGTGGCGGAAATTGCCCGGCTTCAACTGCCGGTGCCCCCCGCTGCGCCGGAGGCCGAACCCGTCACGCTGGAACTGCAATTGCGCGGGCTGTTCGAACCCGGCACCGGCCCGGTCTTCCCGAATCTGCTGCGGCTGCTGCAGACCAATGCCGGGGTGACCGATGCCGCCCTCTATCTGATTGAGGGAACTTCACTGACCCGGACCGCGCTCCTCGGCACCGACGCGGCTCTGCCGGAAAACCTGCCGCTGAGCGACACCGGAATCGCCCACCTCGCCGTGACCCGTCAATCGCTGGTCACCTGCCGTCAGGTCTGGTCCACCGTGCCGGCACAGCACAGCCCTTGGCTGGCCGCGCTGCCATGGCCGGTCTCCTCCGGCGCGGCCCGTTATTTGTTGCTGATTCACCGGATGGATGGCAATGCGGTGAACTGGCGCACCTTTTCCCGGATTCAGATGATCTGCCGGTGGGTGGCACAGTTCATGGAATTGCGCCAGTTGGATGGCCTGTCGGAACCCACCGCCGGACCTTTGGTAGTCACACCGGCGATCTTCCGCCGCAGCGCTGCCGATGCCGCAGCGGCCTACCGCGAGCACAGCCTGCCCTCCACCGTCGTGGCCTTCCGCCTTGCCTCCGGAACCACTCCCGAACACGCCGCCCGCCTCGGCACTCTTGTGGCCCCGCAAATGCGCACCACGGACATTGCCACCCAGCACCCTGACGGCACCATCGAAGTGCTGCTCACCTTCGATGGCCCGCAGGAGGCGGAACATTTCACCCAACGGGTTCTCAGCCTCGCCTCCCGCGATGCCCTGCTGCAGGGTTGGCTGGCCACCGACACCACGGCGTTTGCCCTTCCCGAACGGGCAGCCGCGTGATTCGTCCTCCCGGTATGACTGAATCCCCTGACAACCTCCACGACCTCTGGGTGGAAGCCTCCGAGGCCGTCGCCCGCCGTGTCGCCGCCGGCGAACGCCCGGGCGTCAAGGATCTGCTGATGCCTTTGATGCTGCAGGTGGCCTCCTCCCCCTGCCTGAAGGGTGACTCCGCCGGCTTCTGGGATGACGGTCCGGCCCGGCTTTGGCTGCCCCGGTTTGTGTTCCAGCGAACCCAAATCATGAAACACCGTTTCAAGCTGGGCATCTTCGCCGGCATCCATGGGGACGAACCCGCCGGCATCCTTGGCCTGATGGATTTCGTCCGGGAACTTGATGACCACCCGGATCTCGGCCGGGAATTCCTGATCCACATCTATCCATTATGCAATCCCTCCGGCTATCTCGCCGGCACCCGGGAGTCCTCCTCCGGCAAGGACCTGAACCGCGAATTCTGGCGCAATTCACCGGAACCTGCCGTGCAGCTGATGGAAGCAGAAATCCAGCGCCGCAACTTTGACGGGATCATCGCCCTGCACTCCGATGACACCTGCGGCGGTTTCTATGGCTTCGCCCGCGACCGGCTCATCTCCGAACAGATGCTGGCCCCTGCCCTCGCGGCTGCCGGCCACATCCTGCCCTGCGATCCCGGACCGGTGATCGATGGCTTCCACTCCGTAAACAGCATCATCCACTCCGCCTACGATGGCATCCTTTGCGCCAGCCCCACCCAGCGACCGCAGCCTTTTGAAGTGATCCTGGAAAGCCCGCAGACCGCCCCGCTTGACCTCCAGCGCCGGGCCTTCGTCAACGCCCTCCGAGCCATCCTGCAGAGCTACCGCAGCTTCATGGCCTATGGGGCAGACCTGTGAGCCGGCCGATTCCCTTCAGGCGGCCAATCCCCTGACATCAGAAGCCGTAACCGAGGACCTTGCCCCTCGAAGTCAGGAAGGCAAAACCCTGCGCTCCGATGGCGGCAGCGGCGACAAGTTCCCCGGAACCGGGCGGGATGACGATATCCGCCTGCTTCCGGATGCCTCCTCGGAGATGATAGACAATGCCGCCTTTGCCATCGGCAATCACCGCCCGGCCATCGCCCGTGAAGGCCACCACCGGCGGCTGCGTGGCAGTGCCCGAATAGAGGTTGACGCATTCCACCGGTTTTCCCTTCCCTTTCGCTATCAAAAGCACCGCCTCCCCTGACCCCACGGCGACAGCCTGTGAGGGCAATACCGGCGGAGCGACGGCAAACGCCGTCACCGGTCCATTGATGGCGATATGCTGGAACTCATTGGATTCCGTCACGCAGCAGACCACCTCCATTCCGGCCATCCATAAATCGGCTCCATGCCCGCCGGTGAACCAGTCGGCGGATTCCATACCGGGCGGGGCAAAATCGAGCACACGGCTGCGGCGGATTTCTCCCCCGGCATCTAGGTATTCAGCGGTCAGGGTTCCGGTGTGAGTCAGGGAGAGCAGTACGATCCCGTCCTGCGTGGATTTTCCCACCGCAAGAATTGAAGGGGCGGCACCCGGCCCCCCGGAAAGCAGGTCGAACTCCACATGGAGGTGGGCGCGGGAAAAAAACGCCGCGCCATAGGGGCCGCTCAAACTCACCAGATGCATCAGCCGGGGATCCGGGCCGTTGAACTTCAATCTGGAATTGAGCCCGGGAGCCTGCCCCTGCAGGATCGCGCCAGCCACCACCCGGACGGACGGTCCGGCAGCCTGCCACCCCGCCACATGCGGACCATGAGGAGAGTCTGTCAGGGACTGCCATTTCACGGTAGGATCCAATGGAATCACCCGGTCCGCCCGCAGCACCGTGGCCTGCACTTGCTCCAGCAGCGGCACCACCGGCCGGTGTTTCGTCAGGGAAAAGCGGCCGGCATCCCTGGCAAGGAGCCGGTCCCCGGGTGCGAAGCGCGGCAATAACGTGAGGAGGCGTTCCGATTCCGCCCTGCCGGGAGCTGTGACGAGGGCTTCGCCAATGAACCATGAGGCCAGGGCCGCAGCCTGATCCCGCAGGCTGGAATCCGGATAGTGGGCGAAGATCGCATGCAACCCTGACACCATGGCGCTGGCGGGCTGCAGGCGCTGCGGTGAGGATTTCTCCAGTTGCCCGAGGCAGGCAGTGACTCCGGCATGACGGCCGAGGCGTCCCATCAGCGAAATCCAAGCTTCAAAACACGGCAGCGCCCGGCTGGAGGCAGGCCAACCGGACTGCAGGGCCAGCAGGGCCCGGTCCGGGTCCTGGAGTTTTGATTCGAGGACGCGGGCTTGTTCGAGAGGATTTGTCAGGGAATCGACCGCCGCCTCCCATTGCTCCCGGGCCATGGCATCCTGACCGAGCGCGGCGAAGAGGTCTCCCGCCTTTTCGGACTGGCCGGCTTCCTGGTAGAGGGCGGCCGCTTCCGCCAGCAGTCCGGCCTTTTCCAGGCATTGGGCGGCCCGGAGGCCGGAACCGAGACGCTCCATGTAAATGCGCGCGGCTTCGCGGGGACGGCCGCCGTTTTCCAACATTCCGGCCGCACGGTTCCAGTCGCCCAGCAACTCCCCGTAGATGTAAGCGGCGCGTCCCCACTGTCCGGCCGCGGCTTCCCGGGCGGCGGCTTCACGATAACGTTTTTCCAGTTTCAGCCGGGTGTCGGAGGCGATATTCCACACGTCCACCGCGCCGCCGCCCTGACTGAAGGCAGTGAGTCCGGGATTTCTCATCCCCAATTTCCAACCGGGAGTCAGGGCCTGCCCCCGGCGGGCTTCTGCGCCGCTCAGCGGGATGGCATGGCGCAAGGCATCAAGGATGTCGCCCTTGTCAAAACGGTCGAGTAGTTTGTTCAGCTCCCGCTTCCGGCGGTCCTGCAGATCCTCCTGCTGGCGGCGGCTCCAACGCTCCATCGCAGCGGCAGCTTTGCCCTGCCCCAGGGCACCCAATAAACCAGCCCCCAGCGCGCCCAGCATCCCGGCCGCATAACCACCGGCCTTTCCAGGAAACCCGGTATCCGGCAGCGGGGCATCCTTGTCAGGACGTTGCGAGCTGATGTCCTCCGCTCCCGCAGCGATCAATTCCTCCAGGCTGATTTCCTGCACGAGGGTGAGTTGCCGCAGCGGCACTGGCGCTTCCGGTCCCGGCACCGCGGCGAACCATCCTCCATGCTCCATCAGCGGGGCCTTCAATAGCTGCCACGGATCGAGGGCATCCCGTTCCTCAAATCCTGTCAGGCCCATGGCGGGATGGAAAAAATGCAGGGACCACGGAAAAAAACGATGCCATTCCGGATCGGTCAGGGCCGGTTCCAGCCGCGCATGCACCGGAACCAGCACGCCGGGGCCCACTTCCCCCAGCCGCTGCACCTGCGGACCCAACACGCGGTCCAACTCCGGGGGCCCTGCCGATACGGTGATCACCACGCCCGCCACTGATTGATCCTGGGCCGACGCCGCCAGCGGATAAAACCGGATCACGGCTCCGGGGGCGGCCTCATCAATCCGCCGGGCCTCGGCCAACCACGCGGACACCGCAGCGCAGGGCAGCCATCCGGCGCAGACCGGCAGCGGCAGCGGAGCCACCCGGAGTTTGAGAGGGACCGCAGGCATGTCAGGCAAGAGAGTTGGGGGTTCCGCCGGCAGGCTCCCGCCACTCCTGGAGTGCCGGGGCGCCCCGGGCCAAGGCGGCAAACCGCTGGAGCAGGGGGACCAATTGATCAGCGCGGCCCAAGTCTTCGGCAGGTTTTAAAATCCAATCCGGATTGCCCACCTGCGGTTTCGCCCACGGGGACACCCAGCCGGCCACCGGTTTGCCAATGAGAGCCAGCAGGGTCAGTTGCACGCTGCCCTGTCCGTCCGAAAACATCAGATGCAGCATCCCCCGGCTATCGAAAATGAGCCGGCAGTCGTCATGCCAGTCTGCGACGTAAAACGCTGGTCCATGACCGGGTTTGCCACCAGCCTCCGGGTCCACCCGGCGGAAAGGACGCACCGCCGACAATTGACTCTTCTGACTGGCCGTAAAGACAAAGTCCGGCATCATCAACTCCCAACGCCCGCCCTGCGCCCGGATGACCAGCGTGCCGGACGCCACGAAGCCGGCGGACACCGGAACGCCCAACACGGCCGGAAAACCGGGAACGCCGGCAGAATGGGACAGCGCAGCCGACGCGACGGGAGCTTCGCTGGCAAGGCCGAGAGTTTGTCCATCAAACACCACCGCATCCGCTTTGGTGCCCTTGGGGAGGGTGATGGCATGTTGCCTCACCCCATCAGTCAGGGAGCAGGCTTCCGCTTTGTCGGAATACCCGAGGATGGCCGCACCGTGCTGGCATTTCATCCAGAGCGGGAAAGGGTGATTGGAATCCAGCACCACCTCCCGGCGCGTGGGCTCTCTCATGCCGATGCAAACCGCAGCCGCACGGTCTCCGGGTCCCAGGCCAGAGCAAAGCACCACCCACTCCCCGCCGTGCGAAGCAATGTGATAGTTCCGCGCCACGGGAAGTCCTGCGGTGATTTCGCCGGGCCCCAACAGCGGATTGGGGTCCCACATCATCAGACGGCTCTGGGTGTCCACATTGATCCGCCAGTGGGCAAAAACGAGTTCACTGCTGCCCGGATGCGGCACCGAGGGAAAGCGGAAGGGCAGCGGATACTGTTGATAGAAATCGAGCTGCCGGATGACCGTTGGGAGATCGGTCAGGCGGTCGCGGACCGGAACGGCGGGCTTTCCCACCGCAGGGTCGCGGAGGATTTCCTCGGGATCAATCCGGCCCCGCCCTACCACGCGGCTGCCGGCGGGGCTGCGGGCACTAAGTTCCATCGCACCGCTCCGGCTGATGGCCAGCACATAGCACCGGCCGCCCGCCGCGCTGAAGCGAACGGCAAGGGCATGCAGGGCTTCACTCACCGCCGCACGGGGCGCCCCGCCCGTCAGAAAAAACACATCAGGAGGACGTCCGGCGTCCGGCGGGACGGCCACCGCGGCGAGCGCCGCCTCCGCGTCAGGATCCGGCAGCAGTTCCTGCAGGCAGGCCTGCACCTGGGCGACGGTTTCCAAGGCGAGGGGCCGGAACACCTGGCCTGCACGGCGTTCCACGCTGACCAGATTCTCTCCCGCCGCGGCTTTCAGACCCAGGGCTGCGGCGAGGATGTAGAGCCGGGGCAGTCCCCACAGTTGGATGCCGCTATCCATCAAAATAAGGCGCGTGGCGGCGGGTTCATCCGGAGGAGTGTCGCGGCGAAAATAGAGCGCCTCATGATTGGCCAGGCGGGCCATCAGGAGCATGTCATCGGCGGCAAGCTCGCTGGGCAGCAGACGGTCGAGCGTTCCCCGGTTGGTGATATCGGAAATCCCTCCCACCGGCAATTCCTGGGGAAATCCCGCTGGTCGCGGCAGGGCAAACATCGCCACCATGCGGCGGGCCACTGCGGCGACGGCGGCCAATTCGCGGTCACTCTGTTCCTCCAGTTGGCGCAGGAGCGGGACGGCGGATTCGCCAGGGGGCGTTTGCGGTTCCGGGACCCTGGCAGGTTGGAGATTCACAACATCCAACCCCGTGCGGAGGCGGGCTTCCAGATGGGTCAGGTCCAGCCGGTCGTGGACGGCCGTCAGGGCCTTGAGGTCCCGCAGCAGGTGGGCCAGACTACCGAGGCGGGCTGGCTGGACGCGGAGCCCGTCGGGACCCCACTTGTCGATCCCCAACATGATTTCCGCGGAAGCCTCCGGGGAGGGCCGGCCCGGGATTCCCTCGAAAAGTTCCGTCAGGAGATGAGCCCGGGCCGGCAGGCCGGTGCGCAGATCCTCCGGCAGCGCCGCAATGGATTCCAACACATTCCCGAGCCGCCGCCGCAGAGCCTTGGAAGCAGCGGACGCCTGCTCCCCTCCTGAAGCACGGCCGGCAAACTGCTGGGCGGAGGTCAGGGCGGCAGTGTGGCGGCGGCCGCAGGCCATCAGCACCAACAGAATGCTTCCAAGCGGAGGCAGGCCTTGCGGTGCGAGGTGGTGCAGCAGCGCGTGGAGTTCCATCCAGAGGCAGACCGTGGCGCCATCCTCCCATTCTACAGCCGCGCCATCCGCAGCCCATCGCCAGAGATATCCCGGCGGGGGAACGAAATAACTGACGGCGGGAGGAAACATGGTCAGGCAGGTGGCAGAGCAGCCGTGGTCCGGCGGAGGGCGGCCAGGGTGAGCGGGGCGAAGCCTTCCTGACCGATTATTTCCATGCAGCCATCCGGGTCCACCAAAGCGATGGAGCCCGGCGCTGGCAGGAGCGCACGCTCCACCCAGGCGGGCCGGAGCGGCAGGGCGAATTCCCAACCCGCAGGCAAAGCGAGGTTCCCCTGAAAATACCAAGGGATTCCCGGCACGGAGGGCAACGGAGTGCCCCGGACGAAGACGCGGCCATCAGCTGCTGCCGCGAAGCTTAGCCTGCCGAGACGGAGCCGGGAAGCCTTGTCCGCCCAGGCGGTAAGATCCTCCAGCCTGGCCAGCAGGGCAGTCGGTTCAGTTTCGCAGGAAGACCGGGTCAGGGTGATTTCAAGCTTCCCCTGCTGGCGGCCGGGCAGAACGGCTGGAGGAGCCGCAATCGTCAGGAAATCCTCGAGGGATTGCCATGGCCCCAGCGGAAGCAGACCTGTTGGCAGGCTGCCAAGCAGGGGAATCAAGCGCTGCCGGACATCAACCCGGTAGCGCGCCAGACTTGGCAGGGCGGCCGCCCGTGCTACGGCTTCCTCAGGCAGGCGGAGCCAGAGGGCTTGATTTTCTTCACAAATCTCCCAGCCGGACTGCGTCCGGTGCTGCCCCAGACGGGCGTGGCTATCGGCCGGGAGTTGGAGGACTATCATAAAGTGCCGGAGGAAAAGTGGTTACGCAGACGGTGGGATCACCTGCTGCCACAAAGCAGCCTCCTGTTCCTGCAGGGCCCGGCGGCTTTCTGGATTACTGACCCACCCGATGCGGGCGCCGAGGCGGCGGAGTTCATCGGCAACAGGGTGGTCACCCGGGTCAGCCAGCCGGTTGGCTAGTTCCGTCAGGGCGACGGCGAGTGCTTCGGGATCGGGAGCTTCGGCGGCACTGGCGCGGGGGTGATCCCCCGGGGCCGATCCCGCCTGATCGAGGACTTCGCGGACCAGCATGGCGATGATTTCAATCTGTTCCTCGCGGTCCCACACGTGGGCAAAAATCCAGAGGTCGCTGACGCGCGCGGCCGTGCGTCCGGCGAGGAGGGCACTGCCGGCAACCACCCGCTGGAGACGGACGGCCCGGCGGTCGGAGACGGTGACCCCGGCCTGACGGAGCTTGAGGACGAGGCTGACGAAATCGGTGCGGACGGGAGCCAGATCCACGAAGCGGATGGCTTGTTGGATTTGTCTGACCGATTCCGCATCGAGCACGGGCGTGGGTTTGGGGGCGGACTCCAGCCGCCAGCCCGCCTCGATGACGGCTGCAAGGGAGTCGTCAGGGACGGGGCCGCAGCGGACCCGCAGGAGGAAGCGGTCGAAAAGGGCGCGCAGGGCTTCGTCTTCGGGAAGATGATTACTGGCCCCGGCGATGAACAGGGCGGGAATGGGACGAGTCTCGCGGCCGCGGCGGAAGACGCGTTCGTTGAGCACCATCAGGAGACTGTTCAGTATGGCGCTGTTGGCATTGAGTAGTTCATCGAGAAAAATAAGATCTGCTTCGGGCAGCATGCCTTCGGTGTTGGTGACGAGGTCCCCTTCCCGCAGGCGGCGGATATCAAAGGGGCCGAACAATTCGTTAGGTTCCGTAAACCGGGTGAGGAGGTAATCGAAGGAACGGGCGTCGAGGCGGCGGCCGAGTTCGTGGATGAGGGCGGTTTTGGCGGTCCCGGGAGGGCCCAGCAGGAAAAGGTTTTCCCCCGCGGCGAGGGCAATCCCCATCAGATCGATGATCTCATCCTTGCCGACAAAAGCCTGTTTGAGAGAGGTCAGGACGGTACTTTGCAGGGTCTGGGCAGCAGCCAGGATAGCGGGAGACATGGAGGCGGAATGATGGATTAAACAGTAGAACGGGGGGGCGCGATGGCGGGCGCGAGTTCTTTAAGATACGCTCCGAGAGCGTGGCGGAGTCCGCTGGCAACCTCGGGATGGTCCAGCCAGGCACGATCATGCCGCTGGATGGCGCGGTCGAGAAAAAGTTGCCAGAGTCCCCGGTGGGCGCGCAGGGCCTGCCAGGCGCCGGGTTCGGCCGCGGCCGGAACATCGTCCTGGGGCGGAAGGCCAATGGCTCCCAGGGGCAAGGCGGCGGAGAGCTGCCGTAAAGCAGGGAGGAGTGGGTCCCCGGGGGCGAGGACCTGCGCCATACGGAAGAGAGCCGGCAGATATTGGAGCGCCAGATCCGCGGAAAATTGCGCCGCCGCGGTGGGCTCCCAGGGGAGCGGGGCGCAGAGGAGCTGTTTCACCTCGCTGGCCCGGCTGTCGCGGTGAAGATAGGTCCACGCGGAGCGGAAGAGCAGGATGGCGCCATGGCGGGCCGCCGCTTCGTCAAATGCCAAGGGCGGGCCGCCGAGGTCTTCAGCCGCCTCCCGATGCCAGGATTCCAGCACAGTGCCGATCCGGGGATCTGCGGCGGCCTCCGCTTCAATGCGCGGCAGGACGCCACGCCACGAGCCTTGCCCGGTAAGCCGGACCACAGGCGCGCCACTGGCCCGCAGTTCCAGAAGAAACGTCAGGGCGGCTCCGGGTTGGGGGACAGCGGAGGACATGTCAGTGAATCCCTGAACAGCAGCCAGGGGGGAACGGATTGCAAGGGTTTCCGCCCCACTGGATCCGGGACCGACGGGGCGGGGACTCAGGGCTCGAGCCGCAATTTCACAAAATACCGCGGGGCATTGGCCGGCACATTCCACAACAGTCGGGTGCCACCGGGAATGGTGCTGGTCGAGTCAGGAACACGGGTCTGCCACAAGGTGAGGTCGGACGAAAGATCGCCAAGGAGCGCGGAATAAGCGGCGTCAGGGTCCAGCGGGAGATCATAGCCGACGACCACGCTGCCGGGACCGGAGCTATACACCGGGAGGGCGGGAGCCGGGTTGGAGGGTACCACCGGGCTGGTGCCGGTTAGGAATTCCAATCCATTGCTGATGCCATCGCCGTCGGAGTCGACGCCCGGGTTGTTGGAGATCCCATGGAACTGCGCGTAGGTGCTGAAGTTATACAGCACACTGAGCACAGCCACATTGCTGTCGGCAGTACCCGCGGGCCCGGTCACCGTGCAGGTGTAGGCACCGGCGGTGGCAGGGGTGGCAGAAGGGGCGACATTATAGCTGGCGGCATTGGCTCCTGGAATGATGGTTCCATTGAACTTCCATTGCCAGGCCGTCGCTCCGGGCGCGATGATACTGAAACCCGCCGCGCTGCCACTGGCGACGACCACACTTTGAGGATGCTCCGTGATGAGCTGCCCGCCGAGCGCGGCATTGGTGAAGCCAGGGGTGGGATTCATGTTGGTCAGAGTGGCCGTGCCATCGCTGAGCCGGCCTTGGGAGACGAGGCTGGGGAAGCCCGCAAAGTTCTGCTCGTCGATCAGGGTGCCGGGGATGTCATTGGCACTCAGACGCAGGTATTCGCCGCCCCGGGCAATGTCGAATCCGAGCACGGTGGGTTGGCCGGCCGGGCCGGAGGACGTATACAGCGCGTGGCTTTGTGGGGCGAGGAAACTGAGTGCCGGTATCTGCCAGCGGCGCAAACCAGCTTCGGCCGGAGAGTCGCCGAGCCACAGCCCGCCCAGGTCCACCGGATTTGCGCCGGGGTGGTAGACTTCCAGGAAGTTGCCAGGCGTGAGGCTGTCGCCGCCATACCATTCATTGAGCTTCACCGAGGAAGCATTGTCGAGGGTGGCGGCGGCGGAATTCACCGCACCGGGCGTGGCGGCGGCCAGCAGCGTGTGGTCCGACCCACTGCGGCCGAATGATTTGTCAGGGAGCTGCCGGCCCCAGGTGAGGCTTTGGTAGGTGTGCCCGCTGGGAGCCAGCAATTCAAGGCCCCAGGTCTGCGCGGGATCAAGGCTGAGCGCGGTATTGAGGTGGCTGCCGGGGGAAGTGCTGGCCGCATAGTCAGGATCACACCAGACGCGGAGAAACCCTGCATTGGCCACGCTGACACCCGCGGGAAACGTCCAGGTGGCGGGCGACGAGCCGATGGTGCGGAGCTTCCACCCATCCATGGACTGGGCGCTGGAGGCCGGATTATTTGCCAATTCGATCCACGGCGGCCGGTGGGCCCACGGAGCATTGGCGCCCGTTTGGTTCAACACCAGGACTTCACTGAGGTGGATGCCACTGGCCCCGGGCCCGGGATCGTTTGTCAGGCCGGGGCTCGGCGTGAGCGCAATGGAAAGCGTGGCCGTGCCATCAGGCACCCGGCCGCCGCTGACATTTTCGGCCTGTGGCCCATAAGTGATGCTGTCGATGAGGAGGCCGTCAGGGCCGAGCAGACGAACCGTGCCCCCGGATGAGGGCAGGCTGAGCAGGAGATTGTCTCCGCGCGTGCCGTCAGGATGGCACCATAGCCTGGCCCAGCCCTCACTGTCCACCGCAGCCGGGACAGCGATAGTGTCAGGGGCGCCATTGACTTCAATCGTGCAGCCGGTGAGGACCACGGGAGCGGCGGCATCCAGGCAGTAGAATTCTAGCCAGTCATCTTCCCCGGGCCGGGGATTGGCGAGCCACTCATTCAGGCGGAGCGTGGAGGGCAAAGCCGACGCCGCGACAGTATTGGCCGCACCGGGCGTGAGCGTGCTGAGATTCCATGCTCCGGAAATCCGGCTGAAGCTGAAGTCTTGGACCTGCGGGCCATAGCGGACGCCGTCACGCACTGCCCCGGTGGCATCCGTGAGATAGATGGAGCCGTTGTCCTTCAGTAAATCGGTGCCCGGCGCCAGCAGCGGCAAAGCCCCACTGCTGCGCCAGGCCATGTAACCCCCTGCGGGGAGGCTGGTGCCCGCAGGGAATACGGTGTCGACGCTCTGGGAAATCCTGAGGGTCCAACCTGAAATATCCACGGCGGCGGCCCCGCGATTGTGCAATTCGACAAAATCGGCCCCGCCTGCAGCCGGCTGAGCGAGGAATTCGCTGAGAATGACATCCGGCGCAACCGGGGCCGGGCCGGCGGTTCCCGGCGTACCCTTCGGCTGGGCGCTGGCCTGCCAATTCGCAATCGTTTGCAGGTCGCCCGCAGGGTCAACGAGTTCGAGGGAGTACCCTCCATTGTCTGGCGTGTCCGGCCATGGCGGCGTGTCATCGTATTCCACGCTGCACACGATGTCGCCCTGCCCATCAAGCAGGGAGATCCGTTCGCCGGCGTTGTTGAGGGAACCGCCGAAATATCCCAGCGGCACCACGCCGGGATATTGGGCGGCGAAGATGGCAGGATTTGCGTTGCTGGCGATCACCACACGGTTGCCCGATTGCAGGACGAAGCCGGCCGGGAAGATGAATTCGATGCCGTCCATGGACCAACTGGTCATGGTCACCGGAAGGGTCCCATAGTTCAGGAACTCCACAAATTCAGCGGCGGATCCGCCCTGACTGTTGCTGGGATTGTAGTTTATCTCGGTGATGCTGACGGCAGGCACGGGAGGCCCCACCGTCAGGGTAATCTCCATCAGGGCGCTCCATGCGCTGAACTGGCCGAACGTGATGGCCGTGCCGGCCGTGCCGCCGACCGTGACCGACGCGGTGTTAGTAACACGCCAGACGCTGTTCTGATTCTGGGTGCCGCTGGTGACGCGCACCCAGGTACCATTGACCACTTCCCCATCCGCATCCCAGTCCTCCGCACGGTCCCAGATCCCGGTGGCTCCGGCCCCTGGATCAGTCACGGCCCAGATGCCGTTCACTGCGGCGGTGCTTTGATTCTTCAGGAGCAGGCGATCACCAGCCACCAGCGTAATGCCATCCACAATCAGCGGAGTATTGATGAGCTGACCCCGGGCACTGGTTCCGCCGGTGGAGTTATAAGTGCCTGCCAGATTGGCCCCGGGCGAAGCCACGCGCACGGCTGGTTTTTGAGGAAAGTTAGCCATTTTGGCGATCGCGCGGGCCTTCACCACGGTGGGTCCATTGATGGCGAAAGGAGCGGTGTAGAGGGTGGCTCCGGCGCGGGGGGTGCCCGTCAGATCATACTGAGGCCGGGGGTCCAAGCCATCCGTGGTGTAATAGATGTCACCAAAGCTGCTGGTGTTGGCGGCGGCGGCCGGCAGGGTCAGTTTCACGAGGCTGCCGGAAGCGATGGTCGCATCGCCCAGCAAAGCATCCGTAGTGTTGTTCCGGAGTTCCGGGGCGTTGAGCAAGGGATAGAGCCCGTTGTTGCGGAATTGGACCAGAACATTGTTGGCCCGAACTGGATAATAAGCGGTCTTCAGGCGCCGGATTTCGTCATACCAGGCATTGGCCATGCCGGCCGTCCAGTTACCAAGGGTGGCCAAGTTGCGCCCGGTATTGAAGCGCAGGGAACCGCCAGTCCAGGCCCCACCGGCATATCCGGCCGCGGTGCCATCATACCATGTCCCGTTCCACGAATAGACCTGATTCACCGTGCCCGCCGTATAGGCATGGACCTTGTAGCGGTAGTCCCCCCATCGGGCAGACTCCAGGCAGATGGCGTCAGGATTGACCACGGAGGCCCATTTATCAAGGCGTGGGCTGATCACCGGTGGGGTGAGGGCTCCGCCAATCCTCACCATGTGCCGCCACGCCCGGTCGGCAAATTCCAGCCGGTACTCGGCGTTGTTCTTGGCCCGGGGATGGACGGCAGCCGGAGGCAGCAGGACGGGGACCCCTGAAGCAAAGGTCGTCATGCCGGTGACACGGTCCTCATCCTGGTGCCACATGAGGTTTTCCATGTCCCACGGGATCACTTTGAACTGCCCGTTTTTCGGGCGGAGGAAATACACATTTTTCATGTAAGGCGCCGCATCGCCTGCGGCAGTGGCCCAGTCGCGGTGGCCGAAATACAGGTGGTGGATCATGTAATCCTGGAACCACGCCATATCCAGATAGGTGCGCAGGCTCTCGTATTGCGTGTTGCTGAAGGCGGAGAGGTAAGTGGCGGAGGAAGGCGGCGTGGCGCGGTCCGTGGTGGCGGTGCCCCCGGTCCAGCCGAGCAGGAGTTTCATGGCCGACCAGGCATTCCAGGTGCCGCTCTTCAACTTGCCCTGATCCACCACATCGTAGTCATCCTTGTTCCCACCGAAATAGCTGGCCCCGAAGTCTTCGGCCTCGTCCTCCATCAGTTCATAGTTGCCCCAGCACACCCCATTGATGAACAGATTGCAGAAGCGGTGGTGGCTGGCAGCTCCGCCCATGTCCCGGAAGGTATCCTTGCAGAAAGCTTCGCGGATGCGGATGCCACGGGCACGCTGCGAACCGTCGTTGCTTACTGTCAGGGCATCGGTGCCATTCTGATGCAGCCAGCTGCCGCCGAAGTCGCCGCGCAATACCAACTTGTCCCATTCCCGCACTGGCGAATCGGGAAAAGCGCGGCCTCGAGTTTGCCAGTGCCATATTTACCTTTGAAGCGGATGGTGAAACCATGCTTCGGGTTCTTGAAGGGATCACGGCTTGCGTTCCCGTGCAGATCGACTCCGGCATCCACCACAAAGACCGTGGTTCCATCGGGTTGCAGGAGTTCCAGGGAGCAGGGCTTGGTCATGTCCCGTTTGATGGAGGAACTGGAGGTCGGATAGAGCGGATCGACGGTCCCCGCCGGGGTGGTGCCATTTGGATAGGCTCCGAACATGTCCGTGCCTTTGATCACCAGCGACAAGGCCGGGAGCGTGCGCAGGGCGGTGCGGATGCGTTCCAGGTTGGTCTTTCCATTTACCGCATCCACCGCCCCCGCCTCATTGTAGCGGGTGGGGTCCGCATAGACTTTGGGGTCCATGCCATAGTCGGCGGGGATCTGTCCCGCCGTCAGATTATTGGCGCCGGTAGTGGTGCCGGTGGGAAATCCGGTCAGGGTCTGGGCCGCGCTGAACGTGCCATTGGTTCCCCAGGCGATGGGCAGCGGGGAGCCGCCGGGGCTGGGCGGTGCCGGATTCGTGTTATCGGTGGTGCGGGCCGGATTGTCATACGGCGGGCTCGGCTGATCCACCACGGTGTCGGGAAACAGATAACTGTGGGTGATGGTGCGGCTGGGCACCTTGTCCGTACCGAAGGCCACCAGCCGCAATACCGTGGTCCCGGTGATGTTCAGGGGCGTGGTGTAGGCGTTGCTGCTGATCAGCGGCACACTGCCATCCAGCGTGTAACGGATCGCTGCCGTGGTATCCTGACAGCTCAGCACCACCTTGAAGGCCGTGCTGAAAAACCCGCGTTCCACGCTGGACGAGGGGTCCGGCGTCAGGCCGGTCAGTGTGCTGGTGCCATTGGCCACGCCCAGCGGCAGCGGCGGCACGGTCGGGGCAGGAGCGCCGGTGTCCGAGGATGGCGGCGTGTAGGCTCCCTGGGAAACGGACGGCGGACGGAAATAGCGCGGAGAGGAGTCGGAGGGCTGGGTCCCATAGCTGTAGTCGTAACGCTGCGGGGGATAGTCCACCCATGCAGAGACCGGCGTGGCGGACGGACTGTCCGGGGAAAACAGAGCCACGGTCCCGCCATTGGCACTCAGTCCGAAATTGGTGTGCAGATTTCCCGAGGCCGGCTTGCGGTCCTTTCCCGAGGCCCAAACGACGAGTCGGCCGCCCGCCGCCAGAGTGCGGGAGGGGAAAACCCACTGCGCCGGAAAGGCCGGATCATCGGTCAGGGTCCAACCCGTCAAATTGACGTCCGTGGCCCCCGGGTTGTGCAGTTCGATCCAGGAGGAAAGGTCCCAGTTTTCGTCCCGGGTGCCGTCGGCGTCCGACCCGGCGGCCACGGCGCTGCCTCCGTTGGAGGCGAGGAATTCGGTGATCAGCACCTGCCCCGCGGAGGCCGCTTTGGTGACGCTCCAACCCGTGCCGCCAAAGGAATTCCCCGCAAGGTCCACAATACTGTGGCCCGCGGACCAGGTAAAATTGACCGCTCCGTCAGCGGGCTGGGCAAAGGTGAACAGATAGGGCCCGGTGGTATCGCCAGTGACAGAGCTGGCCGCCGTCCCATTTACCAACAGATCCGCCGCATCCACTCCACTGACGGTTTCGCTGAAAGTGACCACCGCCGTGGTGAGCACTCCCACGACCGCTCCTGCCGCAGGCCTCACATCGTCCATCTCCTGGCCAGCCACCGAGGTGCGCACTTTGCCCAAGGCCGGGGCGATGGTGTCCGTGAGAGTATAACTCCATGCGGCGGCCGGCACGAATTCCCCTGTGCCGATGCCGGCGATGCCCTGATCCGCATTCCAGCCCAGCGTCACGGTGCCGGCCGGCGGCTGAGGAAACGTGAACACATACGGTCCGGCTCCGGTCCCTGCCACCGTATCCGCCAATTCGCCATTCACCCCGATATCAGTGGATTCAACCCCGGTAACCGGCTCGCTGAAGGTGATGCTTACCGATGTCAGGGTGGAAACGGTGGCTCCAGGTGCCGGGATTGTCACCGAGACCACAGGAGCGGCCTCACCCGGCATTCCAGTGAGGAACAGAGCGGCTGCACAGAAGATAGGGGGGAAGCGCATGGGAAAGTTTTGCGGAAAAGAACGGAGAAAAGCGATACAAAAAGAGACCGGAGCAATGGAACTCCGGTCTCTTAGAATTTAGTCCAGATGCGCTGGAAGCAGGCCTGAACTCAGCGGCGGCGGCGGGCGATCAATCCCATCAAGGCCAGTAAACCCATGGAGGCAGCGCCAGGTTCCGGCACGAGGGTGAAGGGGGTGACATCCGCCCAGGAAGTGCCGATACGGAGCTCATCGAAGTCGGAAGGGGCAGGCGCCAAGGTGGCGTTTGAACCGCCCGCAAAGGGGCGGATCCGGTCAATCTCATTGAGGGAGACAAGGCTGTCCCTCAGGAAAGTGACGACCGGGACTCCCTCGGAATCCAAAGAAGGATTGATGAACAGAGAGAAACGTTCATCAAGACCAGAGGCATTGGCTTCGATCTTGAGCACAACAAAGGCCGAGTCCAGAATCGAAGCGGTCGAGTAGTTGGAGCCAATCACCTGGGGAAGGGCTCCATTATTACCATTCCCAAAAACAAATGCTCCCCAGGTGAAGGGTCCTGCAGCGTTGGGTTGGTTGGTGCCGTGTCCTACGGAAATGCGCTCCTGGCTGGTATAAACTCCATTGTTGGCCACATCTGTGAAGAAGGCGAAATTCATGGCCCGGCCAGCACCCGAGAGTTTTTGGCCGAGCAGGGAAATATAGACGGTGTTTCCAGCAACAGTATCGAGAGCGCTGGCCACACTGCGGAACGGTGAAATGGTGGTGCCGGTGGCTGGCGAAACCCCGGAGGCATCTACAAACAGCCGGTTTCCGGAGGTGGTGAGCGCCCGTCCGCCTCCGTCCGTGTAAGCCATCGATCCTGCACTGACGTCCGCATTATCGGCAGCGCCCCATGCTGCGGTGAACCCCGTTCCTCCATTTTGAGAATTCAGACCATTGGCACCGGCGGCGTAATCGAACCCTTCATAAATAAGCAGGGAGGCACTGGCTTGCGACGCACAGGCGAGGAGTGACAAAAGGGTGATGCGGATTTTCATTGGTTGTGACGGAATTGTTTCAGTAAAACTATTCATTTTTAATACCCCTCCCTTGTACGCGGCAAGAATAAAACAGCCTTGTTTTAATTATTTCTTCAGAATACCCCAAACGGGTTAACTCCTGCCAAAATCCATTGAAGCGACGCGTTGCCCGGTTTGCGGCGGCCCGGGATTGTGGGGGTGTGGGTTGATTTCGCGGCCCCATGGCAGCCCTCATGGAGGCCGGAGCATCGCCGGACAGGAGGGGGAAACAGAAAATAGGCCCCATACGACCTACAGGACGTATGGGGCCTATTTTTCAGGACTGGCCGGAGGCCAGTGCTCGCTTAAGCGACTTCGTCGGTGATCGGCGCGGCGACGGGTGGCGGGGTGGTGACGCCGCCTTTGATGCCGAGCTTTTCTTTGACGAGACCTTCGATCTCCGCGTAGAGCGCGGCATCGTTGCGGAGGACTTCCTTGGCGGCGTCGCGGCCCTGGGCGACCTGGGTGCCCTTGTAGCTGAGCCAGGAGCCGCGTTTTTGAATGATTTCCTGTTCAAGGGCGAGGTCGAGGAGGCTGCCGACAGAGGAGATGCCCTCGTCATACATGATGTCGAACTCCGCTTCCCCGAAAGGAGGGGCCACCTTGTTTTTGACCACTTTGATCTTGGTGCGGCTGCCGACGACGTTGCCCTCGCTGCCTTTGATCTGACCGATGCGGCGGATGTCCACGCGAACGCTGGAGAAGAACTTGAGAGCCCGGCCGCCAGGGGTGGTTTCGGGACTGCCGAACATGACCCCGATTTTTTCGCGGATCTGGTTGGTGAAAATGCAGCAGGTCCGGGCCTTGGAAATGAGCGCCGTGAGCTTCCGCATGGCGGCACTCATGAGGCGGGCCTGGGCTCCCACCGTGGAATCGCCGATTTCCCCTTCGAGTTCCTGCTTGGTCACAAGGGCTGCCACCGAGTCGAGCACAATGACGTCGAGGGCGTTGGAGCGCACCAGGGTTTCGCAAATGCGGAGGGCTTCTTCGCCGGAACTTGGTTGTGAAACCAGCAGGTCATCGAGTTTGACTCCCAGCTTTTTGGCATATTCGGGGTCGAGGGCGTGCTCGACGTCGATGAAGGCGGCGAGGCCACCGAGCTTCTGGGCCTGGGCAATGATGGTCAGGGTCAGGGTGGTTTTGCCTGACGATTCCGGGCCGAAGACTTCCATGATCCGGCCGCGGGGGAAACCGCCGGCCCCAAGGGCGCGGTCAATCAGCAGGTTGCCGGAAGGGATGACTTCGATGTCCATCTTCCGGTTATCCCCAAGACGCATGATGGAGCCGTCGCCGAAGTCCTTGTGGATTTGCTGGAGAGCGATCTCCAGATTTTTGGCCCGGGCGGCGGCGAGGCGGTCTTCACCGGCAGTGGCGGCGGCAGCGGCTTTGGTGGATTCTTTGGCAGGCATGATGGAAAGGGGCGGTAAAGGAGAATGGATGATTGGGCGCGGATGGATGGTAGTCCTAGCGGCTGCCGGGGGCCGCGTCAATGTCGGCGCGGGAGAAAATAGCAATGACGGGGACACCGGTGGCTTCAATGGCTTCGAGACCGCCTTCGCTGCGGTCCACCAGCACGAGGGCAAAAGCCACCTGTCCGCCTTCGGTCCGGATTTTATCGATGGCTTCGAGGGTGGAACCACCGGTGGTAATGGTGTCATCGACGACCACCACCGAGTCCCCTGACTTGAAGTTTCCTTCGATCAATTTGCCCCGGCCGTGGGTTTTAGCCTGCTTGCGGATTGTGAAACATTGCAGACCGGGTCCGCCAGCCTGGACCGAGGCGATGCCAATGGCCAGCGCTACCGGGTCAGCTCCCATGGTCAAACCACCGATGGCGACCGGGGCGACGCCCAGTTCGACTGATTTCGCCTGGATCAGGCCCCATGCCGTTTGCCCGAGCCAAATGGCGCCCTGAGGATCAAGGGTCGTGAGCCGGGCGTCGCAATAAAAGTCGCTCTTTTTTCCGGAAGCGAGGGTGAAATCGCCGTACATCACGGACTTCCGGCGCAATAATTCCAACAAGGATTGACGGGCACTGCTCATGCGCAGGGAGGTGCCGCCCCAGAGGAAGCGGCGCAACGGGAAACCCGGACAATTTGCGCGCGGCGGCATTCCTTTGGAAATGCTCCGGCAGGTCTTCCAGTCGATTGAGGGCCGTTTTGCGGGTAAGACGGGATGCGTGACAGACGTATCCTGGGTGCTCCTCCCCATGCGAAAACTCCCTGTCCTTTCCCTCTCTTTGCCATTTTTGGCAATGCTCGTCTCCGCCCACGGACAACCGGCGGCTCCCGTGGCGGCAGCGCTCCCTGCCAAGGATTTCGCCAAGGACGTGTTGCCCCTGATTCAAAAATACTGCTGGGACTGTCATGGGGACGGCGCCCACAAAGGGGAGATGAATTTTGATAAATACACCGACGAGAAGACGGTGCTGGCGGACCGCAAACTCTGGTCCGGGGTGATGTTCCATATCGACCAGTGGACCATGCCCCCGGAAAAAAAAGATCAGCCTACGGTTCAGGAACGTGAATTCCTCGCCAAATATCTGGACCAACTCCTCAATCCGGTGGATCCCAACAATCCGGACCCCGGCCGGGTGACCATCCGCCGCCTGAACCGGGTCGAATACAACAACACCATGCGCGATCTGCTGGGGGTGAATATCCGGCCCGCAGACGATTTCCCGGAAGATGATACCGGGTATGGTTTTGACAATATCGGTGACGTGCTGGCCCTGCCACCCATTTTGATGGAGCGTTATCTGATCGCGGCCGACCGGGTGCTGAATGCGGCGATCCCGCCTCCGCCACCCGAACCCGTGAAGACGGAAATAGCGGGCGACCAATTGACCGGCCAGGGATTTTCCGACGCTGGCAGCCGGCTGCTTTCCTTCAACGGGCAATGTGGCACTGAGTTTAATGCGCTCGTTTCAGGAGAGTATCTTTTGCGGGCCAAAGTGTGGTCCAGCGTGGGAGGGTCGGAACCCGCGAAAATGGAATTGCTGGCTCAGGACAAGGTCGTGGGCAAAGCTGACGTGACCAGCAACGATGCCAAAGCGCCTCAAACGGTGGAGACGCGGGTGAAGTTTTCCAAAGGATTCAACAAGATCGGGACCCGTTTCCTCAATGATTTTTATGATGCCAATGCGCCCGATCCCCGGAAGGGTGACCGCAATCTGACCATTGTCAGCATGGAAATCGAGGGCCCGTTCAAGGTGGACCCCCAGCCGCTCAATGAAACCGCCCGCCGGATTTTCACCCCGGGTGAAAAACTCGGTGAAACCGAGGCCGGAGCCCGGGCCATCCTCCAGCAGTTCGCCAACCGCTGTTTCCGCCGCGCCGCCATTCCGGCGGAAATCGACCGCCTGCTTCGAATTTACAAACTCGGGCGGGACCGGGGGGAAAATCACGCCGGAGCCCTGAGGGTCGCCATGAAAGCCATTATGGTTTCTCCCTATTTCATTTATCGGATGGAATGGCAGCCCGAGGCCAGCAACCCGGCCAAGGTGGTGGAGATTGACGAGTTCGCTCTAGCGAGCCGGTTGTCTTATTGGTTGTGGAGCAGCACCCCGGACGATGAACTGCTCTCGCTCGCCTTCAGGAAAGAACTGCGCCCCAATTTGTCTGCTCAGGTGCTCCGCCTGCTGAAGGATCCCAAGGCCCGGGCCTTGTCGGAGAATTTTGCGGGACAATGGCTTGAATTGCGGACCTTGAAAGTCGTCTCGCCCGACAAGGAACGTTTTCCCGAGTTCAGCCCGGAACTGGCCAAGGCCATGCTCTTGGAAACGGAGGAGTTATTCCATTTCATAGTCCAGAGTAACCGCAGCGTGATGGATTTCCTGTCGGCCGAATACACTTTCGTCAACGAACGTCTCGCCAAATATTACGGGATTCCAAATATCACCGGGGATCAGTTCCGGAAAATCGACCTGGATCCCAAGTCCAACCGCCGCGGTGTCCTCACTCATGCCAGTGTGCTGACCGTCACCAGCGATCCCACCCGCACGTCACCGGTGAAACGCGGCAAATGGGTCTTGGAAAACATTCTGGGAATCACGCCGCCCCCTCCACCACCCAACGTCCCCGCGCTCGAAAGCGATGCCCAGGCCGAGCTCACCGGAAGCGTCCGCCAGCGCCTCGAAGCCCATCGCAATAATCCCGGCTGCGCATCCTGCCATGCCCTGATGGATCCCATCGGGTTTGGGCTCGAAAACTTCAATGCCATCGGACAGTGGCGCGATAAGGATGGGAACTTCCCAGTCGATTCCGCCGGAGTCCTCACCACCGGCCAAAAATTCAACAACGCCAACGAACTATCCCAGATTCTGATCACCGACCGCCGCGATACCTTCCTCCACGCCCTAGTTAACAAAATGCTCACTTACGCCCTCGGCCGCGGCACCGAACCCTACGACCGCCCCGCCGTGGAAGCCATCCTATCCCGCATGGCCAAGGAAAACCATTCCTTCCAAAGTCTGATTTTAGGCATCAGCGAAAGCCTCCCCTTCCAAAAACGCCGTGGTGATGTTCCTCATTGACTTCACGTCCAGCCTGGCAGTGAACTGCTTTGGCTCTCTTTGATTGTCATCAAGTAGTTCATTAGCAGTCTTTGTATTTTACACAAAAAATGGGTGATGAGCTATTTTGCTCATCACCCATTTTAAGAATTTTTGTATGTTTTAGCGACGACGGCGGGCAATGCCCAAACCAAGGAGAACGCTTAACAGACCGATTGAAGAAGGCTCAGGAATTGCAGCAAGTCGAAGCGACTCAGGTCCGGTGGCATTGTCGATTTCCGTTCCGACAACCGTTGCGAAATTGGTCAACAGTCCGGTTGGCGCATTTGTGGTAACCAAAGCTGATGTAACATCAGCAGGGAAAACCCAAGTTCCAGCGGTACTGGTTGAATCCAAGGTCATCAGACCGAATTCGGTGCTAAGGGCAGCAGTTGCAGCGTTCATCACCACTGCATAAATATTTCTGCCATTAAACTCTGTCGCAGCTGGCCCAGTAGAAAAATCATTTTTCGTCAGGCTAGCCGTGATAAGACCCGTAGCTGGAGCGGTTGCTTGTCCAAACTGATTGAATGCCTCTGTTTGGAGTAATGCTTGAAGGACAATGGCTGTAGGCGCGACTGGATTCACGTCGAATGATCCGACCAGAATTGTAAAGTTGCTCAACAGAATGCCAGCGTCACTTTGAACATTAAAGCCGGGATTCAAGCCTTTCGACAGGGAAACAGTGCTTGCAGATGCATTGGCGATCAGTGCAACCGTACCAATTAAGGTTAGAAGTGTTTTTTTCATAAGTTATTTGTGGAGGAGTTTAGCTAATCTCTCAGGGAGTAGTGGAGATTGGTTGTTCAGTCGATGTCCAGATACCCGGAGTTGCGACGCGACGTGTCAAGATAGTTGCTTGGCCTTCAGGTATAACTACTGCGTTCGAAGGGTCCCCATTTTCGTTGAACCATCCAACATTTCCATTGGCTGGAACACCGGCGAAATATTGAATTCCACCGACTGAAAGTTGGACTGTATCCGCACTGGCCGGATCCGAACCTTGGAGAACACCAGTGGCTGTATTTCCGGTATCTAAGTTGATACCACTGAGCGGCGCACCTACGGCACGAAGAGGGGTTACCACGTTGATTCCGGGATAAAGATCGATTTGAGTTTTGGTGGTTTTAACATACCCAACCGAAACAAGACTGGTAGGCGTTGCTCCCCGACGCGTAACAAGCAATCCCGCACCTGGCTCGATTATTGGGTCCGCCACATCGGTCCCCGTCAATTCACCATTTTCAGTATACCAACCCGGAGGAACCGCTTGAGCAGCTCCAGCGTAAAAGTATTGACCGCTCGGGCTTTGAGTAACCGGGTTCCAGAATTGAACCACGTCAGCAACGGAAGCTTCCGTGCCCGCAGCCAAGCCTATAGAATTAGCCCCAAGGAAGGAATTGAGCGTAACATGCTTGCGAATGACAAATTTTTCAGTCGCGGCGCCCCCCGGAATGGCATCAACAGTGGTAACTGTAGTGGCAGTATTTCCACTGATTGTAGACCACCACCCTGTCGACATGACTTCCAAATAGTACTGATTAACCGCAAAGACCGGCAAGGTAGTACTTGGAGCAAAAGTGACGGTTGAGCCAACCGGAGCCGAAGCCGGAACTCCAGTAAACTCAGTTTTTTCAACAAGACTAGGAGCAACCAACGAAATTTGCGACGGAGCCACATTGGAAGTAATATAACCCACCGGATCAGTAACGGCGGTCTGCGCTTGGACTCCAACGAGGGCAGCCAAGGAGGCGAAGCCGACGAGGAAGGGGAGTTTGTATTTCATGAGATTGAGGTGTGGAGGGTTCTGGTAGGCTAAAAGCAAATTAGGGGATGGCGGGCAAGGTGTAAAGGATTTCTTCGTTGTTTGCGCATTTTTTTTACGGAGGGCTCCGGAATCGCTTTTGGCGTCATTTCCTGCTGATATTCAGGGCCTTACGAGATCCGACTTTGGGGTCCGGATGCCTTCCGGAGGCTTTTTGAGTTCAATTCAGGGCCTTTTTCGGAGTTGGATTCCGGAACTGACGCCCTCCTCAATGCGCTTGGAGGCTGTCGCGGATGCGCCTGAATAGATTTTTTCCCACGGGCCGCTGGCCCTCCGGATATCCGGCCGCATCGAAGGGGATATCCTTCTCGTAGGTGGGCAGGAGCACGTTGGAGGTGTCGCGATCCGGTTTGGCAAAATTCTCGCCTTCGGGCCCGATGACGGTGCGCTGCACTTCGGAGGTGTGAACATCGATCATGTCGTTGGCGGTATCGATGATGCGGGGCTGGATCATGATGATCAGTTCCTGCCGGGCGGCCTTGTGGACCGTGGTGCCGAAAAGGTGTTTGATGAATGGAACCTTCGAAATGAAGGGCAGACCGGTAATATTCTGGGTTTTAGTCTCGGTGATACTGCCACCGATCGTGAAAATTGCCCCGTTCGGCACCGTGATTTTATTATTGAGGGATTGGGTCAGGATGTTGGGGATCTGATTTCCGTTGATCAAGGTGGAGCCCGCGACGGTGTTGTTGATCTGATTGACCTCGATGGTGATTTCGTTCTTCGAATTGATGAGCGGGCGCACTTCCAGGACAAGTTCCACGTCCTCATATTCGATATTCGACGTCACCGAGGTGGTACCGCCGGCCACGATGGAGGACTGCTGGTTGGCAGGAATGGGAACGCGGCTGCCCACCCGGATGTCGGCGATTTCGTTATTGGCCGTGGCGACGTGAGGTTTGGAGAGAACTTTGAAACGGGCGGTACGCTCCAAAGCGGTAACGTAGGCGTTGAAGAGTTCGCCGATGCCGGCATAGAGATTGAGGCCATCGGCCGCAGAAGTGAACCCGGCGATGGTGTCCAGATTGGCCGGGTCGAGGAAGGTGCTGCCGCCGGTGGTTTTATAAAGACCCGCAATGCTGACATTTTCCCCGCCGATTTCGACGTCTTCGACCCGGCGCAGCAAGTCAAAACCAGTCGTGATGTCATCGCCCAGGGTGATCTGCGCGATCACGGCGTTGATGTGGACCTGAAGGGGCCGTTTATCCATTTCCTTGATCAGTTCCGAAACACGTTCGATGGATTCGGGCGGTCCGGTGACGAGGAGGGAATTCATGCGGGGATCGGAGATCAGCAGTGTCTTGCCAACCACGGCGGAACGAGGGAGCGCCGCGGTGGATTGGCGGGAAGCGAGTCCGCCCCCGCTGGAGGCTGCGCCGCCGGCCCGGTTGCCCGTGCCGCCTCCGCCAAATCCGCCTCCTCCGAAACCACCGCCTCCGAAACCACCGGTGCCACCCCGGTTGGTGCCCCCGCCAAATTGATTTTGGCCGGAGGTTTGCGTGGTCCGGGCACCGCCCGTGGCACCAGCGCCGCCGCCGGCGCCTCCACCGGCCGTCTGACCGGCGGCACCGAGACCCCGGGCTTCCAGTGAGGAGACCGCGATGTCAATAAATTCATCGACCGGGATGTAGCGCAGTTGTTGTGTCAGGAGATTCTTGACGCGGGAAGGCTGGTCAAATTCTTTGACGAGTTTTTTGAGGTATTCGACGTGGACTTTCGGCCCGTTGATGAAGATGCGGTTGGTCCGGGGATCTGCTTTGACAATCACGGATTTTCCATCGGGCATGATGCCGGTGGAAGTGCCGGGACCGCCCGCGATGACCGGTTGGACGCCCGCGTTGGGGTTGTTGCCCCCCAGAGCGGTTGCGGCGATCTGGGCCGCGACGGGACGGAAGCCGCCGGACCCTCCGGAAGCCGTGCTTGCCTGCGTCTGAGCTTGCAGGATGCCGTCGAGCAAGGCCTGAATGTCTTCGGCAGAGGCGCGTTCGAGCTCGACAAAATCGTGGACTTGAGCGACGGGCTCGACGTCGACCTCATCCTTGATTTTGATCAGGGTCCTGATGTTGGGAATGGAACCGCGGACGAGAATGGCATTGGCGGAAGGTACAGCGACGTAGGCACCCCATGTGTGGTTGGGCACCGCATTGGCGAAAACCTGCGAGGCATCAGCGGCACTGAGGTAATTGAGGCGGATGAGGTAATTGACCGGTTCGTCGGTTTCCGGCAAATCCTTGGCACTCATGTAGATCGGTGAACCGCCGATCGGGCCTTCAAGGCCGGGAGGCTTGCCGGTGATGGCAATGCATTTATCGATGCCCTTCATGTATTCCTGCAGACTGAAGCCTTGGATCAGGAGGGAAGCCTTGATGAAGTCCACCCCCTCATCCTTGGTCATCTTGACGTCAGGATTCTGCACCACGACGACGGTGCCGGTGAGACCAAGATCGCGGATGACGTGGCGGCCGGAAATGCGCTGGTATTCCTCAAGAACTTCCTCAATCGGATTGCCGGTGAAGGCGAGGAGGAAAGTATTGGGGTCGTCCGGCGGGGCGGGACGGGGTTCCGCCGCCGCGGGGGTTGCGGGGCCGCCGGGCCGGGGGGTGCCGGCCCTTGTGGGCAAAGTGATATTGGGCCGCCGGGCCGCGGGCGCGGCTGTATCCGGGGCCCCGGGGGTGGCCGGGACCACGGGTGCGGGTGTGGCAGGAACCGGAACCGCAGGCGCGGCCGGAGTGGGAGCGGCGGGCGCCGCTGGCGTAGGAAGCGCGGGGACGCCTTCGGGTTGGGCCACATTATTTTGCGCCAGAAGACGCTGCCGGAGTGCGGGCGACAGATTGGATGGCAACTCAATGGCATCCTCCGCCACCGCAGTGGCCAGCAGAGGAACCATGGCCAGGGATAAACGGCACAGCAGGAGGGGAAAAACAGGGCGGAGCATGACGGGAAATAGAGGATGGGCGGACCAGGGACTTGGTGGGCAGCGGAAAAATCAGGGACCGGAAAACGGGATCAGCGGACGGGAAGCACTGCTCAAGGGGACGTCGGGAGGACGACGCGTCGGCGTGGCTGGGGATTGGATGGATTGGTGGGAGGAGCGCCCCCGGCAGCGGGCATTACGGCAGGCTGAGGCTGCCCGGGATTGGCGTTAAGCATGGTATTCACCTGCTGCTGGGGATTGACTCCGGCAGCCGGGACGGCGGCACCGGGCTGCATACCTAACTGGACTGGTTGAGGGGCCGCGCCCGGTTGGCCGGCGGCTGGAAACTGTCCGGCGGGGCGGTTGCCTTGACCCGGGATGAAGGCTTGGGGAGCCTGGTAAGCCTGGGCGGGGCGGGCCGGCTGACCGGGCACTCCGCCGGGGCGGACGACGGGTTGGCCAGGTTGATTCGGTTGGCCGGGGCGGGCACCTCCGCCGGCGGCACCGCCGGTCATGCTGTAGAGAGCTTTGGAATCAAAGGCGAGCTTCCCCTGCTGGCCGTCCTTTTCCAATTGGACGGTGGTCGAGGAAAGGGTGCGGCCGCGGTTGACGCTGAGGATGTGGAAACCGCTCTTATTGGGGCGCCCGGAACTGTCACTTAGCACCGTAATCCGTTCCTGGGTTTTGGTATTGAGCAGGTAAACGGTCGGCCGGCTGGCGCTGCCCGCAAACCCCGCCAGGACATACTCTGCAAAAGGGTCCACTGTCTCGCCAACAGGGGGCTTGGCGAGTTCAAACTCAAAGGGACTCTTGCCGCGCAGCTTCTGGTAGCGGTCGATGGGGTATTCCACCGGAGCAAAAGAATCGGACGGAGTGGCTTCCGCCTCCGGGGTGGGAGCAATATCCTGGGACTGGACCCATCCCATCGTCGCCAGGACCAGAGTCGTGCTGCAGAGCCATGCGGCGGCTCCCAATGACGGGCGCACCAGCACGAACAGAAAACCGAGGGCAGGAAGGCGGGGGAATTTCATGGCTCAGGGGGAGAAGCGGTGGGTGGTTGACCCATGGCGGTCTCAGGAGTTGGGACTGCTTCCGGCGGCGTTTGTTCAGTTTTCGGCAGAACCGGTGCCCCTGAGGGATCGGCAGGACTGGCCGGCGGGGCGGTCTCTGCGGCGGCGGCGGCGGTGGGAGCTGTGAGGGCGTCCTCCAGATGAGCGCTTTCCGGAGACCACCACTTTTCGATTTCAAAGGTGCAGACGGCGTCGGCCGCTTCGTCGCTGGATCCCTCCTTTTTCTGGGATTTGAGGCGGAGGGTGCGGACGAAACGGAATTCCTTGGGCTGCTGCAGGCGGTAGATGAATTCGAAAATATCGTCCCAGGCCCCGGAAACCTCCGCAGTGTAGCGGGATTTGTGGAAGTGCTCCTCCAGCAAGGCCGGCATGGTCACATTTTTCCGCACTTCTAGGTCGAGGTCACTGGCTTCGCGCTTGATGAAGTCATCCAAATAGGTTTCCCGGGTGGCCTCGTCGGCGTAGGCTTGAAGGTGTTGATCCAGGTAGGCGCGTTTTTGTTCGGCCTCGGCGGCCTTGCCTTTCCACATCTCCAGCTCCCGGATGCGGGACTCCACGGTGATCCGCTGGCGCTCAATGAGGACATTACGCTTCTTCAACCAACTGAATCCCAGCAGGTTGAGCAAAATAAAGGCGGCGATCCCGAAAAAGATCAGGAGGCGCTTTTCACTGGGTTTCAGCTGAGTCATTTTTGGTAATTCCAACGATGTCGAAGGGGACTTTGCCGTCCTTCGGGACCTGGGGTTTATAATTCCAGTTGAAGCTTTGCAGGGCGGGATTGCCTTTCACTTTGGTGGCGTAAACGATCGCGGCCTGGGTGTTGCTGTTGGCGGCCTCGCCCTTAATGGAGATCTGGGTGAGCTTTTTCTCCCCTTGGTCCTTTTCGATTTCACAGGATGTGATCCTCACGCCGGGCGTGGCGGTCTCATACAGCGGCCCGAGGCATTGGAAGAGCAATTCGACGGGATACTGATCAAAATTGATAGCAGCATCGGCAAGAGCAGCCTGTTCAACCGTGGCCTGGACGCCGCCATAACTGCGTTCGAGACCGGCAACCTGGGATTTCAGGGTGTCAATTTTGCGTTTCTCCATGAAATGGCGCACGGCGAGGAACCCCGGCAACAACAGGTAGGCGAGAACGCAGGCGGCGACGATTTTCTGGATTTTCGCGGCCTTGGCGGCGCGGATTTTCCCTTGAGCGACCGAAACCGGTTCCAAGGCGGAAATACGGGTCCCGGGCCGGGGGGCCGGATGGGGAGCACGGAGCACCCGGCTGCCAAACACTTCCTGCAGGAGGGGGTCCACCGACGGCTCGACAGCATCGGTCCAGAGCACCACGGCATCCAAGTCGGTAATCAGGCCCTGGGTGTAAAGGGGCATCATGAGATGCTCGATTTCCTGCACCACATCCGGAGTGAGGGCCGAAGCACTGAGGGCGTGGAAATAAACCGGATGGTCGTGCCGAGTTACGGCGAAGACGAGGCGGCCCAATTCCTTCCAGATGACCAAGGAGTCGTCCGGCAGGTCGTAGAGATACGGGCTGAGTTCAAACCGCAGGGGGGCTTCGCGGGGCAGGTCGTCCGCCAACGAAGGATTCAGCACCGCCGCGCAGACAAGGGTTTGGTTTTCCTCCCGGTCCACGATGCGCCAATCGGTCAGGCAACCGACCGGGGCATCGGGCTTGAGGCCCTGTTTTTCCAATTGGATTTCAATCAGATCGGGCAGCAGATCGGTATCGCCGGTGGCGGCCCGGATGGGCACGGCGAAGGTGCTGCTGACCGGGTAGGCAAAAAGCGCGGCGGTTTTGAAAGCAGCGGGGCCAGTGGCGGGAACGGTGCCAGGCACACGCTGCCACCCGGCGGGGGACGGCTTCCAAAGCTCCCACGCCTCAGGCCCGGGGAGGCAGAGGGTGGCGGTGGGATCGGGGGCGGACGGTTTCAGAAGGGGAGGAGTTTTCAGTTTTCAGTTTTCAGAGCCCGGAGTTTTCGACGGGAACGCTGAAGGAAAGGAGGCGGTCTGGCAGGCGGGGGGCGGCGGAGTTTTAGGCAGGTTTTGGGAAAATGGCTACTGAAAGAGCGGGACTTCCTCGCGGGCGAGGATTTGGGGCGACCCTTGGGTGCGGTTGCGGACGATTAGGACAACGCGTTTCCGGTAATCGTTCACTGTGGCGACACTTTCGATGTGAACCGTGGCATCATTGAGCCCGAAGTGCGCCTGGACGTCGGGATCGGAGCCGTCCAGATTCAACGCATCGTAGGCCTGCTGGAGATCCTGCAGCTTGACGTCATCCTCAGTGAATTCGATGTCGTCCGGGCCCCAGCGGATATCCTGGATGAAATTGGTGGCGTCCTTCAGCGCCGGTTCCCAATCGTTGACGGGGTCGGCGGTGGATTGGCTGGTGATGATGCCCAAGGCAATGACTTTGGCCTCGGCCGCGTTGAGATCGAGCTTTCCGCCGGAGTAGATGGTGAAGTAATCCCGCCAGTCCGGGACGTTGGCCGCGACTTGATCGAAACCCGGGACGAGCAACATTTCATCCAGACTATAAAAAGGGCGGTCGAAGGGGTAACCGGTGTAGCCGAGGGCCTCGTAATCCTCCTTTTCCATGCCGTGGAGCTGCTTCTGTTCATCCTGGTCCGTCCAGTCGAGGAGGGTATCCGTGAGGTAGCTGGCGGCGTCCTTTTCAAGGCCCCACAGTTCGAACGCCCGTTCAAAGAAGGTGCGGTCGTTGGCTTGCAGGAGGGAGTTCACGTTGAAGCGGCCGCCCTCGCCGCGGATGGTGACATTGAAGGATTCGCCATCGCCCATGATCTGATTGAGGAGCGCAGTGTCCGTCTCTTTGACGACGGGATTGCAGGCAATGTTGAGGCCCATCTCGGCGAGTTGGCGGGCGCGGAAGGCTTTTTTCTGCGAGATGGTGATATCCATGTCATGCGAGATCACCCGGATGGTGGAATAAATCAGCAGGCTGAGCATGGAAATCAGCCACATGACCAACAGCAGCGCGGAGCCGCGCTGGCGGGCGCGGCGGCGGGCGATGATGGGAAATGAAGGCCGGGAGGTCACGGGAGCAGGAATGGGAAAGGGGGATGAAGAAGGCTGAGGTTTGAACGATGGAAGATCGCCAAGGCTGGGAGGAGAGGGTTTTTGGCTGGTTAGCGGGGACGGCCGCCACCACCAGGACCACCACCAGGACCACCGCCTCCCCGGGGAGGAGCTCCAAAGTTTCGCCCGCCGCCTCCATTGCCGCGGCGGCCACCACCGGCTCCTGGGCCGCCGGGACCACCGGGCCCTGCCCCCGGAGGGCCTCCACCAGGTGGCCCACCGCCAGGAGGACCTCCACCGGGAGGACCGCCGCCGGCATTGCCTGCCCCTTGGGTAAAAGTCTCGGGATTGGCCATCTGGGGGATCCAAAAATAAAGCCAGACGGGGTCCTGTCCGTCCAGATAAGTCAGTTTCATTTCGACAAATGAGGGCCGGGCAGTCTGGGTGCGCAGCCATTCCACTTCCCACTGCTGGGTGGTGTCATTGAAAAAGCGCCAATCGAGGGTCATGATTCCCTCCATGAGATTCAAGCGGGCGAGGACTTTGCGCTCATCCAGTTTGTTGGCTTCATAGTCCGTGGTTTGCTCCTCATCCAGATAGAGCAGCGAGGCCTGCAGACCGACACCCGAGTCTGCCCGGTCGGTGCGGAAGATGACGCTGTGGGAGCCTGCGGGAACGCCCGGCCAGGTGAAGGCGAGGGGGAAGTCAGTGAAGGCCACATCGCTAAGACCGGAGCCGGAACCGCCGGAGGGCAGCAGCACGACTTTGGCGTTGCCGGGCAGCGCCTCGAAGTTCCGCCGCAGCAGCTCGCAAAAGCTGTGCATGCGCATGGTCTTGCCCTGTCGTTGGGTCACTTCCTGACTGACCTCCATCGCTCCACGCTGCACGGAAAAAATCCCGCCCACCAGAATCCCGAAAAGCGCCAATCCCAACAACACCTCGATCAGGCTGAAGGCCCCGGGTCCCGGCGCACCACTGCCCCCTGCCTGCGGATCTCTGGCTTCTGGCTTCTGAAATCGCATGGCTACTGGCCTCCGGGAGCGGCCGGTGCTCCGGTTTGAGTTTGATAGAGTTTGGCGTAACGATAGGTGTCTGCCGTCATTTCGCCCTTGGTGCCGAAGTTGTCATATTCTGCCCGCACGATGATGTGGAACATGTCCTGGAGAATCTGGCCGTCCGCATTTTCCAGCTTATCCAGCTTCACAATGTCCGTGACGGTGAACACCCCGAACTCATCCGGATCGGAATTGAACGGCCCTCCCTCCTCAATCCGCTGGACCTTGCTGTATTCAGTGAGGGTGGACTGAAGCCGCAGAAGCATCCGGAGTTCCAACTGACCCACCACCGCGGTCTGAGCGCCAATGGAAAGCGCCCGCATCAAACCCAGCGCCACCATCCCGAAGATGGCGATGGCGACCACCAACTCCATCAGGATCATGCCACGGGGGCGGCGGGAATGGACCAAAGGTTTCATGGAAAGAAGGAGGTGCACCAAAAACTAACGCTCTCCAGGGTGCAGAAACTCTTCACTGGCCACCGCAGCGGTCAGGGGATCGAACGAAACCACCACCGTGGCAAAATCGGAAACAAAGCGGATATTGATCGGCTCACACAGACCGCTGTGCTCAAAAACCCACGCATCCGGACGCGGGGCATGCCACTCGGTTTCCCCCCAATGCCGCACTTCCATGCGCACCTCCGGATCAATCACGTAGGTATCGATCCCGCTGCCCCGGCCCAGTTTGGCATCCACGTCCTTGAAGAGCTTGAGGTCGTCGGCATTCACCGGCTGTTTGGGTTCCAGCACAAAGCGGTCGGGCAGGAGTTTGATCTGCCAGGCGCGCTGCTCCTCCATGGACCGGGCCCACGCCCGCTTGCCCATGATGCGGAGTTCATTCAGCGGCGCCCGCAGATTCCGCTCATCGTTGAGGGAACCGACCGCCACGACACTACCGGAAATAATCACACCGATGATGGCCAAGGCCACCAGCATCTCCATGAGGGTAAAGGCGCGGCGTTTCATGGAGGGGGAAATGGTCAAGCATGACGGTGGCAGGCGCCACACGCTGGAAAGGCTCAATCCGGAGCCGGCCAGTTGCCCACATCGTCGGCGGTGTTTTCCGCATTATCCGGCCCCTTGGACCAGAGATCGTATTTGTCGCCGCCACGCTTGGCCGGGAACGTGTAAATCAGCGGCTGGCCCCAGGCATCGGTCAATTCCTCATCGGAACGGACCATGCCGGCCGCCTTGAGGGCCTGCAGACCGGCACTTTGAGTTGGCAATCTGCCGCCCTTCTGGGAGCTGTAGAGTTGGATCTGGCCGGCCAGGATGCCGAGCTTGGTCTGGGTTTTAGTGACCTTGGCGCTGTCCATGATGCCGCTGTAAACGGCTGCACCACCGCCCATCAGCAGGCCGATGATGGCCAGCACGAGCAGCAGTTCCATCAGAGTGAAGCCACGCCGGCGGGCGCGGAATGGGAGAGGCGAGAGCAATTTCATAAAGTTAAAAACAAGTGGGGGTGAATCGGCATATGAAGCAACGGGGATTTAGAACACGACGCGCTCCTGACGTTCAATCCTCTTTTTATCCCGGCAGGAGCCCACCCATGCCGAGCTGGCCCACCGGTCGCCCGGTCAGGGAAGCACTTCTGCCGGATGTTGACGCTCGTGCCGCCTTAAAACCTCATCGCGGTAATACCCGTGACGGTAGCCTTGCCGGTAAAAGCTGCGCAAGGTCTCGTCCAGCACCAGCGCCCCCCGGTCATCATCAAACCGGTAACCCTCCCGTTGATCCTGCATTCCCGCCATAAAAGCCGTGCGGTAAACCACCCGCTCCTCCTCGCCCCAGACCGCACTGCCCGGCGGATACCCCGGTCCGAAGCTGGCCCCGGCAGCCATTTCCGGACCCTCAGCCCCAGGATTCCCCGTACACCCGGCCAGCCATCCCAGTGCAAGGATCAACCCCAGGCGTCCTGCCCATGCTGCCATCCGGAGCCGTGTCCCTCCTGACAAAATTTCACTGGCTGTTTTCATAGGAAGGAACCCTGCCCGCCGCTGCCCGCTCCCGCAAGCAAATCCCTCGTATTTTCAACTTGAGCCTTGCCAACCCCGCCTTATGATCCGCCCGTCCGCCGGCTTAGCTCAGTGGTAGAGCAACGGTTTTGTAAACCGTCGGTCGTCGGTTCGACTCCGACAGCCGGCTCCATGTTTAACCCCTTGAAAATGAGGGAGTTTCACTGGAAAAAGGACTGCGGAAATGAGCGAGCGGGACGCACCCAAATGCAGCCAATAGCAACAAATTGAAGCATTTTAAGCGACCGATAAGCGACCACTTTTCAGGGTGCTAGCAAAAGGCTCGGAGGAATGCCCTTCCCGGTCCGGTGATTTTGAATCGGCGTTGGAAGCAAATGCAGATTGTCCCAGGTTCAGAAATCGCGGGAATGAAGCCCCCCTAGATTTCAAATGCTGTCTCTGTGTGCGCGTGACTTCCAGCGTCGGTGTTACTCGCGTAAGGCTCAGTGATTCGACCCGCCCTCCCCCTACCTCAGGTGCCATGGACCAAGTGCCCGCGCTTGGCATTAATGGAAACGATGACAGCGGCGCGGGTCACCCAAAGAAACGCATGCTCCCCTTAAGGTTGGCGGCTATCTTTCTGCCCCTGCCTTTGCGGATTTAGACGAGGCCTTTTGGGATGAGACCTCCTCTTTAGGCGTAGGGAAAAGCCACTTTGCTGCAATAATAAACATTCCCAAGACATTCACTGTAGTTGTCGTAATAAACGTAATTAATACCGGATCAGAGAGCTTAAACTTTGGAACCCATAGAGAAGTACTATTCTCAAAGGCGTCGGAACTTAAGCGCGCCTGCAACACTAGGATAACTACGACCGCCGCCATCCATGCGACAGCCAGTCTGAAAAGAGCTGGCAGAAAAGTTTTCCGGAGCCCATGAAGGTCTGAGTTTCTGATTCGTTCGTCGTGCCGACTTTGGATGTCGCACTTTGCCAGCTCTAGGGCGACGCTCTCCTTTTCCAAGTTAATTGGATCTTCAGGCGTGCCTTTTTCAGCCGCGGCCGCTGCCTCAAGTTTGGCCTCAAAGTCAGATGGTACCACTGTTTTTCTAGGCCGGGCTGCCATCTAAACTGTTCTGGTAGTATTCTTGAATGATGGAAACGGGAATTTCTTCTTTATTGCCAGTCCAGACCTGCTGCCAAGGGGAACCGATTTTGTGCGTGATCCCGACCAACTTGGCTGCGCTGAATTTACTAAACGCCTTCCATACACCCGTGACTACTTCGTGTTCATCCGTCCCTTCTACGATTGGGTCATCGGTAGAAAAGATTTTGCACGTGACAGGACCTCTACCAAATTCCCGCAATTTGTCATAGAGCTTTGGAATTACGGGACCGTATTGCCACGCTTCGACCTTATCCGGAAACACCCCGTGTCCAAGCAATGCAAAGCCATATCCATGGACAAGATACACAAGCTTCTGAAGCTTCATGTTCGTCAAGGATTCGCCCTCCGCTTCAGCAAGTTCCAGCAAGGAATTAGCCACTGATATTGCACTGTAGGCCATGAGTAATAATGGGGGGTCGCCTTGGGAGTTGTCAACGGGTTATTCACACCTTGTCCACAAATTGTAATTTCCATACCGCTCTCCGGGGCTGCGGAATCACCATCTCCAAGTCTGGCGGAGTTCGCGTAAGGGAAGGGCGTTTGATTCTGAAGCGCTTTCGCGGTGGATGCAGGGAACGGCTTCAGAAGCTCGGCAAAGGAAAAAATTCGCGTCAACCGGGGCATCAGGGCCAATCGTGAGAGGCTGGCAAGTTCCGGCTGATAATCCCCGTCCGTCCAGGCGACTTCGTGCCGGTGTGGGGGACTGAGGCGGAAGCGATTGCAGTAAATTTCACGAAGTGCCAAGCCATCCCCTTGGCGAACCATCACCAAGCCGACCCGCTGCCGGTCACGGCAAATCAGCCGGGGGTGGTCTTTCGTGGGAGTGGCGTCAACGTCGAGGGGCTGTGGCCCCTTTGATCGGGAAAAAACCCTAAAAAGTCCGAATTTTTTGGCGGATTGCACCCTAAGGTTTCCATAAGGGTTTTCGATGCTAATTCTCCGCCCCGGTCGCCTGCGAAACTCAGGTCCTGCTCAGGTTTCGTAACGGAGAGCAAACCGTGGTGGCCGCCTGTGCCACCGGATAGCTTCCGGGCTTGCCATCCCCTGCACAAACCGCCACGGATGGTTTTCACTTTTCCGATACCCGCACCTGTGGCCCGCAACTACGACGACCTTTCCCGGCAAGAACTGATGGATCTGCTCAAGGCGCGGGACCGGCGGGATGCTACCCGCTTCGGTCTGGTCTGGGAGTCCAACGAGGTGGAACGGGACCGCGCCCTGAATGCCGATTATGTTTCGCTGGAATTGGACCCGGAACTTTCGACCGCTCCCATGGACTCGGAGGGTTGGCGGAACCTCATTGTGGAAGGTGATAATTTCGACGCACTGCGGGCGCTGAAACCAGCCTTCTCCGGGCGCGTGAAATGCATTTGCATAGACCCGCCCTACAACACGGGAAACCGGGACTTCGTTTACAATGACCGCTTCGTGGACAAGGAAGATTCATGGCGGCACTCCCGCTGGTGCGAATTCATGTACCAACGCCTGACGCTTGCCAAGGAATTGCTGGCGGCTGATGGGGCCATCTTCGTTCATATTGATGACAACGAAATTGCTTCCCTCCGGTTGCTGATGAATCAGGTTTTTGGGGAGAAAAATTTCATCGCCACTTTCATTTGGAAAAAGGTAGATAGCCCTAATGACAATAAGGTTTCCATCACGCCCGATCACGAATTCATCGTTTGTTTTGTTCTGAATTCTGAGGAGAATCAGTTTTCACAAATGGCCGCTCCGGGAATAGTGGCCGCTTATGGGAGCGTTGATGAAATGGGCCGCCGCTGTCGGGACCGACTGTTGAAGAAAAACGGAAAGAACAGCCTCAGGAAAGACCGGCCAACCATGTATTTTGGTTTAACCGCCCCTGACGGCAGTGAAGTATTTCCGACGCACGATAACGGTGAAGAGGCCCGTTGGGCGATGGGGAAAGGCGGCGTTGAGCGATGCCTACAGGAAGGCGTTTTGATTTGGAAGAAGCGCACCAGACTTGGCAGGGAGGTCTGGGAACCCTATACGAGAGAATTTGCCCCTGAAGAGCCTACCCGACCTTACCCTACGATTTGGTCTGATCTTCCAACTATGCGCCAAGCGAAAGCGATGCTGAGGGAAATCTTCTCAACCTCAGATTTATTCAGCACCCCAAAGCCCGTTGAATTGATTGAGCGCATTCTTCAAACTTGCTGCGGCCCGGACGATATTGTGCTGGACTTCTTCGCCGGGAGCGGCACCACAGCGCACGCGGTGCTGAACCAAAACGCCACCGACGGCGGTAGGCGTCGCTTCATTCTGGTGAGTAGCACGGAGGCAACGGAAGAGGAGCCAAAAAAGAATCTTTGCAGGGACGTTTGTGCGGAGCGGGTGCGCCGAGTGATTGCGGGATACGCAGACAAAGCCGGCATTCCGGGTGATTTCGCTTACTTGCGGAGCCGCCGTATTTCGGAAGGGGAATTGTTGGACATTCCCCACGAACAAGTTTGGACCGCGCTGCAATTGATCCATCGTGAGACGCTGGAACCTTACGCTGCCATGGCGCTGCACTGGCGGGAGGATGAGGACGGGGCGCTGGTCTATGTGGAACGCCTCGCAAGCGGCACGCTGGCCGATTTGGCAAAGCGGGTGCGCACCGTGCCCGCTGCACGGGTTTACGCTTGGCAGCCTGGTGTGATCCGGGCGCGCCTGGCGGACTGTGAACATGTGGAAGTGGAACCAATCCCGCAAAGCCTCGCCCGCCGCTTCGGGTTCAAGGTGGAAGAAGGCCGCACCCCATACCCTAAGCCCACGGCATGAAAACAAAGACCCTCCGGCAATTTCAGGCCAACACCATCGAAGGTGCATTGGAAGCGCTGCGCATTGCGCGGAACAAATATGCGGAAGCGGGCGAGGACGCCGCGCTTCGCGCCGTGGTCAGTGCTCACCATGGAACCATGCTTCTGGAAGCCCCCACGGGTTCCGGTAAGACGCTGATGGCAGCCGCCGCCGTGGAAACTTTCTCCCTGGAAGACGATGTGGTTTGGTTATGGTTTGCGCCGTTCAAGGGGATCGTGGGGCAGACCGTTTCTTTCCTGAAGGGGGAATGCTCCGTGCTGCGGGTGCGGGATTTGGCTACCGACCGGAGCGTGGCGGGGACCAAGCGGGGAGACATTTTTGTGACAACTTGGCAAACTGTGGCGGTGCGGGACACGAACCGGCGCACTTTGCGGAAAGACCGCGAGGACGCCCCCAGCTTGGACGCTTTGCTGGCAGGCCTGCGGGAAATGGGCTTGAAAGTGGGAATCGTGGTCGATGAGGCGCACCACAGCTTCAGCGCAGGCACCTTGGCCGCCGCGCTCTGCCGCGATGTGATCCGCCCAGATTATACGCTGCTGGTGACGGCCACGCCCAACGACAAGGACATTGCCAAGTGGCAGGAATCCCACGGTGTGAAATCCATTTCCCGTCTCACTGCCAGCCGGGAAGATGCGGTGAAGGCCGGACTCATTAAAGTGGGAGTGAAGGCCGTCAGTTACCTGAGCGCGAAGGATGCGGACCTTGCGCTGATCGACTTTGAGAGTGCCGCCATGCACGGCGGCGTAAAAATGCACCGGTATATCCGGGAGCAGCTCAAAGCTGCCAAGATCAACCTCACCCCGCTTCTGCTGGTGCAGGTGGATTCCAAAAGCAAAGACAGCGTGGCCCGCGCCAAAGCGCGGCTTATGAAGCTGGGGTTTCCCGAAGAAGTCATTGCTACGCACACGGCAGACGAACCGGACCCGAATCTGACCGTCCTTGCCAATAACGAGAAAATTGAAGTGCTCATCTTCAAGATGGCGGTGGCCTTGGGTTTCGACGTGCCTCGGGCTTGGACGCTGGTTTCCATGCGTTCCGCGAAGGATGAGGAATTCGGCGTGCAGCTCATCGGGCGCATCCTGCGGGTTCACCGGCGGCTCTTCGGAAGGGTGGTGCCAGATTCACTTGCTTATGGTTACGTTTTTCTGGCCGACCCGGAAATGCAGACGGGATTGGAGGCAGCCGGCGAGCGGGTAAATTCCTTCAGGACTCAATGCGAAATCGTCGCGCCGACCACCACCGCCATCGTGGTTTTGGGAGGAAAGACGGAGGTGCAACTTACCGGACCCGGCGGGCAAACTTGGCTTTTCCACCCGGAACCGCCCCCCGCCCCGAGTGGTAAAACCACGGAGCCGACAACCGGCACACTAGGCCATGGCGAACAGGGGGAATTCCGACTGGACGGCGGGGAGGAATTCACATCGCGGCCCTCGCCCACCGTCTCGGACGGCGCAGACGCCGCTGTGGCGGCGCTGACAACGGGCACACCCGCCGCCGTAAAGGGAGGCACCAAGAAAGGGGGGCACACCTACAAATTGCGCGTCGGAGTGCCGAACCAATTCAAAACCAGCCACCTGCCCGACGAACCGGAAGGCATGGAGGAGGAATGCGCCAAAAACTTTTTTGTCAGTGCGGAAGTGTTAATGACCGCCATGAAGGCAAAGATCGGGGTTCACGAAAAAACAGTGGAGGTGTTCACCCGCTTGGTGCAGTTGGAGCTTTTTAATGCCGAACTCGAACCGCGTGAAGTCGCCCGGCAGGCGGAAGCGGTGCTGATGAAAAACGAAGGCTTTCATCCGAAAGAACTTAAGCAGCATCTCCGAAACCGCCTCCGGCAAATGGTGGGAGATATGCCTGGAATGGAAGCCCCCGGAGCTGTGGACCGGTTGCTGAACGTCCTGCTGGTGAGGGACAACGGGGCGCTGCTCCGAGAGGCGCAGCGAAAGGCGCTGGCCCACCATGCCTTGGTGGAAGCCGCCGAACCGCTTCCATCCGAATTCCATAGTGAGGAACCCTGCCAGGCTTCCATGCGGAACGTGTATGGCATTTACCCGCCCAAGCTGAACAACTGGGAAATCGATTTCGCCAAACTGCTCGATCATGAGAAGGATAATCGGGTGCTTTGGTGGCACCGTAACACGGTGAAACAGCCATGGTCGGTCGCCATGGTCCGCGCGGACGGAAAGCACTTTTACCCTGATTTCCTCATCGGAATGGATGGGCGCAAGACGGAGGACGGCGTGCTGCTGGCAGACCCGAAAGCCTACTATGAAGGCTCCGACCAAGCGCCGAAAATCCTCGCGCAGCATCCCCTGTATGGCCGTGCGATGATTGTTTACAGAAGCGGCCAGTTTGGATGGAACCCGGTGATTTGGAATGAGCAGGCAGGCAAAGCCGCTCTCGGGCCTGAATTGGATTGGCAAAAGGCGGTGGTCTGGTGACAGAGATTTCGACGAAGGGAGGCACAATGCAAAATTGGGTTGCTCCAAGTTCCACTAATGCAAGCTATTTGCACTGGCTATGATTATGGCATGCATTATATCATTGAGCTTTTGAAACCTGTAGGTGCTTTTGGGACGTGCGGCGGACACTTGGCCACCTTTCCCGCTCACGCCAGAGGTTTCCTGGCTCGCGTTACCCCGTCACCTTCCTGCTTCTCCCAACTGCCAGCAAAATTTAGTCGCCACACCCGCCTTTCCTTTTTCTCGCTTAGTCCCATTTTCCATTTTCTGAATAGCACCCACCGCAGCCAAATGGTTAAGTTTCCGCTGTGCTTGAATATCGAACGCCCCCAGTCTTACGGCCAATTCGTGGCACGATAGGTAAAACTGTGGAGGCGGTGTCCCTTCGTCGCTTTGACAGCGGGAGAGGCTTTCGCAGATTCTGAAGGCAGCCCGAAGGTGGTCGTCCGGCAACGCTAAATACGTCGCTCTTCCTCCTTCGGATAAATTTTCCGGATAGCTGGCTTCACAGGCTCGGAGTAACGATTCGGCCTCTCCTAGTATTTTTTCCATCGGGTAATCTTTGAAGACATCCCGGTGCCTCCGGCAATACTCTGCGAAGAACGCGAGGGCGAAGTCCTTGCGGACCACACAAAAAAGGCTGGAGATTATTTCGACCATTGCCTCATTCCGTTGGCCAATTTGAGGCTTCCCATAGTATCGCTCCACATGGCGTGAGTAGTGCGGCGCTAGATCGGGCCATTGCCGAAAGAAATCCGGTGTTATGTAGGATGTAGAGGTAGATGTAGATTCAGGATTAAGTGATAAAGGAGAATTGTCCCCCTGAGCCCCCCCGGTGACCTCGTTCTGAGCCAAGGAAACGGGGAGGACTTCGGATTTTGCATTCCATACCAGCTCCGGGTCGTGACTCACAAAACAAAGTCGGTTCACATTGGAGCAGGACCGGTCGATTTCGACGCCATATGATGCCCTCATGTAAGTATCAGCGGCGGCAAAGCAGGCTTTGTGATGCTCTAGAGCGGCCGGGATTCGCATGATGCCTTTCACCCCTTGTCCCCCTGGGGAAAGCCAAGCCGCGACTACGTGACTGTCCTTGCCAATTCGGTCGCGCACATCGACGGCACCAGCCCCAAGGTTGTCGATGTCCAATTGGAGCAGCCCGCTGTGTTCTGTCAAATCTGACGTTTTTCGCCCCCCATTCGCGGATGCGCTCGCCATAAAAGATGGCAGCCCTCGTTTTATCGAGTCGTAGCGCGAAGGGATTCCAATTTGCGCCCGCAGTTTGCGAACGTGCGATTCCCACCTTTGCCCCTTAATGCCGTCTAAAACGGAAAGCAGCGGGATATTTGAGCCGGCTTTCCTCAGCCCCTCGTAAAAGGCAATTTGGGAGCCGGCAACTTCCGGGTCGAGCGATATTTTCATGACGCTTCAGGGTGCGCCACACTTGCGGAATTGGCCTGCCAAGGATAGGCTTCCGGTGTTGAACCGTGGGGCCTACCCCTCCCGCCGTCTGCCCGTGCGAAGGGCAGCGGCGGGGACCCCCCGCAGCGCGGGAGGGATTAGGCGGCGTTGACGCGGTAGGAGTTTTTGAAGGCGTCCACGTCGGACGGTTCAAACCGGATGGCGCGGCCAATCCTCACAAAAGCAAGAGACTTTGCCCGCATGAGATTATCGACGGTGCGCTCGCTGATGCTGAGTTTTTTGGCGACCTGCGTTTTCGTCAGGAGCGGTTCCCCGTGTGGGGTCGGTGCGGTTTCGGTGGTCGTTTTCATGGCGTCAGATGGGCCATAAACCAAGCCGGCTTCCGGCAGGGCCGGGGAGCTATGACAGGTTGGTTACATGGCGTTCAACTGAAATGCAGAGCGTTCGCCATTACGCCAGTAGTTTCCTAACGGTTCAGCCCATTTATATCGGATGGGACGATAGGGGCTATCTCGCCAAGGACCTTCCAAGGGGCTATTTTCCACCCTTTCTGGCCTGAGGAAGGCTATCCAAGCCAGCCTTCTTGAGCAGGGTTCTCTCGACGTCCTCTCCTACCGTAAATAGTTCGGGTTTCTGCTTTCTGGCTTCCTCCCAAACCTCCTTCTTTTTCGGCAATCTGTCGAAGGTCTGGCATAGATCACTTGCTATCTTGATCAGGAGGTAAGCTCTATGATCATCCCTCTTTAACGGGGAAGTTTTTCTGAAAGCGTGGTCAATCACCTGACTCAACCAAACAAAAGCCTCCTGCTTGATTTTGTCGGCATCTTCCGGCGCGGCAAGCCTCGCCTTTCTCATTCTCCACGCGAAGGGTAGGACAATATCACCGTAAGCCATTTCAGCAAGCATTGCCCACCGCTCAGCGTCCTTGGGAGAGTCCATGGGATTAAGTTTCATTTCCACGGAGTCCACGGCACTCAAAAAAGAGGAGCTTGCGATAATGGTTTCGATGGCATCGGGGGTGCCGCCCAGCCCCAGCTTGTATTGTAATTCAACCAGACGTAAACTCTGATGCCAGCTTGTCCCAATACGATAAAACAGGGGCTCCTCCCCTTCTCCATCCCAGTAGGAAATCCCTTGTGGCCTTCCAATGCTAAATTTCCTGAAACTCTTTTCGTCACACTCCTTGGAGCCCGACGATGCCGCGATGGCAGATTTCTTAGACGGTGATGGAGATGCTTTTTTCACGGTGTTGGTAGGGGTTTAGGCGGTTTTAGCGGAAGGCATATCAGCGACCTTTGTTTCCGGCCTATTGTCCGGGGTGATGTTCCAGAAGGCGGCAGCGGCGGCGGGCTTCACCAAGCTGCGGTAGTGGCGCAGGATGACGGCGGGGCTGTTCCCCATCTCCAAGGCGAGGGCGGCAGCGTCCGGCCATTGGGACAAGGCATAGCTTGCGTAGCTGTGGCGCAGGGCATTGGAGGGCCAAGGCCTCAAAGCGTTCTCTGCCGTGCAATCCCGGGGCGCCCCAAATCCGGCCGCATTTCTCGCGGCTTGGAGGTGCGCCAAGGCTTCCCTGCCCGTGGGCATGATCTTGCCTCCCGTCTGCCGCAACGGCATCAGCCAAGCCACGGCATTTTCCTTCAAGCGGATGGTCCGGCGTTGATTCACCTTGGAAATACTCGCCCCGATGGTGACGACTTCCCCCTCAATATCCACGGATTGCCAAGTGAGCTTGCCAACTTCAGCCTCCCGGCATCCGCAAAAAAGCCCGATGACAAGGGCGGCACGGATGGAGGGATGGGCATTCCTGATCAGGGCATCCGCCTGAGCGACCGTGAGAATCTCCGGTTCATCCGTCGATACTTTCTTGCGGGCGGTTTTACGCATGATGCCCGATGGAGCAAAGCCACGTTCAGCGGCGAAGTTGAACAGGTTGGCCAGGACGCGGCGGCTGTTGTTGTGGCCTACTGGGGCGAGGTTCAAACCCGCCAGCCATGGGTCGATTTCCTCATGGCTGATGCTTCCAATCGGACGGGAGCCAAAGTCTTTGGAAAACCGGCCAAGCCGGGAGCGCAGGTCGGAAAGATGGCGCGGGGATTTATTCGCACTGACCTTGGCTGCCAGGAGGGAGGCAATCGTCTGTTCCACCGTGGACGACTTCACGCTGGCTTTCAGGTGGGCGAGATAGAACGCCACGGCATCCGCTACGCTCTTGCCGTAGGGTTTCAGACTCTCCGCACCGTCAAGGAGGGCGCGGCGTTCCTTGTCCCCGATGGTGGAGGCGGCACGGGTCCCGGCGTTCTGTGCTTCAATCTCCTGCTTCGCCGCATAGGCCTTGGCGGCTTCCAAGGTTTCAAAGCCTTTCGTCGTGCGAATCTCGCCCACGTGAACCACGACACGCGCCACGAATTTACCGACCTTCCGTTGCTGAATGCTTATGGTGCCCCCTGCGATCCTTTTCCGCTGGACGGGGGTCCGGCGCTCCTTCCGGGTCTTTGGTTTTCCGGTCCCGGTTGCTGGCGTGGTCGGTTTGGTGCTCATGCCGCACCATGGCGCACCGGGTGGAATTGTCCAGAAATAAGCGACCAATAAGCGACCGCTTGAAATATGAATCGCTGATTATCGGTTTTGTAAACCGTCGGTCGTCGGTTCGACTCCGACAGCCGGCTCCATGTTTTTTGGAACACCGGAGCAGAGTCCGCCTTCCTCAATGAATTCAAGATGCTCGCGGGCTTTGGATGCCGCGAACCACCAATCCAGCTTTTCCACCGACAAAAAAGGCCTGATCCGGAGTGCGGATCAGGCCTTTTGATTTTTTGACGCAGCAGGAGCCGTCAGGGAGGAGGGCTCAGTGGGCTTTGCAGAACTCCTCAAAACGGTCGAGGCCGGTTTTGATGACATCGAGGCTGCAGGCGTAGCTGAAGCGGACGGTGTCATCGGCTCCGAAAGCGATGCCGGGGACGACAGCGACATGGCTGCGGATGAGCAGTTTTTCCGCGAAGTTCATGCTGGTGAGGCCCATCTTGCCGATGTTCACAAGGTAATAGAAGGCTCCTTTGGGCTCGACGACGCTGACGTTGTTGATCTTGCTCAAGCGCTGCAGCATGTAGCCGCGGCGGAGGTCAAACTCGGCCCGCATGTCCTCGACCACATTGGGGTCGCCCTGGAGAGCGGCGAGAGCGCCGTACTGCGCGAAGGTGGCGGGAGCGCTGGTGGTGTGGCTCTGGATGGTGTCGATGGCCTCGGCAATTTTCTTGTTGGCGGTGGCGGTGTAGCCGACGCGCCAGCCAGTCATGCTGTAGGCCTTGGAGAAGCCGTTGACCACGATGGTGAGGTTCCGCAGTTCCTGGGAAATGCTGGCGATGCTGACGTGCTCGACTTCATCGTAAACGAGTTTTTCGTAGATTTCGTCGGAGAGGATCAGGATGTCTTCGCCCAAGGCAATTTCACCAAGGGCTTCGAGTTCCTCGCGGGAGTAAACGGCACCGGTGGGATTGGACGGGCTGTTCATGATGACCATCTTGGTGGCCGGGGTCATGGCGTCCTGGAATTCATCGGGGGTCATCTTCCAACCGTTTTCCTGCTTGGTGTGGACAATCACCGGAATGGCTCCGGCAAGGCGGACCATGTCAGGATAGCTGGTCCAGTAAGGAGCAGGGATGACCACTTCATCGCCCGGACCGCAGGTGGCGAGGATGGCGTTGTAACAGGAGTGTTTGGCCCCGCAATTGACGCTGATGAGGTCGGGCGTATAGCTGAGGCCGTTGTCGGCCTTGAGCTTGGCGCAGATGGCTTCGCGGAGTTCGAGCAGGCCGGCGCTGGCGGTGTATTTGGTCTTCCCGGCGGCGAGGGCAGCCACGGCGGCATCCTTGATGTAGGCCGGGGTGTCCATGTCGGGTTCACCCGCGCCGAAGGAGCAGACGTCGATGCCGTCCTTCTTCATTTTGGCGGCCTGGGCAGTGACGGCGAGCGTGATGGAAGGAGCGATTTCAGCAATGGAGGGCGTGACGAAGTCCATGAAAAGTGTCGGCGGGTTGGGTGGTGAAAGGATAGGGGACGCTTCAGGGTGCTCCTGAAGGGGCGGGCAAGAGACAGCGGACGGGCGGGCTTGTCAACCACAGGGGGACGGGCGGCCGCTTGCCCCCAATTTGACCCCTACAACCCGCGCAGGGCGAGGATGCGCTCGACGTGTTTGCCAAGGAAATCGTATTCCAGATTCACCACCTGCCCGGCCCGTGCATACTTCAGCGTGGTGACAGCATGCGTGTGCGGCGTGATCCAAAGCGTGAAGCGGTCGGACTCCAACCCTGTGACCGTCAAGCTGATGCCATTGACCGTGATCGACCCTTTGGGAATTACGAGGCGCCGGCCACCCTCCGGCAGGGAAACTGTGTAGCGGTGATCCTGCCCGTCGGGTTCGTAGGCGAGGATAGTGGCGGTGCCATCGATATGCCCTTGGACAAAATGCCCGCTCAACCGGTCGCTGGCGCGCATCGCCCGCTCCAGATTCACAGCATCGCCGGGCGTGAGGCCGCCCAGATTGGTCAGACGCAGGGTTTCCTGCAGCAGGTCGAAGGCGGCCCTGCCCTGCCCGGACGAGACCACGGTGAGACAGCAGCCATTCACGGCCACGCTTTCGCCCAGCACCAGATCATCGGCAAAGGCCACCCCGCCCAACACCAGATGACCGCCCGCAGCAGTGACGGTGAGCGATTCCACCACCCCTGTGCTTTCGATAATCCCGGTAAACATAATGCCATCGGAAGCGCCGGATGCCCCGCCCGGCAACCGGCAATGGCCGACCGGCCGGGACAGATGCCCTGCATCTTTTTACTATGGGAGCAGGAAAAAGTGAATAAGCTGTCCCTGCCGCCGTCAAAGCCCGCGTCACCCGGCCTCCTGATTCTTATGAAAACGCTCCCCGCTGTCTTTTTGTTTTCACTGCTCGCCCTGCCCGCTTGGGCGGCTCCAGTGGTTTTGGGCCCGGTAAAACTGCGGGATGGCCGGCAGTTTGATGATGTGAAAGTGATGAAGGTGGAGCCGGACGGCCTGCGGGTGGAGCACCGGTCCGGCCTGGGCAAGTTCAAACTGGAGGATCTGCCTTCGGACCTCGCCCAGCGCTTCAGTCTGGATGAAGCCACCGCATCTACTTGGCGTCTGGAGGAGAAAAAACGCCTCGATACCGCCGCCGAGACCCGCCGCCGGAACGAAGTCCGGACGCTCGCGGAAGCCCCCCGCGCCGAACAGGATGCCCAAGCCCGCACCCAACGGATGTCGATTTTCGACCAGGCCAAGGCGACCCTCGTGAACTACGTGGTGCTCGACGATCAACTGCTCACTTGGAGCCAGCTGTGGAAAGACGCCGGGCGCGAGGATCTGGCGGCCCGCTTTGAGGAAGACCGGGAGGTGCTAAAGCAGCAGGAAATCGCCCGTCCCGCCAGCGCCCAGGATAGGGAACGGCAGGCATTGGCCCAGCGTGTGGCCGACCTGCAGAATCAAGTCGCCGCCGTCAACCAGCAGCCCACCACCACGACCACTATCGTGATGGATTCGAATTCCGACCGGTTCCGGCCCAGCTATTACTATCCGGATTATTACTACCCGCGTTCCAGTATTTACGTGCAGAACCCGGTGTTCAACCAATCGCCCTATCGTCCGCCCGTCACAGTGCGGCCTCCAGTCATGCCCCGCCCGGTGAATATGGGAAATCCCATTGTGGGAAGCCACCTGTGGAAAAAGTAATTCTCCTTCCAGAAAGGAGAACTCAGGGGACGAAAGGAAGGCCCCAGGGCCAGGTCATGCGACCGATTCCAATAGCACCTCTTCCTCCACTTCTGTCGCGGCATGGAATTCCGCATCCTTCGCCAGCCAGGCGGCGGCGATGTCCTCGAGTTCGGTCAGGCTCTGAATCTGGCAGAACCGCTGCCGCAGGGCTCGCCCGCCGGGTAACCCTTTGCTGTAGGCCATCAGCCTTGAGCGCAGGGATTGCATCAAGAAGCGTTCCCCGTCGAACCGGCCGGTAGCCATGGCGAGACGGGCGTGGCGCAGCATGAAGGCCCAGCGCTCCTCCGCTTCCACCGGGGCGGGCTGGGTGCCGGTTTCCAGATAGTGCCGGGCCTCGCGGAAGACCCACGGATACCCCATCGCGGCCCGGCCGATCATGAGGCCGCGGACCTTGGTGGTGTTCCGGCGATGTTCGATGTCCCGGCCGGTGGCGAGGTCACCATTGCCGATCACCGGCAGCCGCGTGGATTCGGCACATTCCGCGATCACGTCCCAGTTGGCCTGCCCGGTATAACCTTGGGCGCGGGTGCGGCCGTGGATGGTCACCGCAGCGATGCCGCAGTCTTCCAGGAGACGGCAGATGTGCGGCGCGTTGATGGATTGTTCATCCCAGCCGATCCGGATTTTTGCGGTCACCGGGATGGGCACGGCTTTGGCCACCGCCGTCGCCACGGCTGTCAGGAGCGGACAATCCTTCAGCAGGGAGGAACCCCCATTTTTCGCCACCACCTTGTTGACCGGGCAGCCAAAGTTGAGGTCGATAAAGTCCGGGGCCTTCCAATCCATCACCTTCCGCGCCGCTTCGGCCATATTTTCCGGATGCGCGCCGAAGAGTTGCACGCCGACCGGCCGCTGGGCTTCTTCGAAATCCGTGTAATGCCGGGTGCGGTCATCGCGACGGATAATACCCTCGCTGCTGACAAACTCCGTCACCATCACTTCCGCCCCCAGCTCTTTGCATAGCCGGCGGAAGGCCGCATCCGTCACGCCCGCCATGGGAGCGAGGTAAAGCGGGGGACGGTCAGTCTGGAGCCAGGGAAGCATGCCCGCACTCTGCCCCGGTGCTGGCAATTCGCAAACGCCAAGCCCGACTCTGGGATCGGCCGCCGGTCCCATGCATTTCCGGGCCGACGCCGCCGCCCCCTCCCCCGACATCCCCTCAACTTAAACATTGAATTAAAATAGCATTTTCCAGTAGGCTCCGGTTTTCACCGACACGACCGAACCCTCAGCTTCCCAATATCCATGAAAACATCCGCTCTCCTCCTGCTCGGCCTGGGCCTCACCGCTCAACTGGCCTCCGCCGAGACCGTGGCCCCCGCGCAGCCCGGCGGCAAACTTCCCAACAAACAAGCCATCCAGCTCGTCCAGGTCGCCACCGGCCTTGTGGACCCCATCCACGTCAGCGGCCCCAAAGACGGCAGCGGGCGGCTCTTCATCTGTGAACGCCATGGCATCATCCGCATCGTCAAGGACGGCAAGCTCCAGGAAAAACCCTTCCTCGACCTCAGGGACAAAACCCTCAGTTCCTTCCTCGAAGAAGGGCTCTTCTGTATTGAGTTCCACCCTAAATTCAAGGAAAACGGCCTCTTCTACATCGCCTACTCCGATCTCTGGTTCAACGGGTCCACCCTGCTGATGCAGTACAAGGTTTCGGCCAAAAACCCTGACAAAGCCGACATGGACAGCGGCAAGGTCATCATGCAGCTCGACTTCCCCTACTGCAATCACCACGGGGGCAAGATGGCCTTTGGCCCGGACGGTTATCTCTACGTGGGAGTCGGGGATGGCGGGTGGGAAGGCGACGTCCTGAGCACCGGCCAGGACCTCACCACGCACATGGGCAAGATGCTCCGCATTGATGTCGAAAACTCCACCCCGGACCGCGCCTACTCCATTCCCAAGGACAACCCCTTCATCACGCCCCTGCAGCAGATGACGCTTTTTGGAGTCACGGAAAAGCAATTCTCGCAGATCCATCCCAACGCCAAACCCGAGATCTGGGCTTACGGCATCCGCAATCCTTGGACCTTCTCCTTCGACCGCAAGACCGGCGATCTTTTCATCGCGGACATCGGCCAAAACCATTGGGAGGAAATCAACCTCCAGCCCGCCAACAGCAAAGGCGGGGAGAACTATGGGTGGAAATTCATGTGCGGCAGCCACACCTTCCCCATCGAGGACGAAGCCACCAATCCCCGCGTGGGCATCCTCCCGATTGCCGAATTCAGCCATGTCGATCAAGGCATCTGCGTGATCGGTCTGGGCATCTACCGCGGCAAGGATTATCCCGGGATGGAAGGCACCTATTACGCCGCCGACTGGGGCAGCGGCAAAGTCTGGGGCCTGCAAAAAGATGGCGCCGGCAAATGGCAAATGGAGGAACTCCTCGACCTGGATACCCCGCTCCGTCCCACCAGCGGTGGCGAGGACGAAGCCGGCAACATTTACCTGACCGATGCTTCCCCGAATTACGGTGGCCCGGTCGATCCCACCGCCAATGATCGGGGTTCGGTCTGGAAGCTGGTTCCGGCGGACAAAGTTCCTGCCGGAGCCGTCACCGCAGCACTCCAAAAGAAATAACCGGATCCTGACATCCACAGGGCACCGTGGTCTGCGGTGCCCTGTGATTCGTTTTAAACCCCTCCCCTGAAGACATGTTCCTCCGCCTCCTCCTTCTCCCTCTCTCCGCCGCCTCCCTGCACGCCCAGGAGCCTGCCGCCCCCACGCCTCCACCAACGGATGCCAAAGATCCCCATCACCATCAGGACGCCGCCGCCGGCATTGCCAGCGCCGGACGGAAGATGGAGTTGGTCAAGGGCCTCACGGAAGCCGATTTTCTCCGCCTCGGCGCAGAACCGAAAAGCGTGGAACTCATCGTGGTCGCCGTCTGGAATGACGAAAACTACGGCATGAATTTCAACGGCTATGCCAAGGGAAATGCCACCTACACGATCCCGAAGGATTGGAAGGTCAGCGTGAAATACATCAATCCCAGCCCCATCCCGCACAGCCTGCTGGTCGTCGAAAAGGACTCGCTCAAAAAAATCCAGATGCCTGAACCCTACTTCAAGGGAGCGGCGGTGCCTGATTTCCTGAAGGGCCTGGCCTACGGCGCCGCCACTTTCACCTTTGTGGCGGATGAAGCAGGCGACTACGCCCTCGCCTGCGGTTTCCCCGCGCATGCCCTGAACGGGCACTGGATCGCCCTCGAAATCAGCGATACCGCCACCGCTCCCACCCTCAAACTCGGTACCGGCGAACCCAAACCCGCCAGCCCTGCCAAGGCCAAATAGCCCCTTCCGCCCATCACATGCTAGACCGCGCCAGCACCATCGCCCCCGCCGGATTCAACCGCTGGCTGGTCCCCCCCGCCGCCATCGCCGTGCACATGTGCATTGGCCAGGTGTATGGTTTCAGCGTGTTCAAAAAGCCGCTCGCCACCAGCGGCTGGAGCGAAGCCGAGATCGGCGTTTCCTACAGCATCGCCCTCGCCCTGCTCGGCCTCTCAGCGGCCATTTTCGGCAAATGGGTCGAGCGCAGCGGCCCGCGGAAGACCATGCTGGCCTCCCTGCTCTGCTTTTGCTCCGGCCTGCTGATCTCGGCAGTGGCCGTGCGCACCCATCAACTGTGGCTCCTCTACGCCGGGTATGGCCTGATCGGCGGGATTGGACTGGGACTTGGTTATATCGCGCCTGTTTCCACACTGATGAAGTGGTTCCCCGACCGCCCCGGCATGGCCACGGGCATGGCCATCATGGGTTTCGGCGGCGGGGCGTTGATCGGCAGTCCGCTGGCCGAAGAATTGATGAATCATTTTAAAGCCACCAGCCCCTACCCGGGTGCCGGCGCTTCGGAAGCCCTCCTCGTCATGGCTGGCCTGTATGCCCTATCCATGGCGCTCGGCGCCTGGCTTATCCGCGTGCCGCCCGCTGATTGGAAACCTGCCGGCTGGGTGCCGCAGGTCAATCACAGCAAACTGGTCACCACAGCCAATGTCGCCGTCGATACCGCCTGGCGCACGCCCCAGTTCTGGCTGCTCTGGTGTGTCCTCTGCATGAATGTCAGCGCCGGCATCGGCATCCTCGGCCAAGCCTCCCCCATGATTCAGGACATGTTCAAGGTTACCCCCGCGGCAGCGGCCGGTTACGTGGGCCTGCTTTCCCTGTGCAATCTCGGCGGACGCTTTCTCTGGTCCTCCATCTCCGACCTCACCGGCCGCAAAGGCATCTATGTGATCTATTTCGTCCTCGGAGCCCTGCTCTACGCCAGCGTTCCCTGGATTCAGGGCCAGGGGAATGTCACCCTGTTTGTCGTCGTCACCGGGCTCATCCTCACCATGTACGGCGGCGGATTCGCCACCATCCCCGCCTACCTGCGGGACTTGTTTGGGAGCTACCAGGTTGGGGCCATCCACGGCCGCCTCATCACCGCCTGGAGCATGGCCGCCATTCTCGGACCGCAGCTGGTGGACCGCATCTCCAAAGCCCGCAAGGATGCCGGCATCGACCCCGCCCACGCCTACAATCCCATCTTCTACCTCATGGTCGGTCTCCTCCTGATCGGTCTCCTCTCCAATCTCCTCGTCCGTCCCGTCGCCGCCAAGCACCACCTCCCCGCCTGATTCCCCCCGCATGAAACTCATCTTCGCCTGGCTTTTTGTCATCACCGCTCTCGGCTGGGGGGTCCAGAAATCGGCCCGCAAAGCCGCTCCCCTTTTCAAAACCCAGCTCACCTTGACCAAATAGCGGGCTCCGGTGGCGCCGGATCATAAAAAGGCCTCCCCATTGACAGCGGGCCAACCTCGCTTAAAATCCCGCCCCTTTTCCCAGTCCGGGCCAAGGCGTATCCGCTGCCTGGCAGTAAAGCTTTTCTCACCGCAGAACCGCCTTACCCGCCTCCACAGCGTCTCCCATATCAAGCTCCAATCAGACTCATCATATCATGGCCAAGACTCACGCACTCACCGCCCACACCCGCAAACGCAGCGGCAGTGGCGCCCTCACTTCCCTCCGCGCTGAAGGACTCATCCCCGGCGTCGTTTACGGCAAAGGCGTGACCGCCACCAACGTCCGGCTCAACCGCAAGGAAGTGGAAACCGTGCTGCACCGCAGCGTTTCCGAGCACATCCTCGTCGATCTCACCATCGAAGACACCAAGGAAACCAAACTCGCGATCATCCAGGACGTTCAGCACAACCCGCTCAACGGCAACATCCTGCACGTCGATTTCCACGCCATCCGCGAAGATGAAGTGATCCACTCCACCGTCCCTCTGGAACTCACCGGCGAATGCGTCGGTGCCAAGGCCGGTGGCTTGGTCGAACACCTCGTCCACAAACTCGCTATCATCTGTCTGCCCAAGGATCTTCCTGAAGCCATCCATCTCGACATCAGCGACGTCGAAATCGGCGGAGCCCTCCACACCAAGGAACTCGTCCTGCCCGCCGGCGTCGTCACCCACCTCGGCGCCGACGTCGTCCTCATGCTCGTCGCCGCTCCCCGCGTGGTCGAAGTCGTGGCCGCCGTGGTCGATCCGAAAGCCAAGAAAAAGGGCAAGAAATAATCTTCCCGGAGCCTTCGCGCTCCCTATCCTTCCAAAAGCCGCAGGGAGCAATTCCTGCGGCTTTTTTGTGGGGTGCGGACCCGGCCCGCCCGCCCTCCGCCCCGGCGGTGCGCGTGCTGGTTAAGCGGAAGGCGGACTGATCGGGCCACAGGATCCGCTATAACATTATCTTGCACTCCAGGACAAATCCGCATAAACCTGACACGCCAGCTGCCTGACCATCCGGGACTGCGCTTGCCGCAAATTAAACCTCCCTGTTATATGACGTTCTTTCCACTTCATCCCCCGAGGGGAAAACGCGCTCTCCTTGCCTCTCTCGCGGTTTGCGTGCTGGCTGGCATGGCCACTCCGTCCGGGGCGGCGCTCACGGTCTCGGCCGCTCCGGTGGTGGAAGGAAACCTTCCGGCTGTTCCGGGCGAGGCGGTGTTCACCCTCACCCTCTCCCCGGTGGCTGCGGTGGACACTTCCTATCAATACACCACCGCCTCCGACACCGCGCGGGAACTAGAGGATTATCTGCCTGCCCATGGCAGCGTGACTATTCCCGCCGGTCAATCCTCGGCCACGGTCAGCGTTCCACTGGTTGCCGATTCCTGGCAGGAGGGGACGGAAAGTTTTTCCCTCATCGTCTGGCCCGAGGGGTCGGCCCCCGCCCCTGCGTTGACAGCCCTTTCCTTGCCTCCTGGGAATTCAGCGGCTTGGACGGGGGCACAGGCCGGCCTGAGCGAAGGCAATTGGTTCGTGGGAAATCTTATGGGCGAGAGGAACGGCGATCAGTGGAATGGCCTGCGGTATTTGAATCCCCCCATCACCCCTCCGCCAGACACGCATCTTTCTTACAGCCTTTCCGGCCCATGGCTGGCCTACAGTTTCAGCAGCCGTCCCTCGCTGGAGTTTCCTTCCGGGCGTTATGGCAGCGCGTTTTCTGAAAAAACCCCGATAGCACCCAGCACGCTGGTCTGGAACAACTACGCCGGGTTCCCCTTCCCTGCCCCGAATGAATGGGCCAATATCATTACAATGTCAGGGGATATTGTCGTGATCGCAGAAGGCTATGTGGTGAATTTCTATCAACTCTCCCTGGCTGGGCCAGCCCGGTTCCGGGGATCGCTTCGGCTGGGCCGCATTCCCAACAATGATGAAGGCGTCGTCGCCATGGCGCTGGCCGGACGCCGCCTTGCGGTGGCGACGTACACGGTGGTTCGGATCTTTGAAGCCTCCACGCCGGACCTGAGCCGTTGGAAAGAAGTGGCGTATTTGCCGGGATTGACCGTTCCCCTTTCTCTGGAAGGAGATCATTTGTTGGCCACTCCCAGCAGTGGACCGGATGCCGGCACGCCTGGCATCCATGCGAGAAACGAAGGCGGTGCCGGGTCCTGGGGGCGCACGTCCTTGCTCAAGGTTCCCGGCAGTTCCTTTGCAGCTTCCCGCTATAGCACCCTGATGCGGGGCGGCATGGCCCTGATGGCGGACTGGCTCGGAGGAAGTGTCACCACCCCCTCTAATCCCGGACGTATCCACCGCTTTCTGCGCGAGCCCACCGGCAACGCTTGGAGTTACGCCGGATATTTTACCGCTCCCGTCCCTCAAACCACTGACTTCTTCGGCAATATCCTCGTGCAAGCTGGACGGGATATGTTGACCGCGGCTCTTCTTTTTACCGGCAAATCGGGCTTGGCAGGATCCTTTCCCGGAGCCACGGTCCAGATTCATGACGATGATCTGCCCAGCGTTCATCTGGAAGCGCAGCCGGTGGACGAACCCCTCAATTCCAGCCGGGTAGTACCCGTCACCGTGAAGTTGTCCCAAAGGAGTGCCGTGGGGGTGACCATCACCTGGGCCACCGCCGACGAAACAGCCACCGCAGGCCAGGACTATCTCGCCTCGACCGGTTCCCTCGTCATTCCGGCAGGCCAGGACTCTGCGGTTTTCGAGATCTCCATCCTGCCGGATACGGTGGTGGAGCCGGCAGAGTCATTTGCGGTCACCCTCACTTCGGCTAACGGAGCGCAATGGGACGCCGCGTCCGTGGCGGTGCGGATCCGGAATACCAACCGTCCCGCCGTGGTGAACGCCCCGGCGCGGATACTGTATGAAGATCTCCCGGCGGCACCTGCCCAGGTGCAGCTCTTTCCCCAAACCCAACCGCTCACCATCGGCTGGAAAATGGGGACGATCGGCTATTCCTCCTACGACGGCAGTCCTGACAGCGGGCAATTTGCGCAACCTGGCGTAGACTGGCCGGCGGCCAGTGGTCAACTCACCGCCCCCTCTGCCCAGACGCTCTCCTTCCCATGGTCCGTGACCAGCGATGGGTTGTCTGAAAAAGTAAAAAACGGCAGCGTCATCATCGAACTCCCTGCCGGGGCCATCGCCGCCAGCTTTTCCCTGCGCCATCACTACCAGCTCCCCCAGGGCTCCAGCTATAGGATCGAGCATTCCTCCAGCGATGGCCGGACCATTGCCGCTTTGGAAAAAGGACCGGCCAGGGTGCTGCACCTCTACCAGCGCTCTGCTGCGGAGCCGGGAGGATGGGCCAGGCGCCTCCTGCCGCCTCCGCCAGACCTAACGGAATGGCCCGAGGGGACCCTCCAGCTGCGTCAGGGGAGGATGGTTTTTTATGCCCACAGCGGGACCGCCTGGTTCTATGCGGAAAATGCCGGAGGGCCCGGAAACTGGGGGATGGAGGCCACCTCCTCCACCCTGCCCGCCTCTGTCTTTTATACCGACGCCTCCTTTTTTGACGGAGAGACCCTCCTCGTGCCCACGGGCTCAAATCTTCTCCTCGTGAACCGGGGGAACGGGGATTGGAACGACATTCAAAACCTTTTCGTGGGAACGGCCCGGGTCCTACAGGCACGGCTGGAGGACGGCCACCTGGCGGTCAGCCTCGATCACAGCAATCCTGAGACCGCGGAATTCCATTTCTACAGCCGCCGTGCCAATGCCCTGAGGCCATGGGAAGCCGCTGGCAGCCCGTTGATTCTAAACGCTTCGAGCCGGGAATTTTACCTCGCCGGAAGCCTGCTGGTGATTTCCAACACCATGACTCCGAAATCCTCCACGATCTACCGGCGGCAAGCCGACGGGACCTGGCAACTGGAACAAATCATTCCGGACCGGCAAACCCGTTCGATCGACCGGGGATTGATCCTCACCGATTTCGGGCTGTATGCTGACGCCGGCCCCATGGCTCAACGTTGGATCTCTGCCAATCCCTCCCCCCTCTCCGGTCAACTGGAAAGTGGAATTCTGCTGGAATCATCTGAGTCCTCTTTCTATTCGAGCGGATTCTTCCTTATTTCGGAAGCCGGGCTTTCCACCAGATTGGTGGATGAAGACACTTACCGGGTGATGGCCCGGGCTGATAACAATTGGTTGGAATGGGCCGACAAGGAACGGGTGGCGACGGTTACGTTGGGCACGCCCGGCTTGCCGGCCCCGGTGGATATCGTGATTCCCTTCAAGACCATCCCCGGAGGCACCGCCACGCCGGAGGTCGATTACCGGTCCGTTCAAGGCACAGTCACCATCCCCGCAGGAAGCAGCGCTGCGTATCTCGCGGTGCCCTTGTTGCCGGATGCCCTGACGGAGCCCGCGGAAACCGTGCTGTTGGAATTTGGCACCCCGACCTACGGACAAGTGTCCGGGGCAGGCTCCAGTCCCGTCCTGACATCCACGATCACAGATTCCCCCCTCACTGCGGCTGCCCCGTCCACCCCGCGGTTCGTGCCGGAGCCCGCCAGCGGCAGCGCCACTTATTCCATTCCGTTCCGGATGACCCGGCCTTCATCGGCGGCCTTCAATGCCCGATACCGCATCATCGCCGGCAGCGCCACCGCCGCAGATGCAGTCCTGACCACCAGCGGCATCCTGCCCATGCCCCCGGGCAGCTCTATCATCCCCATCCCTCTCACCATTCTGGCGGATTCACTGGTCGAGGACGTGGAGCAATTGCAGATCATCGTGGATATGGGAGGACTGTCCGTTTCCACCCTTGTCTCCATCGACGACTTCCCTCCCGCCCCGCACGTGCCTGACAGTTATTCTGCCCTTCAGGGGCTGACGTTGGATTTTGATCCGTCCCGTAATGTCCTGGCCAATGACAGTTCAGGAATCCCTTCCGTGATTCCCGGGAGGCCGGCCCGTTTTGGGACCGTGGAGTGGCAGGCCGATGGGACGTTCCGCTACACCCCGCCGCCGAACTTTACGGGCACCGACTATTTCGCCTACACTGCCAGCGGAACCAGCCATTTCAAGCTGCCTGAAAACAACGTCTGGAAATGGTTGAACCCCAACACCGGTCAGGATCCCGGCGTGACCATTCCTGGCTTTCAGACCAACTGGATGCAACCCTCCTTCGATGATGCCCTGTGGCAGAACGGCACCGGACTGATGGGCTATGGCATCATGGGAAGCGGCAACGGCGTCCCGCTCCAAACCACCCTGAACACCCCCGCCAGCGGCAACCGTTACACCGCCTATTTCCGCACCACCTTTTCCATTGGCGATCCTCCGGCGGCTGGGGTCGGCATCGAATTCAATTGTGACGATGCGGCCATCTTTTACCTGAATGGAATTGGGATTGGGAGGTTCGATAAAACCGCCGGCAGCCCATTCTTTACCGCTCCTGACACCTACCGCCTCTTCGCCTCCACGGTACTCGATGCAGAGGAGGAAACCCAGCTCCGCCGGGCATATTTCCCCAACGCGCAGCTCCTCACCGGTTCCAACACCGTGGCCATTTCGCTGCATAATGTCCAAGCGGCCTCCTCGGACCTCGGGCTGCGCATCACTCAGATCACGGCCGGCCCCATTGCTCCCCCGGTCTATGTTTCCATCCAAGTCGCCGACAGTGGCCAGGTTCCGCTCCTCCAGGCCGACAGCTACACCGTGCCGGGGACGGCAACGCCGGTGGACTCCCACCTCATCGGCGGAAGTGCCTACACGAACGATGGTCTCCTCTCCGAGGCTGGCGTCCCCTACGACCCAATCCTGGAGGTGGAAATTGGGGGATCTCCCCTTGGTCCGGTGAACTTCCAAAAGGAGACCGGGCACTTTACGATGGCGCCCCCTTCCGGCTTTTTCGGGGCGGTCTCCTTCACCTACCGCGTCCGGGACAAGGATGGCTGGTCACTCCCTGCCCCTATCGCTATCACAATCCAACCCAGCCGTGGATTTGATGTTTGGCGGGCCGCCCAGTTTGGCGGCGGCGCCAGCAATACCGCCAGCCTTCCTCTCTCGGATGGAGATGGGGATCACCTGGCGAACCTCCTGGAATACACACTCAATCGGAGTCCCGTCGCCTCCGAATCCTCCGCCCCGCTGACCCTGACGGAAACGGATTCCGGCTGGGTGATCGACTTCGGCGCGAGGACTGGATACGGGGAGGATGCCGTGCTTCTGCTGGAAACCACGTCCGCCCTGAACGCGGCGCCGTGGATTCCCCTGGCCCGCCTGAACGACCTCTACTATAACCTCGCTTGGCTGGCGGAAGGTGCAACCCTGACGGATACGGTGCATGAATTAGGCGGGCACCGGCAGTATCGTGTCACCCTGCCCGGCATGCAGAATCCCACCGGATTCTTCCGCCTGCGGGCGCAGATGGAAGAGCATCCCCTGGATCCCTGAAAGACGGAGCGCTAGTGCAGCAGCAGCACGCCCATGCCGAAAAATACCACGAGATGCAGCCATACCGCGACGACCTGCATCCGGGTATATCCGCGGGCGCCCCGGCTCTCGCTGGGCACTTCGGGATCGACTCCGAGGAACCGGTCGAAGTTCCGGTAAAGATACAGTCCCCCCAGCAGGCTGGCCCCCAGGCCAAACCCACAGAAAATACGGAAGACCAGAAAGGCAGTGTCGCGAAGGCTGGGATCGTTCATTCCTCACCATGGGCCCGCCTCCGGTTTCCACCAGATACAGATCAGCCCATTCTCCAGCGAAACAGATTTCCCGCCGTTTCAGCTCATTTTCCGCACCAGCACCCCCAGGGTGGCCACCGCCCGTTCCAGCCGCGCATTCCAGGGATGCCCGCAGTTCAGCCGGATGAAATTTCCGAATCCCTGACGGGCGGAAAACATCGGCCCCGGGGCCACACTGATCCCTTCCGCCAAGGCCCGGTCCTGGAGTTCCAGCGCCCGCACTGCCGGCGGCAATTCCACCCATAACACAAATCCGCCGGAGGGTCGCGTCATCTTCACGCCGGACGGAAACGACGCCGCCACCGCATCGCTCACCTGCCGCACCTGTTTCGCATAGGTCTGCCGCACCGTCCGCAGGTAATGATCATAACCTCCATTGGCCACGAACTCCGCGATGGCGGCCTGCGGCAGCGTGCCGGTCGCCAGGGTACTGGTCAATTTCAAAGCCATGACCTTCGCGTAAAACCGTCCCGGCGCCACCCACCCCACCCGGTAGCCCGGAGCCAGCGTTTTGGAGAACGAGCCGCACAGCATCACCAGCCCCTGCCGGTCCCACGACTGCACCACCCTCGGCCGCTGCGGCCCGAAATGCAGGTCTCCATAAATATCATCCTCAATCAGGGGAATCCCCCGCGCTGTCAGGATTTCCAGCAGCCGTTGTTTCCGGGCATCCGGCATCAGCGATCCCAGCGGATTGTTGAAGTTCGGTACGGCCACACAGGCCGCGATGCGGCGGGTGGCCACCGCCCGCTCCAAGGCCTCCACGTCCATGCCATCGCGGGGATGCATCGGGATTTCCAAGGCTTTCAGTCCCAATTCCTCAATCGCCTGCAGCACGCAAAAATACGTGGGGGACTCCACCGCCACCACATCCCCCGGTTTCGTCACCGCCCGCAGGCATAACATCAGTGCCTCGGTGCCGCCGCAGGTCGTGATCAAATCGTCAGGAGTGAGATCGGATCCCCAGTCCAGCGACCGCCGGGCAATCTGCCGCCGCAGCGCCTCCGACCCTGGCGGCATGTCATAACTCAATCCCCGGCCCCCCATCCGCCGGCTCACCGATGCCATGATGCGGCTCAATTTCTCCCCCGGAAACAAGTCAGGCCCCGGCGAAGCCGCGCCCATCGGGACAATGTCAGGATGCCTCGCCTGTTCAAACAACCGCGCCTGCAAAGCCCCCACGCCCACCACCGTGACTGCCTTCCCGGGGCGGGTGGAACGCGGCTCTTCCGGTTTCCGGCGAGCTCCCATCCTGACGAAATACCCGGACCGGGGCCGCGCCTCGATCAGGCCCTCGTTCTCCAACAGCAAATAGGCCTGCACCACGGTAGAAAGGGACACCCCATGCTGCTCCATGGCCCGCCGCACCGAAGGAATCCGGTCCCCGGGCCGCAGCACCCCGGCTTCCAGAAGCGCCGTGATTTTCCCGGCCACCTGCTCGTAAAGAATCCCCTGCTGCTTGCTCATGAAGGCCCGACCCTATCCTTCATGGCCAGCCGGTTCAAGCCCTGTGGCCGCCGGGCCGGACAAATCACTTGCAACTTATGGCAACTGGGATGCATCATGCTACGTGGCTATTTTCCGCCTGATTCTCATGTCCCTCCTCGCCCTGCGTCTGCTGGGCGGCGATGTGGCCATGCTTCAGGTGGTGGCCTGGACGGGAATGATCGTCTCCCGCACTGCCGAGAGCGGTGTCGCGGCTGCCGTGGAGTCCACCTTTGATGGAGAGCACCCTTGCCCGCTTTGCACTGCGCTCAAGGAAGTCACACCATCCGGGCGGGAACAACAACCCGTTGCCCCTGACGGCCTGATCACCAAGCTCAAGCTGAAGGACATGCTGCGCTCTGAGGATCTGGTCGTGAAAGCACTGGCTGCCGTCCACCTCAAATCTCCCGCGCCAGCCATCGATTCAGCCATGCGCGGGTTCACCCGGAGCTATGCTCCGCCGGTGCCTCCTCCACGAGTGAGCATGGCCTGAGACCCTCCAGTCAAAAAAAGGATCCACCCATCTACCCGTAGCCGTCCCTCACGTTGGGCCGTCCGGATAGTGGTTTCTCCCGCCCCGCTTTGTGCTGGGCAGATCCCTTGGATCCCGCGCTCCTGACTGGCTTTCCAGCGGACCTGATCCGCTTCATCGCGGCCCCATGTTCCCGGGGTCTGGGGCTATTCCTGGACAGTTTCTACGGCGGTGGGTTTTCCCGGCCCTGCCTGTCTGCTTCCCCGTTTTTCCTGCCGGGCGCTTCCGCGTCCGGCTCCACTCCTATTGCTTTTTCTGCTATGAAATCATTCCTTCCTGCGGCCACGGCCGCGGCTTGTCTCCTGCTGTGCCCTGCGGCCCGCGGCCATCATGGCCAAGAGTTTTTCCTGCTTTATGATGCCCAGGTGCAGAAGCCGCTGCATGGCATCCTGCAAGGCCAGTTCAGCTTCATCGATGAAGGCACGGACGACTCCATCGGTCTCTCCCCCAGCCTCAGCCTTGGCATTCTGCCCCGCACCGCCTTCAATCTGCGGGCCGACTTCGCGGACGAAGCCGGAGACAGCTGGGCTTACCGCTCCATCGAACCGGGCTTCCAATTCGACCTCACTCCACCCGACCTGAAACTCCCCATCCGCTTCGGGCTTGCGGTCGCTTATCAATTTGCCGAAGGCGGCGGCGGCAGCAGCCATTCCCACAGCACCACGGATTTGTCAGGCGGCACCGTGGCCCACGTGCACGACGACTCTGCCAGCCAAACCACGCATAGCTCCACCAATACCAGCGCCGTGGCCGGGCATGACCACAGCACACACGATCACGGCACGCCGCCCGTCAGTCAACCCGGGGTCGATCTTGGCCCCGATGCGCTGACCCCGGAGGAGCTCGCTGCCATCGAAGCTGAAAATGCCGTCAATGCTGCTGCTCAAACTCCAGCGGCGGTTACCCCGTCCGCCCCTGCTCCCGTCAAGCCCAAACCAAAGCCCAAACCCACCGCGGAAGCCCATGATCACGCCAGTCATGATCCTGCGGAATCCGGTCATTCCCACACCGGCAGCATCCACAATCACGATGACAATCTTTTCACCGCCCGCCTGATTTTCGAAGCGGACGTCACCCCTGACACGCTCCTTGTCGGAAACCTCATCAGCGTCCTGCCGGAAGGCGGATCCGCCGCGTGGGGTTACGCGATTGGCGTGCGGCACCGCTTCCGCCCGGGCTTGGCCGTCGGCGTGGAAGCGCTGGGGGACTTCGACTCCCAAGGCTATCAGGAAGTGCTCGGCGCCGTCTTCTGGGAGCCCATGCACCACGTGTTGCTGAAGGTCGGCGTGGGCACCGGCCTCACGTCCGTCAGCCCGGATGCCACCCTCCGCGCCGGGGTGCTCTGGATGTTCTAGCCTATCACCACATGACCAGCCTCCAGAGAATCATCAGTCAGTTCCGGCATTGGGCTGATCGCCCGTTTCGGGAATTCAAAATCTATTGCCTTGCCGCACTGGCGGTGCCCGGAGCCGCCCGCGCCGCCGTGCCACACCAGCACTTTGAAGGACGCCAAACCCATCCTATCACCGTCTCTCCCGACGGCACCCTGCTCTTCGCTGTCAACACGCCGGATGGCCGCCTGTCAGTGTTCGACATTTCCAATCCGGCTCGCCACGCCCCGTTGCTCATCGCGGAAATCCCGGTCGGCCTCGAACCCATTTCGGTCCGCGCCCACAGCAATGAGGAAGTCTGGGTCGTCAACGAAGTTTCGGACAGCGTCTCCATCGTCAATGTCCCCCGGCGCGTGGTGGTGGAAACCGTGCGCGCCGCCGACGAGCCGGCCGATGTCGTCTTTGCGGGCAATAAAGCCTTCATCTCCTGTGCCCGGAATAACCAGATCCGGGTCTTCGATGCCGCCACCCGCACCGAGACCGCAGTCATCCCGCTGGAAGGCAATTATCCGCGTTCACTCACCGTTAGCAGTGACGGCAGTTTCCTCTACGTCACCTGTCTGCTTTCCGGCAATCAGACCACCATCCTGCCCGCCGCGGCAGCCCCCGCTCCTCCCGCGCCCACCAACCCCGCGCTGCCCGCCGCGCCGAAAACCGCCCTGATCGTCCCCGCCAGCGACCCACGCATCAACTACACCGTCCTCGACCATGATGTCGCGGAAATCTCCGTCGACAGTCATAACGTGGTCCGCTGGTTCGGAGGCGTGGGCACCCATCTGTTCGATGCCGCATTGCACCCCCTCACCGGCGAGCTCTGGGTCCCCAACTCTGAATCCCTGAACCTGATCCGCTTTGAGCCCACGCTGAAGGGCCATTTCGTGGACCATCGCATCACCCGCATCGCCCTGCCCGCCGGCACCACGACGATTCACGACCTTAATCCGGGCGTTGACTACGCCACCTTGCCCAATCCGGCCGCTTCGGCCACTTCCCTCGCCCAGCCCACCGCTTTGGTTTTCCAACCCGATGGAACCGCCGCCTGGGTGGCTGCTTTCAACTCCGACCGCGTCGCCAAACTCGCTCCTGACGGCACCGTCGAGGCCCGCGTGGACGTGCGCCTGCCTCTGCCTCCAGGCAGCACGGAAGCCAATGACAGCCGATTCATGCGCGGCCCGCGCGGACTTGCCTTCAACCCCGCCGGAAGCCGTCTTTACGTCCTCAATAAACTGTCGAACACCATCAGCATCGTTGACCCTGCCTCCGCCTCTGTCCTGACGGAAGTTCCGGCCGGCAGCCACGATCCGACGCCGCCCCATATCAAATCAGGCCGCGGCCACCTTTACGACGCCCGCCTCTCGGGCAATGGCACCAGCTCCTGCGCCTCCTGCCACCTGGACGCCGACACCGACGGTCTCGCCTGGGACCTCGGCGATCCCGGTGGCAACCTCGTCACGGTGCCGGGACAAAATCTATCGATTCATGACCTGACGGTGCGCGACCGCGTCATGCACCCCATGAAGGGTCCCCTGGTCACCCAGACCCTGAGAGGGCTCCAACCGGCCCAAAAACTTCACTGGCGGGGCGACCGGGCCACGCTGGCAGATTTCAATCCCACCTTCCGCGACCTGATGGGCGGCAATCTGATTCATCCGGACGACATCATTAATCTCCAGGCCTATCTGCTCAGTCTCAAACACCACCCCAATCCGAACCGCAATCTGGACAACACCCGGCCCACCGCGCTGCAAAGCGGAAACGCCAACACTGGCCGTCTGCTGTTTCTGAATCATACCAAATCCCACTGCGCCATCTGTCACATCCTGCCCACCGGGTCGGATGACAACATCGATCTGATGCAGGAGGTCGGCTCCAGCCAGCCGGTCAAGACGCCGCCGCTGCGCACGGTGTATCAACGCGCCTCCTTCAGCACGGGCGCCGGAACGCAGACGATTACGGGTTTCGGCCTGCTCAAGGACGGCACTGGCACTGCTGCTGGCCTGCCGATTGGCCATCCTTATGTGCTGGATGATCTCTCCACCGTCCAGGAGTTCCAGGATGTCAGGGCATTTCTCCTCTCCTTCGATACCGGCACCGCCCCGGCTACTGGATACAGCCGCACTGTCAGCGGATTTCCCGCCCCGGGCAGTCCTGCCGAATCAGATCTGAATCTGCTCGAAGCGCGTGCCAACACTTCCGAGAATGACCTCATTGTCAGGGGAACCACCGGCGGAAAACTCCGGCAGTTGGTTTGGAACAAGGGCCTTGCCCGCTATACCTCCGATCGGAGCAGCGAAACCGCCGTGACCAGGAGTGTCCTGCTCTCCCTGCTGGAACCCGGGGATGCCCTCACCTTCACCGCCACCATCCCCGGCCTGGGTTCCGCCCGCGGCCATGACCGCGACGAAGACGGCATTCCAGATGCCGATGAAGCCCCTCCTGCACTGGTTATACTCCTCTCCGGTGGTTCGCCGGCATTGTCGTGGGATGCCCTTTTCCAGGACTGGTATCCTGAATTCTCGAACTCCCTTTCGTCCGCGCCCTGGGCTCCGCTGACCGCTCCGGCCAGCACCAGCAGCACCGGTCAGATCGTGATCTCCCCGCTTTCAGGTCCCGCTCCGCAGTTCATGCGGCTCCGGCGCACCTGGTAAATCCCATCCCTTTCCCCCATGAAGGAAAACCCAAAACAACCTACCATGAAAACAAACCGAAACCAAACATCGCGCCACCGGCGCACCGCCCTTGCCCTCCTCCTGAGCGCCCTGCCCGCCTCCGCCGCTACGATCTCAGAGAATGCCATCACTTCGGGCGAAGGCGTCCCTTACAAATGGGAAGTCGGCCTCAGCGGCAACGACTCCGCCACCGTGATCCGCCACGTGGGAGCGTGGAGCTGGGAAGACAACAGCCTCTTCGTTTCCGGGGAAAATCCCGTCGGCTGGACCCACACCTCGGATTGGCTGAAGCTCTCCCTGAGCAATCCCGCCACCTTCACCCTGACCCTCAGCCGGGAGTTGAATGTGGCCTGGCCCAGCGCCGGGGATCCCGCCCGCACCACCGGATTCAGCGCCTCCTTTTTCCCCTCCTTCACTCTCTACAGCGGCATCGACACAACCGGGACCCAGGACCACACCTACAACAATAAGCCTGGATTCGATGCCCTCGACACCGGCGCCATCGGTTGGGCCGATCCACAGTATGTGGCGCATTTGGATAACAGCACCTTGGAATCCGTCAGCCTCACCCTTTCCCTCGCTGCCGGGGACTATTCCATCGCCTTGGGAAGCAATGCTCCCGCCACCGATGCCAACCGCCAGGGCTACCGTGCGGTACTCACGACGGTTCCCGAGCCGGGCGGCCTTGCCTTCCTCGCGCTGAGCGGTCTGGCTGTATTGCGCCGCCGCCGTTAGCAAAACCATTTACCGAATCCCGCCCGGAGTGGCGCGCAGCGTTGAAGCCGCCGCCCCTCCCCGTGCCAGCCACCGCGGAGCGGTCCTCAGTGGACAGCGCATCCCCCGTCAACCAGCGTCCGGTCTGCGTAACGAAGAATCGCAGGCATGGCTTGATTTATCCTTCTTTTTCCAGCTATTTCCCGTTTCAGAACCCCATATCGTCCCTCCACCACCCATGAAACCAATCATCACCCTCCTCAGCCTCGCTGCCCTCGCCTCTTCCGTCCGCGCGGAAGGTCCTGACTTCGTCAAGGAAATCGCTCCCATCCTGGAAGCGTCCTGCGTGAAGTGCCATTGCGAAGCCAAAGTCAAAGGCAAGCTCCGCATGGACACCAAGGAAATGGCCATGAAGGGTGGCAAGGACACTAAACTCATCATCCCCGGCAAACCCGGCGACAGCGCCCTCATCAAAGTGCTTCTGCTGGACCCCGCGGAAGACGAAGCCATGCCGCCGGAAGGCAAGGCGCCCCGCCCCGAAGCCGCCCAGATTGAACTCCTGAAAAAATGGATCGCTGCCGGGGCCGAATGGCCCGAGGGCGTGGTCCTCAAAGCTTCCGAAAAATAAGCCCAGCCCCACCCCACCGGTTTCCTTCCCTGAAAACTCACCCCTCCACCGGATCCGCGGCGGCCCTGCTGCTGGCGCTTGGTTTGCCAGCCGCAGGGCGCGCCGGACCGGTGGAGCCTGACGCCGCGCCGCGGGCGATTTACCAGCGCGCCTGCCTTTCCTGTCACGGAGCGGAGGGGCTCGGCAAACCCCGGCTCTATCCACCGCTGGCCGCCACCGACTGGGTCAATGCCCCGCGCCCGGACCGCCTCATCCGGGTCGTCCTTCATGGCATCGCGGGTCCGGTCAAGGTGAACGGCCAGCCCTTCGCCACCGCCACTCCCTTCATGCCGGGTCATGCCGCCACGTTGTCCGATGCAGAAATTTCAACCTTACTGACCTGGCTGCGGCGCTCCATGGGGAACAATGCCGGACCTGTCACTCCCGCCGAGGTCACCACCATCCGGAATGCCGCTCCCCAGCGTAATTCCATGTGGACCGAGGCGGAACTGCTCGCATTCCCCGCACGTTAGCCCTTCCCCCCAACATCACATGTCCGACCCCTCCCCTTCCGCTCCCCGGAGCCGGCCACCCTGGGGCCTCATTGTGGTGATCCTCGGTTCGGTGGCGGCGGCCATCATTTACAACATGACCCTGCAGCGCACGGTCCTGAAACGGGATGTTCCCGTCCGCAGCACCATCACGGGAGACCTCACCGCCACCGAGCGCACCGGCCGCGTGGTCCGCCTCTCCGAACTGCGCGGCAAAGTCGTGGTCTGCGCCTACGTTTACACCGTTTGCCCGCATGGCTGTGCCGCCGTGATCGGCGAGATGCAGAAACTCTTCAAACTGTACGGCCAGCGCGACGACTTCCACCTGGTCAGCATCGCGGTTCTACCCGAGCACGACACCACCGAATTCCTCAGTGCCTATGCCGACGGCCTCGGTCTCAAAACCACCGACCCCTGGTGGTTCCTGACGGGCAAACGTCAGGAAATCTGGGACTATATGGACCAACAACTTCTCCTGACTCCGGCCCAGCCCATTCCGCCCGAAGAACGGCTCAATCCCCTCGACACCTTCGAACACGACCTGCGTATCGTGCTGATAGACCGGGAAAGCCGGGTCCGTGGTTACTACTCGGTCTTCCATCCTCAGGAGGAAGTCGCCGAACTCATGCAGGATAATCTTGAAGCGGACCTTCTCACCCTCCTTGCGGAACCAAAGCCCTGATCCCAGTGGCGCCTGATTTCAGATCGAAATACTCAACCCAAAAACACCACAATGAAAACCATCGCCCTCCTCACCGCCCTGCTTGGCAGCCTCACCTTCGCTCAGGCCGCCGATCCTGCGGCCACCCATCTCTATAAGGGGGAAATCGCTGGAGTGGCTTGTTCGGCCTGCTCCAAGAAAGTCAAAAAATCCCTCGAACAACTCCCTGGCGTCACTTCCGTCAAACTGCTCCCCGCGGAAGCCTCCGGCATCGCCAAAATCGAAATCGCCTCCACCTCCGCCGAGATCACCAAGGCCAGTGCCATCAAAGCCCTCGGCAAATCCGCCGAGGAATACACCATCATCACCCTGGAGGAAGCGAAGCAGAAATAAGCTTCCCTCACCCCATCAGCCATGGGGTGCGTTGCTCCGGCATGACTTTCCTTGGGGGATTTTCTGCGCCCGTTATTTGTCCTGGAAAACAAGCTCCCGCTCAAGGGCGGTGAGCTCTTTCCACGACCCCTCCACCAAATCCGGGGCGGAAAACCGGCCGATTGCCGTGCGGATGAGCCGCAGGGTTGGATGACCGATTGCCGCGGTCATGCGGCGAACCTGACGGTTCCGGCCTTCTGTCAGGGTCAGCTCCAGCCAGCAGTCGGGCACATTTTTGCGGAATCTGACCGGCGGCACCCGGGGCGGATGCTCCGGAGCCGGCTCCATCCGGCACGCCTGACAAGGCAACGTCACCCGGCCGTCGAGGATCACTCCCCGCGCCAGCTGAACCAGCGCCGGGTCCTCCGGCACCCGTTCCACCAGAACTTGGTAGGTGCGGGGATGCCCATGCCGGGGATTCAGTAAGCGGTCCACCAGGCCCCGTTCATTTGTCAGAAGCAGGAGTCCTTCCGAGTCCCGGTCCAGCCGCCCTACCGGATACACTTCCTTCGGCAGGCCAAACTCCGCGAGGGTCCGCTGACCGGCCGCTTCCGGTGTGAACTGACTCAACACATCGTAGGGTTTGTGGAGGGCGATGAGCATATTCCTGGCACGCCCGGGGCTGGGTTCAGGCCTTCCCGTGCACCCGCTTGAACAGCTCCTTCCGCACCGCTTCGATCCCTTCGCCGGTTTCCGCAGAAATCGGCAGGATCTTCACTTTGGGGAAGCGTTGTTTGAAGTTTTTCAGGTTCTCGGCGGCTTCCGGCAAATCCATTTTATTGGCGATCACCAGCCATGGGCGCTTGGCGAGGATGGGATCATACAGGGAGATTTCCTGGCGCAGGGTGGCCACATCCTCACAGGGATCGCGCACCTCCGTGCCCGCCATGTCCACCACAAAGAGCAGCAGGTGACAGCGCAGGATGTGCCGCAGAAATTCGAAACCAAGCCCCACGTTTTCATGGGCGCCTTCAATCAGGCCGGGGATGTCCGCCACTGTAACCCGCTTGTAGCCTTCGTATTCGATCACCCCGACCATCGGGTGCAGGGTGGTGAACCGATAGGGCGCCACTTTCGGTTTGGCGGCGCTCAGTTTGCCGAGCAACGAACTTTTCCCGGCATTGGGGAAACCCACCAGACCGGCATCCGCGATTTGACGGAGTTCAAAATAGAACATGCCTTCCTCACCTTTGACCCCTGGAGTGAATTCCGTGGGAGCGCGGTGGGTGGCGGATTTGAAGTGGACATTGCCCAGCCCTCCTTTGCCTCCTTTGCAGAGGGTGAATTGTTCGCCGACTTCGGTCAGGTCGGCCACCAGTTCCAGCTCCACCCCTTCATCCAGCCGCTGCTTCAGAGTGCGCTTCCGGCTGGCGGCTTCGGCGGCGGCATCCCCGGCGCTGCCCGGTTCAAAAATGTCCTCATCCCCGGCTTCATTGTCGAACACATAGTCCCCGCCTTCCGGCGAGACGAAATCCAACGGTGCCGGATCGGTCGGATTGGGCGCCTCCGCCGACCATGAGGTATCGCGGTAAATCAGCGTGCCCGGGGGGACGGTAATGACCAGATCCGGCGCGGATTTTCCAAAACACTGCCGGCCTGTGCCATTGCCGCCATGCTGGGCTTTGACTTTGGGATTGAAGAAAAAGGCTTTGAGATTGCTGGTGTTGCTATCCACCCGGACGATGATGTCGCCGCCTTTCCCCCCATCGCCGCCATCAGGACCGCCATTGGGGTTGAACTTGCCGCGGTAAAAATGCGCGGAGCCGTCGCCGCCATTGCCGGCGTGGGCGTGAATTCGGATATTATCGACAAACATGAAGGAAGGAGAACTGCGCAGGCCGGGCTGTGTCCAGGGCGCGGGGAACCGGCACTCTGGCCCGGGCAATCCCGCGGTGCCAGCGGAAAGCGCAGCCGGCCGGAACTCCTTTTAATTCACGATCACGTACCTCGAATCCAGCAGCTTGGTGATGCGGGCGGCGTTTTCCCGGAAGTGGGAGCGGGTGTAGGCATCAAGATTCTGCTGCGCGGCTCCGGCAGTCAGGCGGTCGCGCAGTTCGGCCAGTTGCCCGGCGGAAAGGTCGCTGATGGGCTTGGCTGCCGGATTGTTCCCCAGTTTGTTATTGGCGAGGTCAATCAGGCGTTCCACATGCTCGCGCTGGAGATTGCGGCGCAGGCTGCTGACGAGCGGATTCCGGTCGTTGTAGGCTTTGGCCGGATCAATCTGGCCCAGTTCACTCCACGCGGCATCGTAAACGGTCTTGAGCACTTCCGGCAGGGTCACCGCGTCCTCGTTGGCGATGGTGCGGAATTCATTATCGTAAACGCGGGCCAGCGTCACCGGATTGAGCAGCGCGGTCATCGCCGCCGCCTGGATGCCGAGCACCTTGTCGTGGACGGGCCAGGTGGGCTCGTCGAACTGGTTCTGCATGTCCCACCATTTATCGATGGTGAGGAATTTCAGCAGTTCCGGCGTGAGACCGTAAGCGTCGTCCTTGAAGGTATTGGCGAGCACAAAGGCGAGCGCCTTGCGCTGCATTTCCGGAGCGACCGGAACGACCGGCGCGGTGGCATTGGGGTCTCCCTTGCGGGCGCGGTTCACGTAGGAACCTCCCAGCCAGTTGGCCATCATGGTGACCGCCTGCACCTGGGTGAGCAGAGTCAGTTGATAACCACGGCGGGCCTTGGACCATGAGTCACCATCCTTCACAAATTTATCGAGCAGCTTGGCGCGGGTCGCCTTGGCCAGGGAGATCTGATTTTCGGCGTAAAGCAGCGGGTCCTTGCCGAAGTCGTAACGGCGGGCGCGCGGATCAGGGCCGCCAGTGTCTTCGTCCGTGCCATAGATCAGCTGCGGCTCGGCGGCCCGGGCGAGGATCGGCTTCAGGTCTTTTTCAAACGTGTAGCCGTATTCGATGGCCCAGTCGTCGTAGGGCCCGACGGAGTGCATGCCGTAATCGCCCTGCGGCTTGTCCTTGCCGGCCACGACATTCACCGGGATGTAATCCATCACCGATCCCGCGAAGGCTTTTTTGCCCTTCATGCCATCGCTGTTGATTTCGTTGTAGTCAAAGATGCTGGAAGCCTTGAAATTGTGGCGCAGCCCGAGGGTATGACCGGCTTCGTGGGCCACCAGATCGGCGAGGAGCGGCCCGATGAAGGATTCCGGAATGCCATCCACAATCTGTTCCGCAGGATCCGCTGCGGCATCCGCAAGCACCAGCGCCATGTCCATCAAGGCCACGCCGTGCGCCTTCCAATTGGCCGCCTGACAGAACCCATTGAACTGGCTGGAACGGTTGGCGAGTCCATCGAATTCGGTGCGTCCGGTCAACGGACCATTGGCCATGGCCGCCGCGATGGCATGCCCGCCCAGCAACGGCATCGGCTCCCGGGAAATACGGTCCACCAGCGTGGCCCGCGACTCCGGAGCGGCGAGGCGCACCCGGGGATCCCACTGGGGATTGCTATGCAGCCACATCAGCATTTCCGGCCCGGCCCCATCCATGGCGAGCTGCGGAATGACATCGTTATACTGCTTCCACCAATGGCGGATCCAGCCATCGGTCAGGATGATATCGGCATCGAGGATCTGGCCGGTGAGGGGGTGCACCCGGCTGGGCCCGATGGCGGTGCCCTGGCCATTGGCGAGCCAGCGGATGAAGTTGTAATTCACGTCCTCGGGGTCCTTCTCCATGTGCTCGCCGCTGGCGGCATCCTGGAAACGCACTTCCACCGCATTGATCAGACCCACCTTTTCAAACGCCCGGTTCCACATCATCAGACCTTCCTGCACCCAGCGGCGATAACGGATCGGGGTGGTGTGCTCGACGTAGAAGATGACCGGATTTTTGGGCGGACTGAGCTTCAGGGAAGGGTCGGCCTTTTCAAGGTGCCAGCGGTTGATGAACCGCACCTGGGTTTCCTCCGGGGTGAATTTGCCGAAGTCGGCATAACTGGTGGTGAAATAACCAATCCGCTCATCGGCAAGGCGGGGCTGGTAGCCGGTGTTGTCCGGGATCAGGCTGAAGCTGTAGTGGAAAGTGCGGAGTTTGCCGTCCCCGGTGGGACCCTCCACGGAGATTTCGATATTGTTGGGGAAGGCCTTTGCGCTCTTGATGGTGTAGATGCCTTTGTTCAATCCCCGGGCCTCCACGCCAAAGAATTTCTCGGCGTGCTGGACCACAAGTTCATCCAGATCAATCACCGGCCCGCCTTGCGGTACCTGGGTCAGAATCGGGATATCCAGCAACACCCGGTCCGTGAAAAGGCGTTTGATGGAATCCTGCGACGCTTTGTCGCCGGTGGAACGGATGTCCACGCTGGGAGTGACCATGGCCAGACGCTTGCCATAGTTTTTCCAGTAGAAATAAACCTCACCCGCCTGGAGCCCGGCGTATTCGTCGCCGCTGGCCACGGTCAGGGCCAGATAGTGCCGTTGATTGGCATAAGCGGCGGGCAGTTCCGCGAGGAGTTGCTGGTCCTTGCCCCGGCTCCAGACGTTGTAAAAACTCTTCCGCCCATCCGCCGTGGAGACGACCTTTTCATAACCCTTCAGCACCTCGTCGGGCTTGGGGAAATCCGTCTCGTCCTTTTTCGCGGGCGCTGCCATTGGTTCTCCCGGGATGGTTGCCGGACCTGCCGGGACCGGTCCCGGAGGGCCCAGCAGAGGATTCTGGGCAGAGGCGAGCAGAGTGGTCAGGGCCACAGTGGCGAGGGAGATCAAGGGCAGGCGGGATTTCATGGAAAGCATTGGCTGAATAGAACGGGGCGAAGAATATTTACTGTAATTAATAGTAAATATGGAAAAAGACAATCTGAAAATTTTTCTTTCCGGGGCCACCAAGCAAAACGCTTGCCGCCTCAGGGTTTGTCTCCCCAATTTCCATTTCGTGGAGTCATTTTCCGTATTTTCCCCGATACGTGGCCCGGAGTAACCCGTTTATTGCAAGCTCCCCTGTTTTTCCGCTCCCATCCGCATGAAATCGACGCTGCCTCTGCTCCTCACCCTTGTCTCCCTGCCCGCCCTGTTGCCGGCCGCTCCCGTGAAGCCGGTTTATTCCAGCCACCGGGTGACTCCGGAAACGGTCGGCCACGCCGTGGAAATCAAAGCGGATCTCACCGGCGCGAAAAAACTCTACCTCGTGGTAACCGATGGCGGCGACGGCTTCGCCTGCGATTGGACGAACTGGGTGAATCCTGTGCTCAAAGGCAGTTTCGGCGAAAAGAAACTGACGGAATTGACCCCGGTCAAATCCGAAACCGGCTGGGGACAAGTAGGCCGGAATACCAACGCCAACGGTCAGCCGATGTCGGTCAACGGACAGCCTGCCGCTCTTGGATTCGGCGTCCACGCGCCATCCGTTCTGGAATTTGACCTGCCGGAAGGCACCACCGCCTTCGAAGCCACCGGAGGCCTCGACGACGGCGGGACAAAACAGGGCGGCGGCACTACCGTGGAATTCAAAGTGTACACCCAGGCCCCACCCGCCGCCGTGACCCGGAAGTCAGGCGGAGGCGGCGGTGCCGGAGCTTTGGAACCGGAAGCGGCCCTCGCTGGCCTCACCGCCGGCGCCGGCTTGAAAGCGGACACCTTCGCCGCCGAGCCCATGCTGCTCAGCCCTTCGACCATTGATGTGGACCACCTCGGACGCGTCTGGGTAGGCGAAATTGTCAACTACCGCGGCCACAACGGAAAACGACCTTCCGGCGACCGCATTCTCGTCCTCGAAGACACTGACAAGGACGGGAAAGCCGACCGCCAAACGGTCTTTTACGAAGGCAAGGACATCATCTCCCCGCATGGAATCACTGTCCTCGGAAATCGTGTCATCGTCGCCGCCAGCGGCAAGGTTTTCGTCCTGACCGATGACAATGGCGACCTCAAAGCCGACCGCAGCGAAGTGCTTTTCAGCGGGATCTCCGGAGCCCAGCACGACCACGGCATCCACGCCTTCCACTTCGGCCCTGACGGGAAATTCTACTTCAACTTCGGCAACGCCGGCGAACAACTGAGGGACAAAAATGGCCAGCCCATCAAAGACCAGGCCGGCAACATGGTGGACAGCTCGGGCAAACCCTATCGCGAAGGCATGATCTTCCGCTGCAACCCCGACGGCAGCCAAGTCGAGACCCTCGCGTGGAATTTCCGCAACAACTGGGAGGTCGCCGTCGACAGCTTCGGCACCCTCTGGCAGAGCGACAACGACGACGATGGCAACCAGAGCGTCCGCATCAACTACGTCATGCCCTACGGCAACTACGGCTTCAAAGACGAGCTGACCAATGCCGCCTGGTCCAAAGGCGATGCCAAAACCAAGGAGGAAATCGTCACCCGTCACTGGCACCAGACCGACCCCGGCGTCGTCCCCAATCTCCTCCACACCGGCGGCGGCAGTCCCACCGGGATCGTGGTCTATGAAGGCGATCTGCTTCCTGAAATCTTCCGCGGCCAGATGATTCACTGCGACGCCGGCCCCAACATCGTCCGCGCCTATCCGGTCAAAAAACAAGGCGCCGGCTACCTCGCCGATACCGTCAAGATCCTCGACGGCACCGGCGACAAATGGTTCCGGCCGTCCGACGTCAGCGTCGCCCCGGATGGTTCGCTCCTCATCGCGGACTGGTATGACCCCGGTGTCGGAGGCCATGCCATGGGCGATCTCGACCGCGGCCGCATTTACCGCGTCACCCCGGAAGGCCACAAGGGCTATCAAAATCCATCCTTCGATCTGAAAACCGCCGAAGGAGCCATCGCCGCGCTCTCCAGCCCCAACGAGGAAGCCCGCTACCTCGGTTATACAGCCCTCAAGGCGATGGGCGAAAAAGCCGTTCCAGCTCTCGAAAAACTCGCGCTCTCCCCCAAGGCCCATCTCCAGGCCCGCGCCCTTTGGCTGCTGGCCCAGCTGCCCGGCAAAGCTGAATCGACCGTCCAATGTGTCATCGCTGACAAAAACGAGGATCTCCGCGTCACCGGCATCCGCATCGGACTCCAGCATGGCATCTCACCAGCCAAGCTGGTCTCCCCTCTCGCCAAAGACCCCGCCGCTTCGGTCCGCCGCGAAGCCGCCCTCGCCCTCCGTTTTGACACCTCGCCGGAAGCAGATACCCTCTGGGCCACCCTCGCCTCCCAGCACGATGGCAAAGACCGCTGGGCGATCGAAGCCCTCGGCATCGGAGCCGATCTCTCGTGGGATGCCCGCCTCGCCGCCTATCTGAAACTCGTCCCCCATCCGGAAACCACTCCCGGCGGCCGCGACATCATCTGGCGCAGCCGCGCCAAAGCCAGCGCCGCCCTCCTCGCCAAAATCGTCAAGGACAACACCCTGCCCGAGGCTGAAAAGGACCGCTTCATGCGCGCCTTCGATTATCAACCCACCGCCGAAAAAGACAAAGCGCTGGAAAGCCTGCTGCAGTAGACGTCCGTGCCCCCAACTCCGGGGCCGGTCATCGCCCGCCGCCGCCATCGGCCCCGCAGGACCAGCACACCTCAAAATTGCCAGGATTGCCAGCTCCGCATTTCGTGCACTTCCACTCTTCAGTAGTGGACTGGACCGCATCCATCGCGGCCTGGTCCTTCAGCAACTGCAGGGCGCGGGGGTGGTCTTCGTCATGGACGACACAGAGTGCCGGGAAAAACTCCGGAATCGGTATTTCCGTCATCAAGCCCCCCAAATCCTTGTTCCGGACATGCGTGGGGATGCCTGCCTCTTCCAACACTGATTGGTAATAGCCAATCCTTGTATAGTCGCGTTCGCGGAAAAGTTCTTTCATGGCAGAAGGCGCAGACGGTGGACCGTTCCACGAGCTAAACCCCGGCCGGGCCTGCCTCAAGAGCTATTCCAGTGCCCTGTTCCTGCTTCCTTCAAACCATCAAGCCGGGTTGCCCCGGAGAAGTTTCCATGGCACAGGCCACCCCCATCTACCGCAAACCGCCCCGCATGAGAACCACCCTCACCGCCGTCCTCCTCCTCACCGCCGCCACCCTGCCGGCCGCCGAAGTCTCCGATGCCGACAAACGCATCGTGCAGACCGTCCAGCGCCTCAGTTCCTTCGACTACGCCAAGGCCAATCCGAAAACACAGGAAGCCATCAACCGCTACCTCGACGCCACCGCCGGCAGTGACGAATATTTCACCCTCGTTGAGAAATACCGGATTGGCACCCAGGCCGGCACGCTACTGAAAATCACCACGGACCAGGCCGGCACGCCGAAAGCCGGGGAAGCCGTCAAACTCCTCCTCAAACTCGGCCAGCAGGAAACCGTCAGCAAATCCCTGACCCATCTGGCTCCGGAAGCCGCCGGGGCCTTGCTGGAGAGCCTCGCCAACGTCGGCAGTCAGGAAGCCGTCGCCCTCGCTCTGACTGCAGTGACCACGCCAATCACCGTACCGGAAGTCAGGCTGCGCACGGTAAAAGCCCTCGGCCTCAGCGCCGCCGGGCAGAAAGCCCTGCTCGAAGCCGCCCGAGCCAAATCCCTGCCCGACGATGTCCGCGACGCCGCCGGCACCGCTCTGACCACTTCCACGGACGAAGCCATCCGCACTGAAGCCGCGGTCCTGTTCCAGATGGCCGCCAAAAAGCCGCTGCCGCCCGTCGCGGAACTAGCCAAACGCCCCGGCGATGCCGCCAAGGGCCAACTGGTCTTCATGTCCTATTGTTTCACCTGCCACCAAGTGAACGGCGCCGGCATCGACTTCGGTCCTGCCCTCTCGGAAATCGGCAGCAAACTGGCCAAGGAAGCCCTCTATGATTCCATCCTCAATCCCAGTGCCGGCATCAGCTTCGGCTTCGAGGGGTTCGAAGTGAAAACCAAATCCGGCGAGACCTTCATCGGCATGGTTGCCAGCGATACCGCCGAGGAACTTGCCCTCCGGGTTCCCGGTGGCGTGGTGCAAAAAATGCCCAAAGCCAACGTCGCCAGCAAAACCCCACTCGGAGTTTCCCTCATGACGCCGGGCCTGCACACCGTGATGGAGGAATCCCAGCTCGTTGATCTCGTCGAATATCTGACCAGTCTGAAAAAGAAAGGCTAAGCCGCCAGCCGGGGTGGACGAAGCTCCCGCTGAGTTATCAGAGCCAAGGTTTTCCAAGGTCATAAATCCCTTCATAAACGGGAATCCCAGCAGGACCTTCGTCCACCCCTTGCCGCCCTTGCCCGGCTGTGTCTTGCTGACGGTATGCCATCCTCAGACGAACCACCCTCTGCCAGCCCGGTATTCACGATCTTCATGATCGTGGCCCTCCTCGCCGTCTGGGGATTCGTCCAGGATGCCCTCAACACCGCCCGGGGCGGCAGCATCGACCTGAGGAACCGCATCACCGGCATCCGCCTTGCCTCCGAACACCGCGACCCCTATTTCTACAAATGGACCCGCACCGAAGACGACCGCTTCTGTGATCTTTTTAATTCCCCGTCGTCCCCCGTCAGCCACACCACCGTCACTCCGGTCACCCTGACCGCTTTTCTGCCCTTCAAAAACCTCAACTACCGCCTCTCCCAGGGCCTCTGGTTTCTGATCCAATATGCCAGTCTTGGTCTCGGTTTTTATGCCTGGGCCCGGCGCAGTCCCCGCGCCGACTGGTTGTGGGGCGGCCTGCTCACCTGCCTCTTCTGCCTCAGCCCCCATTGGCGGCTCCACATGGACCGTGGCCAATCCTACGTCATCTACGCCGCCCTCTTTCTCGCCCTGATCCACTGGGGCCAAAAGGCCGGAAAACGCGGTCCGTGGCTCGAAGGCCTGACCGCTTCCCTGCTCACCCTCCTGCGCCCCACCTACGGCATTCTGCTGGGGGTCAGCGCCGCCCGGCGCAAAACGACCGTCCTCCTCGCCACCGGGACCGGCCTCGTTGTTTGGGCTGTGCTCCCCGTCCTCCTCGCCGGCGTTCCCATCTGGCAGAACTATTTCAAAGCCATGGCCATCCACGCCCGGCTTTACCTGAAGCAAACCAAACTTCCGCCCGCCCGTTTTTCCCCCAACGAAATCATCGAGGGCATCCCACTCGACACCCTCGGCGGATTTGCCCGCATCCCCTTTGCCGACACTTCCCTCTACAAGCTCGTCTCCTTCCAGCTCCAACCCTCCCTTCTCCTCGGCACCTGGGCCATCCTCACCGCCTTGTCAGGATTCCTCCTGATGCGCCGCGGTCAAACCGGCACCCCGCGTTTCTGGTGGGCCCTCAGCGCCTGGATCGTCATCGGCGACTACCTCCTCCCCGCCTACCGTTATCCCTACAATCACATCCTCCTCTGGCCGCTCCTCCTGCTCGGCCTCACCGCCACCACCGGCCGCGCCCGCACGGTCTGGCTCGCCCTCTCCACCGCCCTCCTGACGCTCCACGCCGCCACCTGGTTCCTGCCCAAAATGTGCATCCCCTGGCCCGGCATTGGAACGCTCCTCCTCGCCTGCGGCGTGGCGATGGTCACCTTCCTTCCCGCACGGAAGCCCCAAACGGTGCCCACGCCCTGATTTTCCCCATGGCAAATGCCAGCCAGCCGTGGTTTCTCCTCCCATGGCTAAATCACCTGTAGTTCTCATCATCCGCGACGGCTGGGGCATCAATCCCGGCGGAAAAGCCGAAGCCGTGGCCAATGGCGATGCCACCCTGCTCGCCCGCACCCCATTTCACGAGCACCTCTACGCCACCTACCCGCGCGGCACCGTCAGCGCCAGCGGCGAGGATGTCGGCCTCCCCGCCGGACAGATGGGAAACAGCGAAGTCGGCCACCTTAACCTCGGGGCCGGGCGCATTGTTTATCAGGACCTTACCCGCATCAACAAAGCCATTCGTGAAGGGACCCTGCAGGAAAATACCGTCCTCCAGGAAGCCTTTGCCAAAGCCCGCGGCCACCGCCTCCACTTCCTTGGTCTGGTCTCCGATGGCGGCGTCCACAGCCATCAGGACCACCTCACCGCTCTCTGCGATGCCGCCAAAGCCGCCGGCGTCACCGATGTCATGGTCCATGCCATCACCGATGGCCGCGACACTGCCCCCCAGGGCGGAGCCGAATACATGGCCAAATTGGAACGCGACCTCGCCCCGAGCGGCGCGAAGATCGCCACCGTGATCGGCCGTTATTACGCCATGGACCGCGATCACCGCTGGGAGCGCAGCAAACTCGCCTGGGATGCCATCGTGCTGGGCCAGGGCGAAGCCATCACCGGCTCCCCGGCCGATGCCATCAAAAAATCCTACGCCACCGACCCCCGCGGCGACGAATTCCTCCAGCCCCTCATCCTGAGCCACGCCAACGAAGCGCGCTTCCGCGATGGCGATGTCGTGCTCTGGTTCAACTTCCGCGCCGACCGCGTCCGCCAGCTCAGCGATGCCTTCCTCAAAGCCGGTTTCAGCGACTTCGACCGCACGATTTCGCCGAAGGTCGGCTACTACACCCTGACGGAATACGACGCCACCTACACCGCCCTCGGCGCCCGCGTCATTTTCACTCCGGAAAGCATGGACCAGTTGCTTGGTCAGGTGGTCGCAGCCGCCGGACTCACCCAGCTCCGCGCCGCCGAGACGGAGAAATACCCGCACGTCACCTTCTTCTTCAATGGCGGCGTCGAAATCCCCAATCCCGGCGAAGACCGCTACATGGCCGTCAGTCCCAAGGAAGTGCCAACTTACGATAAAAAACCGCAGATGAGCGCGCCTGACCTCGCTTTCGAAGTGGTGCACCGCCTCGAAAACTACGACCTCGTCATCCTCAATTTCGCCAACCCTGACATGGTTGGCCACACCGGCGTCGTCGAAGCCGGCATCCACGCCTGCGAGACCATCGACCTCGCTGTCCGCCTCGTCGTCGAAGCCACCCTCGCCCTCGGCGGCAAGCTCTTCATCACTGCCGACCACGGCAACTGCGAGCTCATGCGCAACCCCGACGGCACCCCCAACACCGCCCACACCACCAACCTCGTCCACGGCATCTACGTCGCCGCCGACCACGCTAACTGGACTGTCAAAAACGGCATCCTCGCCGACATCTCCCCAACCCTGCTGGACATGCTCGGCGTGGCCCAGCCGAAGGAGATGACCGGGACGAGTCTGCGGAGCAAAAAGTAATCATTCTCTTCGACACGATTTTCTGCGCCCAATGGGGTCCGTGGCAAGAGATTTGACTACGCCCCGTACGGAACTATTTTCCAATATGTCCACTCATCGACTGATCAAGGAAGCCATAGCCTTGCCCCTCGCGGAGCAGGTCTCCTTGGTTCAAGCCTTGTGGGAAAGTATTGACGCGGGGATGGAAGACTACAAGGAGGAGGCTTTCCTGGACAAAGCCGGCCCCCGCGATCCGGCGTTCTGGGAGGACTTGGAGCGGCGCAGCCGGGAAATGACCGAGGGAAACGTCCCAGGGATTCCGTATGACCAAGCCATGAAAACAGCCCGGGCCGCCCTCGGATGCGCTTGATTTTTCACCCCGAGTCCTTGGCTGAATTAACGGGAGCGGCGCAGTTTTACCAAAGCCGGGTGCAAGGCCTTGGCTTTGAATTTTTAGCTGCCGTGGATGCGTCTCTCGCCCGCATCGCCGCGGCTCCCAAGCTCAACAGAGTCAACCATTCCGGAGCCCGTCGTCTCATGGTGGACCGCTTCCCTTATTCGATTTATTACGTGATCTTGCCTGATCACATTCAGATTCTCTCCTTCCCTCATCATAGCCGCCGGCCCGGCTACTGGCAGAGTAGAATCAAAGAATGATCTGCACCGCAACGTCCTGTTGCTTCCTTCTCTTCGCGCCGTTGCCTTCGGCTCTCTCCGTTTTACAACGAGTCTATTCAAACTCTCCCCATGCCTCTGACCCTCTTCGACACCATGTCCCGCGCGCAGCGGGAGCTGACGCCTCTTGATGGCTCGACTTTCCGTTTTTACGCCTGCGGGCCGACGGTTTACGGGCCGGCGCATATTGGGAACTTCCGGACGTTTGTGCTCCAGGATCTTTTCCGGCGGGTGCTGGAGCTGGGCGGCACGCCGACCAAACATGTGCGGAATCTGACGGATCTGGACGACAAAACGATCCGCGTCTCGCAGGAACAGGGGCAAAGCCTGACGGATTTCACCCGGCACTGGACCCAGCTTTTCCATGCCGACTGCGCTGCCCTGCACTGTCTGCCGCCGCACATCGAACCCAGCGCGGTGGAGCACATTCCGCATCAGGTGCGCATGATCGAAGAGCTGATCGCGAAAGGCCACGCCTACGCCGCGCCGGATGGGTCGGTTTATTTCAAAATCACCTCGTTCCCGGATTACGGGGGGCTCTCCCGGGTGAAGGAACGGGAACTGAAACAAGGGGCATCGGTGTCCGATGATGAATACGAAAAGGACACTCTGGGGGACTTCGCCCTCTGGAAGGCGCGCAAACCGGAGGATGGCCCTAACTTCTGGCCGGCACCGTGGGGCGAAGGCCGTCCCGGCTGGCACCTCGAGTGCTCGGCCATGATCCGCGAATATCTCGGCGACACCTTTGATCTGCACTCCGGCGGGGTGGACCTGGTTTTCCCGCACCACGAAAACGAGATCGCCCAAAGCGAATGCTGTGCCGACAGCGGCCACCATGGTTTTGCGGCGCATTGGTTTCACATCACGCACCTGCTGGTGGACGGCAAAAAAATGAGCAAGAGCCTGGGCAATCTTTACACCCTCGCCGACCTCGCCGCCAAAGGCTACACCCCGGAGGAAGTCCGCTACGTCCTCACCGCCGCGCATTACCGGGCGCAGTTGAATTTCACCTTCGACTCCCTCGACGGCGCCCGCCAGGCCCTGGCCAAAATCGCCCGTGCCGAGCGGGCCCTCGCCGCCCGCGCCGGTCAGGACGCCGCCCCATCCTACGAATCCCTGATCGGTCAGGACCCCGGGCCCTTCGCCCCCGCGTGGACAGCACTGAACCACGACCTGAACACCGCCGAAACGCTCGGCCACGTTTTCACCGCGCTGAAATCCCTCAAGCCCGACGCCCTGACGCCCGCCGAAGCCCTCGCCGCCTGGCGCGGCCTGCATTTGATCCTGACCGCTTTCGGCATCGTGCTCCCGCAGGAAAAAGCCGATGACGTTCCCGCCGAGGTCCGCACCGTGGCCGAAGCCCGCTGGGCCGCCCGCACCGCCAAGGATTGGGCGGAATCCGACCGCCTCCGTGGCGAGTTGGATGCGCTCGGCTGGGCGATGAAGGATGGCCGCGAAGATTACACGCTGACCCGGAAATAATCCGGGCTGGATTTTGCGGAGGCAGCGGGTGGCCTCGCTCGGATGGCGTGGTTTTACCCGTATCCTTCCGGGGAAAACGATGCCATCCATAGTACCCTGCTCCTGACCCATGGCTACCCTCACGCTGGATTACGAAACTCCCCATTTCCTGCAAAGCCTCATCGCCCATGATGAGAACCTGCTCAAAACCCTCGCCAGCGTGCTCGGCCTCAAGGTCACGCTGCGCGATGCCTGGGTGAAGCTGGAAGGCGAAGAGGATGATCTCGTCACCGGCCAGAAAGTCTTTGCCCAGCTGGAAAAAGCGCACCGCGGAGGTGCGGAGATCAACGCGCACTTTTTCCACTTTGCCTTGGATACGGAGAAGCTGAACGCCCGTACGGCCGGTGCGCAGGCCGATTCGCTGGAAAACCTGACGTCGATCCGGCTCAGCGGCAGCCCGCGCAAGCCGCCGATCCTTGCCCGCACCCGCACCCAACTGGCCTATCTGCAGGCCATCCGCAGCCACGATGTCACCTTCGGCATCGGTCCGGCCGGCACCGGGAAAACCTATCTCGCCATGGCGGCCGCAGTCGATGCCCTGAAATCCGGCCAGGTGCAGCGCATTGTCCTGACGCGTCCGGCCGTCGAAGCCGGCGAAGCACTCGGGTTTCTCCCCGGGGACATGAACGATAAAATCCTGCCCTACCTGCGGCCGCTTTACGACGCCCTGCACGACATGCTGGAAGCCGATGAAGTCGCGAAACTGATCGAACGCGGCCAGATCGAGATCGCCCCGCTGGCCTTCATGCGCGGACGCACTCTGAGCAAAAGCTTCATCATTCTCGACGAAGCCCAGAACACCACCCAGGCCCAGATGTTCATGTTCCTGACGCGACTGGGCGAAAATTCCCGCGCCATCATCACCGGCGACCCCAGCCAGATCGACCTCAAGGACGCCCGCCTGAGCGGCCTGCGTGAAGCCTTGAAGGTCCTCGAAGAGGTGGAGCACATCCGCATCATCAAATTCGAAGGCCGCGATGTGGTGCGGCACCGGGTAGTCCGCCAGATCATCGAAGCCTACGAGCACCACCGGAACGCCAGCACCCCTGACATTTACCGTCCCGGGGCAGCGGTGAAGGAGTGAAACCGGAGTGCTGACTTGGAGGGCCTCCCCGGAGCATTGGAAAATTCGCAGACAGACGAAAATCTTGCCCAAGCCTGCGCTCTATTCCACAGTGCAACATGACCGTTCAGACCTCCATGCCCGATGGGTTCCAACCTCAGACTGGGGAAGAAATTCAGTTTGAAGCGATCGTTCTGCCAGATGGCACCTTGCAGGTGACCCGTATTGAAATGGATGCGACAAAAACCCGTGATTGCCTGCACAAATTCCCAGATGAAGCAGAATCAAAAAGCGACGAAATTGATTCAATATACAAACTCATTTTATCCGTAGGATTAACGCACTTAAGGGATCTGTGTCTGAGGGGGTTAGCTGCGGAGGCGGCGGTTGAAACTGAGCATCTCCATAATATTCCTTCGTTAATTGGAGAATTGAATATTGAGCGACACAAATATTACTGGTTCAGCGAGAGAAAAAGATACTTGGATTCACTTTCATTGCTCAATAACGAGCCATTCGCATTTATTGTTAAGATTTACAGGGTGCAATGGGGCAAGCTCGAAAAGTTAATCGACTACGCCTAAGGATTGCGTCTCGAAGCCAAGCCGATTTCAACCGGGCAGCTTTCCACATCCTCAAAATCCACGCCCGCTGGGAATGAAACATTTTCACTTTCCCTGGCCCCAGTGCGGCTAATATCGGGAATCCACATCCTTCCTTCTTTTTTCCTCTCATGCCTGCTCCCGCCACTTGGTCCCGTTTCAGTCAATCCTTCGTCCGGTATGAAGACCTCGGGCTTTCGCTCGACATCAGCCGGATGCACTACAGTGAAACCTTCTTCGCGGAAATGTCCGGCAAGGCGGAGCAAGCCCTGGTGGAAATGAAGGCTCTCGAAGCCGGGGCCATCGCCAATCCGGACGAACAGCGCATGGTCGGCCACTACTGGCTGCGGAATCCCGCGCTCGCCCCCGCCGTGGCCATCCGCCAGCAGATCGAAAGCGACATCGCCGACAGCAAGGCCTTTGCGGCGGAAGTTCACACCGGAAAAGTGCTCAACCAAAGTGGCGGGAAATTCACCGACGTCCTGGTGATCGGAATCGGCGGCTCCGCACTCGGCCCGCAGCTGGTCTCGGAAGCCCTGGTGGGAGCGGAGGCCCCCATGGCATTGCACTTCTTCGATAACACCGACCCCGATGGCATGCAGCGGGTGCTCGCCCGCATCGGGCCCAAACTCGCCACCACTCTGACGGTGATCATTTCCAAGAGTGGCGGCACTGCCGAGACCCGCAATGGGATGCTCTCCGCAAAAGCCGCCTACGAGGCCGCCGGCCTGACGTTTGCCAAACACGCCGTGGCTGTCACCGGCGTCGGCAGCAAGATGGACGCCTACGCGATTGGTGAGGGCTTCATCAAACGCTTCCCCATGCAGGACTGGGTGGGTGGCCGCACTTCCGTGATGCATACCGTCGGCCTCGTGCCCGCCACGCTCCAGGGCGTGGACATCGACGCGTTTCTCGCCGGGGCCGCGGCCATGGATGAGAAAACCCGCAGCCTTCCGGCGGCGCAGAATATTTCCCTGCTGATCGCCCTGATGTGGTATTCCGCCGGCGGCGGCAAGGGCACCAAGGACATGGTGATCCTGCCCTACAAGGACCGGCTGGTGCTGATGAGCAAATACCTCCAGCAGCTGGTGATGGAATCGCTGGGCAAGGAGCGTGACCTTAATGGCGAAGTGGTGCATCAGGGCATCGCGGTCTATGGCAACAAGGGCTCCACCGACCAGCATGCCTATGTGCAGCAGCTCCGCGATGGGGTGAATAACTTCTTCGCCACCTTCATCGAAGTGCGCGAGGCCCAGAGCGGTCCGGCCCTGGAAGTGGAACCCGGCGTGACCTGCGGCGATTATCTGCAAGGGTTCCTCCGCGGCACCCGCCGGGCGCTTTACGAAAACGACCGGGAAAGCCTCACCCTGAGCATTCCGGAAGTGAATGCCTTCACCCTGGGCATCATCATCGCCACTTTTGAGCGGGCGGTCGGCTTTTACGCCAGTCTGGTCAACATCAATGCCTATCACCAGCCCGGCGTGGAAGCCGGCAAGAAGGCAGCGGGTGATTTCCTGCATCTCCTCGCCTCCGTCAAAGCCGGCCTCCCGGCAGGTCAGTCCACCACCGCCGAAGCCTTGGCCACCTCCTTGTCCGCCGATGCGGAGGATGTCTGGCATTGCCTGAACCACCTTGCCGCCAACCGGGGAGGCATCACCTGCACCACCGGCACGCATCCCGCGGCTGACACATTTACCAAGGCTTGACCACCCGGTAGATCCTGAGTCCTACTCCCCGCCTTCGGCGAGATAGAGGGCGGCTTGTTTCGCAAAATACGTCAGGATCATGTCGGCCCCGGCCCGGTGGATGGCGGTGAGGGATTCCAGCACGATTTTCCGTTCGTCCAGCCAACCGGCGGCGCAGGCGGACTTGATCATGAGGTATTCCCCACTGACCTGATAGGCCGCCAGGGGCAGATTGGTTTCGCTGCGGAGTTGGTGGATGATATCCAGATAGAATCCCGCCGGTTTCACCATCAGAATGTCCGCCCCTTCGGCTTCATCCAGCATCGCCTCCCTGACAGCTTCCCGGGCATTGGCGGGATCCATCTGATAGGTCTTTTTGTCCCCGGCCTTGGGCGCGGAATCCAAAGCCCCCCGGAATGGGCCATAACAGGCACTGGCATATTTGGCGGTGTAACTCATGATGCTGACACCCTGGAACCCTTCGGAATCCAAAGCCGTGCGCAACGCTCCGACCCGGCCATCCATCATGTCGCTGGGGGAAACGATCGTCGCCCCGGCCCGGGCGTGGCAAAGCGCCTGGCGGCAGAGGGCGACCACGGTTTCGTCATTCAAAATCCGCCCATCATCGGCCACCAGACCATCGTGGCCATCGCTGTTATAGGGATCGAGGGCCACATCGGTGATGACGGCAAGTTCCGGCAGAGCCGCCTTCAGGGCCTTGATGGCCCGCGGCACCAGACCGGCATCATTCCATGCCTCCTCCGCCTGACGGGTCTTCAGATCATCCGCGATGCGGGGAAACAACACGATCGCACGCACCCCGGCCTCCCAAGCCGAGGCCGCCTCCCGCACCAAGCCCTCCAGGCTCCAACGCTGGCACCCCGGCATGGAAGCAATGGGTTCTTCGACGTGGCCCTCCGTGATAAAAAGCGGGAGGATGAATTGTTGGGCGGAAAGCCGGGTTTCACGCACCAGGCCACGGATGGCGGCGCTCTGACGGTTGCGGCGGGGACGGATCGGGAGGGACATGGGTGAAGCTGGCAGTCAGAGGTCAGAGGTCGGAAGGCAAAGGGGATCAGCTGATTTTGCCGTCGGTCATTCTCCGGAGGTTTAGCGGATTGGCTTCCTGGAGGGCGGGCGGCAGGAGGGCATCCGGAGTGTCCTGCCAGCAGACCTGGCGGGTGAAACGATAGATGGCGGCGCCACCGACGCTGGTGCTACGGCCATCCGAGGTGGCGGGAAAAGGCCCGCCGTGTACAATGCTTTGATTCACTTCCAAGCCGGTCGGGAAACCGGCGCAAAGCACCCGTCCGGCGCGGGTTTCAAGGACATCCAACAGGGCCCGTTGATCAGCTGATTCGGAAGCCGCCGCATGGACGGTGGCTGTCAGTTGCCCCTCCAGTCCGCGGGCCAGTGCGAGCATTTCGGCAGGACCGTCCGCCAACACCAGCAAGGTACACGGGCCGAAAACTTCTTCCATCAATAGCGGATTCGCCAGCAGGGTAGCGGCCGTGGTTTCGTAAAGGGCCGCGCCGCCGCAGGCTGGATTCGGGGAGGGTACCGTCAGGATTTCAGAAACCCCGGGATGTCCCGCCAGACGGGAGCGTTTTTCCTCGTAGTTGTGGCGGATGCCGGCATTCAGCATCACGCCCGGAGCAATCGCACCCAGGGCTTCTGCCAAGGCCTGACGGAAGTTGGAGGGGTCCGCATTTTGATCAATCACAACCAAGCCGGGACTGGTGCAGAATTGCCCTACTCCCATGGTCACGGAGGCGGCCAGACCGGTGGCCAGGACCGCACCGCGTTCGGCGAGGGCTCCGGGCAGCAGGAAGACGGGATTCACGCTGCTCATCTCGGCGTAAACCGGGATGGGCTGCGGGCGCGCCGCGGCCAACTTCATCAGGGCGGTGCCACCTGCCCGCGAACCGGTGAAACCTACCGCCTGAATCACCGGATGACTCACCAAGGCACTGCCGATGCCGTGGCCGGCATCGTAAAGCATGGAAAACACCCCTTCCGGCAAACCGAGGGCTTTGGCGGCTTCGACAATCGCCCCTGCCACCAGACCGGCGGTGCCAGGATGCCCCGGATGCGCCTTCACAATCACCGGACAACCAGCGGCCAACGCCGAGGCGGTGTCGCCGCCAGCCGTGGAATAGGCCAAAGGAAAATTCGCCGCGCCAAAAACGACCACCGGCCCAAGGGGACGCAGCATGGAACGCGTGTCCGGTTTGGGCAAAGGAGCCCGCGCCGGGTCGGCCAGATCAATCCGCGCGTCCACCCACGAGCCCTCCTCAACCATCCCGGCAAACATCCGCAGTTGCCCGCAGGTCCGGGCAGTTTCGCCTTTGATGCGCGGCTCGGGTAATCCGGTTTCGGCCATCGCCCGGTCGGTCAGGGTCTGGCCCAGTCCTTCAATGTTTGCCGCGATCTGACGCAGGAAAATCCCCCGCGTTTTCCCGTCCAAGTCCCGGAACGAAGGGAAAGCCCCCCCTGCCAACTGCACGGCGGTTTCCAATTCCTCCAAAGAGGCACTGTGAAACTCGACCGGCAAGTCCGTGCCGGTAGCGGCCGCTTTGCCCGTAAAAGTGACTCCGCCCGTGGCGGAACGCTGAAAACCCAAGTAAGAAAGTCCGGAGAGCATGGCTGAAAGTTGAGCTCTCAGCGGAACCCAAACCGGCCTGCGGTGCAAGCCTTCACATGGAGCCGCTGGGGGAGTTTTCCTGCAGCGGGGGGGGGCGGGCCAATCGCCCCAAGGCCAGCGCCTGCAGTTCCGTCCTCAGTAATCGAACACACTGATCTCCCGGTTGGCTTTGCGGAGTTTGCGGGACAACGAGAGGGCCAGATTCCTTAGAATAACAATCGTGATATGGGGATGTGTTTCTCCCAACTTCTCAAAATCCTCCACAGCCAGCAGATCACATTCCACCTCGGTATCGGCGGTCACCACGGCCGAGCGCGGCACCCGGTCCAGCATCGCCATCTCGCCAAAAGCCATGCCGGGGGAAAAGGTGGCCAACCGTTTATGGGTGTCGCTGGAGAGGAGCACCGTGACACTGACGCTGCCTTGGGCGAGGAAATATAATTCCCGTGCGGGGGCCCCGAATTCCACAATCACCTCGCCGGGCTTGAAGCTCCGCCGTTCCAGCAAAGCCGCCACGGTGGCCACCTCTTCCGGCTTGAGATCCGCCAGCGGTTCGTAGTCGACCGGCGCGACCACTTTGCTCGTGACGCCGCCGGGCATCCGGCTGCCGAGGAGGCGGTTCTCACACCATTCGAGCGCGGTGTCATTGTCATCGAATGTCAGCAGATGGGTGGCAAATTGTTCCTTCAATTTGACCTTCAGATAACGCCGCAATTGCGGGGCCCGCGACAGGTTGGTGAACAGCACCTGGATGCCGCGGCCATGCAGTTTGAGCAGCAGCTGGCAGAGCAGCCGGCTGGCACTTTCATTGACCGAAAGCACATGTTTGAGATCAAGCACCAGCGCTTCCAAACCGACAATCCCTGCCATGGCGTCGTGGACGACGACTTCAGCGGTCGACAGGACGAGATGTCCCTGAAGCTGATAGACGTGGATTCCACCGCCATGCTGGCGCAGGATCTGCGATTCCTCATCGGTGCGGACACGGCTGGAATTGATCTCGGCAGCGGTGAATTTCAGCCGGATGACCGATAAGCTGGCGTGCGGCGTGTTGAGCAGATGCAGGTCAAAAAACCGGGAAAGATCCTCGCAAACCTTCAGACCGCGGACACTGTTGCCGCGGGGGTCGAGCGGCGGCGAGAACACCCCGATGCCCAGCTGGCCGGGCAGCACCGCAATGATGCCGCCGGTCACGCCGCTCTTGGCCGGCATGCCAATGCGGTAAAGCCATTCCCCGGCGTAATCATACATCCCGCACGACCCCATGACGCTGAGGACACTCTCGACATATTCGCCGCGGAGCGCCCTCTGGCCGGTGAGCGGATTGATCCCATGATTGGCCAAAGTCGCGGCCATCACCGCCAGATTGCGGCAGGTGACGGAGACGGCGCATTGTTTGAAATACACATCGACCACCGGATCAGGGGGTTCGGTGAGGATATCGAAATTCCGCAGCATGTGGCCAATGGCACGGTTGCGATGGCCGGTGTCGCTCTCCGACTGGTAGACTTGGTTGTCGATCCCAAGGTCCTCGCCCGCATATAACGAAAACATGTCCATCATCCGCCTCAGCCTCGTAGCCGGGGTCGTGCCGGCGATCAGCCCCGCCGCGGCGATCGCCCCGGCGTTGATCATGGGATTGCGCGGCCGTCCTGTCCCAGGCTCGAGACTGATGGCATTGAAAGCGTCGCCGGTCGGTTCCACTCCTATCTTCTTCAATACATCCGTGCGGGTGTTGTCCTCCAGCGCCAGTCCGTAGACAAATGGCTTGGAGATGGACTGGATGGAAAACCGGTGCTGCGAGTCCCCCACCTCGTAAACATGGCCTCCGGTCGTGACCAGACAGATCCCAAACCAGTCGGGGTTGGCTTTGGCCAGCTCGGGAATGTAAGTGGCCACGTTCCCCTCCCGCAGACCAGCATACCGGGCGTGGGTTTCCTGGAGGTGATCCAGAATGGGAGATGTCAGAGGGGCGGCAGGAGGTAGGCTCATGCAAGGTTTACCGGCAAGCCACCGTGGCCTGCAAAAAGTTAAAGTTCACGGTCAAAAGCAGCAAGCGTGCCAAGGACTGAAATGCCTTGCCTGGACCATGCGGACAGCAGTCCATCCCCTTCCTCACAACAGATCAGGAGCCACGTTGGTTCTGTCAAAATCCGGGCCGGTTGCTGTAGGGTTTTTTGACGACGTCGACCGGGGCTCCTCCCTGGCTGTCACTCAGCCCGGTGAAATTCCCATTCATCCCATCGTTGAAATTGTGCGCGTCGGAAAACACACTCGTGCCGGCCGGATTGGACAGACGCACCCGGCTTCCTGGATCGATGGTCACGCTGGCCCCGGCGATATCCACGAGGTTGCCCCGCAGCGTGGTGGCACCCACAAAACGGACGCCTCCAGCGCCTTCGCCATAGAGCCGGATCAGATTGGAGGGGTTGGTGCCATTGCCCAGGATAGCATTGCTGAGCAGAAGGGTTCCGCCGGTATCAAAGACCCGGGCTTTGATTTCCCGTGCGGCGATCGTCGAGTTCATGAGCCGGACATCCCCCCGTTGTGATATCATGTTTACGATATCGGCATCCACCGACGACCCCTCGATCACCTCAAGATTGCCATTGATGGCTTCGATCCAGACCTGGGGATTGTCCGACTGCGCCAGGCGGTGCAGTTGGGAACTGTTGGCGATTTTCACCCCCTGCTGCGCCTGCAGGTGGATTGACCTGGACGCCGAAAGCCTGGCCGGTCCGGAAGGGATTCCTCCCAAACGGATGTCCCGGCGGGAGGACAATTTGATAGTGCTGGCTTCGATGGTCGCTTCAGCGACATGGACATCCCGTCCGGCACTGGCCTCGAAACTCCCCTCTGGCAGGCTGATCAAGGCCAGGGGGCTTCCTGTGATATTGACGTCCGATGCCGGGCCGTCCGCAAAGAATCCCACGTCCTGAGTGGTGCCGGTCAATTTAAAGTTGTCAAAGTTGATGGATCCCGAGCTTGAGGTAAACATCAGGGCGTCGGTGTTGCCATCCAGGGTCCATTGGTCACCCGGCACCACGCCTGTTCCCGCAAAGGGAGGGGTCGCAGTAAAATTAAAATCACCGGTCGCGCCCAGGATCAGATTGCGGGGCCCGCCGGAGGACTGCACCGAAGGACCTCCGGAAATATAAAGTTCGTCGCCTTTCAGGACAAACCACGAGGCCCGCGCCGACAGGAGTTCATCGATCCCGGAAAAGGCCTGCGGATCATCATACATATAGTCACCGAAAAGCCCATCCTGACCTGGAAGATAAGTCGTTCCAGGCAAAGGGACAAAACCGCCCGCTACACTGTTGTAGGCGTTGGACAAGGTAAAGGTGTTGATCGTCGATTGGTTGTCGAAAACAGTCGTTTTAGGAATGTTGATGGCTTTTTTGGACCCAGCCGCCAGCGCTGTTTTGGCCCCTTCAGACTTTTGCTGCGATGGACCCGTCTCCGCGCCCGGGGGGCCAAGGGGAGCAGGACCCACTCCGAGAACATGTTGGCGTTCACCCTGCGTCAGGGTCACGTTCCGCCCCCGGCCCTCAATTTGAAACGATGTGTTCAGCAGTTCGCCATCCATTTTCTTTTGCGCCTGCCCTTCCAGCGCCTCATTCACCTGCTTTTTATTGCCGAGCGGGGTAAACTCTTCGTCGTTCAGCAACTTGGAGGTCTTTTGCAATCGGCCGAGATCAACCTGAACCGGCAGGGGAAGGCCGGTCTTGTCATCGGCCCGGGTGATCCACAAATCCCCGGCCGCCAAGGTCCTGAACTGACTGCGGCGCTCATTCAAAGAGACATCCACCTCCCCCTCGATAACGATGATTTTGATGAAGCCGTCGGGAGTAAACTCCACCAAAAGCGTGGTGCCAGTCACCGCCGCCGTCACCGCCGCCGTGCGCACCTTGGCCCCGCCCAATTGTTTGGGAACCTGAAGCAGAATCACCCCCTTCTCCAGATCAACAGTCCGGGTCGAGGGATCCATCCGGAAAATCGAATTGGCCCCCAGCCGGGTGAGTGTCTTGTCGGGAAACCGGAGTTCCGCCCGGGATTGCGCGCCCGTGGAAACGGCCGTCCGGCCGCTGATCCGGTCACCCATTTTCGCGGGAACCGGGCTGGCCTCCACCGGCAGGATCTGCACGTCGTTGATCACCCGGGTAAACTCCGCTTCGCTCAAGGAGGCCGCGGAAGTGGCGCCGGCCGCAAGGCCGGACAGGCTGAGGATCAGTCCAAGTGGCGTCTTCATGGTGGTTGCATTTTGTATTTTAAAACCGGATCCGGACCCCTGCCCCGCCACCCACATTGGCGGCTTCGTAATCAAAGACATTCACATTCGACTCGTTGATGCTGAACGTACCCGCGATATAGACATCGAGCCATTTGCGCGGCGACCAGGTGAGATTTGCTCCCATCAGATTGAGGGCATCGGAGCGGTCCACTTTCTGGTAGTCAAACCAAGTGAAACGGTAGGACGCGGAAAAAATGAGATCCCTCATGATCTTGTAGCTGTAGGAGAGGTCGGCAATGTATTCGGAGCGGTCCAACTGATCTACATCAGTATCAAGATCCCAATCCCCCATCAGGTTCAGGTGGAGGCTGTTGCGGCGGTCAAACAGCACCGTTTTCTGAATGCCGGCGCGGATGGAAAAACTGTTCAGCACATCCTGCCCGAAATTATCGTTGGTCATGTGGCCATACCGCCCCTGCGCAAAAAGGATCGAATTCCATAACCGGGGTTCCACATAAATCAGGCCAAGACTGGCCTCGAAAAATTCGTAGTCGAGCACATCAAATTCATCATACCGGTAGATCTGCTGGCTGATGGCGGCGTCGGCGTAGAGCCGGTTCCGCAAGCGGGGCTGGGCTCCAAGACTGATCTGCGTGCCCCAAAACACATCATCCTCGCCCCCTTCGGAGAGGTTGGCCGGATTGTCAGTCCAGTAGGCAAACGTATCCAATTGTGCGCTGAGCCAGCGTTCCCGCGCTGCATCCTTCAGAATCAGCTGCTGCCCGATATCATCATCGCCTGGTGAAGCCGGGGCGAAGGCGTTCTCGTCCTCCAGCCCAAGAGCACCGGGACTCTGCGCATCCAGCAGACTGGGCACCGCCAGCGGACGGACCCCTTCTCCCAGCCGGGTGGGATCGACCTGTTGGGACAAACCAGTGGCCAGGGTGACGGCAAGGATACCACTAGCCGGAAAGCAGAAGGATAAGCGTCTCATGGTTCAGATGGATGGATGCGAAACCAGATCAGTGCAGCAATAGTCAGGCCGCAAACCTGATAAAACTGACATTAAATTTCCAGCACACTACCTGCCTTATCAGATTCATACAACAAAACTATTGACGAACTTGGGAGGAGCCCTCAACTACGCCCATGAGCGCCCACGCCTCCCGGGGGACAACGTCACAGAAGCGTACTGTGGGGCTTGCTGTGATCGCGCTCCTGATCGGAGGCCTGGTGATGGTGGCAAGGCACTTGGAAGGCTGGACGCGCCCGCCCGCCGGGGATCAGGACCCGCTCCCGCTCCATCGCGCGATCGCGATTCCCATGGCCCAGCCCTTCCAGCTCCTGGAATGGAAAATCTATGACTTTATCCATACCTTCGGCGCCAAAACTCCGGCCGACCCGGATGTGGTCGTGCTGGGAATCGATGAAGCCAGCCTTTCCTTGGGAGATTCCTCCGCGTTTCCCGAGGATATTGAGGCCTCCCGTCCGCTCCAGTTGATGAATGAGGTCTACCCGTGGTCGCGCGAGGTCTATGCCCATATGATTGAACAGTTGGTACAGGCCGGGGCGCAGACCGTGGTGATTGATTTGATGTTTCCGGCCTCTTCCGGCCCGCATCCAGAGGGAGATGTCCGGCTTCACCAAGTCCTGGAAAAATACCGCCAGCACGTCATTCTGGCTGCGGATGTGGTCTCGCAGGAAATCCAGAACGGGCACAGTGAAAGCATCCAGTTTCCGTTCGATGGGCTTATCAAACACCGGTGGCCCGTGGATGAGCGCATCGGCTTTGTCTCTTATTGGCCGGATACTGACGGCGTGATCCGTGAAACCTGCTTCCAGCGTTCCCAGGAGCCCAGCCTCCCGGAACGGACCCTCCACTCCTTCGCCGCCGCCGCTCTGCGATCGCAAAATCTCGCAGACCGCGTTCCTGGCGATACCCGGTTTCATTACCTCCGATTCGGAGATTCTGCGAATTACCAACCGGTGTCCCTGCACGAAATTTTTGTGCCTTTGCTTTGGGAGAACAATTATGGACTCGGGAAGCGTTTTGCCGGAAAAACCATCTTCCTCGGTCATGTGGCCCGTCAACAGCAGGACTATCACCCCACCCCCGTGGGTAAGATTGCCGGGGTGCAGATCCACGCCCATGCCTACGCTGCCGCAAAGGCCGGCCAGTTGCTGCGGGCCCTGCCCGCGTGGTCCTCACTGGTGCTGATTGCCTCCGCGTCCGTGCTCGCGTGGGTGCTGATTTCACGCTCCCGTCGCCCGGCTCTTTCCACCATCATCCTCTTCGGCAGCCTGGCCTTTGGAGTGGTTGGCCAGATGCTGCTCTTCAATCACGCCGCCTTGGTGGTCAATACCAGCACGCCCCTGTTGGCCTTCGGCCTGATCGGCATCTGCGGCTTCACTTACGATTTCCTGCTCGAGCGGCGGGAAAAACTCGCCCTCAAACGCTCCGTGATGCGATTTCACTCTCCTGACGTGGCCGAACAAATCGTGCAGCATCCGGAGACCTACTACTCAATCCGGCAGGGGGCAGCCCGTTGCATTGTGGTGCTCTTTTCCGATATCCGCGGTTATACCAGCATGAGCGAACAACTGACCGCCCAGGAAATGGTCACCCAGTTGAACGAATATTTCGAGCGGATGGTGGCGGTCGTTTTCCAGCGGCAAGGGGCAGTCGACAAGTTCATCGGGGACGCCATGATGGCGGTTTGGGGCCGCTTCCGCGATAATCCCAAGGAAGCGGAACTGGCAGAGGATGCTTGCCGGTCGGTGGATGCAGCTCTGGCGATGCGGACGGAACTCGCGATCCTGAATCAAGGATGGCGCGGGAAGAATATGACCGAACTGAGCATCGGAATTGGCATCCACCAGGGAGAGGCTGTGGTCGGGGAAATCGGTTCGCACGAGCGCGCCGAATTGACCGCGATTGGCGACTGTGTGAATCTCGGCTCCCGGCTGGAAGGGGCCACCAAGGAATATGGGCTCGATCTCCTCATCAGCGATGCGGTGCAGCAGCGCATAGCCACCCGCTTCATCTGCCGCACGGCGGATCTCGTCCGGGTGAAGGGCAAGCGCAAGCCCGTCGAAGTTTTTACAGTAGTGGGGCCACTGCAATTGTCCGCACCACCGGGGCTGGAATCCTTCGAGGAGGGTATGCGCCGCTACCGCGCAGGAGAATTTGCGGAGGCCAGGCAGCTGTTCCAGCAAGCGGCGGCGGAGGGCATGAATGATCTTTTGACGGAAGTATTCATCAAACGCTCCAGTGAATTAACGGAGCACCCACCTGAAAATTGGGATGGAGTCTATACGATGAAAACCAAATAGAACCACTTGGCCGGGCAGGCAGTGCGGGCAGGGGTGGCAAACAAAAAACGTGACATGAATGATTCAAGAACTACCCAGAACCCCTGCCCTCTGTAAATTATAGTAATGGCCAGCACTTAGAGTTATTGCTATCCGCTCGCCAACACGATGATTAGCAAAATTCATATGATTTGGAATACTTTATATTTTTGAATTTTCCTTTATCTGAAAGGGACTCCATCGGCTTCTGATTCAACATTTTATTCGGTGAAATTGTTTAAAAAAAATGGCTTTTTCTTTTACTTCATCTCATTTCAGTATTAAAAAGTAGTTGTCGGATCATAAATTGCACCACGTTGACCTTCCCACGTGGCACCCGGCATGCTTCATCATTTGCGGCCAGCCTTAAAGTCCTCAGACCTATGAATCCTTGCAAACCACTTCCTCCCCTGATCCTTGCCATCGGGTTGGTGGCGCAAATTCCCAAGGCTCACTCCGCCCAGCCCATGCCCCTCGATGGCACGTGGGTGAAGATTACCGGCATCGATAACACGCCGGTGCCCTACATTTTCCCGGGTGGCCCGTGGATTTTGAGTTTGAGCGAATCATTCAGACTGACCGTCACCGATTGGCAGTATGCCGGAGATATGTTTGAGGTTTACGATAACGACGTCCTGCTGGGGTCGACGTCCTCCATACCCGTCTCCGGCGCTTGGGCCGCAGAACCAGATTTGGCGTTGGGTAACCTCCGGTTCAGCCAGAACGCCTGGGTCCTGGCTCCCGGGGCGCATTCCATTACCATCAAAGCCACCCAGTTGGCGCCGACCTTCACGAATAGCAGTGTTGCCTTCAAGGCGGAACGGATTCCCGATGGGGGTGCCACCATCCTGCTACTCGGAATGGCTCTGGGCGGGATCTCAGGATTCCGGGCCAATCGGTCCCCGGGATCGGGAAGCAGTCCCAAACTTTGATATCGTAGATATCTGGCCGCCCGGAAGTTTCCCAGCGATGGGGCTCAGGGCGAGGATACGGATTGACTGCATTGGCGGGGAGGATGTCATTTCCGGTGCCGGTGGTGCCAGGATCCGATGGCCTCACTTGAGCACCCGGTCGAGAAACGCTTCGGCAACCCGTTGTGCTTCGGGAGGATAACGATGGCCGGTGCGGTGATTGAACCATGCCAGATTGGCGGGTTTTCCTTCCCATCGGTACCCCGGCAGCGCCGCCTCGATGAAGGGCCAGCTCCGGTCGCCGTCAGCCGATTCGCCGGCGAGCAGCAAAAACGGACGAGGGGCAATCAGTGCGAGCAATTCATGATGTTCCCGGGCGAAACCCTCCGCTTTAATTTGCGGGCCGAGATACCACAAATCCTCCCAATTGCTGAAGCCCAGACCGATGCCGCCTTCACTCGATACCGTGCATTTCACACGGTGATCAAAAGCCGCGACATAGAGCACTTCCTTGGCACCCAGCGAGTGGCCAAAAATGCCGATGCGTTGGGGATCCACCTCCGGCAGGGTCTGGATAAAATCGATCGCCCGGATACCATCCCAGGTCATCCGGGTCAGGCCGGTCCATCCTGGATGCCGCTCCTGCATGCGCTTCACATTGGCCAGATAAAGTGCGGTCCCGGTTTTAGCCTGCGTTTCGCCCGGAAATTCGCCCCACAGGAAACACCGCGGGCACAACACCACATAACCACGCTCCACCAATTGCACTGCCTGCTGGCGTTCGGGCTCCGCCCCAGGCTCCATCCCCGCCACGCGCGCATAGTGGCCATCGTAGGTAGGATGAAACAGCACAATCCCCGGCCGCGCTCCCGCCGAGCCCTTGGGAATCAGCAGCATGGCATCAGAGCGGACGCCTTCCTCGATTTGATAGGTGACCCGTTGGCGGGTGAAGACAGCCAATTCCTCCCGTCCTGGAAACTCCGGTGCCAAAGCGACTTTGGTTTTAGGAAATTCTCCCAGCACCCTGGTCCACTCCCGCTTCAATTCCGCCCGCCGCCCTTCCCATGCCGCCTCCGTGAAAGCCTCTGGCAGCAATGGTGCCAAAACGGCCACTCCTGCCGGGACGGGATCGGGTGGCCGCAGCAAATCCATCTTCACTCTTTCTTCAGCCGGACACGGAGCGGCGAAAAGCATCGAAACCAGAACAAGACAGGCGAAAGACCGTTTCATGAGAAGCTGAAAACTCGCCGCCAGCAGCCCCGTGCGACACCGCCATTTTGCCTTAAGCCGCATTTTAGAATGTTGGTGGAATCGAAGACGAGCCACGGCAGTCCGGACATTTAAATCTTTGACTGAAGCGCCTTCAACCAAGCCGGGGTGTTGGAGTGCGGCGGGGATAAGGATCAAGGGCTGGCCGCGCACATTCCCTCCACTCGCTGTGGCGCACCGTCATGCTTTACATTAGCAGACAGACCTCGATCTGCCTCTCCCTGCCATGCGACGTTCCCTGCTCTTCTTCCTCCTTGCCGGCTTCCCGGTTTTCAGCCTGAACGCGCAGGATGCCTCAAAACCCGATCCGCTGGAATTCGGCATCTTCGGCATCGGCTCCTGCCATACGAACAACCAGAACGCCAGGGACAACCAACGCTGGATGCCGCAGATGGTCGAAGCAGGGCTGCGCTATCACCGCACGGCGCACACGGGGTGGAATGCCCTGGAGACACAGCCCGGCCAATGGAATTGGCAGGAACTGGACGCTCAGATGGATTACCTGGACGGACAACGCATGGTCTATGGCGGGATTTTGATTGGCAGTCCGGAGTGGAACAAGGCGGACCAGCCCGGCTCCCTGCCGGTGAACAATCTGAAGGGCTGGAGTCATTACGTCACGGAAACGGTGAATCACTGCAAAGCCCGCATCCGCCGCTGGGAAGTCTGGAATGAGCCCCCGAATTTCACCGGCAAGGACCAGACGCCTGCGGACTACGCCAAGCTCGTCGTGGCCGCTTACAATGCCGCCAAAGCCGCCGATCCCGGTTGCGCCGTCGGCCTCGCGGCGAAATCGGCCCATCTCAATTATCTCGAGCAGGTCATCAAGGCGGGTGCGAGGGATCACTTCGATTACATCACGCTGCACCCCTATGAAATCCTGAGCACGGTCGCGGAAAATGTCGCCACCGAACCGGTGTTCATGAATATCGTGCCGTCCGTCAGGAAAATGCTGGCGGCGCAGAATCCGGCCAAGGTGGCCGTGCCCATCATCTTCACGGAACTGGGCCATGATATCTCCAAAGGCGCGGAGATCCAGGCGCAGGCCCTCGTCAAAGCCTACACCATGGGCGCGGCGCAGGGCGTGGCCTGCATCCAGTGGTTCGAGGGACGCGACGGCGACAGCGGCCCCATGGGATTGCTGGATGAAAAAGGTCAGCCCCGTCCCGCCTACACCGCTATCAAGGAACTGATCACCCACCTCGGCCAGCATCCGGTCTATCTCGGCTGGGTGGCACTGGGAGGAACCCACCGCGGGTTCATCTTTGAAGGAGCGGGAGGTCCAGTGCTCGTGGCCTGGGCGCAAAATGCCGGAACCTGCGAAATCAAACCCGGCCCGGAAGCGCAGGCGATTGATCCCCTGACCGGCGGGAAATCCAGCGCCGCGTCATTCACGCTAACCAGCGATCCGGTTCTTTTCACCAACCCCTCCCGTGCCCTGGTGACGGAAGCCAAGGCCAACCAGAACAAACCCATGAACTGGTGGGGAGCCGACTACTCCGCCGCATCCTCCGTTTCCATCACCACCGGCGAAAGTCAAAAACTGGACGGCCTGCGCACCCTCTCCGGAGATTCCGTGGCCAAATCTGTCGTCGCCTACGGCGGCTCCGCCCGCGCCGGCGGCGTGCCCGGCGGCAACGTCTTCGTCGTCGATCCCACCTTCCTCTCCTACACCAGCGAACCCATTGAAATCACCGTGGTCTGCCGCCGGAACGAAGCCAATGACAACGCCGGCTTCAAACTCATCTACGAATCCCCCACCGGTTTCAAAACTGCGGGCCATTGGTTCACCATCCCGGATAACAAAGCCTGGCACACCGCCCGCTTCCGCCTCGAGGACCCGCAGTTCGTCAACTACTGGGGTTACAATTTCGCCCTCGAATCCGACGGCAACGTCTTCAACCGCTACTACCTGCAAAAGGTGGAAGTGCGGAAGGCGGGTAAAGCTGATTAGACATTTTTCCCTGAGGGAGCTCCTGATTCCGGATCATCGGATTTCCCGGCACTATCCGCCAGTCTTTCGCGCAGAGACAGAAGCACCCGTTGAAATGCTTCCAGATCATCCAAATCAAGGCCGTCCGTGACTTGATTCACCCACGGTGCCTGCAGTTTCATCGCGGCTTCATAGGCTTGTTTGCCCTTTGCGCTCAAAACGACCAGTTGGGCGCGGCGGTGGCGCGGATTGGCTTTGAAAGTGAGGAATCCCAGTCTGTGCAGATCATTCACGATGCGCTGCACGTTCTGGCGGTTGGTCCCAAGATTCCGGGCAATCCCAGCCACGCTTTGCGGGGGACCGGCACGGACAATCGCGCCAAGGATTTGCCAACGGGTTCCGGTCAGTCCGAGATGAGCCGCCAAACGGTCACCGGCATTCAGAATGAGACTGCCAACCCGGAATAGTTCCATCGTCAAAGTGGTCAATATCTCGCCGGCGGGGGTGCGTTGGGGTGGTGGGGGCATGGGTGGTTTGAACAGATATTGACATCATGATGTCAATTTGAGTTCATCGTGGTGTTCCACTCAAATTCATCCATGCCAAATGAAACTGTCCACTGATATGACAACCAAAAAGAAATGGCTGCTTTTCCTGCCAGCCGCGATTGCCGGCCTCAGTTCGCTTTCTCCAGCCCGCGCGGATAGCCCCGCCGGTCAGTGGAAGGGGGAATTTGACTCCCCCCGGGGACAGCAAAAATACCAATTCGACTTCAAGGTGACGGAGGGAAAGCTGGTCGCCACGGCAGCGGCGGAGATGGGGGATCAGAAGCGCGAAGTGGAGTTTATCGACGAAAAGATCGAGGGCGACGCCATCACTTTTGCCGAGCTGCGGAAGTTCCAGGACAATGAGATCCGGATCGAATACACGGGCAAAGTGACGGAGAAGGGAATCACTTTCACACGGAAGGTCGGGGAGTTTGGCAGTACAGAATTTGAGGCGTCGCGGGTGGGCCCACCACCGGCGGCTGCGGCCGGGCCAGTGCCGTCGCCGACGAACATTGCGGGCCAGGAATTTCCGAAGATCCACCTGGATGGCAAAGTAACCTTCCGGCTCAAGGCTCCGGAGGCGAAAAGCGTGGCGCTGAACTACGGGCAGCCGCATCCCATGGAGCGCGATGCCGAGGGAGTCTGGACGATCACTCATGGCCCTATCGCCTTGGGATTTCACTATTACACCTTCCTCGTGGATGGCGCGAATGTGTGTGATCCAGCCGGCGAGACGTTTTATGGTATGAGCCGCATGGCCAGCGGGATTGAGATTCCCACACCCGGCGAGGACTGGTGGCAGACGAAGGATGTGCCGCACGGGGATGTGCGCGAGAGGCGATATTTTTCCAAAACTACAGAGGCCTGGCGGCGCATTTTTGTCTATACCCCGCCGGACTATGATGCCGCGGCGGCCTCCCGTTACCCAGTGCTCTATCTCCAGCACGGCGGCGGAGAAGATGAGCGGGGCTGGCCGGTGCAGGGTCACATGGCGGACATCATGGACAATTTGATCGCGGAGAAAAAGGCGCAGCCGATGATCATCGTCATGGCCAATGGCTACGCCCGGAAGCCCGGGGAAGCTCCCAATGCCATGCGCCCTCCTGGCGGCGGCGGCCCGCCCCGTGATTTGAATGCGATGTTTGCCACGCTGGATGACGTGTTCATGAAGGATCTGGTTCCTTTTGTGGACAAGACCTACCGGACGAAAACCGAGCGCGAGAACCGCGCCATGGCCGGACTTTCCATGGGCGGCATGCAGACGTTTAATATCGGCCTCAAGCACCTCGACAGCTTCGCCTGGCTCGGTGGATTCAGCGGCGGCGGTGGCGGATTTGGCGGGGCATTTGATGCGAAGACCTCGCACGGCGGCGTGATGGCCGATGCCAGTGCCTTCAATGCCAAGGTCCGCCTGCTCTATTTGAGCATCGGCACAGAGGAAGGCGAGCGTTTTCTAACCAGTGTGAAAGGCTACCGCGATGCCTTGGAAGCTGCGGGCGTGAAGACGGTGTATTTTGAATCCCCCGGCACCAAGCACGAGTGGCACACCTGGCGGCGCAGTCTTCATGATTTTGCCCCTCGCCTTTTTCGTCCCTGATTTTCAGGGTCTTCATCTCCGCTTGGCCTGCCTATCTTCTTTACTATTTCAATCACGCAATGACTCTCAGATACTCCCTCACCAGCCTCACCGCGCTCATCGCAGGTCCGTTCTGTTTTGCCCAGGAAAGCCAGTATAAAGAAGACTGGCAGCCGTCCCCGACCAATCAGCAGGGCAAAGCATACCCGCAGGTCAATTCCGAAGGCCGCATCAAATTCCGCATCATCGCCCCGCAGGCCCAAAGCGTGGGCGTCACCTTCCGCGACAGCACCCCCTTTACCAAAGACGCGGAAGGCGCGTGGACCGGCTACACGCGGGTGCTCGACCAGGGCTTCCACTACTACGCCCTCAAGATCGATGGAGCGGAGGTGCCTGATCCGAATAGTAAATACTATTTCGGTTCCAATCGTTGGGGCAGCGGGATCGAAATCCCGGCGCACGATCAGGACTTCTACGCATTGAAAAATGTGCCTCATGGCCATCTGAGGGAAGTCTTCTTTCACTCGAAGAGCACGAACTCCGAGCGCCGGGCCTTTGTCTATACGCCCCCGGACTACGATCAGTCGGCAGACAAACGCTACCCGGTGCTTTATCTCCAGCACGGCTACGGTGAAAATGAATACGGCTGGGGGGCGCAGGGCCACGCCGGGCGGATCATGGACAACCTCATCGCCGAGGGGAAAGCGAAGCCGTTTATCATCGTGATGACCTACGGCATGACCAACGAAATCCGCTTCGGCGGCATGGCGGAATTCAAGATCGAACCGTTCCAGACCGTGCTCCTTGATGAGTTGATTCCTTACGTGGATGCCAATTTCCGAACACTCGCCGACCAGCCGAACCGGGCCATGGCGGGCCTTTCCATGGGTGGCATGGAGACGAAGACGATCACGCTGAAGAACCTCAACGTCTTCTCCCACATCGGCCTGTTCAGCGGCGGCAGCATCGCCCCGGGAGACATCGCGGACATCGCATCCTTCAAGGAAAAGAACAAACTGGTCTTCGTCAGCTACGGAAGCAGTGAGATAGGAAATGGCAATCAACCCCGCCGTGGCGGCGATCCGAAAGCAGCTGTGGAAGCGCTGAAAGCAGCGGGTGTAAACAGTGTCTTCTACGTCTCGCCCGATACCGCTCACGAGTGGCAGTCGTGGCGGCGCAGCTTGAAAGAGATCGCTCCATTGCTTTTCCAGCCCGCTCCGGTGGTCGCCGCGTCTGCGCCTGCTGCAACGGGTGTCACAGGCAAGTGGCATGCGGAATTTGACACTCAGATCGGCAAGCAGATCTACGACTACACGATCCAGCAGGACGGCCAGACCTTTACCGGCAAAGCAGTCGCGGAGATCGGTGGGAACAAAGTGGAATCCGTCCTGACAGAAGGCAAAGTGGACGGCGATAAGGTGTCGTTCATCGAGACGCTGAAGTTTCAGGACAATGAACTGAAGATTGCCTACTCCGGCACGGTTTCAGGCAACGAAATGAAGCTGGTGCGCGAAGTGGGCGAAGTGGCAAAAGAAGACGTCTTAGCAAAGCGTGAGGCTCCTGCCGCTGTGCCTCCCCCGGGAAAATCGGCCGCCGTTCCTGACAGTCCGCGTGGGGCGATCCGCGTGCTTTTTCTTGGCAGCGAGGCCGCTGGCAGCCGCAAGCATTGCCACACAGTGATGCGTGATTTTGGCCGCGATGCGTTGTGGTTTGACTACACCGCGGACCCTTCGCAGGTAACGCCAGAGTGGATCGCGCAGTTTGATGCCGTGCTGCTGGATGCTCCTGCGGCCACATTCCCCGCGCTGGCGGGAGTGCCGCAGGCGAAAGTCGTGACTGTTGATTTCACTAACGCCGCCAGCAATCCCGCGCCGGATGATTTCCTGAGTCCCCTGAAGGAGAAGCTGCTCACCGCCGCAGGCCCGCAGCGCCGCGTGGAATGGGTGCAGTTCACCCAGGCCCGCGAAGGTGAACAGCGCGAGATGAAGCCGACGGTGGCCAACTACGAGCGCCGCCCGCAGCCGCTCACCTATCAGCATCCGCTCAGCGTGAGGGGCAGCATGGAGCGCACCCAGGTCGCGCCGGATCTCCGACTCGAACTCTTTGCCGCAGAGCCTGACATCATGAAGCCCATCGCCATGGCATGGGATGAGCGCGGCCGTTGCTGGGTGGCGGAGACGAGTGACTACCCGCACGGCGTGACGCCCGGCGGCGAGGGAAATGACCGCATCAAAATCTGTGAGGATACCAACGGCGACGGCAAGGCGGACAAGTTCACTGTTTTTGCCGACAAGCTGAACATTCCCACCAGCCTCACGTTTGCCAATGGCGGGCTTATTGTCAGCCAGCCTCCGCGCTTCCTCTTTTTGAAGGACACCAACGGCGATGACAAAGCCGACGTGCGTCAGGACATCATCACCGGCTGGGGCATCGGCGACACGCACGCGCAGGCGAATAATCTGCACTACGGCATCGATAACTGGTTCTACGGCTGCGTCGGTTATTCGGCCTTCGATGGCACGGTGGGCGGGGAACCAAAGCGCTTCACCCAGGGCACGTATCGCTTCAAGGCGGACGGCTCGGCGTTGGAGTTTCTTCATCAGTTCAGCAACAACTCCTGGGGCCACAGCGCGAATACCGCCGGCGATCAGTTCGGCGGCACGGCCAATGGCGCGCCGCTTTTCTACGGCGGCATTCCGGCCACGCATGTCCCTGCCAGAATGCGGGTGATGACGGCGAAAAAAATCAATACGGAGGACAATGTCCACACCATTACCCCGAACTACCGTCAGGTGGACGTGATGGGCGGTTACACCGCGGCTGCCGGATCGGCTTTCATCGAATCCGCCAAGCTCCCCGCCCGTCTTCAGGGCATGGCCATGGTCTGCGAGCCAACCATGAAAACGGTGAGCCTCATGGACGTGAAAGCCGCCGGCGCGGGCATGACGGCGGGCGATGGGTTCAACCTCGTGGCAAGCACAGACGAATGGATGTCCCCGGTCTTTGCGGAGGTGGGTCCGGACGGCGCAGTGTGGATCGCGGACTGGCAGAACTACATCATCCAGCACAACCCGACCCCCAGCCAGCGCAGCGGCGGCTACACCGCAAAAACCGGTCCCGGTGGAGCGCATGAAAATGACCTGCGGGACCACTCCCGCGGCCGCATTTATCGCGTGGTCTGGCGTAATGCCAAAGACACGGCGGCTCTGCAAAAGCTGAACGCCGCAGACCCCGCGCAACTTGTTGCCGCGCTGGGCAGCGACATCCAGGAGCGCCGCCTCACCGCGCAGCGTCTGCTTGTTGAGGGCAAAATGACTGCCGCCGCAGAGCCGTTGAAAAAGCTGCTGGCCGCGAATGATGGATCGGTCGCCGCACTGCACGCGCTGTGGACGCTGCATGGAATCGGCGCGCTGGACGAAGCTGCGCTGAATGCTGCGCTGCTGGCCAAGGACGGTCGTCTGCGGCGGAATGCGGTGCGCGCCCTGACCTCCGATGCCGCCGGGCAAAAGCTGTATTTCGGCTCCGGCGTAGTGAGTGATTCCGATCTGGTTACACGCCTCGCCTCGCTGGTGAAGCTGGCCGAATTCCCCACTACTCCCGAGATCCAGACGTTGGTGAAAAAACTGGCGGTGGATGGGACCAACCAAGCCGACGAATGGCTCCGCGAGGCCACCCGCGTCCTCATGAAAAAGCACAAGGCCGAGGCCACTTACACGGAAGGGCCTAACCTCCTGCCAAATCCTGGTCTCGAAAACATAGGCGCTGACGGACTCCCCGAAGGCTGGGTGAGGAACGATGACATCGGGCGAAGTGGCCCGCTCCGGGCTCCCTCCAACGCTACCTGGAAAATGACGGATGCCGGCCGCAACGGTTCCAAAGCCGTCACCTGCAACGTGCCGGAGACCAGTTTCTCTGCCATGTTTACCGAAATACCGCTGAAGCCCAACACCGAATACCGCCTCAGCGGATGGGCCAAGGCGGCCAATGTTACCGGTGGCCGCATCGGCATCAGCGACCGTTTCAGCCGCGTGGAGACAGACCGTCTCACAAGGAGTGCGGACTGGACGCTCATCGAAGCCACCTACAACAGTGGCAGCACTCCCAAGGCCAGCATCATGTTGTCCCACTTCGGAAAAGGGGACAGCACCTTCGATGACCTGAAGTTCTGCGAACTCATCCCAAAGGCCGAACCTGACGCCGACGCGGTCGCCGCCGGTGACGTCAAACGCGGCGAGGAAATCTTCTGGAAGCACCCCATCGCAGCCTGCATGAACTGCCACATGCTCGGCGGCAAAGGCAGCCCCGTCGGCCCCGCGCTGGACGGCATCGCGAAAACCAAGGACGAAGCCTATCTGGTCCAAAGTCTGGAGGACCCGAATGCCAAGCTGGCCGAAACCTACAAAGCCACGCCGGTTTCCCCCATGCCGCCGATGCGTCTTATCCTGAAACCGCAGGAGTTTGAGGATGTGAAGGAGTTCCTCAAATCCCTCAAATAACCCACCCCGCTTTTATCACTTCCACCGCCATTCACTTATGAAATTACACCTCACCCTCGCAGCGCTCGCATTTTTGCCCGGCATGGTCTTCGCTGAAGATGCCAGTGGCATCTGGAATGCCGAATTTGACACCCAGATCGGCCGCCAGAAATACTCCTACACGCTGAAGCAGGACGGCGGCAAGACCACCGGAAAAGCCAGCGCGGAGGCCCGCGGCCAGACCCGCGAAGTGGAACTCAAGGACGTAAAGGTGGACGGCGACAAAATCTCGTTTGTCGAAATGCTGAACATGGGAGGCAACGAAATCCAAATCACCTACACCGGCACCATCGCCGGCGGTGAACTGAAACTGACGCGCGCCGTGGGCGACTTTGCCAAGGAGGATATCACCGCAAAGAAGGGTGAGAAGGCAATGGTCCAAGCGGCTGGCAAGTCCGAGCCGAATCCCGAACGGGGCCGCGGGTTCGGGGGACCGATCGTGCTCGGTGAGGATGACAAACCCGCCTTTCCCGCTCCCCCGGATGGCTACGACAAAGCGCGCGACGGCATAGCCCACGGCAAAGTGGAAATGGTCGAATATGAGTCCAAATCCGTGGGAACGAAGCGCAAGGCGAACGTCTATACGCCGCCCGGCTATTCCTCCGACAAGAAGTATCCCGTGCTTTATTTGCTGCACGGCATTGGCGGAGACGAGAATGAATGGGAACGGGGCGGCCATCCTGAAATCATTCTCGACAACCTGATCGCGGACAAAAAAGCGGACCCGATGATCATTGTGATGCCCAATGGCCGTGCCCAAAAAGACGATCGCCCCGGTCCTGACGCCATGAGGACTGCTCCTGCTTTCGGGGAGTTCGACAAGGATCTGCTGGGCTCGCTCATCCCGTTCATTGAGTCAAAGTATTCCGTAAAAGCTGACCGCGAAAACCGCGCGCTGGCAGGTCTTTCCATGGGCGGCGGGCAGTCGCTGAATTTCGGTCTCGGCAATCTGGACACCTTCGCATGGGTCGGCGGCTTTTCTTCCGCTCCAAATACGAAACCAGCCATCGAACTGGTTCCCGACCCTGACAAGACCACAAATGCCCTGAAACTGCTCTGGATTTCCTGCGGCAACAAGGATGGCCTCATCCGGATCAGTCAGGGGATGCATACCTACCTCAAGGAAAAGAAGGTGCCGCACACGTGGCATGTTGATGAGCACAACCATGACTTCCAACACTGGAAGAAGGCGCTCTGCCAGTTCTCGCAGATGATCTTCAAACCCGCAGCGAAGTAACCTGCCCTGACCCATGCGCTGCACTCCACGCTCCCGCTCCGCCTTGAAGCTTGGCCTTCTGGCGGGTGCCTTGATTTCGCTGGCTGGCAGCAGCTTCGCCCAGCGCCCCGGGCCCGACCTGCCGGCTTCGCTGCGTCCACCGGCGGTGGAGTCGCCCGTGGTGCATCCGGACCGAACGGTCACCTTCAGTTTCCGTGCGCCGTCGGCGCAAAAGGTGGAACTCAGCGGGCAGTTTCTGAAAGGGAACCAACCGATGCAGAAGAACGAGGCCGGGATATGGAGCCTCACCGTGGGCCCGGTGGAGCCTAATCTCTATCCCTATAACTTCGTCGTCGATGGTGTGGGCATGGCGGATCCGCTCAATCAGGCGCTTTTTCCCAACGAGCGCTTCAAACCCAGCCTCGTGGACGTGCCCGGTGATCAGCCCTCGCTGCATGCGGTGCAGAATGTGCCGCATGGCGCGATGAGTTATTGTTTCTACGAATCCAAGACGCTGCAGCGCACCCGGCCGCTCGTCGTTTACACCCCGCCGGGCTACCATGCCGGCACGGAGAAGTATCCGGTCTTTTACCTCATCAGCGGCACCACTGACACGGAGGAAACCTGGTTCCGCGCGGGCCGGGTGAACTTCATTCTCGACAACCTCATCGCCCGGCAAAAGGCGGTGCCGATGATCGTAGTCATGCCGTACGGCAACATGATGAAGGCTGCGCCGATGCCCTCTTCACCGGAGGTTGCTGCCATGTATCAAATGTTCAATGACGAGCTGACGGGCAACATCATGCCATACGTTGAAAGCAACTTCCGGGTCCTGCCTGACCGGGAGAAGCGGGCCATTGCCGGATTCTCGCGCGGCGGTGGACAGTCGTTGTTCACGGGCTTCAACAATCTGGACAAGTTCGCCTGGATCGGCTCCTACTCAGCCTACCTGACCCCGGAAGTCTGCGGAAAACATTTTCCCGGCCTGACCGCCGATGCCGCGGCCACCAATGCCCGCCTCAAGCTGCTCTGGCTGGGCGTTGGCAGGGATGATTTCCTGTACAAACCAGCGGTGGAGTTCGATGCCTTTCTGAAAGAAAAAGGCATCACGCACACCTCGCTGGAAACCGGCGGCGGCCACACATGGATGAACGCCCGGCACTATCTGGCCGAGACACTGCAACTCTATTTCAAATAGTCCGTGTCAACCACCGCGCCACAACCCGCCGATGATGGCGTGAATCTCCGGAAGAGCGAATACATCGGTTATGCGTTGGGCGATACCGCGTCCAACTTCTTCTTCCAGACCTTCAACATCTTCCTCACCTACTACTATGTGGATGTGTGGGGCATCGCACCGACGGTGCTGCTCTGGCTGTTCCCGTTGGTGAGGGCATTCGGGGCGTTTGACGATGTCATCATGGGGCTGATCGCCGACCGCACGAAAACCCGGTGGGGAAAATTCAGGCCTTATCTTCTTTTCGGAGCGATTCCCTACGGCATCTGCGGTTATCTCATGTTCCTCGGTCCGGATTTCGGGGAGACCGGAAAGATCATTTATGCCGGAGTGAGCTACGCGCTTATGATGGTCAGCTACACGGTGATCAATGTGCCCTACTCAGCCATGCTGGGAGTGATCAGCCCATCGCCGCGCACCCGCACCCTGGCCTCCACCTACCGGTTCGTCGGCGCTTTCGGAGCGGCCTTTCTCATCTCGCTTTTTGTGCGGCCCCTCGTCGAACATCTTGGCGCCGGGAATGAAACCCGCGGCTTCCAGCTGACCATGGCGATCTTCGCCGTGATCTCCGTGGTGCTCATTCTGATCACCTTTGCCACGACCAAGGAGCGGGTGAAACCCCCGTCGCAGCAGAAAACCAATGTCAAAGAAGAGCTGGGGGAACTTTTCAAAAACTGGCCATGGGTTGTGCTGCTTATCACGTCCATTTTCTCCAATGCCTTTTCCGCGCTGCGTTCAGGCAGTTCGATCTTTTATTTCAAATACGTGCAGGGTTATGATTCCACGCCCGTCTGGTGGCGGCTGGATCACACCACGCTGTTCCTCACCAGCGGAGCCCTGGGGCTGGTGCTGGGCACCCTGTGCCTCGCCCCCATCGCCCGGAAGGTGGATAAGAAATACTATGCCGCCGGCCTCAGCTTGATCACCGGCTTGTGTTTCCTGGCATTTTATTTCATCCCGAAAGGAGCCTTCTGGCCCATGGTCGCGCTGAATATGCTGGCGCAGTTTTGCGCGGGGCCCACCTCTGCCCTGACATGGGCCCTCTACGGCGATGTGGCGGACTATGGCGAGGTCAAATACGGCCGCCGCTCCACCGGCCTCATTTATTCGGCGTCGTTGTTTTCCATCAAAGCCGGGATTCTGATCGGCGGTTTTCTGGTGCCGCTTTTCCTCGCCGGATATGGTTATGTCAAAGACGCCCCTGCACAGACGACCCATGCCCTGCTGGGCATCGCTCTGGCCTTCTCCATCGGTCCTGCGATCTTTGCCCTGCTGAAGGCTGCGGCGCTGATAGTCTATCCACTCGATCAAAAACGCGTGGACGAAATAGAGGAATCCCTCGCCTCCCGGCGCAGGGAAACGGAAGCTCCCTCCGCATGACCATCCGCAATCCTATCCTGCCTGGTTTCAATCCCGACCCGTCCATCGTGCGGGTGGGGGAGGATTATTACATCGCCACGTCCACCTTCGAGTGGTTTCCCGGGGTGCAGATTCATCACTCACGCGACCTTGTGAACTGGCGGCTCCTCACGCGTCCCCTGCGGCGGGCCAGCCAGCTCAACATGCTGGGCACGCCTGATTCCTGCGGCGTCTGGGCTCCCTGCCTGACCTATGCCGATGGCCTGTTCTGGCTGATCTACACGGACGTGAAGCGCTTTGGCCGCATGAGTGTGGCCGGGGCCAGCGGGTCGTCCATGCGGGATTTTCACAACTACCTGGTCACCTGCCCGGAGATCGATGGCGAATGGTCTGAACCTGTGCCGCTCAACAGCAGCGGATTTGATCCATCTCTTTTCCATGACGACGATGGCAGAAAATACCTGCTCAACATGCTCTGGGACCACCGTGCGGGCCACAACCGCTTTGCCGGCATTTTGCTGCAGGAATATTCCACTGAGGAGCAGCGATTGATCGGTGAGCGGCGGATCATTTTCCATGGCACGGAACTGGGATTCACCGAAGCTCCGCATCTCTACAAACGCGATGGCTGGTATTACCTCCTTACGGCGGAGGGCGGCACCTTTTGGGGCCACGCCGTCACCATGGCCCGGTCCCGCGACATTGCCGGTCCCTATGAGCTGCATCCTGACAATCCCCTGCTGACCTCCCGGGACCGCCCGGATGCCGTGCTCCACCGCGCCGGTCACGCCGATCTGGTCGAGACTCCCGCTGGCGAAACCTACCTGGTTTGCCTCGCCGGGCGCCCGCTGCCTAACCGGGGCCGGTGTACGCTGGGGCGCGAAACGATCATTCAAAAGATGCGTTGGCATGCGGATGGCTGGCTGCGCACCCTGGATGGCGGCAGCCTGCCCACATTGGAAACGCCGGCGCCGGATCTGCCAGCGCATCCGTTTCCAACAGCACCTGCGCGGGATGACTTCGACTCGCCGCACCTCGGTGTCGATTATCAATGGCTGCGCACGCCGCATCCGGAGGAAATCTTCAGTCTCACTGCCCGGCCCGGCTTTCTTCGACTAACAGGACGCGAGACGCTCGGCAGTCTCTTCACGCAGGCCCTGGTGGCCCGCCGCCAGCAAGCGCATTGTTTTACGGCGGCGACGGTCATCGGGTTCGAGCCTGACCATTTCCAACAACTCGCGGGCTTGGTCTGTTACTACAGCAGCACGAAGTTCCATTACCTGCATCTTACCCACAGCGACGCCGCTGGAAAACATCTCCGCGTCATGTCCTGCGTGCCGGATTCCCCGCAGGCCGACTCCTTCACAGCGCCCATTCCAATTCTGCCAGGACGGCCCGTGCACCTTCGCGTGGAAGTGGACTTTGAGCGGCTCCGGTTCGGCTATCGGGTGGAAGGTGTGCACGACACCTGGCAATGGCTTCCCGAATCCTTCGATGCCAGCATTTTATCGGACGAATGCAATGCTCCCGGTCACGCCAGCTTCACCGGCAACTTCCTCGGCATGGCCTGTCAGGATCTTTCCGGCACGCGAAAGGCTGCCGACTTTGATTCCTTTTACTACGCAGAACGGCCATTTGCCTCCGGGCTCAACTCCAACCCCCTGACTTTCCTATGAAACCCGTCACAAAACTAGTCCGCAGCCTCCTCCTTCCCGCCGTCCTGGTCAGCTCCCTGTTCGCGGCGGACGGCCCGGTTACTCTGAAGGATGCCTACGCGCCTCACTTCAAAATAGGAACCTGCATCAACCGCAGTGTCGCCACGGGCCAGGGTGGGCGGCGGAGTGAGGACCAGGTCAAAGCGGACATCGCCCTGGTGAAGGCGCAGTTCAATCAGGTGGTGGCGGAGAATGAAATGAAGTGGATGAGCCTGCATCCCCGGGCGGGGAAGGATGGTTATGACTGGACCGCCGCGGACGCCTTTGTGGAGTTCGGAACCAAAAACAATATGGAAATGGCCGGGCACACGCTCGTGTGGCACAGTCAAACTCCCAATTGGGTTTTTGAGGGCACCTTTCTGCCGCCGGGTGCCGCGGAAAAACAGAATCCTCCCGCTGCCGAAAGCACCCCGCCGGCGCCACCAGCGCCAACGCCGCCGAACGGCGGACCTCCCAGCACCCGGCGCGGACCCGGCGGATTTCCCGGCTTCCGCCCCTTCGATCTCAATGGCCCCCGTGCCACCCGCGAGGAATTGCTCGAACGCATGCGTGAACACATTCATACCGTGGTGGGCCGGTACAAAGGTAAGATCAAGGTGTGGGACGTGGTGAACGAAGCCATTTCCGATGGCGGGGATGAGGTCCTGCGGAAGTCCCCGTGGTCCGTCATCATCGGGCCGGACTTTATTGAAAAGGCCTTTGAGTTTGCCCATGAGGCCGATCCAGACGCCATCCTCCGCTACAACGACTATGGACTGGAGAACCCGAAGAAGCGCCAAAAACTCATCACCCTCATCAAAGGGCTGCAGGAAAAGAAGATTCCCGTCATGGCCATCGGCACCCAGGCGCATCTCAATGTCTCCGTGACTTTCGACATCATGGACCAGTCACTGGCGGAAATGAAGACGCTCGGTCTTCCTATCGACGTCACGGAACTGGACGTGAACGGAGCCATGGGCGGTCAGGGAGGGTTCGGCGCGGACGTCGCGGGCAATGCCGCAGCCACGGACGGAGGACTGGTCGCCGAGGCTGACAAAAAACTGACCGAAGCCTACACCGCCGTATTCAAAGCCTTCCTCAAACACAAGGATGCCGTAAAAGTAGTAACCTTCTGGGGCCCCAACGATGCCAACTCATGGAGGGGCCGCGCCCGCCCGCTGCTCTTTAATGGAGACAGCAAGCCAAAGCCCGCCTTCGATGCCGTCATTAAACTCGCCACGGAAAATGCGCCCAAAGCCCCGTAACCAAAGCCCCGCCGCATCAATCCTGCTATACTTCCTATGAGCCGGCTCACTCCACTGCTCATTCTGCTCGGCCTGCTGCTCTCCTCCCGCGTGATGCCGGCGCAGGATCCGAACCGCTACATCTTCCTGTGCTTCGGCCAGTCCAATATGGAAGGCTTTCCCGGCCTTGAAGTGCAGGACAAGGGTCCAGTGGACGAACGGTTCGAGATGCTCGCTGCGGTCGACTTTCCGAAACAGGACCGCAAAAAGGGTGCGTGGTATCCAGCTGTGCCCCCGTTGTCCCGCCCCATGGCCGGTCTGGGCCCCGCGGATTTTTTTGGCCGGACCCTCGTGGCCGGACTGCCTGCCACGATCAAAATCGGCGTGGTGAATGTTTCCATCGGCGGCTGCAGGATCGAGCTGTTCCAGAAAGACACCTTCCAGTCCTATGCCGATACCGCCCCGCAGTGGATGAAAGGCACCATCGCGGCCTACGGCGGCAATCCCTATCAGCATCTCGTGGAGATGGGCAGGCTGGCGCAGAAGGACGGCGTCATCAAAGGCATCCTGCTGCATCAGGGTGAATCCAACACCAACGACAAGGAATGGCCTGCCAAAGTGAAAGGCATCTACGACAACCTGCTCAAAGATCTGAATCTGAAAGCCGAAGCCGTCCCCCTGCTCGCGGGCGAACTTGTCAGCACGGAGGAAAAAGGCGCCTGCGCCAGCATGAACCAAATCATCGCTGATCTGCCCAAAACCATCCCCACCGCCCACATCGTCTCCTCCAAAGGCTGTAAAGCCCGCCCTGACCACCTGCATTTCACTCCCGAAGGCTACCGCGAATTGGGGAGACATTACGGCAAGGTGATGCTGTCGCTGCTTGAGCCGGACCGGAAAGAGGCCCAAAAACCATGATGCGGTAAATGCCGGAAAACTTCTCCCTCCACCTCGCGCCCGACGTGGCGCGGGGCCGGCGCCGGCGCCTGATCCCAACTCCCCCATCATCTCCCTTCCCTATCATTCAAGATGAAATACCTTCTGCCGGTTGTCTTAACTCTACTGCTGCCTTTGCTCTGTCACGCGCAGGATCCGTCCCGGTTTGAAAAAGAAGTGTTGGCTGCGGGATTGAGTGACCCGCTGCAACTGGACATCGCCCAGGACGGACGGGTGTTTTTCATTGAGCGGAAGGGAGCGGTGAAAGTGTGGGAGCCGGCATCGCGGAGCACGGTGACGATTGGCGATTTCCCCTGCGCCACGGGTGGGGATGCGGGGGGGCTGGGGCTGACCCTGGCGCGGGATTTCCAAAAGAGCGGTCATCTTTATACGATCCGCGTGCCCGCGCAGGGCGAGGCGAAGCTGTTGTTGGCGCGCTTCAAACTCGAAGGCGGGAAGCTCGTGGACGAGCATGCGGTTCTGACCATTCCGCTGGGCAAAGGGCGGGACCAGTCCCACTGCGGTGCGGGGCTTGCCTGGGATGCGCAGGGCAACCTCATCATCAGCGTCGGAGACAATATGGCGCCGCAGGATGTGCCGGCGGTTCATGCCGAAGACGCCGGGCGCGATGCGCGAGGCACGGCGGGAAATTCGCAGGAGTTGCGCGGGAAGATTCTGCGTATCACCCCGCAGGCGGACGGCTCCTACGGCATCCCTTCTGGCAATCTTTTCCCCAATCCCCAACAAGGACGACCGGAGGTGTTCGCGTTTGGGGTGCGGAATCCATTTCGCGTCACTTGCGATGCGAAGACGGGTTTTATCATCTGGGGAGACGTGGGGGGCAACGTGCGCACGGAACTCGATCTGGGCCCGGAGGGTTTTGATGAGTTGAACGTGACGCGGGAACCGGGGTTTTTCGGCTGGCCGTTCTGTGCCGGGCCCAACCTGCCGTGGCGTCCGTTTGATCCGAAGACGCAGAAGCCGGCCGGAGCGTTTTTTGATCCGGCAAAACTCATCAATGACAGCCGCTTCAACACGGGGCTGAAGGAGTTGCCGCCCGCCCGGCCTGCCGCTTTTTATTACGACAATCTGGCCTCGGAAGAGTGGCCGTTTGCCGGCAGCGGCGGGCGGAGCATCACCGGCGGCGTGGTTTACCGGAAGCCGGAGGCAGCGGGGGAATCGCGCCTGCCCGACGAATGGGAGGGGGCCTATCTTTTCTGCGAATGGATGCGCAACTGGGTGGCGGCGGCACGCTTCGACGGGGACGGCAAGCTGGTGAAGGCGGAGCGGGTGCTGGAAGGGTTGACGTTCAAGCGGCCGGCCGATTTAAAGATCGGGCCGGACGGTGCCCTCTACCTCGCGGAGTGCGGCGACCAGTGGACCGGAAATACCGATAGCCGGATCACACGCGTGACTTACTGGCGCGGGAATCGGCCACCCGAAGCCGTGGTAGGTGCGGACCGCGTCGCCGGCAAGCTGCCGCTGGAGGTCGCGTTCGATGCCGCAGCCTCGCGTGACGCGGACGGCGGGGAGTTGAAATTCACTTGGGATTTTGGAGATGGAAAGCAGGCCGGAGGCGTCAAAACCAGCCACGTTTTCACCACAGCGGGCGTGTGGCCCGTAACGCTCACGGTCACGGATGCACAGGAGACCGCCGCCACGGCCGTGGTGAATATCGCAGCCGGAAATGAAGCGCCCCGGGTGAAGTTTGCCACTCCGCTGGACGGCGGATTTTTGGATGGGAAGGAAATCGCCTGGACCGTCAACGCCACGGATGCGGAGGATGGCGCGGTGCCGGCGGAGCGACTGCTGATTCAGCTGGAGAAACGCGACCGGGCAGCGACGGAAGAGACGCATCCCGGGCTGGCGCTGATGAAAGGCACCACTTGTTTTGCCTGTCACAATGCCACGGATCAAAGCGCGGGCCCGCCCTATGCCGCCATCGCTGCGAAGTATGCCGCAGATTCCGGGGCGCGGGAAACATTGCAGGCGAAAATCATCCAGGGAGGGGCCGGGGTGTGGGGCCCATTGCCCATGCCGCCGCATCCGCAACACACGCCGGCCGAGGCGGCACTGATGGTGGATTGGGTGTTGTCCTTGGCTCAACGCCGGATCACCGCGCTGCCCGCCGCCGCTGAGGGCAAAGCTGCCGTGCCGGCGACCGTGGGCGGGTTCGGCCGCGCGGACAATACCGTGATGTTCCTGACCGCCGCCACGACGGACCAGGGGGCCGGCGTGCTGCCACCGCTGCGGGGTTCCACCGAGGTGATGCTGCGCAGCCGGCGTCAGCGCGCCGCGTGCTTCGACCACGGTGAAAAAGCCGCCGCCCAGGACAATCTCGATCAGGGCGGACTGGTGGCGCGCATTCATCCCGGCGGCTGGATCGGGTTTGACCGCATCCGGCTGCAGGACTTCGGGCTCCTGAAACTGACTGCCTGGCCGCAAGGCGCGGCCCCACTCACCGTTAGCATTCTCACCGGTGGCCAGGAGCTGGCGCGGCAAACCCTGCCGCCCGGCCCGGCTGCCGGCCGGCCGCCTCCGGAATTCGTGTTCCCCATGCCGTCCGCCACCGAAGCCGGCCCGCCTCAGCAGGTGCGGATCAAATTGGAAGGCTCTGCCGGGAGTGTGCTGGAGATAATGTGGGTGGAATTCCAGCGGCGTTAGAACAAAGCGATTTCCACAGAGCGTGGGGGAGGGGCGAGGATGAGACATCGTTGGAATCCGACGGCAACACCTACAACTGCTCCTACCTCCAGAGTGTGGAAGTACGAGAGGTGAATAGCCTGGTAAGGGCCGCTGGAGTTTGGCTCCGGATTGTCGGATTTATGGTCTAATAAACCTCAGGCAATAGCCCCGCCTTTTTCTGCTCATACCGACAATTCTTAGCTCCCTCAGGTTTGGTATTTTGTCTTGTTCGGGTGTTAAGGAGGTCAGGCAGCGTTTCAGGAAACCCCATCCTGATCCGGTATGCTTCAGGCTCATGTCGCTTAAGATTTCTGTAAATTGAAATTTCCTGCCGCCGCCAGCGGGTCGCGTCCGAATCATCAAGGCTTGCGACACGGATTAATCTGCGGCCCTCTGCGCAAAGTGGGTTGATGGTGCCATTCTTAGCTACGGACACGAGGGTGCCGTAGCCCAGCTTGCAGGGATCTGGCATCCGGCCCGCTGATTTCCAACTATTGCAAGTCGTGCAGGCAAGAACGAGGTTAGAATATGTGGTATCCAGGTCCCTGCGTTGCGAGCGTGGGACCAAATGTTCGACGACCCAAATGGCTCTCCGACGCTCCCACGTTTCCCGACGCAGACAATAGACGCAGCGGAAGTCGAACTCATCCCGAAGCCAATCCTTGTAGTCGGCATAGTCGGAGTAGCCGGACGGACCGTGTTTACGACAGTGGGGCTGGGTGGGATACAGAAACGGCTCAGGACTCATTCACTCCATTTGCCCTCCCGTTTGAGTCTTTCGATCAGAGCCTCCTGTTCCTCAAATGGGAAAGGGGCCACCAGTCGCCGCCTCAACAGGGCAAAGTGTTGGAGCTGCTCCAATTCTCCGACCTCGGTCTTCTTGAGCTTGCCTTTATACTCCAAATCAATGAGGTCCAAGCGCCGGGCATTGGTTGCTTCCCAATCCGCCGTGATGGTCAGCAGTTCCTGCAGGGTCTGTGCTCCATCGAATCCGGCGGGATAATATTCAGTCTGATGAAATGGCACACCCTCCCGTTCGTAGCCTGTAAAGAAGTCTAGTAGTTTCCGTTCCAGTTCCTGCGGCAGTTTGTAGAGTGCCAGAACGGCGGCATCCAGCCGCCAGTGAAGGTGCTTTAGGTAGTCATCATGGTCTGGAGGATTTTCGTTCAGTTCCAAGCCGGGCAATTCTGCCGAGTCCAATCTCCTTGCTGCCTGGACAGAGCGTTTTGATGTTCTGCCGGGTTTCAATGATCCGCTGGCTGCGTCGCGATACTGCTTTGCCAACTTCTCGATATGATCCTGTTGGGCCTCGGTAATTGTTGGTAACGGGAGCTGTTCGACCGTGCCGGAAAGGATATCCCGCTTGCTGGAGTAGGATTTCGTAAACGCGTTTGCCAAAGGTGAATTGAGAATAGCCCATAGACAAATTGGTATTATTTGAGTCTCCTCGGTTTCCTGTGATTTAACAGGGCGAATTACAAGAAACCGACCTCGGGTGGGGTGACCGATTGCATCAAAGTATGCGAGATTTCTCCACGGGCCTCGGCTGATTGGGGAGTGGTTCATAACCACCTTTGGTATGCCAGTTTCACATCCTGCAACGGCTCGATCTATCGCTGCATCGTCAAACAGAAGCCATTGAAGATGGGGTAATTGATGGGAAAATCCAGTCTGCTTTAGATCATAGAAACCAAGGCGATACCCCGATTGTTTCGTGCTTACACGCTTGGGTTTTCCCTTGGGAAACGTGGGATCCGACTCTGCCTTATAAATGAATCCTTGTCCGGCGGCAGCAGCCTTTCCGAGCTTGTTGAAGCGGGAACAAAAATCCCAGACATCCACCAAATCCGGCACAAGCATTGAGACAGCATCGTCGGCCAGCATTCCCGCAGCCTCCCGCTCCTGCGTCACGGTTGGCTTACCCTTGGTCTCAAACTCCGGCAGTCCGCCATCCCACACATGGTTGATTCGCACAGGCACCGTGGATCTGTTCTTTCCGGACAATTTGCGACCGATGATTATAGCGGTTTCAACATCAGCTTTTTCGAAGACTTTGTCAGGAAGGCGCAGGATTTCCTGCCACTCGAAGTGTCCCAGCAAGTCTTTCCGCAAAGCGGTAGCCTTTTTGGAATCAAGAATCGTCTGTGGCATGATGTAGGCCACCAAGGTGCCGGGCTTGGCATTCAGACTAATCCTGCGGAGTAACTCGGCGGCCTGACCAACATGGAAAAGTTCGTCACCTGCGCTGGGCCGGGTTTCGAACGGGGGATTTGAAATGATGATATCAGCGTTTGCGAGGCGGGACTCCATCCGTCCATTTCGGAACATATCCCCATCATCCAACTCCCAGCCGTTTGGATTCGGGATATCCGCCAGCGTCAGCGAAAGGCGAGCAACTTCGCGGGCGAAGTCATCGGTCTCCGCGCCGACCAGCCGGGATTGAAGCCACGCATGTCTTTCCACATCATTCATGGCGATGCAGGGCTTCATGCCGGAGAATAGCCTGAGCATCGCCACCAAGAACGGAGCATGACCGCAACCTGGCTCGTAAACTTTGCGGCGTGACTCCGGCTGTGCTTCGACCCAAGGCGTGAGCCGTTGCACGATGTAATTCACAAGCCACGCTGGAGTGCTGTGAGTTCCGAGCGCTTTGCGGGTCTCCTTGGTGATAAGCACGTTTTCATAAACGCGGGCCAGCGTTTCCGTGCTTACCAGCCGCAGTGAGCTGTGGGAGTTGAGAATATCCGCAGCGCCCGTCAGGGCTTTGCGGCGACGTTGCGAAAGCGCGTGCTGCGGTCGCGATCCATAGTGCCGCGCCACGCGTGAAAAGACATTGTCCAAATCCTCCAAATCAAGTGTTTTGAAGTTTTGTACTTGTTTGTCGTGGAGCAGGCGGGCCGCGAGGAGCCAGAAGTTCGCTTGGACCAGCCATTGAGCATCCATTTCCTCCAATTCCTTGAAGGCAGCCATGTTCAGCTTTTCGCGGGTGGCAAGAATCATGCTCTCTACCAAGCAGCAGAGCTGCGCGCTGGATTCAGATTCCACCATCTCCAGCAGGCCGATATCCACGAAACTCAGCTGCCGACTAATATCGAGGCGTGCGGTTGTCTTGGCGCGATAAATAGACCGTGGATCAAGCTTCGAACGGTAGGCTTGGAAAAAAGCATCCAAGGAGCCATTATCAGGATCCCATAGGCGGCAAGGTTGAGCGGGGGTCAATTGCCAGACGCTCCAGTGTTGGCCTGAGCCAAGAAAGGCAAGAGGTGCTCCAGTATCGCGCCCCACATTCAAAAAGGCACTTGGGTCATTCTGATCGGGCGCGGCCACCACACACGCGGTCCGCGTGTCAAATGGGCGGTGTGAGAAAGCCAGTAGCGGCACCGTGCTTTTTCCAAAAAGAAAATCCGGGGCAAGATTTTCGCGGGCAAATCCACACCGCTCGAGATGCGAGCGAAGCTGACGGTCATCGAACGCTGGACGGGAAAATGACAAAGTGGAGAAGCAAGGAGAAGCCTTTAACGAATAGGTTTTAGAAACAAATTTGCGAGCAGGAAATTGAAGGTAATTCGGAATCCTGGAAGAAAAAAGCCGCCCCGGATGACTCCGGGGCGGCTTCGTGATTTAAGCTGATGGAAGCGGATTACTTCTTCTTCGCGGCCTTTTTGGCAGGGGCTTTCGCGGGGGCGGCGGCGCGTTTTTCCTCGATGGCGGCCTGGGCGGCGGCGAGGCGGGCGACTGGCACGCGGTAAGGCGAGCAGCTGACGTAGGCGAGGCCGGCCTTGTGGAAGAACTTGACGGAGTCAGGATCACCACCGTGTTCGCCGCAGATGCCGAGCTTGATGTTGGGGCGGGTCTTGCGGCCCTTGGCGACGGCGATTTCGACGAGCTGGCCCACGCCGCTGGCATCGAGAGTGGCGAAGGGGTTCTTTTTGAACACTTCGTTCTCGACGTAAGGCATGAGGAAGTTGCCCATGTCGTCACGGCTGATGCCGAGAGCAGTCTGGGTGAGGTCGTTGGTGCCGAAGCTGAAGAACTCCGCGTTGACCGCGATTTCGTCAGCGGTGAGGGCGCCGCGGGGGACTTCGATCATGGTGCCGACCTGGTATTCGAACTTCACCTTCTTCTCGGCCATCACCTTGGCGGCGGTGGCGTGCACGATTTCGGCCTGGAGGTCGAATTCCTTCTTGAAGCCGACCAGTGGGATCATCACTTCGGGCTTCACCTTGATCTTCTTCTTCGCCACATCAGCGGCGGCTTCGAAGATGGCGCGGGCCTGCATCTCGGTGATTTCCGGATAGGCGATGCCGAGGCGGCAGCCGCGGTGACCGAGCATCGGGTTGAACTCGTGGAGCTGTTCGACCCGGTGGGCGATGGCTTCGGGTTTGACGCCGAGCTTCTTGGCGAGTTCCACCTGGGACTTGTGGTCGTGGGGGAGGAACTCGTGGAGGGGTGGGTCGAGCAGGCGGATGGTGGCCGGCAGTCCCTTCAGGGCGGTGAAGATACCGGTGAAGTCCTCGCGCTGGTAGGGGAGAAGTTTGGCGAGAGCTTTCTGGCGGCCTTCGAGGGTGGTGGCGAGGATCATCTCGCGCATGGCATCGATGCGGTCGCCTTCGAAGAACATGTGCTCGGTGCGGGTGAGGCCGATGCCGGTGGCGCCGAAGGCGAGAGCGATACGGGTTTGTTCCGGGGTGTCGGCGTTGGTGCGGACGGCGAGGCGGGCGGCCTTTTCACACCAGATCATGAGCTGGAGGAAGTTTTTGAACTTCTCGGTCTTCTGGGCGGCTTTGTCATTGCTGACGATGCCGGTGATGATCTCGGACGGAGCGGTCTTGAGCTGGCCGCCGTAAACGGTGCCGGCGGTGCCGTCGATGCTCATGAAATCGCCTTCCTTGAAGGTCTGGCCGGCGGCTTTGACAGTCTTCTTGTCGTAGTCGATTTCCAGCGCGGCAGCACCACAGACGCAGACCTTGCCCATCTGGCGGGCGACGAGGGCGGCGTGGGAGGAAACCCCGCCCTTGGCGGTGAGGATGCCTTCGGCGGCGATCATGCCGCGAAGATCTTCCGGGGAAGTTTCGTTGCGGACGAGGAGGACTTTTTCACCTTTGGCTTCGGCGGCCGCGGCGCGGTCGGCGTTGAGGTAGATCTTGCCGGAAGCAGCGCCGGGACCGGCAGGCAGGCCCGTGGCGATGCACTTGGCTTTCTTGACGTCAGCGAGGTCGAAGATCGGGGCGAGCAGCTGGTCGAGCTGATCGGCAGGGTTGCGCAGGATGGCGGTTTCCCAGTCGATCAGTTTTTCCTTCACCATGTCGGCGGCGAACTTGAGGGCGGCGGCGGCGGTGCGCTTGCCGTTGCGGGTCTGGAGCATGAAGAGCTTGCCTTCCTGCACGGTGAACTCGACGTCCTGCACGTCCTTGAAGTGTTTTTCGAGGGTGGCGCGGACCTTCATGAGTTCCGCGTAGGGCTTCGGCATGGCGGCCTTCAGTTTGCTGACAGGCTCAGGAGTGCGCACGCCGGCGACGACGTCTTCGCCCTGGGCGTTGATGAGGAATTCACCGTAAAATTCGTTGACCCCGTTGGCAGGGTTGCGGGTGAAGGCGACGCCGGAACCGGAGGTTTCGCCGGTGTTGCCATAAACCATGGCCTGCACGTTGACGGCGGTGCCCCATTCAGCGGGGATGTTATACTTGCGGCGGTAAACGATCGCGCGGTCGTTCATCCAAGAACCGAAGACGGCGCCGGCAGCGCCTTTGAGCTGCTCCCAGGGATCGCTCGGGAATCCTTTGCCGGTGCGTTGTTTGACGAGGGCTTTGAAGCGTTTGACGAGTTCCTGCTGGTCGGCGGCGGTCAGTTCGCTGTCCACGAGGTCGCGGTGGTACTTCTCGTGTTTGTAGGTTTCGATGACGACTTCGAAGGGCTCATGGTCTTCGCCTTCGGTCTTCTGGACGCCGAGGACGACGTCGCCATACATCTGGACAAAGCGGCGATAGCAGTCCCAGGCAAAGCGCTCGTTGGTGGTGGCGGCGGCGAGGGAGAGGACGGTCTGGTCATTCAGACCGAGATTCAAAATGGTGTCCATCATGCCGGGCATGGAGTCCCGGGCTCCGGAACGGACGGCAACAAGGAGGGGCATGCCCTTGGCGTCGCCAAATTTGCACCCCATGATTTTTTCCATGTTCTTCACGCCGGCTTCCATCTCGGCCTGGAGGGAGACAGGATAGGTTTTTTTGTGGGCGTAGAAGTAGGTGCAGACTTCGGTGGTGATGGTGAAGCCGGGAGGGACGGGGAGACCGATGCGGGTCATTTCGGCGAGGTTGGCGCCTTTGCCGCCGAGGAGGGGCTTCATAGAGCCGTTGCCGTCTGCTTTGTTGGCACCCCAGGTGTAAACGTATTTGACGGATTTTCCGCCGGACTTGGCCGGGGCTGCTGCTTTTTTCTTGGTAGCCATTTGTGGTTCTGCTGGTTGGGTTGGATTGTGGAAGTGGAACGGGGAGGAAGCGCTACCGGGCCGGAAGGGGCAATGCAGTTAGCGCCCGAAACGTCCGGTCCGGGGAGGCGGGACTTTAATGGGGACGGTCAGGGAGTCAAACCGGGAGTTGGGGGTGGCGCCAGCCGGGTTTGTTGGCAGGACAGGGGTTCGGCCGCACCGGAAGCTGACCTGCGCCCTTGTGTTATCGCTGTTTTACGGGTTAGACGGCCGTGCTGCGGATGGGCTCAGGCCTCACCGGGTAAATAACAAAAACTCCTGGAGACCGGGAGTCTCCAGGAGGTGATTGTTGCGGCGGAGAGTTGCGGCCGCAAGGCGCCCTGCGACTCATCCTACTCTGCCTTCTTCCGCTTCTTCGGACGGCCGTTGTCCTCTTCCATTTCATCCAGCACCGCTTCCAGGGTAAGCGTATGGACGTGAGGGGTGTGGCTACCGTCGTCTTCGGCGTCGTCGTCTTCTTCGCTGCCGATGTCCTCGATGTATTCCACCTTCGGTTTGGCGAAGCGGCGGGTCCGCTGGTTGGCGGGAAGCGGGGAGAGGGCCATGCTGATGGCACGTCCGGCCTGACGGGGCGGCATATCAAGATGCCCCATGGTTTTGAGGTCATCCACGATGCGCATCATGCGGGCAAACCCAATCTCAGGGTGGGCACCTTCGCGGCCCCGGAACTGGAGTACGACCCGCAGCTTGTTGTTTTCACTGAGGAATTCCTCGGCGTGCTGCAGTTTGATATTATAATCGTTCTCGCTAATGTTGGCGCGGAATTTGACTTCCTTGAGCTTTCCGCCTTTCTGTTTGCCGGTGTCCTTGGCGTTCTTGGACTGCTCGTATTTGTATTTGCCGTAGTCGACAATTTTACAGACGGGCGGTTTGGCATCCGCCGAAACCTCGACCAGATCGAGACCGCGCTGACGGGCAATCTGGAGAGCTTCCGGAACCGACATAATCCCCAACTGCTCATGGGTACGGCCATCAACGACGCGGATTTTAGGGGCACGGATGCGGTCATTGACGCGCGTCATGTCGCGGTAACGGCTGGGCTGTTTTCTGGGAGGCGGGGAGGGAATAAGCGTGGGCAGGTTATGGGTTGATCAGAATACGGGGAAAAGAAAAAGCGGCGTGGTGGACGCAGGAAGGCTGAGCCCGGCGAGGGAGCAGGAAGACACTTCCAAACAGTTCATGACCGGAACACCCGCACCTCCCCGACCACCGGGAAGGACGGAAAAGCCGTCAAACAAGCCATCGTGGCCACACCCGGCGGGCGCACACCGGAACCGGACACTGGGAAAACAGTGCGGTAAAATCGGGTCAGCGGAGGCGGCAGCATTCGTAAAACTATAATGCAATATAATGATTCTGCCAGGAATGCGCAAGATGGAATTTTCACTCCGGGCGGGCCGGAGCCGGACGGCGCAAGAAGGGGAGGTAGAGCAAGGTAAACAGCACCACCGCAAGGGCATCCAAGGCTAAAATATACCACGGCCACGGTCCCAGCACATCCAGCAGACTGGCCTGAGGCGGCTTGGCGCGCAAAAATCCGTAATTGGCCCCGGAGATAAGATTCACCAAGGCTGCGGCAGCAAGATAAACCTGTCCCCAGCCGAAGGCACGCCAGACGGCCCCTGGCTCCGGACGCAACCTCAGGCCAGCCACGAGGTAGAGTGCCGCGACCACCACACCCCCATGCAGCGCAAAAAACGCAAAGTAGGCGGGGGAAGGGAACGTGGCGCTGAGAGCGGGCGTGAGCAGCCCGTTCAATGTTCCGGCCAACCCCCAGAACCAAACCAATTCGGCCAGCCGCTGCCGGCGTGTCAGCAGGGCAAAGGCCCCAATGATCGCGGCAAGGTCACAAAGATGGCACGGGAAAGCGTTTTCCCGGTTCAAGGAACCTCCGGCGTAGTGGCCGATAACATGCGCCGGATACAACAGCAGCAGAAATCCCGCGAGAATTTTGCAGGTAAGGCCGGTGCGGTCCGGGTGGCGGCGGGCGCGATGAATGAGGACCACAGCAGTCACGGCCGTCACCCCCAAGGCGCCCAGATGGGCTGCTCCCATGATCTCAAACGGCATGGCGGTCGCCGTTGAGGCCATCGATTGTCAGGCAGAGCATCGGAAAGAGAAATCCCGCTCAGTCCCAGGACTTCACGTTGTCTTCCCAGGTCTCTTCCTTGCCATCCTTGCCCGGAGACCACACGATGACCCGTTTGGCCAGCTTGGTGAGACCGTCCGCGACCCCGCCGGTGTCCGGGTTTTCCAATTCCTTGTTATAATCCGTGTCCAGCTTCACTTTGAAATAATTCCCCCAGCTGTCGACGATTTCGATGTTTTCGTCCTCCAGCACTAGGCCATTGCGCCATTTATCACTGGCTCCGGCCTGCGCCGTTCCGGTTTTGCCTTTGACAGTTTTTGCAGGTTTGATCCCCTCGGCATAGTCCACTTTGCGGGTGTTTTGCACCGCACCTTCCTCCCCTTCCTTGCCGGTCAGGACCTTGACCAAGCCTTCGCCCCCCTCGGTGGTGCTATCGGAATCGGCCCCGTCGGTCGCCGAAGACGGTTTGGGCAGACGGTTGTAATCGGCATAAAATTGCTCCACTGCATTGGCCACAGCGATGGCCATCACCTGGGCTTCCTTTTTCCGCACATTTTCCACAATTTTCCCGTAGCCCGCGAATGAAGCGGCAGCGAGGATGGCGATGATGGCCATGACCGTCAGCAATTCGATGAGGGTAAAACCGGCAACACGCGGCCGGAAAGAGGCGGAGGGAAGTTTCATAAAGTTTGGGGGAGGGTTAATTTGAGTGGATATAGCAGCGGACTGACGCGATGATAAAGCAAAAAGATGAAATCAACTAGGAAAATCCCGTATGCTGCGCCGAGGAGGGGCAAATTTTGACTCCCAGCGACCCACTTTCGACCCAAGTGCTGGCCCTGCTGGCTCAAACCGCCACTGCCGCCCAGACCAAAAACGAGATCGCCAGGACACTCGGCGTCCCGGTCGATGACCGCCAAGGCCTCCGGCGGGTTCTCAAGGAACTGGTGGATGACGGCCAGATTGTGGAAGTCGATGGCCGCCGCTACCGCCTGCGCAGCGCCGGGCAGCGCCTGCTCAACGGAACCATTTTCAGCAAACCCGGCGGCGGCGGTTCCTTCCGCCCGGAACAGGGAGACAAGGAAAATGCGGCGGTGTACGCGGCCCTCGGCTCCGATCCGGATGCACGCATTGCCATTCCGGAGGAACATCTGAATACCGCCCTCAATGGCGACAGAGTGAGCGTCAAAGTCACCGCTTCCGAACCACCCTCATGGTGGCGCAGTGAAAAAGCCCGCAAGGAAAAGCCCAAACACGAGCGCCCGCCCCAGGAAGTCCACCTCGAAGCCCGTGTCGTCAAAATCCTCGAACGCCGTAATCAGAATATTCCCGGCACCCTCTTCATCCGGGCCAAACACGCCTGGGTCATCCCGGACGACGTCCTCCTCCCCAACGTTGATCTGCAAATCAGCGATGACACCGAAGCCAAGGCCGGGGACAAGGTTGTGGTCGCCATCGATGAATGGCCCACCCGGAGTGCGCGCATGAAGGGTCACTTGGTGAAACGCCTCGGACGCCCCGGTGAAAAAGGAGTGGATGTGCTCGGCGTGATCTACAAATTCCGTCTGCCGCTGGAATTCCCGGACGCGGTATTAAAGGAAGCCGCCTCCCATCCTGACGAAATCCCCACGGCTGAAATCGCCCGCCGCGAGGACTGCCGCGGCCACCACATCATCACGATCGATCCGTTTGATGCCAAGGACTTCGACGATGCCATCGGGGTCACCCAACTTAAGGACGGCGGGTTTGAACTCCACGTGCATATCGCCGATGTCGCCCACTACGTCACTCCCGGCAGCGCTCTCGACAAGGAAGCCCGTGAGCGCGGCAACAGCACGTATCTGGTGGACCGGGTCATCCCCATGCTGCCCGAGCGCCTCTCGAACGGTTTGTGCAGCCTCCGCCCCCACGAGGACAAACTCACCCGCTTCGCCGTCCTCACCTTCAATGCCAAAGGTCAACGGACCGGCCAGCGGTTCGGGGCCGGGGTGATCCGCAGCGCCCGCCGCTACAGTTATGAGGAAGCGATGGCTTCCATGAAAAATCCTGACGTGGGCGATCCCGACAGCGATCTCCTGCAGCGCGCCTGGAAACTGGCCTCCATGATGCGCAAACGCCGCTATCAACATGGCGCCCTTGATCTGGAGTTCCCCGAAATCAAAATCATCCTCGACGAAAAGGGGGTTCCTGTCCGTTTGGCCACCATTCAATATGATGAGAGCCACCAGCTCATTGAGGAGTTCATGCTCGCCGCCAATGAAGCCGTGGCCGAGACGTTATTGCAAAGCGGCCGCCCGTCCATCTACCGGATCCACGAAGAACCGGATCAGGCCAAGCTGGATGAACTCCGTGAAGTCCTTGGGGCGGCCGGCATCCATGTCGGGGATCTGTCCGTCCGCAGTGAACTGCAGAAAGCCATCGCGGCCATGGAAGGCCGGCCGGAAGCGCCCATGTTGAAGCTGACTTTGCTGAAGAGCCTGAAGCGCGCCGTGTACCATCCGGACTCGCTGGGCCACTACGGGCTGCACTTCAAGCACTACACCCATTTCACCAGCCCGATCCGGCGGTATGCAGATCTGATCGTGCACCGATTGTTATGGAATCTCACCCGTGCCCCTGGCAGCGGCGGCACCATGAAGACGCCGGACTACGCGCACATGAAGGAAACCGCAGAACACATTTCCACCACCGAACGCGTCAGCGCCGATGCCGAGATGGAAAGCCGCCGCCTCAAGGAACTGGAATACTTCGAGCGCCTCGCCTCCATGGAAAACCCCGAGCCGTGGCCCTGCATGGTCAGCCGGGTTCTGCCCTTCGGCCTGTTTATTGAAACGGTCAACAGCCAGACCCGCGGCGCCATCCGCTTCCCTGACCTTGGTCTGCCGGATCCCTTTTTTGATGCCGCCAGCTCCACCCTGCGCAACCGCCAGCCGCCGGTGGCGATCCGTGCCGGCGACTTCATTGACGCAGTTCCCACCGGGATCGATCGCGAGCGCGGCACCGTCAACTTCCGCCTGCTGCGTGTCACTGCCACCAATTCCAAAGCCCCGGCCATGGAAGACCGGTCCCCACGGCGCAAGGGCCCCCGTCCCAATGAACGCCGGGGCAAACCCGCCACCGCCAAACCGGGCGGCGCCAGCGGCAAACGGGTGCGCCCGCAGGATGCCCAGCCGGTCAAAAAGAAACCTGCCGGGGAAACCGCACCGGAAGCCCCGGCGAAGACCGGCCGGCGGCGGAGACGCTAGAGCCGTTTGCCGCCACCTCCAGCCCCTATTTGTTCTTCAGGGCGTCCCGGATTTCCGTCAGGAGTTTCACCTCCTCGGACGGTCCGGCGGGCGGCGGGGCCGCTTCGGCCTTCTTCACCCGGGCCATCAAAATGTTGTAGGGCTTGACGATCACAAAGAAAATCACAGCGGCCGTAATGAGAAAGCCGATGATCGTGTTGATCACCAGACCCAAATCAAAGATCCAGAGTTTCAGCGAAACATCAGGGTCTCCGCCGATCAGCCCCAGGATCGGTTTGACAATCCCGTTGGTGAAGCCATCCACAATTTTGCCGAAAGCTGCGCCGATGAGGACCCCTGTGGACAGGGAAACGACGTCGCCTTTCAGGATGAATTTCTTGAACTCTTCTAGCATTTGCATAGGATTGATATGGATTCGAATGGGATGGAACAACGGCGCAGAAGGCTATCCATTACGGAGCCCGCATCCTTCCGCAAAGCCAAAAGATTAAAACTTCAATTCCTGTCCAAAAATGTGCCGTGACGCTTCCGCCACATCCTTGTCGCCGCGTCCGCTTAGATTCACGATGATGATCTGATCCTTGCCCATGGTCGGCGCGATCTTCTTGGCATAAGCCAAACCGTGGGCCGTTTCGAGGGCGGGGATAATGCCTTCCATGCGGGAAAGTTCCTGGAAGGCGTCCAAGGCTTCGGCATCGGTAGCGTAGGTGTAGTTGATACGGCCTTTGGCTTGATAATAGGCATGCTCCGGACCCACCGCCGCGTAGTCCAGACCGGCGCTGACACTGTGGGTGAGCATGATCTGCCCATCGGAATTGGCGAGGAGCATCGTCTTGGTGCCCTGCAGCACGCCCAGTTTGCCACCTTCAAAGCGGGCGGCATGACGCCCTTCCACGATGCCTTCCCCCCCCGCTTCCACGCCGGTCATTTTCACACCGGCGTCGGATAGGAAAGGATGGAACAGGCCGATCGCATTGCTGCCGCCGCCCACGCAGGCAATCAGCAGATCAGGCAGGCGTTCTTCCCGTTCGAGGATCTGTTTCCTCGCCTCCACTCCAATGACACGATGGAAATCCCTCACAATCATCGGGAACGGATGCGAGCCCAGGGCCGAGCCCAGAATGTAATGCGTGTCGCGCACGTTGGTGACCCAATCACGCATGGCTTCGTTCACCGCTTCTTTCAAGGTCGCCTGCCCGGCCGTGACGGCACGGACTTCAGCTCCGAGGAATTTCATGCGCGCTACATTCAGCGCCTGGCGCCGCATGTCTTCCGCGCCCATGTAAATCACGCATTCAAACCCAAACCGGGCACACACCGTGGCCGTGGCCACCCCATGCTGGCCGGCACCGGTCTCGGCGATGATCCGCTTTTTGCCGAGGCGGCGGGCGATCAGGATCTGGCCCATCGCGTTGTTGATCTTGTGGGCCCCGGTGTGGAGCAGGTCTTCGCGCTTCAGGTAAATCTTCGCGCCACCCAGTTTTTCCGTCCAGCGTTCCGCAAAATACAGGGGAGTAGGCCGGCCCACATATTCCCGCAGCAGATAATCCAGTTCCGACTGGAAAGCCGGATCGGCCTTGGCGCGGTCGTATTCCGCCGACAGCTCATTCAGCGCAAACATCAGCGTTTCCGGCACAAACATGCCGCCAAAGGCCCCAAAATGGCCATGGGCGTCGGGCAAAGTCTGAGGGGCAGGGAGGATCTCATTCATGGGAAAGGTTTTCATGGAAAATCGTGGACGGCAAACGGCCAATCACGCCGGATGGACGGGAGCTTTCCCGGGATGGTGGCAAGTGGACCACGTCCCTTCAAGAGCCTGCTGGATTGATAACTGGTTCATCGGCTTTGGAAAACTTGCTCCGGAAGGCCCGCCGCTTCACGGCACTTGATTGATCCTTTTCTCTGGCGCACGCTGCCCGCTTACCCATGAACAACGTCCAAATCATCAACGTCGCGCCGTGCATCCCGGAACCCCTCGCTTTTCTGGAAACACTGGCCCGCAATGCGTGGTGGTGCTGGAATCAGGATGCCCTGAATCTTTTCCGCCGCATCGATCCAGCGGCATGGCGCCATTCCGGCCAGAATCCCCTCACCTTCCTGCGCCAGGTCCCGCAGACCACTCTTGAAGCGATGGCGGAAGACCCGGGTTTCCTCAAACAATTGGCCAAACTCCAGCACTGGTTTGAGGAAAGCACCGCGCCGGACCCGGACCCCAAACATGGTCTGGTGGCCTATTTTTCCTTGGAATTCGGTCTCAACGAAAATATCCGCCTCTACTCCGGTGGCCTTGGCGTTCTGGCCGGCGACCACCTGAAAGCGGCCTCGGATCTGGCGGTGCCTCTCGTGGGCGTCGGCTTGTTTTATTATCAGGGATACTTCGAACAGCGACTCAATCACGATGGCTGGCAGCAGGAAATATACCCGGATTCAGAAATCCAGGATCTTCCCATGAAACGGGCCCGGAAACCCGATGGTGAGCTGGTGGAGATCAGCATCATGCTCCCCGAAGGTGAACTGCATGCCCGCGTCTGGAATCTCAAGGTCGGCAGCATCTCCCTGATTCTGCTCGACACCAATGTCTCCAAAAATCCGCCGGAATTCCTCGAAATCACCGCCCGGCTTTATGGCGGGGGACATGAAAACCGGATCCGGCAGGAGCTCCTCCTCGCCGTCGGTGGCTTCCGCGCCCTCATCGCGATGGGGCTGGAGCCCGACGTCTGCCACCTCAATGAGGGCCATGCCGCCTTCCTCAGCCTCGCCCGCCTGGAGTTCCTGACCAAAGTCAAGGGCCTCGACCTCCAGACCGCCTACGAAGTGGCCAGCCGCGCCACGGTCTTCACCACCCACACGCCGGTCGCCGCCGGAAATGAAACCTTCCCGGTGGACCTGGTGGAAGCCCACTTCAAAGCCCTCCAGCCCTCCACCGGCATCGATCCGTGGTATTTCATCAACTACGGGCGGGCGCCGGGCGATAGCAATTCGCCCCTTTCGATGACCATCCTCGGCCTGCGTTTTGCCCATTTTGCCAATGGTGTCAGCGAGTTGCATGGCGATGTCGCCCGCCGCATGTGGCAGCACGTCTGGCCGGAGCAGGTGCGCGATGAACTGCCGGTGCGGCACGTCACCAATGGAGTGCATGCCACAACCTGGCTGGCGCCGGAAGTATTGACGCTGCTCCAGCAGCACATCGGCATGGATTGGGAAAAACGCATGAGCGAGCCCAAAATGAGGGCTCTCATCGACGGAATTCCTGACGAGGAAATCTGGCGCGCCCATGAACTGGGCCGCAGCCGCCTGATCCGCTCCGCCCGCGAGTCGATGGAAAAACAACTCACCCTGCGCAACGCCTCCCGCGCCGAGTTGTCCTATGCCCGCAGCATTCTCGACCCTGAAGTGCTCACCATCGGTTTCGCCCGCCGCGCGGCCAGCTACAAGCGCGCCACCTTGTTATTGCGCGATCCGGACCGGCTGGAAGCCCTCATCAACCATGCCCAGCGCCCCGTCCAGTTCATCTATGCCGGCAAAGCCCACCCGGCCGACCAGCACGGCAAGGACTTCATCCGCCAAGTCGTGGAATTCTCCAAACGCCCCGGCATCAAGCGCCGGTTCTTCTTCCTCGAAAACTACGACATGCGCATCGCCCGGTATCTGGTGCAGGGCGTCGATATCTGGCTCAATACCCCCCGCCGCCGCGTGGAAGCCAGCGGCACCTCCGGCATGAAAGCCGCCATGAACGGGGTCCTGAATGCGTCCATTCTGGACGGCTGGTGGTGCGAAGGTTATGCGCCGGACTGCGGTTTTGCCATCGGCCACGGCGAGGAATACGACGACGATGAATACGCCGACCAAATCGAGTCTGCCGCCCTCTACAAGCTGTTGGAGGACGACATCGCGCCGCTCTTCTACGACCGACCCGGCGGCGGCGATCCGATCGCCTGGATCGCCATGATGAAGGCGTCCATCAAGATGGCCGCGGGCTTCTTCACCAGCCGCCGGATGGTCGATGAATACCGGCAAAAATTTTACACACCAGCCTCCGCGAATTATCGCGGGCTGATGGCCAACGAAGGCGAGGCCGCTTTCGCCCTCACCGCCCAGCGCCAGCGTCTGGACAGCCTCTGGAACGAAGTCCGCGTGGGCACTCCGCAGAGTAACCGCGAGATTTCCCAACTCCACTCCGGCGATAGTTTCGAGGTCACCTGCCCCGTCTTCCTTGGCAGCCTCCGGCCCGACGAAGTCGCGGTCGAACTCTGCTATGGCACCGCCGATGCCCAGAACCAAATCCGCAAACCCTCCTTTTTCCCCCTCGCCCCGGTCAGCGAGAATCACAGCGGCTGGGTCAACTACTCCCTTACCATCCCCTGCCCTGCCAGCGGCCGCTTCGGCATGACCGCCCGGGCTGTCCCCTCCGGCACTCAATGGAGGGCGGTTTCCCCCCCCTACATCACGTGGGCCGGCCCACAGGGGTAAAGGGCTGCCGGCCAACCTCACGGCGGGGTGGCACCAAACCTGCATGGATGAGCGGAGCCCCCTCCGGAATCCTCCCGGAATGCTTTGTAATTCTGCAATCCCTCATCCATACTTAACCATCTTTCACCCCTCACCTCCCCCGTTTTTGTGAGCAAACCGCGCATCCTCATCGTCACCCCGGAAATCACCTATTTGCCGGATGGCATGGGAAATATGGCGCAGCGGATGCACGCCAAAGCCGGAGGGCTGGCGGATGTCTCGGCCTCATTGGTCTCGGCATTGTTCCAGCTCGGCGCCGATGTCCACGTGGCCCTGCCGAACTACCGGCAGATGTTCAACACGGACGTCTTTGAAATCGTCGCCCAGGAACTTGAAACCATGCGCCGGGCCCTGCCGGAGGAGCGCATCCACCTCGCGGAGGACCGGATCTTTTATTACCGCGATTCCGTCTATTCCAGTTATGGCGGGGAGAACCCCAGAATCGCCCTCGCCTTCCAGCGGGAGGTCATCAATAACATCATCCCCCGCGTCCGGCCGGATCTGATCCACTGCAACGACTGGATGACCGGCCTGATCCCGGCCGCCGCCCGCCGCTTCCGCATCCCCTGCCTCTTCACCGTGCACAATATCCACACGGAAAAAATGACCCTGGAGGGCATCGAAGGCAGCGGCATTGATGCTGCCCAATTCTGGAATCAGCTCTACTACTCGACCATTCCCTACAACTACGAAACCGCCCGGCCGCGCGCCCCGGTTGATCTGCTGGCCTCCGGGATTTTCGCCGCGCACTACATCAATTCCGTCAGCCCGACCTTCCTCAATGAAGTCGCCGATGGCCATCACTCCTTTGTTCCTGACGCCGTGAGGACGGAGATCAAAAACAAACGGGATGCCGGTTGTGCCGTGGGCATCCTGAATGCGCCGGATGATTCCTACAACCCCTCCACCGACCCCGCTCTTCCCCTCAACTATAACGCGGATAACTTCCTCGAAGGAAAGCGTGCCGCCAAACGCCTGCTCCAGGAAAAAACCGGCCTGCGCCGCGACGCGGATGCCCCGCTGCTCTTCTGGCCCAGCCGGCTGGATCCAGTCCAAAAAGGCCCGCAGCTCCTGACAGATATCCTTTACCAAACCCTCGCGGATTACGAGGACGAAGGCCTCCAGCTCGCGGTGGTGGCCAATGGCGAATATCAGCGGCACTTCCACGACATTGTGCGTCATCATGCCCTGCAAAACCGCGTCACTGTCTGCAACTTCAACGAGAACCTGTCCCGGCTCGCCTATGCCGCATCGGACTTCACCCTGATGCCCAGCCGCTTCGAGCCCTGCGGTCTTCCCCAGATGGTGGCCCCGATCTACGGCAGCCTCACGATCGCCCATAACACCGGCGGCCTGAAGGATACCGTGCACCATCTCAATGAGGAAGGCACCGCCGGAAATGGCTTCGTATTTGATCATTTCAGCGCCTCCGGCCTGCGCTGGGCCATTGACCGTGCCTTGGATTTCCACCGCCGTCCCGCGGCTGACCGGCAAGCCACCCTGCGGCGGGTCATGCAGGAATCCCTCAAGGAATTCAACCACGCCGAAACCGCCCGCTGCTATTTCGAAATCTACGAGGCCATGCTTCATCGTCCCCTGGTCGTCGAAGACGAGGAGCTTGAACAGTCCACCGCACCCGCGAAGCGCGCCTCCGGCACCGTCCGTGGCCCCCGTGGCAAAAAAGCCACTGCTTAGCCTACGCCACTCCTTCCGCGCATGTCCCAGACTCCACCGTCCCTTCCGGGTACGCCACCGCCGCGGGCCCGCCTGCGTGATGATGCCTGGCTGGCGCCCTACCTGCCGGATCTTGATCGCCGCCGGGACAAAACCACCGGTCTGCTCCGCCAACTCACGGAAAACGGCCGCGTCTCCCTCCCGGAATTCTCCTTGGGCCACCACTACTATGGATTGCACCGCACCAGTAGCGGCTGGGTTTTCCGCGAGTGGGCTCCCCATGCCAGCGCCATTTTCCTGACGGGAGATTTCTGTGGCTGGCAGCAACTCCCGGAACTGGCGCTGCAGCGGCTCAATGCCCATGGAGACTGGGAACTGCAGTTGCCCCTGTCCACCCTGACCCACGGCCAGCATTACCGGCTCGACGTCTTCTGGCCCGGCGGCTGGGGAGACCGCATCCCCGCGTGGTCCCAGCGGGTCGTCCAGGATCCCCAATCCCTCATTTTCACCGCCCAGGTCTGGGACGTGCCGCCCTACGTCTGGAAAAACTCCCGGCCTCCCCACCTGCCGGACCGGCCGCTCCTCATTTACGAAGCCCACATCGGCATGGCGCAGGAGACGCCGAAAGTCGGCTCCTACCGCGAGTTTCAGGACCTCATCCTTCCCCGCATCGTCGCCGCCGGCTACAACGCGGTGCAGATCATGGGCATCCTTGAGCACCCCTACTACGGCTCCTTCGGTTATCATGTCAGCAGCTTCTTTGCCCCCAGCAGCCGCTTTGGGACCCCGGAGGAATTCAAGGAACTGGTCGACACTGCCCACGGCCTCGGTCTCGCTGTGATCATCGACCTGATCCATTCGCACAGCGTCAAAAACGAAAGTGACGGCATCTCGCGTTTTGATGGCTCTCTCTATCAATACTTCCACGAAGGCGACCGCGGCGAGCACCCGGCCTGGGACAGCCGCTGCTTCGACTACGGCAAGCCCGCCGTCCTGCATTTCCTGCTCTCCAATTGCCGGTGCTGGACCGAGGACTATCAACTCGACGGCTTCCGCTTCGACGGCATCACCTCCATGCTCTACTTTGACCATGGTCTCGGCAAGGCCTTTACCGGTTACGACGACTACTTCCATCCCGGGATTGATGAGGACGCCCTCGCCTACCTCGCCCTCGCCAATCAACTGATCCACACCCTGAACCCCGGGGCCCTCACCATCGCCGAGGATGTGTCAGGCATGCCTGGCCTCGCGGCGCCCGTGGAGGAGGGAGGCGCCGGCTTCGACTACCGCCTCGCCATGGGGGTGCCGGATCTGTGGGGCAAGCTCGGCTCCGACACCCCGGACGAAGCATGGAATGTCGAAACCCTCTGGCATGAACTCACCAGCCGCCGCGCCGAGGAACGGGTCATCAGTTATGTCGAAAGTCATGACCAGGCCATCGTCGGCGGGAAAACCTTTATTTTCCGCCTGCTGGATGCCGCCATCTACACCGACATGGCCCTGTCCACCACCAACCCGCACGTGGACCGCGGCATCGCCCTCTGGAAGCTCGCCCGCCTCCTCACCCTCACCACTGCGGCTCATGGTTATCTGAATTTCATCGGGAATGAGTTCGGCCACCCGGAGTGGGTGGACTTCCCCCGCGCCGGCAACCAGTGGTCCTATCACTACGCCCGCCGCCAGTGGTCCCTGCGCGACAATCCGGATCTGAAATACCACGCGCTCGGCGATTTCGATGCCGCCATCATGCACCTGGTGGGCGACCCCGCCATCTTTGCTGCCCCGCCTTACAAACACTACAGCCACGTCAGCGACCAGGTGATGGTCATCCAACGCGGCGATCTTCTGATCGCCTTCAACTTCCACCCCGTCCGCAGCTTCACGGACCATGCGGTTCCCGCCCCGGCTGGATCATGGGAACTGGTGCTGGATACGGACGAGCCACGTTTCGCCGGTCTCGGCCGGCTCGCCCTCCACCAGCGCTATCAAACCATCCCCGTGGACGGGTCGCCACAACTGCTCCTCTACCTCCCCGCCCGATGTGCCCTCGTACTGGCCCGTTCCCCCTCCGGCTGAAGTCCTGGGTCCGGCAGAAAAAATATCTCCCCGACTGAAATCCAGGACCATAGATTCCGAGTATTATCTGAAGACTTGCCCGTCTCCCTCAAGTCCATCCCAACCTGCCACCAGCCAAAACCATGAGCGATCCTACACCACCCAGCATTCCTCCGGTTCCAGAAGAAACGTCCTATACCCCTCCAGCAGGGCAAATCATTCCGCCGCCCCCGGTCACCGAGACAGGGCTGACCCCCAATGATAAAACAATGGGGATGCTGAGCCACCTCATCGCGCTGGCCGGTTTTCTGATTCCCTTCGGAAGCATCATCGGGCCCTTGGTCATCTGGTTGACCCAGAAGGATAAATCCGCCTATCTCGACTATCATGGCAAGGAATCCCTGAACTTCCAGATTACGATCGGCATTGCGGTGGTGTGCTGCATGGTGCTCAGCCTCATACTGATCGGAATTCCCATGCTTTTTGCCGTGGGGATCTATGGTTTGGTCATGACTATTATTGCCGGAATCAAAGCGAACGAAGGGGTGCGATACCGTTATCCCTACACGCTCCGTCTCGTAAAATAACTGATTCCGCCGGGGCAGGCGATTCTGCCCCGTTTTTTCTTGCAGGCCCGGCGCTCCAGCGCCGGGCCTGCATTTTTTTTGCAATCATCGGCAACCGTCCCACGGAGGAGTGGCGTTGCTGCCTCTGCAGGCCACCGGCGTGTGCCGGACCGGTCAGCAGATTCAACAAAAAACCCAAAATCAGCCTCCTTATGAAACTCCTCAGCACCTCCCTGTTTGCCCTCTCCGTCATCCTGTCCCCCCTCGCCGCCCGGGCGGAAGAACCCACCAAAAACGTGGTGGAAATCGCCGCCGGCAACAAGGACTTCTCCACCCTGGTCGCTGCCGTAAAAGCCGCCGGTCTCGCCGAAACCCTGAGCGGCAAAGGCCCCTTCACCATTTTCGCCCCGACCAATGAGGCCTTCGCGAAACTTCCCGCCGGCACCGTGGAAGACCTGCTCAAGCCTGAAAACAAGGCCAAGCTCACCGCGATCCTGACCTATCACGTTGTCGCCGGAAAAGTGATGGCCGCTGATGTGAAGGCCGGGAAGGTCAAGACCGTCAACGGAGCCGAGGCCACTATCGCCACCGATGGCGGCGTCACCATCGAAAAAGCCAAGGTCGTGAAAACCGACATCGCCGGCACCAACGGCGTGATCCACGTCATCGATACCGTGATCCTTCCTCCTGCCAAATAACCGGTCCGGAAATCAGTTTCCCGAAACCCCTCGGGAATCTCAAAAACCCATGCCGCCGGTGTCACCACCGGCGGCATTTCTTTGGCGGCGGCGCTCCTACTTCAACCCCAGCGTCAACTGCCGCAGGTTCACCTCCTGCAATCCTGACAATCCCAAACCAAGCAGCCGCAGCGGCCGTTTGACCAACTGGTGCCGGGCGAGCAGCCAGCAGGCAAAACGGTAAATGGTGGCAGCGTCCTCCAGCGGTTCCTCCACGCTGAACTGCCGTGTCAGGGTGGTGAAGTCGCCGTAGCGGACTTTGACCGACACTGTGCTGGCGGCGAGCCGGTATTTGGCTAGTTTCTGTGCCAGTTCATCCGCCTGTTCCCGCAGACAGGCCCGCAGCACCGGCCGGTCCGCCGTATCGCGGGCGAAGGTGTTTTCGCTGCTGATGCTTTTGACCTCGTCCCCAAAATCCAGCGGCCGCTCGTCCTCGCCGTGGGCCATGCGTTTGAGTTCGCGCCCCCACGAACCCACCAGCGAGCGCAGATCGGTAGTGGTGTCCTGGAGATCAGCAATAGTGTGATAGCCCGCTTTTTGCAGGGCCGCTTCGGTGACGTGGCCCACTCCGTGAATGGCCCCGACCGGCAAGGGACGCAGGAAGGCCGCCTTGCCCGAATCCGGCACCAGGGTCAATCCGTCCGGCTTGAAGGAGGACGATGCGATCTTGGCCAGCAGCTTGTTCGGGGCGATCCCGACGGTGGCGGTGAGCCGGCGTTCCCGACGGATGGCCTCCTTGATTTCACGGGCCAGCGGCTGGGCGCTGATCAGCAGGGCATCATGGTCCTGGATGGGGGGAAGCCGGTCGGTGACATCCAGATAGGCTTCATCCACTGAAACCTGCTGCACCAGTTCCCCGGCAAACCGGCGGACAATTTCCATGATGGCATGGCTCTCGTCCCGGTAAACCTCCATGCGGGGCCTGACAAAAATCCCGTCCGGGCACAACCGCCCCGCCGTGACGCTGGCCATGGCTGAGCGCACCCCGGATTTCCGGGCTTCATAACTGGCCGCACACACCACCCCGCGCCGCTCCGGCGGTCCGCCCACAATCACCGGTTTCCCCTGCCACTCCGGCTGATCACGCTGCTCCACCGACGCGTAGAAGGCGTCCATATCGAGGTGGAAAATGACGCGGGGAAGAGACATGAGGGGGCTGTGCGGGCGATGCAATATCGACAGGCAGCAGCAGCGGTCCAGTTCGACTTGCGTGCTCAACCCAGTCCCTGCGGCCATCCCGGATCCACCACCATAGTCCCTGCATAACCAAAATCTCAACTGAAGCCACGCGGACCGGAGGATTCCACCCGCAAGAGCGGGACCGACGATTAAAAAATGACCTTCGGTGTCCCGGCGGCATCCGGTGACCGGGTTGGAGCGATAGTAGAGGGATGAAAATGACTCCCTGGTTTTTTCTTCCTCGGCTTTGGTGCGGCATGGGGTTGGTGCTGGTTTGGCTGAGTACAGCGGCTTGTCAGGGGCAGTCTGTGGCCGGATGGATGAGCCGGGGCGATGAATTGGATGCGCAGCAACAGACCAAGGCGGCATTGGCGGCCTATTTGGAAGGGGAGAAGCTCGGGGTACCCCCAGCGGCCTTGCTGCACCGGCTGGCCAAACAATATGGGCTTTCCATGAATGATGAGCCGACGGAACCGCGGAAAAAAGCCGCAGGGGAAAAGGCGCTGGCTTACGCCCGGCGGAGTGTGGCGGCGGACCCGAAGGACGCGGACGCCCACGTGGCCCTGGCCATTTGTTATGGGAGGTTGGCGCGCTTTCAGGACACCAAGGTCCAGATTGCCTGGTCCCGGCTCATCAAGGAGTCGGCAGACGAAGGGCTGCGACTGAATCCGGATCATGAATTGGGCTGCTACGTGCTGGGTTCGTGGCACTACGAAATGGCGGGACTGAATCCGGTGAAGCGGGCTCTGGCCCGGATGATTTACGGGGCGCTGCCTCCGGCCTCGTATGCGGAGGCAGCGGCGTATTTCAAAAGGGCGATTGCCCTGAATCCGGCCCGGATGGCCAGTTACATTGATCTGGGCATGACCTATGTGGAGCTGGACGATGAGACTTCTGCCAAAAACATGCTGACTATAGGGCTGGCATTACCCGACCGGGACCGGGATGACCCCATGGTGCGGGCACGGGGAAAACAGGCCCTGGCCGACCTGTGAAAGGGGCTTGGGACGGGGCTTGTTTCGGGTTTGCAGAAAATAATCGGCGGTTGGAAAAAATTAATCAAAAACTCATCGAAATGTCTTGCCACGCGCCCCGGATTTCACTAATCTCTAATTATTCTCTTGGGGGGGAATAGCAACTCCGGGTCGCTGGTAAAACAGCGCCCGGAGTTGTTTCTTTTCAGGCGGGGCGCTTGCGCAGGAGCGGGGCTGGGGCTTTCGGAGGAACGACAATGGAGCGCACTGAAGTGATCATCATCGGAGCCGGACTGGCCGGGCTTTGTTGTGCCCGCCGCTTGGTGGAAAGCGGCGTGCGGGTGACGGTGCTGGAGGCTTCCGACGGGGTGGGGGGAAGGATCCGGACGGATGTGGTGGACGGATTCCGGCTGGACCGGGGATTTCAGGTCCTGCTGACGGCTTACCCGGAAGCCCGGCGGGTTTTGGATTATGAATCGTTGAATTTGAAGCCGTTTTACCCGGGCAGTCTCGTGCGGGTCGGGCAGCAGTGGCACCGGATGGCCGATCCTTGGCACGAACCCCTGGATGCGCTGCGGAGTTTTTCCAATCCAGTGGGAACCCCATGGGACAAGGTGAAGGCGGGCCTGTTGAGTCTGCGGCTCAATGCAGGCTTGGCCCACTCCCCGTCCCGCCAACCGGAGATTTCCACCCTGGCCTGGCTTCAGCAGCGATTTTCCCCTTCGATGATCGAGCGTTTTTTCCGGCCTTTCATGGCGGGGGTTCTCCTCGACCGCGAGTTGGAAGCGGGGAGCCGGTGGTTTGAGTCCCTTTACCGGCTGTTCTCCACCGGACAGACTGTGGTACCGGCCCTCGGCATGGAGGAGATCCCACGGCAAATCGCAGAAACGTTGCCCCGGGGGACCCTGCGGCTGCATTCCCGGGTGGAAGCCCTGCAGGCGGATGCCCTGAAGGTGCGGCTGGCAGACGGCGGGGAAATCACCGCGCGGGCCATCGTGGTGGCGACCGAAGCCAATGCGGCAGCGGCCCTGACAGGGACGCTTTTGCCGCCAGTGGAGTCCCGGATGGTGCGTAGTTGGTGGTTTACCGCGCTCGCGGCACCCCATTCCGAGCCCGTGCTTTACCTCAACGGCAACGGGGCAGGTCCTATCAACAATGCGGCCTGGCTGAGCAATGTGAGCCGCGACTACGCCCCGATGGGTCAGGCACTGCTCAATGTGACCACTTTGCCCGGGATGGAAGGATGGGACGATGAGGCTGCGGTGCGGCGGCAGTTGCGCGATTGGTTCGGCCCCATCACGGACGACTGGCAGCTGCTCCGGGAGCAGTTGATTCCGCAGGCCTTGCCGGTGCCCGCTCAGGTCAATCCCCGATTTGAGGGACGCCCGCCGCGTTTGGCTCCGGGACTTTTTGTGGCGGGCGACCATCATGCGACAGCTTCGATCAATGGGGCGATGGTTTCGGGTCGGCGGGCAGCCGAGGCAGTCCTGACGGAGTTCGCCGCCGCTCCAGCGACCGGGGAGCTGTTGTAAAACGGGTTATAAGTGGGGATGAAAACTTTTTTCTAATTCCTACTTGCGTAGTATACATTTCTCAAATACTACTCGTGCACCATGAAATTGACCAAACGAGGAGAATACGCCCTGCGGACCCTGATCCGGCTGGGAGTGGCGCACCGTTTGGGCAAAGAAGTGTTGAGCGTTTCCCAGCTGGCGGAGGCCGAACATGTGCCCTTCAAGTTTCTGGAGCAGATCCTCGGAGAGTTGCGTCAGGCCGGTTATGTGGAAAGCCGCCGGGGCAAGCACGGCGGCTGTCTGCTCGCCAAACCGATGGACCAGATCAAAATGGGGGAATTGGTCCGCCTGATTGATGGCCGGCTCGCTCCGATCGGTTGTGCCAGTGAAACGGATTATGAAAAGTGCACTTGTCCGGACGAAGCCCACTGCGGCCTGCGCATGATCATGATCGACGTGCGCAATGCCATCGCCAACATCCTTGACCGCTACACCCTCGGCAATGTCGTCGAGGTGACGCTGCGGAAAATCCTGCGCGATGGCGGCCCCCTGCCTTTTGAAGTTCCGGCCCAGCCTACCCTGGCGCCGGAAGGAACCCGCCGGGCCGATCCCGCCGATGGATTCCTCACCTTTCTTTCCGAACCCCTGTTCTCCCCTGCCCGATGAATCCTCCTGACGTCAATTCCCTGCCGGATGCCTCCAGCGTCTGGTTGGATCTGGTGAAGCGCAAAGTGGAAGCGATGCGCTTCGGCTCGGTGCAGATCGTGGTTCACGACGGCCGCGTCACCACGGTGGAGGCCACCGAAAAAACCCGCCTGCCGTCCTGCCCGGCAGACGGTCCACCCATCAAGGGTTGATCCCTGTTTCCCCGAATTCCGCAGCGTCCTGCTGCCATTGCCCGCGATTCTGACCGGACCACCGGAAGCGTCAGCCAAGGCCCCGCCCGCCCTTTCTGCCCGGAAGTTCCGGCGCCTGCTGCCCCGCGTTTTTGTCCCTGCCTACCGGTCACACCGGAGGTCATCCTCCATCACCCGCGCCCCATGACCGCCCACCGCGGATTGTTGCGCCCCGGAAAAACCTATCAAAACAATGTTCATTCCCCAAAAAACCAACCACACGGCGGGGCGTCTTGCCCCGCTACTTCTCCTCCTGTTGACGGCCGCCCTCGCCTTCGCCGGAGACCCCAACCCGCCGGTCAGGACTCCCGCTCCGGCTGACACGCCGCCTTCCGCCTTCGATCAGTTGTGGGGGCTGGCCACCCTCTATAAAAACGACCACAACCCGATCCTGCAGGAGTTCAAACTGCGCGGCCGCTATCAAGGTCAGTATCACTGGTTGGATTCCGACCAAGGCGATGCCGATGATTGGGAAAACCGCCGCTCCCGTTTTGGATTCGATGCCAAACTTTTCAGCAAAAAGATCGAACTCCGACTCGATGCGGAAAGTAACGATGCCTTCGATCCCTTCTATGGAGGGCTGGTGGATGCGTATCTGAAATGGAAACCGTCGGGTGACTTCGCCCTGACCCTGGGCCGCCAGAAACCGCAGATCGGGGGGTATGACTGGTTGGCTTCCACCAACAATACACCGACTTTCGAACGATCGCAGATTTTCAATCAACTCCGGGTGAACCGGGCCACGGGAGCCGTGCTGGAGGGACTGGTGGGCAAGTTCACCTGGCAGGCGGGAGTTTACTCCAATGACGTGGACCGCGAATTCGGGCAACTCGATGGCGGGCTCAGCTACGGCGCCGGAGCCGGCTATCATTTCGGCGGCGCATGGGGGCTGAAAAAGGCTGACCTCCGGGCGGATTGGCTGCACAGCGACCACGAAGCGGAAGACACTGTGCTGAACCGTTATGACGACCTGCTGTCGGCGACCCTGCAGTTGCAGGATGGCCGGTGGAGTCTGGTGACGGAGGCCTATTACGGCACCGGCGAAAAAGCAGCGGATGTGTTTGGCTTTTTCATCCAGCCCACGTGGGATTTGTTGCCGCAAGAGCTCCAACTGGTCGGCCGCTACAGCTTTGCCATCGGAGATGGTCCGGACAGCGTGATGGCCCAGTCCCGCTACGAACGCGAAGCCCCGCAACTCACCGGAGGCGGGCGCGGCGAGCGCTATCAGGCCGGCTATCTGGGTCTGCAATACTTCATCCACGGAGACCGGCTGAAGCTCATGGCCGGGGCGGAATACGCCCGCCTCGATGGCGGCGGCAACGGCGGAGATTTTGAAGGCCTCACCCTCCTGACCGGCATCCGCCTCTCATTCTAACACCAGACAAATCCCAAATCATCTCTATCATGAAACGCCGTAACTTCCTCTACACCCTGCCGATTGGTCTCAGCGCCGGCCTGGCCGCCTGCGGACAAAAATCCGCCCCCGCCGGTGGGAAACCCGTGATCCGTTTTGGACACTTCCCGAATATCACCCATGTCCAGGCATTGGTGGCACACCATCTTTCCCGGCAAGGGAAAGGCTGGTTCGAGGAACGCCTCGGGGCCAATATCGAGTGGTTCACCTACAATGCCGGGCCTTCCGCCATTGAGGCCATTTTCGCCCGGTCCCTCGACGTCACTTACATCGGTCCCAGCCCTGTGCTGAATGCCTACGCCAAATCCAAAGGCGCCGAGCCCCGTATCCTCGCCGGCGCCGCAAATGGTGGATCGGCGCTGGTGGTCCGGCCTGCTTCCGGAATCCTGAAGCCTGAGGACTTCCGCGGGAAAAAGGTGGCCACTCCCCAGCTGGGCAATACCCAGGACGTCCAAGCCCGCGCCTGGCTGGTGGAGCACGGTTTTAAAGTCACTCAGACCGGCGGTGATGTCACCGTGATCCCGACCGCCAACGCCGACCAGTTGGGCTTGTTCGCCAAGGGGGAGATTGATGCCGTCTGGACGGCCGAACCGTGGGTGAGCCGGCTGGAGATCGAAGCTGGAGCCGCCGTGTTCCTGGAAGACCGCGAGACCAATGTCACCATGCTGGTGGCCCGGGCCGCCTTCCTGACAGAACAGGCGGAACTGATCAAAAAGCTCACCGCAGCGCACCGGGAACTAACCGATTGGATCACCGCCCACCCGGCAGAGGCGAAAGCCCTCATCAAAGCCGAACTGAAGGAACTGACCACCGCTGCCCCCAGTGACGCCGTGGTGGACCGGGCCCTCGCCCGCACCATCCTGACCAATGAAGTGTCCCGCCCGTCGCTCGACAAGATGGTGGGCAGTGCGCAGAAGGCCGGCTTCCTCAAGGACATCCCGGCCCTTGATCAACTCCTCGTCAAACCCTGATGCCGCCCTCTCCCATGAGCGCCACCGAAGCCCTCGAACTCATCACTCCGGCCAAACTGGTGGTGAAGGATGTCAGTAAATCCTTCACCACCCGGCGGGGCTGGCTCCAGGCCCTGGATCACGTGAGCCTCACTGTAGGCGAGGGCGAGTTTGTCTGCCTCGTCGGCCCCAGCGGCTGCGGGAAGAGCACCCTCCTCAACCTCATCGCCGGACTGGATATCCCCGACTCCGGCAGCCTCGTCAGTGATGGCCAGCCGATCACCGGCACCGGCCGCGAACGCATGGTGATGTTCCAGGAACATGCGCTTTTCCCGTGGCTGGATGTGATGGGAAATGTGCTCTTCGGCCTGCGGCTGAAACCCAACCTGACCGACAAGGACCGCAAGGAAGTGGCGAAATATTATCTGCATCTGGTGGGGCTGGAACGCTTCGCCCATAGCAATATCCACGAATTGTCGGGGGGCATGAAACAGCGGGTGGCCCTCGCCCGGGCCATGGCTCCCAATCCGCGGGTCCTGCTGATGGATGAACCGTTCGCCTCGCTTGATGCCATGACCCGCGAACAACTCTATGAGGACATCCAGAAAATCTGGACGGCCCGGAAGAAGACCATCGTCTTCGTCACCCACAACGTGCGGGAGGCGGTCTGCCTGGGCGACCGCGTCATCCTTTTCTCACCGAATCCCGGCCGCATCCGCGAGGAATTTGTCATCGGCCTGCCGCGTCCGCGCGACATCAACAGCGTCGAACTGGCCGGTCTGGCCACTGAAATCACCCGTGCCTTGAAATCCCACCTGCCAGCCAAATGAAACGTCTTACCGTCGCGCTCCTCTTTTTTGTGGCCTTGGCCGGTCTGTGGCAGGCTCTGGTGGCTTCAGGACGATATTCCCCGGTGTTGTTGCCGCCGCCCGGCGATGTGGGGAAATACCTGCTGCAGGCACTCGCGGATGGCTCGCTGGCCAGCTCGGCCTGGGTCACCACCAAGCGCCTCCTGATCGGTTATGGCATCGGCTGCCTGATCGGTCTGCCGCTGGGGCTGATGACAGCGCGTTCCAAATATCTCAGCGACACCGTCGGAGTGCTGGCCCTGGGCCTGCAGACCCTGCCCAGTGTCTGTTGGGTGCCGCTGGCCCTGCTCTGGTATGGTCAGACGGAATCCGCGATGCAGTTTGTGGTGATCATGGGCACGCTGTGGAGCGTCCTGATCGCGGTCGACAACGGGGTTAAAAACCTGCCGCCGCTTTTCGTCAGGGCAGCCCGCACCATGGGCTCCAAGGGGCTGCACACCCTGACCCATGTGATCCTGCCGGCCTCCCTGCCGTATGTCATCAGCGGCATGAAACAGGGCTGGGCCTTCGCCTGGCGTTCGCTCATGGCGGCGGAAATCTACGTCACCATCCTCGGCGGCTACGGCCTCGGCCACCTGCTGCATTTCGGCCGCGAATTGAACTCCATGGATCAGGTGATCGGCATCATGCTGGTGATCGTGCTGATCGGCCTGCTGGCGGACAAGCTGCTCTTCTCCCCCTGGGAAAACTTTGTGCACCGGAGATGGGGCACCGCGCGCGGCTGATCGACTGGAAAGCAAGGACCTGCGGGGCAGCTACGCCCGGCAGGTCCTATCGATAAGCCTCCTCACTTGACCACAATATTCACCAGCTTCCCGGGTACCACGATGGTTTTGACGATGGTGCCGGTGCCAACAAATTCCTGCACCCGCGCGGAAGCGAAGGCGAGGGTTTTGATTTCGTCTTCGGTGGCGGCGGTGGCGACGGTGATTTTGTCACGCAGCTTGCCGTTCACCTGGATCACGATTTCGATCTCGTCCACTACCAGAGCGCCCTCGTCCCACTGCGGCCAGGGCTGCTGGCACAGCTGACCGGCGGGCAGCTGGGGGAAAACGGCCTGGAGGCGGGCGTTGATTTCCTCGGTGACATGCGGGGCGAAGGGATTGAGGCAGAGCAGGAGCTGGGTGAATTCGGCCAAAGGCACCGCGGCGGCAGCGGTGAAGGCATTGGTCAGGACCATCATCTGGGAGATGGCGGTATTGAAACTGAGGGCTTCCACGTCCTCCGTCACCTTTTTGATGGTCTGATGCGCCACGCGGCGCAGGGTTTTGTCCTGACAAGGGTCCGTGGTGATTTTTCGGTTCAGGACCCATTCACCGGCCTGGTTTTCCTCACAAGCCACCCGCCACACGCGGGCGAGGAAGCGGCTCACGCCTTCCACGCCTTTCATCTGCCAGGGTTTGACCTGGTCCAACGGGCCCATGAACATCTCGTAAAGGCGCAGGGAGTCGGCCCCATACTCGGCCACGACTTCATCCGGACTGACCACATTGCCGAGGGATTTGGACATTTTTTGTCCGTCCTCGCCGAGGATCAGGCCTTGGTTGACCAGCTTTTGGAAGGGCTCGGTGGTGCTCAGGTGGCCGAGATCGAAGAGAACCTTGTGCCAGAAGCGGGCGTAGAGCAGGTGCAGCACGGCGTGCTCGGTGCCGCCGACGTAGAGGTCGACCGCGCCGGGTTTCCCGCTGCCGCCCAACCAGTAGGCTTCGGCTTCCTTGCTGATGAAGCGATCGGCGTTTTTCGGGTCGCAATAACGCAGGTAATACCAGCACGAGCCTGCCCATTGCGGCATGGTATTGGTTTCGCGCTGCGCCGTGGCGCTGTAGGCGATCCAATCCGTCGCTTTGATGAGCGGCCCGCGCGGGTCGCCGGTGGGTTTGAAGTCTTCCAGATCCGGCTGGAGCAACGGGAGTTCGCTATCCGGAATGCCGGCATGGTTGCCGTTTTCCCAAATGATCGGGAAGGGCTCGCCCCAGTAACGCTGGCGGGAGAACAGCCAGTCGCGCAGCTTGAATTGAATACGGCGTTTGCCGAGGCCTTTGGACTCGAGCCAGTCGATCATTTTGGCTTTGGCTTCGGCGGTGGGGAGACCGTCGAGGAAGCCGGAGTTCACGGCGGTGCCGGGATTGGTGTAACCTTGCCATTCGGAATCTTCACCTGGTTGGACGACCTGGAGGATCGGCAGAGAGAACTTTTTCGCGAATTCAAAATCCCGTTCATCATGCGCCGGGACGGCCATGATGGCTCCGGTGCCGTAGCCCATCATGACGTAGTCGGCGATCCAGACGGGGATCTTTTCCTGGTTCACCGGATTGATGGCAAAGGCTCCGGTGAAGACGCCGGACTTGTCTTTGTTCAAGTCGCCGCGGTCCATGTCGGACTTGCTGGCGCAGGCGGCGACATAGGCTTCGACCGCGGCTTTTTGTTCCGGCGTGGTGATTTTGCTGACCAGGGAATGCTCGGGAGCCAGCACCATGTAAGTGGCTCCGAACAAGGTGTCAGGACGTGTGGTGAAAACGGTGACCTTGTGGCCTTGGACGTCAAAATCAACTTCGGCGCCTTCGCTTTTTCCGATCCAGTTTTTCTGGAGCAGTTTGATACCCTCCGGCCAGTCGAGCGGCTCCAGTTCGTCGATCAGGCGCTCGGCGTAGCTGGTGATGCGCAGCATCCATTGGCGCAGGGGGCGGCGCTCCACAGTGTGGCCTTTGTTTTTCCATTCCTCGATTTCCTCATTGGCGAGGACGGTGCCGAGATCCGGGGACCAGTTCACGGGCGCTTCGTGGACAAAGGCGAGGCGGACGGCGTCGATTTGTTCGCGGGTCCAGCCTTTGGATTCCAGTTGGGAGACGGGCTGGGCTTTGCGGGTTTCCTCACAGAAGTAGGAATGATAGAGCTGGAGGAAAATCCACTGGGTCCAGCGGACGTAGCCAGGGTCGGTGGTGTTGACTTCGCGGTCCCAGTCGTAGGAAAACCCGAGGGCTTTGAGCTGGCGGCGGAAGTTGTCGATGTTGGCCTCGGTGGTAACGCGGGGGTGCTGGCCGGTTTTGATGGCGTATTGCTCGGCGGGCAGGCCGAAGGCGTCCCAGCCCATGGGATGCAGGACGTTGCAGCCCTGCATACGCTTGGTGCGGGCGAGGATATCAGTGGCGGTGTAGCCCTCCGGATGGCCGACATGCAGGCCCGCCCCGCTGGGGTAGGGGAACATGTCGAGCACGTAATATTTCGGCTTCGAGGCATCAAAGTCGGCGTCGCCCGGCCCGGGGGTGCGGAAGGTTTTTTCGGTATCCCAGCGCTGCTGCCAGCGGGGCTCGAATTCATCGAAGGGGAAGGGCTTGCGTCGGTCGCTGCTCATGGTGGTCTGGGGAAAGTCGGAAAATTGAAGGGCGGGAAGGTGAATCGGATTTTTGAAAAAGAAACCCCTGACTGGCGGTGGATCGTGGGTAAGATATTCCCATGCCTACCGTGCCGCCCAGCGCTGTGACTGATGCGTGGAATGAATTGAATATTGAGGACGACGAGAAATTGGCGATCCACGTCGCCCAGTTCCGGACCGAACAGCCGGTGCTGGCGGGGTTTCTCCAAGCGGCGGAAGAAGCGATCGCGGACCGCGATGACCGGGGGCTGGTGTTTTTTTACGGACTGTGGGCGTGGCTGGCCTTTAAGAAATGCGGGGGAGCGACCCATGAGGTAACCGAGGAGCGCATCGAAGCGGCATGGGAGGAAAACGAAGAGGAAATGCAGGAGTTGGCGGCCGTCGATGAGCGCCGCTGGCTGCACAGCGCCCGGTCCTTGACCTCGCAGTACCGCCAGATGGCGCTGTTGGGAGCGATGACGGAAAGCATCATGGACCCCGGACTGACCGACCGACCCCGAAGTGATGATCTGTCCGGCATCATCCTGCTGCATGTCAAAACGGCGATCGATGCCCTGGATGGCGATTAGGTTGGCCCAGCCCCCTTTCCCCAGTCGACCGGGCCCGGGCTCTCCGAATTCACCCTTCATAATTCGGAATCCGCGCCTACGATGTCCCCCATGATGACGGAATCTCCGCCCAGCCCCCCCGCTGCCACCGCCCTGACCGGCCTGCTGCCGGAGGAACTCACCGCCTCCCTCACCGCCGCCGGGGAGAAACCTTATCGTGCCAAACAAGTCCAGGAATGGGTCTTTCAGAAAAGGGTCACCAGCTACGCGGAGATGACCAATCTGCCGGCCTCGCTGCGGGAAAGCCTTGCCGCCACCCACCCCTTCCACAGCCTCAAAACCGCCAAAATCCAGGGAGCCAAAGACACCACCCGCAAATTCCTCTTCCGCCTCCACGACGGCCGTTATGTCGAAAGCGTGCTGATTCCCGCCAACAAGGGATTCATGGGCAATCAAAGCGACCGCCTGACCCTCTGCGTCTCCAGCCAGGTCGGCTGCGCCTATGATTGTAAATTCTGCGCCAGCGGCCTCGCCGGCTTCACCCGCAACCTCCGCGCTGACGAAATCGTGGAACAGGTCATGGCCGCCGAGCGCGAAGCCGGGGAGCGCATTGATAACATCGTCTTCATGGGCATGGGCGAGCCCCTCGCCAACTTCACCAACCTGACCCGCGCCCTGCAAATCCTGCACGGCCAGTGGGGCCTCAATATCGGAGCCCGTCACATCACCGTCTCCACCAGCGGCCTCGCCCCACAGATCAAAAAACTCGCCGACTTCCCGCTGAGCGTCCGCCTCGCCATCTCCCTGCACGGAGCCACCGACGAAGTCCGCAGCAAAATCATGCCGGTGAATAACAAATATCCCCTGGAGGAACTGTTCGAGTCCCTGCGCTACTTCAAACAACGCAGCAAACACAAGATCACCTTCGAATATATCCTGATTGAAGGCGTCAACGACGGCCTCGACCAGGCCCGGGCCCTCGCCCGCCGCACCAAATCCCTCGAAGCCAAGGTCAACCTGATTCCCTACAACACCGTCGAAGGGCTCCCTTGGGTCCGCCCTTCCGAGGAGCAACAGGACGCCTTCTGCGCCACCCTGGTCGCCAATGGCGTCCCCGCCACCATCCGCCGCGAAAAAGGCCACGACATCGACGCCGCCTGTGGCCAGCTCCGCCTCAAGCAGGAAACCGCCGAAGGGTTGGTGTGAACCGGCCAGGCCGGATCCGGGGAAATGGTAAGACCGGCGTCGATTCCGGCCGCCGGCCTCAGCCCTCAGGGCCGGGCCAGCCGGTAGAATTTCTTCTGGGTATCGATCACGTCCAACACATGATTGAGGCCCCCGTCCACAAAGGGCACGGCATCGATGGTGATCCACGGGCCCACCGCCAAATTCGTCGTGTATTGCAGTAATAGGTTGGCCGGGGAGCTGACGGGCCAGGCGAGATCCACTGAATTCCCTGCCAACGGAGTAATCTGCAGGAGCACATTGCCGCTGGCTCCGGTGCCGGCGAACAGATGCACATCATCGAGCAGCAGCGAATGGTCATCGGTGACCGCGCCGGTGGCCAACCCTTCAAATTTCACCTCGGCAGTCGTTCCGGCAGCGGTGAAGGTGATGGTCTTGCGGACGTATGGATTCCCCGGTCCCACCGGATCCTGGCTTTCCGTCAACACTTCCACGCCGTCGATCAGGATCCGGTAAGGGGTCGGCCCGGGGGTATCACCGTTGCGGGCATTGACCAGATAAGTCAGGGTGTAAGGACTGCCGGCCGTCAGCCCATCCATCATCTGGGAGAGGGACGAGGGGCCTTGGAGAAAGGCGACGCGGTCCTGAGCGCCGGCGAGGCCGTTGTCGCTGAAGGGTCCGACGGTATCCACATTGATGCCATGGCCCCCGGTAGTGGACCAGCCGGCCACTTCTCCAGTGTATCCCACCCCGGCGGGGCTGCCGGAAGACTCAAAACTGGGGTTCTTCACCACAAGCTCCCCTTCGCTGACGGGAACGATGCAAATAGCGTCCAGGAGCAATGAAGCGTCCCCGGCCGCGGTCGTGGAGAATTCGAGCAGGCCTTCCGTAGCCGTGGCGGTGAAGGCCGCATTGAGGAAACTGAAAGGCTGGCCAGCTCCGGCAGGGACCACTCCAGCAATTGCCGCCAACTCGTTACCGTCGAGGCGGACTTGATAATCCATCGTGCCACCACAACAGCCGCGCGCATTGTAATAAGCCTGCAGCCAGTAGCGCTGGCCGGACACCAGACCTTTCACTGGCTGGCTGAGGACCTGGGACCCTTGGAGATAGGCGACCTGCCCCCGGTCCGGCACGAGGCCATTGTCAAAGAACGGCATCGTGTTGTTATTGATGCCGGAGCTGGCAAGGTTGTTGTCCCACGCCATGATGACCCCGGCCCCGATGCCGGGATTCGGTCCGGTCGATTCAAAACTGGCATTGCGGACGAACGAGGTAACCCCCTCGATCACGATGGTACCATCCACCCCGTCGTGCCCGCCATTATCCTCAATGACAATGGTGGTCGTGCCACGGCTGGCGCCTTCGATTTCGGTCGTCAAGGTAGTATCGACAGCCCCCTGAGGAAATGTCAGGGTAACCACCCCATTGAGATCCGCATCAACGAAACGCGCCACCCCTTCGTTGATAATCCGGACCGTGACCGTGGACGGGCCGCTTTCGAGACGCTTCGCGGAAACGGTGAAGGAAGCCCGGCCGCGCGTGCCGGGCCCTACTTCCACCATGGCGGGGCCGACTCTCAGATTGGGAATCGGTTCCACCACCACGCCGGTGACCTGGATGTCATCCAGCAGCACGGTTTGGTCCCCGGCTGCTGTTTGGGCGAAGCTCAGGACTGCGGTGGTGGCGGCCGCCGTAAAATTCGCGGTCCCGGTGCGGTAGGCCAACACTCCGCCGACCGGAGTCACGTCCTGGTCAAAAATCGAGGTTGCATCCACGCTGACATTCAGCCGGGGGGTATTGCCGGTTCTGGCGTTATAGCGGAAGGCGACGGCATACGTTTCTCCCACCGCCAGCCCCCTCAGGGTCTGCGAAATGGTCAGGTCACTCTGCAGGAAAGCTGCGTGGTCCTGCTCTGGGATCAGGCCATTGTCAGCAAAAGGGCCCACCGCATCGTTGACCCCGGCACTACCGGTTCCGGCACCGGTCCAACCTGCCGCCGCCGTCAAGCTTCCCGGGGCCGGAGGGGTGCCGCTGGCTTCGAAACTGGGATTCATCACCACAATTTGTCCGGCATTGCGCGGGACGAGGCAAACCCCATCAAACAAGCCGGTGGAATCGCCGGTGGAAAGCGTGGTAAAGGCAAGCGTGCCATCGGCAGCCGCCGGAGTGAAAACCACATTCCGGAAACGGTAGGCCGTCCCTGCTGCGCCCGGCAATACGGCGCTGACCGTATCCAGCGGGACATCATCCCACTTGGTCGTCAGATCGATCAGACTTCCATTCCGGGAATCGTAGAAATATTGAATCCAATAACTCTGGCCGGGAGTGAGGCCGGAAATCGCCTGACTCATGGTGGTGCTCCCCTGGATGAAGGCCATCTGCTGCCCGTCCATAACGGGAGTTCCTCCATTGTGGAATGGACCATCCGCCCGGTTCGTGCCGCTGCCCCCGGTCCAACCATTGATGGGACCATAATGTGGCCAAGTCTCATTGTAGTTTTCTTCAAAACTGGGGTTTGCCACCAACCCCGCCCGGGCAGTTGTGGCGGCAAGCAGGCAGATCAATCCGACCAGGGAGACAACGCGATTTTTCATGGGTAAAAACAAATAAGGACAGACAGGCCTGCCGGTTTGGCGGTTCGCCTGAATCTTGTCAAGATTTTCCCGGCATCAGCCTGCCGGAACCCAGCGTCTCTTCCTCGGTCACCCCTAACCACCCCCTTCCGGAAGCCCTCAGTTTAAAATTGACATATTCCCGCGGATTCAATATCCAACTTGCCGGTGGCTTTATCCGACACCCCGCCCCAGCCTCCCCCTTCCCGGACTTCATTCCTTCCATGCGCCCTTCCCCTCTTTCCCTCAAAACAACCCTGACTGCATTGTTCCTGACCGGAGCCCCGCTGTTTGCCGCCTCCATTACGATTCAAAATCCCAGTTTCCAGGCTCAGGATTTCCCCAGCTTTCCGGGTTATCTGGGCGGTGCGAACCCCGCGACCATCACTGGCTGGGGCACCACGGGAGGAGCCGGAATCAATGGCAACGACATCGTAGCCGGCACGCCCTTCGCGGACAATGGTGCGATCCCGGATGGGTCGCGCGTCGCTTTTATTCAAGGAGGAGGCAGCCTGAGCCAGACCGTCACCGGCCTCACCGCCGGGAAACAATACTGGCTGCAGGGTTACGTCAACTCCCGCGGACCCGGTGCCTCCCCCCTCGGCAGTATGCCGGCGGTCGGGGTTTCCTTCGGCGGCACCCCGATCCTGCCCGCCCAGCCCATCCCTTCCGTGGGAGGCGCCAATGCCTATCATAAGGTGAACATCCCGTTCACCGCCGCAGCCACCAGTGGTGAAATCCTCATCAGCTCCGCGCCCTTTGCCGGGGGAGACGTCGCCCTGGTGATCGATGGTATCACTCTGATCCAGCGGGACGCCGGCGAGGTCGTGGTCTTCAACCCCAGCTTTGAAGCCAGCGGCACCGGGCTCAGTTTCCCCGGCTATCTCCCCAATATTGCCGGCTGGACCCGCACTCTCGGAGTCGGCGGCAATAGTGCCGTCAATACCGCAGGCGGCCCCTTCAGCAATAGCTTCACTCCCGAGGGACTGAACCATGCGGTGCTGCAAAATGAAGCCTCGCTTTCCCAGGAACTCTCCGGTGTGGTCATCGGCAACAGCTACCGGCTGACGCTCGATTACTACGGCCGGGACGGCATCGCCCCTACCGGCCTGATCACGATCGACAGCAAAACCGCCCTGAGCGGGCTCATCCCCAACGGCGGCGGCCAACTCTCCCTCACCTACGATTTTGTCGCGGACAGCAGCAACCCAACCCTGAGCATCGCCAACCTCGGAGTCGGCGCGGACAGCTCCCTGCTTTTTGACAACATCTCGCTCCGTGCCATCCCCGAACCAGGCAGCAGCCTCCTGGCTCTGCTCGGCACCGCCCTGTTATACCGCCGCCGCCGTTGATTCCAGGTCCACGGTGTTGCCTGTCTGAAGCGGTCCCATTGTCTGCGACGGATGATTTGACCAGCCAGCCACCGGTTGGCCCGCCCCCTTAACCCCTGAGTATGCCCCCCCTCCTCCGCTGGCTGATCCCGGCTGTGGCGGTGTTTTCCAGTGCCCTGGCAGCCAATGCCGCACCGGACAGCGTCGTCACGCTGAACGAAATCTTCTACCACCCGCCAGACCCGCTGCCGCCCGCCACGACAGCGGCCCCGGAGTGGGTTGAATTGCATAACCAGATGTCCATCCGGGTTGATCTCGGAGGCTGGTCCCTGCAAGGAGGAATCGACTACACTTTCCCCGAAGGCACCGTGATGGAACCGGGTGCCTACCTTGTTATCTCGGCTGTCGCGGGCAGTCCCCCGGGGGCGTTGGGCCCGGTCGCCGGAAAGCTGGACAATGCTGGCGAGGAAATCCGTCTCCACGAACGTTGGGGCCGGATGATGGACAGCCTCAGCTATAGCGATGAAGGAGCCTGGCCCTCAACTCCTGACGGCGGTGGCCCTTCCTTGGCCAAACGGGCTCCAGACGACGGCAGCGGTCCCGCGTTATCATGGATGGCCAGCACCACCCCGGGCGGTACGCCGGGAGCAGAAAATTTCCCAGTCGCCGCAGAAACGGCCCCGCGGGTGTTATTCAATGCCGGAGGCAGTTGGAAATATGAACCTACCGGCACCGATCCCGGCCCGGACTGGGCGCAACCGGTTGGTTTTTCCGACGCAGCCTGGACCACCGCAAACGCCCCCCTCGGCACTGCCAACCCGCTCACTCCGCCTGCCCCGGTCACCGTTCTCCCCGGAGGGCGCCCGGCCTATTTCTTCCGTAAATCCTTCGCCTGGAGCGGCACCATGCCCCATCCCCGGCTGCTCCTGACCGGCATCCTGAAAGGAACCGTGGAATGTTATTTCAATGGCATCCTCGTCGCCACGGAAACCTCCAGTCAAACCACCGGCCTCTCCATCAATGCCACCGGTCTCCTGCCGGGGGCCAACCTGGTGGCCCTGAAACTCACCCCGGCCTCGGCCCCGGCCTCGCCCGACGTCGTCCTCGACCTCGCCGCCAGCCTGCTGGATGGCAACACTGCGGTAGCCCCCGCGCTCGCCCCCACTCTGCCGGGCACGGTGGTGGTCAATGAAATTTCCTATCATGCGCGTCCCACCTACGCCAATCCCGCCGCCGCCATCGCCTTTGCGGAAAATCCCGCGGAATGGATTGAATTGCACAACCCCGGCACGCTGCCGGTAGATCTCTCCGACTGGCGGCTCAGCGATGCCGTCGATTATGCCTTTCCCGCAGGCACCCAGCTGGCCGCAGGCGGGTTCCTCGTGGTGGATCACACCCAATTCAGCGGGACTCTGGCCAATCGCGGCGACCGCCTGCGGCTGCGTGATGCCACGGATGCCTTGATCGATGAGGTGCCTTACCTCGATGATGGACGCTGGCCCGAGCTGGCGGATGGCGGCGGCTCCACCCTGGAACTTATCAATCCCCGGGCGGACCGACGCCAGCCTGAATCCTGGGCCGCCAGCGACGAAACGGGCCGCTCCGCGTGGCAGACCATCACTTACCGGGCCACCGGCGCAGAGCCCACCGGCAGCAACAATCCTGACATCTGGCACGAGTTCCTGCTGGGCTTTCTTGATGGCGGCGAGGCCCTGATTGATGACGTGTCCGTGGTGGAAGACCCCGACACCACGAAGCTCCAACTCATCCAGAATGGTTCCTTCGAGGGCGACACCATCGGCCTCGGCGCTGCAAAATGGCGGCTCCTCGGGACCCACAAAACCAGCAAGGTGGCGGCCCATCCGGATGGGCCCGGCAAGGTCTTGCACCTCGCTGCGACTGCCGCGGCCGAACACACTTACAATACCGCCTCCACCACCCTGGTGGGGAACCGCGCCCTCAACCCAGCCAAAACCTACGAAATATCCTTCAAGGCCAAATGGCTGGCCGGCTCCCCCCAGCTCAACTCCCGGCTGTATCTCAACCGCGCCGCCCGCACCACCATCCTCTCCCAGCCTGCCCTGACCGGAACGCCCGGCAGCGTGAATGGCCGGCGCCTCGCCAATGCCGGCCCTGCTTGCGAAGGATTGCGTCATAGCCCGCTGGTCCCGGCCGCCTCACTGCCGGTAAGGGTCAGTCTATCCATCGCCGATCCTGACGGCCTCGCGGAGGTCACTCTGTTTTACAGTCTGAATCAGGGCGCCTGGCAGCGCACCTCCATGGGTGGTGATGGCACCGGACGTTATTTTGGGGTTTTGCCGGGACAGGTCACCGGAGCCCAGGTTCAATTCTATGTTCAAGCCACCGACCGGGCCGGCGCCACTTCGCTTATCCCGGAGGGCGGACCGGCCTCGCGGGCGATTTACAAAGTTGGGGATGGCGGGACCAGCACCCAGACCGTGCGCAATAAAATGCGTCTGCTGATGAATGCCGCCGACGCGGCCGAACTCCACAACCCCATCCATGGGGTCTCCAACTTCCGCTGGCCCTGCACCGTTATCTACAATGACCGCGGGGTCTGGTATAACGCCAAAGTGCGGCTGCGCTCCGCGCCCTTCGGCCGGCAGGGAAACCGGGCGGGCTGGAACATCCAATTCGGGCCCGAACATCCCTTCCGCGGCGTGCAGACCAGCATCGTGATCGATGGCGCCTTCAATATGCCAAAAGGCGACGGCACCGGCTGGTTGGAAAACTCCCTCGGTCCCAGCGTGAACGAAATGCTCTATCAGGCCATCGCCAACCGCGCCGGGGATATTCCGGCGACCTACGATGACGTAGTCTATTTCCAAACCCCGCGCTCCACCGAAGGCAACCGCCGTGCCCAGCTCAAGATGACGCGATTCAATCCTTCCTACCTGGAGGAAACCTTTGCGGACGGCGCGGAGGGCACCCTCTTCAAACAGGAACTAATCTACTTCCCCACCACAACCGTGGACGGCAATGTGGAAAGCCTCAAAAACGCCTACAATTCGGTGCGCGACACGGAGATCCGGAGCTTCGGCGGAGCCAAGGAAGGCTGGCGCTGGAACTATCTGCTGCAGACCAATGCGGACCGCGACGACTTTTCCCGCCTCATCGCCCTCGGCCAGGCTTTCGACTCCTCCTCCGCCAATCTCTATGCAGCCACTTCCACCGCGATGGATATGGAGAATTGGACGCGCGTTTTTGCCCTCACCGCGCTGACCGGCCTGGCCGACACCTACAACAACGGCCTCGCCCATAACATTCAACTCTACGTCCGCCCTTCCGACCAAAAGGTGCTGCTTTTCCCATGGGACCAGGACCACGCCTTTTATTATGGGACGAATTCAAACATCTTTGGTTCGGGCTCCCACCGTTTCGCTGCGGTGCTCAATCTGGCACAAAACCGCCGCCTCTTTGCCGGGCATCTGAGGCACCTCTGCCAGACCGCGTTCACCAACACCACGCTGGATCCTGTCATCAATCACCTCAGTTCCTCCATCGTGGCCGACCGGGCGCAATATGCGGCCAACCTCCGGACCTGGGTCGCGGCCCGCCGCACTTATGTCCTGGGTCAGATTACGACCCAGTTCCCCACGGTGGCCTTCGCGATTACGACCGGCAGCGGCTTGGATTTCACCACCACCCAGCCTGCCGCCACCCTCTCCGGGACCGGCTGGATCGACGTGCATGAAATCCGTGTTTCCCGGAATGGGGCTCCCGCCGAAGCTGCCCCGGTGACCTGGCTGAACGGCCAGACCTGGCAACTCATCCTCCCCGTCACCGCCGGTGCCAATGCCTTCATTTTAACTGCGGTGAATCATGACGGCGCGATTGTGGGCACGGACAGCATCACGGTCACCAACCTCGGCACGGTCGAACCGGCGGCGGCGGCCAATCTGGTTATTTCCGAAATCAACTACCATCCGGCCGGATCAGGGGCGGAGGAATTCATCGAGCTGCGCAACATCGGCACCCGGACCGTGGACCTGACCGGCGTCCGCTTCACCGAAGGCCTCCTGTTTGGTTTTACCGGCAGTGCCATCACCACCCTGGCTCCGGGCCAGCGTGTGCTGGCGGTGGAAAACGCCGCGGCCTTTACCGCCCGCTATGGAGCTGGCCTGCCGGTGGCCGGGGCATTCACGCCAGGCAGTGCTCTTTCAAACGATGGCGACCGCGTGGTGCTGCGCGACCGGGCCGACGCCGTCATCGCGGCTTTCAGCTATGGGGACCAACTGCCCTGGCCGCCTGAAGCTGATGGCGGGGGCTGGACGCTCACTCTGATCCGCCCGGAATTGCGGCCCGATCCCTCCCTGGCCGCCAGCTGGCGGCCCAGCCGCCTGACTGGCGGCAGTCCCGGCACCGGCGATGAGCTTGCAGCCGGCAGTTACCCCTCTCTGGCCGATTACGCCTTCACCGCCCTGCCTGCGGTCACGACGGCGCCGGATGGCCGGATGCTGATCACCTGGAGTGAGCGTCTCGGGGCTGATGGCGTGCGCCTTTGGCCCGAAAGCTCCCCCGATCTCAATACCTGGACCCCGGATCCCACGGACGGCACCGGGTTGGAACACCTCAGTGCCTCCTCCGCCAATGGCTCCCGCACCATCACCGCGATCGTCCCAGGCGGATCTTCCACCGGCAGATTTGTGCGCTTCCGGATCACAACACGCTAGCAGGAAATCCGGCAAGGCCCGTCCGGGCGGTACGGATCATCCAAACGCCCCGTCACTGCCTTGCTGCCTTGAGCAAGCCGCCAAGCTTCGCCCGCTCGCCCTCAAAAGCCGGATCGTCGGCCAGGTTGGTGTATTCCTTTGGATCCTTATCGTGGTCGTAAAGCTCAATCCCGGCTCCGCCGTCCTGCCACTCGGTATAGCGCCAGCGGTCCGTCCTCACACTTCGCCCGAAGACCCACTCCCCATTCTTTTTGCCGCGCTGCGTCTGGGTAAAGGCGGGGCGGGCCCAGGCCGCACCCGGATCATCCAGCAGAGGACGCAAGCTGGCCCCTTGGAGGTTGGCCGGACCCTTCAGCCCTGCCAGATCAGCTAGGGTGGGGTAGAGATCGATCAATTCCACGGTAGCCCTGGTCACCCCTCCCCGGGCTTTGGTGCCTGGCGCGGCGATGATGAAGGGCACCCGCGCCGCTTCCTCAAAACAGGTCTGCTTTTGCCAGAGTCCATGCTCGCCGAGATGATAGCCATGATCGCTCCAGAAGACGATGATGGTTTTGTCCCGGAGCTTCAGGCGGTCGAGGGAATCGAGCACCCGGCCAATCTGGGTATCGGCAAAGGAAATGCAGGCCCAATAGGCCCGGCGGAGCAGGCGGCGTTGTTCATCAGTCAGGTTTTTTGCCTGGTGACCAGCCAGGGCCATCAGCGGGATGTCATCGCTGTCGCCGGGCTTTACGTCAGCCAACGGAATCCGGTCCGCCGGTGGATAGAGATCAAAGTATTTTTTCGGAGCCACATAGGGCGTGTGCGGTTTGTAGAAACCGACCGCGAGGAAGAACGGCTGATCCTTCTTTTCCTCCATCAGACGGATCGCTTCATCCGCGACTTTACCGTCGGTGTGGTCGGAATCACTGCCCTCCGCCGCCAGCCATGAGAGCGACGCCCCAAAGTTCATCGGTTTTCCGGTGTATTGGATAATGTCTGGTTCATCGGTCAGCTTGTCACGGCCGGCTGGATTGACCGCAAGATCCCAGGAAGGCGCGTCATCCAGCCCCGGAGTGCCGATCTGCCCCGGATTTCCATAATGATAAATTTTTCCCACGCGGGCGCTGAACCAGCCGTTGTTTTTGAACAATTGGCTCAGGGTCACCACTTCCGGCAAACCTTCCCGGAAGTGGTATTGCAGATCGGCGACCTTGGTGCGGTCGGGCCGCAGCCCGGTCATGATGGAGGAACGGCTGGGGCTGCAGAGCGGGAACTGGCAATAAGCCCGTTCGAACTTCACCCCCTGGGAGGCCAGCCGGTCAATGTTCGGTGTTTTGACCAGCGGGTGGCCATAACATCCAAGATCGTTGTTCATGTCATCGACTGCGATGAAAAGCACATTGGGGCGCTCCGCGGCAGACAGGACCGTGGACCAGACGAGGAGAAGGGAAAGCAGACGGAGGATCATGGCGTAGGGGCAACACGGGGTGAACCGGCACCAGCCAAGCCATCCGGCTGTAGTCTGCCAAGGATTATTCCACCCGGGAATGCGGTGCCTCACGGCCGCGCTTTCTACTCCACCTCAAACACCATCAACTCCAGCGTGTAGAAAGCACGCGGACTGGCGGCATCCACATACACCGTCCTGACGTCCCCATCGCCGGCCAGCTGGGTCTGGTCCAGCGAACTGTCCTTTTCGAGCGCGAAAGCGGCCGGCTGGAAGGGCCCGGCAAGATCAGTGCTGCGCCGGATCCGGTAGGATGCCAGGTTCTTCGTGGGGAAAGTGAGGGCCAGACGTTTGGCTCCTTCGGTGGTGCGCACCGGGGAGAGTCCGCTGATCCCAAACTCAAATTCGGGGAGTTCCACCTCCAGCACCCCGCCGGAAAACCGGCTGGGATAGGGAATCAAATCCGCAGTGGCAGGGCCGTTGGTGACGGCCCCGTCGATGGCGTAGGTGGAGCCATGGCACGAACAGAAAATCTCCCGGCTCACCGTATCATAACGCTCCACGCGGCACCCCTCGTGCCGGCAGGTGGGATCAAGGACAAACAGAGCATCCCCCGGCCCGCGGTTGATCAGCAGCACGGTGGCCTCCCCATCATGAGTCAGCATGATCGATCCTCCCTCCTGTTGCAGCGCAGGATAGTCCGAAATCCTCAGCGGAAGCACCCGGTTCAGGTCAGGGGCAGGCGGGGTCTCTGCACGCCCCGGAGACGGCACCATCCCACTCAAGGCCCCGCAAGCCGATGCCAGACCTCCGAGGAATTTCCGACGCGAGCAGTTGAGGCAGGAATTCATCACAAATTTGAGGTCGACTCTATACCATTCCACCTCAGGATCTGCAATCTTTCCTTCCTGGCCGCTGGCGGTCCGCCACCTCACACTTGCAGGTGGGTCTTCACCACCTCATCCGTCAGGTCACGGATACTGCCGCTGGAAACGACCGCACCACGATCCATCGCAAAATAGCGATCCCCCACATCCCGGCAGAAATCGACATACTGTTCGACGAGGAGAATCGCCAGCTTTTCAGTAGTCCGGAGGAGCTTGATGGTCTCGCCGATTTCCTCGATAATGCTGGGCTGGATGCCCTCGGTGGGTTCATCCAGGATGAGGAGCTTCGGCCCGGTGAGCAGCGCCCTGCCGATGGCGAGTTGCTGCTGCTGGCCCCCGCTCAGCACCCCGCCCTTGCGGGCCAGCATGGATTTCAACACGGGGAAGAGGGTGTAGATCCGCTCCACCGCCGTCTTCACATCCTTGATCCGGCTACCATTGGCCACGTAGCCGATGCGCAGATTTTCCTCCACCGTCATATGAGGAAAAATGTCACGTCCCTGGGGAACGTACCCAATCCCGAGCCGCGCCCGCGCATCCGGGGCGAGGCCGTTGAGGGCTTTTCCCTCAAGGGAAATGCTGCCGCTCCGGACCTCGCGCAACCCCGTGATCGACTTCAATGTCGTGGTTTTACCGACACCATTGCGGCCCATCAGGCAGGCCACTTCCCCTGGCCCGACCTCAAGAGAAACGCCCCGCAGAATGCGGGAACCGCCAATATCGGCGTGCAGGGATTCGACTTTAAGCATGAGTGGGAAAAAATTACGTCAGTTCAGTTATCAGGAAAAAGGCGGGATCCTGTTTCAAATCATGAATTCCATCAGTGTTTGCCGCGGCCGAGATAGACGGAGCGGACTTCAGGATCGTTTTGCACATCGTCCACCGTGCCCTCGCAGAGGACATGCCCCTGGTGCAGGACGGTGACCTTCTTCGCGATCTGACGGACAAAGACCATATCGTGCTCGATGACGATGATGCTGTGCTTGCCCGCAAGGCTGAGAAGCAGCTCGCCGGTTTTGTGGGTTTCCTCATCGGTCATTCCGGCCGCCGGTTCATCGACAAGGAGGAGCTTGGCGTCCTGCGCCAGCAGCATCCCGATCTCCAGCCACTGCTTCTGGCCGTGGGCAAGGGAGCCGGCCTGGTCGTTCCGTTTCTCAAAGAGGCCGACGATTTTCAGGACGTCTTCAATCCGGTCACGGTCCTCGCTGCTGAGCTTGGCAAAAAGGGTGCGGAACACCCCGCGATGGCCCTTGAGACCCAGCAGGATGTTATCGAAAACGGTATGTTCCGTGAAGACGCTGGGGGTTTGGAATTTCCGGCCGATCCCCATGCGGTAGATTTCGTATTCCTTTTTGGAGGTGATCTCCTCGCCCACTCCGGTGCCGAAGGTGATCTTTCCACTATCCAACCGTGTGCGGCCGGTGATGAGATCGAGGAAAGTGGATTTCCCGGCCCCGTTCGGTCCGATCACGGTCCGCAGTTCCCCCGCGTCGAGATAGAAGTTGAGATCGTTGATGGCCTTGAAGCCATCAAAGGCTTTGTTGACGCCTTCAGCGGCGAGGATGACTTGACTGCTCATGAAAAGGGTCAGGCGGGAGTGGCTCCGGGTTCGATTGCAGGGGCGCTGCGGCGCTTCCACCATGCAGCGATGTCCTTGATCTGCTGGGGCAGGCCGGCGATGCCGTTCGGCGCGAAAAGCACCGCGAGGACGAAGAGTCCGCCCAGGATGATATACCAGTAATCGGGATAGGCCGTAGTGGCCCACGACTTGAGAGCATTCACAAAAATCGCGCCATAAACGGGCCCGAGCAGGGTGGCGCGACCTCCAACGGCGACCCAGACCACTGCTTCGAGCGATTTGTCGGTGGTCATTTCGCTCGGATTGATGATGCCGACCTGCGGGACGTAGAGGGCTCCGGCGGCTCCGGCGATCAGGGCGCAGAGCACGAAGATGAAAAGCTTGAAACTGGTGGTGGCATAACCGGAGAAGAGCACCCGGTTTTCGCTGTCGCGGATGGCCTTCTGCACTTTTCCGAACTTGGTGCCCAGCAGCCATTTCACGAGAGCCACCACCGCAATGAGGAGCAGAACCGTGGCGATGTAGAGATTCCGCCGGACATCGGCGTCATTCAGATTGGCTCCCAGCATGGTCTTGAAATCCGTCAGACCATTGTTACCGCCGAAGGTGAACTTGTTCTGGAAAAACATCAATGAAGCCGCATAAGTCAGCGCCTGGGTGAGGATGGAAAAATAAACTCCCTTGATCCGTGAACGGAAAGCCAGCCAGCCAAAGAGGAAGGCAACCACCCCGGGCACCACAAACACCATCAACACGGAAAATCCGAAGCTGTGAAAGGGAACCCAGTGCGCCGGAAGCTCCGGGAATCCCATGAAAACCATGAAGTCCGGCATTTCCAAAGGGTTGTTCCCCGCTTGGTAATACTGCCCCAACTTGCCGATCTTCAACATCAGGTGCATGCCCAGGGCATAGCCGCCGAGAGAGAAAAAGAGGCACTGCCCCAGACTGAGCAGGCCGGTGTAGCCCCACAGGAGATTCACGCTGATGGCGAGGATGCCATAACAGAGATACTTGCCCCAGAGATTGATGGTGTAGTCGCTGACATGCAGCGCACTGTCCGGTGAACCAAAGGCATTCAGACAAGGCAAAAGGACAAGGAGCACCAGGGCTCCGATGATCATGATGAGGTTCTCAGGCTTGCGCATGGGGAATGGTATGAAGCAGAATTCAAAAAGTGATTACCCTTCAAGGCTGCGGGTACGCGTGGGGAAAAGCCCCCCTGGCCGCCAGAGCAGAAACAGAATGATAGAGCTCAAAGTGATGATTTTGCCCATGGAGGGATCGGTGACCGATTGAAGGGTCTGGTCGACCGTGCCGATGCCGATCGCGGAACAGACCGTGCCGATGAGGTTGCCCACCCCACCCACCACCACGGTCATGAAGGAGTCGACGATATAACTCTGGCCGAGATTGGGTCCCACATTGCCGAGCTGCGAAAGAAAGGCTCCACCGAGTCCCGCCAGACCACTGCCGAAACCAAAGGTCAGCATGTTCACGCGCTCAGTGCGCACCCCCATGCAGGAGGCCATCTGGCGGTTCTGCATCACGGCCCGGATAAACAGTCCGAGGCTGGTTTTGGTGAGGAGCAACCAGGTGACGAGCACGATCGCGATGGCAAAACCGATCACAAAAACCCGGTTATATCCCAGCACCACATCATGGATGACAAAGCTCCCGCTGAGATAACTGGGAGAGGAGACCTGCACGTTGTTCGGCCCGAAGATAAGGCGGAACAGCTGTTGGAGAATCAGGGAAATGCCCCAAGTGGCGAGCAGGCTTTCCAGAGGACGCTTGTAGAGGAAACGGATCACCCCGCGCTCCAACGCGATACCAACGAGGGCAGCCATCAGAAACGAGGCAGGCACCGCCCATATGAAATAGGATTGATAGGCAGCGCCCGTTAGATTCATCCCCGGGACGTGGGTGCCGTAGCCGAACATGGAAAGCGTCAGACCACTGCCAAAAATATTCTGCACCATGTAGGTAGTGTAGGCCCCGACCGCCATCATCTCGCCATGGGCCATGTTGATGACACCCATCAGGCCAAAAGTAATGGCCAGTCCCAGTGCCACCACCAGCAGCACAGATCCCGCGCTCAACCCGCGGAACACGGTGCCCGCCGCTTCAACTTTCTTGAGATAATTCTCGATCAGGGCGACTGACTTTTTAGCTTCGACCTTGGCAGCTTCGGATTCATCCTCGCTGGTGACCATTGCCTTCAAGAGGTCCAGACTGGCGAGGCTCCGCATCTCCCCCAACTTCTGCACGGCCGCGATACAAACCACGTCATCCTCGTCTGCGAGCTGCATTACGGAGATGGCCTCCACCAGGGCCTTTTTCACGCCAGCATCCGTTTCCTTGGCCTGACGCGCCTCCAGCATGGGCAGGTAATCGGTATTCTGGGTCATTCCCAACTTTCCAATGGCAGCAGATCTCAGCTTCGGGTCAGGTGAGGCCACCGCGATCAAATCCAGGGCGTTTTTGATCGCTTTCCGCGTCTTGGAGGTCGTCTCCACTTCCTTGGGCGTAACCGGAGTGAATTTGACTCCCGTATCCAGCCGCACCGCGTCGGCACCCTCCTTGGTGAATAGAACCTTCACGCCATCAGGACCGGCATCCACCAAGAGATTGCCTGCACGCCATTGCGCCAGCACGGTCGCCACCATGTCAGAACCCGTCTCCGCCAGAGCTTCGATTTGTTCCGGCTGATTCTCGCCTTCTGACAAAACCGCCTCTATCAGCTGTTGGCGCACCGCGGCATCCGGCAGGGCCTGCGCCTGGGAGGTGATCTGACCTCCCAGCAACACCAGGAGGGCTAAAGCGAATTGATTCAGAAGAATGGCCGCACGCATCATTTTGCGGACCAACAAAGCAGAGTCGATGCCAGGCGATGTCATGTCCTGCTCCAGGATATGAATTCACTTCATGGGATATTCACAGGAGAGGCGGGCCAGAGGATCCCGGCTGGTAGTCCGGGAAAGCAAAAAAACCAGTTCCGGAGGAAGCACCCCCGAAACCGGCTTAAAATCTAAAAAAAGCGGAAGGGGCGGGATCCCTCCCGCCCCTTCCTATCCTAATAACACAACAACACGAATCGGGTCAGGCAGCCTTTTTCTTCTTTTTGGTCGTCTCTCCCTTGGCTGGTGAGGCGGCTTTGAAGGTTCCTTTCAGGAAGGGCTCGCCATAAACATTATCAAACGATTTGAGAATCTTGAACTGACCGTCCTTGGTGGTTTCACCAATGTAAACGTTCTTGGTCAGGTGGTGATTCTTTTGCATCGTCACGGTGCCCCCGGGGCCATCGAAGCTGATTTTACCGGACTCGAGGACCTTCCGGACCTTGTCCACATCAAAGGATTTGGCTTCTTCGACAGCCGCTTTCCAAAGATAAACGCCCACATAAGAGAGCACCATGGGAGAGCAGGTAACCCGGCCTTCCTTCTGGATCCCGGGCACATCAGTCGTTTTGAGCCAGCTCATGAAATCACCGATGAATTTCTTATTCGCCGGGGACTCAATGGACTGGAAGTAGGTCCAGCAACCCAGCTGCCCGACAAGTTGATCGGCAGGCAGACCACGGAATTCATCCTCCGAAATGGAGAAGGATACGACCGGGCAGTCTTCAGCGGTAAGGCCGGCCGCGGCGTATTCCTTGAAGAAGGGCACGTTGGTGTCGCCATTGAGCGTCGAGACCACGCAGGCATCACCGCTGGCGGCGAATTTTTTGATTTCAGCCACGATCTGCTGGTAATCGGTGTGGCCGAAGGGAGTGTATTTCCCGGCGCTGATGACCTTGCCGGCCTTGTCCTTGCTCAGTCCGCCGCCGATGTTGGCGATCGGCACTCCTTTGCTGAGGAGATACTCCAGCAGCACGAGATTGGTGGTCTGGGGATAGACGTAGTCGGAACCGAGCAGATAGAACTTTTTCTTTCCTTCGGCGAGGAGGTAGTCCACGGCCGGGGTAGCCTGCTGGCCTACGGCTTCGGCGGTGTAAAAGATGTTCTTGGAAAGTTCCTCGCCTTCGTATTGCACGGGGTAGAAGAGCAGACCGTTGTTCTTTTCATAAACCGGGAGCACGGATTTCCGGCTGACGGAGGTCCAGCAGCCGAATGTCACGGCGGTTTTGTCCACCTCGAGGAGCTGTTTGGCTTTTTCAGCAAAAAGTGGCCAGTTGGAGGCCCCGTCCACGACGACAGGTTCGATCATCTTCCCCATCACGCCGCCGGATTTGTTAATCTCGTCGAAGGTGAAGAGCAGGACGTCGCGCAGGGAGGTTTCGCTGATGGCCATGGTACCACTGAGGGAGTGGAGCACGCCTACCTTCACCGTCTCTGCCGCATGGACAGAAGAAGTGAGGGTGGCGGCCGCCACGCAGAGGGTGGCGGCCGCTTTAATGAGGTTGGTTTTGATCATGAGTTCTTGGAGCAATAGGCTGAGGAGGGGCTTGGTGATCCGGGATTGATTAGAAGGTGAGGCCGAGACCGATGGTGCCGGTGAGGAAACTGTCATCCACATTGGTCGGGAAGACGCTGTCTTCGGTGTAGTAATAAACCAGACCGGCATTGAGCGACCAGTTGCCGGGCAGGAAGGAAACCGGGACGGAGGCACTGATACCGGCGGAGGCGAAGGAGAAACCGCCGTCTCCACCATGGAAACCATCGGTGTCAGCCGCGACCTGGATAGGGAAGCTGAGGGCGACCGGACCCGCCTTGGTGCCGGGAGCGATACCGAGCACGGTCACAAGGCCGGTGTCGAATGGCTCAGCGCCATCCACGCGGCCGTGGAACATGATGCTTGGATTGAGGAAGTTCGCGTAGGCGATCTTGAAGTCGACAATGCGCTCGGACTGGGAAGCATACATCCATTCCTGATAGACGAGGGTGAAGGACAGGTTGCCGGTGGTATAACCAAACCCACCCCAGACATCGACTTCCTGGATGGCATCGCCAATGCTGGAATCGGCATTGCTGTTCACGTCCCACCACGTTCCGAGGATGGCCTTGAATCCGCCGCCGAGATCGAAGTTGAGCTCAATGCTGGGATTGAAGGTGCCGTTGTCGCCGAAGTCAGTTCCGGCGCCCCAGACGTCCTGACCGTAGGAAACGAAGTGGGTGTTATACATCAGGTTGAGACTACCGGTCACAACCGGGGCCGGAGCGGGCGGCGGCGGAGCGACCATCTTGCCGGTGGTGGTGGAGGTGGTACCGGCGGTAGCGGCCGCGCCACTGAGGGCAAGAAAGGCCAAGCTGGCGGCAACAGTTGCTTTGGAATACTTCATGGATGGTTGGTGGTATTGGTTGATAGTGCAGAGAGCGGATCACCCGCATCCCCACGCCTCGTCTCAGCAATCGGCGTTCCACAAAGTTCATGATTTCCAACTATGAATCTTTTTCACACGCCGGCCTGTATAGCAAATCAATTGCCGCCATTTCTTGCTATCCATGGGACTTCATGTTTCCCGCTCATGTTGGATAGGCCGCCGGTCATTCCATCCGCTCCGGATATCCGGTCCCAGGTGCCAGTCCCGCAGATTGAATTCAAATCTCCCGGGGAGTCCACTGTGGCGGCACTTCAAGCTCCCGCCATTGCGGGAATGCCATCCTCCGCACGGTCCGGGCATTTTCCGTCAGGCCGAGCTGCCCTCCGTGAGTGAAAATGCGTGGGGCTTCCGTGGGAAATGAAAAAATGCCGGAGCAACCTTGCGGCTGCTCCGGCATTCCGGATTTGAGGTGAACTGGACTCAGCCGGCAGTGTGGTAGCCGTCTTCACCGTGGTCGGCGAGGTCGAGTCCCATCTGCTCGGCTTCCTCCGTGGTCCGGAGACCGATCACTGCCTTGATGGCGTAGGCCAGCACTGCGGTAACCACCACGGACAGGACAATGGTGAAAACCACAATGTAGAGGTGATTCATCAGCAGGCCCATCCCGGCTTTTCCGGTTTCGAGATTGAAGAAAGCCTTCATTCCATTGGCACCGGCGTAGGTGTCGCTGACCAGGTTTGGATTGACTTTGCAATCTGCAAAGATGGCTGTGAGCAGCGCACCGAGAGTGCCTCCCACACCATGGATGCCGAAGGTGTCCAGAGAGTCGTCATACTTGAAGATGGATTTGATCTTGGTGCAGGCGATGTAAGGAACGACGCCGGCGAGAACGCCCATGATGACAGCGGACTGGGCGGTGACAAAACCAGCCGCAGGAGTGATGACAACCAGACCGGCGACCGCACCGGAGCAGAGACCGAGGACACTGACCTTGCCCTTGGCGATGCCTTCGACCGCACCCCAGGTAAAGGCAGCGACAGCGGCGGCGAGCGTGGTGGTCATGAAAGCCTGGGAAGCCAGGCCATCAGCGGCCAGAGCGGAACCGGCGTTGAATCCATACCAGCCGACCCAGAGCATTCCGGTGCCGACCATACAAAGGACCATGCTGTGAGGCTGCATGGGCTGTTTGCCAAATCCAGCGCGCTTGCCAAGGATGAGGCAGAGCACCAGGGCAGACCAGCCCGAAGTCATGTGAACCACGGTGCCGCCGGCGAAATCGATGCCAGGAGTGGTGGCTCCGCCATTCCAGACGCCATTGAAGATACCGTCAAAGCCCCAGACCATGTGGGCCATCGGGAAATAAACGAGCACCATCCAGAAGGCGCAGAAGATCATGATGGCAGCGAACTTCATACGTTCGGCGATGGCACCGATGATGAGAGCCGGGGTGATGATGGCGAACATCAATTGATACATGGCGAAGGTACTTTGGGAAGGCCAGGCGGTGTAATTTGTATTGGGCGCCATGCCGACGTCCTTGAGCATCATGTATTTGGTGATGTTGCCCACATAGCCGGCCCACTTGGGCGCGCTTGCGGCATCGTGTTCCCCAAAGACAAAGGAGTAACCAAAGACGAACCACATAATCGTCACCAGACCGGCGAGACCGAGGCACTGGGCCATTACTGAGAGCACGTTTTTATGACGCACGAGCCCGCCGTAGAACAGGGCGAGACCAGGCAGGGTCATGAAGAGCACCAAGGCGGCGCAAATCATCAGGAAACCATTGTGACCAGGCCCTGGCAGACCCGCCAGCGGACCGGTCGGGGCGACATTGTTAAAATAAGCCAGAGTATCGGCAGCAACAGCTGCGGCATCAGGCCCAGCGGGGGCCGCGGGGGCTTCCGGAGCAGCAACGGGTGCTGCCTCTGCGGCGGCCGGAGCTTCCGCAGTGACAGCCGGAGGCGCGGCGTCCTGCGCCGTCACCACGGGGGCAAAGGCCCCGAGGACGAGGATAGTAAGTAAGGTGGCTAGTTTTTTCATGGATGGGTTAGTTTGAATCCGGGTTGGTGTGGTTGGGAATCAGATGGCGGCGTCGTCCTTCTCCTGGGTGCGGATGCGGACGGCGGACTCGACAGACGAGATGAAGACCTTGCCATCCCCGATTTTCCCGGTTTTGGCGGCTTTCACGATCGCCCCGACGGCCGCTTCCACGCGGTCCGAAGCCACAACCACTTCGATTTTGACTTTGGGCAGGAAGTCCACGGTGTATTCACTGCCGCGGTAGATTTCAGTATGGCCTTTTTGGCGGCCGAAACCTTTGACTTCGGTGACGGTCATGCCTTCAAACCCGACTTCGTGCAGGGCTTCCTTCACGTCTTCGAGTTTGAACGGTTTGATAATAGCTTCGACTTTTTTCATGAGTGTGGATGTTTGAGGATCGCCGTGGCAACCCCTGTCCCGGGGTGCCGCGGACGGCTTGCGCTAAAAGGTCTAAGCAATGGCCGTGCCACGTTCCGGGGGACTCTTGAAAAAATTTCATCGCCGGCATGTTTTATCCGCCGGGTGACTGTATCCAGTCATGGCCGGGGCGGACCACATCCATTGCGTAATTTCATAAGGGAAAGACGCGGAATTTCATGGTCACCCGTCAAATTAACCGCCAAACTGTGCGCATTATCTCATTTCACGAAGTCAACCCTCTCCCACCATTCCATCCATGAGCGCAAAAAGAAAAATCAACATAGCGATCGTCGGCCTCGGTTTCGGGGCGGAATTCATTCCGATCTATCAGCTCCACCCCGGCGCCAATATGTATGCCATCTGCCAGCGGTCCAAGGACAAGCTGGACGCCGTCGGCGAGGCCTTCGATGTCGAAAAACGCTACACGGACTTCAATGAACTGCTGAAGGATCCCAACGTGGACGCCATTCACATCAACTCGCCCATTCCGGATCACGGCTGGCAGACCATCGCGGCCTTGAAGGCTGGAAAACATGTCTCCTGCACCGTGCCCATGGCCACCACCATTGAGGAATGCAAAGAAATTGTGGCCCTCGTCAAAAAGACCGGCCTGAAATACATGATGGCGGAAACGGTGGTTTATGCGCGCGAGTTCCTTTTCATGAAGGAACTGCGCGACAAAGGCACGCTGGGCAAAATCCAGTTCCTGCAAGCCAGCCACCAGCAGGATATGGATGGATGGCCCAACTACTGGCCCGGCCTGCCGCCGATGTGGTATGCCACCCATTGCGTGGGTCCGGTGGCGGCCCTCGCTGGTGCGGATGCTGAATATGTGAGCTGCTTCGGCTCCGGCACGGTGCGCCCTGAACTACAGAAGCACTACGGCTCGCCGTTTGCCGTGGAGACCGCCCACATCAAATTCAAGGACAGCGACCTGAGCGCCCGCGTCATCCGCAGCCTGTTCGATACCGCGCGCCAGTACCGGGAAAGTATCGACATCTACGGCGACAAAGCTTCCGTGGAATGGCCCCTCATTGAGCACGAACCTCTGGTAATCCATACCGCCAAGCTGCCGGAGCCGAAAATTCCCAAAAAAGTCACCTCTCCGGACTACGCAAAATATCTGCCCAAAGCGATCCGCCCCTTCACCACTGGTGGCGTTTATGGGAAAGGTAAAAAGGGCCACCTCAGCTTCACCCAGGGTGCCGGACATGGCGGCAGCCACCCCCATTTGGTTCATGAATTCATCAGCGCCCTGACCGATGACCGCGATCCTTTCCCGAATGCCCGGCAATCCGCGAACTGGACCTGCGTCGGCCTCTGCGCCCACGAATCCGCCCTCGCTGGCGGCAAGATCGTCAAGCTGCCCGCCTTCACCCAGGCGTAACTTCATTGCTTTCTGCCGTCCCGGAGTTCCACTGCTCCGGGACGGAACCTTTTCTCCATCCCCCGGTTTTCTCCTTTTCTTCTTCCACCTGCCTCATGCCGCGTGCCCCTAAAGTTGCCCTGTTGATTGAGACCTCCAATGCTTATGCGCGAGGCCTCCTGCACGGCATTTACACGTGGATTCAGGAAAACCGGCCTTGGTCCATCTACCTCGCAGAGCACGGTCGCGGCGACCAAGCCCCCACCTGGCTGAAATCCTGGGATGGCGATGGTATCATCGCCCGCATCGAAAACGAAGCGATTGCCCAGACCCTGACCAAACTCAAGATTCCCATCGTGGATGTCAGCGCAGCCCGGCTGCTGCCTCACCTGCCCTTCTGCGAAACGGATGAGCCCGGAAACGCCAGCCTCGCCTCCAGCCACCTGCTGGAACGCGGTTTCCGACATTTTGGCTATTGCGGCGATGCCCGCTTCCCATGGTCCAAACAGCGTGGCGATGCCTTCCGGGCCTCCATCGAAGCGGCCGGCTACACCGTTTCCGAGTTTCAGCAGCCTCCGGCGCTCGATCCCGAGGACGATGCCATGACCGATGCGATCGGTGAATGGGTCGCCAGCCTGCCCCAACCCGCCGCCATTTTTTGTTGTTATGACCTCAGAGGCCGCCAAGTACTCGATGCCTGCCGCCGCCGGGAGATCCACGTCCCCGATAACATTGCTGTGCTCAGCATCGATAACGATGAACTGCTCTGCAATCTCTGTCATCCACCGCTCTCCAGCATCATTCTGAACAGTCTGCGCACTGGTTACGAAGCCGCTGTCCTGCTCGATCGCATGATGGGCGGCAAGGCTGTAGGGCCGGAAGAGCACCGCATCCCACCGCTTGGTGTGGCCACCCGGCAATCCACCGATGTCCTCGCGGTGGAAGATGCGCCGGTGGCCCATGCCGTCCGCTTCATCCGCAGCCACGCCTGCCAGGGCATCTGTGTGGATGATGTCGTCAAGGACTCCGGTCTCTCCCGCCGGATGTTGGAAAACCGCTTCAAGCGCCTCCTCGGCCGCAGCCCTCATGAAGAAATCGTGCGTGTCCAGATCCTCCGGGTAAAGGAACTTCTGGGAGAAACCGACCTGCCGCTGGCCGAAATCGCGGAGCGCGCCGGATTTCGTTATGTGGAATATCTCAGTGCCGTCTTCAAAAGCAAGACCGGCATGCCTCCGGGAGCCTACCGCAACGAGCATCGCCCCCGCGCTGCCACCAAACGCCGCCGCTGAACCGCTTCCGCGGCGAGGTGGTCCCGGGTCCTTAAGCCGATTGGCGGTATGGTGAATGCAGCCGGCGCGGATTGCCCCGGAGATCAGCCAGTTTCCAGCGGACTGATCGGCTGTTTCAACGCTCCACCCGTTTACTTCCCCCACCCACTTCCTTCTCCACTTCTGCCAGCGTCGCCATGCTGGTATCTCCAGGGGTGGTCATGGCCAGGGCGCCGTGGGCGGCTCCATAGTTCACGGCTTTGGCCGCATCGTTGAATTGCAGGAATCCATAGACCAGGCCGCTGGCGAAGCTGTCGCCGCCGCCAACGCGGTCCATGATCTCGAGGCGTTTGCGGTCCGGAGCGCTGTGGAATTGGCCCTCATGCCAGCAGATCGCCCCCCAGTCGTTGATGGTGGCGGATTCGACCGTGCGCAGAGTGGTGGCCGCGACTTTGAAGTTGGGGAATTCCTTCACGGCGCGCTCAATCATGGCCTTGAAACTGTCCAGCTCGATGTGGCTGATGTGCTCGTCCACGCCTTCGACTTCCATGCCAAGACTGGCGGTGAAATCCTCCTCATTGCCGATCATGACATCAACGCTCCGGGCGATGCGGCGGTTCACTTCCTGGGCGCGGGCCTTGCCGCCGATGCTCTTCCAGAGGCTAGGCCTATAGTTCAGATCGTAACTGACGATCGTTCCATGCTTGCGGGCGCACTCGACGGCTTCGATCACGACTTCGGGGGTGGTGTCGCTCAGCGCCGCGAAAATCCCGCCGGTATGGAACCAGCGCACGCCTTTGTTGCCGAAAAGGTCTTCCCAATCAATGTCGCCCGGCTTGAGCTGGCTGGCGGCCGTATTGCCCCGGTCCGGGATGCCTTTGGCTCCTCGGATACCGAAACCACGTTCCGTGAAATTGAGGCCGACCCTGACGTTCCGCCCGATTCCGTCGTAAGGCACCCAATTGATCCAATTCACATCCACGCCGCCCTGCATGATGAAGTCTTCCACCAGCCGGCCGACATCGTTGTCCGCAAAAGCGGTGACGACCGCGGTGCGGAGTCCGAAACATTTGCGCAAGCCGCGGGCTACATTGTATTCACCGCCGCCTTCCCAGACTTTGAATTCCCGCGCGATACGCACCCGGCCTTCGCCCGGATCAAGACGGAGCATGATTTCGCCAAGGGAGACGCAGTCGTATAAGCAGGATTCGGCAGGACGGAGGTTGAGCATTGGAAGAGTGGGTTGGCTGGTAAGGGGCTGGCCCAGCCTTAAAAATGCTGACCGCCGATGCAAGTGCAGAGTGCCCTGCCCGATCGGATAACCCGGGGGGCAGCCCACTTTTCAGCGCTCGATTTTCAAGGTGTAAAAGATGGGCCAGGACAGGAGCCCGCACCGGGCCATGGAATGAATCACATAGGATTTCCTGAATCTGGATACCGGATCCAGTCTGAGGTTGCGCTTGTTTCAGGCGCCACGGGGGCGCCGGGGCACAAAAAAGGCCGGAGGGGTTACCTCCGGCCTTCTGCTTGATTTGTGTTATGGGCAGTCTGGCTGCCGGGGGAGCTTAGTAGCGTCCGCCGCGGTCGCCACGATCGCCGCGGTCACGGCCACCGCCGCCACCACCGCCGTAGCCGCCACGGCTTCCGCCGCCGCCGCCACCACCACCGTAACCGCCACGGGCACCGCCGCCGCCGCCACCGCTGCGGGGTTTGCCACCGTAGCCACCACCACCGCCGCCGCCACCACCGTAGCCGCCGCCACCACCACCACCGCCACCGGCGTAGGGGCGCTCTTCACGAGGACGGGCTTGGTTGACAGTCAGGGGGCGTCCGTCGACATCTTTGCCGTTGAGGGCTTCGATCGCGGCATTGGCTTCGCCCACATTTGGCATGGAGACGAAGGCAAAACCCTTCGACCGGCCAGTGAATTTGTCCATGATGATGCTGGCCTTATCAACGGAGCCATAAGCTCCGAACTCGGTTGTCAGCGCGGCCTCGGTTGTTTCGTAAGCGAGGTTTCCAACGTATATTTCCATTTTCTCTGTTTTTCTGGGAGGCGATTCTAATTCAACAATTCTGCATGCCTCGGGACACAATTTTGTTGGAAGGCTGCTGATGCAGGGGCTTCATGCAAGGGGCCACAGGGCACCCGACGCGGGAGCTTTACTACACCTTTGCGGCCGGCACAACTAAAACTTCCCCCGGATGCGGGGCCAGTGCCGTGGAGGGGGGAGGGGCCGGAAAATGGAGCGCATACACCACCATGCCTCCTTCCAAGGCTGCGGTGACCCGGCCCTGCATGGTTTCCATGATGCGGCGCACGAGGGCGAGTCCAATCCCGGCATTCCCCCGGTGCCCGCTGGCGTTGGGATTGCCCCGCCAAAACGGAGCGAAGGTGCTCTCCAAGTCCTCCAGCGCGAGGCCAGGATCGGTATTGGCCACCGTGATATCCACCATGCCGCGGGTTTCGGCTGCGGTGATAAGAATGCGGCCGCCTTCAGGGCTGTAGGAGACGGCGTTGTCGAAAAGATTCCGCAGCACAATTTCGATCAAGGCCACCGGAAGCACCAGGTCCGTGGCCGGCTCGGTGACCTGCCAGGTGACCTTCAGATGCCGTTCCGTGGCCTGATCGAAGACAGGACGCCATGCCTTGCGCAGCAATTTGGGCAGAGAAACCGGCTCCAAGGAGAATTCGTGGACTTGGTGGCCACTTTCCAAGCGGGCCAGGAGCAGCAGGTGATCCACCACCCGCTGCATGCCATTCTGGGATTCCAGAATACCGTCGAGCGTCTCCTCATATTCCTCCACACTGCGGGTCCGGCTCAGCGCCAATTCAACCCGGCTGCGGATCGCCGCCAAAGGGTTGCGCAGCTCATGGGCGGCATTGGAAGTGAACATGCGCTCATGGTCGATAGCGGTGGCCACCCGGTCCATCAGGGCATTCAACCGGCCCACCACGGGCTGGATTTCACTGGGGGCGGCCGGCAGACTGAAGCGGGCATCGCTGTCCACCAGAGGCATGGCCTCAATCTGGCTGGCAAGGCCAGCCACCGGTTTCACGCCACGCCGGACGATCCAGCGGGTGGCCAGCATCAGCAGCAGGATGGTGGTGACCGCTGTTTTGATGAGGAACCACTTCACCTGTTGCAGGGCATGGACGAGGGAAGCCGTGTCCCTTACTACCGCGATCTGCACCGGGACCGGATTGCTGCCCGCTTCCTGCTGGGGAAAAACCTGGCGGGAGGCCAGTCTGCCCGGGATATTCCCGAAAAGAGTGACGTTGGCAAAAGACGGGGTGTCTCCTGAGACCGGAATCCGGGGGAGGTCCCAGCCATTCAACCCGGGCGAACGGGAAATGAACCGCCCCGAGGGCAAAAACCAAAACTGAACATAGTCCGGACTCGCGGGATCGCTCACCCGCTTCCACCACGCCTCATTCATGTTCCACTGCGGCATGCCCGCCCGGAGAGACATCGTGGTCTCATAAAATCTCAGCTTTCCTTCCAGGGAATAATCAAATTCCTCGCGCAGGTGGGCGTTGACCACCCCGTAGATGACCACCCCGCCCAAGGCCAGGGTAAAGGTGAGACTGGCGAGGATGCCCAGGAGCAACCGGCCTTGCAGGGACTTCGGCTTCAGTCGCATGAGGCGGGGTCAGGCCGCGCGTTCTTCAAGGATATATCCCATCCCACGACGGGTGTGGATCAGCTTGGGCTTGTCCTCGCGCTCAATTTTCCGGCGCAAATAGGCGATGAAGACATCCACCACGTTGCTTTCCGGATCCTGATTAAAATCATAAAGCTGCTCCCATATTTCCGCCCGGCTCACCACTTCGCCGGTCCGCATGGCCAGCAGTTCGATGAGGGAATATTCCCGTGCCGTGAGATCCAGCGGCACCCCGCCACGCGAGGCTGATTTCCGGTTGGTATCGATTTCCAGATCACCTACCCGAATCACCGGATCCTTCACATTATGCGTCCGGCGCAGCAAGGCGCGCACCCGTGCCATCAACTCATCCAGCGAAAAGGGCTTCACGAGGTAGTCGTCCGCCCCGGCATCCAGTCCGGTCACCCGGTCCCCCACCGCATCCCGGGCGGTAATAATCAGCACGCTGGTATCGGAGTTCTGGGCCCGCATTTTCTGAAGCAGTTCCACCCCGTCCAGATTCGGCAGCATCAGGTCCAGAATCGCCAAGGCATAGCGGTTTTCGGTGGCCAGCCATAATCCCTCGGACCCATCGCCGGTCTCATCCACCGCACAGCCACTCTCCCGCAGACGCTGCCCGATGGACTTGCGCAGCGGCTCATTGTCCTCAACGACCAGCACTTTCATAAGATTTAAGGGAAAGGGAGAAAATTTAGATTGGGGGTGCCTTGGAAATTCCAAATCGGGCACCTTCCTGTTTTAATAATGCGGCAACCGCTCCTCCGGTTGTTTCTTTAATCTGATAATAACCGCCGCGCCATCCCGAGTTTTGAACAATGTAGCGTCCGAAGATTAAGGGACTTATAATCGGGCGGCCTGTTTGCTGGACAAGCCGCCGCCCCATCAGGAATTCCCTGATTTAGAGTCCTAAACCGGCTTTTTTCTCGCGCTATGATCCATGCCGTTGTAAGTTGCTCTCTCCCAGAGCGCCCCTTTCCTTTTCATCAGCCCCACTTCTTCCTGCCATGATCCGCGTTTCCCTTTCCCTCTTCCTGCGTGCCGCCTGCCTCGGCACGGCCGCATTCTGTTTCGCGGCCCCGGCCTCCGCCCAATTGGCCCGCAAGGAACAAAACCTCGCCAATGATCCCGTCTGGATCAAAAAGACAGCTTTGGAAATTGATAAACGACTCGCGGGTGGTTTTGCCAAACAAGCGGTCAAGCCCATGCCCGCGGCCGACGACGCCCGCTGGATGCGCCGGTTCTATCTTGATGCCATCGGCCGGATCCCCACCTATGAGGAGGCCAAGGCCTTTTTGGATGATTCCAGCGCCGGCAAACGTGAAAAACTGGTGGACCAACTATTGGCTTCCGAAGGCTACACGGGCCACATGTATAACTATTTTTGCGACCTGCTGCGGGCCACCAGCACCCTGGGGACCGACGGAACGCGGAGCGGGGTTCCCTACCTCCGCTGGATCCGGGAAAGTGTAGCCACCAACAAACCGTTCGACAAATTCACCTACGAACTCCTCACCACCAACGGAGGAGGCTGGGAGCCCGGCAAAGGCGCCGTCGGCTACTTCGAGCGTGACCGGGGCATGCCGCTCGACAACATGGCGAACACCACCCGCATTTTCCTCGGCACCCACATCGAATGCGCCCAGTGCCACGACCACCCCTATGATAAATGGAAGCAGCTCGACTTCTATGAAATGTCCGCGTTCACCCACGGGCTGAAGACCGGCGACCGGGGTGCGAATGCCAAATACGCCAACGAAAAATACAATGGCCGGTCCGCCGAGGAGGACCGTTCCCGCCGTGATCTTTACCGCTGGCTCCACGACAACATTTATGACTTTGGCGTCACCGGCAACGGGGACGGCCAGATCACCCTGCCGATGGACTTCAATGGCAAGGGCGGCAAACCTGACGAAGTGGTCAAAGCGCGCTCCGTCTTCCCCGGCGCCTCCAGCGGCCGCCGCGAAGGGGATGATGCCCGCGGCAAATTTGCCAAATGGATGACCGACCCGTCCAATCCACGTTTCACCATGCTGATCACCAACCGCATGTGGAAGAAAGTCATGGGCATCGGTCTCTTTGAGCCCGTCGACAAATACATCGAACCCAACAAGGAAGATCCCACCGGCACGGTGGTCAGCAATCCCGAAGTCCTCGCCTACCTGCAGCAGGTGATGAAGGATCTGAATTACGATCTCAAAGCCTTCCAGAAGGTCCTCTTCAGCACCCGGGGTTATGCACTGGGGACCAATCCCTCGGCCGTCGATGCCCGCCAACCCTATGCCTTCCATGGCCGCGCGGTCCGCCGCATGTCAGCCGAGCAGGTGTGGGATTCCATGGCCACCCTTGTGGTACCGGATCTCGATTACCGCAAAGGCTCCGCGCTCGAACCCACTGCCAATGTCTATGGCAAAAACCTCGGCCAGAATGCCTACGAAATCTGGAAGGAACTGGGGAATGCCGACATCAAGGCCATGAACGCCTGGGTGGAGCGGGTTTCCAAGGAAATCAGTTCGGGCAAAGGTAAAAACGAGGCCGCCATGATGGACTCCTCCATGATGACGGAAGGCGATGCCAAAACCGCCACCATGAACGATCCTGCCAAATGGAACGGCTACAGCAAGGATCTCCTCCGCGCGGCTGAATTGCGTTCGCCTACACCTCCCGGCCACTTCCTCCGGAAATTCGGCCAGAGCAGCCGTGAAGTCATTGAAGGAGCCTCCTCGGACTCCGACGTCACGCAGGTGCTTTCCCTGATCAACGGTCACGTGGAGAAAAACATCGTCGGGGACTCCAAGGCCATCGTCTACAAGGCGATCGACGGCGCTTCCAGCCCCGAGGACAAAGTCAAAGCCGCCTTCCTCACCATCCTCAGCCGCAACCCCACCCCGGCTGAAATTGACCTCATGCTCCCCGAAGCCAAAAAAGGCCGCGATGGGATCAAAAACATCATCTACGCCCTGCTCAACTCCAACGAATTCATCTTCATCCTCTGAGCCCCGGACTTCCCCCACCCCTTATCTGACACAATTATGAGATTTCACAGCGCCGACGAATTCACCCGCCGCGAATTGATGATCAAGATGGCGAAATCCGCCTTCGGCATCTCCCTCGCCCCCATGCTCGGCAACTCGGTGGCCAACGCCGCCGATTTCGTGCCCAACCGCCCCAAGGCCGCCAAGAGCGTCATCTTCCTCATGATGTCCGGCGGCATGAGCCACCTCGACACTTGGGACGTCAAACCCGGTAATGACAAGGTGATGGGCGACACCAAGATCATCGATACCAGCGTAACCGGCATCAAGCTCTCCGAAAACCTGCCGAAAACCGCCAAACAAATGCACCACATGGTGCTCATGAATGGCATGAGTACCACCCAGGGCGCCCATGAGCAGGGTCAATACCTGATGGAGCGCAGTTACACCATGCGCGGCACGATTGTCCACCCTGCCATCGGTTCATGGGTCACCCGTCTCGCCGGCAAACGGAATAACAACATCCCTTCCTTCGTTTCTGTCAGCGGAGACCCTGCTCTCGTAAATGGCGGTTTCATGGGGGCCAAATACGCCGGGGTCCCGATCGGCGATCCCAACTCCGGCCTGCAGGACAGCATCATGCCGGGCTCCATCTCCGAGGAGGATTTCAACAAGCGCCTCAAGCTCGCGGACTCCCTCAACAAGCAGTTTCATACGGTCGTCAACAGCCCCGCCATCCGGGACCACGAAGGCCTCTACACAGATGCCCTCCGCATCATGCGCTGTGAGGATCTCAAGGCCTTCGATCTTGGCAAGGAACCCACCGAAGTCAAAGACGCCTACGGTCCGAGCCGGTTCGCCCAAGGCTGCCTGCTGGCCCGCCGGCTCGTGGAGCACGGCGTGCGCTTCATCCAGGTCACCCACGGCGGATGGGACACGCACTACGATAACTTCACCGCCGTTCCTGCCCGCTGCAAAGACCTCGACGACGGTCTCAGCGCCCTGCTGGCCGACCTCAACCGCCGCGGTCTCCTCGACGAAACGCTCGTCGTCGTCGCCACCGAATTCGGCCGCACGCCGGAAATCATCACGGAGCACCAGGACGGCCGCGACCACTACCCGAAAGCCTTCTCCTGCGTTCTAGCCGGCGGGGGCGTCAAAGGGGGCCAGACCTATGGCAAAACAGATCCCAACGGTTCCAAGGTCATCGAAAATCTGACCTCCCCGCAGGATTTCAACGCCACGATCGGGCATGCGCTCGGCCTCGCGGTGGACCAGGTCGTCATTTCACCGAGCGGCCGGCCCTTTACCGTGGCCGATAAAGGCAAGCCAATCTCCAGCCTCTTCGCCTGAGCTACTCCGTAAACCCGGTTCCCACCTTCCCCTGATTTTTTCCGGCAAGACGGCGTGTGGCGTGAAAACCACCCGCCGTCTTCCCGCATCCATCCCGGAAGCCTGTTTTGCCAGCCGGTTTTCTGCCACTTTTTTCTTCCGTCTTTCCAACTTCTACCCTTCATTATTCTCCCACTTCCGGTATGAAGCTCTTTTTCCTCACTTTTCTCGCCGCCACCATCCTCCCCGGTCACGCGGCGGTCAATTTCCGTACCCAGGTCTGGCCCATCCTCGCCAAAAGCTGCGTGGATTGCCACCGGGCTCCCCACAAGGATGCCGCCGGTAAAATGGTGGAACCCAAAGGCCGCCTCCGTCTGGATGGAGCCGGCAGCATCATGAAAGGCGGGGCCGATGGCGATGCTGTCGTGGCCGGAGACCCTGATAAAAGCTCCATCTACCAACGCATCCTGCTCCCACCCGATCACGAGGATGTGATGCCACCCAAGGGTAAAGGCAAACTCCTCAGCTTTGATGACAGCGAACTGATCAAACAATGGATCATCGAAGGAGCCTCTTTCGGCGACTGGAAAGGAACCGATGACGGGGCCGGAGCTGCCGTCGTCAAAAAACCCGCCAAAGCCGCCGATCCGCTCTCCGCTGGGGCCGGTCCCGCCCCGGAAGCTGCCAAGGAGGCCGTGCGCAAGCTCGGAGCCCTTGTCACCCCGGTTGTCACCGACAGCCCGCTGCTCCGCGTCGAATGGGTCTCCGGTGCCAGCATGGTCACTGACAAGGAAATCGCCGCCCTCCTCCCCATCGCCGGCAGCATCTCCGAACTGGATCTCAGCGACACCAAGATCACTGACGAAGCCCTTGCTACTCTAAACAAATTCCCCCGCCTCACTTGGCTCAACCTCAGCAGCACCGCCGTCACCGATGCCGGGGTGGCCCACCTTAAAACCCTCACCAACCTTTCCTACCTCAACCTCCACAGCACCAATGTCAGCGACACCGCGCTGACATCCCTGTCTCCTCTCCGCAAGCTGCGCCAGGTTTACCTCTGGAAAACCCGCGTCACCGCCGCCTCCGCCACCAAATTCGCCAAATCGATCCCGGATCTCGACGTGATACTGGAATAACAAAAAGACAGAACAGGTCGGGGAACCCGCAATTTTTGAGATCGCGCCGGCCGATGGGCGGCCTACTTTTCCCGGTCGGATACTCAGGCTTTTTGAGTTTCCCGCCTTCAACCGGAGGCAGAGGATGCCTGCCCACCAAGTAAAAACCCAGGATTTTTCTTGCAATACATAGCGCCACTAGGCATAGTGGCGCTATGCTAAGCAAGGAACTCATTGCAGCCTCAACCCAACCCCTGATCCTGTCGCTTCTGAATGCAGGGGAGAGTTATGGGTATGAGCTCATCCAAAGCGTCAAATCAAAATCCGGGGGCGAACTGACTTGGAGCGAAGGCATGTTGTATCCTGTCCTGCACCGCATGGAAGAGGCGGGACTGATTCAGTCCGAGTGGAAATCCCCCGGAGGCGGGCGACAGCGGAAATACTATTACCTCACTCCGGCGGGCCGGGATGCGCTGAAAACAGAACAAAATCGTTGGAACATCCTCAACCAAACCCTGCAATCACTATGGAACCCCGCTTTGACCTGACTGAAGCCCGCGCGGCTTGGCTTTCCGCCTTGGAATCCCGCCAAGCCTTCTCAGGGGCTCAACTCCAAGAGCTGGAATCCCACTTGGAGGATGCCATGGAGGATCTGCAGCAACGCGGTTTGGCACTCCCGGAAGCTTTTCTTATCGCTACCCGTCGTCTGGGTGGCTCCACCGGGCTGGCGGAGGAATATCAAAAACTAACCAACCACCCGGTTTGGGCCATCCGTGGCAAATGGATGGTGCTGGGCATCCTTAGCTATCTCTCGGCTCTCGCACTCAGCCGGACCAGCACGGAAATCGTGGGCATTTTGGCCCTCAAAGCCCCCCAAGGTCATTTAAGATTGGCGGTCACGGTGTCCGGTTTTCTACTCTCCTCAATCATTGGAGTGTGGCTGCTCCATCGCTGCCTTCATGGAAAACTCCCCCGCCTTCCCGCCTGGGCGGCCCGACATCCGTTGGGAACGGCCTGCGGCGTTTTACTTGCCGCGTCACTCATACCCGTCGCATCCCAGTTCCTAGCGACTATTCTGGGGATTCAAATGGTAAGCATCGACGACTTCTCCAAACAAATTCTGGTGCGGCGCTATACCTTGATGGCCACTCCCTTGTTGTGGTTTGCCATCCTCTTCTTCTCTCTCCGCCGACACTGGGGAAAAGCGGCTCCGGTTTCCTGATTGAGACTGCACTCCAGGCCACTTTTAGGTCGGCGGAACAATTGCTATGAACCGAGGGACAAAAAGCGCTGAATCCCCGTCAGTTCATGATTTAATGAGGCTTGGAATGCTGGGTCTTCCGGGGCCTTCCCCGTCACATAACCCAGCCCGGCTTGCAGCGTTCCTTCTTTGATAGTGAGGTTGCCCCAGCCAATCACCTGATCGCGCCAAAGCAAAGGAAGGGCATAGTAGCCGCGGATGCGTTTGGCCGCAGGCGTGTAGGCTTCAAAACGATAGGCCCAGCCCCAGAATAGTTCAAACCGTCGGCGATCCCAGACCAAGGGGTCAAATGGAGCGAGCAGGCGCACCGTGTCATTCCGGGCTGCGGTATGGCTTTTGGCGGCAGGTGATTCCCCCGGTGGCCAATACCACGCCGTGCCGCCGATCACCGCACTCCCCAGCCGGGCCTTTGCCCTGACAAATGCCGCCGGGCGATGCGTTTCCCACTGCGCAGCGCCGCCGCGCAGCATGCCAATCAATTCGCGCAGCGAGCGCTCCGGCAGCGGCGCGTATTTGTGCACGATCACATCCACGAGGGCGTCCATCGCTTCCACAGGATCAGCTATCGTTTGGGGCAAATGTTCCACCGCCGCATAGGTGCGCACCCCGCTCACCCGCCCCGCGATGCGCAGCAGCCCCCGGAAATGCATGTCATCCAGAAGCTGCGTGCTCGCATTTGAGGAGCCGCCAAACCAATTGCGCACCCGGCCATGCGCAAAGTGCGCGTCCACCTCACGCGGATGCACCACGCCGCGTTCGCGCACGAAGGCCAGCACGGCTTCCGCCTGAACTGTCCGTTCCATCGGCCAAAGGAAGCGGGGCGTGCGCGGATGCATCAACGCCTGCGTGCGGCGCGGCAAAAAACCATAGTTCACAAAAAAATCCTCCTCCACCCCCAGCGCCGCATAACACCGCTCCAAATCCCCCGACACGTAGTTCTTCACGCGATGCCGCAGCGTCAAATCCTGCGCCCGCGCCGGGGCGCGAATCGGGTCAGCCTGCACAAAACCCAATCGCTCCATCGCCGCCGCCAAGCTCGTCGGCGCGAAAAAAGTGCGCGCCACCGCATAACGGCGCAAGGCTTCGAGCGTGATGGGGGAAGTGGCCACAAAGAGGGATGGGTAGGTTATTTATCTAAATCGTCCGCTGCTTCCGTCCTTCCATTCAAGCCGGTGGCAACGGCCCAAACGCCTCCGCCTCCAGCACCGGAGCACCGGGCACGTATAGACCTTTCTCATCCCGCGCATCGTAGCCCAGCCAGCGCCAAGCCCCCGGCGTCGCCCGGCGTATCACCACAGGCACGTTTTCGGGTATCCGTATGGCATCCAGTTCTCGATTCCAAGGCTCAAGCACAGCCCAATCGCCATCATTTAGCTGGCAGATTTCCCGGAGAAAGGTGCCCGTGGCGGAACTCAGGCGCAGGGTGCGAACAGGGGTAATTTCCAGCCCACTAACTCGACCTTTCCGCTGAAGGATCGCTCTGTCCTTCGCCGCAGGTTCAAGTGCCGCCCCGGTTTCGGTGTTCCAGACGCGAAGAGTGTTGTCTTCTGACGATGAGACGATGCGGCGGCCGTCCGCCGAAAACGCACAGAATGTAACCCATTCCTCATGGCCCGTCAGGGTGCGCAACAATCGTCCTGTCTCGGCGTCCCAGACTCGCACGGTGTTGTCACCCGCCCCGGAAACGATGCGGCGGCCGTCCGCCGAGAAAGCGCAGGACCAGACCCGGTTTTCGTGGCCAGTGAGAGTCCGCCGCAGTCGCCCGGTCTCGGCCTCCCAGATGCGCACGGTGTTGTCATTTGCCCCTGAGACGATGTAGCGCCTGTCCGCCGAGAAAGCGCAGCACCAGATCCCGTTTTCGTGGCCTGTAAGGATGCGCAGCAGTTGCCCGGTCCCAGTATCCCAGACGCGCAAGGTATTGTCCCACGAGCCTGAGGCGATACAGCGTCCGTCCGCTGAGAAGGCGCAGGACCAGACCCAATTTGCGTGGCCTGCGAGGGTGCGCAGCAGTCGGCCTGTCTCGGCGTCCCAGATGCGCACGCTGTTGTCACCAGCCCCGGAAACGATGCGGCGTCCGTCCGCCGAGAATTTGCAGGACAAAGCCCCATCCTCGTGGCCCGTGAGGACCCGCAGCAGTTGGCCTGTCTCAGTTTCCCAAACGCGCACGGTATTATCCCACGACCCTGAGAGGACGAGGCGTCCGTCCGCCGAGAAGGCGCAGGAAGTGACCAAGCCTTGGTGGCCAGAGAGCGTGCGTAGCAGGTGCCCTGTTTTAGCGTCCCAGACTCGCACGGTCTTGTCACCCGCCCCGGAAACGATACGGCGTCCGTCCGCTGAGAACTCACAGGACCATACCCGATCTTCATGGCCGGTGATTGTGCGCAGCAGTAGCCCTGTCTCGGCGTCCCAGATGCGCACGGTGTTGTCACCCGCACCGGAAACAATGCGGCGCCCGTCCGCCGAGAAAGCGCAGGACCATACACTCTTTTCGTGGCCCGTGAGGGTGCACAGCAATTGCCCGGTCTCGGCCTCCCAAATTCGCACGTTTTTATCCCACGATCCTGAGACGATACGGCGGCCATCCGCCGAGAACGCGCAAGAAGTGACCCAATTTTGGTGGCCCGTGATTGTGCGCAGCAGTCGCCCTGTCACGGCGTCCCAAACGCGCACGCTGTTGTCACCCGCACCGGAAACAATGCGGCGCCCGTCCGCCGAGAAAGCGCAGGACAAAACCATACCTTCATGGCCGGTGAAGGTGCGCGCGGGCCAGGTGGCGGTGAAAGGAACGAAGGGGCGCGAGGGTGGGTGGACGGGGTCTATAAAACGAAGCCATGGAGCCACCGGAGCCGGGCCTGATCCCCCCCGGACCAGCAGCCCGGAGGGTGGAGGCTCCGGCCATGTGACGCCGCCCAACAGGCAGTGCTGAAACTCTACCGTGCGCAGGTCTGCCCCCGCGAAGTCCGCCCCGGACAGATCCACCCCGCCGAACCCCGCGCGCAGCAGTGCCGTGCCACGCGCCAGCCAACCGGACATACCGAGGCGCACGGGCGGGGCAACATCCGGCACCTTTCCGCCCCACGGTCCGCCTCTCGGGGCGAAGAGCCATGCGGTGAGGTCCAGTCCGCTGAGGTCCATGCCGGGGATGGGCTGCTCCGGCTGGCCGGGCTGGTGTGAGCGCAGCCAGAAGGCGAGGGCGGATAGTTTTCGTTTTGCTTGGGGGGATTCGTTCCGGCTGAAGCCGGGACTCCAACTGGTCGCATCTATTGGAGTTTCGGCTTCAGCCACTTCCCGCAAGATCCCCGCCAGCGCTGCCTCCATCCGCCGCTCCGCCACCGGGCTTTCCTCCGCCCGCTGCTGCCGCAGCTCCACCATAAAATCAAAGGTCTCCCGGCTCGGCAGCGGCAGCGCCCAAGCCTCTACCTTCCCTGCTTCCAAGGCCTCCACCAGATGGCAGGCGAGGAAATATTCCTGAAGGGAAGTGTGGGCGAAACGAAAGGCCTCGCCATCCCAACGGCCAAGGAAGGTTGCGTCCCGGAAATGCTCCAGCAGGGCTTCCGGGTGGGATTTAAGGGCCTCGCCGTAGGTGTGCACCCAGACCGGTTCACTCACGATTTCTTTGCGCAGCCAGCGGTTCAGCGCCTCACAGGAGATGGACTTCATGCCCTCGCGCCAAAGGTGGGCCGCGAGCCGCTGCATGAGGTGCGGTTTGTCATCGCTGATGATGCGGTCCATCTTGGCATTCCGCTCCTGCCATTCCTGGACAAACCCGGCGTAAAGATCCACCGAGCGGACGGAGCGCCCGGTGGCGAGCTGATGGTCCAAGCGCGCCAGAAAGGGCCGCATCAGCGATAACAGAAACGGTCGCCCAGCGAGTTCCCGGAGATTGTGCACGGAATCGATGATCTCCAGTGCGCGGTCCAGGTCCACGCCGGGGACATTGGCCTGCAGGTAGGCGCGGATTTGCTCCTCCCCGAAGGGCAGCACCCGCAAGACGAGGTAGCGGGCGTGGGGTGGATTCCGGTCCTCCTTGCCACCAGCGGATGGATTGATCGCAGACTTCCGGCTTTCCGTGAAGAGGCTGACCTCATGTGCCATGCCCCGGAAATACTGGGTGCGGCAGGCAAAGAGCAGCCGCCCGGCTCCTGGTTGCCCGGCCATTTCCACCGGCAGTGCTTTCCGCAGCTCCGCAAAAAAGGCCTCGCCAGCCTGCTCCGAGAGGTGGACGAGCACTTCATCAAGGCCATCCCAGACCAGTAGCGCCCCCTGTGTCTGCACCGCCCGCAGGATAGTGGCAGGCGACGGCATGGTCAGCGCCGAGCGCCTCACCATGGCGGTGAGGATGTCCGACAGCAGAGGCCGGGCCTCGGGGTTGCTGGCCAGCAGGCCGTCCTGGTTGACCAGGCGAAGATCAAGGTAGATGGGCACGGGCAGGCTGGAAGCGCTTTCCCGTTTTTCCAGCAATTCCCGGCACAGCTCCAGACAGGCCATGGTTTTCCCGGAGCCGGTTTCGCCCAAAAGCGCACAGTAAGCCGCGCCTTTTTCATCTGTCAGCCAGGCCGTCAGTTCAGCTAGGAGATCCACGCCGGACTCTCCGTCTGCAAGCTCCACTTCGGCAGCTTTAGCGAGAGTGCGCTGCTTGTCTGCCCGCTGGGGGATAAATTTGCCCCGGGCCGGATCATAGAAATTCGCAGCATCCAGCAACTCAGCTGGGAGCGCATCAAATTCGCTGGAGTCTGCCCTGACGGGATGTGGAGTAGCAGGGGTGATGGGATCGACCGGATGATGCTGCGCGAGCAGGGCTTGGATTCGCTCGGCTAGTCCGCGGATGAACTGCTCGCGGCGGCGGTCATTGCGCCTTAGATCGATATAGGAAAGATCGTGCTGATCGCCCTTGGTTCTCGGCAGGAAATACACCAGCCCTTCCGAAAATCCGGGGCAGTTCACGTGTTTGAAGTCGGGCCGATAGGCTCCCACTCCGACGGGCAGGCCGATGCCTTTTGCTTCCGGGCCAAAGTAGTAAGGCCGCTCCAGCCGGTTGATGATACCGCTCTCGCAATACGCCGGGCTAAGCAGCAGCAGGGCGAAAGGACAGCGCTTCATGGCTCGGGTGATTTCCTGTTCGATATGGCTGCCGACGGGGATGCCGCTATCCGTTTGCCGGTAGTCATCGCACTTCCAGAACTCGAAATTGCTCACCCCGATGCCGCGTAGCATGAGGCGCAGTTCCTCCAAGAAGACATTCACCAGATCCCGGTCCGCCCAGGCAAAACTGATAAAAAATCGCGGCACATCCGGCCACCCGCGCGGCGGGACGATCTTGTCCTCACGCTTGATGGCGCTGATGGCATCCCGCGTTCCTTGTGCCAGCCGGCGCTGGGACATGGAATCGCCCTCGAACCGGCACCGCGCGGCCTCAGCTCCAGCTCCCCGGGCATCGGGAATCGCCAACAAAAAGCGCCCCGGTCCAGCGCAGCCCACTTTTTCCAAATGCCCGCGAAAACGCGAAAGCTGCGTCCGCAGCGAGCCGGGCGTGAGATCGGCAAACAACCGCTGGATCAACTCACCCCGGGTGAGTTCACTCACGTTTTTCCCCGCCTCGTGGCGCCTGCGGACCAGCCCCCGGAGCATCTCCGCGCGACGGATGAAGAGGCCCCGCTCGCTTTCCTTCGCAAAAATGCCCTCTATGGTTTCCGCCTCCGTTAGCACCCGCTCCAAGTGAGCGTCGATGTCGTAGAAATCGAGTTCGTTCATAGTGGGAACTGGTGGGTAAGGCGTCGATCAGGCACAGCATTGGTGAGAATTGATATAATGGATTGCGGTAGATTGACGTTAAATCAACGTAATTTATAAGAAATATCCGGCCTCGCGTGTAAAAGGGCAAAAGACTCCACCCACCATCCAGAGAGCACCGCATCCCCCCGCAGGAAAGCAACCACCGGCCCTCCATCCAAAAGTCCCAAATCCACCTACCACCCAAGTGCCGTTGACCACCCATCGCATCCGACTTTGATTTAGCCATGCTCAGCCCCACCGACATCCAGTCCATCGGAGATGAAATCGCCATCCGTTGGAGCGACGGCAGCGAAAACTACTATCCGATGGAGCGCCTCCGCGCTTGGTCCCCCAGCGCCGAGACTGCCGGAGAACGCGATCTCCTCGGCCAAAAAATCGGCGGCGACCACCGCACGGAATTCCCCGGGGTGCGCGCCACCGCCTGGCAAATCGTGGGCGGCTACGCCATCGCCTTCGCCTTCAGCGACGGCCACAAGACCGGCCTCTACGGCTACGACTACCTCAAAGCCATCGGCAAAAAGCTCGGTCAGGATTGACCGCCGTGCCGGCCCGGAAATCGAACGTTTCCCCTCCGTGCGTTTCAAAGAAGGACGTCGCCCATCGGGCGATCCTCCCCAAACCGGTTTCCCTCCTGAAAAAACGCCTCCTGATTTTCACCCGGCTGTTGCTGGCTCTGGCTGCCTGCGCGGGTTTTGCCCGCTACTGGTGCGGAAGGGGTGCAACAGAGGTATTCGAGGGCGTACTGTCCACGCAGCAATCCATGGGCGCCGGGGTCGCCACGTGGATTGAAGCCGCGCCCGCCATCGCCAGCCACTCCACTGGCAGTAAACTCTTCGACGGCGAGTGGCTGTTTGGCACCTATGTCATGAGCGGGCTCGGCCTCGCCCAGACCACCATGGAGCATCCGGAACTCCGCACCCAAAACCTCCCGCTCATCCGCACCGCGGTGGAAAGGCTCCTCCATTCCGATGTCAGAGCTTTCGACGAGCGGCGCTGGGGGGAAGACCCTATCGAATCCCTCGCCGCCGCCAGCTCCGATCACGCCGCCTACCTGGGCTACTTCAATCTCCTGCTTGCCTGCCAGCACCTCATCGACCCCAAAGCCCCTTCCGCCGCCCTCCACGACCGTATTTCCCAAGTCCTTGAAACCCGCCTGCTGGCCAGTCCCCAAGGCCTGCTGGAAACCTATCCCGGCGAATGTTATCCCTTGGACAACGCTGCCGGGATCGCCTCGCTCGCCCTGCGCGACCGCACCGCCCAGGGCACCATCAGCGTCCCCGTGCGCCGATGGCTGGACGCTTACCTGACCCGTTGGCAGGATCCCCATTCCGGCCTGCTTTATCAGGCCGTTGATTACACCACCGGCAGCCCCCGGGACCACCCCCGCGGCTCCGGCACCAACCTTGCCGTCTACTTCCTTGGCTTTGCCGATCCCGCCCTGTCGCGCCAGCTTCACGCATCTGCTCTGGCTTCACTCGCCAACACCGGTCTCGGTTTCACAGCCATGCGGGAATACCCTCGCGGCATGAACGGCCGGGGCGATATCGACTCCGGTCCCCTCTTCGCCGGCTGGTCTATCTCCTCCACTGGCTTTTCCCTCGCCGGTTGCCGTCAGCAGGGCGATGCCGCTGGCTTCACTGCCCGCTGGCGGCTGGTGCACCTTTTCGGCATGCCTTCCCAGCGTGCTGGACGTACCCACTTCGTCACCGGGGGCCGGCTAGGTGATGCCATCCTCTTCGCTATGGCCACCGCCCTGCCCCCGGCCGTGCTCGAACGCGCCCTCCTTGCTTCCCGATGAAATTCTGGTTCCTCCTCCATCGTGGGCGCTTCCTCCGGCTCGCTCTGCTCATCACGCTGCACGAAATCGTGCTCTGGTCCCTCACTGGCCACGACGTCACCTCCGTATTCCTCGCTCCTCACGAGAACACTCCGGTCCATTGGGCCATTCTCGCCGCCCTGCTCATCCTCCTCCGCCTGGTCCTGATCCTCATCTATCCAGGCTGGCTGATCTGGAAACTCACCTCCACTCCCCGGAGGCCATCCCTTGGCAGCTTGTCATTTCGTCAAACTCCGCTTAAATGATCCTCTATGAAAGAGCACCGCGCCATCTGCATGCAGGGCCTCGTCCCTCTGATCTTTTCCATCGGGCTGCTGTCCTTCGGACTCTTCCTTGCCAGAGGCATTCCTTTCCTGTTTCCGGTCATCATCCTCGCTGCGGTCCTGGGTTTCAAAGGGCTCTTCATCGTTGGCCCCAATGATGCCCGGGTCCTGACTTTTTTCGGAAAATACATCGGCACGGTACGGGAGAGCGGCTTCTGGTTCGCCAATCCGCTCGCCCGCAAACAGACCATCTCCCTCAAGGTCAACAATTTCCAAAGCCAGCAACTCAAAGTCAACGACGCCCAGGGCAATCCCATCGAGATCGGATCCGTCATCGTGTGGCGCGTCATTGATACCGCCAAGGCCCTCTTCGAAGTCGAGGACTACTCCTCCTTCGTCCACATCCAATGCGAGACCGCCCTGCGCCATCTGGCCAGCCACTATCCTTACGAGCCGCATACTCCTGACGAAATCGCCCTGCGCAGCCATCAGGCCGAAGTCGCCACCAAACTCCGTTCCGAGGTTCAGGAGCGCACCGCCCTCGCAGGAATCGAGATCATCGAGACCCAGCTCAGCCATCTCGCCTACAGCCCGGAAATTGCCCAGGCCATGCTCCGGCGCCAGCAGGCCCAGGCCGTGATCGCCGCCCGCCAGATGATCGTCGACGGGGCGGTCGGCATGGTGGAGATGGCGCTCCGCAAACTCGAAGCCGACGGCGTGGTCACCTTCGATAACAACAGCCGGGCCGCCCTCGTCAACAATCTCATGGTCACGCTGGTCTCCGAGCAGCATATCCAGCCCGTCCTCTCCACGGCCCAGGTGAAGGGCTAAGTCAGGAATATGGTCCCGATCGGGATTCAGGGGATTTCCATCCTCAAATAATCACCGGATTGAATTCCTTCCAAGGCTTGGTTGATATTGGCAGCCGCAGTCAGGATGCGTCGCAGATCGTTGGTGGAAAGCTCCATGATGGCGATGCGCCGGCCACTGAGGTTTTGCTGATAACGGATGTTCTGATCCGAGGTGATGAAAAGATCAAACTCCGCTTCCGCGAGACGGATCAGGTTGCCATTCTTCTCACCGCCCCACCCCCGCTTCGTGGCCGTGATGCAAGTGTGCCCTGAAAGAATCCGATGTATCGGCCAAGGCACGCACTCATCCAGCAAAATCTTCATGCGGCCGCAAAGAGCGAGGATTCTGAACGCTCCAACACGGCACAAGCCATTTCGCGGGATACGGAGGGAAAGCACTCCAGAAACTCATTCAGCGTGTAATCTTTTTCCAAGTATTCAAACATGGTTTTAACGGGAACCCGGGTTCCCCGGAAGACGGGGCTGCCTCCCAGAATATCAGGGTCAACCGTGATGATATCGGCGGTGCTCATGCAACATCATAAACACAAACCGATCCGGTGCAAATCCCGTTATTGGAATGAAAGGAGCTGATAAACCAGCGGCGATGGCCCTCAAGCCGGGCAGAACCAACGATGCCACGGCATTTCGATGATTTTCCGGATTTCGTGTCAGAAAATCCCGGTCCCGGTCAATATACCTTCCGCATGACTTCGGAAGCGGCTCCGCGCGACATTTTTCTCGATCTCCTCGGCCCCTGTGAAAGCCGGCTCCGGGCCTTCATCACCGGGGCGCTGGCCACGGCGGATGACCGTGCCGATTTCTTCCAGGATGTCGTGCTGATCCTGTGGCGGAAATTCGATCAATACGATGCCGCCCGTCCTTTCCTGCCGTGGGCCATGGGGATCGCGGTGCGGCGGATGAAGGAGGAATACCGGAAATCCTCCCGGCGTCCCTGTTTATTGGAGGAGGATCATTTGGAACGTCTCGCCCATGCCTTGGAATCCACCGCTCCTGACCAAACCACTTCGGCGGAGGAGGAAGCACTGGCCGATTGTCTGGCGGACCTGCCGTTGCGGTCCGCCACGCTGATCCAGCGCCGCTATTTCGACCATGCCAGTATTGAAACACTGAGCCGGGAAAGCGGTCAAAGCGCCGCGGCCCTCTATCAAACGCTTTCCCGGCTCCGCCGTGCTCTGGCGGAATGCATCCGGGAGCGGCTCCAAGCCGGCGAATCCGACTTTTCCTCCCGCTCCGGCGCTGCTCCGCGCCCGGCCACTCTTTCCGCTCTGATCCCACCCTCATGAAAACCGATCCTGATTTCAATCCTGTTGCCAGTGCCTGGCTTGACGGTCGAGCCAGCCAACCCGAGCAGAGCATCCTGCGGGAAATCTTCCCGGCGGAACCCGGCGTCATGAAGGAATTCGCCGCACTCTGCCACACCGAGGTTCTCCTCCAACAGTCCGGCGCGGATGCCGCGTCCCGCCGGGAATCACTGGCAAAGCTTATGTCGGGAAGACCTCTGACAAAGCGTGCCGCCGATTTGTGGAAAAACCGGATCACCCGCTGGAGCGCTGCTGCCGCCCTGCTCACTGTCGCAGTCTGGTCGATGATGCGTCCTGGCAACGACTCCGATGCCATCACCGTGGCGGAAAAACAATCTCCCTCCAAGGCTCCCGTGCGGACGGCGGTGGGAGGAGGAAGGACATCGATCAAGGCGGAGGCAAAGGGTCAGTTCCCTGAAACCGCACCCGGATTTGAACTCCTCCTGAAGCGTTTTTACATGGTGGATTTCAAAGCGGCGGGATCCCTTCCCGAGGCGGTCGCCCTCCTCGTGAAGGATATTCACCTAGCGGATGGCAAGTCACCGGAGGTTGAGATATTGGACGCCGGAGATGCCCCGGTTTTCCTGGCTCTCAACGTTTCACTCCCGGCCTGGACCCTCCTTCAAATCATGGCTCTCCAGTCCGGCACGAGGATGGAAATTTCAGGCGAATCCCTCGTCTTCCAACAAGCGGAGAATCCATCCGATAGAGTCCGCAGCGTCACGCGATCATCCAATTTCAACCTGCTGCCGGCCCTGCTGCCCTCTCCGGAAAACCATCCTGACAATGAGGACATCTCCTCCTACGGCAACTTGGCCCACCACGCTTTTGGAAGCCAATTAACTTTTTCCGGAGCCAGGAAAAGTCTGGCCGAATGCACAGGACCGGTCCGGGATATCGAAGTGTTGAAACTGGCGCTCCATGAGATCGACCAATCCAGCGTCAGGGTGAATTTGAGCATGAAGTTGATGAACTTCCAACCTGAGCCAGGTGGGCAGGATTTATCAGAACCTTCCGGCCAGGACGCATTCACATTGGCAGGAGTTTTTACGGACGCCCAGATGCAATTAATCATGCGCGCGGCCTCCGTGAAGAAGGGTGTGGATCTGATGACTTTTACTCCGGTAAACACTCCCCCGAATTTATTTGCCGGTTTCGATGAGAGTTATTCCAGGAACAAGACTGCCCTAATGCCGATCACAGCAAAGGTGATTGTCCGGCCTTTGGTCCAGGATACGTGCGAACTGCGTTATGAAATAAAAATGGTGGGAAATTCCGGGATTGCCGGAACCCGGGAAATTACTGAATTCAAAAACTCTGTCGTGATCTGGAACGGACAGACGGTGGCTTTTAAAGGCAAGCATCCGAACGGGTCGGAAATCATGCTCTTTCTCACTGCCAATCTAACTGATCCCACTGGGCAACTCCTCGCTCAAAGCCGCAATCCGGCGCCGTCCGCCCTCTCCGAAGATGTTCCTGACGGGATGCCTTCGCCTTGGAACGACGGATTTTTCATCAGCCCGTTTGCCCCGGCACAAGGAGAGATCGACCTCACTGCCGTTAAAAGTGGAGAGCAGGTCCAATGCCCGTTCACGGGCAAGTTATTTCGGAAGCCCTGACTTCCCGGCTTTTGGGCAATCGCAGCCGGTGCCGCAGCCGGACTTGCGGCCACGCAGGGATTTCCACAGGAAGATGCCTGCGGTGAGGGCGACCACGCCAAGAGCCGCGATGCTTTGCCAGGATTCGTTCATGACAGGAAAAGCCGGGCGACTTGATAAACCGCCACCGCCAGAATATACGCCGTTCCGGTCATGTAGGCGAGTTGGAAAAGCGGCCATTTCCAGCTTTGAGTCTCCCTGCGGACCACGGCCACCGTGCTCAGGCATTGCATGGCGAACGCATAAAAAACCATCATGGAGAGGCACAACGGCACGGTGTAAACGGGCCGTCCATCAGGCCAGGTTTCCTGCTTCAGGCGGTCACGGAGTTTCAAGGTTGCAGCGTCCTCATCCGCTTCTTCATCATCCTCCACGCTGTAAACCACCGACATGGTGCTGACAAAAACTTCGCGGGCCGCGAAGGAAGCGACCAGGCCGATGCCGATTTTCCAATCGGCTCCCATCGGTTTGATGAGGGGTTCGATGGCATGTCCCATGCGGCCCGCCACGCTGTGCGCGAGGGCTTCGGATTTGGTCCCGGATTCCAATTTTGGATAGGTGGAAGCCGCCCACAGGAGAATGGATAAGCCGAGGATGACGGTGCCGGCGCGCCGGATGAAGATCCAGGCGCGGTTCAGGGTTTGCCGGATGATCGACACGAACGACGGCATTTTGTACCCGGGCAATTCCAGAATCATGGCGGAGGCTGCTCCCGGAAGGAGTTTTTTATTGAAGAGCCAGGCAAAAAAGAAAGCTCCTCCAATACCGAGACCATAGAGTCCGAGAAGAATCGCCGCTTTGGTCAGGGCAGACACCGTCCCTTGGGGAACGAGCGCGGCAATGAGAAGCAGATAGACCGGCAACCGTGCCGAGCACGAGGCCAGCGGAGCGATCAAAATGGTAATCAAACGGTCCCTCGGGCTGTCGATGGTGCGGGTGGCCATCACCCCAGGGACGGCGCAGGCGTGGCTGCCCAGCAGGGGCAGGAAACTTTTTCCCGTGAGGCCGACACGGCTCATGATGCGGTCCATCAGGAAGGCAATGCGGGCCATATAACCGGTGTCCTCCATGAAGCCGATCACAAAGAACAGGATGAGAATCTGGGGCAGGAAAATCAGCACCCCGCTGACTCCGGCCAGCACGCCGTCGGTGATCAAATCACGCAGGTCCCCGGCCGCCATCCATCCGGTGACGGCTTTCTCCAGCATTTGGAAGACCACCTCGATCCACCCCATGGGAATCTCCACCACGGAGAAAATGAGATAAAACAGGAACGACAACGTGCCGATGAGAAAGACCCAGCCCCAAAACCGATGCAGCAGCACCGCATCCATCCGGTCGGTCAGGGTCGCCGAAGCTTCATCAGGGCGGTGCACAATATCGCTGACAGCTTCGTGGATGGCGTCATAGCGGGACGCCACCAGACGGTCTTCCCAGCCGGGAATCTCGCGTTCGAGCTGGTCCCGGGCGGCTTGGATGATTTTAATGGATTTGGGATCCAGCCCGTAATGGGAGGGATCGTGTCCGGAAATGAGATAGAGCGGTTCGAGGAGCGACGCGGTGCGGCCCACCACGCCAGCCTCCGCCAGCGTTTCACGACTGCGCAGGAGAGCCCCGCGCACCGGCACCGGCATGGCATTCAGCAGGGGTTTGGGCGGGGGAAGCTCGGCGTGACTCATCGCCACCTTGAGTTCCACCATGCCTTTGCGCTGACTGGCCACCATGGGGACCACGGGGACGCCGAACCGTTCCGCGAGGCGCTGCACTTCAAAACGCATCCCGGATTTTTCGGCGACATCGACCATGTTCAGCACCAGAATCACCGGCAGTCCGAGCTCCAGGATTTGGGTAAAAAGATAGAGATTCCGCTCCAGATTGGAGGCATCCACCACACACACGATCCGGTCCGGGCGGGGGGTATCCGTACGGCGCCCCAGCAGAACATCCCGCAGAATGGCTTCGTCGGGCGACCGCGCATTCAGACTGTAGGCGCCGGGCAGGTCAATCAGCCGCAGCCGCAGCCCATGCTGGCTGAAGCACTCCCCTTCCTTCCGCTCCACGGTCACACCGGGGTAATTGCCCACCTTTTGCTTCAATCCGGTCAGAGCATTGAACAGGGTGGTCTTCCCGCAGTTGGGATTGCCCACCAAGGCGTAAATCAAGCCGGCTTCACTCATGCGCGGCACGCCTCCACCTCGATTTGGACCGCCTCGGTGCCCCGCAGCGACAGCAGGGCGCCGCGGATCATGATTTCCACCGGATCGCCCATGGGAGCGCGGCGGACGAATTGCACTTTGGTGCCCGGCAGCAAGCCCAGCTCCCTCAGCCGGGTCAGGCTGGGAATTCCATCCGGCAGCCGGAGGATGATCGCCGAGTCACCCGGCAACAAATCAGAAAGGGAAGACTTCCGGTTCATCCAAATAGAAATTGAAAACCAAGCTCAGGCTGGGACCACCAGGATCGCCTCGGCCATGCGGCGGCTCAGACAGATTTTACTGCCATGGACCTGGGCGATCACGGCGCTGCCGGCACAAACGATCCGAACCTCCGCCGATTCATTGAAGCCCAACTCCCGGAGCCGCTGGGAGTCGTTCCCCTCCAGATGCCGCACCACCACCCGGTCGCCCCGGCGCGAAGCGCTCAGGGGCAGACAGGCGCAGCCGGGGAGGTGACACGCTGGATCATGGGGATGTGATGCCATAGGGGATTCTTTTGAGATCTGTTCTCAATACATAGGATGAAGGCCCCGCCCGCAAGCGGTTTTTGGGAAGAGGAACGCCCGGTGGCGGGGGATTCTTCCCATGGAGTTGGGCGGCCCGGGTACGGTCCGTTTGCCCCTGCGACCAATCGGAGCATTTTGCGCTGGGTGACCCGGCATGAGGATTCATCCGGGTAGGCGCACAGTCCGGTCCGCCTGATGTGCCCACTTACCCTTTCGTGGTCCTACGCCTCAAAATATTGGAATGAAACGGTGGCCTGCATCAGCTTCGGGGCGCGGGAGCTTTGCTTCAGCACGATGCCTGCGATTTTGGTTTTACACGCTGGCAGAGACGACGGAGCCGCTCATTCCTGGCTGACTGCCTTGGCGGGAGAGGTGGTCACGGAAGCGCAAGTGCCGCCATCGGGTCCAATGCACGAGTGGTTTCCAGACAGTGTTGACCTTGCCGTGTTTGATGAGGAGATGCCAGAAGCGGTTGTTGCGCTTGTAGAGGTAACTCATGGCGAGGTAGGGCAGCACGGCGGATGGGTCGGAAGGCCGCCTCTGCCAAATGCTGTCAGAAGAGTAGAGTTTCCGGTAAAGCCAGTCGTATCCGAGATGGAGTTCCTCCGGGCTCATGTGCCTGGGCTGGAAGACGACGTGGGCGGTGTCGTAGAGTTCCCAGTTGGTGTGGAGGATCCGGTTTTCGGCAGCCATCCGGGTATAAAGGGGAGTGCCGGGATAGGGTGTTAGAATGTGAAAGGTCCCGCATTCGATCCGGTTGGCAGTGGTCCATTGGGCCAGGGTAATGAAGCAGTCCCGGCGGTCTTCGTCGAAGCCGAGGACGAAGCTGGCATTCACCTGGATGCCATGATCGTGCAGCAGTTTGACGCGCCGGGCGTAGTCCTCGGTGCGCGGGGTGCGTTTGCGCGAGGCGGCCAGGTTATCGTCGGAGAGGGATTCAAAGCCGATGAAAACACCGGTACAGCCGGCGAGGGCCATTTCCCGGACAACGTCAGGATGATTGGTGATATCCAGGGAAATGGCCGCACTCCAGATACGGCGGAGGGGCTTCAGTTCCTGACAGAGTGCCCGCAGGTATTCCGGGCGGGAACCGAGATTATTGTCGATAAAAACAGCGTAGGGTTCGCCGTCCTGCTCCCATTGTTTCCGGATATCAGCGGCGGCGCGGACGCGGTAAGGCATGGTCAAGCCTTCGGTGCTGAGATAGCAAAAGCCGCAACGGTTGTGACAGCCCCTGGTGGCGATCAGGCTGCTGGTGGTGAGGAAGCTGCCTTTCGGGAGCAAATCCCGACGGGGCGCAGGGTCGAGGTCATACGCGCGCTCATAACCGGCTTGATAGCTTGCTTTGAGGGAATGATTTTCGATATCCCGGAGGATCCGGGGCCAGAGCTGCACGCCATCCCCGATAGCCAAGGCATCGGCGTGGGGCGCGGCTTCCTCCGGACAGGATAGGACGTGCAGCCCGCCCAGGATAACCACGCATCCCCGGCCCCGGAACCATGCGGCGAGTTCATAGGCGCGCCGGGCGAAGGTGAGGTGGACCGTAATGCCGACCACCTGGGGCAGGGGATTGGTGGGCAAGGGACCCAGCAGCAGGTTTTCATCCCAATATTTAACGTCCCACCCGGCAGGAGTGGCGGCGGCGACGCTGGTGAGTGCAAGGGTGGGAGTGAGCACGTGCTTGCCGAAGCTCGCATGGGGGTCTTTTGGATAGAAGGGATTTATGAGCAAGGCGCTCCGGGCGGCGATGGGCCCGGCCATGAGACGACTGAGGTCGGGTGCTTCCGTAAAATCCGGGTGAGTCCAGAGGGGCTGCCGTGGTTGGTAGAAGGGATCATCCGGAATGGTGGGGAAAAGCTTTGGAAACATGCCTGACAACAAGCATGAATGCTGGGCGGATTCAGGCAAGGTTTTTCCCGTTCTGCCAAGGCACTTCCGCAATTACCGCGGTACAGCTGATGAGCCGCAGACATCAGGCAGAATTCAGTTCGACGCCCGGACCAATCCGTTCTCTGGGTGTTTCACACCCCTTGTCGGTTGAATTACGGGGTTTCCTGCAGCACCTAAGACTTGAGGCGCAGGCCATCACTTTGCGATTTGGCGTCGCGGGTTGGATCTGGCGGTTTTAGCCTGATTTTGAATTCGGTGATTTTGATTTACCGGATTGCGAAGCGCCCGCGCCGGTCTCTTGCTCCCTTGTCATGAATTACCCTTCTCCGGACTGGGCCGCGGTGCGCGCCCAGTTCCCCATTCTCAGCCAGGTCCAGGACAACGGAGAGCCGCTGCTCTATTTTGACAGTGCGGCCAGCTCGCAGAAGCCGCAGGTGGTGATTGATTCGCTGACCCGGTTCTATCAGCACGACAACGCCAATGTGCATCGCGGATTCTATGAGCTGAGCGCCCGGGCCACGGAACATTACGAGGCCGCCCGGGGCCGGGTGGCGCACTTTATCGGGGCGGAGGATTCCGAGGTCGTCTTCACCCGCGGGACGACCGAGGCCATCAATCTGGTGGCGTTCGCCTGGTGCCGGAAAAACCTGCGTCCCGGCGATGTCATTCTCCTTACAGAACTGGAGCACCACAGCAATCTCGTGCCCTGGCAGCTTGCCGCGGAACGTCACGGGGCCACTCTGCGCTTTGTACCGGTGCTGGGGGATGACGGATCGCTGGATGAAGCCGCCGTGCCCGGGCTGCTCACAGAGGAGGTGAAACTCTTCGCTTTTCCTCACATTTCGAATTCCCTCGGCACGATCACCCCGGCAGAGGCATGGTGCACCCTCGCCCGGCAACGCGGCATCACCACGCTGGTGGATGGAGCCCAAAGCGTGGGGCACATCCCCGTGAATGTGAAGGCGCTGGGTTGTGATTTCCTCGCCTTCTCCGGCCACAAAATCTGCGGCCCCACCGGGATCGGCGTGCTGTACGGCACGGCCCGGGCCCTTGCGGACATGCCCCCCTTCCATGGCGGCGGTGAGATGATCGAAAGTGTGCATTACGAGCGCAGCACCTATCGTGAAGCGCCGGGAAAATTCGAGGCCGGCACTCCACCGATCGCCGGAGCCATCGGCCTGGCTGCCGCCTGCGATTACCTCGCAGCTCTCGGCATGGAGGCCATCGCCGCGCGCGATGAAATCCTGACCACCCGCCTCGTGGACACGCTGAACCGGATTGACGGCGTGTGGGCGATCGGGCCGTCAGGGAAGCGCGGGGCGCTCAGCAGCTTCATCATGGACGGGGTGCATCCGCACGACCTCGTCACCTTCGCCAGCGGCCGGGGCCTCGCCCTGCGCGGCGGACACCACTGCACCCAGCCCCTGATGCGGAAATTGAAGCTTCCCGGCACGGCACGCGCCAGCCTGTATTTTTACAACACCGAGGAGGAGATCGCCCGCCTTGGCGAAATCCTCAACGACACCCGCCGCTATTTTTCATGAATCCACTCGACGAACTGTATCAGCTGGTCATTCTCGAACACTCGCGCCGTCCGCAGAATTACGGACCGCAGCCGGTGCCCCCGGCTTTTCATGCCGAGGGCATCAATCCCTCCTGTGGCGATGAACTTGAGGTCTGGGTCACCTTCGCCCCGGACGGAACGATTCAAAAAGTCAGTTTCCAAGGCCAGGGCTGTGCCATCAGCCAGAGTGCCGCCAGCATCATGACGGTAAAAGCGGCGGGCCGTACCATCGCAGAAGCACGCGGCCTGATCGCGGACTTCCATGACATCCTCAGCACCGCAGGGGACGTCGACCTGGATCGATTCGGAGAAATGGCCGCCTTCGCCGGAGTCCGGCAATTCCCCCAGCGGGTGAAGTGCGCTATGTTAGGCTGGCGCGCCCTCGAGCAGGCCCTTAGGCAAGCCAATCCCGCGTCCTGAAAAAATGTCAAAAGCGGTACCGGAGGCACGTTTAGAGAACACACTATGAAAGCCACTTTCTTTGCCGTCCTGCTCGGAATCACCGCTACTTGTCAGGCTCAAGATAAAAACATCGACGTCGGAGCCAAGCCAGCCCCCGGAGCAGAAGTCATCATCGATGGATCCCGGCAGACATTGGACAGCAAATGGATTTACTGGGAAGGCCCCGGCTTCAAATCCGCCATGCCGATCAAGTGGAAGGTGGTGGAGGATCCCGTGAACAAGGACCAGGGCACGGTCATCATGACCGATGACCGGGTGGCCGACGGCGGGAAATACGGCACGGCGGATATCGTCACCAAAAAAGCCTACCGAGACTTCCGGCTCCACATCGAGTTCAACTGTCTGAAACCAGGCGGGAACAGCGGGGTCTACCTGCAGAACCGTTTTGAGATCCAGGTGCTTGATGGCGACAAGGGCAGCCACGGCATGGCAGCCGTGATCAACGAAGCTGCCGCGCCCTTTGATGCCTACAACGGCACCGGCAATTGGAATGCCTACGATATCACTTTCCGCGCCGCGCGGTTCAAGGACGGCAAGTTGTCGGAAAAACCGCTGGTGACCATCTACTTCAACGGCAAAAAAATCCACACCAACCAGGCCATCAGTCAGGTTTTTGGCGGAGCCAATTCAGGGCTCGACGGCGGAAACGACGGCGGCAAAGGCATCACCGACACCCCCGGCGGGCTGAAGCTGCAGTGCGAAGGGCACGATGTGCGCTACCGCAATACTTGGATCAAGGAACTGGATCTCAAGGAAGCCAATACCGATTTCTAACTGGACTGCCGGGTAGGGTATCAATTTGAAATTTCTTCAGCAGCCTAGGTGCTGCAGCACCGCCGCCATCCCCGCTTCGGTTTTGAAACGCGCAGCCTCTTCTCCGCCGAAATCACCGGTCAGCTTTCTTAGCGCAACCATCCAATTCAGATTGAACTGCTTCGCCCGGTAAACTACGCCCCTGCCGCCGCGCCCGGTTTCCAGCAACACTTCGTACCCCCCAATAAGACAGCGGGCTACTTGAGGATGCCTGCAAAGGTGCCGTCGCCGTGTGCAAAATCAGCGGTTTCCTTGTCGTCGGTCAGCTTGCACACGCATTGTCATAGCGCCCCGCGCTGCACGGCCCAGGGCTAAGCGCTTTCATCCCCTAACGCTTATCGGATTCACCCCCTTGCTCATTCCCATTGCGCCCGATTTCCGATCATGATAGATTTGGTGGTTTTCTGATCGCAAGATGAAAAAACAAAGTCCACGTGGTCGAATTCCAAGCCGTTGGCGGAATATGCTGCTGGGCGCGATCATCCTTGTCACGGCTAGCCCAAGTCATGCCGGAAAGATCCATGATGCGGTGGCGAAACGGGATCTTAATGCAATCGATCGGGCATTGATTGAGGATCCAAAGACGGTGAATTCCCGTAGCGCGCCGGATTTTGAGACACCGCTTCACATGGCGGTGGTTCTCGGTGATCCGGTCGTCGTTGATCGCTTGCTCAACGCAGGAGCGGATCCGGCCTTGCGGAGTCCTGCCCTAGGTTCCTTCACGCCCATGCAACGAGCGGTATTCCTCGGAGGTTACCATTGCATCATCCCAGAAGCCAGACAAGCAGAGGCGTTCATCAAGTTTTGTTATGGAAACATGTCGGGTTTGCGGGCCCTCTTCGCTCGCCGTGCCGCGGACCTTGCCTCTGTGCCGGCCAAGGAAAAGGAAGCGCGCCTGCGGGTCGTTGCCCTGATGCTGGACCGCAAGCCTCCATTAAAGGGTGGATTCAAAGGGGGATTCCCGCCCCTGCACCTCGCCGCCGGCACGGGTAACCCTGATCTCGTGCGGGTGCTTATCGAAGCCGGAGCCGATGTTGGGGCCAAAGATGATTCGACTTGGAGCACACCGTTGCACATGGCCGCCATGCAGAACAATGACCCTGCGGTGGTGGAATTGCTTATTTCCTCGGGCGCGGATGTGGACGCTGTCAACAAGGTGGGTCGCACCCCGCTGATGATCGCCGCCCGGATGGGTTCAACGCAAGTGATCCGAAGTCTGCTCGCCCACGGTGCGGCCACCGATGCGGAAGACTTCCGGCGGCGGTCGGTGATGTGTTACGCCGCGATGTCGGGAGAAGATGCGATTGTCAGGTTGATCTATCAGAAAGGAGGGCCAGCCCTGGTCCGCGACGGGAAGCCGGAGGTTCTTTTTCACGCGGCAGCCGAATTCGGCAGCACAGCGCTGGCGGACCTTTTGCTGGCGTGCGGAGTGGACATAAACCTCCGGACTGCGGCCGGATTCACCCCGCTGCTTACAGCTTCTGAAAAAGGACAGTCGAACTTTACCCAATACCTAATCGAAAAGGGGGCAGACCAGAACGTGCGGACCCATGCCGGTGACAGTTTTTTTGAGCTCACCTGCCTCGGAGGGGATGCCAGACGGTCGGCGGAATTTTTCACTGAGGACAAGAAACCCAACTACAAGCCGTCGATCCTGATCCGGCTGGCGATGAAGGGGCACTTGGAGGTTATGGAGTTGCTTTTGAACCACGGTGCCGATGCAAATTCCCAGATGGAGCATGGGGTCACGCCACTAATGGCCACATTAGTGGATCAAAACAGGCAAGGAGATTCATGGCTCCCTCCAAGAGATGATCAGATCGCTGAAGTGGTAGGCGTATTACTTAAGCACCGGGCCAATCCGAATCAGGCGAACTCCTTTCGCATGACTCCGGTGGATTACGCCGCCGCTCACTGCGATGGCCGCGTGATGAAGGCCCTGTTGGCAGCCGGTGGAAAAATAGATACTCCCAAAGCACCGGGAAAAATGACTCCGCTGCAACAGGCGGCCGGGACTGGGCGGGAGACCACTGTTAGAGTCCTGCTCGACGCAGGTGCTGATCGCGGAATTCTCAGCCCGTCAGGCGAGGGCTTGCTGCACCTTGCCGCCGGCCAGGGAAATGACCCAGTGATGAAAGTGCTGCTTGAACTCCATCTCCCCATAAATGCGACGGATCGGACGAACGGTGCCACGCCGCTTCACCGCGCCACCTTTGTCAATTCATTCGAATGCACCCGTTTGCTTCTCGAAGCAGGGGCAAATCCGGAAGCAAAAGACTCATTCGGGGTGACCCCGTTGATTTCCGCCATCACACACCAACCCCAACTCCTTGCGAACCATGCCACCGACAACAAGCTCCGCCTGCAGGAGCTGGACGCCGATCTTTTGGGTCGACTGAGAACGATCGACCTTTTCATCAAGTCTGGTGCAAGGACGGACATTGTGTTTCCTGACGCCAACCAATCCAAGGTAAAGACACTGATCGAGTTCGCCCGGGAGAATGGAAACCCTGAGGTCGTTGAACTCCTTCAAAATCCGTCATCTGCCCGAGGCAAGACCCGGCGCTAGATCGCTCTTTCATGCTATTTTGGTGAGGGAACTGAGTTTGGAGCCGGGCGGCATATGGGAAGAGATTGCCACGACAGGGGGAACAGGCGGATTGAGAGCAGTTCATGGTATGGTGATTTTGCGTTGAACAGCGCCTCCACTGGCTCTTCACCTGCATCTGTTGCGCCCGAATCACCAAAGCCGCATCCGGAGGGATCCACTCGTGATTTAAAACCTCAAGAACGCGTGGAGTTGCCCAAGCTTGAGTGTCTACGCATCAGGTTCCTCTTTTTCCCAGGCAAGCTTGTCCTCAAACTCGCCTGAACTCCCCCCACTCCCGCCTGGTGCGACGGAAATCGTGCCTCGGATCTACCAGAGGATTACCTCTTCTTTCCACGAAAGGGTTGTCTCAGGCGCTGCTGCGCTGTGCTTGGATTACCGCGCTTTGACCGGCCCATTTTTCGTGGAAGGCGGCATAGACTTTGGGCGAGATTTCGCTGGGCTTGATCTCGCTGCGGCCGCCCCAGAAAACGTTGGTGTAGGTCACGGGCACTCCAGCTGCAGCAAGGTTGGCATCAATCGCCGCTTTGTGCTCCATGACGCGGGATTTTTCCGTGCCGTGGATGACTGCCATGATATTGACGTTGCCAAAACGGGGGCCGCCTTCACGCCAATAACAATGGGTGAGGCAGTAATGCCGTCCGGCTTCCGCACCGGCTTTGGCCTGCATGCCTTCCGGCACCGCCCAGTGGAAGAGTCCGTTGAAACGGGTGACACGCTCGCCGGTGGCGGATGGTTTGACATGCTCAAGGAAAGTGGAGAACCGGCCGATCACCCGTTTGGCGTTGAGGGTTTCGGCGACTTCGTAGAACCGCTCCTCGCTGACGCCCGCGATGGCCGCCCGGCCGACCCAGGGGTTGGCGCAAATTTCATCCGGCGTGAGTTCCTCCTTCAGGGCCAACAGGACGTCCCATTCCTCTGCATTGAGTTCGACGGTGGTGGTGGTCATCATTTCCACCGGTTCCGGCGAGCGGTCGCCGGGCTCCAAGGTTTTACGGCGGACGTGCCCGACCCCGAGGGCAAAGATGCCGTTGGCGGGCATCAGGATGTATTCGTGGGCTCCGGTGAGGCGTTTCAGGACATCGGCATGCTCTTCCAGCGAGCGGCCCTGGGGGACTTTCAAGGTGGTCCAAAGGCGGTAATCGGAGCCGGACACCTCGCGGTCGGTGCTGCGGGTGACGACGTGGCCGCTGAAGGGATCTTCCCGGAACATCCAGTCGAACGTGGCATCGAGTTTATCATTATCCACCTTCCAGGCGACCAGTGCCCCGTGGGCGAGTTTGGTGGCGAGAAGGGTCTGGCGCACCCGGCGGATCACCCCGGCTTCCAGCATGGCGCGGATGCGCTCAATGACGGTCTCAAAAGGCACGCCGGACTTTTCAGCGATGAGTTGGAAGGGCTGCCGCACAAACCCTCCAATCAAATCTTCCGATACCGCGAGGATGCGGGCGTTGGTGGCTTCAGTGTGCTCGGTGGGGATGATGGCAGTGCTCATGGGGAAAATAGCGGAGGAATCAGAATGCCGCGGCTCCGCGGGGAATGCCAACGAAGAATGGGGTGCTGCTTTGGGGCCCGGAATCGGAAATTCAGCCGCCGGAGGAAGGGCTATTTTTCCTTGGCGAGGGCCTTGAGCCACTTGGCGTGATACTTGGGCAGTTCCTTGGCGCTTTTGACGCCGAAGTCGTAGCCGCCCGGATTGTTTTTCCGCATGGCTTCCTCGCTCGCATAGGCTTTGCCGTCGAGCTTGCCGGGGAAAAAAGGCTTTTGGGTGGCGGGGTCATAGAACCGGGACCAGCCGTCGGGATGGTTTTCGATCTGATGGGAGGCGAACCATGCCATGCCGGCCTCCACCGCGGCGGTGAGCTGGGGGGTGACCGGGCGGACTTTGAAGAGGAGCCGCAGCACATTCACACTTTCTCCTCCGCTCAGCGCGGTCAGTTCGTAGCCGCGGGCGCTGACGGGCTGCATGGTGAGGGGATCATACTGGGCAGCCCACACAGTGGGTTTGCCGTCCACCTTGACCTGCAGTTCCAACAAGGCCTCTACCCCGCGGGCCGTGGCGGCGGCGGCTTGTTTTTTCCGCTCCGGATCCAGCCACGCCCAATCGTTCAGGCCGATGGAGGCAGCCATGAGCACCTCGATGGCGTGGAGCATGGCATCATCATTGAGCGTGATGGAATCATGATAGCTGCCTTCCAACGGATAGTTCTGAGGCCAGGTGCCATTGGGGAACTGGGCTTCGAGCAGGTAATCCAGACCACGCTCGAGGCTGGCTTTGATGGTTTCGTCAGGGAAAGCGGTGTAGCGCCGGGCGAGGAACCGCAGTTGGTCGGTGGTCGACCGGTTATCAAGGGTACCGGCGTAGTGGTGGGCATCATTCCCGGAGGTCCACGCGGTGCCCGGGGTGCGGGGTGCGGCATAACTCACGGCCTTGGACCAACCGCCGCAGGGAAGCTGCCAGGACATCATGTTGGCGGCGAGGGTCGCTTCGTCGGGAGTGGCGGTAGAGTTCAGGGCCGGTTTGTCAGGATCCATTTCAAACGTCGCGCCAGCGGGTGCCGGGGCAGGAGCTGTCAGGCCCGCGGCTTTGACCTCGGCGGCGAGCTGCTCATCGTGGCGGCGGCGTTGGGCATCGCTGCCGCTGAACCAGGTCTCCCATGCCGCCTTCCGGTCAGCGGGAAGCAGAGCGGTGCGCCGGGAATAACGCGCCAGCGCAGAGACCGGCGGGGAGGACACCCCCAGCTGCTTTTCCACAAAGGAAATCATGGCCCGCCAATCCTCGAGGGTCACATCATGGCCGCCTTTGCGCAGAAAATACCCCACTGGCGAGTTGATCAGTTTGCCTGGTTTGGGCGGATTGGATTCGTCCAGGCCTTTCCGGCCCAGCAGCTGATAAACCGGAGTGACTTCCTTGAGAGTAAGATATTCGCCTTGGGGATCGCTCCATAAATCCTCGGTGCCACTGGTGGCGAGGAGGGGACGCGGAGCAATCAGGGCAGCCAGTTGGTGCTGATCAAAAGGGAGGGTTTCCTCCTTCCCGGCATAGGCCGCAAAGTTGCCGCAAAACCAGTGGGGAAAGCGTGTGACCAGATCGCCGGTCCGCTCGCCGAAGAGCCGTTTGCTCAACGCGATGCCCCCGGCCCCGGAAGCATTGGAAACAACGGCGGCAATCCGGTCGTCCTGCGCGCCCGCCCAGACGGCGGCTTTGCCGAGACGGCTGAATCCGATCACCGTGACTTTGGAACTGTCCACGCGGTCGTTGGTGACCAGATAGTCCATTGCCCGGCTCAGCCCCCAGGCCCAGGCCCCCAGGGTGCCCCAGTCGCCGGGACCGGGCTCCTGCGCCAGACCCCGCACGCCTTCCTTCCAGCGGCCCGGCGCATCGGGCTCGATTTCCCCGCAGGCGGCAGTGGCGAGGCCGCAGCCGCTTTCCAATAGCACATCCAGACTCCACATGTAAGCATGCAGGCCGCGGCCGGCTTCGGTGGGTTTGTGGTCGGGAATTTTATTCTCAAACAGCCCGTTGGCGTAGTGTGTGGGCAGAGGAAGGTCGGGATCCGTTACGGTGGTGTAGTTCCCATCAAAGTTGAGTCCGAGGAACACCGGCGCTTTGGCTGTGACATCGTTGGGCAGATAGACCAACAATTCCATCTGCCGCCCCGTTTCCGTTCCTTCAAAAAGCACCCCGATCCTCAACCGGGTGGCCCGCCCGCCCCTGGCCTCCTTCTGCTCTTCCCGGACAACGAACTTGAGGGCGTCCGGTTTGCCGATCGGGGTCACTCCATACATCCGTTCACCAAATTGTTTCAACAAAGCCGGCCTCCCGGCCTGCCACGCCTCCGCCGTGTTGATGGGCCGTGCGTTCCCATCCAGCAGCACATTGGGCAGGGTGTAGGGCGGAACCAGGGTTTCGTCCTTGATGGTTTCAGCCAGCGCGGTGACGGCGGTCAGCAGGGATGCGGCGAGAAGGACAAGCGGTTTCATGAAGTGAAGGAAAAATGGCGGAAGAGAGCCGCGCCCACTGTCAGGACAGGTTTTGCAGGACGGACCTGTCCTGACAAGTCCGGCACCGTGGTTCATTCCTGCACGACCCGCAGAAAGAGACGTTCCGCTCCCGGCAAGGGATTGCTGAAGGTGACGGAGGTGGTATTTCCCTGCGCGCTTGCGGGAATATTCTCCAGAGCCCGCAGGGTGAAGCTCTCCGGTGTCGTGGAATATTCCACCCGGTAACTGCGACCCGGCACCGACTCCCATGTCAGGGACAGCGCGCCGGTCTGAGGATCACGGCTCACTTCGGTGACATTGAACTTCTGCGACGGATCCAGGCTCAAGGTGCCGAAAAACTCCAGCTCGCCCAGCGCGTGCTGCCCGCTCACGGCGGTGGTGCATTCGTAGCGGATATAACGATAGGCCGCACTGGGCGCAGCGAGCTGGCAACGCACCACCTGCAGGCGGTCCGTCCAGATTCCGGTGCGGATGGGATCGGTCTGGGTGAAGACCGGCTCGAAGGTCAGTCCGTCATTCGACCCTTGGATCTGCCAGTCCACCGGATCGCGCTCAGGGCGGTCATCCGGGGGAGCGATGGTGAAATGCGTCAGGGACACCGTGCCGGGGAACTCCAAAGTCGCACTGGCCGGCGGGCCGCCGCAGCACCATTTGTCATTCACCGGACCCAGCTTGTTGTCGAAGAGATCGAACGCCCCCATGCTCGTTGCATCCGCCTGAACCCCGGTGCCAAAAAAAACTTTGGTGGTCGCCGTGGCAGTGAACCAGTTGAATTGGGCCCCCTCCGGCGTGCTGTCGTCGATGTTGTTGTCAGGATCAGTGAGATCCGCGCCCAGCAGCGCGGCAGTGCCGGTTCCCAGAACGGTGAGCACGGCGCCGTCAGGCACCGAGGCCGCAGCTTTCGGACTGCTGCCACGCAGGAGTTCGGCGGGATCGGAATAGAGATCACCGTCACTGTCGGTCCGGTTCGGATTCGTTCCCGGCTGGCTGGCGTCGACAAAGGGAAGATCGGGGTTCTCCACCGCATCCGGCAGGGTGTCGAGGTCGGTATCCGCCAGCAGCGGATTGGTGCCGGTATTGGTCAGGCTCACCCAGAGGCCGGTCCCGGTTTCCACATTGTCGGAGAGGCTGTCGGCATCGGTATCGGGATCCGCAGGGTTGGTCCCGCGGGCCTGTTCGCCGAGGTTGTTCAATCCGTCGGCATCGCCGTCCTCCAGCCCGTCCGCGATGGTGTCACCGTCTGTATCGATTTTGTCAGGATCGAGCCCGTTGGCGGATTCCCAGGCGTTCAGCAGCCCGTCATTGTCCCGGTCCACGCTGTTGTCGGTGATGGTGAGCACCAGCCGCGGTGAAAAGGTCCCGGCCGGCTGCGCCGCGCCCCCGGCCTGCAGCACGGTGGCTTCCTTCGAGGCGAACCGCGACTGTCCCGTGCTGCTGGTGTCCACAGAAATGATGAGCGTCACGATGTCGTCCGCGTGGCCCTTGAGGAAATCCACCAACGGCGCCGGGTCATAACTGCAGATGGTTCCTTCTGCCACACTGTTCATCGTGGCCGACCCCAGGTCGCTGACCCGCGCCAATGCGATGCCCATGGTGGGCAGGGCGTCGTATTCAACTCCAGGAAGATCGGAGAATCTCGTTCCGGTCTCCGGCCAGTCATTGTCCGTAGTCAGGCCTTCCACCGGAGGATCCACCGAGATATCAACGCCGGTCGCGCCGTTATTCACCCCCCAGTAATGCAGGATGCGCGCGGTGTTGGCGCGGAAATTGATCAGATTGAGAGAGGCCGCCGTGAGCTGAGTGCGGTCGAAGCCGGTGAGGTCGAAGCGCAGGGCAATGACCTCATTTACGGTGGAGGCGAATCGTGCGTTCAGCTGGGTCGCGGTTCCGCTGCCGGTGTTCTGGGGCGTATTGTTATACTCCACACCCTGGAGATCTGCGGACGGAACCAGGGTCACCTCCGCCGCCTGGGTGACCCAAGGAAAAACAAATAAAACCAGCAGCCCAAACCATAAGGGATGGTGAATCGAGGGAGCGTCGGTTTGCATATAGCGGGAAAAGTATCGGCCGCGGCCGCAGGTGTCAAGATATGCGCCCGTCCATTCCGCGGGCTTCACCGCACGACGCGGAAAAATCTTCGGAGTGAAGGGGCGGGAATGGAGGGAACCGGAATAATCTGGACTCCACCCGTAGCGGTTACGGTTTGGAAATCCAGCCACCCCGAAAGGCCGCTGGAGTGCTGGAGGATGTATTCGAGACCCGGAGTGCCGGTGAACTCGATCATCATCCCGTCGTCCGTGCGGGCCATGGCTAGGGAGGGCCCTGCTTGCAAGGAAGCGGAAACCCTCACGCCAACCTCGCCGGTCATGGTGTCACCGGCGGTATCCGTGACCGTGTGGGTAAAATAGGCGAGGCCGGTGAAGCCAGGCGCCGGGGTGAAGCGGGCGGTCTTGCCGTCCGCGAGCAGCGTCACATTGCCCGCCGCGGCGGAATCCGGGTTGAGTTGGACGTGGCGGGAGGAGGCGGCGGAGTATCCGGCGGTGAGCGTGGTCAGGTCGAGTTCAACCGGAGTGGCGGCCGCAGTTTCAAGGCGGGGCAGCGCCATCCAGGCCAGGTAGTCGTCGAGGGCAGTATAGCCATCCTGGGCGGGATCGGCATTGGTATCGATGAAATCGCTGGTCGGCGATGCGGGGTTGGTGCCATGGAGGATTTCCCACCAATCGGGCAGGCCATCCCGGTCGGTGTCCCAGGAAACCGATCGGGCCTCGGTCGGATAATTCTCCCAGCCCCCAACGTCAGTTTGTGAGTTGGGCAGGCCCGCATAGCCGCCGTAGGGGCCGGTGCCGGTATAGGCATAGGTGCCAGTTAGGGTTTCCAGGACGACACGGGCGTCGTGGGCATCGGGCGGGCGATTGGCCCCGACATCGGAGAGCACGCGTTTGTAGGCGCCGAGGGCGCTCTGGGTGACTACGTGGGACGGGAAAAACGGCGTGGCAACCCACGGCGAGTAGGTGGTGGGAACATTGCCCGTGGCGGTGCGGCCGGCGGCCTGGTTGGCCTCGTTGAAACGGCCCAGCATGACGTTGCCGGCCATGTAGTAGCGCTGGGTGCCGGGGAAGTTATCGTATTGCGCGGTGAGGGCAAGGAAGTGGGTAGTGGCGGCGCCGGGCTTGTAGTAGTTGTTGACGAAATTGACCTCGTGCGCCCCCCCGTCGGTGGTGCGGGAGTGCCAGTTATAGACGACGTTGTTGGTGATATCGAGGCGGCCGGCGAAATTGCCCGCACCGTCGAGTCCGCCGCCGAGCGACCAGTTCCGGCCCGCGCAATGGGCGAGGAGATTGTGATGCAGACTGGCGATGTCGCCGCTGACGGTGGCGGCGTAACCGTGGGCGGTGCCGGCGGGGTAATTGGAGTGGCCGGCGATGTTGAGTGCCTCGGAGATGAGGGTGTTTTGCAGGGTGATGTTTTTGCCGCTGCGGCTGCTGAATCCCTCGTCGATGGACCAACTGATGGAGCAGTGGTCCATGATGCTATGGTCACAGCCGGCAAGGCCGCCGCCGTCGATGGTCTGACCGCTGATGTTGCCGGGGCGGTTGCGGATAAAGCGCACCACCGCATCTCGGGCGCCGCTGAGGCCGAGAGCCCACTGACGCAGGCAAATTCCTTTTCCAGGCGCGGTCTGACCGGCGATTGTGACATAAGGCGAGGCCAGGGTGAGGCGGCGATCCACCGTGATCAGGCCGCCGATATCAAAGATGATGACGCGCGGGCCAGTCTCGACTTCGATGGCATGACGCAAGGTACCGGGAATGGGCGTGGCGCCGGAGTCATAGTCAGCTAACGAAGTGACATGAACCACGCGCCCGCCGCGGCCCCCTCGGGCGAAACGGCCATGGCCCTCGGCCCCGGGGAAAGCGGGGTGGCGGGGACGGAAAGACCAGACCGTGCCGGCGGTGACGTTGCCCAGAGTATCGATCTCGTCGATACGCCAATAATAGGTGGCGTGTGGATCGGCCACGGGAACGGAGCGGGTGGTGGCAATCTGGTTTCCGAGAAAGGCAACGGAGGCACGGGTGGCGGATTTGACGACGGGGCGGTCGGTGCCAAAATAGATATCGTGCGAGGCGATATTGCCGGCGAGGGCAGGAGACCAGGACAAGGTCACCGCTTTGGAGTCCGCATCCACATGCTCCTCGGGATCGGAGGGCGCGGGGTTGAAGGCGACCCGGATGGAGTTGGGCGTATCGATCTCGAAGCCGTTGATCATGGGGTTGCGGATCGTGATGGCCCCACCGCCAGAAGCGTCAGGATCGGCGGCGAAGCGGAAGGTGGCGGTATCCGCCGGGCCGGAGACTCCGAAATTCAGGTAGGCACTGGCGGCAGCGGAGTTGTTGGCGGCGCGGATGGAAGGCTGGAGATTGTCCACCGCCAGGGTCCCGTTCACGTGGATATCGATGGGGCCGAGGGAGCCGACGGCGAGGGCATCCCAGGCATTGTGATAGGTAAGAAGTGTGTGCTGACCGGCGGCGAGGCCGGTGACTGTCATCAGAAACTGGCCGCCAGCGGCGAGATTGGCAGGGGCGACGGTGAGGCCGTCGCTCACGAGCCGGGCGGTGCCCTGGGCACCGGTTTGATACCAATTGCTCAGGAGGCCGGTGCCGCCCGCTGCGGCTGAAGCGGCCGTCTGAGCGAAAGTGACGGTAACAGCCTCGCCGGTCGAGGTGGTAAAGCTACGGGTGACGGCAGTGGTGCCGGTGGCGGCGGCGTTGGTGGTGTCAGCACTCCATTTGACGAAGCCGGTCTCGGTGACGGAGTCGGAGTTTTTGGAGTCGCGATTGATATCCACTTTCAACTCCCCCGCGGAGAGGGAGGAGACGGCGGCGAGCAAACCACAGGCCCTGATGAGATGGAGTGCGGTCGGAGGAGCCATCGGGAAACACGGTGGGGCGTGGGCTGAAACCGATCGAAGGAAACAGGCCGAAATGCCGGAAAGGTAATTTGGCGTATCAGATATCCGATGTGGGTCGGGGCAATTTTTCGAACAAGGCCACGGCTGCCCGCAACGCGTTGGGTACATTTTAGAGCCGCGGCACGCCGTGCAGAAGACTTATCGGATAATCCTTTTGGGTTACCCGGGAGCGACGGTGGGGGGAATGCGGCGGTGTGCCTTGGAGGATTCCAATAACTGTTCCATTTGCAGCTGGAGCTGCGTAGTCAGCGGGTCACCCTCCGGGGACCGGTCCCGGACGGCACTGACTTCGATGGCGTCGCCGACGGTGATGACCGCACGGATCGGAAAATGGGGCCGGGCTTTATCCGTCAGATCCTCTTCGTAGCGTTCGACGGTTTCCAGCAGCCGCTCCGGCGTGGCGTCCTCCATGTAGTCGCCAGGATAACAATGCAGCTGCTGGACCAGGTAAACATCGGCCAGATACCGCCAGCGGACGGCGCGTTCTGATTCCGTCAGCTCCCCGGCCACCAAATCAGGCAGGATGGCGGAGCGGAGGCGCTTCACCCGGGCGATGGAATCGCCATCATGGCGTCCGGCCGCCCATTGGTTTTCCAAGGGAATCAGGAGGTGATCGATGAGCCGTTGCAACCTTTCGCGGAAGTTCCCGCTTTGAGGTGCGCCGAGATATTCAATTTCCTTGAGGCTTAATAAAGCGCCACCGATCTTCGACAGCCGGGTCCGCAGGGGTAACCCATGCTGGGGCTGCCACGAAAGCCGGTTTTCGATTTCATTGACGACCGGAAGCATCGTCTGCTCCAGATTCCCTTCAAAGAAATACCGGATGAAGACCGGGTGGATCACGACTTTGCCGTCCTTGCGCTGCTTGGCGGCGGACCGGGCCATGAAGGCCGGACCTTCCATGAAATTCACCAACCGGTCATTGCTCCGTGTGATGATGCCTTCGGCAAAGATGACCAACGGGTGCGTCGCGTCGGCCATGGTTTTGATGGCGCACTTCAGCGACTCCCGGTCCATACCCTCCCGGTAAACGCTGAAGCCGCCAATCCTCGGCAACAGAAACCTCTGAATCCGGCTGCTCAGGAAAACATGCCAGCTCGCGATGATATGAAACGGCCGGCGCACTGCGGCGGACAATGAGTCCAACACCATGGGATCGCAGGGCCGGCAATGGTTTCCGACCAGCATGGTCCCATGACCAGCTTCCAGCGAGGCGCGCAGTTTTTCAGCGCCGAGACACTCCACTGCGGTGATCCCATAATCCTTCCGCAGGCGGCCCGGCAGGAGACGCCGCACCAGCCAGAGCCAAAACCGGTTCAAGCGCGGCGGGATGAAGGTGTAAGGCTTATCAATGACGACGTTTTGCATGACGGTGGGAAATCAGGGGTGCCGGGGAGCGGGCGGGCAGCATTTTTTGAGCACCAGATGAGTCGGCACAAAAACCATCCCGATCAAAGCGCCAATCCAGGCAATCAGATAGACCGGGGCCGGCAGCAGTTCCTGCGGTTTCGCATCGTTCATGCCGAAGACGTAATTCACATTGCGGGGAATCAATGGATCCGCCAGCACCGCCCCAGCCTCCGGCAGCAGAAAATAGGAGATCAGACAGAGCACTACGGTGATCAGCGTCCATCCCGGCAACGCCCGCCGGTCATAGCCCGTTTTGCGCACGAGATATCCCAGCAGAAAAGGCAGCCACCCATGAAACAAGGAGAGTCCGCGGAGAAAGCGGGAGCTCTCTTCCTGAAACATATAACCGGTCATTCCGGTCATTTTCCCACCACAGAGTTGGACCAGAAAATCTGTGCACCACAGCGCCTGAGGCAAAAGAATTCCGACGGCGGGGAGAGAGATCAGCAGGGCATTCTCACGCCAGACTCCGACTAATGTCAGGAGGAGCGCCACATCGCAGAAGTAGAGAAAATTCGTCGGCCCGTAATTGGCCCAATAGACCGGAATCATCACCGCGAGGAAAGCGGTGTAGGCGATCTTCAGCCAAAGCGGGATGCGGGGGGATTGAATGGATTCGGCGGATTCGGTTTTCATGGGATGAGCGGCTTTTCGTGCCGCTCCACCCATCGTCCGGCCAAAAGCGATGGCCCCATTGAAATGCTGAATACCGTCATCGTTTCATCCGATGGCGCCCGGCGGGTTATCATGATGGACGGAGGAATCCGCCAACCGACCCGGAAACAGAACTCAAGCCGGCGTCACTTCGCAAACGCCGCTTTGACCATGGCTTTCACTTCTTCCTTGGTCGCGAGCGTGGCGGCTTCAGGGCCGGTGATTTTGACGAAGACGTCTCCTTCCTTGCTTTCCAGTATGGCGCCCAGCATGGCATAACCAGGCATCGGAGTTTTGTTGGGAGACATCGCCGGACCACTCAGAAAGGTGCCTTTGATGGTGACAATGAGAGCCTTGCTGTCACCGAAGGTGAGTTCCTCGCGTTCCATGGTGGGCGCTTTGCCGTCCGCACCGGCGGTGAACTGGGACTGCCATCGTTTGATATTCGGCTCGATGCCACCGCCTCCACCGGCTCCGAAGTGATAAAAATCAGCTTCCACGGGAGCGGCCCCGGCCTTGCCTGCCAAAGTAAACCCGCCGGCACTCATCATGCGGGGTTCCGCTTTGGCGGCCCACGGAGGCGCGACTTTGAAGGTGAAGGAACCAACCTTGAGTTCGGTCGGCTTGGCATCCTGCGCGCCGGCGTTGCAGGCGGCGGCAATAAGAACAACGGCGGTAAAAAAAGAGCGGATCATGGCGGGGAGGGGCTGGAATGAAGGGATTGGAAATACGGGCTGGGTCAGGAGTATTTCACATTTTTTCCGGGATCGAGCTCATAGTCCATCACCAGTTTTTCCGTGGTGTAGGGCTTGATGATGTCGTTCTGGTATTTGTGCCATGCTCCGTCATCCATGAAGATGCGTTGTTTGGCCCGGGATTCGAAATCGAGGCCAACGAAGAAAGGCCATTCGCACTGGGGCTCGATTTTCCTCCCGGAGCGGACCGCCATGACCTCAGGGACCTTGAGCAGGGTGCTCCGGGTGCGGCGGATCATGTCCTCGAGGATTTCATCGGTGACACCCGGATGAAGTTTGTAGAGGGCGACCTGATGGACCATGCGCAGGAAAGGCGGGATCTTCGGTCAGCTAGTCATTCCACTTCAAGGCTCCTTTTTTCAAGGCATACACGTAGGCCACGAGGAGGATGAAGGCGAAGCCGGTCATGCTCCAGAAAATGGCGGCGCTTTGGGCGACCATGTCCTTGAAAACGACCGCCCAGGGAAACATAAAAACGACCTCGATATCGAAGAGGACAAAGAGCATGGCCACGAGGTAGAACTTGACGCTGAATCGCGGCTGGGCTTCGCCGATCGGCAGCATGCCGCACTCATAAGCGGAGTCTTTGATGGCGCTCCGCTTGCCGCTTTTCCCGACCAATACGGAAACAAGGAGGGTGGAGGCAGCAAATCCCGAGGCGATCAGGATTTGCATGAGGACGGGCAGATAATCTTGCAGCATGGCGGCAATAAACAAATGCTTGTGCTGCATCAGTGCAAGGGCAGCTTGTATTTCTCCGTTGCGTCATCAGCGAAAAAGCCACGTTCGCTGGATTGCCCATCAGCTTGATCCGCCAGCAGATCCCGCACCATGCCCCGGCCCAGGTTGCTCTGCATGTGCGGAATAGACAGGGTGCGAATAACTTCGCCGAGGTGCAAATGGCGGCTACTCTTCCCATGAGGTTGGAATTCGCCTGGTCTCCTTCTGCCACTTGGCCGCACTTTGCCCATGCACTGGCAGGTATTGTCAGCTACAGCCGACAGTGATTTCGCCTCAAAGCCTGCTTCTCACCCGTCAGTTATGGACCGAATCGCTAGTCGATCCGGCCGCTTTCCGGCGCGGCCTTGGTTGGTGGACGTGGCTGGTGCAGGCGGGATTGGTGGTTTTGTGTCTAGCGCCCCTGGCATGCGTTGCTTCAGCCGGATGGTGGATCATGCGCCATACAGCAGGACCAGTTCCGGCTTCGAGCTTCATGTTACTGGTTGCGGCGGCCCTCAGTCTGTATCCAGCGGGGCGGCTGATGGCCTTTGCGAGGTTCCGGCGCTCAGTTCCGGCAGGCTTGGAACTCTCACGTCATGAGGCTCCGGGACTTTTTTCCGTGCTTGATGAGTTGTGCCTGCGCATGGGGGCACCGCCTTTCGAGGCGGTCCTGTTGGAGGCCGAGATGAATGCTTTCGTAAAGAATGGACCGCGAATGAGAAAAGGGGGAGGGTCGCGGCGCTACCTGAGCTTGGGCGTGCCTCTCCTTCAGGCCATGTCGCCTGAAGAAATGGGTGCCGTGCTGGCTCATGAGCTGGCTCACCAGCAGCAGCAAACTGCAATAGGCCGACGCCTGGAGCGGTTGGTTCGCTGGGCCGAAATACTGGGTCTGGGGCGCGGGGTTTTTGATTCCCCAGGCCGTTGGCTTTTGCCCCGGCTGTTTGCGAGGGCCTGGGTCCACTCCCGCTTCTGCGAGCTGGAGGCCGATGCCGCTGCGGCGAATGCCACCAGCGCTCCTGACATGGGCTCAGCACTGGTGCGTCTTGGCACTACGTCCCTCCAGTTCGACCAATGGACGCGGCGTATGATTCGGGAGTCGATCCGCCGGGCCGAGGCTCCGGAATCAATCACCGCTGAGTGGGCGGCGGAGTTGGCCCAGCCCAATGAATCCCACCGCCGCGGGTGGGAGCAGTCCTTTGCCGGCACCGCTACTTGCGCCAGCACCCACCCCAGCGCTGCGGAGCGGCTACGCGCATTGGGCCAGGAACTGCCTTCCAGAATACCGGATGCGCCAAGCCGCAACGCAGCCGCATTATGGCTTGGCCCTGCTCTCCCGGCAGTTTTCCGGAAATACGATTTCTGGTGGCGCGCCTGTCACGAAGGGGGCTGGGCCGGGGCGCGCCGGAATCTTCAGCTCGCAGCGGCAGGGCGCAGCGCTGAATCACCAAAAACCTCTGTGGAGGCGTGGGCGCACGCGGTCGCCACACTCGAACTGGAGGGCGAGGATGCCGCCCAGTCGCCAATGGAGCAGGTGTTAGCCTTCGACTCTCTTCATATTCCGGCAACGCAATGGCTGATAACAAGGGACCTCCAGATGGATGCCCCCGGGGCGCTGGAACGCCTGCGGGCCCTGACTCCCGCCACCCAGTCGCGCGACCTCTGGCTTTTTGCCGCCGACTGGTGCAACCGCCGAGGAGACCCGGATGGCGAGTTGGACGCCGTAACCCGCGCCGCTGCTTTCGCTAACCATCACTCCCTCCACCTTGCGCGCACTTCGGCCATCTGCCCGGGCACCGTCTTCGGTCCGCACAGCCTGACGCCGGAACAGGTAGCCCTTCTTGCCGAGCGCGCCGCGGTGCATCCCGACATCTGTGAACTGGCCATCGCCTCATGGGAAAATCCCGCCGCCCCTGGCGGGATCTCCCACATTCTGGGGGTGCGCCTCACGTCGAATAAACGCCTGCTCCTCGGCGGCTCCCTCCCACACCTCAGCCAAGCCCTCGCCGCAGCCCGGGTTACCTCACCGTGCGACTTCGAAGTGTTGAGCCGCCATTCCCCCCGTTTCACCCGGGCTGTCTTCGGCTTGCCCGGGGCGCTCATTTACGACAGCCGCCATGCCTCCCGCTGATACCAAATACTTCCAAATCTTCATCGGCACCATCGCTGCCCTTACTGGTGGAGCCTTTCTGCTGCGGCGTCGCTTCGATGATCCGGAGTTGGCGGCCCGCTTCATACTTTGGTGGGGTGCCGCTATCGGATGCACCCTTGGCTTGCGGTTTCTCGCCGGAAAGGCGTGGAGTCTTTGGTGCCAACCCGTTATGTGGCGTGCCGCGCCAGATGCTGCGGTAGAAAAACTCCCGGCTCCCGGCGTGCCATGGCCAGTGGGTGCTGCCCTTTTCGCCCTGGCCGCAGGGCTCGCGCTTACTCTGGGACAACTACCCTTTTCCCGCTCCGCCCAACTCATCGCGGGCTTCCGCACGCGCCACCTCAGCTTGCCGCAGGCCCCGGGCGCGCCGGAGGACACCCGGCCGGCTGACATCTACCTCGTCCCGCTCCGCTCCTTCCCGCAGGGAACCGCCTCCTGGCTGGCCGCCGAGCTGCGACGCTCCACCGGCCTGCTCGTCGCGACGCTTCCGGCACTGGCGTGTCAGGACGTGACCCTGGACACCGCCCGCAGTCAGTTTGAAATAGAGAAACTCGACGCCGTCCTCTTTGCCATGGCTAAAACCAACGCCATTCCTTTGCCCCAGCCTCTGCCGCGTCCACACACGCCGCTTCTGCTCGGCCTGCTCGCCGAAGACGCCTTCAGCCTGACTAACTCCAGATGGAACTACGTGCTTTGCCAGGGCAGCACAAAAGTCACCGCGATTGCCTGCTCTGCCCGCCTTCACCACGCTCTGCCCGTGGATGACTCCCTGGCCGCGCAAACTTACGGAATCAGGCTAAAAAAGCTCTGCCTCCGGCTCATTGGACGTCACGTATTTGACCGCAGCGACGATGCCGAGCGCCACAGCGTCACCGGAGGCACCCTCCAACGACCAGACGATTTGGACGTTCTGGAGGATTTCCTGCGTCCTCCACTGCTGATAAAAAAGAATTAGGATTTTGCCCGTAAATCCTTCCTGCGGATGCGCGGGGCCTGCGTTCGAGAAAATGGCCTGTCCACCACCCGTAGGACCGCACGGGGGGGCTACGAGACTGAGCAAGGCGCCCTTTTTTGCTAGATTGTCCGGCGTTTCCGCTTGAGATGGAGCTGTGCGATGGAGTTGGCGATGGCGGCTTCGACAGCGGCGATTTCCTCGGGGAGGACGTCCTCCTTGAGGCGGGCTTGGGCGCGGTCGAGGGCCGTCTGAACCGAGGCTTCGTCGATGTCGGCATCACGCACCGCCATTTCGGTGAGGACGTTGACGCGGTCGCCGGTGATTTCGGCGAAGCCGGCTCCGATGGCCAGTTCGTGGGTCTTGGAATCCTTGGTGTAGCGGAGTTCGCCGGCCGTGAGGGTGGAAACCAAGGACGCGTGATTTGGCAGAATTCCCATCTCGCCGAGAGCCCCCGGCAGCACAACGCCGGAGACGTCATCGGAGAACGCTTTGCCTTCGGGGGTAACGATTTCGAGGAGCATGGTGGGGAAGATGTCAGAGGTCAGTAGGCAGCGATCAGTCTTTAGTCCCGGTCATTTATTCAGCGTTTAATACTGACTGCTGACCGCTGATTGCTGACCGCTTCGGAACTAGTCTTTCTTCACGGTGTCGATGCCGGCCTTCATGTAGAAGTTGGCTTCGGGGACGTTGTCGTGTTTGCCGTCGAGAATTTCGGCGAAGCCTTTGACGGTGTCCTTGACGGACACGTAAACACCTTCCACCCCGGTGAAGACTTCCGCCACAGCGAAAGGCTGGCTGAGGAAGCGTTGAATCTTACGGGCACGGAACACGGTCAATTTCTGATCGTCGGACAGTTCATCCATCCCGAGAATGGCGATGATGTCCTGGAGATCCTTGTAGCGCTGGAGGACGCGCTGCACCTCGCGGGCGACCTTGTAATGCTCCTCGCCGACGATGTCGGGCTGGAGGGCCTTCGAGACGGACGCGAGCGGATCGACGGCGGGATAGATGCCGAGCTCGGCGATGGAGCGCTCGAGCACGATGGTCGAGTCCAAGTGCGCGAAGGTGTTCGCCGGCGCCGGGTCGGTGAGATCGTCGGCGGGCACGTAGACGGCCTGCACCGAGGTGATCGAGCCCTTGGTCGTCGAGGTGATGCGCTCCTGGAGGAGGCCCATCTCGTTGGCGAGGGTCGGCTGGTAACCGACGGCCGACGGCGAGCGGCCGAGGAGCGCGGACACTTCGGAACCGGCCTGCGAGAAACGGAAGATGTTGTCGATGAAGAGGAGCACGTCCTGGTTCTTCTCGTCGCGGAAATACTCGGCCATGGAGAGGGCGGAGAGCGCGACGCGGAGACGGGCGCCCGGCGGCTCGTTCATCTGGCCGTAGACGAGGGCGACCTTGGAGCCGGCGGTGAGGACCGGGCGGCCCTTGTCATCGATTTTGACGTGTCCTTTTTCGTCCTTCTCGGTGGCGATAACGCCCGACTCGATCATTTCCCAATAAAGATCGTTCCCTTCCCGGGTACGTTCACCCACCCCGGCGAAGACGGAGTAACCGCCGTGGCCTTTGGCGATGTTATTGATGAGTTCCATGATGACGACCGTCTTGCCGACGCCGGCACCCCCGAAGGCTCCGACTTTACCGCCCTTGGTGAAGGGGCAGATCAGGTCGATGACCTTGATGCCGGTCTCGAGAATCTGCGCGGAAGGGTCCTGGTCCGCGAGGGAGGGAGCCTTGCGGTGAATCGGATAACGTTTGTCGGCCTTGGGTGGGTCCTGGTCATCCACCGGATCTCCGGTGACGTTGAAGATGCGTCCGAGGATGCCTTCGCCGACGGGGACCGTGATCGAGGCGCCGGTGTCGGTGACGGAGTAACCGCGACGGAGACCTTCGGTGTTGGTCATGGCGAGGGAGCGGACCCAGCCATCACCAAGGTGCTGCTGCACTTCGCAGACGATGCGGACAGGTTTGCCGTTCAGATCGAAGTTGATCTCAAGGGCATTGTAGATTTCCGGCAGCTTGGTAGCGGAGGAGAAATCCACGTCCACGACGGGGCCGATGACTTGAACGATTTTGCCGGTGTTGCTCATGGGAAGATTTGAGATTTGAGATTGGAAATTTAAGATTGGAAGAGCCTGGCAAACGCCGGGCGGGAAGGATTATTCGAGGGCCATTTTGGCCGTGGTGATTTCGAGGAGCTCGTTGGTGATGGCCGCCTGACGCAGTTTGTTGTATTCCAAACTGAGATCCTTGAGCATTTGCTTGGCGTTGTCGGTGGCATTTTTCATCGCCACCATCCGGCTGGAGTGCTCGGACGCCCGGGATTCCAGCAGCATTTGGAACAGGGTATTGTTTACATACTGGGGCAGGACCTGGGCGAAGACCTCTGCGGTATTCGGTTCAAAGGAGTATTCCAGCACGGGCCCTTTGGAGGCGTCCACCACTTCACCCATGCCGACGCCTTCGTAGGAACGTTTGCCACCGAGGGTCACCGGATTGATGGGCAGAATCTGCTCAAGGCTGGGGATGACGGTCGCGGTGTTGACGAAGTTGTTGAAACCCACCAGAACACGTTGGTATTCGCCGGTGAGGAACTTGTCCTGCAAGAGTTTGCAAACCGGGCGCAATTCGGGGAACCGGGCGGGATCCTTGATGTGGAAGTCGGCGGTGAGATTCTTTTTGAGACGGGCGACGGCTTGAGATCCTTTGCGGCCAATCGTGATGAATTCCGGCTCGCTGCCCAGTTCGCTGGTGAAGACTTTCTTCAGCAGGTTGGTGTTGAAGGCACCGCAAAGACCCTTGTCGCTGGTGATGAGGATCACCAGCGTTTTACTGCCTTTGCCTTCGGAGAAGTAAGGGTGGATCGTTTCTTCGACCCGGCCTTTGAGGCTGACGAGAACCTTGTTCAGAAGATCAGCGTAAGCGCGGCCGGAAGTGGCAGCGTCCTGCGCCTTCTTCATCTTGGCAGCCGCCACCATCTGCATGGCCTTGGTGATCTGGGCCGTGTTTTTGACGGATTTGATGCGGCGGCGGATGTCGCGGGTAGAAGCCATAAGTAAGGGGAAAGGGTTCAGGTTTCAGGTTTCAGAAACAGGGAGTGGCTGGATAGCCTGAACCCTGAAACCTGAAACCTTTTGCCTTCGGTGATTACTTCCAGGAAGACTTGAAATCAGCGATGGATGATTTAATTTCTTCGACCGTTTTATCGATCGCCTTTTCGTTGCCGATCTGGATGAGCAGAGCGTCCTTGCGGGTCTTGAAGAATTCTTCCATCGCGCCTTGGCATTCCCGGATCCGGTCGACTGGAACGTCGTCAAAGTAACCATTCTGCATGGCGTAGAGGCTGACGACCATGATTGGGAGGCTCTTCGGCTGGTATTGCTGTTGTTTGAAGAGTTCCACGATGCGGGCGCCACGGTCGAGCTGGGCCTTGGTCGTGGCGTCGAGGTCGGAACCGAACTGGGCGAAGGCCGCGAGTTCGCGGAACTGGGCGAGCTCGCCCTTGAGTTTGCCGCCGACCTGCTTGGTGACCTTGATCTGCGCGGACGAACCGACGCGCGAGACGGAGAGACCGACCGAGACGGCGGGGCGGATGCCCTGGTTGAAGAGATCGGTCTCGAGGAAGATCTGGCCGTCGGTGATCGAGATGACGTTGGTCGGGATGTAGGCGGACACGTCGCCGGCCTGGGTCTCGATGATCGGGAGCGCGGTGAGCGAGCCCTTGCCGTCGAGACGCGCGGCGCGTTCGAGCAGGCGGGAGTGGAGGTAGAACACGTCGCCCGGATACGCCTCGCGGCCGGAGGGGCGCTTCAGGATGAGCGAGATCTGGCGGTAGGCGACGGCGTGCTTGGAGAGATCGTCGTACACGATGAGGGCGTCCATGCCGTTTTCCATGAACCACTCGCCGATGGCGGCGCCGGAGTACGGGGCGAGGTATTGGTTCGCCGCCGGATCGGCAGCGGAGGCGGCGACGATGACGGTGTATTCGATGGCGCCGGCGTCCTCCAAGGTCTCGACCATGCGGACGACGTTGGACTGCTTCTGGCCGACCGCGACGTAGATGGAGTAGAGTGGCTTGTGGCCTTGGAGTTTGCCCTGCTCAGCGGCTTTGTTTTGCTGGGCCTGGGAAATGATGGTGTCCACCGCGATAGTGGTTTTGCCAGTGGAGCGGTCACCGATGATGAGTTCGCGCTGGCCACGGCCAATCGGGATCATGGCGTCGATGGACATGATGCCGGTCTGCACCGGGACGGACACGGACTTACGGGTGATGATGCCGGGGGCGAGTTTTTCGACCGGATACTGGGCATCGGCGACGATCGGGCCTTTGCCGTCGAGGGGTTCGCCCAGGGTATTGACGACGCGGCCGAGCAGGCCTTTGCCTACCGGGACGGAGAGGAGGCGGCCCGTGGTGCGGACTTCGTCGCCAGCCTTGATGCTTTCACCGGAACTGAGGAGCACGCAGCCCACTTCGGTTTCTTCGAGGTTCAGCGCGAGACCGAAGACCCCACCGGGGAACTCGATCATTTCGTTGAGCATCACGTCGCTGAGGCCTTCGATCTTGGCGACGCCGTCGCCGATTTCACGGACAATGCCGACGTTGGAGCGGGTGACGGCGGTTTTGAGGCCGGCGATTTGGGATTCGAGTTCCTGGAGGATCGTGCTCATGAGTGGAAGTGGGTGGAGAGTGGGGACAGAAGGATTGAAAAAGGCTTAGGCGAGGACTTTATCGCGCAGGGCTTCGAGGCGGGATTTGACGGAACCATCCCAGACCGTGGAGCCCAGTTTGACGCGGATCCCGCCGAGAAGGTCCGGATTGGTGCGGAATTCGGTGGTAATATCCGAACCGTGGCGCAGTTGGAGATCGGCCGTGACGGTGACCTGCTCCGTCTCGGGAAGCGGCGTGGCGCTTTCGACGATGGCGTGACGCTTTTCCATCTCCAGACGGAGGAGGCGCTGGAAGGAAGTGAGGATGCCGAGGTAATTCCGGGGCTTGTCAGCGATGACTTTTTCCACAATGGTCTTGGCCGTAGCAAGATCCAAGGTGCCATTGCGCAGGGTAAGGCGCAGAAACTGCCGGGCGGTGCGGAGGGCGTCTTTACTGACTTTCATCGAAGGGAAAAGGTTTCAGGATTCAGGTTTCAGAAGGTTGGTTTCGGCGGCGGTGCCTGAAACCTGAACCCTGAAACCTTGGACCTTATAAAGAAATCTGGGCCAGGGCTTCCTGATTGAGGCGGGCGTGGTCGTCGCTCCCGAGGGTCTTGCCGGTGACTTTGGAGGTGGTGTCGATGACAAGGCGTCCGAAGTCGCGCTTGAGTTCGGCCATGACGCGGGCGCGCTCCAGTTCGGTGGCTTCCTTGGCCTTGGCGATGATGGATTGGGCTTCGGCGACGGCGTCCTGCTTCTTTTGCTCGGCGATGGCGGCGGCCGCGTCCGAGGCTTCCTTGATGAGACGGGTGGCTTCAGCGTTGGCTTTGGCGAGGGCGGCGGCTGCCTGAGCCTCGGAGGAGGAGAGGTTTTCCTTGATCTGGTCGAGGTTGGCCTCGCCGGCGGCGATGCGGGAACGGCGCTCTTCCAGCAGCGCGGTCACCGGACCGAAGGCATACTTGCTGAGAATGCCATAAACGATGCCGAAGATGATAATCTGGGCAATGATCTTGGGAAAGTCGATACCGAGCTGGTCGAGGATGGCCATGGCAGGAAGCGCGTGAAAGTTAAAGGGAAACGAAGCTGAAAACGGAAGAGAAAAATTCCGGTGGAACCGGAAGGGTGGACCACCGGCGGACGCCCAGGGCGTCCGCCGGAGTCCGGGAAGGCTTAGCGGCCTCCGAGAGCCAGAATGAAGGCGTAAATGGCGATAGCTTCGGCCAACGCCATGCCGATGATGGCGATGGTGAGGATGTTACCGAAAGCACCGGGGTTGCGGCCGACCGCTTGAGCGGCGGCGAAGCCAGTCAGACCAATGCCGAGACCAGCACCAGCACCGGCGACGCCGAGGGTGAAGGAACCGTTGATGGCACCGGATTGGGCGAGTTTGTTGGCGGCTTCGGCGACGGCAGGGTCGGCGGCGGCAGCTTGGAGCATGGAGGCGATTTCCATCATCATAGTGTTATTTCTTTCTTTTCAGTTTTGGTGTTACATGCCACCGCCCACAGTCTGGCCATGGTCACGGGAGGCAAAGGTTTTTAGTGGGCGTGCTCTTCGCCATGCTCTTCATCATGGGTGGTGGAGAGCTTGATGAAGACGGCCACAAGGAGGGCGAAGACCATCCCTTGCAGCACCCCGACCAGAAGTTCGAGGAAATAGAAGGGCAGCGGGATCAGGACACTACTGATGAAGTCAATGGTGGCATTGCCCGACTTCACGAGCGTTCCCATGGTATGCAGGAGGTTTTCACCGGCAAAAACGTTGCCGTAGAGTCGCAGGGAAAGCGTCATGGGCCGGAAGAGGATCGAGATGATCTCGATCACCCCGACGATGAAGAAAATGGGCATCAGCGCGTATTTCAACATACCCTTCAGACCACCCTTGGGACCAAACGTGTGGGAGATGAAACCCATGAATCCCAATTCACGGATGGTCAGGAAGAACCAGACGATCATGGCGCACAGGGCGATGCCGAAAGTCATGTTCATGTCAGCCGAACCGGGACGCAGCAATGGAGTTTCCACATGGGTGGTGGAATGAAGCGGACCGATGTGGCTGGATAGGCCGATCGTGCCGACCCCGGGAAGCAGACCGGTCCAGTTCGAAATGGTGACGTAAATGAAGATGGTGGCCAGCAGCGGGAAGGCACTCGGAGCCACCTTCGGACCCACGATATTTTCGACTTGGCCGTAGAGGAATTCCACGATGAGTTCGACGACGTTTTGCTTCTTCCCGGGCAACAACGCTTTAGGCTTCATCGCGCTGCGGAAGAACCAAAGCAGGACGACCGTGACGAGGCCGGAGACAAAAATGGAATTCGTCAGGAACGAAGTCCAACCGTGATCCGCGAGCAAAGGCAACGCTTTGGCGCTGACTTCGTGCTTCGCTTCCGGGGCACCGTGGCCCCCGCCGTGGCCAGCTTCGGAGGCCGCTGCCAGGAGTGGGAGGAACGTGAAAAGATAAACAATCAGGCGGGTCATGACGATGCAGCGCTTAGGGAAAACGGGTCACCTCGACCAACCTCAGAAGGTGGCCGGAGCGGGAGAACCCGGTCTTATGCGATGGCGTTGGAGGGCGCAAGAGTAATTTGTGAAATATTTCACAAAGTCCCTTTTCCCGGCGCTTTTTCCGGGAAAATGCCCTCATCCGACTCCACCGGAATCGCCTTCAGCACCGGCGGTTCCGGAGTGGCCCGCAGTTCCCCGGGAGTCACCAGCGATGGGGCGGTTCCCCCCAATTTTGCCCGCAGCCGGACATATTGATGCGGACCCGTCCTGGCATAGAGTTTGGGTTCCGCGTCCGCCGAGAGGGTCTCTTTCGAAGTGAACAACGTAAAGTTCAATCCTGCCCCGGCACCGGCGACCACCCGGAACATGCGGTCATCCCGCCGGTGAAAAGCGAGTCCGCCCGCAGTCAGCGTGACAATCTTACCCCCAGCATCCAGCCGCACCGGGAGTTGACCCGGCAAAAGCAGACCGGTATCGCCCAAGGCGGTGGGGTAGCGCACCCAGGTGCCGGTTTCTCTTTGCAGGGCATCGCGCCAAGCGCTTACCACGACCAGCCCCACCAGCATGGTGAGCAGGACCAGCACGCGGGCCGGGGTGCCTCGGGGAATATTCTGCGCCATGCCTGAATTGAAATACCGCCAGCGCTGTGGCAGATGGTGTATTTGGTGGAGGTTAGGAGATTCGAACTCCTGACCTCTTCATTGCGAACGAAGCGCTCTACCAACTGAGCTAAACCCCCCAAATATTCTGCGGACAGCTTGGAAAGGCCTGCCCGCGGAGCGCCAAACTACCGGCGCCCCGCTGATCTTCAAGTGGAATTGGCCGGGGTTTCACCAAGCCACGCCCTGACTACTGAATGGACTCCAAACCCCACCGCTCCCCCAGAGGAGCAAGGTCTTCCCGCAACCCCCAGGCGTCGGGACAATAGCCACCATCGAACCGGCGGGTCGCTCCCTTGAGGGCCATACAGCCGGTATTGTCGCCAATCCGGGCCACCTGGGCCACGTCCTCGGCGGTCAGCGGATTCACCTCCGGCAAAGCCGCAAATTCCCGGATCTGGTCCTCAATCGGACGAATGCCCTCGCCCGCTTCCTCGATGAAGGTCGGCACCACACTCTCGACTGCGGGATGCGCAAGATTCCACAGACTGGCGAAATGCAGCAGGCTCAGGCCGTGCTTCTCCGCAATGGGCCGCATCCGTTCGATTTTCTCCAGACCGGCCTCGACCCAGCCGGCGGGACGGTAGGCACGGTGATCCCCCGGGCGGAATGTATGGCCTGGCTTGATATCGCCATGGAAAAGCCCCCCGTAATCGGCCACCCGCGTCAGGATTTTGACCCCGAATTCATCCGCCGCCGGCAGCACCAGCGAACCCGGCCAGGGCTCCAGGGGATTGAGAATGATCATGGCCCAGTCGATCAGTTCGCAGTATTTCTCAAAACACTGCACCATATCGTAGGTGAACCCATTGGCCGGTCCGGGGGCGACGCCAAGTTGCCGGGTCAGGCCCTTCTCCTTCAAGCCCCGCATTCCTTCCCAGACAGCATCACTCGTGTAGCCCGTTTCGTCAGGATTGTGCAGCATGATGAGGTCGAAGTGGTCCGAGCCACAGCGCTCCAGCGATTTCTCTGCCGCCATGGCCAGGAAATCGGCATATCCCTCCGGTGCGCGCAGGGTGGGATCGGTGAAACGGGGATAACCCTTGGAGCCATCGCGTTGGCCGGTGTAGAAATCGTGACCGATGGTGCCGACGAGGCAATACGTGCTCCGGTCAATGCCGCGGAGCGCCACCCCGAGAATTTCATCGGCCTTGCCCGTGCCATAAACATCCGCAGAGACGAAGGTCCGGATGCCGGAGGTGTAAGCGAGTTGAATTGCCTGGATGAAGCGCGCTTCCTCCAGAACTTCGCCAAAGTGCATAAAACGTCCACCACTCCAGGTGCCATAAACAGTGCGGGTCAGGTCCATATTCAGTCGGGATAAGGAGCCGGCACCATGCCAGCTCATCGCTTACCATCCTCAAACGATCCCTCCGCCGCAAGCGTTTCACCGCAGTGATGCGGTGATCCCATCGGCAATCGCCTGCGCCAGCTTTTGTTGGTAGGAAGGCGAGGAGAGCAGGCGCCGCTCGGAGGGCGAAGTCATGAAGCCGCACTCCACCAGCGCGGCCGCTCCCCGGGTATTCGACAATACGGTCAGCCCCCGGCGCTTGACACCCCGGTTTGGACAGGAGGTGCACCGGTCGATCCGTTTGTGAATCTGGCACGCCAGCCGGTAACCGGCGGTTCCTGTATAAAAAGTCTCGATCCCCCGGGCTCGATGTTTCGGATCAGCATTGCAATGAATGCTCACCAGCACGGCCGAGCGGTAGCCATTGGCCACTGCGGCCCGCGATTGCAGGGAAACAAATCGATCACTCCGTCGCGTCATGGCGGTCCGGATGCCCCGGCGGCGCAGCACTGATTCCACCCGTTGGGCGATCATCAATGTCAGTTTTTTCTCACGAACCCCGCCCCAGCAGGCGCCAGCATCACTCCCCCCATGGCCCGGATCCAGGACCACCACCGGACGCGCCTCAGCCGGTTGGCCCAGCAATCCACAAACCATCACGGCCCGGCAAAACCATTGTCGGAGACTGGAGGAACGGTGCCGGACCATTAATTTGGAATACTTAAGCTTAAAGCATTCTAAAGCAAAATGGATTGGAGGCAATTAATGAATATGACCAATATGGATTTTAGGGCCCAGATACGGTGTCTCCCAGCCAAGGACGCCGGGAGGGCATCCACCCTCGCGAGGACGTCCCGCTGAACCTCAGTCCGCCAGCTCGGCGAATCTGCTTTCGATAGCGTTGCCGAGCAGGGTCTCGATGGCTCCATGGCCAACCTTGCCCACCACTTCATTGGCAAAACCCACCGCGATGAGCCGGGCGGCGTCCGGGCGGGAAATGCCGCGGGACTCGAAATAAAACAATTCATCCTCCGCGATGCGGCCAGTGGTACTGCCATGGCTGCACTTCACTTGGTCGGCATTGATTTCGAGGCCAGGCATGGAGTTGGCCTCGCAGTTGTCGCTGAGCAGCAGGTTGCGGCACTTTTGATAGGCATCGGTGCCATGAGCCCCCTCATCCACCTTGATCAGGCCGGCGAAAATAGTCTTCGCGGTATCGAACAGGACATTTTTGTAAAGCAGGTCGCTGTAGCTGTTGGGGCTGAGGTGATCCTGCAGGGTCCGCTGGTCGATTTCCTGATTTCCGGCGGCAAGGGACACGCTGAACATCTCGCTCCGGCTGCCCTGCCCGGCCAGAAGGCTGCGGCATTCCGTCCGGGTCCAGCCTGCCGCGAAGTTGAAAAGACTATGCCGCACCTGGGCGTCGCGGCCGGTGCTGACGGTGGAAAGATGCAGCGCCTTGCTGGCGGCATTGCGGCGTTTCAGCAGGACGTAGTTGATGGAGGAGGCATCGGCAGCAATCAGCTGCGCCGCGCCCACGCTGAATCCGGCAGATTCATCCAGACTGAGGTGGTGTTCCAGCACCGTGACCTTGGCGTGGTGTTCCGTCAGGACGATGGTGCGCGGGAAGGACGCGCTGTTTTCACCTCCCAACCAGTGGATGATCTCCACGGGCTCGGCCACCTCGACCTTGGCAGGAACATAAATGACCACGGCATCCCGGAGCTGCGCTTGGTGCAGAGCGGCGAATTTTTCGCTGCCGAGACCGGTGGTTGGCGTGACCAGGATTTCCTGAAGGCGGTCGCCGTGCTGCTTTAATGCATCGGCCAGCGTAAGCACCTGGACGGAGGAATCGGAAAGCTCCTGACTCACCAGCACATCATTCACAAAAACCAGGCGCGCCGCCGTTTTGTTCAGCTGCGTTTCCTGGCCAGGGGCACCGTCGGATTGTACCGCGAAGGCATCCAGTTCCAGCAGTTTCAGGTTGGCAAACCGCCATGCCTCATCCCGGCGGCCCGGCATCGGCAGGTTGGTAAAAGCTTCCCAAGCGGACAACTGGGACTGGGCGAACCATGCCGGCACAGCGGCATGATTCCAGGACGGGGCATCAAGAAATACAGATCTCACGAAGGGAGTGGAGGGTGAATCGAGCGTGACGGGGGACATGGCCGAATAAAGTGAGGTTTTTAACCAACCGATCCTTCCATTTCCAAATCAATCAGCCGCTTCAGCTCGACACTGTATTCCATGGGGAATTCCCGCACCAGATCGTTGACAAAGCCGTTCACAGAAAGGCTCATGGCTTCGCCTTCGCTGAGGCCGCGCTGCTGCATGTAGAAGACCTGCTCGGCGCTGACCTGGCTGACGCTGGCTTCGTGCTGGGTGGCGTGCTGGTTGCCGCGTACGGTGATGGCGGGATAGGTATCGGTGCGGCTGTGGGAGTTGATCAGCAGGGCATCGCACTCGGTGTTGTTCTTGCAGCCTTTGAGGTGCTTGGGAATGTGGACCTGTCCGCGGTAAGTGCTGCGGCCGGTGCCAACGCTGATGGATTTGCTGACGACGTTGGAAGTCGTCTCATCGGCCGCGTGGATCATCTTGGCCCCGGTGTCCTGATGCTGGCCGTTATTGGCGAGGGCGATGCTGATGACTTCGCCGCGGGCGCGTTTGCCCTTCATAATCACGCCGGGATATTTCATCGTCAGGCGGCTGCCGATGTTGCAGTCGATCCATTTCACTTCCGCGTCCTCATGGGCGATGCCGCGTTTGGTGACGAGGTTGAAGACGTTATTGGACCAGTTCTGGACAGTGACGTATTGGATTTTGGCGCCCTTCATAGCCACCAGTTCCACGACCGCACTGTGGAGGGTGCTGGTGGTGAATTTCGGCGCGGTGCAGCCTTCCATGTACATCACCTCCGCCCCTTCATCGACGATGATGAGCGTGCGCTCGAACTGGCCGAAGTTTTCGGAGTTGATGCGGAAGTAGGCCTGCAACGGGTGTTTCACCTTCACGCCCTTCGGCACGTAGATGAAGGAGCCGCCGGAAAAGACTGCGCTGTTGAGGGCGGAAAATTTGTTGTCGCCGGTGGGGATGACTTTACCAAACCACGGACGGAAGATATCCGCGTGCTCCTTCAGGCCTTCGGTGCTGTTGACGAAAATCACTCCCTGATCGGAGACTGCTTTCTGGATGTTGGAATAGGCGGCTTCGCTATCAAACTGCGCTTCCACCCCGGCGAGGAACTTCCGCTCTTGCTCCGGGATGCCGAGGCGCTCGAAAGTCATTTTCATCTCCTCCGGCACATCGTCCCACGACCGGGCGGGGGTGGAGCCGCTGCTGAGGTAATAGCGGATCTTGCTGAAGTCGATATTCTCCAAGTCCTTGGTCGCCCAGTTGGTCGGCATGGGCTTGTCCAGAAAGACCTTCAGGGCGCGCTTCCGGAAATCCCGCACCCAATCCGGGTCGTTCTTCACGTCCGAGATGTAATCGATGGTCGCCTCGCTGAGGCCGACGCCGGCGTCAAACTTGTGATTTTCCGGATACGAAAAATCACCGGCGGTGCGGTCGATATCGACCGCCTGCATGGTGGCGGTGTCGAGATCCGAGTCCGGGGTAAAGGTGGCGTTCATGGCGGTTGGGGGGTGGAGGTTTGAGGATCGGACCTATTTTACAATCACGCCGCTTTGGTCAGCCAGTCGTAGCCTCGTTCTTCGAGTTCGAGGGCGAGTTCGGGGCCGCCGGATTTGATGATCTGGCCGTCGGCCATGACGTGGACGATGTCGGGTTTGATGTAGTCGAGGAGGCGCTGGTAGTGGGTGATGAGGAGGATGCCGCGTTCGGGGCTGCGCATGGCATTGACGCCATCGGAGACAATCTTGAGGGCGTCGATGTCGAGGCCGGAGTCGGTCTCATCCAGCACGGCATACTTCGGTTCCAGCATGGCCATCTGGAGAATTTCATTGCGCTTTTTCTCGCCGCCGGAGAAGCCCTCATTGACGCTGCGGCTGGTGAAGGAGCGGTCCATTTTCAGGAGGTCCATTTTACTGTAGAGATGTTTATAGAAGGCGACCGCGTCGATGGGCTGGCCCTTGGGCAGGCGGGCTTGGAGGGCGGCGCGGAGGAAGTTGGCGTTGCTGACCCCGGGGATTTCCATGGGGTATTGGAAGGCCAGGAAAAAGCCCGCCCGGCTGCGTTCGTCGATGGGCATGGCCAGCAGGTCCTGGCCGTCCATCAGGACGGTGCCGCTGGTGACGGTGTAGTCTTCATGTCCGGCAAGGACCTTGCTCAGGGTGCTTTTGCCGGAGCCGTTGGGGCCCATGATGGCATGGACTTCGCCCTTCGGCAGATCAAGGGTCAGACCCTTGAGGATTTCTTTATCGCCGATGGATACGTGGAGGTCTTTGATTTCGAGCTTCATGGGAAAGGGGGAGGGAAAAGAATTGCCAATTATCAGTTATTCGGCGCCTTGGCCGCCGGGGCACAGGTGGGACAAAGCCCGCGGATGGCGATTTCGGTGCGGTGGACCTGGCTGCCCGCAGGCAGAGCCAAGGCGGCTTCAAGCGCGATGGCATCCAGAATGGCGATATCACTGATGTGGCCGCAGGCTTCGCAGTGAAAATGGGCGTGGTCCTCCAAATTCGGACAATAACGGGAAGGAGAGCGGTCCAGGTTGACCTGCTTGACCAATCCGCTGTGGGTCAGCGTCTCAAGGCAGTTGTAAACGGTCGCCAAGGAGATGCCCGGCACCTTTTCCTTCACCCGCATGAATACCTCGGTCGCGGTGGGGTGATCCCGCTGGGCGGTAAGCACTTCGAAGACTTCACGGCGCTGTTTGGTGAGCCGGAATTCCGGCCCCAGCGCCAATCCACCGTCCCCTGTTTGAAGGGGTTCGGGAGCATCAGGGAAATTCTTACGGGCCATCGTGGAGAGTAATTAGAAGATTTTCTTTATCAAGAACAATTCCAATTAAGAAACGCGATGCAAGTGGGTACAGGATGCTGATTTCCTGAAAATTCCTGCTGCAAATACTGGAATCGAATGCCAGACGGTCCTCCACGAAGACGACTGTCTCGTGGAGGGCTGGAGCCTTGGTTCAAATTCCGTCGTTTCCAATGCTTTCCGTCGGACAGGATTGGAGAACCTCTTCTGCCAAGAGGATCTCTTCGGCGGTAGCAGGTTGCCGCCAAACGTAGGAGAGGCCTTCGCTATCGTCGCGGCGGAAAAACTCCGGAGCGAGCTCGCGGCAGAGGTCGCAATCGACGCAGGTGTCGTCGTTGTAATAGGCGCCGGGAAGGTTGAGCGGGTGTTTATTGTCAGGATCTGCCATGATTTTGGTGGTGCGGGATGATTTGGGTAGCCGGACAGGGTGTGAGGTCAGCCGGTAGAAATGATGGGGCGGATCGGTCAGAAATCGAATGCATCAATCGAATTGATTCATGCATTTTATGAATGCAACTTGCACCATGAACGATCCCCTGCCTCCGGTTGATCTGTATGGCCTGCGTTTGCTGCGGCTGGTGGCGGAACACCAGAGCATCACGGCGGCGGCAGGTGCGGCAGGATTGACTCAAAGTGCCCTGACAAGGCAGGTGCAGGGCATGGAGGAGCGGTTGGGGGTCGCATTATTCGAACGGACGACGCGCCGGCTGAAAATCACGGCGGCGGGCGAGAGTTTGTTGCGCGAGACGGCACGGATTCCCACGATGCTGGAGGCCGCGGTGCGGCAGGTCAGAGAAAACCATCTGGGATTGCCGAGGGAATTGCGGGTGGGTGTTTCCCACAGCGTTTCTCTGGCGCATTTGCCGGGATTGCTGCACGCCCATCTGAGGCAGGCGGATGATGTGCGGCTGGAGGTTTCGCATCTTTCCGGGATCGAGTTGATGGAGGCCGTGGCGCAGAACCAGCTGGATGCAGGGGTGTTGGGCGCACCACGTCAATTGCCGCCGGGATGCCGGATTACACACCGCATGGCAGACCAGTTTGTGATGATCGCGCCGGCGGGATACGAAGTTCCCGTGCCAACCGACAAGGCGCCGCCGCGGTGGACGAAATCGTTGAGGCAGAAGTTGGAGGCTGCGCCATGGTTGATGTTATCCCCGGCGATGCAGACACGTCAGGATATGGATGCGTGGCTGCGGAAGTGCGCCATCGCTCCGGAGAGAATCGCCGGATTCGACAGTTTTGATTTGATCATTCATCTGGTCGCTCTGGGGCTGGGCGTGGCCATGGTGCCGAGGCGGGCCATTGCCGGATTCCCCCGCAAAAAGCAACTCAAGGTGTGGCCGCTGCCGGAAACTTTTGAACGGGAGTTGGTGGTGGTGACCCGCCAGCAGGGAGCGATCTCGACTCACGTGAAGGCGTTTGTCGCCAGCATTTTGTTTTCGTGAGACGGTGGCGATTATGCAGTCTGTTTCGCCGCCTTTTTGTGCCGGAGATCAAGAATCAGATTGTAAAGCGCGACGCTGGCGGGGAGGGCGTTTTGGATGATGCCGACGGAGTCGTTTTTGCCGAAGATGAAGTAGAGGGTGGTCAGGCCGGCTCCGACCAGGGAGATGATCCAGAAAACGGTCGGCATGATGTTGTGGCCGGTGCGCCTGCGGTAGATCGCCTGGACGACCCAACGGAGGGCGAACATGAGGGCACCGGTGTAGCCGACCAGCTTCCAAGGGTCGAGGGTGAGCTTCCCCCAGTGCAGGAAAGGCGTGTTCATCCACTCGTTGAAGGATTGCCAGAAGGTCATGGGAGTGGGGGAGCAGAGGACTGATAGGTCGCGGATGACCTATAGGACTTGTCGGGCCTGTTTCCAGCAGGAGCGGGGCGTATTCCCCGGGCCAAGTTCTACTTGAGGAAGTGCAGCAACGGCTGCGGATAAACGCCAAAGATCAAGGTGGCGGCGATGAGAACCAGCATGGTGATCTTGGTGAGGAGGGCCACCGGGATGGCTTCCACTGCAGCGGTGGCAGGCGGGTTCCAGTACATGTTCCGCACGACTTTCAGGTAGTAGTAGAAGCCAGCGGCGGCGCCGATGACGGCGAAGACGAGGGGGAGCCAGAGTTGGTGGGCGGCGGCGGCTCCGAAAACGAAAAATTTCCCAAGGAAACCAACGGTGAGCGGGACGCCGGCGAGGGAGGCCATGGCGACGACCAGAGCGAAGGCAAGGAAAGGGGAACGCTGATGCAGTCCGTTGAAGGCGCTGAGGTCATCGCTGCCGGTAACGCGGCTGACGACGATGAGTACGGCAAAAGCCAGCAGGGTCATGCACAGGTAGGCCGCCATGTAGAAGGCCACGATTTGCGAGGGCTGGAGGCCGAATCCACCGGTGGCTCCGCTGCCGAGGGCGAGCACGAGGAAGCCGGCGTGGGAGATGGAAGAGTAGGCGAGCAGGCGTTTGAAATTGCTCTGCGGAATGGCGGCCAGATTCCCGACGAGGAGGGTGGCGCAAGCGACGGCGAGGAGGATCGCGGTGGCGTTGTGGGTGAGGGCTTCGGCGTTCAGGTAGGGCGCAATCAGGCGGGTGGTGACGATGAAACCGGCGGCCTTGGATCCGACGGAAAGGAAGGCCGTGATGGGAGTAGGGGCGCCTTGGTAGACATCCGGAATCCAGAAGTGCAGCGGCACGGCCCCAACCTTGAAAGCGAGGGCGACGAGGATCAGCGCGAAGGAAAACATGGCCGGCGCGGTGGCGACGGTGCCCGAGTTCAGTTTGTCGGCAATGGCTGCAAGGTTCGTCTGGCCGGTGATACCGTAGAGCCAGGTGAAGCCATAAACGAGGAACCCGGTGCTGAGCGCGCCGAGGATGAGGTATTTGACGCCGGCTTCGAGCGAACCCACGTTGCGCCGCATGAAGGTGACCATGACGTAGAGACCGATGGTGACGGTTTCAAGGCTGACGAAGATGCTGGTGAGATCGGTGGCGGAGGCCATCCACATCATACCGGCGCAGATGAATACAGGGAGACAAAAGAACTCGCCCCAAGCCCCGCGTCCGCCGATCCGCGCGGTGAATTTTTCGAGAACAGGGATGTAGTCGAGTCCGAGAATAAGGACGAGGATGGTGCAGACGAGGGCGATGACCTTGTAGGTCATCGCGAGGGAATCGGCGGTGTAAAACTGCCAGAAGGAGGAGGTGCCCGGCGTGGTATTGACGAAGAAAAGCCCGACGAGGATCGCCCCCAAGCCCGCGATGGCGAGGTGGCCAACAAAACGCTTGTCCCCACCGGCGGCAAAGGCCTCCAGCATGAGCAGGACGAGGCCGAGGATCACGACCGCAACTTCCAGATAATAGGCCGGCATTTTCTAAAGGGTGGTCAAAAGTGGAAAACGGAGGAAACGGGCGGGGGCGGTCAGTTCAGGGCCGCGAGCGCCTGGGCGAACGGGCGGATGGCCTTCATGAGCAGCTCGGGGACGAAGCCGGTGGTGAGCAGGGCGACGAGAAGGAGCAGGATGGGAAGGCGGGAGGCGAAGGAGAGATCGGTGGCGGTGGTGCAGACTTCGGCCGGCTCGCCTTGGAAGACTTTCCGGAAGGCGCGCAGCATATAAACGGCGCTGATGACCACCCCCCAGAGTGCGAGGATGGTGGTGATCTGCAGCGGGCCGAGGTGATCCGCTGGTTTTTCGGCGAAACCACCAAGGAAGACCATGATTTCCGCCGCGAAGTTGGCGAATCCGGGGAGGCCGATGCTGGCAAAAGCAGCCATGGCGAAGCTAAGGCCCAGGAAAGGGGCAAATTTAGCCAATCCGCCGAGCCGGGCGAGTTGAAGGGTGCCGGTTTTCTCCCGGACCTGGGAGCAAAGCGCGAAGAGCAAGGCGATGGACACGCCATGGGCAAACATCAGGAAAACCGCTCCGCTGTAGCCGACCGCGGTGCCACTGGCGATGCCGAGGAAAACGTAGCCCATGTGCATCACCGAGGAATTCCCAAGGGTGAAATCCAATTCCTTTTGAGCAATGGTGACGAGGCCGATGAAGAGAATGTTTCCGAGCAGGAGCACCAGCAGAAGATGCTGGATCCACTCGGCGTGGAAACCGGCTGGGAGCATGGGAACCGCGACCCTCAGCAAGCCATAGAGACCGAATTTCTTCAATACCCCGGCATGGAGCATGGCAGTCGGGGCGGGGGCGGACGCGTAAGCCGGAGCGGCCCAGGAGTGGAAGGGGAACAGCGAGATCAGGACGCCAAAACCCAGCAGAATAGTGAGATAAATCGGCTCTTGGGTGGCCGGAGCAATCTTCGGAGCAAGCTGGCGGAGTTCCGCCATGTCGAAGGTGGTGATGCCGGTGCCGCTGGCATTGATGACGAGCGCCGCCAGACCAGCCAGCAGGACGAGGCTGCCAAGACCGAGGTAGATGGTGATTTTCCAAGCGGCATCCCGGTTATCCCCGGTACCGCGCATCCCGATCATCAGGAAGGTCGGGATCAGGGCCAGCTCGTGGAAGGCGTAGAAGAAGAACAGGTCGGTGGCGATAAACGCTCCCATGGCTCCGGCTGCGATCAGAAGGCTGCTGCTGTAATAGAGGGCTTCGCCGCCCGCTTTCGCCGGTTTCATCAGCACGGCGGCGAGAGTGACCAGACCGGTAAGCAGCACCATGATCAGGCTCATCCCGTCGATCCCGACATTGAAGCCGATTTTCGGGTTTTCCAGGACCATACGGGCGGCCTGAAACTGAAAGCTCGCCCCGTCGGCATAGTTGAATCTGGACAGCAGCCACGCGGTAATCCCTAGATTGACCAAGGCCGCAGCGAGAGCTGAACACCGGGCAGGAGCGCCCGCTGCCATGGCCAGAGCGGCAGCAAGCGGGACGAAAATCAGCAGATCGAGCGAACTCAAGCAGGCGGGCGGTTGAAGATCAAACAAGCCCGGAAGCGGGCGGTTTCATATTCAAGCTGCGACGGGGAGCGGCAAGGGGATTTGTGAAAAATTTCACAAGCGCGGGCGCCGGGGCGTTCGCCTTCAGGGTTTCTAGCGCTTCTTCAACTTTTTCCGGGTCCACGAAGGGTGACGGCGGCAATCCAGCACCGCGTGAATCCGTAGCAAATCCCCTTCGAGTGTGAAGTAGATCGCAAAAGGAAAGCGCTTCGAAAATGCCCTTTGAAATACCAGATACCGCTTCGACAGCAGCGGACGAAAAACCCTCAGCGATTCGATATCGGCGATCAGACTCGTTAAAAAATACTGCCCCAATCCGGCTTCCCTCCGCTCATAAAACCGCCACCCCTCCATCAAATCATCCCCGGCCTCCTCCAAGATCTCCAACCTCATGCCGTCGTCTCGATCAGCTGCTGTTTAACGACGTCCCAATCCAAAAACTTCGCCTTCCCATCAAGAACCATCGCCGCCCGCTCATCCAGAATATCCCGATGCCAATCGGGAATTTCCAGCGGCGAGGCTTCACCAGTGAGATCATCCCAGATCGCCTCCATGACCTGGAGCTTTTCGTGGAGGGGAAGATTCCTGACGGATTCGATCGCAGTCATGCCGGATTCATAGCGCAGGACCGTTGGTCGCGCAATCAGGATGAGGATTGACCACCAGCGTCCTGGAGCATTGCGGCGATCTCGCGGAAGCCGGGCCGAGTTGAAGCTTCGGGCTTCATACAAAGCGCGGGCAAGGCATGGAGGATGGCGGGCAAGCGGGTGTGATCCACGCAATGATCGAGAATTTCCTGCATGAGAATACCGAGCGCCCGGACTTCGATGCGTTCAATTTTGGCAGTGTCGCCCGGCGGATAGGAGGAAGCCGCGCCGAAATCGCTCAACAACGCCCTGCCTTCCAGGGAATGCAGCACATTGTGCGCGTAGAGATCGCCATGCAGGAACCCGAGGGAATGAACATGCGCCGCCGCTGTGGTGATATGGGTGATGAGAGCAAGGGCCTGCCGGATGGATAACCGGCAATCCGGCGCATAAATATCGCGCGTGCAGGACTCCAAACTCGGCGGACTCGCCAGCGGACGGTAGCCGGAGTCGAGCAGCGGCATGACGAGCCCCTCCATGTTGCCGGGATGAACGACTATCCTGCCAATGGCCCCGACACATTGCGGATGCCCGCCGACGGCGAGGCAGGCCGCCATTTCGCTGGTGGGCAGGCCGTCGCTCGTCATGGCACCTTTGAATAATTTCACGGCCACTTCGCGGGGCGGCTGGCCGGCATCCGGCGTCCACGCCGCCTGATGGATCAAGCCCGAAGCGCCTTCCCCCAGCAGCGGACCCATCGTTAGTTCGCTCCATGGAATCTCCTGGATCAGTTTCTCCGGCGAGGCGGGGATCTGCGTGCAGGGATTACCCGCAACCGCCAGCCAGGCAAGCGACGGCAGGTCCCACAGCCATTCCGGAAAGGCTTCAAACTGATTCGCCGCCAGCCGCAGCAGTTCGAGATTCCGGCAGTGGGCTAGCTCCGGAGGGAGCGTGGTCAGGCGGTTCCCTGACAGCATGAGTTTTTGCAGCCGGGCGCGGGAACCCAGTTCCGGCGGCACGGAGGAAAGCCGGTTATCGGTCAGGATCAGCCAACGCAGCACGGCCGGAAGCGCTGCGGGGGAACAGGTTTCGATTTGGCAGGATTTGAAACCGATCATCTCCAGCGCGGGGCATTGCCCGAGAATTTCTGGAACATGCCGGAAGGGATTGTTCGAGCAGAAAAGGACGCGCAGTTTTTTCAGTTCCGGCAGCCAGTCCGGGAGATCCGTCAGACGGTTATTGGAGAGATTCAGGATCTCCAGGGAACCCGCCAGCGTCAGAATTTCCGGCGGGACCGTGGTCAGGTCCGCGGAAAGATCGAGTCGCGTGGTACCGTGGAGAGCACCGGCACGGAGTTGAGCAAGAGTTTCGGAGGACATGAAGGTCAACGCACCGGAGCGGCCGCTGCGCGATTGGCAAGGCAAAGTAGCCATCATCGCTCCGCGTGATGAGCCGGCGACACGGTTTGGAAAAAAGACATCGGCCTGCTACCAGCATTCTACGATGTGGGAAAAGACACAAGTCGATGGCTCATCACGCGGAGCGATGATGGCTACTTTGTTGGTGCGGCTCCGCCGCCTCACACATTGAACCGGAAGTCCACCACGTCGCCGTCCTGCATGGTGTATTCCTTGCCTTCGATGCGGACTTTCCCGGCTTCCTTGGCTTTGCTGTGGCTGCCGGCGGCGACAAGGTCGGCGTAGGCGACGATTTCGGCGGCGATGAAGCCGCGCTCGAAATCGCTGTGGATGACGCCGGCGGCGGCGGGGGCTTTGTCGCCGATGCGGATGGTCCAGGCGCGGGTTTCCTTTTCGCCGGTGGTCAGGTAGGTGCGCAGGCCGAGGAGATGATAGACGGAGCGGATCAGGTCGCTGCAGCCGCTGTTGGAAACGCCGAGGTCCTTCAGATAGTCAGCGGCTTCTTCGGCGGAAAGTTCGGTGAGTTCGGACTCGATGGCGGCGCTGATGACGACGGCTTCGGCGCTATGGCTGGCTTTGACGTATTCCATGACCTTGCCGACGAAGGGATGCGCGGCGGGGTCGCTCATGGCCTGGGCCAGCTCGGCTTCGCTGACGTTGCAGGCGAAGATGGTGGGTTTGTTGGAAAGGAGGAAGAGGCCTTTGGCGAGCTTCCGTTCCTCATCGGTCAGGACGGCGGTGAGGGCGGGGTTGCCGTCGTTGAGGTGGGGCAGGAGTTTCTGGCAGAGGGCCACTTCGGCCTGGGCTTCCTTGTCGCCGCCTTTGGCTTTCTTTTGACCGCGCTCAATGCGACGCTCGACGCTGGCGAGGTCGGCGAGGACGAGTTCGGTATTGATGACTTCGATGTCGCGCAGGGGATCCACGGAACCACTGACGTGATGGACGTTTTCGTCCTCGAAACAACGCACCACCTGGATGATGGCGTCCACTTCGCGGATGTGGCTGAGGAATTGATTCCCCAGGCCTTCGCCGCTGGCCGCGCCTTTCACCAGGCCGGCGATATCGACAAATTCGATGGCGGCGGGGATGATCTTCTTGGTGTGGGAAATCTTGGCCAGCACGTCCAGCCGCTCGTCCGGCACCACGACCACGCCCTGATTGGGCTCGATGGTGCAAAAGGGGTAGTTCGCCGCCTCCGCCTTCCGGGAGCGGGTGACTGCGTTGAACATAGTGGATTTGCCCACATTGGGGAGACCGACGATTCCTGCCTGTAACATAGGGCGCGGAGCTTAGCGGGGAAATTCCCCGCCGCCATGGAAAATGCGCGGAGGTTTTCAGGTGATCCCCCGATTGGCTTCATGGGGGAGCAGTCTTTGCCGTAGCCCTCCATGCAGCACGGATCATCCATTCCGGCGCGACCGGGTCTCCCAAGGCACAAAAAACCCCTGCAACTACTTGAGTTACAGGGGTTTGAAATGGTTGCGGAAGCTGGATTTGAACCAGCGACCTTCAGGTTATGAGCCTGACGAGCTACCGGGCTGCTCTATCCCGCACTCCCAGACTAAGACCAAACCAGGGAGGTGCAACTGGATTTTCGGGGTTTCGCGGATAGGCAGAATGGCGGCCGATCAGGCGGGTTGAATGCGGATTTGCAGGCGGGAAGAGTCGGCGCTTGGCTCCGGATATGCCGTCTCCCCACCGCGTAAAACTCCCTGCCGCCCGTGCCATCGTGGTGGGGACCATGATCGGCACCGGCATTTACGGGAGTCTGGGGTATCAGGTAGCAGCGGTGCCGTCGGCCTTTCCGGTGCTCCTGCTGTGGGTGCTGGGGGGATTACTGGCGGCGTGCGGGGCGGTGAATTACGCGGAATTGACGGCGGCCCTGCCCCGTTCGGGCGGGGAATATCATTTGCTGGGCCGTGTTTTTCATCCTGCGGTGGGATTTTTGAGCGGATGGACCTCGCTGACCGTCGGATTCCCTGCCCCCATCGCGGTCAGTGGGGCCTTTTTTGCCAATTATGCGGCCAGTGCCACCGGGTGGGAATGCTTCGGATCGGCCCAGATCACCTATTATATATGGGCGGTGGGGATTATTGTCGCGATGACGGCGCTGCACCTGATTTCTGTGCAGGCCAGTGGAAGGGTTCAAACCGGGCTGACTCTGATGAAAGTGCTGCTGGTGGGCGGCTTGGCCCTCTCCGGGTTTTTGGTGAAGGACCCGGCAGCCTTATCGTTCTGGCCGCAGCCAGGAGACGGAGCGCTGATGGCCCAGCCTGCCTTTCCCATCAGTCTCATTTTTGTCCTGTATGCCTACAGCGGATGGAATGCCGCGTGTTACATCGCCGGGGAGGTGGAGAATCCGGCCCATACCGTGCCCCGCGCCCTGCTCGGAGGGACCGTGGTGGTCACCCTATTATATGTCACCCTGAATGCGGCCTTTCTGCACAGCACACCACTGGCTGCGCTGAGCGGGCAGGCGGATGTCGGATTTGTGGCGGCGCAGCATATCTTCGGAGACCATGGGGCCAGGCTGGTGGCAGGATTGATTGCTGCCGGATTGGCCTCCTCGCTCAGCGGGCTGCTCTGGGCCGGGCCCCGGGTGGCCCAGGCGATGGGGCAGGATCATGAACTGCTCGCTCCTTTGGCGCTGACCACCGCGCGGGGCGTGCCATGGGCCGCAACGCTATTCCAAGGCGGCTTTGCCATCGTGCTGCTGATGCTGGCTGATGTCCCGCAGATCCTGGCCGCGACCGAATTCTCCCTGCAACTGGTCTTGATGCTGACGGTCTGGGGAGTGGTGCATCTAAGATGGCGCGAACCTGCCCTGCCCCGTCCTTACAAGGCTTGGGGTTATCCATGGACGGCCCTCCTGTTCCTCGCTGCGATGGTTTATGTCCTGAGTTATCTGCTGCAGAACCGGCGGCAGGAATCCCTGTGGGGATTGACCAATGTGCTGGCCGCCTTTGGGGTCTACGCAGCTGCGGCCACCTGGCGCGCGCGCCGCCACCCCGCAAATCGGTAACCCGTGCTTTTCTGCTTGTGGGACAGGAAGCAAGTGGCCATCCTTCGCCCCCACAGCCCGGAACCCCCGTGCCGGCTTCTCCTGATTACAAAACAATTCAAAACCGGAAACCATCCAAAATATTATGAGCGAAGAAGGAATCACACCAAACGCAAAGCGGCTCCTCTGGGCCGGCTTTCTAGCCATTCTCGCGGCCGGTATCGGCTTCGGGGTCCGCGGCGGCATCCTGGGCAACTGGGCGGCTGACTTCGGTTTCACCGGAGCGCAACTGGGTGCCATCGGCGGGGCCGGTCTCACCGGGTTCTGCGTGGGTATCATCATCGGGGGCGTCGTGGTGGACAAGATCGGTTACGGCAAGCTGATCTTCGCCGCCTTCTTCTTCCATGTCCTTTCCGCTTTCATCACCTTCGCCGCCACCAAAGGGCAGGCGCAGGATACGGCCTATCTGTATCTGTATCTGGGCACCTTCGTCTTCGCGCTGGCCAACGGCACGCTCGAAGCCGTGGCGAATCCCCTCGTCTCCACGCTGTTCCCGAACAACCGGACCCACTATCTGAATATTCTCCACGCTTCCTGGCCGGCCGGGATGGTGATCGGCGGTGTGATCGGCTGGACCATGGGCGACGTGAGCTGGAAAATCCAGCTCGGCCTCTTCCTCATCCCTACCATTCTTTACGGCCTCGCCTTCATGGGGCAGAAGTTCCCGCAGTCCGAAGCTTCCGAAAAAGGCCTCAATCTTTGGGACATGATGAAGGAAGTCGGGATTCTCGGAGCCCTCGTCGCCTGCGCCTTGATCGCCCTTTTCTTCAAGGACGCCATGGGGCCCTTCCTCGGGCTCCTTACCAACAGTGATTTCTTCTCCGGCGACAAATGGATGTGGATCTCTTTCGGCATCGCCCTCGCTCTCTGGGGTATCGTCGCCGGCAAGACCAGCTTCGCGATTGGTTCCTTCCTGCTCTTCATTCTCTTCATGACCCATGCCCTCGTCGGCGCGGTGGAGTTGGGCACGGACAGCTGGATTCAGAACATCACCGGCAACATCCTCTCCCCTACCCAGGGCAAGATTCTCTTCGTCTTCACCTCCCTCCTCATGTTCGGTCTGCGCTTCTGCGGTCACTTCATCGAGTCCAAGCTGAAGATCTCCCCCATCGGCATCCTGCTCATCTGCTCCCTCTTCGCCATTGTCGGACTGAACATGGTCAGCGCCATCACCAGCTTCGCCGGAGCCCTCATCGCCCTGTCCGTTTACGCCATCGGCAAAACCTTCTTCTGGCCCACCATGCTGGCCGTCGTAGGTGACCGCTTCCCCCGCACCGGAGCCATCGCGATGTCCATCATGGGCGGTATCGGTATGATGTCCGCCGGTCTGCTGGGCGGACCTGGTCTGGGTTATGCGAAAGACCGCTTCACTGTAGAGAACCTCCAGGCAACCAACCCCGGAATCTACGAAGCGAACAAAGCCAGCAAGCCAAGCAGCTTCCTCTTCCTCAAGGAAGTCACCGGTCTGGATGGAACCAAGCTGAATGCCGCCCAGACTGCGGCCACCCGCAGCCCCGAACAGCAGATCATTGCCGACGCCAGTATCGTGGGAGACCGCAAGACCCTGAAGGCCGATGCCTTCATTCCCGTCACTATGGCCGTCATCTATCTGCTTCTCATGCTCTACTTCAAGGGCATCGGCGGCTATCGTCCCCTCAAAGTGGATGAAGTGAAGGCTTAAGCCACGTCATTCCCTCCAACATTCAACGCAGCGGCCTCCCTTGGAAAAGGGAGGCCGCTTTTTTGTGCCGCATGGTGCGCGGGGCATAGGGACGGGCCCCTGGCAAACCCGATTTGAAGCCCGGCAGGGATGGGCGAGATCCTCGTTGCCCGATCATAGCCTCCATTGGCAATTCGCGGCAGGTGGACCTTCCCGGCTCACCGGGCACGGAGAGACTACTTTGCAGCAAGCGTCAAAGACTGCGCCGCTGGTCATCCAGATCTGACATCCGGGTGATGCGGGCATTGGCGATGGCATCGCTTTTCCGGTAGTCCATCATCTTCAGGAAAGCCCGGGCTTCCGCGACCGCATCACTGCCGGTCAGCATCAGCGTCGCTGCTCCCACCTGGCTGCCCGGCACTTCCCCCAGCGGCCGGGGATCTGCCAACTTCAGCAACAGGCGTGGGTTGAACCAGAAGAAAGTCATTTTCAGCATCACACTTTCCACATTGGTGTAGGCCACTTCAATCAACCGCATGTCCTCGCCAGTGCGCTTGAAGGTGCGGTCGCGGAAGCGCCAATAAAATTGCAGGCACGCCTCCGCAGCCACCAGTTTGCCTTCCACATGTTCGCGGCCCAGGGCATCGCGGGCGGGGATCTCAAACGAAAGCGCGGTGAAATCGGTAATCATGGAAGGAATTGTCAGAGTTAGGAACAGAGGGAGTTTAGCGGGCCCCTTCCGCGCGCGCAAGAGATGCCCGCCGCCGGGAGAGGCGGATTCCTGCCCCACCAAAGTCCAGCCTAGCGGCGAAAAAGGAAACACCGATGACCGCGAAAAACACGTCAGGAAAGCAACCGGGAGGCAAAACAGGCCACTAAAAGCACTTCTAACAAGTAAAATATACTGATGTCCTTAATATTTTGTTGACCCGATTACTAGAGTGGTAGTAGCAGTCTGCCGAAGGCTCGCCCGTCCCTCCTGCGGAAACGCTCCGCAGAATTTTCTAGCATGAAAACAGCGCATCCATCGAACCTCGAATTTCAAGTGCTCTCCATTCTATGGGCCAGCACCGGGGCGACTGTTCATGAAGTGTGGAATCAGCTGCCTGATGGCAAGCCCCGCGCCTACACCACAGTGTTGGCGGTGCTGCAGAAGCTGGAGCAGAAAGGGCACGTCAGGAAAAAATATCAGGGAAGGTCGAACATCTATTTTGCCAAAAAAACGAGGGGAGTGACGGTCGGCCGTTATCTCCATGATCTCGTCACCCAGGTCTTCCACGGGCGCCCCGCGGACCTGATCGAACAAATTCTCTCCAGGGTCACGTTGACCCCGGGGGAAGCCAAAGCCGTGGCCGGCATGCTCCGGGTCCCCCAGGGGAGCCAGTCTGTCAGAGCCACACAACAAAACCAAACCACCATGGCCGTTAAAAAGAAAGCCGCAGCCAAGAAAGCTGCCCCTGCCAAAAAGGCAGCTCCTGCTAAAAAAGCCCCCGCCAAAAAGGCCGCAGCCAAGAAGGCAGCCCCTGCCAAAAAAGCTGCTCCTGCAAAGAAGGCAGCCCCTGCTAAAAAAGCGCCCGCCAAGAAGGCTCCTGCCAAAAAGGCCGCCAAGAAAGCTGGCAAAAAGTAACCCGTGACCGCAAGGCGCGCCCAAGCGCCCTGCATTCCTGACGCAGTCAGCCCGGCGCGGGGCTGAACTGATATCTCAAGCGCAGGTGTCCGGCTTCTGCCGGCGCCGATCAAAAAACCCGGAAGGCCCCGCCTTCCGGGTTTTTTGTGCATGGCGCAAGACCCGTCCGGTCCAACGTCACTCCATTCCACCGGAGAGGAACGCCCCTGCCCCTTCAATTAGCCTCTGCCCCGCGCCGTCCGCTCAGATCACCCACTCCAGCTGATCGATGGCCACGCTGTGCCATGGATGCTTTTTCTCCAGCGAGGCAATCACTGCGCCATCGCTTCGTTCTGCCACTTGCAGGACCGTGTAGCGGGTATGCCGGTCCTGCAAATAGCGCCCTGCGGTCGGCTCATCGGTAAAGACTTCCGTGGCCAGTTGCAGTGGAGTGCTGCTGCCCTGCACTTCGTCCCTGGAGTGCACCCGGTAATAAACTTTGACCTGGTGAATTTTCATCGTTTTAGCGCGGATGATGGTTGGAATTCCTGACGTCAGATTACAACGCATTCCGTGACGCGCACCGACTTTTTCCCGTGCCGGTTTTGTCACCATTCCCAGCCGTTTCAAGGACGGCCCGCAGACTCAAATCCGGCCGGACGGTGATGGGGTGTCCGGGGATTTGGTCACGAGCGGGCTGTTGGGCTGACCTGACTTGATGGCGGCGATCACCACGGCACAGGCAAAGAACTCCCGCAGCAAGTCATGGCTGCGGCGGTTGGAGCGGTTGCGGTTGGTTTTCATATTGTTTTAATTGGTATCAGAGATTCTCATTTCTGAAAAGCATCGACTGTGCCTGGTGGAGCATTTTTTCCATGGAACGCGAGGCCGGGCGGCTGTAGAGGCCATGATGAGCACCGATTCCCTCCTGCCCTCGCCCTTTTTCCAAGCGGATGGCCGCACGATCATCGTTCCCATCGACCACGGCACCGCCATCCCCGTGCCCGGCCTCGAAGATATGGGCGCAGTGATCGAATCCCTCAGCGCCTATGCCGATGGATTTGTGGTGAATTACGGTGTGGCCCGCGCCTTCCAGCCTCAACTGGCCGGCAAAGCCGTCTGTCTGCGGGCGGATGTTTATAAACCTGCGCTGACCGGTCACGCGGATCTGGGTGCTTATATGACCTACGGGGCCACCGAAGCTGATGCCGTGGGTGCCCATGCCGTCATGAGCATGCTTTACCCCCACCACCCGAACGAGGCGCAGATGTTCCGTGAGAATGCCGCGCTCCTCAGCGAATGCCATGCGGCGGGCTTTCCGGTGATCATCGAATCCCTGCCCTACGGCCTCGGGCAATCCGCCCACTACACCCCGGAGCACATTGGATTCGCGGTGCGCGCGGCAGCCGAACTGGGAGCCGATGTGGTGAAAACCGCCTGGCCGGGCGACGCCGCTGCCTTTGGAAAGATCGTCGAAGCCAGTTTCGTCCCCGTGGTTGTGCTCGGTGGAGCGGCCAGCGATGAAGCCGGCATTCTGACCATGGTGGAACAGTCCATCAAAGCAGGCGGAGCCGGAATTGCCATCGGACGCAACGTCTGGATGCAGCCCAATCCCCTGCTTATGCTGAAGCGCCTCCACGCCGTGGTGCATGGCGGAGCCACGGCGGTGGAAGCGTTGGCGTTGAGTTGAGCCAGGATACAAGGGCCGGTGCTACGTTAGCCCGCCAAACGTTTGCCCAGTCTGCTACGCGACGGTTATTGTTTGCGGGAATATTTTGCCGGAAACAGGCGCAGATAGCTTGGCTTTTCTGACCGGGCATCGTGAATCCCTTTGGCCAGCCGTTGAAAAGCCGGGCGCTTTTTCCATGGCACGGGACGGGCGGGGCGTGTAGGACGGGGCGCGCGGGAGGGACGGTCCCTGCCGCGCTATTATTTCATTTGCAGCAATGGCCGGATTTTTTGTCAGTTTTGAAGGCGGGGAGGGATGCGGGAAGTCCACGCAGATCGGGCTGCTGATGACGTATTGGGAGCAGGCAGGACGCGACGTGCTCCATGTCAGGGAGCCCGGCGGAACAGCGATCGGGGAGGTGATCCGGCATTTACTGAAGTACCACCCGGAGAATGGAGCAATGACGCGGGAGGCTGAACTGCTGCTGTTCGCGGCGAGCCGGGCCCAGTTGGTCAGGGAAAAGATCCAACCGTTCCTTGCCCGTGGCGGGATCGTGGTGGCAGACCGGTTTTTGGATTCCACCACCGTTTACCAGGGCCTTGGGCGCGAGCTGCCGGCGGAGTTGGTGGCGGCAGTCAATGATTTCGCGGCGGGCGGATGCCGGCCGGATGTGACGTTCCTGCTGGATCTGGATGCGGCCACGGGCCTGGCCCGGGCCCGGGCGCGCCATGCGGACCGGCGGGACCGGATGGAGCAGGCAGAGGAGTCGTTTTACGACACCGTGCGTCAGGGGTATTTGGACCTCGCCCGCCGGGAACCGGAACGATTTTGTCTCCTGGATGCAGCGTTGCCACCGGAAGCGCTGCACGCGCAGATTGTAAAAACCCTGATGGAACGCGGACATGGCCTTTGCTCCTGATAAAGCTCTCGCCCTGGTGCGGTCCGCCCACGAAAATGGGCGGCTGGCCCATGCCCTGTTGGTCAGCGGACCGGAGATGGCCGATCTGCACCGCTTGGCGGTCGATTTGGCCTGCTTGGTGAACGGCTGGACCGGGGCGGAATCTTTGGATGATTTGCGGAAACATGGCGCGATGGTGCTGGAACCGGAGTCAAAAATCCGCCGCATCAAAATCGATCCGGTGCGCGAAGTGATCCGCCACGTGCAGTTTTCCACCGCAGATGGAGGGCAGAAAATCATCATCCTGAGCGAAGCGGACCGGATGACCGTGGAAGCCACCAATGCTTTCCTGAAAACCTTGGAAGAACCGCCTCCCGACACCCTGATTCTGCTGCTGACGCGGGCTCCGGAGCAACTTTTGGACACGGTGCGGTCAAGATGCCTGCAATTACCCATCTTCCGGCCCCAGGCGGGGGGGATCACCCTTACGCCCCCTCAGCAGGAGCTCGTCGATGCGCTGGCGGCCTACTTCAGCGCCGGTAAACCCAATCCAACCCGGGCCATGGGGCTGCTGGGTGATTTCCAGCGGATCATCACCGGGCTCCGCGGGGAAATCGAGCAGGACCACAAGGAGAGTCTGAAGGAGGAAACGGAACGCTACGGCCGCAGCACGGACGGCATGTGGCTGAAGGAACGAAAGGACTATTACGATGACTTGACCGAAGGCGCCTGTGCGGAACAGCGGAATGCCCTGGTGGGGGTGCTGTTCACCTGGCTGGGGGAATTACTGCGCCGCCGCCACGGGCTGACGACCTTGGACCTGCCGGGCTACGCAGCCGTCACGGAGCGGGTGGCCGCCACTCTCAGCGATGAGGAACTGCACTTGCGCCTAAAAGCGGTTGATGAACTGCGCCGGAACCTGGCGACCAATGTGCGGGAAGTGCTGGCGTTGGAAGTTGGATTTTTGCATGCTTTTGGCTGAAGTCAGGGAGCGCTCCACCCGGTGGGACGGGCGGCTGAAAAGTAGAACAGCACCCCAAATTATTATAATTACAATAAACTTGAAAATTACAGCTGATCCCTTAGCTTTGATATTCAAGATATGCCCTCCTTCCCTCCCGACCTCCCTGAAGCCCCGGCTGGCTTGGTGCGCCGTGGGGGCAGCACATGGGCCACGGCAGGGTTTGCCGCTTTAGGTTTGTGGGTCGGAATGGTTCCCACCCCAGCCGAAACGCCCGCTCCCTCCGTCCTCCGGGTCAGCTATTTGGCTGAACTGCCAGTCTCGTGGCGCACCGGGCTGGCAGACCCCATTCATAACATCGCCCGCAGCCTCTGCACCTCGTTTGCGAGACCGGCGGATACGGAACTGAACTCGTCCGCGGGGAATCTGCTCGGAGCGGAATCCTGGGGTGAACTCTCCAGCACCATTCAATCGGGAGGCGCCGAATTATTCCCTCTGCATGGCTATGAAGTGGTGGAGCGCGCCCGGGAACTGAATCTCAAGCCCCTCCTCCTCGCGACGCGCAGCGGACGCTGGGAAACCCGCTTTGTGCTTCTGGTCTCCAACACCTCGGGCATCCAAAGCCTGAGGGACTTGGAAAACCGCACCCTGCTGGTCCATCGTGACGGGTGCGGCAACCTGGTGGATTATTGGCTGGATACCGCCATTGCGGTGGGCACCGGGATGCAGCGCCAGAGTTTTGCCCGCTACCAGACTGTGACCCAGGCCCGGGAGGCCGTGCTGCCTGTGTTTTTCGGGGAAGCCGATGCCTGCGTGGTCTCGGTGGCCGCCTATCAATCGGTGGTGGCACAGAATCCAGTGCAGATCCCGGCCAGGCTGACGACTCTGGTGAAATCCAAGGAACTGCCAGGCCAGGTGGTGGCCTGCCGCCTCAACCTCCCGCCGGAGGACCAACGCCGCGTCATCGAGCAGGCCCGCCGCCTGACCTGGGACTTTGGTGAGGAACCCGGCGCGCTGATCCCGGTGGAGGAGGTGGCTTTCGACAACATGAGGGCCCTGCTGGCGGATCGGGGTAAACCACCTGCCGAACCCGTGCCGATGGCGCTCCCGGCTCCCACCAAACTCCAAAGTTCTGTTCCGGCCAAACCGGCCTCACGTCCATGATTCCTGATAACCAGCCCAAGCGCTCCAGTATTCTGCGGCGGGTCACTTTGATGGCCTGGCTGGTCGCGGTGCTCAGCGTCGGCGTGTTCGCCGTGATCATGGTGCTGCAGCGCCAGTATTCCGTGCAAACCGAACTGGAAGGCGAGGCCCGCTCCCTCGCTCAGTCCATAGAACATGACATCGGGCGCGATGTCACCGCGCAACGCCTCAGCGCCGTGGTGGATCATTGCCTCTCCACCCTGCAACGTGAAAAAAATGTGGTGTATCTGGTGGTCACGCTCAAGGATGGCGACTCCCTCGTCCACACCCTCAATGCCAACGGTCAGGATCACTGGCAACGTCTCCCTCTGAAAGGCAAAGTGTGGTATCCCGGCCCGGAGGACCAAAACCGCAGCCGCATCCTCAACAGTCCCTTTTATCTGCAGGACAAATGTCTCCACTACAGCCGGGCGGGCATTATGGGAGGCAACCAGTGGGGTTGGATTCATCTCGGTCTTTCGCTCGACCGCTATCAGGACAGCATCACCGCCATTTACCGGAATACCGGGATGGCCGGAGCTGTGGTTTTGATCATCGGGGCTCTCGTTGCCTACTTCCTGGCCCGCAACCTGATCAAGCCGCTGCGGGCTCTCCAGACCTTTGCCCAACGCGTGGCCGGCGGGGCGCTCAATGCCCGTGCCAACATCGACGCCGGCGGCGAAATCGGGGATCTAGCCGATTCCTTCAACCGCATGGTAGAATCCCTCGAGCAGCACCAGGTCAAGCTCCGCGAGTCCATCAAAAGCACCGCCTCCCTCCGGGAAAAGGAAATCCTTCTCCGTGAAATCCACCACCGGGTCAAAAACAACATGCAGATCCTGACCAGTCTGCTCCGCCTCCAGACCCGCCAGACCGACAGCCTGCAATTGCGCCAGGTGCTCCAGGAATCCGAGGCCCGCATCCGCTCCATGGGCCTGCTCCATGAGAAGCTCTATCAATCGGAAAGTGTCTCCACCATCGACATGCAGGGCTACCTCCGCACCCTCACCGCCGAACTCATCCGCACCAACACCCCGGCCGGGACCCACCGCGAGGTGAAGCTCGATGTGGGCGACGTGAATCTCGGCCTCGATACCGCCCTGCCCTGTGGACTCATTATCACCGAACTCGTCACCAATGCGCTCAAATATGCCTTCCCCAACCGGACCCACGGCACCATCTACATCCGCCTCCATGAGGCGCAGGGCGACGACGATTTCGCTCTGATGGTCTGGGACGACGGCATCGGGATCGACAATTCATTTGATATCACCAAAGCCACGTCCCTCGGCATGCGGCTGGTGAAGATGCTCACCGACCAGCTCAATGGCAAGCTCGCCTTCGACGGTTCCGCCGGCACCAAAGTCGAAATCCAGTTCAAGGAAAGCCAATACAAGATGCGCCTCTGACCCCCTGCCCTTTCCACGCTTTGCACCGCCACTCTCTCCTCACATTTCCTGAATGAACCGCCGCATCCTCGTCGTCGATGACGAAGCCATTGTTGCCCACGATATTTCCGAATGCCTTTCGCATCTCGGCTGCGAAATCGTCGGCACTGCCCTGAGCGGTCCGGATGCGATTGAAAAAGCCGGCCGGTTCCGCCCGGACCTGATCATGATGGATATCGTGCTCCAAGGGCCCATGGATGGCGTGGAAGCCGCCACCCACATCCGCGAGCACTACGATATCCCGTGCGTTTTCCTGTCCGCTTATTCTGATCCCGCCGTCCTCGCCCGCGCCAAAATCGCCTCCCCGGCCGGTTATCTCGTCAAACCATTCGAGGAAGCCGGCCTCCGCTCCGCCGTCGAAATCGCCCTCTACAAAGTCGACCTCGAACGCGCCCTCCGGGAGAGCAAGGAATGGTTCATGACCACGCTCCTCTCCATCGGCGATGGCGTCATCGCCACCACCGCGGAAGGCAGGGTGCGTTTCATGAATCCCCTCGCCGAAGTCCTGACCGGATGGAACAGCAGCGATGCCTCCGGCCGTGATATTGAAGACGTCTTCCCCATCTTCAGCGAGATCAGCCGCCTTCCGGTGGACAATCCGGTGCGCCCTGCCCTGCTGGACAGCCGCCTTGTCACCTGCCCCCAGGATACGTTATTGCAGCGCCGCGATGGCACTTGCCTGCCGATCGAAAATTCCGCCACCCCCATCCGCAGCAGCCGCGGCGAGACTGCGGGAGCCGTGCTCATTTTCCGCGATATCACGGAGCGCCGCCTCGTCGAAACCGAGGTCCAGCGTTATCAAAATCACCTCGAGGAACTGGTCACCGAACGCACCATGGAAATCCAGCACACCAACCGGCGCCTGCTGGCCGAGGTGGAGGAACGACGGCGCGCCGATGAAGCCCTGGCTCGCCGCCTCACCATGGAAAGTCTCGTCGCCCGCCACTCCGCGGCATTCCTCCGCCACCGCCCGGATGATGCCGTCACGCCATTGCCGGAGGCCCTGAAAGCGATCGTCGATTTTCTCAAACTGGGCCGGGCCTATCTGCTGCAGTTCAGCCCTGACGGCACCACGGTCAGTTGCACCGACGAATCCTGCGCTGCCGGCGTGGCCCCGGCCAAATCCTGTTTCCTGCAAGTCCCCGCCGCCGCCCTGCCTCCCGCGGCCACCCACCCGGGAGGCCGGGGTCTTTTCATCGCCTCCAGCGCGGCGCAATTCCCTGCCCTCGCGCATTCGCGCGGCAGTTACGCCACCCTTTTGCTCAGCCTCCAGGACGGTCACGGCTGCACCGGCTACCTTGGCATCGATGCCACCGCCGGCCCGCGCGAATGGACCGCCGATGACGTCACGCTGCTCACCATGTTTGGGGATCTTATCCTCACCGCCCTCGGACGCTGGCGCGCGGAGCAGGAAAAATCCACCCTGCAGACCCAGCTCCAACAGTCCCTCAAGATGGAGGCCGTGGGCAAGCTTTCCGGTGGCATTGCCCACGATTTTAACAACATGCTGCTGCCCATCATCGGCTACAGCGACATGATTCTGGCCCGGCTGGACCCCGCCGACCCCTCTGTGGTGGAGCTGACGGAAATCCACCGCGCTGCCAACCAGGCCGCGGCCCTGACCCGCCAGCTTCTGGCGTTTTCCCGGAAACAGGTCGTCAAGAAGACCACCTTCGATCTCAATGACCACCTCCGGGAGATGACCCGCATGCTGAGCCGCATCATCGGGGAAGATATCGAGCTCCGCATGTCGCTCTGTCCGGGCACCCTTACCCTGCATGCGGATTCCGGGCAGGTGGAGCAGATCATCATGAATCTCTGCATCAATGCCCGCGATGCCATGCCGCATGGCGGAATGATCGAGGTTTCCACCGAGGCCCGCGATGCCGCTGAAAGCCCCCTCCCGCTCATCAGCAGCAACTCCACGGCAGGCCGGTATGCTGCCATCACCGTCAAGGATTCAGGCGGCGGTATTCCGCAGGCCATCCAGGACCATATCTTCGAACCCTTTTTCACCACCAAAGGCCAGGAGGGCACCGGCCTTGGTCTCTCCGTCATCTACGGCATCGTCCAGGAACATCAGGGCGGCATCCGTCTGGAGTCCACCCCGGAACAAGGCACCACCTTCCGTATTTTCCTCCCGGCCGCGGCGGCGGAACCCACCGCCCCGATCCCCGAAACCACCCGTCCTGAAAAAATGAAATCCCTGCCCCGGGGAGCCGGCCAGCGCGTCCTGCTGGTGGAGGATGAAGCAGCGGTCAACCGCCTCGTCCGCACCGCCCTGACTCAGAATGGCTACACCGTCACCACCGCCTTCTGTGTCAAGGAAGCCCTCGCCCAATTCGAAGAGGCGGCAGGAAATTTCGACATGATCTTCTCCGATGCCGTGCTGCCCGATGGCAATGGGGTGCAGCTGCTGGACATTTTCCTCTCAAGAAACCCCGCTCTCCGCGCCCTGCTTTCCAGCGGCTATACCGACCGGGATTCCCTCATGCAGATGGCCCGCCAGCGCCGCATTTCCTTCCTGCCCAAACCCTATACTCTGCCCACCTTGTTCCGCACCGTGGCCGATGTCATGAAGGACCAGAATACCCACCTTTTGGTCTGATTTTCCTGCGGGCGGCCCACCTCAGGGTTGGGCCCAGCCTTCCGCCAGCCGGTAGTACTTCCGCCCTGACATGGGCTCCTTGAAAAACAAAGTCTCTCCGGTCAACTGTCCGCCCACGGTGACGTCCGCCCAGAGCTGCAGATCAACGCTGCTCTCCAGATGCCACGCTCCGGTCAGCCGCGGCCATTGCACAGTGAAGTCAGGAACGGCGGCCACAAAACCCAGCACCGGCGGAGTGCCCGGTCCGGCGCTGTAGCTGTCATACGTCACATTCACCGCTCCGGTGCCGGAAGCATCGTAGGCAAAGAGACCGCAAAAGCCGGACTCGTAAGTGCTGTCGGCCGTTGCCATCACCACCAGCGGCAGCAGCGGTTCCGCCAGATCATAGACCGCCGCCGTCAGTTGATCCCCCTCGCCACAGAAGACAAACCGGAAGGAATTCCCCGGCGGCAGATTCAAAGGGACCCTCGCCAGATTGGTCGGGACTTCCCCGGCCAGCCGGTTGATTTCGAGGTCGTGGTCGTCCGGCTGATAGTTCAGGGAATAGCCGTCGGTAGCTCCGGGTCCTGGATTGGGCTGCAGCCGGGCCAGCACCCCGATGGCTTGATCCAGCGCCCCATTCCACGAGACCAGATCCACCACCACCACGAAACTCCCGTAAACCCGGTCCGCCCGGTAGCTGGCCACCCGCGCCGGACCCAACTGCGCATCCGGAGTGGGGTCACACTGCAACTGGTAAAGCCCCGACTGCACCTGATAGGACGCATAGGGCGAATTCAACGCCAGCCCGATCGGATCGAGCCGGGTCCATCCATTGTCATTGCCTGCGGTGAAATCATCCGTCTGCCCCGGGCTGCCCAGAATCATGAACTGCCAGCAAAACAGGACGCACAGATAGCGGGAGGACATGACATGATTCCTACTACGCCGATGCCTCCGCCTGCAATCCTAATCCAGTGCCGGAAAAGATTGGCGGATCCCCCCGTTTCACGCCATCATCCGCTCATGCCGCGCCCTGCTTCACTCCTCCTGGCCTGTCTCTGCCTCCCTTGCGGACCAGCCATGGCCGGGGATACCGCGTGGATGCTCCACCTTGACCGGCCCGCTGCGGTGGGAGACCGCTGCACGGTCTCCTCCACCGGAAAGCAAAACCGCCGTGTCGAAACCACCTCCGCCACTCAACCCAAGGAAATTGCCACAGAAAACCTCGAAGTCACCTATCAGGCCCTCCATGAGGTTCGCGCCATTGATTCGCATGGGCATCCTTCGGAGATGCTGATCCGGATTGAACGCCTCGCCACTGATGACGGCTCCGGCCCCCAGGAGCAATTCTCCGCCGGCACCCTCATCAAGGCGACCGCCGATGGCAACCAGACCCGGTATTTCCTTGGTCGCGATGAACTCGAAGGCACCCTGAGTGATGCCTTGAACCTGGCCGGTACCAAGCTCCCGTCCCCGCAGGAACCCTCGGAGGACGCCGTGTTTCTGAATCATCAGGTGCGACGTCCCGGGGAAAGCTGGAACGCCGACCCCAAGCGCCTCGCCGATGCCATCGAGGCCACCAGTCCTTTTGTCATCGATCCCGTGACCTCCACCGGCGAAATCCGTTTTGACGAACCCGTCACCGAAAAGGACATCCCCGCCCTTGCCACCACCACCACCTTCCGCATCAACCCGGTTTCCCTCGGAAATGGCGGCCTTGGCCAGGCGCTCTCGGAAAGTTCCGTCACCTCCACCACCATCCGGCTTTTCCCCATCGATCCCTCGCTTCCTGTGGTCAAGGAAACCCTCGACACCTCCATGAAGCTCATCCAACGCACCAGCACCGGTCCCAAACCCGCCGGCACGGAAACAACCTTTCAACGCCAGGTCACCCGTTATTGCCTCCCGGTGCCCCAGGGCTAGAGTTTGCCGGAAAGCGGTGCCTGATGCCGGACAACCCCGCCGACGTGGCTTATCGGGAAGGACCCATCTTCCTCACAATCGCGTCCACATCAAAGACACAGCCGCCCCAGGTCCCGCCGCTGGCATCCTGCAGCGCGGCCCACAAACGGGTGTCATCCGGCAGTTCAGGATGCGGGGCCAGCGTCTCCTGACTGCTCCGGCCTGACAAAATCTTCGCCCCCTCCTCCGGGGTCACCCGGCGCTCCGCCGATCCGATAAAATCCACTGTCCCACTCAAGAGGTTCAGGTCGATTTCAATCCGCACCCGGTCGCCCTCGCGCAGCTTGCCCAGCGGCCCGCCGGCCAGTGCTTCCGGTCCCACATGACCGATACAGGCGCCAGTGCTCACGCCCGAGAAACGGGCATCTGTGATCAACGCCACTTCCTTGCCGAACGGCAGGAATTTCAGGGCCGAGGTAAGTTGGTAGGTTTCCTCCATGCCCGTCCCAATCGGTCCGCAGCCCGCCAGCACCATCACCTGGCCGGCTTTGACCGAGCCATCCTTGATCGCCGCCATCGCCTGCTTCTCACTGGTGAAAAACCGCACCGGCCCTTCGAACCGGTAAACCCGGTCCGCATCCACCACCAGCGGATCAATGGCGCCGCTTTTGATGATTGCACCTTCCGGGCAGATGTTTCCGGTCAGGAAGGTCACGGTGCTCCCCATCCCTGCCGCCGCCGCCGCGGCCGGGCTCAGAATCACCTGATCCGGATTCACCCCGTCTTTTTCAAACAACAAATCCCGGAACCGCCGCCGCCGCTCATTGGTTTCCCAGGCCCGCAGCACCTCCTCCAGCGTCACCCCCGCCACCGTCCGCACGGACAAATCCAGCAGCCCCAGCTCCCGCAGATGCAACATCACCTCGGGCACGCCGCCAGCCAGGTAAACCATCACCGTCGGATGATGCACCGGACCATTGGGCAGCACACTCACGAGGCGCGGAGTCGCCCGGTTCACCGCCGTCCAATCCGCCACCACCGGACGCCGCAACCCAGCCGCATGGGCAATCGCCGGAATGTGCAGCAACAGATTGGTCGAACCGCCAAACGCCGCGTGCACCACCATCGCATTCCGGATCGCAGCATCCGTCAGGATATCCCGGCTCCGTGTCCCCGCCGCCTCCATGGCCACCAACGCCCGCGCCGATTCCCGCGCCAATTCCAGCCAGACCGCTTCCCCGCTCGGTGCGAGGGCACTGTGCGGCACACTCAAACCCAGCGCCTCGCCCACTACTTGGGAAGTCGCCGCCGTTCCCAAAAACTGGCATCCCCCGCCCGGCGAGGCACAAGCGCGGCACCCCGCCTCCGCGGCTTCCTGCAAACTCACCATCCCATGCGAATACCGCGCCCCCAGGGTCTGCACCGCCCCCGCATCCTCCCCGGTTTCCGGCGGCAGGGTCACCCCGCCCGGCACCAGAACCACCGGCAAATCCTTCATCCCCGCCAGCGCCATCATCATCGCCGGCAATCCCTTGTCGCAGGTCGCCACCCCCATCACCCCTGACCGCTGAGGCAAACTCCGGATCAGCCGCCGGAACACCTGCGCCGCATCATTCCGGTAGGGCAGGCTATCAAACATCCCCGTCGTCCCCTGGGTCCGTCCATCGCAGGGATCCGACACAAACGCCGCAAACGGCAGCCCCTTCAGCCGCCGCAGTTCCTCCGCCCCCGCCCGCACCTGCTGGGCGATTTCCCAATGCCCGGTGTGATATCCCAACGCCACCGGCTGCCCCGCCTCATCGCGCATCCCGCCCTGGGTGCTCAGAATCAGCCACTGCTTCCGCCCCAGCTCCTCCGCCTTCCACCCCATCCCCGCATTCTGCGACAAGCCAAACAAATGCCCGCTCGGCCACTCCCGCAGCATCCGGTCGGTCACCGGCAACTCCCCCGCCGGCCCCGCCGCCTTGGTCCGCAAGTCATAACAGGCCTCTGTTGTGTCAAAAAGCTTCATGAGGAGATCAGAACAGAAGGACACGGAGGACAGCAAGAGAAAGTGTCCCGGCTGTCCCCAGCCGGGTGCAGGGCCTTGGCCGGATCCATAGTTTTTTTGATAAAAAATTCCAGTTACCCGGCGGATGCTCCGGAGCCGGCTGAGGACAACCGGCACACCGTCCTTATCCCGCCACCGCATCACAAACCCGCGCCGCCGCATCCACCGGAGCCAGCTTCCGCATGGCCTCGCCCAGCCGCTTCCTTTCCGCTTCATCGGCCAGCAAACCGGCCAGTAATTTCCCCAGTTTGCCACCGGTCAGCTCCGCCTCCTCCACCGCCAGCGCCGCGCCAGCCTTGGTGAAGACTTCGGCGTTGCGCCGTTGGTGATCATCGGCCGCCGTCGGATAGGGCACCAGAATCACCGGCAGGCCGAAGGCGGACAATTCGCTCAGACTTGACCCTCCGCTCCGCGACACCGCCACCTCCGCGGCGGCGTAGGCCATTCCCATTTCCTGACAAAACGGCACCACCGCAGCCGCCACGGGCGAAGCTGCATAGGCAGCCTTCAGGCCTTCAAATTCACCCGGCCCCGTGATGTGCAGCACCTGCACGCCGCGCTCCGCCAGGAGGGGCAGCGCTTCCACCATGGCGCGGTTCACCCCGCGGGCCCCCTGGCTGCCTCCCATCACCAGCACGGTTTGTTTGGATCCGGACAGTCCGAAAAACTTCAGCGCCTCCGCCCGGTCCGGTTTGGTCAGGAGGGCGGTCCGCAACGGCGTGCCGGTCACCCTCGTTTTTCCCGCCGGGAAAAACCGGGCGCAGGATTCCAGTCCCAGCAGCACCCCGGTGCAAAACCTGGCCGTCAGCTTGTTCGCCTTGCCGGGCACCGCGTTCGATTCATGCACAAACGTCCGCAGCCCCAGCCCCTTCCCCGCCCACACCGGCGGCAGGGAGGTGAATCCCCCCATGCCCAGCACGGCATCCGCCTTGAATTCCGCCAGCAGTTTCCGGCAATGCTGCCGGGTTCGCCACACCCGCCAGAGAAACCCCGGCATCTTCAGCGACAGCACTTTCGGCATCGCCACCGCCGGCACTTTTTCAAACCGTAGGTCCCCATGACCCTGTACCGCCAAAGCATCGATTTGCTTTTCGGAAATCAATAACATCGTGTCCCAGCCCCGCCGCTGAGCTTCCTGCGCCACCGCGATCCCCGGAAACAAATGCCCCCCGGTCCCGCCACAGGCAATCACCAAACGTTTCACCGGTTTCCTGGAAGCATCACTCATAATCAAAAAGAAAGCCGTCAAATTGCCTCCCGGCTCCCAACCGGCAACCCCGGACTTGCCGCTGCGCCTGGAGTTGCCCAAAAAAAGCCCCGCAGGTTTGCACCGGCGGGGCTTCGCAAAATGGAATGCTGGACGAAGAAACGGCTAGTTCGCGCGCCCGAGATAGGAGCCGTCTTCCGTTTTGACGCTGATCTTTTCGCCGGGGTTGATGAAAAGAGGAACGCCGACCCGCAGGCCGGTCTCCATGATGGCATCCTTGTAAACGTTGTTGGCGGAGTCGCCCTTCACACCTTCAGGCGCTTCTGCGACCACCATGATCATGGAGGCGGGGAGCTCAATTGTGGCTGGCACGTCGTCCGTGAAAACGACCACATATTTCTGACCTTCGATGAGGTAATCCTTCACCTCCTTGATCATTTCCTCGCTCAGCGCCACATCATCATAGGTCTGCAGGTGCAGGAAGTGGTAGCCGCCGCTGTCCTTGTAGCTGTATTCGTAGTCCTCTTTGGTGAGGTTCACGCTGTCGAGCGACTCGTTGGACGTCATGCGCAGGTTGTGCACCCGGCCGGAGCCGATGCTTTTGATGGACATCTGGACGTAGGACGCCATGCGGGGAGGCGTTTTCAGCTCAGTGCCCGTGACGAGACAGACGTCGCCATTATAACGGACGGCGTGTCCTTTGCGAAGATTGATGACCGGTGTGGATGCCATAGGGCGGCTGAGATAGACTGGTTTCGAAGGCTTTGCCAACCCGGATTTCGGGAAAAATCCCCAGCCGCCCAGTTGAAAAATGCACACCTCCGGCGGTCGTCCGGATCCGCCGGCGCTTCGCCGGGTCCGTTGTTTTTCACTGGGGATACTTAGCAAACTTGGGCAAAGCGGGGTTCATGTGGTCCCAGGAATGCGCGTCGGAGGTCCACACATCCACCTGCGGGTTGAACCAGCCCGCATCATCCAGACTCGCGGTCCTGATCGCTACAAATTGTGGGACCGAGTCGGGCTTGACCACAATCGGCGCGCCGCATTCGGGGCAAAAACCCCTGCGGGTCATGCCACCGGCTTCGCTGGGCGAGGCGTAGTAGCGCGGTAAACCCTGCTTGAGCTCGAACGCTTCCGTAGGCACGATGACGAAGGATGAAAACGGACCTCCGCTTGATCGCTGGCAATCCCGGCAATGACAGTGCAGCATCATCACCGGTTCCGCCGCGGATTCATAGCGGATCGCCCCGCAGGCACAGCCGCCGGATAAGGGAATGGTCTCGGAGGTGGTCATGATTTTTTGGCGGATGCGGAGGTTTGCATGATATCGATGCCGCTCCCGGTCTCGATAAAAGATTTCAGGCTGGAGAGCACGAGCGGCCAGCCTTTGGAGATCCTGCTCTGCATGGCCGAGCCGTCCTTGAAGTCACCATGAATAACGGTGAGGCGCACCAGATCGTCGATGGGCTGGAGTTCCAGAGTGACCACGGAGGCATCTTTAACATCATCGGGATCGACCCAAGTCATGACGAGGCGCGTGGGCGGGTTGCTCTCCAGGACTTCGCCGAAGACGTAAATGGGATCGCTGTCCGCCTCGTTCACATGCTCCCATTTGGAACCGCTGGTCCAGTCCGAGCGATTGATGATGCCACCCCAAAACTGGCGGGTTAGCTCCGGTTTTGTCAGAGCTTCCCAGAGTTTGACCGGAGTGGTGCGGATGTAGGTGACGTAGACGAATTCAGGCTTTTCCATGGTGCGGTTCTTTGTGGTTGGATTCGAGATGATTTTTCAGAAGATCCAGCCCTTGCAGGCGGGGGCGATCATATTTTGCAATCCAGCGCCCGTAAATCTCGTGGAGCGGGACCGGATTGAGATAGTGCAGTTTTTCCCTCCCGTGCCAGAGGGTGGTGACGAGGTTCGCCGCCTCCAGGAGCACGAGATGCTTGGTCACGGCCTGCCGGGTCATGTCGAGTTGCGCGCAAAGTTGGGTCAGGGTCTGACCATTGTTCCCATGCAGTGCGTCCAACAATTTCCGGCGGCTTGCATCCGCCAAGGCTTTAAAAACTGCATCCATCGTAGAGCCAACATGCAAACAAATGGTTGCATTTCAAGTGTGAAGTCAAGAAACTTGGTAATAATCACAAAAGTGTAAATTTGTCCCTGTAATCGCCAAAATGCTTGGATTGGTCAGGCACGAGGAAGATGCGGTATTATCGTAGACCCACTGTTTTCCGTAAACCTCGAGCGAGCAGCTTGGCCCTAAGCTTCCAGGACTAAATTGGTGAGCAGAAAACTCAATTCCCCTAAAATCCTATAGGTAATTAGGAGAATTCACTTGCCGCTGGTAGTGGAGGCGGTATGCTCGCCTCCCTTTCCCGCCATGTCCGCCATCCGATCTTATAATGTCAGCCTGCTCCAGCAACTGGAGTCCGAGGCCATCTATGTGCTCCGCGAGACCGCGGCCCAGTTCCGCAATCCCGCGCTGCTCTTTTCCGGCGGCAAGGATTCAATCGTAATGGCTTGGCTGGCCCGGAAGGCCTTCCACCCGGCCCGCCTGCCCTTCACCCTGCTCCACGTCGACACCGGGCACAACTTCCCGGAAACCCTGGTCTACCGCGATGAATTCGTGCAAACCATCGGCGCCAACCTCAAGGTCGCCAGCGTCCAGGACAGCATCGACCAAGGCCGCGTGGTCGAAGAAAAAGGCCACCGCGCCAGCCGGAACAAACTGCAGACGGTCACCCTGCTGGATGCGGTTTCCGACAATAAATTCGACGCCTGCCTCGGAGGAGGCCGCCGCGATGAAGAAAAAGCCCGCGCCAAAGAGCGCTTCTTCAGCCATCGTAATGACTTCGGCCAATGGGACCCGAAAAACCAGCGCCCCGAGCTGTGGAATCTCTTCAATGGCCGCATGCATGAAGGCGAGCAATTCCGCGTCTTCCCGCTGAGCAACTGGACGGAGATGGACGTGTGGCTCTACATCCGTCAGGAAAACATCCCGCTCCCCAACATCTATTTCAGCCACCAGCGCCGCGTCTTCCAGCGCGACGGCTCGTGGCTCGACGCGGAAACGGGCTACGCTCAACCCCAACCAGATGAGCCGATCCTGGAAAAGACCATGCGCTTCCGCACCATCGGCGACGTGACCTGCACCGGTGCCGTGGAATCCCCCGCCGCCACCTTGGACGACATCATTGCCGAAGTCGCCGCCGCCCGCCAAACCGAACGAGGCACCCGCGCCGACGACCAGCGCAGCGAAAGCGCCATGGAGGACCGGAAGAAGGAAGGATATTTTTGAGAGTCTTTCCCCGGTCTTCCCTTCGCCTATTTATTCAACCATTTTAGATTACCATGGACTTGCTCCGCTTTACCACTGCCGGCTCCGTCGATGACGGCAAATCCACTCTCATTGGACGTCTGCTCTACGACTCCAAATCCATCTTCGAGGACCAGCTCGCCGCGGTGGAACGCTTCTCCAAGAAGCGGGGCGATGAACACGTGGATCTGGCTTTGCTGACCGACGGCCTGCGTGCCGAGCGCGAACAGGGCATCACCATCGATGTGGCTTACCGCTATTTCGCGACCCCACGACGCAAGTTCATCATCGCCGACACCCCCGGGCACATTCAATACACCCGGAACATGGTCACCGGCGCCAGCACCGCGAACCTGGCCATCATCCTGATCGACGCCCGCAAAGGCGTGATCGAGCAGACCTGCCGCCATGCCTTCCTCGCCAATCTGCTCCGCATCCAGCACGTGGTGATTGCCATCAACAAGATGGACCTCGTGGACTATTCCGAGGCCAAATTCGAGGAAATCAAAGAAGCTTTCCAATGTTTTGCCAGCCGACTCGACAACCTGGTGGAAATGACCTTCATCCCCATCAGCGCGCTGAAAGGCGACAACGTGGTGGACAAGTCAGACGCCATGCAGTGGTACCAAGGACCTACCCTGCTCTATCATCTGGAAACCGTCTACGTCGGCACGACCGAAAACCACGTCGAAGCCCGCTTCCCCGTGCAGTGGGTGATCCGTCCGCAGAGCGATGAATGGCACGACTTCCGCGGGTTCAGCGGCCGCGTGGCTGGCGGTGTTTTTAAACCGGGCGATGCCGTCACGGTGCTCCCCAGCGGCTTCCAGTCGAAGATCAAGGAGATCCACACCGCCGATGGGCCGCTGGAGGAAGCCTACAGCCCGCTGTCCGTCACCCTCCTGCTGGAAGACGAAATCGACACCAGCCGCGGCGACATGATCGTCAAAGCCAACAATCCGCCACAAGTTGGTCAGGACCTCGAAGCGATGATCTGCTGGTTCGGAGAAAAACCGCTCAACCCGCGCGGCCGTTTCATCCTCCGCCACACCAGCCGCGAAGTGCAGGCCGTGATCAAGGAGGTGAAATACAAGGTGAACATCAACACCCTGCACAAGATCGAGGACGAACTCGAGTTCCGCATGAACGACATCGGCCGCATCTCCATCCGCACCAGCGCTCCGGTTATTTTCGATCCCTACTCGAAGAACCGCATCACCGGCAGCTTCATCCTGATCGACGCCGGCACCAACGAAACCGTCGCCGCCGGCATGATCCGGGGGTGAGGCATTGCTCAAGAAGCAGGGTCTGTCCTGATTGAGCTTTCCGGCAGGGAAACCGCGACGCCACCATCGCAGACTGGACCAGCCAGCCGCCATCAGCTGACGGCCCATCAACAACACCAGGCTTGGAAAACCGCTGGCCCTGGACGGCCGTGCCGGCCCCCAGGGCCGCGAGTGCGAATCCTCCGAGGTTCTGCAGGCAACGTGACATTTTCATTGCATCCTTGCCTCCCAGGCGGGCATGCTTTGCTATCCTTTGCCCCTGGTTCCATGATTCAAAAAGTCCTTGTCCTCGGCTCCGGCAGCGCCGGGCTCATTGCCGCGCTTTCCCTGAAACGCAAGATCCCCCGCCTCAAAGTGCGTATTGTCCGCAGCCCGGAACTCGGCGTGATCGGCGTCGGCGAAGGCACCACGCCCAACTTTCCGCGCCATCTTTTTGATTACCTCGGCATCCCCCGGCAGCGCTTCTACGAACTCGCCGAGCCGACCTGGAAACTCGGGATCCGTTTCCTTTGGGGAGCCCGGAAACGCTTCGACTACACCTTCAGCAACCAGCTTGATTCGCACCGTCCGGACCTTCCCATGCCTAACGGGTATTACTGCGACGGGGAATTCTCCTGCGTGGACGCGCCCTCCGCCATGATGCGGGCCGGCAGGGTGTTTGCCCGGCTGCCCAACGGAACTCCTGACATCCAGCCATGGCATGCCTTCCACGTCGAAAACCGCAAGTTCGTGGAAATGCTCGAAACGGTGGCCCGCGAGTCCGGAGTGGAAATCATCGACGGCAAGGTGACCGGCTCAGAGCGTGGCCCACAGGGTATCGCAGCGGTGCATCTGGAGGACGGGCGCAGGCTGGATGCCGACTTCTTCGTGGATTCCAGCGGATTCCACAGCGAGTTGCTGGGTAAAGCCCTGGAGGAGCCCTTTGAGAGTTTCGGCTCCACCCTTTTCTGTGATCGTGCTGTAGTTGGCGGGTGGGAGCGCACCAGTGAACCGATTCTCCCGTACACCACCGCCGAGCAAATGGACGCCGGCTGGGCGTGGCAGATCGAGCACGAGCATCATGTGAACCGCGGCTATGTTTACAGCTCGCAGTTTATTTCGGACGAAGAGGCCGCAGCCGAGTTCCTCCGGAAAAACCCCAAAGCCCCGTCGTCACCGAGAATCGTGAATTTCCGCAGCGGCTGCTATCGGCGCCTGTGGGTGGACAACGTGGTGGCAATCGGCAATGCGGCCGGCTTTGTGGAGCCATTGGAAGCCACCGCGCTCATGATCGTCTGTTCCCATAGCCAAAGTCTCGTCAATTTCCTGATTCACAGCAAACTGGATCCCACGCCCTCCATGATTCAACTCTACAACGAGGTCACGAAAGGCACCTGGCACGAGACCCGGGATTTCCTTGGCCTTCATTACAAGGTCAATCTGGCCCCCACTACTCCTTTCTGGCAACATTGCCGCGCGGATACGGATCTCTCAGGCATTGGGGGACTGCTGGAATTTTACGAGGAAAACGGCCCCACCGGATTTTGCCGCTACCGGGTGCCTGCCAGCCAGAGCGACTTCGGCATCGAAGGCTACTTTGTCATGCTGGTCGGCAACAAGGTTCCCCACCGCAAACGCCATCAACCCACGGTCCAGGAACTCAGCATCTGGGAGGCCCACCGCACCGCCCACATGACCAAGGCCATCACGGCCCTGAGTGTCAAAGAAGCCCTTGCCTGTATCCGTCGCCCCAACTGGCAATGGGACGGGGCACCTCCTCCCCGGAAACGCTGAGCCAAAGAATGGCAAGGCACCCGGCAGGCCGCGCAGGACGGGCCTCGGCGGCTTTTTGAAAGGGGGGATCGTTCCGAGGTGATCAGGGAACGACAGGCGCCTGTTTGAACATCCGCAGGAAATTTCTCTGCACGCTGTTCAGATTGGCGGCTTCAAGCAGGACGCGTTTTCCTCCTGGCTGATTGAGATTCCCGGTCAGGGACAGGTCGGACCAGGCCTCCACGTTCCCGAGATTGACGCTCTGCTGCAGGACGTAGTCAGTCGCCGGCAGGGTCCAAGTGAACCAAAAGGGTGTCACCGCAGGATCGATCAGACGGATGCCATCAGGAACGGTGGCTGACTTCTCCAGCAGTCCGGAGGTGATATTGGAATCAATATCCCCGGTGATCTGATTGGTCCCTCCCGTGATGGAGATCCCGGAAAAGATCACCCGTTCTCCGATGCGGGCCAGTTCTCCGGGAACGGTGCCGAAGTAGGCATACATCGGATCGGCAAAAAGCTGGGCGGTCGCTTCGTTGGGCAGCGCCCCGGACGCGGTTTCTCCGCTGGGAGAGGTGATGGTGACGCTCGTGTTGCTGGTAAAGGCGATGCTCCATTTTCCAATGATGGAAGCGCCATTCACCGTGGCCAGGGTGCCTCCCATGCCCGTGCCGGGAGCCCGGGGATCACCCGCCACCCATGCGGGATTGTCCGGCCAGAGGGTGTCGGGACTTCCATTGCCGTAGAGGCTGCTGGGGTCGGTTCCGTTGCTGTTGGCGACATCGTTTTTATAGGCGAGGCGCAGGGTGCCGGAGCCATTGGTATTGTTGTTCAGATAGCCTGCGATGACCCGGGGTTCCCCATAGTCAGGGTAGTTCATGCCCACCCCCAGTCCGGTACCCGGGACGAGGTAAAAGAGGGTGCCCATGCCGGGCTTGGCCGAGTAGTCGGAAATAGTCAGGGAATACGTGATTGGATTCGCCGGCGTAGCCTGGCCGATCCAGGAATACTGCGGGGTGGTCGTACGCAGGGTTTGCCGGTCGTACTGCCCGGTACCGCTGGAAAAGATATTCCACCCGGCCACGGCCGGCTCCAGTCCGGTCTGGGGGGGCGGGACCACGACCGCCACGGTGTTCGAGGTGATCGTGAAATTATCGATGAAATACTTGCTGCTGGTAGCGTTGGCCGCTTCGGTGTTCAGCCCCAACGAAATGGTGAACGTGGAGGAAGCCGGATTGAACTGCAGCCGGCCATCATCATCCACAGTGCTGCCGGCCGCTTCGATAGGGATGCTGATGGTGGTTTTCCTTTCAGCTCCGACCGGAAATTGCCCTGTGCCGTAATAGGCCGTGACTCCATCGTTTGTTCCAAAAGGCCGGTCTTCCACCCCATCGCTGTTGCCGACCAGCATCGGTTCAAACCATCCTGGAAAGACATTGGGAGTTACGGTGGAGCCCGGGAGGATATCATTGGTCCGGACGATGAGGTCAAAACTGACGGTGCCGCCATTGGTGAGGGTTTCCTGAAAAGTGGCGCCAAACCTGGTCGAGGCCAGCAGATCAATGGTCGCCTTCTTGGGAGCCCACCCCCCATTGAATTCCAGCATCATGCTGCCTCCATTGAAATCGTTCCAGACCGGCGGCAAGGCCCCGGCATCGGTTCCGGCAATAAAATCACCCAGCTCGGTGTCGAAGGTGTAGGAGGCTGTGCCGGCAAACACGCTGGAGAGGCTCAAACTGAGGGAAAGAATGGGGAGAATAGGAATTTTCATCTTTTGATGGCCAAAGGAAATTAAAAACCACGCTGTCTGGACCGGATTCACGGTCGTTTTGTCACTCACGGACCAATCTGTCACGTCATGTTTTTTAATGACAACTTCACGGAACCTCCATCTGCCCGCACTTCCGGGAAAAGTCTCTGATTGGCGGGAATCCCAGACCCCGGACGAGGCACCGGGGCGCTTTCGCTAACGGCGGCGGCGCAGGGCCAGGCCACCGAGGGCAAGGACCGTCAATCCGGCGGAGGCCGGTTCCGGGACCGGATTGGCGGTCAGGGTGAAATTATCGACGTAATAAGTGGCTGAAGTGAATCCGGCTGGCAACGGAGCGGGGGTCGTCACAGCGGAAGGCCCACTGTTGGCACCAAGGTAAATTTCGTTATAATTGGTCGTGCCGGAGGTGAAAGTGGCGATCGCGTTGTTGACGGCACCTCCGTTGGGGGAAACCCCGATGGTGTAGGACAGATTTGCGGTGACGGTGGCAGCGATCGGATAACTGCCCCAATTGAAGTTGCCCCCTGCCGTGTTGAAGTTCTGATCGTAAACATTGGTGTTCAGAGGATTGCCGTCGCCGATGTAATTGCCGCTGTTGGCGAGCAGGCTGCCCTCGAACCAACCCGGGGTCGGGTTCGGGGAAACTCCGGCCCCGACGACCGCATCGGTCTGCATGGTCACACTGTACGTGATGGTTCCGCCATAAAGTTTGGCGTTGGCGAATTCCGTGGCGAAGGCAGGATTGTTCAAGTCCAGTTTGGCAACCTGCATGTTGAAGCCGGGGCCGGTGGTGATGGCCAACCGGCCATTCCCGCCACCCGCATCCCAAACGACGGCATTCACTCCTCCGCCTACCACGGTGAAGCCGTCCGTTGAGGAGTCAAAGGACAAGGTAACGGCAGCCGGAGCTGTGACGATGGTTGCCGCGGAAGCTAACAGTAACAGGATTGATTTCATGAAAAGGGAGAGGGTGGAGATGGTTTTTCAACAACAGGGTGCGAACCTGACACGGCGTTAGGGAATGTCATGTCGTCTAAACGCATGACAGGTTCCCCTCATTTGAAAGGCGGTGAAATCATCTGGCCGCCGCAGGGATTCTCCGCTTAGGGTGCGCCCATGCAGGGGTTGATCATTTTCATCATCATGATGCTCGCGGCGGACCGGGTTTTTGCCGGAGAGGCGGAGGAGTATCTGCCGACAGTATGGGGCGTGGAGGAAGGGCTGCCGCAGCATGTGGTCGGGGCGGTCGCGCAGACCGCAGCCGGAGATCTATGGTGCGGGACATTCAATGGTCTGGCGCGGTTTGATGGGGTGAAGTTCACTGTCTTCGATGAAAATTCCGTCCCGGGGCTGGCCGGCCGCGGGGTGACGACCCTTTACGAGGACCGCCAGGGGACGCTTTGGGCAGGATCGGACTCCGGCGGAGTGACCCGGGTGGTGGACCGGGTTCCGGTACCGACCCCCGCGTTGGTGAACCGCGGCCAAGGCAGTGTGCTGAGCATGGGGGAAGATGCCGCCGGTGATCTGTGGATTCTGTGGCAGGATGGCTCGGTGGTGCGGTGGCGGGATGATCTGCGGATTGCCCCCACCCCGGATATCGCCTTGATGGAGCCGGAGTTGCGCCTGGTGCGGGATGGGGCCGGAGTGCTGTGGCTGACGCATCGCTACGGATTCTCCGAAGTGAAACCAAGCGGCCTCGTGCCCGCCGCGACCGGCCTCACCCGGGATGGCTGGGGCCTGCAACGGGCCGCCGCCGCGAGGCGCGGGGGGCTTTGGGTGGTTTCGGAGTTGAAGCTGCGCCGTTGGCAGGACGGCGCGTGGGTGGAAGACTTCGGGCCCTGCCCCTGGAACCCTGCGGCAGGACCGGACTACCCGTTTGTCAGTGTTATGCGGGAACTGAAGGATGGGCGCCTCCTCGCCGGCATGGTGGATGGCGGTGTGGCCCTGGGGATTCCCGGGAAGCCCTTCCGTCGTTACACCCGGCAGGATGGATTGCCGCACGACTGGATCCGCTGTGCCACGGAGGACCAGGAAGGGAATCTCTGGCTGGGCACCGGCGGCGGCGGCCTGGTCGCCCTGCGGTCCCGCCGGGTGCGGATGCTGACGGTGGAGTCCGGGGCCGCCCAACCCAACGCGGCCCAACACAATATCCTGAGCCTGCTCCCGGCGGCGGATGGCTCATTTTGGGTCGCCACGGAAGGAGGCGGCCTCTTCCTCCGCGCCCCCGGGGAAGGAAGCCCCTTTATCCGTCAGGAAAACCTGCCCACCCGTTACATCTGGACCGTCAACCAGGACCAGCAGGGCCGGATCTGGGCCGGCACCTGGGGTCACGGGTTGTTTCTCCGCGGACAGGATAGCAATTTTTCCCGGGCTCCCGGCTGGCCGGCTGGCAATCCGCGGGCTACCGTGCTGCAAGTCACCCGGGATGGCACGGTGTGGGCTGGCGGGGCCGGAGCGTTGCATTGCCTCACTGCGGACGGCTGGCAATCCAAGGCTGGCGATGGCGGACTTTTTGCACCGCCCGGGCAACGGGCCATCAGCGAAGACTCCTCCGGCGGCCTCTGGATCGGCCTGAATGACGGCCGTCTGCTACACCGCCACGGGGGCAAGGAGGACTTCTACGATCGGCGCCATGGCTTGCCGGGCGATGCCGTAATCACCGTGCTTGCCGGAGCGGATGGCATCGTCTGGCTGGGCACCGGCGGCGGTGGCCTGCTGCGGCTGAGGGACGGTCACGCGGCGCGCTTCACCACTGGCCAAGGCTTGCCGCATAACGTTGTTTCCCAGATTCTGTCCGGGCCGGATGGCTACCTCTGGCTCGGCACTTATGGCGGACTGTGCCGGCTCAGCCTGGCGGAATTGGAAGCCTGTGCCGCCGGCCAACTTCCTCAGCTCAATGCCCTCACGCTGCGCCGCTCCGATGGCATGGCCACCGTGGAATGCACCAGTGGCGGCCAGCCCGGGGCCTGCCCCGGACCGGATGGCCAGCTCTGGTTTCCTACCAATAAGGGCATCGCCATCGTCGATCCCGGCAAAATCGTCCTCAACCCCCTGCCGCCTCCCGTCATTATGGAATCCCTCCTCCTGGATGGCCGCTCCCTGCCCCTGACAACCAAGGTCATGGAACTGGGGCCGGGCGTCGAGCGCGTCGGCCTTTCCTACACTGCGCTCAGCTTTACCGCCCCGGACCGCGTCCGCTTCCGCACCCGGCTGGATGGCCTGGAGACCGCCTGGCAGGAAGCCGGCAGCGAACGCACCGCGTCCTACCGCTATCTTCCGCCTGGCGCCTACACTTTCCAGGTCATGGCCTGCAACAATGATGGCGTTTGGAATCCCGTCCCCGCCACCCTCGCCTTCCATCTCCGCCCTTACTGGTGGCAACGCGGTCTCTATCAAGGTCTCGGCACCGCCCTCGCCGCGGTGTCCCTCGCCACCCTCGTCTGGACCACCGCCCGCCGCCGCAATGCCGCACGGCTCGAACGGCTGGAGCGGGTCCACGCCCTCGAACGAGAACGGGCCCGCATCGCCCGGGATATCCACGACGATCTCGGCAGCGGCCTCACCCGCATCATGCTGCTCAGCGAGTCCGCCCGCAGCGAGCTGCCTCCCGCCAGTGCTGCCTCCGGTGACGTGGAATCCATCCGCCGCGCCGCCGATGACCTCACCCGCGCCATGGATGAAATCGTCTGGGCGGTCGATCCCCGGCACGACTCGCTTGATAGCCTCGTCGGCTACATCGGCAGCACCGCCCAGGAATTCCTCAAAACCGCCAACCTCCGTTTCCGCCTTGAAGCGCCCGGCCAGCTGCCCGCCTGGCCCCTCACCGCCGAGTGCCGCCACAGCCTCTTCCTGGCTTTCCGCGAGGCGCTGCACAATGTGATCCGCCACGCCCAAGCCCAAACGGTCCGCGTGGTCTTTGCGGTGGAAACCAGCGCCTTTTCCCTGACGATTGAGGACGATGGCAGAGGATTCGATCCTGCCACCACCGTCAGCCGCCCCGGTGGGGGACGCGGTCTCCATCATATGCAGGACCGCCTCGCGGAACTCGGCGGCACCTGCCAGATCACCAGTTTCCATGGCCAGGGCACCCGCGTCACCTTCCGCCTCCCCGTCACCGAGCCTCTGCTGTCATGAAAATGCACGACACCCCAGGGGTTGGAAATCTCTCTACCCTCCTTCCCGTCACCTTAAAATATACTCACCGGTGTCCCCCTCCTCCATGACCATCACCACCGCTATCATCGAAGACGACGCCGACACCCGCAGCCTGTTTGCCGGTTGGCTGCACCGCGCCGAAGGCTTCGAGTGCGTGGCCGAATATGCCGATGCCGAAAGCGCCCTCGCCGGCCTGCCCGCCCTCCGCCCCCAGGTGATCCTCAGCGATATCAATCTTCCCGGCCTCAACGGCACGGAATGTGTCCGTCAGCTCAAGCCCCTCCTGCCCGACTCCCAATTTCTCATGATCACCGTCTACGAGGACGCCGACCACATCTTCGCGGCCCTCTCCGCCGGAGCGGCCGGGTATCTGTTAAAGCGCACCGCCCGCGTAGCCCTCCTCACCGCCATCCGCGAGGTCCACGAAGGCGGCTCCCCCATCACCGCCAGCATCGCCCGGAAAGTCGTCCAATCCTTCCAACGGCCCGCCGCCCCCTCTGTCGCCGCCACCGCCGACCTCTCCCCCCGCGAAAACGAAGTCCTCCAACTCCTCGCCAGCGGCTACCTCTACAAGGAAGTCGCGGACGTCCTGCACCTCAGCGTCCCCACCGTGAACACCTACGTCCGCCGCATCTACGAAAAGCTCAACGTCCGCTCCCGCGCCCAGGCCGTGGCCAAGGTGTCAGGGCGTTAGTTGCCTGTTATCACCCTGGAGCCTTTTACCCGGCCAGCGTCCCGCCGCTCCGTCTCCTTCGCCCTTGGAGCATCCAGCCCGCGGCCCCCAAAAGAAAACCCACTCCCGGCTCCGGCACGATGGAAATTTCATCCAACGAAAAAGCGAAATCCTTGGAAACCCCGGAAATCGAGACTTGAAAATAGGAACCGGAGGAAATGTCCTCACTCCCAAAGTCCACGTCCGCAAAAGGCACCAGCAATTCTCCCGGACTCCACAGCGGAACGGTGGTGTCACCCGAACCACCGCCTGATTTATCCACCCCTATATGCACTCGGCCTTGTCCCGTAAGCATAGAGAAGGAAAACCGGAAAGCATCGTAGCCCAACAGATCAACCCCTTCATTCACCCACCACGACAGAGTGATTCTTCCCGTCGAAATGCCATTATCCCAAAGCCCGTCTCCAGTATCAAACTCCAGCATCGAACTTCCGGTGACGATGCTGCTGGTCACCACCGTCGTGCGGCGATCGGTGGATATTCTCACGGTGCGGAATCCCCCCAACATACCGCCCTGCCGATAAAAAATCCGGGCGGCCGATTGATCATTGGTTTCATGGAAGGGCCCCTCATCGAACGTGTCGATCACCAGGGCAGCCGCTCCGCATGGGGTCAGTGATGCCAGGAAGAAAAGGACTGCGCCGCAACAAAAATGCCGGGCGGCGGATGCAATAAAAAGGGGGACCATCGAGTTGGCTGGGGGGAAGCCAGCCACAGTCAGCCACTTAAGGGGATCTGAAGCAACTCAATTCGTCAGGGAACCTGCATTCTCCGGCAGGGGCTCACCCACTCCCTGGCGTGTGCCTTCTCCCAAGACATCCTGACGGATAAGCCCGACCAGCCGCTTCCCCGGTCTCCAGAGCCGTCGGCTACTCATTCCCCATATCCTTGCGGAAGGCGGCGACCATCAGGACGTGGCGGCGGAAGCTCTCGGTGTTGCCTTCGCTGTCGTAGTTCAGGCCGTAGTTCCAGAAGTGGGTGCCGTCGGAATTGATGTTGGCCCCGGTGCCGTCGAAGGCGCGGATCTGGGCTTTGCCCTGGGTTCCCTGCCAGACGCCGCCGGAAAGGTTGCTGCCCCACGCCCAGTAGGTGCCGACGCCCATGGTGTGTGCGATTTCGTGCAGGGCCACCCGATAGCCGATGGACCCGCCAAACTGCAGCCAGCCATCATAGTTGGCTTCGGCGGTCGGGGTGCCGGGGTTGTAATTGACGGTGATGTGCTTCCGGAAGGTGCCATACCGGTTGTACTGGGCCACCGCTCCCTGCATGGCATAAACGATCCGCTCCCGGATATCGGCGGGCCAGTTCCCGGACCCACCCGCCAATTGCCAAGTGAGGGCTCCCACCGGAGGAACCGGGAGATCGCCCCCTGCCCGGTAGAAAAGCTTGGGGGTTCCGGTGCTGAAGGGACGGGTAAAGGTGTAGCGCCCCAGACTGTCGAACACCCCGGTCCCTACTTGGGTCCAACCGGATGTGGCGGCGGGATCGAGGGATTGCCAGAGCCGGCAGGTCGTTCCGGGCAGTCCGCTGCCGAGCTGGATCGCGGCATTGCTCCCCGTGATCGAGAAAGCAGTGATCTGCGGCTTTTGCGTGGCCAGAAATTGCCCGGGATGCAGGGCGGTATTGGAAATCCGGACTTCATCAATAAAACCATAGGCTCGGTCGGTGTGTCCGCCGGCATACAGTCCGCGGCCCACCGCCCAGGCCCCTGTTTTCCAGTCCGTGCCATTCACGGAGCCTTTGGCCAAAGCGGTGTTCGGACTGCCGGAAGTGGCCAGGTTGGTGGTGGCCACCAGGACCTTGTCCACATACAGCTTCAGCGTCGCGCCATCGCTGACACCCGCGAGGTGATACCACGGCACCCCGGTGCCCTCCGGATTGGAGCCGAAATTGAATCCATACAGCCAACCCGGCGGGGAATAGGCCGAATGCGCCCGCCCTGACACATCGGTGAAGGCAATGCCGACACTGTCGTCCGGCCTCACCTGAAGATAGAGTGCCGCGAGGTCGGCATTGCTGGTGGCCACGTTCCGGGCGTCCCGCGACAGAACCGTGCGGAAGCCGCCATTCGCCTCCGGTTTATAGCACAACTCCACGGTGAACTGCGCCGGAGTCATGGTGTCCGCATTGATTCCCCCCGGCAGACTGGCGGCCGAGGAAGTGAAGGAAGCAGGGGAGCTGCCGGTGTTTTTGATGCTGAACCGATTGACGATGCCGTCCTGGGGCACCGTGGCGAATGGAACATCCGTCCGGTAGGCAAATCCGGCTCCGCCGCCCTGCGACCACATCGACAGGTGGTTCCCATTGCCGGAAACATCCCGCGTCGTCCCATCATAGACCCCGGCGGCGGTGGCATGCAAAACCGAAGTATTCGCCGGACCGGTCTCAAACCGCCAATACGCCACCGTTTCCGCCTGCAATGACAGGCTTCCCGCCACGCAGGAAACACCCACCACCGCCCGAAGGGTGCACCGGAAGGAAACCCACTGCCGGAGCAGAAACAGAGCTGGAAGTTTGATCATGGGGGGAGGGAACAGCCACGGCGGCGTTCATCGAAACCCGGTGATCATAGCGGTCCCGCCCGAAAACCGGCAAGCAGCAAAGGGCCATGAAATCCGCCTCCGCCGCTTAAGGAATCTGCGGGCGGCCCAAACCTATGGCTGCAACCGGCGTGCCGCCGCCGCACGCCCGCCTTGCATCCCCGCCCTCCCCGCGCCTGGATGGGCCCATGAAACTGATCACCTGGAACGTCAATGGCCTCCGCTCTGTCATGGGCAAGGGTTTCCCTGATTTTGTCAACGCCGAGCAGCCTGACTTTCTGCTCCTCCAGGAAACCAAAGTCGACCCAGCGACCGTCGATTTCGAGTGGCTCCCCGGCTATCACCGGTTCTGGAACCGCGCCGCCAAGCCCGGCTACAGCGGCACCGGCATCCTCACCAAACATGCGCCGCTCTCGGTGCTGAACGGCATCGGCCTCCCGGAGCATGACAACGAAGGCCGCGTGGTCACCTTGGAATACCCGGGTTGTTATATTGTCTGCGTTTACACGCCCAATGCCCAGGCGGAACTGGCCCGGCTGCCCTACCGGCTTGCCTGGGATGCCGCTTTCCTCGCTTTTATCCAAACCCTGGAACGGAACAAGCCGGTGCTGGTGGCCGGAGACCTCAACGTGGCCCACCAGGAAATCGATCTGGCCAATCCGAAGTCGAACCGCTTCAACCCCGGCTTCTCCGATCAGGAACGCGAGAGCTTCGGCCGCATCCTTGAGGCGGGATTCCACGATGCCTTCCGCGAGTTCGATCCCTCACCGAAAAAATACTCGTGGTGGAGTTACCGCGCCAATGCCCGTGCCAACAATGTGGGATGGCGGATCGATTATTGGTGCACCTCCCCCAAACTCCGCGCCGCCCTTACAAATTGCGTGATCCGTCCGGACATTCATGGCTCGGATCATTGTCCGGTGACGCTGGAAACGGATTCCCGGATTTTGTCAGGAGTTTGAGAGCCCGTGCATCCAGTCACTGCATGGCCCGCAGCAGATGGGCGATCTCGGCATCGATCTCGGAGGCGTCCGCCACGAGGCGGGAAACCTCCTGACGGACGATCTCCCGGAATCGTGCCCGGAGGCGGCTGAGGGTGGTGCGGATATGGCCGCGCGTCATGCCATACTGGGAAACCAGTTCGGCCATGGTGCTTTCCCGGTCTCCCTGGGGGTCCAGCAGCAGCGGGCGCATCAGGGTGAACCGGGCTCCATGTCCCGCCTTGTCCTGTTCGCCAGCGAGGGTGTCGAGGGCAATGCCGATGAGGGTATGGGCCCATTTGCGTTCATAAGCTGCTTCCGGGGTATCGCCGGTGGTGCTGGGGTATTCCTCCTCCCGGAGAGGGACGGTTCCGTTGACCCCGCCGCGCTTTTGGCTGGTGGAGTGCCGGTGATAGTCGATCATGAAATACCGCAGGCTGGCCAGCAGGTACGATCGGAAGCGCCCCAGTTCCGGGTCGGCGCTGCCGGGCAGGTTTTTTTGGAGCAGATGCCCGAAGAAGGCCTGGGTGATGTCTTCGGCATCCTCATGGCTTTTGCCCGAACTGAGGACATAGGCGTAAAGGGGAGACCAATAAGTCCGGCACAGAGCCTCCAGGGCAGGGCGGCTTTCGGCGGGGTTGGATTTGGCGGAATCGATGACGACGGTCCAGCAGGTGGTATAAAAATGAGGATTCATCGGGGGGGGCCAAGCTTTGAACACATCCGGGCGCGGATGGCAAGCCTGCTGACGGCGAGAGACTTTGACACGGGGCGGGAGTCCGGGCCATAGTCCATTTCTTTATTATGAGTTCCGCTGGCTCCCCTCCTTCCCACCTGACAGACCGTGACGTCCAAGCGTTGCTGCAGGATGTGCTGGTGCCCTGCGAGGCCGGCCAGGATGAGCCGGGGGATGTGCTCGGTCCCTACCGGTTGGTGGCCAAGCTGGGGGAGGGGGGCTTCGGGGTGGTGTGGCAGGCGGAACAGTCCCGGCCGGTCCAGCGGGAAGTGGCGGTCAAGATGATCAAGCTGGGGATGGACAGCCGGGAGGTGCTGGCCCGCTTTGAGCAGGAGCGGCAGGTGCTGGCGGGCATGGAGCACCCGAATATCGCCTCCATGCTGGACGCGGGCATGTCCTCGGACGGGCGCCCGTATTTTGTCATGGAATTGGTCCGGGGGGACCCCATCACTCTCTACTGCCAGTTGCGCCACTTGCCGCTGCGGAATCGTCTGACGCTTTTTATGTCAGTCTGCCGGGGAGTGCAGCATGCCCACCAGAAGGGGGTGATCCACCGGGACTTGAAGCCAAACAATCTCCTCGTAACCGACGTGGATGGGGCGCCGGTGCCGAAGATCATCGACTTCGGCATCGCCAAAGCCATCACCACCCGGCGGCTCGCAGATTTTTCCCTAATGACTCATGCCGGGGTGGCGGTGGGGACACCGCTATACATGTCGCCCGAGCAGATTGCCGAGGCCGGCCAAGTGGATACGCGGAGCGATATCTATGCCCTTGGGGTGCTGCTGTATGAACTGCTGACAGGGCAGCCACCCTTCGCGGCCATGACTCAGGCGGGAAAAAGCCAGGTGGAATTGCGCCGCATGATTTGTGAAATCAATCCACCTCGACCCTCCCGGCTGGCGAAGGAACATCCCGGCGCCGCAAGCTCCGGGAACCTTGATTCCGCGGGGCTCCGGCTGCCGGCGGATCTGGACTGGATCACTTTGCGGGCCTTGGAAAAAGATCCTGCCCGCCGGTATCCTTCCGCCGCGGAATTTTGCGCGGACCTCCAGCGGTTTCTCGACCACGAACCCGTTACTGCCCGCCCGCCCTCGACGGCTTATCTGACAGCACGCTGGATCCGCCGGAACCGGCTGGGTTTTGCCGCCGCCGTGGTGAGTATCGCGGCCCTGATCGGCGGTGCGGTGGTCGCTGGCTGGCAAGCGGTGAAGGCGAAAGAGGCGCAAATTGCCGCCGAAGCCCAGACCAAGCGTGCCATGCAGGCTGAGACCCGCGCCCACGAGACCGCAACCTTCCTGACCGGTCTGCTGGACGATGCCGCCGAGGAAATCGACCGCGGGCGCAATCCGGAAGCCCTTCAGCGGGCCCTCGACCGCAGTGCCCGGCCCCTTCAGAAACTCGGCTACGATCCCGAACTGCAGAGCACGCTCCTCCAGCGGGTCTCAGACCTGTATTCCACCATGGGGGATTGGAAAACCTCCCTCAATCTTATGGAAACCCGGGCCGTAGTGCTGTCCAAGGTGCACGGACCAGCAAGTGTCGAGGCGCTGGAAGCGGAACTGGAATACTTGAAACTCCTGACAGATCAGGGATCGCGCACCGCGGCCCCACCACGGCTGGAGGATCTCCAGGCAAGACTGGAGGACATCGGCCGACGGGGCAGCCCCTTCTGGTTTGACGTGCGGCGGGAACGGGTCCGGGTTCTGCTGAAGCTCGGAGCAGGCCGGAAAGCCCTGGAGCTTTCCAAAGAGACCATGGCCATGGCTGACCTTTTCAAACCGGATGAAGGGGCCTTGGTCTATCTGCGGCTCTCGCACTCCTCAGCCCTTGAGGAGGCAAGAGACTACCCAGCGGCTGAGCAGGTGCTGATGCAATGCCCGCGTTCCTCCAACGGACGGATCCACGCCACCGTGTTCAACCGGTTGATTCACCTGCTGAAACGCCAGGGCGATCACGCCCGGGCCGCCGGACTGCTCCGGGAGCGGATCGCCAGCGATCGGAAATTAGTGCCTGCGAAGCCCACTGACCCGGTCCCTTTGCTCAATTGGGTGAGTGAATTTGAAAGTGCTGCCGGGCAGCATGATGCCGCCATCGGGCACGCGCGTGAAGCCTTGGATCTGGTCCTCGCCCGAGGGCTCCCCGGGGAGGACGATCCCGACCGCTCCGATGCGGGGGATTGCCTGCGTGCCCTGGCCATGGCGGAAAGCGCTGCCGGGCGGCATGAGGAGGCCATCAGGCACGCCCGGGATGCACGCCGCAATGCCACCGTGCAGGGGCACCGCGCCGTGCTCATGAAGGCCATTACCTGCGAAGCCAAAGTCCACGGGGTGGCCGGTCAACTGGAGAAATCCTATCAATTCTACCGCGAATGCCACGAACTGCGCCAGGAACGACTCGCCAACTACCGGAGCCGGACCACCAACCTGGAACCCATGTGGCGCATCCGCATGGAGCAGCGCCGTTGGGTGGACGCCATCGCCCTGATCTCCGAAATGTGGCCTCAACCGGGAGTGGATGATCCCACCGCCCAGACGGATATCGACTATCTGGGCCTCATTGCGGGATTCGGGCTGGAAGCCTGGGCCGCCCGGCAGCAGGCCCATCCGGAGGCCACACCGCCGGCAGACCTGCCGCGATGGCAGGAGGCCGCCGACGCCCTCGCCCTCGCCCGCCATGAACTGGAGGGCATTGCACCGCTGAATCCGTGATGCCGCACGCCTTCGTTTTGCCAGCGTGCTGACCTCCATTTCCTGAAAGCCATCATGACCAAGCCTGGGCCGACGGGCTGGTGAGGAGGCTCATACGAGTTCCCAGCCCTTGCGGTACTCGCGTTTGATGAAGCGGGAGGCTTCCGGGGTGCCCGGGCATTCCATTTTGGCAGCGTCCCACACCAGTTTCTTTCCGGTGCGGAACGCGACATTGCCGAGGTGGTTGGCTTCGGTGAGGGCTCCGCTGTATTCGAAGTTGCAGGTGGTGGGGCCGCCGCTCCGGCAGGCTTCCAGCCATTCCTTGTGGTGGCCGAGGCTCTCCGGAATGCGCGGGCCGGGACGCTGATAGTCCTTGAATTGCTCCTCCGGCAGCAACAGATGCCTGCCGTAGTCTGCGAGGAGCATGCCTTTATCGCCGATGAAAAGCGCACCACTGTCCCACTGCGGGATTTTTTTCTCCGTCCACGGGGCGGGCCGCAGCTCCCCTTGATACCAGGTCAACTGGCAGGCCGGCATGTCGCCGCGCGGGCCGTAAGCATACGTGGCCGACATCGTGGCCGGAGCCAGTTCCTCATGTGCCGGACCACCGCTGGCTTCGATCGTGAGCGGGGCATCCAGCTTCAGAGCCCAGAAGGGAAGGTCATTCCAGTGCGAGCCGAGGTCGCTCATGGTCCCGCTGCCAAAATCCCACCAGCGGTACCATTTTGGCCCGGGGAAATAGACTTCGTGAAACGGACGTTCCGGGGCCGGGCCGAGGAACAAGTCCCAGTCAAGAAATGGCGGAGGGGTCTGTGCCTCCGTGGGCCGGCCCGTAACATACACGATGTCACCATTCCGTTTGGCCGCTTCCTGACTCTGCAATCCCCACGCCCGGCCGACCCAGACGTGGCATTCCCTGACCGGACCGATGGCCCCGTCCTGGATGAGTTCCACCACGCGGCGGTAGTTGCTGGTGGCGTGAATCTGCGTCCCCATCTGGGTGGCCACGCCGGCCTGCTTCGCCGCCTCCCGAATCTTCCGGCATTCCCAGATGTTATGCGTGAGCGGTTTTTCGCAATAGACATGTTTCTTCCGCTGCAGGGCCGGCAACGTGGCAAAGGCGTGGGTATGCTCCGCAGTGCTCACCGCCACCGCGTCGAAGCTCTTGAATTCATCGTAGAGTTTCCGGAAATCGGTAAAAGTCCTCGCCCCCGGAAACTGCCTCGCGGCGGCGGCGAGGTTTTGTTGGTTCACATCACAGAGCGCCACGATGTTTTCCCCCGCCCCGGCAATCTCTCCCATGTTCCCTGCTCCGCGGCCGCCACATCCAATGATCACCACGTCCAATTTTTTGCCGGCTCCGGCCCGGACCACGGCAGGGGCAGCGGAGGCGGCGAGGATGGTGGCAAGAAAATGACGGCGGCTGGCAGGACGTGGATTCATGGCCCTTTCTGTTACTGGATTCCGGCGCCGTCTCTATCCTCTCTTTTTTCCACCAAGGCCCCGGGTTGCAGGCCGGGATGAGTTTTTTCTTCCCTGCATCAGGGTCGAAGGATAGGCTGCCCGTGCACCCCCCGGGTTCCAGTTCCCCCCAATTCGGACCATGAAAACCATCACCCTCATCACCGCCTTGCTTCTGGCCAACGCCGGCGTGACCCCCGCCGCCGATGGAAAATACCTCAACGTGGCGATCCTTTCCCTGCCGGACCGCTATCTGGCAGACGTCCCGGCGGCAAACCGGGGCCGGCTGTTGGAGCAACTCTCCTCAGGGCCTTTTCCTGACAACCGTTTGGATTACGGAAACGGCTGGCTCCACTGGTATTCCGACGGCCCGGGTCCGGGCTCTACCTCGATGTTTTGGTTGAAGATCCTCCCGGGCCCGGAGGGGAACGTCCCTTTCGTGTTTGTGCATATGGCCAAGCCTTTTGCCAGCGGCGCCAAGCCGGAACGGAACCAGACCTTTGTGCTGCAACGGGATCGCGATGATTGGAAGGATGTCACCCGCCGCGTCATCCCGGAGGAGGTGGATCTGACGATGCATTTCCGGCCCCGGCGTTCCGCAAACATCGTAGAGGCTGCAGCGTATGAACGGATTGAGCGCCAGGACGGCCGCGGTTCCGCCTACCGCTTTGGGAAGCGGAAATTCGACTTGGTTTGGGATGACGGCAAATTCCAGGTCCGCAAAGCCGCCAAACCGGAGTTGTCAGGCGATGATGACGCGGGCAAAGGCAGGGAGGCCCGGTAGCCAAGCCAGGTCCCTCAGTGTTTCGGCTCCTTTTCTGAAGGCGGAGCCTGCATGACGCGGTCCGTCCAGGCAATTCCCAGGGCGGACAGGATAAACACGGCGTGGATGATGGTTTGCCACATCACGCCTTCGGCGGTGAACGTTCCTACCGCCGCCACCCCCGGGGCAACCGGGGCCGGGGTTGCGCCCAAGTTGCCGGCGCCGATAAAGGTCTTCAACAAATGCACTGAACTGATGCCGATGATGGCCATCGCCAGCTTTACTTTCAGCACGGAGGCATTCACATGGCTGAGCCACTCAGGTTGGTCGGGGTGATTGTGCAGCCGCAGCCGGGAAACAAAGGTCTCATAACCGCCCACGATGACCATCATGAGGAGATTCGAAATCATCACCACGTCGATCAGTCCCAGCACAATAAGCATCATCGCCTGTTCCGTCAAAGTCCGGGCATCCATCACCAGATGTTTCAGCTCCTTCATGAAGAGCACCACATAAACGCCCTGGGCCACGATCAGCCCGAGGTAGAGTGGCAGCTGCAACCAGCGGGAACTGAAGATCAGCGCAGACAGAGGACTGAGCCGGGGAGGGGTAGGTTCATCGGACATAAAGGGGAGACCTGATGCGGAAAGCCCGCCTTTTTGCAAGGGCTGAGCGGATCGTCTCCTGCCCTCATGGCCCCCCTGACCGGCCGGATGGGCAGCCCTTCGGGGCAGTTACGGGCAGCCATCATGAAAAACATTGCCTGACTTAGGAGAAAATGATAGATCAGTCCGACTCCGCCCAGGATTCCCCGCCCATGCGCCACCTCCATTCCTTCGTTGCCGTGGCGGCGCTTGTTTTTCTCATGGGCGGTACCTACACCACCCTCCGCCGCGGCATCGGCTCCAAAGCCTCTGCGGAGAAGGCACGGACAGAGACCGGTCTTGCTGAAATGCTGCTGATATGGCGGGAATATCAACTGCCGCTGCCTCCGCCGGACGCGCCGCTTGTCTGCTTCAAAATCCGGTCCCGATACGAGGGACTGGATTATGTGAAGATCGGGTTTCTCGTTCAGGATTCCAATGGCCCCAACCCGGCCGTCGTCCTTTCTGGCCTTCACCGCATCGAACTGGACCGGGACTCTGATCCAGCCGTCATCAAAACCCCGCCTTTTCCATCCACGCTCCACCAACTTGACCTGACGGGAAGGGAAGGCATCAGCGGGATCTCCTCTTTGCTCGGAGTGGCCGTGCAGTGTCAGGCCCGGGGTTGGACGGAGGTTGCCGGTTACCTTTTCCGAAAGACGTCGGATCAGTCGGATGACCGGCAGGGGGCAGTGAATTCAGCCTACCGGCTGATCTGGCAGCACCTTCAGGAGGAAGTGCTCCATCCCGGCAGTGACCGCGCGGCATTGGCCGGAAAAATGAAACGACTCCTCGATGCCGGACATGACCTGCCCCAAGGCATTGGCAAAAGGCTCCATGAGGCGCTGATTGCCCCACCCCTGCCAGCAGCCATCCAGCCCGAAACCACCATCGCCGAAGCCCTCGTGGAGCGATTGAATCAATCCCGGATTATCAGCGACGCGATTGCCCGCGATGCGCCCCTTGACGATCCTTACTATGATTTGGAAGCCATGGGGTTTGCTGCTGTACCGGTGCTGATCGCACACCTCAACGACCTACGACCAACGGGCATGATGACTGCCGCGATGGTAGGCATGCAGGAAAGCAGGCCCATTCTGGCAGGTGATCTGGCGGCGGTTCTCCTGCAACAGATCCTGGGGGACAATTTGCGCCAAAATTGGAGCACGCGGCTGCGGCCCGGCACCACCTTCCAGGATGTCGCCCTCGCCATGTGGGAAAAGGCCAGGTCCACCGGCGAAGAAGCCTGGCTGGTGGAAGGCGCTCCGGCCAGCACCAATGAGGAGCAGGCTTTTCCAAATGAATGCCACCTGCGCCTGCTCAAGGCACGTTATCCGGAACGACTCGAAGATGTCCTTCGTTTCCAGCTGCAGCACCGCCCGAAGGCCGTAATCCATCCTATCATCACCGCTCTGGCGGAGTCCAGGTTGGCGGCGGCAAGGAAGATTGATTTATTGAAGGAGGCGGCCGCCATGCGGAACGATCCCGATACATGGTTTATCGCGCTCACGGCTCTCAGCAGGTATGATCCCGTTTACTTCAACCGCGAAGCGGTGAAGGCATTCGACGGGATGCCCCGCGGCACCAAAGTGGACTACTGGCGTTCACCGGAAGCCCGTATGAGCCACCTCGCCCTGTGCACGGACGATGCCATGGTTTGGGCGGCATTTCTCCGGGCGGCTCAACGTGCGGAAGCGGGCCTCCGCATGGAACTGATGAATCCGTTTAACTATTGTTATATCGGCGGAAAATACAAAATGCAGCGGCTCTCGTTTCTGGGGGCTTTTCTGGAGGACACCACCGTGCGCTCGCTGGATGAGGGAGCTTTCTCCGGGCCCTGCGCCGCCTTCACCATCCCCCGGCTGCGCGTCTGCGATTTTGCCGCCATGAAGATCGCCGGTATGATGGGCTGGACAGACCGGCCTGACGAAACATGGAACATGCGCCGCTGGGACCATCTGCGCGGCAGAGCAGCACAATTGCTTCGTCAATAGCTCCACAAAAGCCTGGGCCGCGCCAAGTGCAGGTTTGTCATTGTCTTCCGTTGTCTCATCTGCTTCAACCGCCGATGCCACAATCGCCATCCGCGGCACTTCCAGAAGCCTAATCTTTTCCTTCCGCTCACCTCCTCAATTTCCCATGAAACCATCCCGCCCCCTTTTCCGCCCGGCCCTGCTGCTGGCCTGCTGCTTTGCTGCGCTGTTGCCCACGCAAGGCAGCCAGGCCGAATCCACTGCTCCTGTCATCACTCCGGATGTCGTTTACGGCCACAAGGCTGGCATGGCCCTGACTTATGACCTCGTAAAACCCGCCAAACCCAATGGTGCCGCGGTGCTTTTCATGGTCAGCGGCGGATGGGTGTCCGGCTGGACGGATCCCGCCCCGCTGGTTGCCGGGGCTCTCGCCGCGAAGGACCGCAACAGCTTCGGGATGCTGTTGGATCACGGCTTCACCCTCTTCCTCGTGCGCCATGGCAGCAGCCCGTTTTTCAAGGTGCCGGATGCGGTGGAGGACGTCCGCCGGGCCGTGCGGCATGTCAGGATGACGGCCGCCACCACCGGCATCGACCCGGAGCGCCTGGGCGTCTTTGGCGGCAGCGCCGGGGGCCATCTCTCCCTCATGCTGGGCACCACCAGCGATCCCGGCAATCCCGCTGCCCCCGACCCCGTGGGGAAAGTCAGCGACCGGGTGGCCGCAGTGGTGGCCTACTTCCCGCCGACGGATCTGACCGGCTACATGAATGACCAACGTTTCCCCGCGACCCATTTTCCCACGGATCAATGTGATGCGGTCTCTCCGATCAAACACGTCACCGCCGACGACGCTCCCAGCCTCCTCCTGCATGGCGGCAAGGACACGCTGGTCACTCCCAGTCACAGCGAAAATATCCTCGCCGCTTTCCGCAAGGAAGGGGTGGTCTCCGAATTGATCGCCTTCCCGGAAGCGGGCCATAGTTTTACCGGTCCGGATGAAAAAACCGCCTCCACCGCCCTGGTGGCCTGGTTTGAAAAACACCTCGGCCTGACAAAAACCGCCGGAAACTCCCCGGCAGGCACCTGGAAGTCCACCGCCGCGCTGCCCGATGGTGGAAACCGACCGGGCACCATCACCATCCGTCAGGAGGACGGCCAGCTCACCGCCGTGGCCACGGGCGAACAGGGGGAACGTAAAGTGGACCGCGTGAAATGGGAAAGCGGCCGTCTCCAGTTGGAGCTTGATGTGGAGCGCGAAGGGCGCCGCGGCATCATCCGCGTCAGCGCCACAGAAACCGCCGCCGGCCAACTGACCGGCACCTGGTCCGCCAACGACGAGGCCGGCAACGCTCTGATGAGCGGGGCGTGGGAAGCCAAAAAACAACCAACCGCTCCCTGACTCCAATTCTGCCACCCTGAAGTTCACCCCGCAGCCCCTTTTCCGGAAGAGCATTGCCGTGAGAAAGCTGCTGCTCCCCACGTATTCTGAACACCATGAACCGCCAAACTGCTGCCGATTTCGATCAGGAACTCCTCGACCTCTATGACGAGTATGTGCATGGCAAGGTAACGCGCCGCACCTTCCTCGACCGCGCCTCCAAATTCGCCGTCGGTGGTCTCACCGCCGCCGCCCTCTTGGAAGCCCTCGGTCCCAACTACGCCTGGGCCCAGCAGGTCCCGAAGGACGATCCCCGCATCAAAACCGAATACGCCGAATACGAGTCGCCCAAGGGCGGCGGCAAAATGCGCGGCCTGCTCTCCCAGCCCGCCAAAGCCGATGGCAAGCAGCCCGGAATCATCGTCGTTCATGAAAACCGTGGCCTGAATCCCTATATCGAAGACGTCGCCCGCCGCATGGCCGTGGCGGGGTTTGTCGCCTTCGCCCCGGACGCGCTGACGCCGCTCGGCGGTTATCCCGGCACCGACGAAGCCGGTCGCGATCTCCAGCAAAAACGCAAACCGGAGGAGATGATCGAGGACTTCATTGCGGCCGCCCTTTGGCTGGAAAAAAATCCGTCCTGCAACGGCACGATCGGTGTCACTGGGTTTTGTTATGGCGGGGGCATGGCGAATACTCTCGCGGTCCGACTGCCCGATCTCATCAAGGCCGCCGTGCCGTTTTATGGGGGCCAGCCCAAGCCGGAGGATGTCCCCAAAATCAAGGCCCAGCTCCTCCTCCACTACGGGGAGAAGGACGAACGCGTCAACGCCGGCTGGCCCGCCTACGAAGCCGCCCTCAAAGCCAATGGCAAAAAATACGAGGCCTTCATCTACCCTGGCACCAACCACGGATTCCACAACGACACCACCCCGCGCTACGATGAAGCCGCCGCCAAACTGGCCGAAAAACGCACCATCGATTTTTTCAACAAAGTGCTGCGATCCTGACAGATCGCTTATGGCCCGGAACGTCCTTCCGGGGCTCCATCATAAATCGCCGCCAGCTGCCGCAGCAGCCCCTCCAGCAGCCGGTAGTATTCGTCCTCCGGCAGCCCGGGCTTCTTCTCCCGCAGCGCGTTGATCTCGCCTTCCAGCTTTTCGCGCTCCGCCAGCTGCACGGCAGTCATTTGCCGGGTGGAGGGATCGGGCAGGAGCGTTCTCTGGTGGGCACGGGAGCCATCGAGCGGCGTGTTGTCCTTGGCCTTGGTGGTGGCGCGCACCCCCCTGAACCACTCGGCAGGGGTTCCTTTGCCATCCCCGTTGTCGTCAATCAGGGCGTGCTCTGTCAGGATCCGGCCTTCGGCGAGATAGAATTCGGTGGTGCGGCTGGAAGCGCGCAGGAACCACTCCAGCAGGGAAGTCTGCCCGTCCTGATCGTAATCGGCGGCCGGATCCTCCAGGCTGGCGGCCAAAGACTCGCCGAACCGGGCGTAGTTGCGTTCATTGCCACTGCGGGTGGCGGTGATGATCGTCCGGTTAGGCCCTGCCAGCACCGGCATGAAGGGCGCACTGCTGGACGACGTGTTGATCACCACCACGGGCCGCGACACCGGCTGCAGCCACCCGGCCAGATCGGCCGCCGGCAAATCCGGGCCCTCCAGATTGAAACGCGCTTCCTTGCCATCCCAGGTGCCGTGGCCGATCAACACCACCCAAACTTCCGCCGGACCCTCCCTGGGAAGTTCGGTCAGGACTTTTTCAAGCCGGGCCCGGTCGGTGGTTCCGGCAGGGGCATCCGCATCGCCCGTCGCCAGCAGCAGTTCCGCCCCGGCCTGGACCGCCATCTTTTTCCAGGCCTCCACCTGGCTCTCAAACTTTGGTGCATATTCTGCACTACCGACCGCACCTTTCACGAGGATCAGCGCAGGTCTCACGCCGGGCAGCGGAGGAGTCTCCAATCCTCCGGCATGAAGGACCGGACCCGCCAGCAAGGCAAAAGATAACAAAACGTTTTTCATGGCAATCCCTGAGTGCGGCGCAGACCCCATTCGGTGACAAGGCATCCGATCGCCGTTAAAAAGATCCAAGGCGTATGCCAGAGCGGTTCCTCGTGCGGTTCCATCACCGGCGCTTTTTCGGAGGGCAGGCGGGCCGCCAGCGCCTCCAGGCCGTCGACTTCCACCATCGCCCCGCCGGTCTTGCGGGCCAGCTCTTCCAACAAGGCCGTGTCCGGGGTCAGCGAGCGCAATTCCTGCGCGGCGAGATCCGTAGCCCACCCTGCGGAGGCCCGGCCTTCCTCCGCACCCGCCGCATTCACGGCCCGGGCGGTGGCTTTGTAGCCACCGGTTTCCCGCGGCAGATAGGATGCGACATATAAGCCAGGCTCGGTCGGCGACGGCTCGGCTTGCAGGGTCAAGGTTTTCCCCGCTGGATCGGTTCCATCTGTCGCGGGTTTCCCAAACCGCACCGGCTCGACCGCGATGCTGACGGTGGCATTCTCGACTGGCAAAAACTTCGCATCGGAAACCCGGACCTGCAGTTCCATCACGCCGTTCGGGTCTGCCGGTTTGGGTTCCACCGCGAGGGCGACCCGGCCCGGCACATCGGCAATCAGCCAGCGGACCATCTGCCGCCAGGATTTTTCCAGGTCGACCCGCGCCTCCGGACTGCGCATCCCCCAGCGCCAGAGGTCGCCCAGCATCAGTGCGGCGCTGCGGCCCCGGCCAAACCGCTGCACCACCAGGGCAGGAGCCTTGTTGCCGGCAGGATCATGGGCGGTCGCGATGACTCCGGCTCCCGCCTTCACCCCGCGCACCCGGTTCATCACCATCAGTGGTGGCATGCCTGACAAACGGATCTTCTCATCGGCTTCGTTTTCGCGCAGCCGCGCCCAAGCCTGCAACCAGCCTTCGCGGTCGAGATCAAAGGTGAGTGGCCCGGGAGCGGGAGCCGCGCTGGCGCGGTCCAGGCTGACCGGCAGCAGATCGCCGATGGGCGTCCGCGCATAACCACCTTCGGCAAAGGATTCCATTCCGCCCAGCATGAGGAAACCACCGCCCCGCTCGGAAACAAAACGCTGCAGCAACGCGGCCTGGACGGGGGTGAAAAACGCGGCTTCCAGATCATCCAGAATCACCGCGTGATAGGCAAACAGGTCCTCCGGCAGGACGGGAAAGCCGGAGCGCAATTCCTGTTCATCCAACGGATTCAACCGCACCAGCACCGGCTGATCATAACTGGCGACTTCCCCTTTGGCCTGATCATCCGTGCCGCGGAACAGCGGATTGCTGGACTCGCCGGCCCGGCCGAGGAAGGAAAACTTCGGCTCCCGTTTAGCCACCCGCATCAGACCGGTCAACTGCACCTGATCATCCCCCTCGAGGGCACGGTTGAGGAACTTGAATTCCCAGTTCGGCCGGCCGGAGACATAGAGCACACGATAGGGCCCCTGCGCCCGGTCCACCACCATCACCCGCTGGTTGTTGGCCAAGGTGGCTTCTTTGGTGGTCTCTCCGGTTTCCCCGGCATCCCGCACGGAGAATTGATAGAAAGAAACCCCGGGCGGAGCGGTTTTGATCTGAAACCGGAACGCACTCACGGCACTGCCTGCCGGCACGCTGCGTTTTTGCTCCTCCACCACTTTCCCGGCGGAGTCGGTGATCCGGGCGTTGATCGAAGCCCCGCTGAATCCGGTGGTGCCGACCTCTGCTTCAATCGTCACCGGGGCATCCTCGAAGGCCGTCTGGGTCACTGACACTTTCCGGACTGACAAATCCCGCGCCGGCCCCTTGCCACCGATCACCACCGGATAAACCGGCGGCCAGCCTGACAAATCCGCCGGCAGCAAAGTCAGGTCCGTGGCATTGCCATCGGTCAGCAGCACGATCCCCGCCAGCGGCCGTCCCTCGAAGCGGCGGCTCACCATGGACAAGGCCGATCCCAGCGCCGAAGCCCGGCCGGTGAAGTCCAGTCCCGCAAAATTTTCCACATGCTGCAGGCGCTGGTCAAATTGATAGCGGCGCAGGTCGAAGGCATCCCCCAGGGTGGTTTGCCAGGTCGAGGCCAAGGGGTCCAGCGCCCGGCGCATCTGTCCGGTGCGGGGCTGGGCGGCGCCATCATCGGTGACCTGCAGACTGCTGCTGTTATCTGCCAGCACCACCATCAGATTGGCCCCCGGCCGCACCCGCTGCCGGGTCCATTGGGGCTCCAGCACACACAGCGCCAACAGCGCCAGACCGAGGATTTTCAATCCGGCACAGAGCCACTTCCGTTTGATCGCCGCCTTCCGGTAGCTCCACAGGACCAGAGCCGTGGCCAGCAGCAGTCCCGCCAGCACCGGCCAGCGCCAGAGATCTCCGGAAAAGGTGATTGCAGCAAGGCCTGACATTTATGGTTCCTTCCCCAGTTGCTCGTAATACCGCCGCACCTGTTCGGCATAACGGACCGGCACCGGATCGCGGTCGATCGGCACCAGCGACTCCCGCGACGTCCGCCGCGCCAACTCCTCCCGCAGGCGCTGCCGGACTTCCACCAGCGGCTGCATCACCTCAGTGCGCACCACGGCCCAGTCAGGTTTTTTCAAATCGCGTTTCGTCTCCACCCGCATCTGCCTCGCCCGTTCCCGGGCATTGGCGATGTCATTCCGCAGGTCGGGGAAATCAACAATCTCCTCCACCTCCCGCAGCCGGTCCGACCACGGCGCATAACCATCGCCGGTCATGGGAGCCGCTGAACCCCCGCGTCCACCCGCCATGCGATTCCCGCCACGGGCCGTGCCATCAGGGCCACCCCCTTCACCCTCTCCCTCGTTAGGTTCACCTTGTCCTTCACCCCTGCCCTGCCCTTCCCCCGGGGATTGGCCTTGGCCAGGCTGTCCTGGCTGAGGTTGGCCTTGGCCTTGGCCTTGGCCGCGCCCCTGTCCCTGTCCCTGTCCCTGTCCCTGTCCCTGTCCCTGTCCTTGAGCTTGCTCCTGGCTTGGAGTCTGGCCCGGAGAGGTGCCTTCGCCGGGAGCTGACCCCTCGCCCGGCTGGTTGGTTTTTGGTTCCCCGTTGGCGGCAGATTCGGCGCTGGGTTGGCCCTCTCCGGGGGTTTGCCCGGGCGTGCTGCCGGGAGGGCCGTTGGGATTGGGTTCGCCGGGGCCGGGGGAGGCGGGCGATCCGGGGCTCCCTTCGCCGGCCATTTCCTTTTCGAGATCCTTGGTCAGTTGTTCGAGTTCACGATCCGCACGTTTCAGGGCCTCGGTGTCGTCACCGAGGACGTTTTCGGCGGCTCGTTCGATGCCGGACTTGAAATCCTGAATGCCGGACTCGGCGGCCTGCGCGCCCGCTTTGGCATCCTCCAGCAGATCCTGTTCCAGCAAACCGGAGGTCATCTCCAGGGCTTTGCCGCCTTCCTGATTTTGTTGGAGTTCATTCAGTTCATCCATGAATTGCCGGGTCATGCGCCCTTCAGCGAGGAGCTTCTGCTGGGTCTCCTTCACGCTGGCCGCATCCTCCTGGGCGAACTTCCGCATGCTGTCATACAGTTGCCGCGAAACCAACGGCTCGGCCCCCTCGGCGGACTCTGACAATTCCGTGGCTTTTTTGGTGAGTTGCCGGGTGCGTTGCTGCTGCTCCGTCAGTTGCTGCTGGGCGGCCTCGCGTTCCGGAGTATCGCTGAGATTACGCTGTTTGGGGTTCTCCAACTGGTCCAGTTGCTCGGTCACTTTTTCCTGGCGATTCGCCAGATCGCGGGCTTCGGAGCGGAGGTCGCGCAGGTCCTCGGAAAAAGCGCTACTGCTTTTCCTGCGGAGTTCCTCACGCATTTCCTGAAGCTGCCGCTGGGCCCGCGTGCCGGACGAAAGGGCCTGGGCGAGATTTCCTTCGGCGGTCGCCTTGGCGGCTTCCTGGACATTCTGCCGGGCCTCCTCCAAATCCTTTTTCTCCTGCGCCAACTGCTCCTGGTTTTCCGGTTTCTCCATCCGCTGGTTCAACTCATCCACATCTGCGAGCATCTGCCGTTGCTCCTCTTCGAGCCGTTTCAGTTCCCGCTTCAATTCCTCCCGCTGGTCCTCCGTTTCGGCCGCCTGAAGCGCCGTCTGCAATTCCTTAAGCCGTTCGTTCACTTCCTCCTGGCGGCGGGCCAGTTCCTGCAGCCGGTTGAGCACCTGACGTTGTTCCCGCTGCGCGGCTTCCTGCGGGGCCTGGGCTTCGCTCTCCATCTGATAGCGATTCTCCTCCTTGGTCAGATCCATCTCGTCCAGTTCCATCTGGCGCTGCTCTTCGGCGGCGGAGCCGGGTTGGCCTTGGCTTCGGCTTCGGGAAATTTCAGTCTCACGCGCCCTCACACTGAGGAGGGCTTGATAGGCTTTTTGTTCAGCGGCGAGGGCCGACGTCAGCGGCGCGGGTTTTTTCTCCACCGCTTCCAACTCTTCCCCGGCCTGCTTCATGGCCTCCTGGGCTGTTTTCCAACCGGCGGCCACCCGTGCATCGCTGCTGCCTTTGGCGGCGGCTTCGGCGGCCTGCCCGAGGGCATCAGTCTGGGAATTCCGGACCACCCCGATATCCGCGGCGGGCGGACTGGTGGTGCGTTGGAGTTTCCAGGTGGCGTTGATGATTTGTTTCTGCAGTTCCGCCAATTTGGCGGCCTGCTCAGCTGCTCCTCCCTCCCCCGGTGGCGGCGCTCCCCCGGCGGCTTCCTCGCCCTGACGGAAAATTTCATCAAAGGGCCGGACCTCGCCAAAGAACAGATCGCTCTGGGTGCGGCGGATTTTTCCGTCAGGACCGGTGTCATCGGCCCACACAAACCACGAAATCAAATCATCCGGCTGCGCCTTCATCTCTTCCAGCCGCAACAGATGCTGGAAGGTCTGGGCGGCCCCGGCCGGCCCGTCCTTGCCGAGTTCCAGCAGGGCCGGCTCGCCACCGCCATGGGTGAAAGCCATGCCCCAGGCCAGGACGCCGAAATCATCCGATACCGTCCCGGTGAAAAGCATCTCCTCCAGAGCCGAGGGACGCTGATCGCCTTTCGGCGAGGTCAATTTGATGGCGGGCGGCTGGTTGGGCAGCACCTCGATGGTGAAGACCGCAGGAACCTTGTTCACCCGCTGACCGGAATCGGTCAGGATGAGTTCATAAACCTGGCTGGCCATCAGCGGAAAATCCGTCAGGGTGGCGATGGCTTTTTCCGGGTCCACCGCCAGCGGCACCTCAGCCGCCTCCTTCTCCCGGGGTTTCAGCACCGCGGAAGCGACGGGTTTGTTGAGTTGCAGGTCCAGCCGCAGCCGGGTGCCCTCCACCGCACTGGCGCGGCGGGTGTCCTCCGTGCGTTTTTCCGGAAGTCTGGTCCACGCAGGATACGTCAGGGTCACATCCGACCGTTCAAGTTTGGGAAACTCGAAGACCTTCACCGAAAAGTCGCGGGTCCGTTTCCCCTCGTAGTCAATGCGGTAACGGAACTCCTCTTTTACGTCAGGCACGCTGCCGCCGAAGACCGGATCGTTGAGGCTTCGGACCAGCAGCTGCCGCCGCTCCGTTTCCGGGGTGTTGCCCATCACCAACTCCACGGTGGAAGGCACCGTTTCGGTAAAACGCACCATCACCAGCAGGCTGCTGCCTTTTTCCAGAGCGGTGTCCCCGGGGGTCACTTCGATGCTGTCCGACAACTTCACGGTGACCTCCGCGGTTGCCTGCACCGACTTCACTGGAGCCGCGGGCGCCAACAGAAAAATAGCGGTGCAAGCCCCGGCGGCCAGCAGACTGGCAGCCTGCACCGCATCCAGCGCCCGGGGACGCACCAGCGACTTCCAGTCGTGATCCAATCCATGCTGGATGGTTTCCTGAAGCAGGCGCTCCTGGATGAAGGCGGGCTCGTCTTCCGGATTGACCTCCACCGCGGTCAGCAACCGGCCGTCCAGCGCAGGATGGCGGGCTTCAATGCGGCGGGCGAGGGCGCGGTAATCGGGTTTGGCAAAATACCCCAGGGCCAGGATGATCAGCAGCCCCAGGACCGTCACTAGCATCCAGACACCGAGCGCCCCCTCGGAACCGGCCGGGCCGGAACCATGGAACATCAGCCAACCGGACAAAGCCGCCAGCGACAGCCAGAGGGCGGTGCGGGAAAGGAGTTGCCAGCGGCGTTGGCGTTGCCACGCGGGGAGCAGGCGGGCTTTGAGATAGGGATTGATCATACGGCAGATCCTCCAGGGGCAGGAGCGCGCCGGGCGCTGAGACCGGCGAGCAGGGTTTCAATCAATAATACGGCCAGCGCGGCGATAATAATCCAGCGCCACAATTTTTGGCGGCTTTCCGTCTCCACCGCAGGGGCAGGCCCGGAGTTGGCTTGGCCCGGCTCCCGGGCCCCGGCCTGCCGCACCGGGACGCCGAGGCGGTCCAGTTCATCCGTGGGCAACGGCAGAGTGCGGGACTCGGCAGGGTCCAGATTGACAGCGAAGGTTTTGGTCAGGGTTCCGCCCGTAGCGGTGTAAAGACCCGGCTGGGCCGCCGCCATAAAAGCGCCCGCTTCCGGGGTGACCGTGGTGGTGGTCCCCTCCGGATGCCGGACGGAAACGGGACCCACGCCGGTCAGCCCCAGCAGGTTCAAGGCGACGGGTTGTCCGGCGAAAAACTGGGCTGGTGGCGTGATGACGGCACCGCTCCACTCCAGCAGCGAGGCCAGCAGCGGCACAAATTTGGAGGAAAGCGCCCATTGGCTGGACTCGGGTTCCCAGCCGGATGCCAGCACCATCAGCCGGCCCTGGCCCACCGGGACTTCCACGAGGGCGGGATCGCCGGAATCGAACCGGGCCAGCACCCGGCTGCCTGGCAGGGCGGCGGCGGCGAATTTGGTGTAATGCCAGAAGCGGATTTTCGTGAAGTCGCTGAAACGCGGATCAGCAAAGGGTGCAAAGAGGGGATGTTTGAAATCGATTTCCGATAACATCCCGTAGGTGGCCGGCTTGATGTCCTCGAGCGGCACGGCTCCGGTGCCCGTGATTTCCGCCAACGCCGGCGCCGCGGCGGCGGACAGGATCAGCAGCGCGGTGCGGCCGGATTGCAATTGCTGGTGGAGAAAGGAGGCGTGGGCGGACGGGATCGCGCCGTTGGCGAAAAAGATGGCGGGCTGGCCGGGCAGGATCACGGGAAGCGCGGCGTCCGGCGGGACCGGGTTCAATTTGACCGAGACCTGACGGGATTCGGGGAGCGCCCGGTTGAGGAAAAAGAGCGGCTTTTTGGAATCCGTCAGGGATTCGGCGCCGAAATACCAGGCGCCGACCTCTACCGCGACCGGCGGCGCGGTGAAAACCGTGTTATCAAATGAGGCAGCATCGCCCTTCAGGAGAATCCGCGCCGGAAGGGCGGACTCGGCCGGCCAGGGCAGGCTGACCACTTTGGATTGCCCGGGCGGCACCACCACATCCTGGGCGGGACCGGTGAAAGCCCCGCCAGCGGCGGCCCAGCCGATTTGGAATTGTTCCCCGGTACTGTCCGGCGCATTCCACACCCGCACCCGGGCCCGGGGTTCTTCCCCCGCGGCAAGAGTGGCGGAATCGGGCGCGAGTTGCAGTCCGGCGTTGCCGGTTTGTTTTGGAGCTAGGGCGACGCTGGTCACAAACACGTCCTGGGGCCATTCCCAGCCCTGCAGACCTTCGACGCGGCTGCCTTCCTGGAGGTCGCTGATCAGGATGATTTCCCCTCCGCCGGGACTGGTCTCCCCGGGCGGGATTTCCGCCAGCCGTTCGGCGGCGCTGATGAGAGCGGTGGCCAATTGGGTGTTGCCCCAGCCGGGGGTGATTTCGGCCAGGCGGCCCGCGGCGGTGGCGGCCCGGCTTTCGGCGGGGAGAGCGGTCCATTCCGTAAAATCCATCAGGCGGCGGGTGGTGGCATCGAAGGTCCAGAGGGCGGCCTGATCGCCAGGTCCGGCACGGCGCAGGAATTCCTCCGCTTTTTCCCGGGCCGCGGAAAGGAGGCCATCCCGCTGCATGCTGGCACTGGTATCGACGAGGATGACGAGGCGCCGGTTTTTGTCAGAGCCTGGGTTGAGGGGTGTTTCCGTGCGGATGAAGGGCCGGGCAAAGGCAAGCGCCAGCAGGGCCAAAGCGGCCGCACGCAGCAGCAGCAGCAGCCAGTTTTCAATCCGGCTGCGCTGGGTGAGGCGCGGGGGATCCGGCTGGAGGAATAACAAGGAGCTGAACCGGGTCCGGTCGCGCGTGGTGCGGCGGATCAGATGGAAGATCACGGGCGCCGCGACCGCGAGGGCCCCGAGCAGGAAGAGGGGAGCGAGGAAGTTCATCGCGCCCCCCTTCTAACAAGTCGGCCGCGCTTCAGCCGGTCCTGGAAAAAATCAGTGAGGGCCTGCTCCAGCGGCCGCGCCGTGGAGAGGACATGGAAGGCCGCCCCCAGTTTCCGGCAAAGGGCGGCCAGCGCTTCCTGGTGGGCCTGAAAGCGGGCGAGATAGCCGGCACGGGCCGCCGCGGGATCAACGTAAAGGGTGTGGCCGGATTCGGCGTCCTCGAAAACGGAAGGGGTCGCAAAATCGAGGGTGAGTTCGGCGGGGTCGAGCACCTGGAAGAGCACAGTTTCGTGTCCGGAAGCGGTCAGGGAAACGAGATGGCGTTCCAATTCATCCAGCGGGGTCAGGAAGTCGGAAATGACCACCATGAGGGCGCGTTTCCTCACAATTTCCGTGATGCGCTGGATCGGCTTGATGAGATTGGTGGCCGCGCCGCCGGGCGGCTTGTCGAGGGCGATGATGATTTGCCGCAGATGTCCGACCCGCTGGCGGGCCGGGAGGTAGTCGCGCAGGGCGTCATCAAAGCTGAGCAGACCGACGGCATCGCCCTGAAGGTGGAGGAACCGGGCGAGGGTGGCCGCGAGGGTGGCGGCATATTCCGCCTTGGTCCAGCCAAGGGTGCCGAAGTCCATGGAGTGGCTTTGGTCCACGAGCAGATGGCAGCGGAGGTTGGTTTCGTCCTCGAACTTCCGGATGTAATACCGGTCGCTCCGGGCATAGACGCGCCAGTCGAGATGGCGGGGATCGTCGCCGGGCGTGTATTGCCGGTATTCGGTGAATTCGACGGAGAAACCGTGATAAGGACTGCGGTGCAGGCCGGACCAGAAGCCCTCGACCACCGCGCGGGCGCGCAATTCCAGGCTGCGGATGCTCATGAGCGCGGCCGTATCAATCCGTGACGCCGGCGGAGGAGCCGTGGCGTGGGCGGAAGCAGGTGCGGCGGACATGACAGGAAGAAAAGAGAGGGCCCAGGGGGCCAATCGGCCGTATCGGGCTTGTTTTTTGTGGTGGTCAGGCTTTCACATGGTCGATGAGCTTTTGCACAACATCATCAATGCGGATGGCATCGGCTTCGGCGCGATAGTTCAGCAACACGCGGTGGCGGAGGACAGGGGCGGCGAGGGCCTGGATGTCCTCCAGCTTGACGTGCACCCGGCCTTTGAAGAGGGCGCGGGCCTTGGCGCCGAGGATGAGGGATTGGCCGGCGCGGGTGCCGGCGCCCCAGCTGACCCAGTCATTCACAAAATCAGGGGTGCCTGCCTGGCGCGGCCGGGATGCTGCGGCCAGCCGCACCGCGTAGGTGACGAGTTCCTCCGTGACCGGCACCTGCTGCACGAGTTGGTGGAAACGCTGGACATCGGCTCCGGTGAAGAGGGGCTCGATCTTGACGGGCCGGCCGCTGGTGGTGCGCATGACGACCTGCACTTCTTCGGCTTCGGGAAGATAGTTCATCACGACGTTGAACATGAAGCGGTCCAGCTGCGCCTCCGGCAACGGATAGGTGCCTTCCATCTCGATCGGGTTTTGTGTGGCGAGCACAAAAAAGGGCTCGGCGAGCGGGTGGCGCACCCCCATGGCCGTGACCTGGTGTTCCTGCATGGCCTCCAGCAGGGCGGCCTGGGTTTTGGGCGGGGTGCGGTTGATTTCATCGGCCAGGACCATGTTGGCGAAAATCGGACCGGGGACGAAGGTCATGGTGCGGCCCGCGCCGGAGTCCAGCAGGATCTCCGTGCCGGTGATGTCCGCCGGCATGAGGTCCGGGGTGAACTGGATGCGTTGGAAATGGAGGTCAAAGATCTGGGAGATGGATTTGACCAGCAGGGTCTTGGCGAGGCCCGGGGCCCCGGTGATGAGGCAGTGACCGCCCGCGAGGAGGGCGAGCATGATTTGCTCAATGACCTCGCGCTGGCCCACAATGACTTTGCCCAGTTCCTCCTCAATGCGGCGCCGGCCGGCCATGAGGCGCTCGACGAGCTGGTGGTCGGACTCTGCGGGGGACGGCAAGGGGGTGGAAAGGGGATCGGTGCTCATTCAGTGGGTCATGACGTAAAAGATGATATTGATCGCGAGCGGATAGGCGGTGCGCTCCGAAAATTGTTTGAAGTAAAAGGCGCTTTCCCCTTCCCGTTCCCAGCCGTCGCCGTTGTCGGTGTTGTGCAGGGCGATGACCATGGGGCGGCCCTTATCGTCAAAGATGGCGCGGTGGTGGACTTCCTCCGCATCATGCCGCTCATAGGTGGGCCCGCCGAATTCACTTTCTGCCCCGAGGTTGATGTTGGGGACCTGGGCTTTTTCCTTGATCGTGAACACGCTGCGGTAAAGCGGGTGGGTCAGGGGAATTTCACCGAAGGAGCGGTTGGGCAGGACCTGCTTGATCACCTCCTCACAATTCTCCCATTCGTCTTCGCCCCAGAAATCGTCGAGCAGGAGGAACCCGCCGTTTTCGAGATACTTCCGCATGGCGATAACTTCCTCATCGGTGAAGGAAAGCGCCCCGGGCTCGGCGATGTAGACAAAAGGATAGTCGGCCAGTTCCGGGTCGGTGGGGCGGATGATGCGGGCGTCCGGATCGACCTTCATGCTGGTCATCTGCTGGAGACGCCAGGAGAGGTTGAGGTCGCTGTCCGGCAGGTCGGTGGCCCACCCGCCGCCGCGGCCGTAGCCCCCGCGTTCATAACGGATGCGGGCGAAGGTGAAGACATCGGTCTTAAACCCGTCAGGATACTCCCAGGTCGGAGTGCCGGTGCTGCCGGAAGGAACCTCCCGGGCGGTGCGGATGTCGCCAAAATCCCCCCGCCGGCCCCACCGTTGGGCGGAAGCAATCCCCGCCGCGAGGAGCAGAGTGAGGAAGAGCAGGCGGCGGGGTTTCATGGAATCATCGTCTGAGGCATGGACCTTAACGCCGGATTCGACCGCAGCGTTTCAATTCAGGGAGCATGGCACGGCATGGAAAGATGAGCCATCAAAAGCTTTCCGTGGACCGAAAATGGTTCCCCGAATTTCAGCCGGGCTTTCATCCCTGCGGGTCGCCCTTAGAAAATCGCCCGGCTTAAAACCACGGGGCATAAAGTTTAGGGCAAATGGGTTCGTTTGGCAAAAACACCTCTTTTGATTACCCCCGTTCCGAGACTTCCACGGACAGCGGGGCGAAAGTCATATTCGGCGAGGTCGCGGAAGAGGGCTCAAGCGGCGTCGGGGACCTGGAGTTGATCCAAGCCAGGATCGTGGGCGAAGAGGCCGCCATTGTAGGCGGGGATTTTCAGCCCAGCATTGCCGACATCGACGGAGCGCTTCAACAATGCGGCATCACCGGCGAGGCGGGGGCAGGCTCCGGGTCCAGCCCGTCAGCGCCGCAACCATGCTTTTGAAGACTGCTTCGTTGTCGCCTCCATTGCGGGCCGTGGGAACGCGGGTGGGCGGGAAATGCACGGGCATCGTTTTATAACGGAAGGAATTCGATTCCATCAGGTTTCAGATTGAAGCGGCGTGCACGGATGGCGCTGCCGCCGCCTTCGGTGTAATAAACGATCAGGATACTGTGATCCTTCAGCTCGACGGTGGCGGGGTAGGCTCCAATGCAGGAATCGATCTGGAACGGTCCCTGCCAGGTTTTCGTATCGTCATGGCTGACGTGAATGGATGTTTTCGGAAGACGATGGCTCAGGATGATGCTGCCATCGCTCAGGCGGTTCAGGTGCGGGGCGTGGGCCGGGAAACCGGCTTTTTCCGCTCCGCTCCATGACTTGGCCTCATCGTTGCTGACCGCGTAGTACATGTCGTCGGTGAAGGAACGCATCGCCGCATACAACCTGCCGTTGGCGAGGCGGATGACGTCGGTTTCCGCGTTTAGTCCCACGCCTGCGGGCGCTTTGATGGCGACAGGAGTTTCCCAAGTCCGGCCACGGTCCGTGGAGCGGGCGGTGCCAGCAATGCTGAGCCCGGTTTTTTCGTCGCCGCGATACAGCCCCAGCACGCACGTGCCGTCAGGGAGTTGGCGGGCGGGGGCGGAGCAAAGCCAGCCGGGAATAACCTCGCGGGCCTGAGGTTCCCACGTTTTGCCATCGTCGTGGCTGAGGATGATCTGCACGCCAGTATCCGTTCTCGGCAATTCATAGTTTTTCGGATCCTTGATGGTCTTCAGCCGCTGACGGTTCTTCTCGGCGATGGAGAAGAACGTGCAGACCACCGTGCCGTCATCGAGTTGGGAAAGATGCGCGTCGCGATTGTCATCCGCGTCATCATAGAGCACCTCCGGTGCCGTCCAAGTGTGGCCTTCGTCGGAGGAGCGGACCAGGCACAGACGGCCGCCGAGGGGAAAATCATCCGCCGCGAGCGAGACGTGGTTATAACCGGCGTAGAAGGCCACGAGGATATCGCCGTTTTTGAGGCGGCAGGCGTCGGGAAAGGCTTGATACGAGTATGACTGCTCTCCCTTGGAGATCACGACAGGCGTGGCGGGAGCCACCGGCTTTTCCACTGCGGGCACGGGAGATTTGGTCGCTTCCCAGTAATCGGCTTTCATTCCGGGAATATCGACCCCGGTCCAGATCTGAAATCCGGCATCGTCGTGGACGCCTTTTGAGAGCGTTGCCAACTGCGGGCGCAGGAAGGCCTCGAACACCGCGATATCCCACTGGGTGTGCTCGGTGGAGTTGGGGGCATACGATTCCCAACGCTTGACCAGATAGTCGCGCACTCCGCCTTTGCCTTTGAGGTGAGTGTCCGCGTCGGCCTTGCTCCACTGAAACTGGCGCAGGGTGCTGCTGGGCATGATCTTCAACTCGACCCCGCTTTCGAGGAGCCAGGCGGCGGCGTGCAAATCACTCTGGCAGTTGGATTCGTTGGTGGTCAGCCGGGCGTCATCATAGCGGAAGCCCATGACGTGAACGGTCAGATTGTCCCGGATGCCCGGGTCCAGCAGCAGCGCCGATGCCACATTCGTGTAAGCTCCGAGCACAAACACTTGCAGTTTTTCGCCGATGGGCACCGCCTTGGCCTTGGCGATGATATCGCGGGCGGCGGGGCAATCGACCGGCTTGTGTTTCTCCGGCATGGGATTCATCGCCCCGATCGGGTGCGAAATGCTCTCCTTCAACCCCAGCAGTGCTAGCACGTCCTCGATCATCTTCTGGCTGGCTTGGGTGTTGACTGGGAAATCGAGCGGCCCCTGCCAGCCGATGGAGGACACGCCGACCACATTCAGCTCCGGAGCGATCAGGGCGCGGTAAACAGCGAACGAATCGTCAATCTCGGCCGCCATGTCAGTATCGATATAAACATGGGGTTTTGACGGGCCGTTGACGGCATTTTTCACGACCGGAAACAACGCCTGAGCCTGCCGGAGCATGCCCACATCGGAAAGATGCACGCCATCCACCGTGCCGTCGCCGTCGTTGCCGATGAGGTCCGTCCCAGGAACCGTGATGAGTCCTTTGACCCCTTCCGCCTGCAGGGCCCGCACCGCCGCCTCCTGACCCTCGGTGAATTTCGTGGGATGCGACTCCGGCCGCATTTCCGACTGGCCCACAAAGATAATCGGGGCGTCAGGACGCTGTTGGCGGATGGCGTGGACCAGTTTCGGCACGCGGTCCTGATAAAGAGCGGCTTCATCGCTCATGTTCCAGGTGCAATCGATGACAAATGCCGAGGCATCAATCTCAGCCAGCACCTCCCCGATTCGGGGATCCATTCCCCCTGAGGCCGAGAAACCGAGATTGATGGCGGGCCGGTCGAGCATCCGGCCCAGAATCGCTGACCAAACCATGCCTGGCCTCGAGGCGCAGGCACCTTGGGCAATCGACGTGCCGTAGACCACCACTGGCTTGCGCTGCGCTTCCGGGCGTGGCCCCGGCTTTTCCAGACGTGCTCCCGACGGTGCGCCGATTTCCAGTGATTTTATCCCATTGTAGGCAGGGAGATACAGCAGGCATTCATGCTCCCCCTTTTCCTTCCCGCGAAACTCGAATTCGCCGACGTTGTTGTCCTGATTCCCCGGCCGGCCGTTTCCGACAAATACCCATGAGCCATTGCCGGAGCGCGTATAAAGATCCACACCGCTGACCCCGGTCGCCGCCATGTGGGGCATGGCAAGGCCCCCTTTGATGAGCGACCAGCGGACTTTGATTACGGGCGCGTCGGTCAGAAACCGGATGCAGACACCAGGGTTATTGTTGCTCAGTTCCCACGCCAGCCCGTTCACCTTGCTCTTAACGGAATCGGGGAGACGGCCATAGGGGGTTGCAGTCTTTTCCCACCCCCTGCCTTCGATCCCGAACGAACTGGCGTCGTGCCACTCCACCTCAACCTTCTCATCCTTCGCCAAGGAGCGATTCGGCAGTGAGGTGAACACCATGGATAGAATCAATACCAAACGGCAAGACACTGTCATCGGCCTGTCATTGACAGATCGGGAATTATATTCGGAAGTCGGCGGGGTTATCATGAGAGTGTGTCATACGGTGGGTGGGTGGGAGTTTTGCTTAATTTCTCCCCCTTCCGTAACCTGCTCATTTCCGATGCCGTTTCCGGTTTCCCGGAAAGCTTTGATAAAGCCTTGCGGGAGAGTTTGTAATTGGCGGAAACCGATTGCCGATCTCCTTCCACCGCGTCGGGATCGACGCGCAGGCCTACCCCACCCACCTGTTCACCCGCCTCCCACTCCCCACCGGGACCACCACAACCCTCGGAGCCCTGACGCCCCAAGGCTGGGCCGCCGCCCACAAAGCAGCCGCAGAAAATCCCGAAGCCTAACTGGCCCCGATCAACGTCAAACCGAAACCAACGGTGCTGCGTTCGATGTACACGTTGTATGCCAAGCCTATCCGTGCACCCGTTGGCTGAACTAACTGCCGTCCCCCGATGATGCACCGCGCCTTTTTCAAATCCTCGCGGCCAGACTCACCGCGGAGCGCCCGCTACTCACTCTGGAGCAGGCCCGAGCTATCTCCTCCGCAGTGGGGGATACGCCATTGGAGGTGGAGGATGAAATCCTGACCGGCTTGGAGGGGGCTCCCTACCCGCTCCGGGACGATCATGGCGATGCCACAGCCGCCCGGAATCAAGCGTCCGGACGAAAGGCTGCCGTCTGGTCTGCGTTTTGCGGACCGATCACTTTATTTTTTACCCTTTCCTTCCCGTCATCCCCATGCCCCTGACCCGCCGCCGGATCCTCTTCACCGCTGCCGCCAGTGCAGTCCCGCTGATGCTGCCTTCCGGCCTGCGGGCCCAAGGGCCGTCGAAGAAGCTTGCGCACGCCGCCATCGGCATCAGCGGGCAGGGGGGTGGGGACATCGGGGCGCTCATGGACGGAGGCTTGCTGGAGGTGGTGGCCATTGCCGAGGTGGACAAGCGCAATCATGCCGCCGCGAGGGAGCGCTTTCCCAACGCGGTGATCTATCAGGATTGGCGCGAGCTCTTCCTCAAGGAGGCGGGCCGCATTGACAGTGTCAACGTGTCGGTGCCGGACCACATGCACGCCGCAGTCACCTTGACCGCGCTTTCCCTGAAAAAACATGTCTACTGCCAGAAACCGCTGACCCGGACCATCGGCGAGGCCAGGGCGGTGCAGACGGTCGCCCGCGAGGCCGGGGTGGTCACCCAGATGGGCAACCAGATCCACAGCAGCAGCGAATACCGCACCGCCGCAAAAATGGTGAGGGAAGGAGCCATCGGGAAGGTATTGGAGATCCATTGCTGGACCGGGGCGAAATACCCACAAAAGGCCCGGCCGGAAGGGGCGGACCCGGTGCCGGAAGGACTGGACTGGGATCTATGGCTGGGGGTGGCTCCGGAACGGCCCTACCACGAGGCGATTTATCATCCCTTCAACTGGCGTGGCTGGCAGGATTTCGGCGGCGGCGCCATCGGTGATTTCGGCTGCCACATCATGGACACGCCCTTCCGGGCCCTGGGACTGAAAGCCCCCGTTTCCGTCGAATGCCTTGGGGCAGAGGAGGACTGGATCCGCACTCCGGCACGATTCCGGGAGTCATGGCCCGCCTGGGAGAGTTTCCGCTATGAATTTGAAGGCAATGAGCTGACGGCCGGGCCTCTGCTGCCGCTCTACTGGAGCGATGGGGGGCATCCCCTGGCAGCGTCCGCGCTGGAAGCGTTCAAGGACCGCCAGGTGCCGCCGAACGGGGCGCTGTTCATCGGCACGGAGGCCTCCCTGGTGATCGTCCACTACGGAGGCCGGCCGTATCTGATTCCGCTGGAGAAGGACCGCGCCCTGCGCCAGCCCGCCGTGCCTGGCAGCCCGCAGGAGCACTATTCCCGTTTTGTGCAGGCCTGTCTCGGCGGGGAACCCACCACGGACCACTTTGGTTATGCCGCCCCTCTGGCCGAAGCCACCCTGCTGGGCGCCATCGCGGTGCGTCAGCCGGGCAAAAAACTCCTCTGGGATTCCGCCCGCATGACTTTTGCAGACAACCCGGCGGCCCAGGGTCTGGTCCGGCCGTCCTACCGTAAAGGCTGGGAGGTCGCCGGGATTTGACTCAAGCCGCCCGCTGGCTGCGCCGCCTGGCCCCATTCAGCGGGAAGCCGGAGCGGCAGGGGTTGCCGTCGGGGTGGAATCCGCGGGCGGGATTTCCTGCAGCAGTTTCAGCGACGCACGATGGCGCGGGGTTTCTTCGAGGGCCATTAAAACCTCCCGACAGGCTTCGGGCGAGCCCTGCTGGTGGAGCAGGCGGGCGAGCTGATAGTGGATGCAGCTCCCCTCTGCGTGCGCGGGGGGAATGCGCCTCCAAAGAGGCGTTTTCCAGAGCAGCCTGGCGACTTAAAATTGTGGCCCCGAGGTCACCCGGATTGTTGAAATCCATGCACGACAGACTTCATCAAACTTCGAAATCAAAGGTGGAAATCCCCTGACGCCTGGGGCTGATAGATGATACTTTTGATTTCGAGTTGTCTGGTGCCTGATGGCACCTCCCACTTGAACACATCTCCGACACGGTAGCCCAGCACCGCAGTCCCAATTGGAGCAAGGACTGAAACCTTCCCTTCAGCAGGGTCTGCATCTTCAGGGAAAACAACGGTATAGGTTTCCTCCTCCCCTGTTTCAAGGTCAAGCAAATCAATGGTTGAATTCATGGTGACAACGGCAGCGGGGATAAGATGAGGCTCAACGATTTTGGCGCGATCCAATTCGGTCCGCAATTTCGTGGCTTCCACGCTGGTGATTTCCCCTTCCTGGAGCGCTTGTTCAAGCATTCTCCGCAAGCGTTGAACATCGGAGTCAGTGATTTGGATCGAATTAAGTTTCATAACAATTAAAAAGCAGGGCGGAAGACAACTTGGAAAAGGCATGGGATGAATTGATCCGATGACCCAAAATTTCCAAAAAATAGTCCGCCTACATCCATTGAGAAGCCGATGGGAAAGGCGGTAAAACGCCTGAACCCGGCTATCAATGGACATAGGCAGTGAGGTGACCCCTCCGTGAATCTTTCAACGCTGATGAGGCAGCAAGACCCTGAGGGGATCCATCTGATCCATGGATCAGACGGAAGCCGGTTGGTAGAGCAGGTCGATGAGGCCAGATTGAATGTCTGCCGGGCACGATTTCCGTCCCGTGACGGGATCGTGGAACCGGACGACTGGATCCGAAGCGGTGCTTGATTCCCAGTAGATCAGCGGAAACTGCAGTCTGGAGCGGAGGTAGCCCTCGGCCGCCCCGCGCTGCGACTTGCCAATCCGGGCGGAGTTGATGACAATCACAGGCCGGCCCTGATCTTTGACATGGCAGAGGGCAGCCAGATCAATCTTGTCGGGAAGTGGTGCGCCCACTTCAATCCGCGTGATGACAGCCGTTGGTTCGTAACCTGCCAGAGCCGTTTGGAAACGGGCCGGGATTTCGAGGGATTCGAAAAGTTGGGGCCTCTTATCAAACGGAAGGGTCCAAGTGGCAAGTATGGTATCTCCATCTTTCAAAACGATGGAAGCTTGTTGGTTTACTGCGTTGGTATTCATAATATGGGTATATTTCAGGTTCAATTGACGAACGAGGCCAGTCCGAGACTTTGCACGGGTCACCTATGCGAGCACCGGTCTGGTAGGGAATGCCCCACGATGGGTGGGCATGTGGTAACTGCTCAGTCCCGAGGCTGACATCGTCAGGATTCACGATGTGGGACCGGCCCCGGTTTTTCCGGGGACCGGGTTCCACCCGCACTAAGGGATATCCTGACCGGACGGTGGGCAACGTGCAATGGAATGCAGTTCCCAGCAGGAAAAAGCAGGGCTCCGGATATCTCTTAAATTCAGACAACCCCGGGCAATTGCCTATTCAGGGAGGTTGTCTTATTAAGACCGGAAGGCCGCCAGGCGATGAACACACCAGCCCCCTGAAAGTGACACAGGGGCCACCAATCCAATTGGGAGTTGTTTTGTTGATGAGGTATTCATCGCGCCTCATTAACAACCCTGTAGCCGCGTTTGTCAAACCAAAACTCTTCCTGGACAGGGTTCCGACAACCGGCAGGCGTTGTCATCCTTGTCAGGAAAATCCATGATGAAAACGATGGACGCTACCCTTTTACAGGAAATTATTCGATAGCAAAATCAGCACAAAACCGCCCCCTCCTGATTGTCCCGGTTTTTTCCAAAATTCCGGTGCAAGCCTCTGCAAAAAACCAACCCTTTTCACCCAGCTGAAGCAGGACTTTTGACTGTCTCCGGAGGGTGAGCCCAGTGCCATCACCCCGTTGGCACTCCTTTTGGGCGCTGATCCACCGACGGCCCTGCTCTAGCGGAGGTTCATTGCGACAAGGTGGGGGCTGCGGGCGATGCCTCCGGCGCAGGCGCGGGGGGTGGCATTTCCTGGAGCAGTTTCAGCGCCGCACGATGGCGCGGGGTTTCCTCAAGGGCCATCAAAACCTCCCGGCGGGCTTCAGGCGAGCCCTGCTGGTGGAGCAGGCGGGCGAGTTGATAGTGGATGTCGGCCGGATTGGGTGGGTCCAGTTGCAGCAGGGTGCGCCACGCCTGGGTGGCCGCAGCGGTCTGTCCCGTTTTTTCCGCAGCTCCCGCCAGCACCCGCCATGGGGCAGCGAAGAGCGGATTGACCGCGAGCACCCGGCGGGCCTGACGTTCCGCGAGGGGCCAGTCATTGGCTTCCGCGGCGAGGGCGGCGAGCCGGAGATTGGCTTCGGGAGCAGCGGCATCCAAAGCTGTCAGGCGGGTGAGCACGGTGCGCTCGGTTTCGGTTTCCTTGAGTTCGCGGTGCACCTTGGCCAGCAGGGACCAGGCGCTGTCCGGACCAGTCAGGGCCGGGCAGCGGTCGAGCAGGGTTTGCAGCGGGACTTTGGCCGCGGCCCATTGTTTGGATTCCATGAGCTGATCGGCTTCGCGGAGGAGCATCCAGTAGTTGTTGGGGCGCTCTTTGGCCCAGGTGGCGAGTCCGGCCTCCGCGCCCGGGAGGAGCAGCATGGGATCGGGACGGTCCCAGTTGAGGGCGGGGCCGAGTTTTCCGGCAAGATCACGGGCGTATTGGGCAAAATCGCGTTCGAGGGTTTCGAGAGGGGCGGCGCGGGTGGTGAGGGCTTCGTTGATCGGGGTGCCTTTGGCGAGATCCGTCAGGATGGCTTTAAGGGAAACAGCGGAGTAGCGGTCGATCAGAAACTCCACGACCAGCGAGGCTTGATAGTAGGCAAACTGGAGGTCCGCGGGCGTGGGCGGCGCGAGGAAGGCGCTGCTCATCGTGGCGATGGGTGTGAGTTTGCCGCTGAGGATTTTTTCACGGTAATCCACATCCATGTGTTCGCCCCAGGAAGGGTCGGCCTGACGTTCCTCATAAACGGAAATGCCTTCGCTGAGCCAGCGGGGCATTTTGTTATGGGTGGCCTGGAGGGTGACGGTGTGACAGAACTCATGCCAGAGGACGGCTTCCCAGTTGATGGCGCGGCCGCGGTTGGCAGCGGGACTCACGGCGGTGACGACGCGGCCAAAACAGACCCCGAGGAAACCGGGATTGTCCGGCATGCCGAAGGTGCGGACGCCGAAGTCCTTTTGTTGGGGAAAGATCTCGACGATGGTGGGGCGGACGACCTCAACCCCATACTTTTCGCTGAGCTTTTGGCGGGCTGCGCCGAGCAGTTCGAGCACGCGAGGCCCGTAGATGGCAGCCTCGCTGGCGTTCATGCGGACGGTGAAGTCCTCATTCTTCAAGGTGCTGAAACCGGCGGTCATGGCATCCCGCAGGGTCATCAGATTGAAGGTAGCGACGTCATAGGCATTGTTCGCCTGCACGGTGGCGGCGAGTTGCCAGCCTTCCTCCTCCTCACCGAGCCGGAGCAGATCGCTGGCGAGTTGCGCCTGGGCGGGAAGGTATCCGGAATCGAAGGTCAGGGCCTGACGTTGCCGGGCCGCGCCTTCGGCGAAGCGGTATTTTTGCGACAGCTTCCGGCCGATCAGATGATCCGGCAGGGGATTGGTGGGCCAGAATTTCAAGGCGGCGGCCCGGAATTCCGACTCGGCGGCGGAGTCGTTTTTCAGATGCGCCAGCACCGCCCGGTAGGCAGCCAGTTCGGGCCGGTGGGGGTTCACCTTTTCCACCCGGTCCAGCAGCCCGCGGGCTTCGTCATACTTCTCGGCATCAATCAAATGATCGGCCAGCCGCAGCAGGGAAGGCACGTGGGCAGGATTGATCTTAAGAGCGGCTTCCAGATTGGCCACCATGTTCAAACGGTCACTGGAGGCAAAAGCGAGGGCCAGACCGCACAGAATGTCAGGGTCGTCCGGAAACGTCTTCAGCGCGGCTTGGAATTTTTTGGCAGCGAGGGCAAAATCGTTTTTCTGAAGAGCCAACTGGCCGGCAGCCAGAAGCGGCTCGCGGGCGGCCGGGTCCATCTTTGCCGCGACCGCGTAGACTTTATCGAGGATGGCTTTGGGGTCTTCGCCCAATTCCATGAGGGCCTGCCCATACACCACGATGCTTTTGACATCCCGGTAAGCCCGCCCGCCGCGGCTGGTGACGAGCTGTTGGATTTCCACAGGAATGGACTGGGCAGTCGCGGTGTCCCCATTGGCCAGGAAGACCTCGCGGGCGGCCCACTTCAGAGTCAGGCTGCGGGGGCTGATGGCGAGGGCTTCCTGGGCGGCGGTGAGGGCTTCCGGGTATTGGCCGGTGGCCATGAGGGCTTCGAGGCGGATGAGATCCCAGGCCTCGCGGTCGTTGAAGGAATCGGTCAGGGCGCCCTGGGCGGCAGTGAGGGCGGCGGCATAGTCACCGGAGCGGAGTTGTTTCAGCGCGGCCTCCGGATCGGTGGCGGCGGAGGCGAGCGTGAAGGCCCCGCAGCTGGCGGCGATGAGGATCCCTACCCGCCAAGGGGTTGGCCACGAAAGGGATGCGGAGCCGGACATATTTGGAACGAGCCTAGAGGGAACCCGGGCTGCCCTCAAGCTACGAATGCGCCGGGGGTGAAGTTACAGGCATTCCATGTGTGCGGTGGCCTCCGGGAGGGCCCTGCCCGGTCAAGCGGGCCGCCCGCGCCGCGGACGTCCTGAGGGGAATTCCGCGGGAGGTTCCCTGATTTAAGTTGTGCATCGGGCAAATTCCCGGGAATCTGCGACCCTTGATTTATGCCCCTGACCAGTCTCTTCGATATCCAGGTCAACGGCTTTGCCGGCGTGGATTTCCAGCAAACGGATCTTTCCGCCGCAGGCCTGCGCCGCGCTGTGGACGAATTGGCGGCGCATCAGACCCAGCGGTTTTTTGCGACGCTGATCACGGATTCGCTGGACTCGTTGGCCGCCAGATTCGAAAACCTGGAACGGCTCCGGGCGGCTGATCCCGTGATCGCGGAGGCCGTCTGCGGTTATCATCTCGAAGGCCCGTGGTTGTCGCCGGAACCGGGGTTCTGCGGAGCGCATGAGCCGCAGTTCATGGGGCCGCCCGACCGGGCTGCTTTTGAAAAACTCCAGGCGGCCGCGGGGGGGCACATCAAGCTGATCACGCTCGCCCCCGAGTGGCCCGGCAGTGCCGGTTTTATCCGCGAAGTCACGGCATCCGGCGTGCAGGTCTCGATCGGTCATAGCAATGCCCAGGACGACGCCATTGATCAGGCCATCGCCGCCGGAGCCCGCTTCTGCACCCATCTCGGCAACGGGGTGCCCGCCCTGCTGCACCGGCACGACAACGTGATCCAGCGCCTGCTGGCCCGCGACGAACTCACCGCCTTCTTCATCCCGGATGGGATTCATCTGCCGCCCGGGGTGCTGCGGAATTTCTACCGGGCCAAACCGCCCGGCCGGGCCTTGTTCACCACCGATGCCATGGCGGCGGCGGGAGCTCCGGACGGACGTTACCGGCTGGCCGGCCATGAATTGGAAGTCGGGCGCGACCGGGTGGTGCGTCTGCCGGGCAGCCCGCTGTTTGCCGGCTCGGCCCTTACTCCACCGGAGGGGGTGGCTAATCTGAGCCGCTGGCTCGGGCTTGATCCTGACCATGCCCGCCGGTTGTTTTCCACTGCCGTTGCCGAAGCTTTTGGCTTAACCCTGCCCATGATTGATTCCCTTGAACCATGATCTCCCTGACTTTTGATTCCTTGCACGTCGAAATCCACCCCGACCGGGCCGCGATGGGTGCCGCGGCGGCCACGCGCGCCGCCGCCGTCCTACGGGAAGCGCTGGCCCGCCAGGGGAAGGCCCGGGTCATTGTGGCCAGTGCGCCCTCCCAGGATGAATTGATCGCCAGCCTGGCAGCGGCACCGGATCTCGACTGGAGCCGGATTACGATCTTCCATATGGATGAATACGTGGGACTGCCCGCCGGACACTCCGCCACCTTCCGCGCCTATCAGGAGAGCCACCTGCTGGCCCTGATCAAACCCGCTGCCTTCCACGGCATCCGGGGGGAAAGCCCGGATTCTGCTGCGGAGGCGGCCCGTTACGCGGCGCTGCTGATGGAGGCCCCGATTGATCTCGTGTGCATGGGGATCGGCGAAAACGGCCACATTGCCTTCAACGATCCACCGGTCGCGGATTTTGCGGATCCTCAGGCAGTCAAGCTAGTGACCCTGGATGAAACCTGCCGCCAACAGCAGGTGAATGACCGTTGTTTTCCCAATCTGGCCGCAGTGCCCACCGAGGCGCTCACCCTGACCTGCCCTGCCCTGATGTCAGGCCGGGCGCTGGTCTGTGTGGTGCCGGGACCGCGCAAATCAGCCGCGGTGCGCTCCACCCTGTTGGACCCCATCACCACCGCCTGCCCGGCGACCATCCTGCGGCGTCATCCTGATGCGGTGCTTTATTTGGACCCCGGGTCGGTCGCCGCCATTCCCGTTTCCTGAAGCTAGCAGAAAGGCGGAACTTTCAGAGCCTGCGGAGAGACGGGGTCCTTGGCTTGCCGCTGGGGTCCACCCTTCCTTTCCTGCCAACAAAAAGCCCCGGAACGTTTCCGTTCCGGGGCTTTGCCGATAATCGGGAAAACGGCCCGGCCGCTGATCAGAGGCGGCGTACCCGCAGGAAGGTCCGGGCGGCCCCTACAGGGAGAACCCCACCCCCGGCAGGCTGCAGGGAGGAGATGTTTCCACTGATGGTAGTGGTTCCGGCCGCCCCGGCCGTGGGCGCGCCGGGGGCGATGTTCCATTTCTCGGGAGTGCCGGCAGCACCGGCTTCCATCGCCGTGCTGTATTCCAATTGGTAGTTGGATCCGGCGCTGGAGACGAAGGTCAATGAATAGGCTCCGGTGGTTGAATTATAGGTGAAGTTGGTCACCGGAATGGTTTCTGTCGAAGGCGCGACGAGGGCGAGCACATCAGGGTCAGTCAGGGTACTGCCCGGGCCCTCCACCAAAAGCGGGTAATTGAATCCCGTGGCCACCGGAGCCTTGGAGCCAATGACCTCCCACCACGAACCACCCCCTCCTTCAAAGACGAGGGTTTTGATGGTGTAGGTTCCGGCGGCCAGGGTGACATTGGCGATGGTGCGGCTGTTGCCGGTGCCCACTTCCACCTGGAGCCGGTTGTTGATGCCGCTTCCAGGCACTGATTCGGTGAGAATGGCCTGGGCGAGGTGGTTGGACTCCAGCACAGAATTCCAGACCGGATTACCGGGACCTGAAATGTCCATGTAGCCGCCATCATCCCCTTGGAAACCCAGATTGTAGTCGCCAGCCTGGATGATCACCAGATTGCCGGTCGCCCGCATCGCGTAGTTGTTATCATCAGCCCCCGTATTGCGCGGAAACGGATTGTTCGGGGTGAAGCTGCCATCGGCTCCCGCCTCGGGGTCTGTGAAATTCAGCAAGGGCCAGGTGGTGGTGGTTTTGTCCGCATCAAGCAAAGCCTCTGCCGCAGCGATCGTCCCGAGACTGCCTGCCGCAATATCCGGGAGAGAGGTTTCCACACTCCAGCCCGGGGCAGCCAGCCCAGGGATGACAATGGTGGTCACGGGAGCCTCGTATCCCACGGTCTTCCAGCCTTGGGGTGGCTCGGTACCATGAGGGTATTCCCCGATGGCGGCAATGAGCTCATACCAGAAACCGCCGGCCCCCTCCCAATGAATAAATTCTACATCATATTCCCCGGCGGCGAGGAAAATGATGCCCCGGGTGTTGGCGTCGCCGGTACCGGCCTCAAAAAACAACTCGTTCGGATTCGACATTTCGAACCGCCCGTTCGCCTGATTGGGATCGCCGTTGGTCGCCTGCTTGAAGCCAGGGTTTGGCCCGGACACCGCTTTGAGACGCAGCAGGAAGCCGTCATCACCCCGGGCCCAGAAGGTGTAAAAACTACCGGAGGGCACAGTGATCCGGCCCTTGGCCACCGTCACCACCCGGTCATTGTCTCCCTGTGGAGCATTGGGGTCGTCGTTGAGCAGGTCGTCTCCCAGAATAGTTCCCGAAGCGGCGGTAGTGGAGACGGGATCACGGGCATTCAGTGAACTGCGGAGTTTGTCAAAAGTCAGGTTGTCGCCATCCGCGGGAGTGCGGGTGGTATCCCGGATAAAGTCGCTCGTCTGCTGGAGATTATCGACGGAGTTGGCAGAGAAATAAGTCCGCACACCGAATTTGCCCGCGGTCCCGGAAGGTCCGGCAGGGTTGGTGACCCAGCGGACTTGGAAAGGCACGGCCAGCACCGCCGGATCATTGGGATTTCCCACGAGGGTCCAGGTATTGGTATCCCGGTCTGCCTTGAAGTTCCCCGGGGCGGAGGCCAGCTCCCAGGAAGCTCCGCCGCCGCCTTCAAAGGCCACGAATTGAACGTCATAGGTCCCGGGAGCAGTGAAGTTATAGACCCCCCGGGTATTCGAATCCCCGGTGAAGGCCGGGAAAACCAAGGTCTGCGGATCGCCCAGATCAATGGCTCCTCCCCCCGAGAACGAGATGAATTTGCTGTCGGCCCCGGCCGGGGGTCCACCGCTGATACGCAGAGCCATCCCGTCATCGCTATGGATGCTGTAGGTGACGGGACCCGCGGCGGTGATCACCACCTGGGTTTTCGCGATTACCATCACGTTGTCATCGGGACCTGCCTGATTGCCAATAAAGGGAAGGTCATTATTAAAATTCCCCCCCGTTCCGGCCCCATCCGGATCGGTGTGATTGACTACCGGGGCGGTGCCGTCAACAATCGCACCATCAAGGGGATCCGGGTCTACCGCAGGCAATGCTGCCGCTTCGGTCACGGCCACATCCAATCCAGTGGTGCCCCAACCGCTGCCATTGCGGTATTCCCGCATGCCCCAGACGCCGGGGGAACCGGAAGGACCAGGCAGGGCCGCCGTTGGAAAATAGGGAGCCCGCAAGCTCCCGGAGCCGGTAATGTTGGTATTGGTCTGATCCTTGGCCGCGAGGACGTAGGGGTGCAGCGAACCTGAAACCAAGCCCGTGGCTGCATATAAAACAGTCGTCACCCCGCCTGTTTTCGTCACCGAAGTGGGGGTGACTGGAGCTCCATCAATGCTCAACGTAATGGAAGCGACTTGCACAATACTGGCAGGATCATCCACGATCGTGAAGCGATACCCCGTATTGTTCAGAACCGCCTCCGTCACCGTGGCGAGAATGTAGAGGGGCAATCCATTGATGCTCTCCGCCTGGATCTCGGCCGGAGTAAGGACGACATCCCCAAAGACTTTAATCTCATCTAGAGCCCCGACGTAGGAACCGGGATTGCGCGAAGTGCCGATCACCAGATTGCCGGTACTGAGAGTGGTTTGAGTTCCCCCTGAACCCGGCCCGGCCACGAGCACCCCGTCCTCATAGATTTCCTGCTGATTGTCGGTCCGGTTCACCCACGCCACGTGATGCCAGGTATTGGGCTTGGTGGCGCCGGCAGGGCCGACATCGTCTCCCCAATGGCCGGAATGGTAAAGCGCCCCGCGTGCCCCAAGGTGCAGCACATTGTCCCCCAAACCTTCATTCTGCCCGAATACCATATTGTCGTCGATCTGGCTGCCGATGTTGATCCAGGCCATGGCCGTGTAGGGCCGGTTGGTCACCGTGCCATTCACCATCCCCAGCGCTTCGGGGGTCAGCCCGGTATCCACATGGCCGGCAACACTGCCACTATCACCATCGGCGGAAGTAAAGCGCAGGCCTTTCCCAAGCAGATACCGGCTGCTCCCGACCTGGATGACCGTATTTTCGATCAGTTGGACCTTTGCGGGATTGGCGATGGTGCCATTGGTGCCCGGGACAAGGTTGATCACCGGATCCACGTTGACGTCGGTAATGGATTCGAAATCATACCGTAAAGTCAGGGCGGCCCCTGCTTCGTGAAGGCCTGGCAGGCTGATGCAGGCCAGCAGGACCACCCGTTTCATCCATTGGATTTTGCTTACAGAGTGCATGGCTGGAATTTGGTCGGAGGTTGTTCTGACAGACACCCGGGGGCGGCGCGACAATGGGACATCCACAGGTCACTGGCAGCTAATGCCAGTTTAATTCTTGTGTAAATCTACCTAAAAACACAAAGGTCCGTCAATGGATTCTTAATCTTTTGTTCAAAAGAAAATAAAAATCCATTAAAAAAACCGTGTTCTCCGTGGAAACCATGCCTGTGGCTTCACCCACGTGCTGGGCCGCGGGCCCTCAGGATCAGGGCTTCGATCCGGGGATTGACGCTCCCCACCGCGCTTGCGTCACCCCATGAAGAACCGGGAGTTGTGGCGTCACGCCCGGCCCCCGCGGGCGGCGGGAACGGCGGATTGGCTCACGGCTGTCAGGGCGTTGAGTTCACTTCTTTCAGCTTCCGCCAGCCCGACAGGAACCTTCCAATCTTTCGCCGGCGCCTGCCAGGGATTTCAACCAAGGCGAGGACCGATTTCATGGAAACAATCCACCATCAGTAATAAAACGGGCTCCTAGCCCCGCACCGTTTCAAGCTCCGGGTAATCAATGTAGCCTTCAGGCCCTTGACCGTAGAAGGTTTGGGGTTGGGGCTGGTTGAGGGGAGCCCCTTCGCGGAAACGGCGGGGCAGGTCGGGATTGGCGATGAACGGCTGCCCCCAGGCAACCGCATCAGCTTCGCCGGCGGCGATGGCGGTTTCAGCGGATTTCTGGGTGAACTGCTCGTTGGCGATGAACACGCCGCCGAATTGCTTTTTGAGCTGAGGCCCCAGCGCCGGGGCCTTGTGGTGCTCGCGGGCACAGAGGAAGGCCAGGCCGCGGCGCCCGGTTTCGCGGGCGACATAACCAAACGTCGCGGCAGGATCGGAATCCCCCATGTCATGGGCATCGCACCGCGGGGCAAGATGCAGCCCGACCCGGTCCGCGCCCCAAACACCGATTGCGGCATCCACTGCTTCGAGCATGAGCCGGGCGCGGTTTTCCAGGGAGCCACCGTAATCGTCGGTGCGGTGGTTGGTGGAGTCCTGGAGAAACTGGTCCAACAGATAACCGTTGGCGCCATGGAGCTCCACCCCATCAAAACCGGCCAACTGCGCATTCTCCGCGCCGAGGCGGTAGGCCGCGATGATACCGGGCAGTTCGCTGGCCTCCAGCGCCCGCGGCGTTTCATACGCCTTCTCCGGACGCACCAGGCTGACGTGCCCCTTGGCGGCGATGGCGCTGGGAGCGACCGGCAGTGCGCCGTTCAGATAGGAGGAATCCGAGACCCGGCCCACATGCCAGAGCTGGAGCAGGATTTGTCCGCCTTCCTCATGCACCGCGGCAGTGACTTTTTTCCAGCCAGCCACCTGCTCCGCCGACCAGATGCCAGGGGTGTCAGGGTAACCGACCCCCATGGGATCGACCGAGGTGGCCTCACTGAGAATCAGCCCGGCGCTGGCACGCTGGCGGTAATAGGCCGCCATGAGGTCGTTCGGCACGCGTCCAGCGCTGCTGCGGCAGCGGGTGAGCGGGGCCATCACGATGCGGTTGGGCAGATCGAAAGCCCCGGCTTTCAGGGGAGTGAAAAGAATGGATTGAGACATGTTAATTAATAGGGAGGGGAAGAGTGGGAATGGGGTGATTCCGGTCAGGAGGCCAAATCGTTGGTGAGCACCACGCGGTAGCGTGCTTTCCCCGAGCGCAGGTGGTCGAGGGCCTCGTTCACGCGGGAGAGGGGGAAAGTCTCCGTCACCGGCGCGATCCGGTGCCGGGCGCAGAATTCCAGCATGGTATCCACCGTGGCCGGACTGCCGAGCGGTGAACCGGAGATGGACTTTTGCCCGCTGATGAGGGGGAATGCAGCCACATCCAATGGCTCCAGCACCGCGCCCACGGTGTGCAGCCGGCCCTTGGGCTTGAGGGCGGCGATGTAGGTATTCCAGTCGAGCGCCACATTGGTGGTGTTCAGGATGAAATCGAAGCTGCCCGCGGCCTTTTTGAGTTCATCGGAATCGCAGGAGTTCAGGGTCTGGTGCGCGCCGAGTGCGAGGGCTTCCTGGCGTTTCGCCTCACTGCTGGTGAAGGCCGTGACATCGCAGCCCCAGGCGCGGAGGAATTTCAAGGCCATGTGCCCCAGGCCGCCGATGCCGATCACGGCGACCCGGTCGGTGGGCTGCACGCCGAATTGCGCGATGGGATTGAAGACCGTGATCCCGCCGCAGAAGAGCGGTCCGGCGCTGGCGGCATCCAACGCGTCCGGGAGCGGCGCCGCCCACATCCAGTGCGATCTGACCCGGCTGGCAAATCCGCCATGACGGCCCACGATGGTTCCTTCCGCGGTGGCGCAGAGGTTCTGGTTTCCTGACAAACACGGCGCGCAGAACCCGCAACTGCTGGAATTCCAGCCCAGTCCGACCCGGTCGCCCACTTTCACCCGTTTCACCTGCGGCCCGGCCTCCACCACCCGGCCCACCACTTCATGCCCGGGGACCAGCGGATAGGTGGACATGCCCCAATCGTTATCGAGCATGGAAAGATCGCTGTGGCAGATGCCGCAGCTTTCGACCGCGATTTCAACCTGCTCGTCCCCGAGGGGGCCGGGCGTATATTCATAAGACTGCAGCGGCTGTTTGGCGGCGGTGGCCGCGAAGGCGTGGATGGTGGTGCTCATGATGGTCTTCAGGGTTGGGTGGTAAGGATTTTGCGGTGTGCCTTCAAAAAGGAGACCAGGGCCTCCGGTTCGGCGCGTTCCCGGTAATCGGCATGAAGAAAGGCATAACGGATGATGCGGTCCTGACCGATGATATAGGTCGCGGCCAGCGGCAGTTGATCATCGCCCGCCCCGGCACCGTTGAAGTCAGTCAGATTGAATTTTTGCCGGTAGAGGTCCCGCACTTCCGGGGTCAACTGGAAGACAACCCCATAAGACCGGGCCACCCGATGGTTTAAATCGGTCAGGACCTCGAACTCCAACTGGTGTTTGGAGGACGTCGCGGCCGCTTTGTCAGGCAATTCCGGGGTCAGGGCCACCAATTGCGCTCCGGCCGCCTGAAACTCAGGCAACACCTTCTGCAGGGCCCGCAGGGTGAGATTGCAATACGGGCACCAGCCGCCGCGGTACCACGTCAGCACCACCGGCCCCTTTTTGAGCAGGGTGCTCAGGGTCGTTTTGTCCCCGGCGGCATTGGGCAGGGTGAAATCGGGAGCCAGGGCGCCGGTCTGTTTGGCGGATTTTACAATTCCGGAATCCCCGACAGCCTTGATGCCGGCGGCATAAGCAAGCCTGGTGGCCTCCGGCGTCTGTCCGGCGGACTGTTCCTTCTTTGCGTTGATCTGATCCTGGAGGGAATCTCCCGCCCACAGCGAACCATCGGGGGGAAATGCCAACAGGCTGGTAACCAGCAGCAGGGGAGTCAGAAAGGTCGTTTTCATCAGGTAGGGGGGTAGTGGCGCAGGCGCCGTTTTGAGGGGTTGCGGGCTTATCCCGGGCGTCGCCGGGAGCGGGGGCACATTTCAGGACCGGAGTCCCGATGAGGCAGTTTTAATTATTATTAGACCAGTCGGTTTCTGCAGGGAAAAAGCACTTCAGGGCGTGAGCATGGCGCGGATGAATGTCAGGGCTTCCCGCAACGGAGCCGTCCCGCGGGTGGTGGCAGCGCGCTGCATGGCTCCGGTCCAGAGATCCTGAATCACGGCTGCGCTGGCGCCGGGGTGCAACTGCGGGGAGATCATGCCTGAGGCGATCCCCTCCGTGATCAACTGCTCCAGGATTCCAATCCATTGCCGGCTGCCTTCGGCCAGCACTTGCCGCATCGGCTCACTGAAGTCGCCCACCTCCGCCGCCAATTTGATCACCAGACAGGGGCATTTCCCCGCTGCTTCATGGGATTTGGCGATGGTGCCCTCGAGATAAGTCAGCAACCGCTGCAACGGGTCCACCTCCGGCACGGGCGAAAGCAACATCTGCGTTTTGTAGGCGGTGGCCCCGGCGACATAGTGTTTCAACATCTCCACCCCAAACTGCTCCTTCGATGAAAAATAATGATAAAACGATCCTTTCGGCACCTGCACCGTCGCCAGAATCTCAGTCAACCCCACCGAATGGAAACTCTTCGCCAGCATTAAACCCTCCGCCGCATCCAGAATGCGTTCTTTGGTGGTGACGGGGCGGTTGCTCATGGAAGGCCGTTACTAGACCAGTCGTCTAGTTTCTTCAAGCCAAAAAACAAAACTCCAGTTCCGCCGGGAATCCCTCCCTCCGGGGCCCCCACTTTGCAGGCCTTCCGGCGCAACACCTGAAACAAATCCACCACCGGAACCGTCCCTGAACCGAACCTTCCTGCCGCCCGGTCCGGCGTTTCCGATTCCCGGCACGCCCCGCAGGCAAAGGAAGCGGATTCCGCGGCCTCACGGGTATCAAGCTGTTATGAAATTTCCCCCCTCCCTGCGGACCATCGCTCTGGCCCTATCCTTTTTTCCCGGCCTTGCAGTGACCCTCCACGCCGCCGGACCGGAGCCGCCTTCCGTGGATCTTTGGGAAAGTCTGAGCCCTTCGCCGGTGAAAACAGTTTCGGATGGAGTGGTGGTGATTGCAGGTAAAGCTGCCGCCCCGGACGGGACCACCGTGCGGGTGCGGATAACCACTTCGTCCGGCACCGCCTTCGGAACTTCGGCGCCGGTTCAGGCACAGCGCTTTGCCTGCCGCTTCCCACAGGATTTCGCCGGCGCGCCTCCGCTGGCCCCCATGGTGCTTTATGTTGATGCCACCACTGCGGCGGACTTCGGCGGCGAGGCCATGCTGCGCCATCAGGCGGAAGCCTTGATCGTAGTCCGGGGTGCAGACGCCGGGGATCTGCCTGACCTGCCGCAAATATTTACGGATGACTTCGTCGATAGCACCGGTAGGAAGGATACGGCCTCGGCTCAATTCACACGGCACCGGGCCCTCGTGAATCTCTTCATGCAAAGCCGGGCCGCCGGCCTGATGCCGATCCATCGGCCTGGCTTCGATCTGGCGCGGGAGGAGGATTTCGCCTGGTTCAAGGATTACGCCACGCTTTACGATTTCGACCACCGCGACCGCGACTGGACCCAGCCGTCCGGGCACCGGGTGGCGCGGGGGTTTTGGCAGGCGGTGTGGAACCGGTGGTTCAACCGCACCAATAATCATCCCTGGGATGGCAATCCGGAAAACCGTGATCCCCGGAACTACCGGCCTTACACTTTCGCCAATGATGCCGCGGACCTCGTAGTGCTATATCAATTGCAGCGCGGCGCGAAGCCCGCGGTGAATGACAACCGGCGTGCCCTGGTGCAGGAAGTCCTGGAAAACCTCATGGCCATGCAGCATCGCGGGACGGAGAACTTTGCCCTGCCCGAGCCCACGGGCGGGCAGCAGCATTATACCGCCGGCGCCTTCCGTTATGGAATGTTCGAAACGGGCGAGTGGCTCACCGAGGGGAAAGGCTGGTTTGCCAATCCACGCTTCCGCGACTTTGAACGGGGAGGCGTTCTCAATGGCCGCTGCCTCTGGGCCCTGGGGGAATCGCTCAAGGCCGATCCGCGGGGACCCTTGGCGGCGCAGATCCGTGAGGCGATCCCACTGACGCTGCGATTCTGCCTGCACGACGGTCTGGCCCATGGTTACACCAGTCTGACAAGTCGGGGCCTGCCGCTCTGGGGCATCCCTGGCGAACACGGCTATCTGACGCTCGGCATGCTGGCGGCAGCGGAGGCCGTGCCCAGTCTGCCCATCCCTGGCGGCCCCGCACAAGCGGCACGGACTCTGCGGCAAGTCACCTGCCATGCCCTTGATGCCCTCCTTGACAGCACAACATCCGACGGCACCTGGAGCCACTATGCGAATGTGGATGCCGTGAACATCACCGCCCTGGCGGAAGGATCGCGTGTATTTCCCGGCGAAGCTGCCGCCGCCTCCTGGAAAGCCGCGGCCTGCCGGGCGGCGGATGTCTGGCTCGCCCTGGCGCCTCTCCCTGCTGAACGCACCGGACCCACGCCGCTGTTCGGCCACCGCAAGGAAGAAGGCCTGACTTATTTTCTTGGCGGAGAAAAAACCGCCCACGTTTCGCTCTACATGAACGGTTTGTGGCTCCACAGCCTGGCCAGCCTGCATCGCGCGGCCCGCGAGCCCCGCTACCTCGCCCGCGCCAATGCGCTCGCCGCCTACTATTGCGGGGCGAACCCGCTCCATGTCCGGTTGCTCAGCGAAATCGGCAGCGTCAACAACCGCATCAGCGACCGCGATGGCGACGGTATCGAAGACCGCCTCACCTGGGATGCCTATCCGGAATCCACCGCCTTTTTCCAAATCGGCCTGCTGCATCTGATGCGGCCATGACCTGGGGCCACCGTGCGGTGCTACTGGCCCGGAATGCCTAAGCACCCTCCGGCCATCACCCTGCCGGAATCTGCACCAGTTTCATCCGGCCGGTCGCCCCCACTTTGATGGTCACCTCCGCTTTGCGGCAGTCAAAGTGATCCGCGATCAGCGCTATCAATTCCGCATTCGCCTTCCCATCCACCGGCGGCGATTTCAGCTTCGCCAGCCATCCCAACCCATCCGGCAGTTCCTCCAGTCCGCTGGTTTTGGCGTTCGGTTTTACCTTGATCTGGAGGGTGCGGAGGGCTGGTTTGGGAGCGCTCATGTGGCGTTGGCATTTCCCCGCATGGGATGAAACTTTCCGGGCTGGTTCCGGCTTGGATGTCATTCCACCCACGGCCGGGCCTGCTTGATGAAGAGTTGGTTGTCCTTGGTGATTTTAAACTCGATTTCCATGGCAAAAGCGGGGTCGGACCAGGCATTGTAGAGGCTGCGGAAATGGTATTGGATGGTGGAGAGCCGGTCGGCGAGTTCCCACGCCTGGTCGGTGGTGAGCAGACTGGTGCGGGCTGGCTGCAGGCTGGACCAGGTGACGTGCTGGATCTCATAACGGGTCAGACCCATCAGGGAGGCAATGAGAAACTCCTCGGGAATGACTGTTTGGTCAGGATTGGTGATGAGTTCCTCGCCTTTCTGGACGTTCACATAATAACCGCGCCAATTCGGATCGATCAGATTCTTGCTGACGGCGACACCATTGGCCAGTTCGTCGTCGGTATTGGGATGGAGGAGCACTCCCATGGCTGCGCTGAAGTGGTCGATCCGGTAGAATTCGCGTTCCTCGAAGGCGCGGAAATTCCAAAGACTGGCCCAGACCTTCCGGATGGTTTTGTGCAGGGAGCCCTCGTCCGGACGGTGGGTGTAGGAATCGTAGAGACCCGCTCCGTTGAAGCCTGGGAGATCTTCGTTGTTGGTGCTGGAACGGCAGCGGATGGGGACCTCCAGCGGAAAAGCGGCTTGGATGGCGGCGATGGCGCTGCGGTGTTCCGGACGGACGGTGCCATTGCGCAGGAGCGCACGGAATTCCGTGAGGCGGGCCTCCCGGACGGCCGGATCGGCACGGAAGGCAGGGTCCTGCATGATCAGCGCGGCGTAGGCGTAGAAGCCATTGTCCTGCATGAAGGCATCATAGAACGAAAATGGCACGGCATAACCATCCGGCGACTTGCCCGCCGGGAGGATGCGCCTCAATTCGGCCACGTTAGCGGCTTTGACGCCGGTGCTGCGGCTGTCGGGAAACAGGACGTCCCGCAGCGGGCGGATGGTGGTGATGGAAAGGTCGCGGACCGGCGAGGTCGGCGTGACCGGACGCAGGGCATCCAGGTAGGTCTCCACTTCAGCGGTGGTGGCTTCGCGGAGCAGCAATCCGTCGGACGCGACCTCGAAGCGGACGTTTTTGCCGGCAAGCGCGGTGATGCGTGGATCCGTCAGGGCATTCTTCAGGTAGCAGTTGGGGGTTTTGTTTTGTTTGGCTTTGAGATTGATGTGCGAAAGCGGGGTCTGCGGGGCCGCGGTGATGATGCCGGCAACCCGGGAGAGATCGGCGGGCACGGTGGGAAGCACCACAATATCGCGCGAGGTGACTGCCGTGGTGCCGCCACCTGGCAGCAACCGGCCGAAGGAGACCCCGGGATTCAGGACACTGTAGGTGGTGGAAGCGAAAAGTTCGTCGGAGGAAATCCGGTCGATGGGGGCATGTCCCCATGAGGAAGCTTCGCTTTCGAGACGTTGCTCCTGCGTCAGACCGGCGGGATGATAGGCAAGACGGCGGTCCATCCAGGGGAGCGCGCGGGAAACCAGGCCGTAGGCCATGCGGACATGACGGTAGGCAATGCCATCGCTGGGCCAGAACTCGATGGCGTAAAGTCCCGCCGGTCCGGCTCCCCGGGTGTAGTGGGGATAAAAAATCAGACTGCCCGCGATCTGTTTCCGGGCGTCGGTGAAGTAGGTCTGATTGTTGAACGTCGTGAGATCGGAGGAATAACCAAGAACGTCCTGCGCAAAATAATAGTGATATTGGTGGAGGTTGGTATTCAGGAGGTAGAGCCGGGGCGCGGCGGTGTCGGCGCCGGTGACCAGAAACTTGACCTCACGCACGTCCGGAGCCCCGGGGAAATTATCGCGGTGCGCCAGCTTTTCGTAACGGATCGGATCGGTCAGGATGATCGCGGCATCAGTGCTGGCCGGAGCCGGGGCCGGATTGAAGGGGTTGCCCCCGAGGCCTGCCTGCCATTCGGCGTAGTCATCCTGGCCATCGCCGTCGGAGTCCAATGGAGCCGACAGGGGCACGGCGGCCACCCGGTAGAAGGCGCGCCAAGCCATGCTGGCGGGGTCGGCGAGATCGAGCGGCAAGCCCGTTCCCAGGCGGAGCGCCACGGATTCCCATGGGCCGGAGAGGGTATCGGCCCGCTGGAGCAGATAATAGTGGTCCGGGCTGGTGTCGATGCTGGATTGGAAATGCCCCCCGGCGGTAGGTTGGACCCTGCTGAGGACTGGCGGGTCGCCCGGAATCGGCTCGGCCCGGGCCAGGGTCACCGCGCAGCACAGCGACGCCCACCGGAGCGTGGTCAGGGGAGAGTTCAGCCCGGGTTTCACAATTGAAGTCGTAGCACACCTGGCGCCGCTTGACCAGTCCGGTGCAGGGGCCATTGAAATTCCTCAGGTTCTCCGGATGACTATTTTCCACAACGGGTGATAAATCAGACAAAAGCGTCTGACCGGCCGCTCCCCCTCAACCTACTATCCACCCTAAGATTATGTCTTTTCCCACCACCACCTGGCGTGCCCTTGCGGCGGCCGTGCCCGCCCTGATCCTCGCTTTTTCCCCTGCCGTGCGCGCCGCGGAGGGTTGGGGCACCAACTTTGAAGAAGCCAAGGCTGCTGCGGCCAAGGACAATAAGGATATTCTGATGGATTTCACCGGCTCCGACTGGTGCGGCTGGTGCATCAAGCTCCAGAAGGAGGTCTTCACCAAGGACGGATTCAAACAGGAGGCACCCAAACACTTTGTCCTGCTCGAACTGGACTTCCCGCAGAAGACCGAATTGCCCAAGGAACTGAAGGAGCAGAATGAAAAACTCCAGGAAACTTACGCCATCGAGGGTTTCCCCACCATCCTCCTGACCGATGCCAAAGGCCGGCCCTACGCCAAGACCGGCTACCTGCCCGGCGGACCGGAAGCCTACAACGAACACCTGACCGAACTGCGCAAGGTCCGCGAAACCCGCGATGCCGGCTTCAAAAAAGCGGAAGCCGCCGCCGGTCTGGACAAGGCCAAGGCGATTCACGAAGGCCTGCAGGCGCTCGATCCGGAAGTGGTGGCCGGTTATTATAAAGACGAAATCACCCAGATCATTGCCCTCGATCCCACCGACACTCTCGGTTTCAAAGCCAAGCAGGACTACGGCGACAAACGGAACAAGCTTGATGCTGAATTGCAGGAGCTGGCACAGAACCAGAAGACCAAGGAGTTTGCGGCCGCGATCGACACCTTCATTGCCTCCGAAAAAGTCACTGGAGTGGATCTGCAGGATCTGATGATGACCAAATTGCAGGTGCTCGGGCCAGCCGATCTCGACAAGGCCGACAGCCTGCTCGACGAGGTGATCAAAGTGGATGCCAAGAGTGAATTGGCCGAACGGGCCCAGGCGATCAAGGAACGGATCGTGGAAATGCGCAAGCAGGTCGAAAAATCCAAAAAGGATCCTGCTGCCGACGCCGGGGAACCCGCCGCCGAAGAAAAGGAAGCCAAGTAAAACCGGCCTGATCCTGCGGTATTCCCGCCGACCGACCATCAATCAAAAGACCCCTGAGCCAGCCGGCTCAGGGGTCTTTTTTGTAAACTGGAATGGGCCTCAGTTCCGCGCCGCAGCGGTCTGCATCAGGAGTTTATCACGGTCGCGGCGGTAGTTGATGTTGCCCAACTGGAGTTGCAGGCGGGCATCGCCGCCGGTGCGTTCGAGCAGTGTGGTGACCACGCGTTCCGCGTCATCCCAGCGTTCCTGGGTGAGGTAGTGATCCGCCAGTTTCAGGGGAAGATCCATTTCGTCAGGATAGGCCTTCAGCCAATCCTCCAGGACCTCGGCCCGGCTGGTGATGGAATAGTTTTCGGCCGCCTGGAGACGGATCAGCATCACGGACCGGTCGTTTTGCACCGCAGGAGGCAAGGCCGCGCAGGCATCCAGGACTTCGCTCCATTGGCCCGCTTTGAGCAGCTGGCTCACGGCTGCCACTTTATCCAGGGAATCAGCAAACGCCCCATTGTCCTTGGTCAGGGCCCGGCCTTCCTCACCCAGCAGGTTGGCGGCGAGATGGAGGTAGCTGCGGCGCAGGGTTTCGCTGGTATATTCATTGAGCCCCATCGTGTAGATATCCGTGATCCGGTAGTCCCGCGGGGAGACCTCGCTGAGGGTGAAGCTGAAGAAATTCAGGGCGTGGTTTTCTCCGGCGCACCGGAAGAGCAGTCCCGCCCGGTTTTTGAAGGTGCGGACCCGGAGGAAGCGGAAATTTGTCCCCGCGAAGTCCCGGGTGATGCCGGTTTGCTGCCAGGACTGGCGGGTGCTGTCTGAAAACAGATCCTTCATCGTGCTGGCTCCGGCCATCTGCAGCCCATCCGTAGCCCGGTCGAGGATGACCTGCTGGTCCACCAATTCCTCCACCGGAGACATTTCGCCAGTGATCATGGACTTTTCGATCAAGGCCACGAAATCGCGCAGACCGGAAGCCGGATCGGCCAACCGGGCCTGGAGTTGCGTTTCATTCAGGTCCGGAGATTTGGCGGAGACCCGGTCGCCCCCGGTCAGCAAAAACACGGCGAGAGCACTCACCAGCATTTTGACCGATCGTTGCAACGAAGAGAGTTTTGAGGCGGAAAGTGGATCGGCTTGGGGAATTGCACTCATAAGAAAATGGGGTCCGGTTTCTTGTCTCTGCGATTTATCTCTGATAATTATCGAAACAGCAAGAGAATTAATTCTACTCAGCATGATTTTCGCACTCATGAGAGTCAAGAGGCTGATTTTTCGCAGTTTTTGCGTTATCAGGCAAAATCCTGGCGATCAAGGCGTTCCGTCGTTGCCATCGGCGGCGGTTGCAGGCAGGGTCGGGCGCTTGCAGCCAACCCCGTGGAGAACCAATTTTATAACGCCTTCGACCAGGAACCGCTCGAACCGGAACCCGCCCGCGATCCGAATGCCCCGCCCCGGGAACCGGACTACCGGACGCCTTTTGAGACCAACCGCGACCGGATCATCCACACGTCGGCGTTCCGGCGGCTGCAGAGCAAAACGCAGGTGTTTTTGTCAGGGGAATATGATTTCTACCGGACCCGTCTGACCCACAGCATCGAGGTTTCGCAGATCGGACGGAGCATCTGTACGGCGCTGCGGCGGCGCAGTCCCCACCTGGGGCCGGACTTTTATATTGATAGCGATCTGGTGGAGGCAGCCTGTCTGGCGCATGATATCGGACATCCGCCCTTCGGCCACGCCGGGGAGCGGACGCTGCACCGGCTGATGCGTCCGTGGGGGGGATTCGAGGGAAATGCCCAGACCCTGCGGATGTTGACGGAGACGATTTTTTCCGGCACGGGCCGGGGGATGAATCCGTGCCGCGCTTTTCTGGATGCGACGCTGAAATACAAAACGCTCTACAGCGAACTGGCGGAGCCGGAGCACCACTTTCTCTATGACCCCCAGCAGTCGTTTCTGGACTGGGCGCTGGGCCGCCAGGATTTTCCATTGGAACTGCCTCCGGGCGCGGCGCGCGATGGTTGCAAATCGATCGAATGCCAAATCATGGACTGGGCGGACGATACCGCCTATTCGCTGAACGACATTGCGGATGGGTACAATGCCAATTTCCTGACGCTGGAAGCGATTGAGCGCTGGGCGGGCACGCAGGAGCTTGATGCCGGTCAGTCGCGCGTCATGGAAAAGTTGTTGAGGAGCATCCGGGGCCAACGGCTGGAAGTGATGCTGCGGGCGCGGATCGGAGACTTCATCAATGCCTGCACCCTGGAGCCTGACGTGAATTTCATGACTGGCTGGACCCGGCGTTATGCGTGGAAACTCCAGATCGCCCCCGAGGCAGTGGCCGAGGCCAGACTTTACAAAAAACTGGCGCTGCATCTGGTCTTCCGCAGCCGCCAGCTCCAGCAATTGGAGCACAAGAGCGACGTCATGCTGACACAACTGATGACGGCCCTGATGGACCGCTACGTCACCGGACGGTCCGCCTCGCGGTTCCGCCTGCTGCGGGAATCCGAGGAAGCCGCGCTGGAAAGGGAACCCGCCGAAGCGGGCCGGGCGCGGTTGGTCTGCGATGCCGTGGCCCGCATGACCGACGGCGCAGCCACGAGGCTTTACCGGCGGCTGTTCGACGCGGAATTCCGGTCCATCACGGATCTGGGCTAACCTTTTGCCAGCATGGTCGCCGACGAATACTTCGATCTCCGTTCACGATTGGGGGCAGCCTTGTTTTCGCTGGGCCGGGTGGCCGATCTGGCGGGCTTGAAACCATCCCGCACGCCCATCGTAAAATCGCTGGTCGAGGGCTTGCGCGATCCTTTTGTTTTTGTGGTGGCGGGGGAAGTGAATACCGGCAAATCCACGCTGCTGAATGCCCTGTTCGGGGAGGAATTCTGTCCGTCCAGCGTGCTGCCGGAGACCCAGCAGATCCACTACTTTCGCTATGGCCGGACCCCGCGCCGCACCGCCGTCAGCGCGGTGCTGGAGGAGATCGAATTGCCGCACTCCTTCCTGCGGGACTTTCATGTGGTGGACACGCCGGGGGTCAATTCCATCGCGGAAGGCCACGAATTGATCACCGGGGAATTCATCCCCCGGGCCGATGCCGTCTTGTATTGTTTTCCAGCGACGAACCCATGGAGCGCAGCGTCCTGGGAGTTTCTGGAACACATTCACCGCGATTGGCTGAAAAAAATCGTGCTGGTGCTGCAGCAGGCGGATTTGCGGACGCCGGAGGAAATCACAGCTATCACCGAGCACATGCAGGCCATCACCCGGCAGCGGCTCGGCGTGGAATTGCCGGTCTATCCCGTCTCGGCCCGGCTGGCACTGCTGGCCCGCACGTCCGGAGTGGACAAAGTCCGGCTCCTCGCCGCCAGCGCCTTTCCTGCCTTTGAACGGCAACTCACCCAGCTCATCGCCGGGGCGGCTCCGCGCCTTGCCAAACTCGTCACCGCCTGCTCCGCGGGTCAGGCCATGCTGGCGGAAGTGCAGGCCTCCCTGGCCACCACCTCGGCCGCCCTGACTGAATTGACCCACCTGCAGCAGAGCGCCCGGAGCAGCGTGGCCGCCGCCAGTGGGGAAACCCGGCAACAGGCCACCGACGCCACGATGGCCCTGCGCCGCGCGTGGGACGCCGCCAGCAGCGCTTCCCTGACCGGGGGCCTCGCTGAACGTCTGACTTTTCCCGGACTGCTGCTGGGGCGCGACCCCACTGTGGAAACCATCGAAAGCCGGCTGCTGCCCTCTCTGATGACCGCCGTGCGAGAAACGGCAAATCGTTATGAAACCCAACTCGGGCACACTCTGACCTCCCTCCACGAACAGCCTGGCGCGGAGATCCGCCGCACCCTGGAAAACAGCGGATTCCATCCGGAGGAATCTGCCGGACCGCCCCGGAACGGCGTCTTCCTCACCCTGCTGGAAAACGCGGCCTGCGATACGGTCACACAAAGCGGTCTGGCCTCATTTTGGCAGGATAGGCTCCGCCGCCGCCGGGGGATGATGCGCGGCTTGGTTTTGTTGGGCGTGGGGCTCGCGGTGGTGCTGACTGCCGGTTTGGTAATGGGAGCCCTGCCACCGGTGGCGGGCTGGTGGCTGGTGGGGCTCGCCCTGGTCGGGGCTTGGGCTGGCCGTCAGGTCCTGCGCCGCGAATCCATGGAAACGGCCGCGCTCGCGGCACCGCTCCTCGCCGCGGCAGGAGATCAGCTGAGCACCAGTGTCCGCGGTCTGACCACGGAATACGGCGACCAGCAGATGGCCCGTTTTGATCATTTCACCGCCCCTCTCGAAGCCGCGATCCATCAAAAGCAGCAGGCGCTGGCCCCCTTGGTCGAAGAAACGGGTCAACTGGCGGCCTCATTGCAGACGCTGGCAAGGCTGCTGCATGCCGGGGTGGCCGCACCGGACAAGGCAGTGGTCTGAGAGCGGCCGGAAGCGCGCCGTTCCCTTACTGGGGCAGCAGGTTCAGGTATTCCTGCCATGCAGCCTCGGCTGCTTTTTGTTTGGCTTCCGCCTCCGCCGGCAGGGTGGTGAGTTGCTGCTGGATTTCCGCCAGGCGCTGGGCTGGAGGACCCGCCGGAGCGGTCGACACGGTTGCTTCCAGTCCTTTGATTTCCTCACGGAATCCTTCCAGCTTTTCCTTTAAAGCGCGGGCTTCCGCCCGAAGTGCCAAGGCAGGCTTGAGTTGGCGGGCGGCCTGCCAGCGGGCGACGGCCTTGAGCCCCGCGGCGATCTGCGCCCGGGTGGCATCCACCGCGGCCCTCGCGGCCTCCGCCTGCTGTTTCATCGCGGCCACCGCCTTTTCCTTTTCCGGCATCTGCACCGTCAGACTGGCCAATTCGGCTTTGAGTTTTTCCGTTTCCTGGGTGGCTTGGGCCAAGGCGGCACGTTGTTCCTGGAGTTTGGTTTCACCGTCGGCCACGGCCTGCTTCAAGGCAGCGGTTTTTGCTTCCAGCAAAGTGCGGGTCAATGCACCCACCGCGGCATCGGCCTCCGCCGCCTGAGCGAGGGCCGCTTTGACTTCGGAGGCCGCCGCGCCTTCCACTGCGGGAACCACCGGGGCTGCCGGAACGGCTGGGGCTGCGGCCATGGCTGCCGTCGCCGTTTCGAGGTTTTTTTTGAATCCACTGATACTGCCTTCCAGTTTAACCACATTGGCCTGGATCATTTCCAGCTGTGTGGCGGCGGTTTTCTGTCGTTCAGGCAGAGTGGCCAGAGCGGCCCGGACCGCGGTCATTTCAGTATCGACCACCGCTACGGCTTTTTCCTTTTCGGCCAAAGCGGCGGCAGCCTGTTCGGCGGCGGCCCGTTGCGAATCGGCGGCGGCTTTCAACGAGGCCAAGCGGGTTTCAATCGACGGCGGATTCCCCTCCATCGGTGTGGGCGGGGCATCCTTCTCAGCTGCGTCCCAGCTTTTCACTTCCCCATTCCACGCCCCAGTGAGGACGCGTTTGCCGTCATCACTGAAGAGGGTTTTCAACACGGCCGCCCCTCCCGACGGCACCCAGTCCCGTTGTTGGGCGCCATTGCCATCCCAAATTCTGACATGGCCATCGCGGCCTCCGGAGACGAGCCGGCCATCCGGCGCAAAGCCCAAGGCCAACACCCCGCCATGACTGCCGATTTTTTTGACCTGGGTGCCATTGACCATTTCCCACCAGGTCATATTGCCATCCTCACACCCCGCCGCCAGCAGGTTGGAGTCCGCCCGCCACGCGAGGCTACCGATCATTTTTTCGTGACCCCGCAGATTGAGAAACTCATTTCCGGTCCCGGCTTCCCAGACGTAAAGGCCACCGTTCCGGTCGCCGGTTGCCAGCAGCACGCCATCCGGACTGAAAGCGAGGGAGGTCACCCAATCGGTGTGTTTCTTGATATTGGCGAGGACCTGGGAAGTGCGGGTATCGTAAATCCTGACCCGCCGTCCCGGGCCACCCATGGCGATCTTCGACAAGTCGGCGGTGATGTCCGCCGCCAGCACGGTATCAAAATCTTCCGTCATGGCCAACTGGATCACCGGCTGCGCCGTTTTGATATCCCAGACCACCACATGACCCTGTTTGCCCGGAATGCCGCCACCGGCTAGCAGCAGCGCCCCATTGCGGCTGAAGGACAGCGTCTCCGGAGTGCCTCCTTCCGGAAAGGGCAGCACCCCCAGCAGTTCGCCGGTGGTGGAATGATAGAGCAGCACCTGCCGGGGCGCGGCAAGAGCGGCCAGCGGAGCCCAGGGGCTGTGCGCCAGCGCCACCACGGCATTCGGCCGGGCCGGAGTGACCACGGGTTCCAGCAGGACATGTTCCGGCATTGGCGGCGGGCCTTCCGGCTTCACAGTGGAGGCGGTCGCAGACATCGCGAAGCCCGCCTTCTTTTTCACTTTGGCGGTGCTGTCCGGGGAGTCGAGCAAGCCGCCGGCAATCCACTTGGCAATGAGGTCGATTTCGGCCTGCGGGATCTTGTCGCCCTTCGGGGGCATGACCGGCTCCTCGGTGTGAGAAACGACTTTCCAGAGGGTGCTGGCCGACGAATCCCCCGCTTCCACCGAGGCGCCCCCGGAGCCACCAGCCATCACCCCGGCAAAAGTGGAAAGATCCAAGTCCCCTTTTTTCTTGTCCGGGTTGTGACAGTTGGTGCAGCGGTTTTCGAAAATGGGACGGATGTGGTCCTGCCAGGTAATTTTTTCCTGGGCGGAGACAAGGGCCGGGAGGGCCAACAATAGAAGAATAGGGAAGTAACGGGACATGCCGGGGGTGGGGCGGAATCAGAAGGATTCCCCTGTTACGCAGATCCGGGACTTTTTCTTCACCTTGGAGCATGAGGGAGTTCCCTATCTTTCCTCCCGGCCAAAATGCACACTTCGCCGCTTTTTTTGCCGCGGGGGACGCTTATTAGTGTCGCGCAGTTTTACTTTTCAAACCCCTATGGCCTCCCCTTCCACTCCACGCTGGGATTCTCTTGGCAGTGGCTCCGGATTCCGCTCCACCACCACCGCGTGGGATCTGCGCTGGTGGATCCTCACCGCCGTGCTCGCTTCTGTGACGGTCCACGCCGGGCTTCTCGTCTGGATGAAACGCACCAAAATCATCCTTCCGGAAGCCGTGGCCACGGTGCAGGAAAAAAGGACCGGCCTGTTCCACACCGAAACGGAACGCATGACGGTGCCGCAGGATATTCTGAAAGACCTGACTCCGGAAGTTACCGACCTCTCGCAGAAAGTCCCGGAATCCAGTGTGACCCAGGTGCCGGACATCACGCAAATCGCCGAAGCCTTGAGGGACCAGGACGTCATCCTGAGTTCGGCCATGACCGCCCCGGCAGCCAACCTGACCCTCAGCACCCCCGCCCCGGGGACAGCGGGCGACCTGATCGACGACACCGCCGCCCTCCGCTCTGCTCCGGTAGACCTGAAATCGGGACTGATGGGCAAACCCTCAGCGCTCGACAAACCCATGCGGGCGGCCGACGACCAGGTGTCGATGAATATTTCTGAAGGCTCCCTCGCCGGAGCCGACCTGAAGTCCGACGTGCTCAATGCAGTGAAAAAGGGCACCGGAGGCAATGGCGGAGTGGACGGGTTTGCTAGCCTGGATGATCTGGTGAATTACAAAGGGCCGATCACGGGCGACTTCAAAACCATGCTGCGCACCGACCTGCTCTTTGACTTTGGCTCAGCGGAATTGAAACCGGAAGCCCGCCTCAGCCTGCTCAAGCTGGCGGCCATCATTCAAACCAATGCCGGAGCCCTTTTCCGACTGATCGGCCACACCGATACCATCGGCAATGATGCCGCCAATCAGGCTCTCAGTGAAGCCCGGGCCGCGGCCGTGAAGACGTGGCTGGTGGAGACGTTGCGGCTGGATGGGGCCAATATCCTGACGGAAGGCCGCGGCGAACGCGAAACCCTCCCGTCCATCAACCCCGCCGGCACCGCCGCCGAGCAGGCGCAAAACCGCCGGGTGGAAATCCACAAAACCAAACGCTGACGGATTTCCCTTCAGGCCTGCTCCGGCAGCTTCTTTTTCCCATGAATCCACGCCTGAGCCAGCTCATTGTCCTGATCCTGACCTTGTCAGGAGTCCTGCAATGCGCCGGCACCCGCTCCCTGCCCCGCCCCGCCCGGCTGAGCATGGATATGGCCAGCTCCCGCTGGTCCGCCCGGGACGGCAAGATGCTGCCCTTCACCAAATGGCCCGGCGAACCCGCCAAACCGCAGGGAGTGGTCATCTGCATCCACGGCCTCAGCGGAGCGGCCAGCGATTTCTGGCCGGTTGGCGATCGTTTCCCAGCCGCCGGTTATGCCGTTTATGGGCTGCAGCTGCGCGGCCAAGGCAATGATCCTGAGGTTAAGCGACGGGGGGACATCCGCTCCCGCAACCAATGGGTGGATGATCTGCAGGACTTCACCGCCCTCGTGAAACGCCGCCACCGCGGGGTGCCGGTCTATTGGTTTGGCGAAAGTCTCGGAGCCCTCATCAGCATCCACGCCGCCGCCGGGGCGCTGCCAGCCAGCCTCCCGCAAGGCGTCATCCTGAGTTCGCCCGTGGTGGAATTGCGCCCCAACCTCCAACTCAGCTTCCTGAAAAACTTCGCCCTCCGGGCGATGCTGAACTTCCTGCCCGGCCAGAAAGTATCCCTCGAAGCCCTCGGCAATGCGGAAGTGCAGGTCACCAGTCACACCACCCACCGCAGCCAGATGCAGCATACCGCCCACTACGTCCCGGCCTTCTCCCTGCGCCTCTTTGCCGAGATCGAACAACTCATCAAATCCGTCCCGGACGCCGCCGCCAAACTGCAGGTCCCGGTCTTGGTCCTCTACACCCCGCACGACCCGCTGGTCTCCGCGGAAGCGGTGGAGCGCTTCTACGACCGCATCGCCTCGCCCCGGAAAACCAAAGTCTTTTTCCCGAAAAGCTACCATCTGATCCTGCACGACCTTGAGCGCGAACGGGCCATGAAAACCGTGCGGACCTGGCTGGACCGCCGGGGAATCCCCGGAGAAGGGAACCGTCTGTAAGCGGGAAAGTCGCCGACAGCCGGAATCCGACGGAGACGCCTTGCAGTGCCCCTCCCTTGCACGGCACGTTTTCTGCCACTACAAAGAGCAGTTCCATGCTCATTCTCCGCAATCTCACCAAGACTTTCAGTGCCCGCACCCTCTTTCAAGGAGCGGACATGACCATCAACTATGGCGAACGTGTCGCCCTGGTCGGACCCAACGGAGCCGGCAAATCCACCCTTTTTTCCCTCATCCTCAAAACCGACACCCCGGATATCGGCACGGTGGAACGCGATGAATGGACCACGCTCGGTTACCTTCCCCAGGAAGGCGAAGCCCATGGCACGGAGACCGCCCTCGATATCGCCTGCGGCCGTGGACATCAGCTCGCCCAGCTGGAAAAACTGCTCCGTTCCCACGAGGAAGCCGGCACCGTCACCGAACCGGAGTATTATGAAGCCCAGTCGAAATTCGACGCCCTGAACCACCCAGAGGTTGAGGCCAAAGGCAAAAAAATGCTCCGCGGCCTCGGCTACAAGGAGGAAGACTGGTGCCGCCCCGCGTCCGAGCTCTCCGGTGGCTGGGTGATGCGTGCCCACCTCGCTCACCTCCTCGTGCTGGAGCCGGATCTTCTCCTCCTTGATGAGCCGACGAACCACCTCGACCTGATGTCGCTCCTCTGGTTCCGCCAGTATCTCAAAAACTATCCGGGCGCCATCCTCATCATTTCCCACGACCGCGATTTCATGGACGAGATCGTCCAGACGGTTTACGAAATCGACCAATCGAAACTCCTGCGCTGGACTGGCAACTACTCCAGCTACCTCAACCAAAAGGACGCCGCCTACGAGCGCGCCGTCCAAGCCTACCGTCTCCAGCAGAAGGAAATCGAAGGGCTGGAGGAATTCATCGACCGCTTCCGCAACGTCGCCTCCAAAGCCTCCCAGGCCCAGAGCCGCCAGAAGGTCCTCGACAAAATCGTGCGCCTGCCCAAACCGGTCACCCCACGCAAAATCTTCCGTTTCAACTTCCCGCAGCCCCCCCGCAGCGGCCAGCGCACCGTCATCCTCGATAACATCCACCAGGCCTACGGTGAAAAGAAAATCTACACCGGCCTCAACCTCGAAATCGAACGCGGCGAGCGCACCGTGCTGATCGGCCCCAACGGCGCCGGGAAATCCACCCTCATCAAAATCATCGCCGGCGAGATCCCCATCCAGGCCGGCGTGCGCAAACTCGGCACCAACCTCAAACTTGGTTATTTCAGCCAGCACCGCAGTGCCACCCTTGAGCCTGAACTCACCGTCCTCGATGAAGTCATGCGCACTTGCCCCACCCTGCGCGAAGACGATGCCCGCGCCATCCTCGGCAGTTTCCTCTTCCGCAAGGAAGACGTCTACAAACGCTGCAAAGTCCTCTCGGGCGGCGAAAAAAGCCGCCTGAACCTCGTCAAGTTCCTCGTCGATCCGCCGAACCTCCTCCTCATGGATGAGCCCACCACGCACCTCGACATCTCCAGCATCGAAGGCCTCACTCAAGCGCTGGAACGCTACGAAGGCACCCTCGTCTTCATCAGCCACGACGTCCACTTCATCCGCTCCCTCGCCACCAAGGTCCTGCACATCAACAACGGCAAGGTCACCCCCTTCGCCGGCGGCTACGACTACTACCTCGAAAAATCCGGCCAGGAAAACGCCCGCGCGGCGATTGTTTCGCAGTAGGCCCGACCATTATTTCGGCTTCCTTCCGCCTTACGGCAAGTAAGCTGCCGCCCCTTCATCTCCCGACACGAAAAACTCCCCAGGGGGAATGACGGGAAGGTTATCCAGTCCGTCGGGGCCAAGGGAATAGACCAACCCGCTGCCGGCATCCCAACGAAGCGGAAGGTTGTTTTCCGGATCCAACGGCACTTCGTCCGGATATCCAGGAACCAGATCGGTCAGGGCCGTCGGCCGCTTCCCCCCATGGCCCATTGACCACAGCTTGGCGGCAATGGCTGCCCGGCAGCAGCGGCGGGCGGCTTCCTTCCCCATGACATTTTTTTCGATATGGAACAAAGTTTTGAAATTAGCGCCCGCGATCACCCTCCCGGCCCGATTGGGTTCAAAGCTCCAAAGGCTCAGTTCGGATTCAGCATGCAGCCATTCCCTTACAGCTTTCACTTCCGCTCTCGCCTCGCGGCCTTCCTTGAAACCCAGCCGGGAAAGCATGTCGAAATGACGCACATTGATATTGAAACTGGCTTGGGGCTTATACCGGCTATTCGCCAACCAACCAGGCGGCTCGGCAGTTTTGAAGAATCGAATCAGTTTGGCCGGCGGCCAGGTGGAATGTTTTCGCAAGTCGGGGCAGGCCGCCTTTTCCTCACGGACTTCTTCCGCCCATGCGCGCATCAAATTTTCCTTGAGCAGCGGTGGACTGTCCAACAGAGCCATACCTTGCGCCAAAACGGTGCCGGAATTGCCGGATTGCGCGAGCAGCTGCATCAACGCTCGATCCAGCACCACTCTGGAACCCGTTCCCAGCATCAACGCCGCAAGAGTCCGGGACGATTCCTGATAGCGCTGGGCCGCCCTTCGTATCAAGGCCCACCATTCCAGAGCACCAGCTCCGTCCCCCGCCTGTGACAATGCCTGCGCCTTGGCCTGCACGATATTGAGCGGTACGATAAACCTTTTAAAGACGGTGGCTTCATCCGAGATCATAACGCCCTGCCAATGCGGGATTTCGAGGGCTTGTTCCGTAATTTTCCGTATCGCCGGAGCGGCATCCAGCAAGGGCTGCATCAACACGGCATCCCAAGGCATCCGCCAACCGATGATTTCCGCCTGCTCCGGGGTGAGCTCAGGCCAATCCCGCTTTTCCATTTCATTGATCAGGAAAGTCAGACCATTTTCCGCCTCGGGCACCTCAGCAAATGGGGCTGGCAAGACAAAACCGGCCGGGATCATCTCCGGCTCATCCCGGATCAACTGCACCCAGCCGAGGTAACCCAACAGCGCCAATATGCCTGTGGCGGTCAAAACTTTAATCCGCAGCGAAAGCGGTGGGGAGGCTGCATCAGGAGACATCGGATTGAGCTTAGGGACCAATTCGGATTTATGCCAGAGGAACCGCCCGCCCCGCATTTCCTCTTGCCCCGCCGGGCGGGCGGTTGTCCGATGCGCCTCCCGATTGACCGGGAAAATCTTATCAGGCAGACATGGCCACTATCGTTCAAAAATTTGGCGGCACCTCAGTAGGGAACCCAGAGCGGATCCGCCGGGTGGCTCAACGGGTGCTGGAAACCCAGCGGGAAGGGAACCGGGTGGTGGTGGTGGTTTCCGCGATGAGCGGGGTGACCGATGGCCTGTTGAAACTGGCCCGCGAGGTCTCCGACGAGCCTACCGAGCGGGAAATGGATGTGCTGCTGGCGACCGGGGAACAGACCACCATCGCCCTGACCGCGATGGCGATCAATGCCCTCGGCGGCAAGGCGGCTTCCCTCACCGGCGCCCAGGCCGGCATCGTCACCGATGGCGTCCACACCAAGGCACGCATCAGCACCATCACTCCGGACGGGGTCAATCGTCTCCTTGATGAAGGCCATGTCGTGATCGTGGCCGGCTTCCAGGGCGAAGCGGCCGATGGACGCATCACCACCCTGGGCCGCGGCGGCAGCGACTTGACCGCCATCGCCATGGCGGCGGCCATCAAGGCGGATCTGTGTCAGATTTATACTGACGTGGACGGCGTTTACACCTGCGACCCGCGGATTGTGCCGGATGCCCGGAAAATCCCGGTCATCAGCTACGAGGAGATGCTGGAGATGGCCAGCAGCGGCAGCAAAGTGATGCAGAGCCGGAGCGTGGAATTTGCCAGTAAATTCGGGGTCCCGTTTGAAGTGCGGAACAGCATGAACCAAAACCCCGGCACCCTTGTTACCCAGGAAACCATGAATATGGAATCAGTTGTCATCCGCGGGATCAGTCTGGAACGCGACCAGGCCAAGATCACCATCACGTCCCTCCCTGATCAGCCCGGTTATGCCGCGCGCGTCTTCGACACCATCGGGAAAACGGACATCAATATCGACATGATCATCCAGAACACGGGGCGCGACGGACTCGCCCGGATCTCGTTCACCCTGCATAAGAGCAATCTCAAAAAGGCCTGCGACGCCCTCGCCCCGGTGCTGGCGGACATCAGCCCCGGCATCGAACTGGAACCGAAGGACGGAATCGCCAAGGTGAGCGCGGTCGGGATCGGGATGCGCAGCCACAGCGGGGTGGCGGCCACCATGTTCAATGCGCTGGGCGCGGCGGGCATCAATATCGACATGATTTCCACCTCCGAGATCAAGATCGCGGTGATCGTGGATGAAAAACAGGGCGAGGAAGCCTGCCGGGTGGCACATCAGGCCTTTAAATTACACGAAGCCGTGGTATGAGTCCCGGCGTTAGACCTGAATGCGGATGATCCGCTTTCCGTCCGAAGCCGATATGATCCCCCGCCTCCCTGCCCTGCTCACGTCTACCCTCCTCCTGCTGGCCGCCCCGCTGCTCAGCGCCCAGGATTCCCCACCGCCCCGCGCGGTGCCCCTCGACCTCGCCGACAAGGAGGGGAATTACGCCCCGCTTCCCCCAAAAACGGACCTTGATGCCAATCTGCGCATCCAGATCTATCTGGATGAAAACAATTTCGGGCCAGGTTACCTGGACGGGAAAATCGGGGAATTCGGCAAAAAAGCGGCCTCGGTTTACAATCAGATCAACGGAATCCCGGTCGGAAACTACCATCCCCTGATCGAGGCCTCCCAAAAACGGGTGCCCGAGCCTTACACCACCTACACGATCAAGGAGGAGGACCTGAAATTTATCACCGCCAACCTGCCCTCGAACCCGCCGGAGCAGGCGAAAACCAAATATCTGGGTTACCGCAATCTCCTCGAATTCACCGCCGAACGGTTTCACACCAGCGATGAATTCCTCCAGCAGATCAACGGCAAGAACCTCTACGGCCTGGCCCCGGGCAGCGTGGTGAAGGTGCCGAACATCTCCCCCTTTGAACTCGAAAACTGGGCCAAACACGTCAAATTCAAGCCCGAAGGACCGCAGGCCAGCCACTCGGTGGTGGTGGACATCCGGGCGCGGGTGGCCATCTTTTTCGACGACCAGAACCGGCCCATCGCCAGCTTTCCCATCACCCCAGGCCGGCCCAAATTCATCCAGTTCGGCGAATGGAAGGTGACCAACATGGTCAGCACCCCGACCTTCCGCTGGGACAAGTCCATGCTGGAGGAGGGCAAGCGCAGCGACAGCTTCTACGAACTGCCGCTCGGACCGAATAATCCCGTGGGCATCATGTGGTGCGGCACCAGCCGCAGTGGCATTGGCCTGCACGGCACTCCGACCCCGCATACCATTGGCCGTGCGGAAAGCCACGGCTGCATCCGCCTCGCCAACTGGGATGCGGTGCGCCTCCCTGGCCTGCTCCGCCCCGGCTCCCGCGTCATCATCCGGTAGTGTCTGCACCAGGCATTTCCCCATCCGCTTCTGCCTTGCTTAAGTGAGGAAGGAAATCTATTTTCCCGGGTCTGTCCTCCGTTCCCTATCCGATGAAAATCGTCTTCAATCTCCTCATCATTGCCCTCGCCGTTGCGGCGGGCTGGTATTTCCAACCGGGAATCGTGACCTCCATGGACGCCAGCAAGGCGAATACGCAAAAGAAACGCAGCGATGAAATTGCGGCCGCCGTGAAACAAGCCACCGGAGCCACCCTGCCGGACGGCACCACCGCCAAAGAATCCGCCGCGGCCAGTTCCGCCCGGCAATTGGCGGAATCCATGCGCAAGGGTGCTCCTTCCCCTACCACCCCCGCCCCTGAACTCCCCGGCGGCACCTCCACCACCCCACCCGCCGGGACGCCTGTCCCGGAAACCCCCGTGGTGGCCCAGGTGGACGAAATTGACGCCAAATACCCCCTGCCGACCTTCAAAGAGATTGAAGAGATCACCAAAGAGTGGTCGACGATTCCCAGCCGCGCCTTTCCCCGCACCGTCAAGACCCTCGTCGCCATCAACCTCGAAGGCCCCAATGGGAAAATTTCCCTCCCGGAAAAATCCGAAGCCCTCGCCATCGGCATGACCAGGGGGATGCTCTCTCTGATGAAGAGCCGGGAAGACCCTGCCCGCGGTCTGGTCCCGCTCGCCAACACCGATCTCAAGGAAACGATGACGGCGCTCTACGAAAAGTACAAGGCCTACAAAACCGAACTGGTCATGAAACAACGGGCCCGGGCCCGCGGCCTCAAAGCCCGCGCCAATGGTGCCACCGATGCCGAGTTGGCCGCCGCCGGTCCCAAACCGAAGGTCGAATCCGGCGGCATCGTCACCGCCATGGTCGAAAGTCTGCGCTTCAAACAAATTAAAGAGACCACCGAGGACCGCATCACCGCCTGGGGCGACCTCAACATTGAGCAATTTGAAGGCACCAGCTACTGGACCGGCACCATCCAATGCACCGTGGACAACCCCATCTTCGGCCCTACCCCCACCGAACTCATGGCCTTGATCCGGGACGATAAAGTCGTGAAATGGCTGTATTCCGGCTCGAAAGAGGAAGTGCAGTAGTCCCTCCTTCCTCCTGCGGCGTTTCTCCCGCGCCATTCCCCGGCAAAGATGGTGCTCGACATTTGTTTAATTTATCTTAAGTTTCCGTAGTTTTCCATCCTTATGCTCAAGGCCCTTTTCTTCTCCGTGCTCGCCGTCGGACTCACCGCCGCCTACCTGCTCACCACCAGCCACGCCGAACCCCTCCCCGCTGGAGCCAAAGCCCCGACGGATGCCGTCCTGGATCAGGACGGTAAACCCTTCGACCTCGCCGCCGCCTACAAAAAAGGCCTCACCCTGGTGTATTTCTACCCGAAGGCCGACACCCCCGGTTGCACCAAACAAGCCTGCAGCCTGCGCGACGAAAATGCTGAAATCACCAAGGCCGGCATCCAGATCATTGGGGTGAGCATGGACAAACCGGAGGCCCAAAAGGCCTTCAAAGAAAAATACAAACTCCCCTTCACCCTCCTCGCCGACCACGACGGCAAAATCGTCGCCGGCTTCGGGGTGCCCACCATGCGCATCGGCTTCAGCAAACGCCAGTCCTTTCTCGTCAAAGACGGACTCATCGTCTGGACCGATCCCGAAGTGAACCCCGCCACCCACACCGCCAAGGTGCTGGAAGCGGCCGCGAAACTGAAATAACTGTGCTGATGGACGAGGCTCCCGCCGGGTTTCCCACAAGTTCCTTTCCCCAAAAAGCCCCGCCCATCCCGGCGGGGCTTTTTTGTGGCTCAGACCTTCCCCTCTTTTCCCCCGGGCCAGCCACGCCCGCCGCTAAATCGCGGAAAATCCCCGTTCCCTTCCCAATGATCCCGTCCATGGAAGAGGCATGTCCTTCCTCATCGTGGACGGCCACAGCATGATCTTCGCCTGGCCGGACCTCCGCGCCCTCCACCAGCGCCACCAAATGCAGGCCCGCGAGCGTCTCTGCCAACTCCTCCGGCTCTGGCAGGACCACTCCGGCGAACGGGTCGTGGTGGTCTTCGATGGCAAAGGCCCAAAAATCACCAGTGGCCGCACCAACGAGGACGACATCCAAATCATTTACGCCCCATCCTCCGAGACCGCCGACACCGTCATTGAGCGCCTCACCGCCCGCTACGCCGCGGATCATCACCTCACCATCGCCAGCGACGACCGCCTCGTCCAAACCACCATCTCGGTCAGCGGCGGTTACTGGATCACCTCCGTGGAACTCGCCGCCCGCCTCCAGCAGGCCGAAACGGAATTGCAACGTCTCCTCAAAAAACTGCGCACCTGAAACGGTTCCCCTTCCCGTAAAAATCCGGACTCCCCGCGAAATCCGTGGTTTCCCCCACCCGGACCCCACTCTAAAATACGCGCTCCCAATTTCCCGCCACTTTCCCCTAGCACGTCCCAAGCCCATGCTCTCCGCCGCCCAGATCCGCCAGTCCTTCCTCGATTTCTTCAAGTCCAAGCAGCACACCATCGTGCCCTCGGCCAGCCTGATGCCGGACAGCCCGAACCTGCTCTTCACCAACGCGGGGATGAACCAGTTCGTGCCCATCTTCCTCGGCCAGATCGAGTGCCCCTACAAACCCGGCCGCGCCGCTGATACCCAAAAGTGCATCCGCGCCGGCGGCAAACACAACGATCTGGATGATGTCGGTCTCGACACCTATCACCACACCTTTTTCGAAATGCTGGGGAACTGGTCCTTCGGCGACTACTTCAAAAAGGAAGCCATCGCCTGGTCTTGGGAGCTCATCATCGACGTCTGGAAATTCCCCGCCGAACGCGTTTACGCCACCATCTACCAGCCGGACAAATCCCTCGGCGACCCCGCCGAACGCGACCAGGAAGCCTGGGACCTCTGGGCCGAAAAATTCCGCGGCGCCGGCCTGGATCCTGACATCCACATCGTCAACGGGAACAAAAAAGACAACTTCTGGATGATGGGCGAAACCGGCCCCTGCGGCCCCTGCACCGAAATCCACATCGATCTCACCCCCGGCCCGGTGCGCACCAGCGTCGAGCGACAGAAAGAAGGCGCCCTGCTCGTCAACGGCCCCGACGCCCGCTGCATCGAAATCTGGAATAACGTCTTCATCCAATACAACGCCAACCCCGACGGCAGCTTCGTCCCCCTCCCCGCCCAGCACGTCGATACCGGCATGGGCTTCGAGCGCGTCGTCTCCATCATCCACGGCACCCAGAACTTCACCACCTTCGAGCACTCCAATAAAATCTCGAACTACGACACCGACGTCTTCCGCCCGCTCTTCGACGAAATCGAAAAACTCAGCGGCAAAAAATACCTCAGCACCCTCCCCGCCGCCGGCAGCACCGGCGAGACCGAGCAGGAAAAAATCGACATCGCCTTCCGCGTCATCGCCGACCACATCCGCACCCTCAGTTTTTCCATCGCCGACGGCATCACCCCCGGCAACAACGACCGCAACTACGTCCTGAGAAGAATTCTCCGCCGCGCCGTCAAATACGGCCGCACCCTCGGCTTCACCGAGCCCTTCTTCTACAAACTCACCGACACCCTCGCCTCCCACATGGGCGAAGTCTTCCCCGAACTCCGCGCCCGCAAAGAGTTCATCAAACAGACCCTCAAAACCGAGGAGGAGGCGTTTAACCGGACTTTGGATAAGGGGATCGCGTTGTTTGAAACTGAAGCTAAAACCATCGAAGTTATCCTGAAACACTTTGAGCAGACTTCCGGGATTGATGAACGTAAAATGTCCCCAGGTGAGCATGAGGTGGACTTCTTTACCGAGTATCAAACTGACCGATTCAAAGCCGATCCGGCCATCTCAATAGCTGTCCTTCAACTCATTTCCGAGGCTCTTGGGGATGCATCTTTGATCGAAAAGCTCACAGGTAAACCAGAAGAAATAGCCAGACAGTATGCCGAAATCATTCTCTACCCGAATAGATACGGCATCGTAAAAAACAAGCTCAAAGCACTCACTGCTTCCATCAGCGGAAATTTCGCTTTCCGTCTCTATGACGAACAAGGCTTCCCCCTCGACCTCACCGAACTCATGGCCCGCGAGCGCGGCCTGACGGTGGACAAGGAAGGCTTCGAAGTCCTGATGAACCAGCAGCGCGAGCGCGCCCGCGCCGCCCAGAAAAAATCCGTCATCAAACTCTCCGAAATCGAAACCAAGGAACCCACCACCTTCCTCGGTTACGACGCCGAAGAGACCGAATCCAAGGTCCTCGAAGTGGTCACCGTCGGCGACAAAACCGCGGTCATCCTGGATGCCACGCCTTGTTATGCGGAAATGGGCGGACAGCTGGGCGATACCGGCACCCTGCTCGCCGGAGCGGAAGTATTGTCCATCGCCAACACGCAGAAATCAGGGAACACCTTCCTGCATTACCTCGCCTCGGATGACGTCACCCTGACGCCCGGAGCCGCCGTCACGGTGCGCATTGATGAAGCCCGCCGCGACGCCATTTCCCGCCACCACAGCGTGACGCACCTCCTGCACTGGGCCCTGCACGAAGTGGTTAGCCACGATGCCACCCAGAAAGGTTCCTACGTCGGCCCGGAGAAGCTGACATTCGACTTCAACAGCGCCGCCCTCAGCCCGCAGCAGGTCGCCGACATCGAAAAACTGGTCAACGAACGCATCGTCGAAAACGCCCCGGTTTCCTGGTCCGAGGTGAAATATACCGACGTGAAATCCCGCCCGGAAATCATGCAGGCCTTCGGCGAAAAATACGGCGACACCGTCCGCGTCGTCCAGATCGGCGGCAACCCTAACGCCCTCGATGGCTACAGCATGGAACTCTGCGGCGGCACCCACATCCGCCGCACCGGCCAGATCGGGCTTTTCAAAATCCTCAGCGAAGCCGCCACCGGAGCCGGCATCCGCCGCATTGAAGCCGTCGCCGGTCTCCCCGCCTACGAGCAGGCCGCCGCCGATGCCACCCGCCTCAAACAACTCGCGGGCAAAATCGGCGCGCCCCTGCCGGACCTCGAAAAGAAAATCGACCTCCTCCTCGAGCAAACCAAGTCCCTCGAAAAAGCATTAAAGTCAGCCCAGCAGCGCGAAGCCGCTGGCCGCGCCAAGGAACTTCTCCCTAACGCCGAAGGCCCGGTCCTCATCGCCAACCTTGGCGACGTGGACGGCGACTACGCCATGGCCGTGAGCGACGCCCTGAAGTCCCTCTTCAACGGCATCGTCGTCCTCGGCACCACCGGCGGCGGCAACGTCGCCCTCATCGCCACCGTGAGTAAAGACCACCAGGCCAAAATCCAAGCCGGTAAAATCATCCAAACCATCGCCCCCCACGTCGGAGGCAAAGGCGGCGGCAAACCCGACTTCGCCCGCGGCGGCGGCAAGGAAGTCAGCGGCTTGGATGCGGCCCTGGCCGAAGCCAGACGGCTGGCGGCTGGGTGACTTATTGACTCCCCCTGTCATCCTCTCTCATCTTTCTTCCTCTCCGCGTATTTTGGTAGAAGCTGACGGTCGGTTGAAATTTTCGCCCGGTTCCGCAAATCCTCCTCAACTTTCGCGGCCACCACGCCCCGGATCATGATGAAACCGCATTTCGGACAAAACCATCCGGACCGTTTATCAAACCCCATCGATTCCCTGCTCCATCTGGAATCCCCACGTGCTGTGAAAAAGAGGTCCGGCCAAGCCAGACCATCGATCACGAGGCTGGACACCGATTGACCCACTGAAAAATCACCCGCTTTGGTGGCCGCCCCGCAATCTGGACAGACAGGGGTTTCGCCAAGGTGCACACGGTTTAGCTTTTCCGAGTCTGACATAAGTCCGGCATTATCTTCGACCTGGCACTGAGCGCATCTACATTTTCTGAACCTATTTGCACGATAACGCCGAATGCCCAAACAATCATCATCGCAAAGCCCAATAGAAAGCGAATTTGACGCGACGCACAAATATGCGCATATTCGCTTCATGCGCACGACGATTGATCTTCCTGAGCCACTCTTCCACCGGGCGAAGCTTCTTGCGGTGCAGCGACGAGTGACACTTAAAAAGCTCATCACGGAGGTGCTGGAAACAGCATTCCATGAGCCTGTTCCTGTCTCCCGCCGCATGACCTCGCCTCCGGTTCCGTTTGAGGCTACCGGTCCGCTGCCTGCCCTGTCCAACCGGCAGATCGCTGAACTCTTTGAGGAGGAAGACCTCCGCAAAGCCGGTATCCCATGACTACTGTAGTGGATGTGAACGTGATGTTTGCGATTCTGGTGTCGGGCCATGCCCACCATCCGGCGGCGTGGGATTGGTGGCAGCAACAAGCGGATCAATCCGTCGCTTTGTGTCTATATTCACGAATGGGCACGCTGCGGCTGCTTTCCAATGCCAAAGCCATGGGAGGCAGACCGTTCATTCCGGAAAAGGCTCTCGATACTTGGGATATTATCGCTGCCGATCCGCGCTGTTTTTGGCTGGAAGCTGAAGCCAGCCATGATTTCCACCTCCGCCGGCTGGTCATCGGACGGCAAGCTTCCTCCAACCTGTGGACGGATGCCTGGTTTGCTGCGCTGGCCTCCTCGAACAATTCACGCCTGACTTCTTTCGATTCTGATTTTCGGTCATTCAACTTGGCGAATTTTGAACACCTCTCGTCATGATACCATGGCTCGCCTTCCGCCACACCGCCCAAATTCCCCTACATTCCCCGGCACAACTCCCGCTTTCCCTTTGCAAAATGGCCCGGCGGCACAGATGGAGAATTTGGGCACAAGATTTGTTCAACAAACCTTGATTTTTCACTCATTTTAACCGACAACCCAAATTACAAACATGTCAGCTCTCAGCATCAAGAAGATCACCGGTCGCGAAATCATCGATTCCCGCGGAAATCCCACCGTCGAAGTCGATGTCCTCCTCGAAGGCGGTGCCCTCGGCCGGGCCATGGTGCCCAGCGGTGCCTCCACCGGTGAACACGAAGCCTGGGAACTGCGCGATGGCGACAAAAAGCGCTTCCTCGGCAAGGGCGTGCAGAAGGCCGTGAAGAGCGTGAACGACGTGATCGCTCCGGCACTGATCGGAAAATGCGCCACCTGCCAGAACGTGCTCGACGGCATCATGCTGGGCCTCGACGGCTCCCCGAACAAAGCCAATCTCGGTGCCAACGCCATCCTCGGTGTCAGCCTCGCCATCGCCAAAGCCGCCGCCGCCGGCCTGAACCTCCCGCTTTATAAATACCTCGGCGGCCCCAACGCCAAGGTCCTCCCGGTCCCGATGATGAACATCATCAACGGCGGGGCCCACTCGGATGCGCCGATCGACTTCCAGGAATTCATGGTCATGCCCAAAGGCGCCCCGACCTTCAAGGAAGCTATCCGCTACGGGGCCGAAATCTTCCACTCCCTCAAAAAAGTCCTTCACGACCGCGGCCTGAGCACCGCCGTGGGTGACGAAGGCGGATTCGCCCCCACCCTGAAGAGCGCCGACGACGCCCTCGCCGTGATCGCTGAAGCCGTGGACAAAGCCGGCTACAAACTCGGTGAGCAGATTTTCATCGCCCTCGACTGCGCCGCTTCCGAGTTCTACGACAAGGAAAAGAACGCCTACGTCTTCAAGAAATCCGACGGCTCCGTCAAGACCGGCGCGGAAATTGTGGACTACTACGCCGACCTCCAGAAGCGTTATCCGATCATCTCCATCGAAGACGGCTGCGCCGAAAACGACTGGGCCACCTGGAAACTCCTCACCGACAAGATCGGCAAGACCACCCAGCTGGTCGGCGATGACCTCTTCGTCACCAACGTCAAGTTCCTCCAGAAGGGCATCGACACCGGCACCGCCAACTCCATCCTCGTCAAGGTGAACCAGATCGGTTCCCTCACCGAAACCCTCGACAGCGTCGAGCTGGCCCAGACCCACGGCTACACCGCCGTCCTCAGCCACCGCTCCGGTGAGACCGAAGACAGCACCATCGCCGACCTCGCGGTGGCCACCAACTGCGGCCAGATCAAGACCGGTTCCATGAGCCGCTCCGACCGGATCGCCAAATACAACCAGCTCCTCCGCATCGAAGAGGAACTCGGTTCCACCGCCGTCTATGGCGGCAAGATGAAGCACTAACCGTCCCCCATCCACAGACACCCCATGGCCCGCCAAGTCATCGACGAACTGGACGAACCGCAGACCATCTGGTCCACGGTGAGCCGCTTTGCGGGCCTGGGGTGTGTGTTGATGCTCATCGGGATCATCTCGGTCCCGTTCTTCCCCCGTTTCCGCGACTATCGCGCTCTCAACGAGGAAGGCCGCGAAGTTGCCGCCCGCCGCGACAAAGAACGCGCCCTGCTCGACGAAAAGGAAGCCGAACTGCGCATGCTCACAAGCGATCCGCAATTCATTGAACTCAAAGCCCGCGACCACCTCGACCTCTACAAGGAAGGCGAAGTGGTGTTCCGTTTTGAAGAAGGGAAGTAGCCCGCTGCGCAGCCCAAAACGTAGCCCTCATCGCTCCGCGTGATGAGCAGAGCCGCAAGAGTGGCACGTTGAATCAAAGGGCGTTGGAGAACATTCCCCCCGCGCAAAAAATTGCCGCCACGAAACCACCGGGGTTGCTATTATAATTCGGAACTTGCGCAGGCAAGGGACGCTGAAGGCTCATCACGCGGAGCGATGATGGCTACTTTGGGCCAAACCGCCCGTCCTGCAGGAATGCCAGCACCTCACGCTGGGCCTCGGCATTTTTCGGCATCCGCGTGTGTGAAGTGGTCAATACCCGGAAATCCGCCATACCTTCGAGGCGGCCACTGTCGACCGCCACCACGCCATCGTCGGGGCCTTTGATAAAGGGCGACAAATAGGGAAACCAGCCGGGCCGGTTCCCCATCAGAATGCCCGGAGCATAATCCGCCGGGTCCGGCAGCTTCGAATCGGCTTCCTTCGGACAGCAGGAGACGGCCACGGCCGGGGCGATCATTCTGGCGAGCGGTTTCCACTTCAATGGCTCCGCCAGCGGCGTCCCATGGTTTGGGGCCGCCAGAAAAACCACCCTGCCCAACCGCGCCGGCTTGCCCGCGGCGAGGTACTCCCGCACCACCAAGGCGCCCATCGAATGCGCGACCAAGTGGACCCGTTTGGTCCGGTCCTGACAGTGTTCCGCGATCATCTGCCGCACCCAGTCTGCCGCCTCCACTGGAGCCGCGACTTTCCGGGAGGGATACCTCACATTAATGGTTTCATACCCCTGCCGGTTCAGAAATTCCGCGGTCGGCTCCAGGGTGTCGCGGAACCAATCCAGTCCATGCACCAGCACCACGTAATCACCTGACCCCGCCCGGCGTTCCACGCCAAAAGGCGCGGCCGGCAGTGGCGTGACCATGCCGAACAGCACGGAGCAGCAGATCGCATAAATCCAATTTCGCATGGCAATTCATGCCAGCCCTCGACCGACCCCGCTACCGCAAAGAACAGCCCCGGCATGAGCCCCCCCGTAAATTCCTTTCCCTACTCCACTATTGCCGCACAGGCCGGCACGAGGATGGAATCACTCATGCCATGCAGGATCTTTTTGTCCGCCGGGACAATGGTCGCCAACACCCCGCCGAGCTGGATCGCCGATCCATCGCGCGGCACAAAATAATACGGACAAAGCCGCACCCGGCCATGCATGATTTTCACCGCACCCGTGGTGCGGTCGAAGTAGGGATGCTCCACCACCTTTGCGGCATGGAATTGCTGCAACACCCACGGCGATTCTGCAAAATCCCCCTGCGCCTCCGTCACCGCTGCCGCCCATTCCGGCTGGCTGACATCGTGCCCGATCACCACACTGCGGCTACCCCAGGCATCCTGATGAAACCCGCTGCGTTTCAGCACCAGTTGCCGCTCCTTCTGGGAAAAACCAGCCAGTTCGTCCCAGGCATTGATCTCCAATCCCGGCAGCACCGCGTGATGCGGCAGCGGCGTCGGATCCATCACCCAGCCGCGCGGGATGATTTTAGCCAAGGCATCGCGCTGATTTTCCCGCAGTTCCTGACGCCACAATTCCCGCAGCGGCCGGCTCCAGAACAACGCCAACCACAGCTTCTCCTCCAGCCACGGTTTCATCGGCGCGGAAATCGTCAGGCTGCCTTCCGCCGCCGCGGCCTGTATCGCCTGCCAGCCCGGAATCTGCGGCAGATCGAACAATTCAAAAAACCGGTAAATGTCACGTCCTGCCGGTTGATAGGACTCCGCTTCGGCCACGGCAAACCCCGAGCCCGCCTGCCTCGCCAGCCATTCCATTTCCGGCCGGTAGTCACCGGATTCCTTGGAAATCACCAAGTCCGCCCCCTGCGGAAACAGACTGCGGAATCCCGTCACCATGCCATCCGCCCCGCCCAGCAATGGTTTGTCAGGGTGCAGCTTCGCATAAGTCTGCCCCAGCCATCCCGTCAGGCCGATTCCCCCGGGCACACTGTCGATTTCACTCATCGCAAATCCGGTTTCCGTCAGGATCAAATCCGGCCGGATTACGCCCGGCAATTGATTCCGCAACGGCTTCGCCCGCGCCGCCTCCAACAGTTCCGCCGGTTTCCCCGCATCCAGATACCCGGCAATCCACGGCGGCACCTTGCCCTTCAAACTCCGGTAATAAAGGTCATTCGCCGCCTTCAGAAAAACATGCAGCCGGTGCCCCAGCTTCTGCAACTCCGCCACCTGCTTCGGCTCAATCGGAAACGGCTCCGGCGAGGTCAGCCACGCCTTTCCCGCAAACAGCCCGCCTTCGGGCATGGCCTGCAAAACTTCTTCTTGGGTTGGGGGCATAAATATCTAATTTAAGTCGGGCACGACAATGTGCTCGATCGACTTCCCTGAGCCGAATCATCTAATTCCATACCATAGTAGGAAACTCGGGACTGATCCAAAAAGTTGGCCAGTCATCAAAATGGAGAATCTCTGCTGTCCCAATGATGAGTGTATAGGCCGGTTCATCCGGGAAGTCGTTGATACGAATCTTCCAATCTGAGTGCTCGGACCTCCCAACAAAGCAAATCCCTTCCCTTCCCGGCCCTGTCTGCCAGTCAACAGGCCGCTGGTACTCCGGAAAGGACTCCCAGTTATTCGCGAGCGAGAATGGCGGACTCATTTTTCCAAACAAATGATGGTTAAGCCTGGCTCAACAACCGCAGCGCCCCGCGCACCAGGCCGCTAGTGTCGGCGGCGGCTCCTTCTTCAAGGAGTTTTTTGACGGCTTTCTGGGCTTCCACTTGTTTGTATCCGAGATTGATGAGGGCCAGCACGGCGTCGTTGAGCGCCGCCTGCTCGGGGGTTTGCGCGGCTTTGGCGGCGGGGCTTTCGCCGGCGTCCTTCCAGGCATCGGTGACGCCGACCTTGTCCTTCAACTCGAAGATGATGCGCTCGGCGGTCTTTTTGCCGACGCCGCTGATTTTGGAGAGGGCGGTGACATCGCTGTTCACGACATGGCGTTTGAAATCACGCACCACCATGCCGGTGAGGATGGCGAGACCCATCTTCGGACCCACGCCGGTGACGCGGTTGAGAAGGAGGCGGAAGAGATCGCGCTCCTCGTCGGTGGCGAATCCGTAGAGCATCTGGGCGTCCTCCCGCACCAGAAAATGCGTCAGGATCTTCACCTCCTGCCCCTCGGCCGGCATCCGGTCGTAGGTACTCACAGGCACAAAGACTTCATAACCAATGCCCTGCACATCCACCGTCAAACGGTCGGGAAGGCTCTCAGTCAGGATGCCACGGAGAAAGGTAATCATGCCGCCATGGTAAACGGCAGGCAGCCGATGCCAATGGAAAGTCCACCAGGTGCGGGACACAATATTTCTGGCACAGCTCCGGGGACCGGATACGTTGCCAGCGCGGTGAGCCACGCCGGATCACCTTTTCCAATCCAATCACCAAATCCGATCATGGGCTTTCTCGACGATCTTTATCAGGAACACGGCCAGTCCGTGCAACAACGTGTCTCCACCGAACTCGGCATCCCCGCTGACAAAGCCGCCCGCGCGTTGCCCACGGTGGCTCCCATCATCCTCGCCGGGCTAAAGCGCGAGATGGACAAATCCGGCCCTGCGGGAGTGGAGTCGCGCATTCAGGATCTCAATAACAATGGCATCCCGGACGACGAGGAAGTCGGCGGTCTGCTGGGGGGCAAAGGCAAGGAAGCCTCCGCTCTGATGGCCAATCAACTTGGGATCTCCGGGGCCGCCGCCTCCAAACTGATTCCCATGCTGGCCCCGATCATCATCGGTATGCTGATGAAAAAAGGCGGCGGCGCGGAGGGAGGCCAGGCCGGGACGGGTGGAGCCGGCGGCGGACTCGGCGGCATGGCTGCGATCCTCGACCGCAATGGCGACGGCAGCATTCTCGATGACCTCAGCGGCCTGATTACAAAAGGCGGCGTGGGCGACCTGCTCACCACTGGCGGGGCCAGCAAAAGCGGCTGTATCGGCTCCATCCTTGGCATGCTGCTGGGCGGGAAGAAGTAGCTTTCAGCCGCGGAAGGAGGTTGAACCGCAGAGACGCAGAGGACGCGGAGGGATTTTAGAGCCGGAGGTTTCCGGTTCTCTGCGTCTCTGCGGTTTAAAAAAACCCGCCATTCCTTGGCCCCTTCCGCAGCCTCCGGTCACGCCGGCGCCAAGGCCCGGCTGTCCTTCAGCCCTAGACTGGCGTAGATCTCACGCGTGGCGCTGGACTGGTTGAGCGTGTAGAAATGGATGCCGGAGACGTTGTTATTGAGCAGATCCGCGCATTGCTCGGTGGCATAATGCAGGCCCACCCGGCGGACCGCTTCGGGGTCATTTCCGGCGCGCTGCAGGGCCTTCAGGAGGCGGGCCGGGAACACCGAGCCGCCTGACAAATCCGCCATGCGCTTCATCCCGTTGGTGGTGGTAATGGGCATGATGCCCGCGATGATCGGCACGTGGATGCCGGCCAGGGCGCAGCGCTCGCGGAAGTCGTAGAAGTCGTGGTTGTCGAAGAACAGCTGGGTGCAGATGTAATCCGCGCCGGCATCGACCTTGGCCTTGAGATGGTCCATCTCGACCAGACGGTTTGGCGTCAGGGGATGGCCTTCCGGGAAGCCGGCCACGCCAATCCCAAACCCGCGTTTGTCAGGATGCGCCCCGGTGTCGTTGAAGCGTTTGATGAATTTGACCAGATCCGCGGCAAACTGGAAAGCATCCTTGGAGCGGTCATACCCTTCCAGATTCCCCGGAGGGTCGCCGCGCAGCGCCAGAATATTGCTGACGCCCGCCGCCGCATACCGCTCCAGGATTTCCGCGATCTCCTTTTCCTGATGGCACACGCAGGTCAGGTGAGGGATCGGATCAAGCGCGGTGGTTTTTTTCAGGCGCACCACCAGATCATGGGTCATTTCCCGCGTCCCGCCGCCCGCTCCATAGGTCACGCTGACAAAATTGGGCTGGTAGGGTTCCAGCTGGGCGATGGTTTCATACAGCCGCTCCACCGCCTCGGAGGTCTTGGGCGGGAAAAATTCGAAGGAAAGGGTGGTGGGCGTGGCAGCCAGGATATCGGAGATGTGCATGGGAAAATCGGACCGTGCGGAGGACGCGGATTATCGCACGCGGCGGCAACTCCTCAAACCCTAATAATCGGACTGACGCCATCCGCAGTCCATGGGTCCGGGGGGCCCCGCTCCGGGGCAACAAAAAACCGGCGGCCCTGGATGTCAGGAGCCGCCGGTGATTCGTTCAGGAATTATTTCTTCTCGCGGTGCGCGTCATGGCAGGACTTGCAGTTGGCGGCGGCTTTCACCGCAGCACCGGCATCGGCATCGCCTTTTTCCAGCTTCTCGCCGGCGAGGACGAGGGCCGCGGTTTTCTCCTTCCAGGAGGCTTCCTCCCCTTTGGAGGGTTTGGCAGGGCTGAGGGACTTCAGCGCCGCGAGCAGTTTGGTGGCTTCATCCTTGGACAATTCGCCCTTGGTGGCTTTTTTGATATCGGAGGTGTCGCCCTTGAAGTGATCCTTCATCACCTGGCCGATGGGGGATTCCTCCTTTTTTTCGCCTTCCGCCACCGCCCTGAAGGCGAGGCCGGCACTGAGGGAGAGGGTGAGAGCAAGCAGGATGGTCGTTTTATTCATAGGATGGATGGTTTTGCGCGGATCAGCCGGATGCTTCCCACACTCCGTTTGAGCGGACGACGGGCAGCGATCTGATTTCCGCAGGCTTTGTGCCGGAAATCAGGGAATCTGTCCATCCATTCCTGCGGCCGGACTGTTCCTACCGGATGTCAGGACCCATCGGGCTGTCGCTTCAGGAGACGGCTTTCCATTTCGCGGGAACTCCAAGGAACCACTGGCGGACTGGAAGTGGTCGGGGCGGCCAGATTCGAACTGACGATTTGATAAACCACGCTTCAACCCGTTGGTTTTCAGGGAAATACACGGCTGCGGTTTAGGGTGGACAAGGGCGGCAGTTCTTAGTAGAGTTCTTAGATGGCCAGCCTTTGGAAACACCCGCAGAGCAAATACTTCACCGCCTGTTGGACCGATGCCAATGGCCGGCGCATGAAGCGCTCCACGAAAACGACTGACAAGAAGCTGGCGGATAAGCTGGCCAGGCAGTTCGAAGAGGAGAGCCGCGCCAAGCGCACCGCGAAGCAGGCCCGCCGAGTTCTGGCCGATATTTACCGCGACCTGTCCGGCGAGGAACTGCCCGCCGTGACGGTCCGGGAATACTTCACGGGCTACGTGGAGCGGAAGAGGCCGGAGGTTTCCCCTGCCACTCTCGATTACTACGCCGGCCACTCACGCCGGTTTCTGGCGTGGCTGGACAAGAAGGCTGACGCTGATATTTCCGAAATCACCAAAACGGAAATCTCTGCCTATCGGAACCATGCCGCCACCAATGCCGGCCCCCGCACCACCAACAACACACTCAAGGCCGTTAAAACCTTCTTCGCTGCTGCCCGAAAAGATGGCTACCTGACCGATGACCCCGCCGCCGACGTGGACACCGTGCGCGACCGCAGCGAATCCACCCGCCGCCCCTTTACTCTGGATGAGCTCCGCGCCCTTATGGCCGTGGCCACCGATGAATGGCGCTCCCTGATTCTCTTTGGACTCTACACCGGCCAACGCTTGGCAGACGTGGCCACCCTCACATGGCAAAACCTCGACCTTGCCCGCGAGGAACTTCGCCTCACCACCCGGAAGACCGGTCGCCGCCAAGCCCTCCCCTTGGCTGCCCCGCTGCGGGCGCACATCGACACCCTCCCCGCTGGCGACGATCCCAGCGCGGCACTCCACCCCACCGCCGCCGCCACCATTCAGCGCACCGGCCGCAGCGGCATTCTTTCCAAGTCCTTCGCGGAACTCCTTACCGCCGCCGGCTTGCGCAAAGCCACCGCCACCAAGGAAGAAGGGAACGCCCGCACCAAGCATGAGCTCTCCTTTCACTCCCTCCGCCATACGGCCACCAGCCTTCTGAAAAATGCAGGCATCCCGCAATCTGTCGTGATGGACTACATCGGCCACGACTCCGCCGACGTCAGCCACGGCTACACCCACACCGGCCGCGAAGCCCTGGAGAAGGCCGCCGCCGCTTTTCCAACTCTGTAAATTTCTGACATGGCCACCAAGAAGAAGCGCAAAACCCCTCCCACCGTGAAGCGCCTGCAAACGGCGATGGACCGACGAGCAAAAGACATGGGCTGGAGTGAACACGACCGAGCCGCCCGAAGGCGTATGGCGGCAGCCCTGAGGACCTGCCGGGCACACTATCGGAAGCATCTGCCGCACCATTGGCGATTCATGGTCCGTTCCGCCCGAATCCAGATCCTCCAAGCCGTAAGGGACTGCCGAACATTGGACGCCTTGCTCCTAGAGCGCAGCTTACCGCCGGTGATGATGGAGGCGTTCACGGAGTATAACCACTCTGGCGCCCTCGCGGGGATTGATTGCCGCGCCTACGCGGAACTTGCCGTCCTGACCCAAGGCAAAAGACCCTCCTCGAAGGTTTCCGCCTCAGGCGAGCCGAACAAGTTTACGTGGAAATTTACCTTGGAGCGAGTCCGGGAGGCCCTGAGGGATGGAAGGAGCGTAGAGTATGCCCTCGACCTCTACGCGGACACCATCCAATCCATGGCGCTAAGCGGACAAGCGGGGTTTTTTGAGGAGCTTGGGGATTTATTCCGCAAACACCGCAGCACCCCATTCAAACGCAGTCTGACAGATTGGATTGTCCGGGCATGGCTTCCGCTTTGCCTCTGGGAATGCAGCGCTGACGGCCACGAAGCCCACTCAAGATTCTGTCAAGCAGCGGACCTGCTGGAACTGAATTTCCCCGGGGCTGAGGATGCCGTATTCTACCATCAGTTTATCACGGCATGGAGGAACACGCGGAGCAAGAAAATGAATCCGAAAGCCAGGACTTTCGTAAAACCGAACGGCCAGCGGGATTAATCCGGCCGGCCGGCCAACTGGATAAAGCCCACGAATGGCCAAGGGCGGAAGGCCGTGGATAGGGTGCTATCAACAGAGCGCAACCCACGACGGGGAGCGGCTGCCTACACCCAACCACCATATCCCGATGATAAAGCCCGAAAAACAAGCCGCCCTCGCCGAGGCCAACACCGCAGGCACCACCCGCCAGCCCGTTGTGCCCGCCTTTCTCAAGGTCCCCGCCGCCGTCGCCTACTCCGGGATTGGCCGCAGCACCCTATACGAGCTCATGGGAGCGCGGAAAATCAAAAGCCACCGCATCGGCGCCGCCCGTGTCATTGACCGGGCCAGTCTCGATGCCTTCATTTCCTCCCAGCCTTCCTAAACCTTTGCCGCGCTTTGCGCCAAGGAGTCCCCGCCCGCTGCCTCTCGTAAAGGCAGCAGAGCGGGAGGGGCTGGCCCCGGGTTTCAACCCTTACAGCCTACCCGATTCCACGGTTTCCGCAAGCACGGCGCACCTTCAGATGCGTCCCATGAAATCACCTTCCCACCAGACACACGAACACACCAAGGAGGGAGCCGTCTCCCCTCCGGTCCGCTGGATAACTCCCAGCGAAGGCACCGACCACGCCTCCCGCCGCAGGATGCCCTCATTTGCCATCATAGAAGGGAGGCAGCGCTTATGAGTAGCCGCCTTCATCCTGCTGATCAGGAACACCCCGTTGAACGGAACGCCCTCAGTATCGCCCTACTGCATGGGCCGGCTATTCTGACGAGCCACGGTTTGCGGTATTTCCATTTCACGGGACAGCACGCCACGCTTTTCCGCATCCTGGAGGTGGCCGCCGGGGAAACTCCCAGCGGCATTCCCGAAATGGTCCGCATTCAAGCCTTGGCATCGAATGAGCAGGATTCCGGTATTCCGGCGGGTGAGGTTGGCCAAGCCTTGGCTTGTCTCACGGAGGGAACCGGGGAAGCCCACAATGCCTCATGGTATGCTGGTAAGATCATAGCCGGCTGGAAGAGGCGAGAAAGCTTGGCGCTCACCATCCGCTTGGAACAAATCCAGAACGGAGACGCGGAAGGCGACATCGGGCAACTCATCGCCAGGCTGGCCGAATTGGCGCGCGACAGCTCCCCGGACCTCACCACAATCAATCTGGCAAACATCCGAGGATGTATGCTGACCGGGGAGCAACTCATGGCCCTGCACGTGCCCCAGCGCCCCCGCCTGCTGGACGATTGGCTTTGCCGTGGCGACCTGGGATTCATCTTCGCCCCCCGTGGCGTAGGTAAGACGTGGATTTCCATGGCACTCCCGCACGCCATCAGCGCCGGGGCACCCCTTGGGTTATGGTCCGCAGGGGAAGAGCGCTCCAGCGTGCTCTATCTTGACGGGGAAATGCCGCTCGAACTCAGCAAAGCCCGGCACACAGGACTGACGCTGGAAGGCGGGAACGTGGCCTATCTCCATCATGACGTGCTTTTTGAAAAACTCGGTCACACCCTTAACATTGCAGAGCCGGGCCACCAAGAGGCCATTACAGCATTACTCCTCAAGGAAGAACGGAACTTTCTGGTTCTGGACAACTTGAGCTGTCTGGCCTCCGGCGTGGATGAAAACAAAGGCCTCGCCTACGAACCGATTGCGGCCTGGTTGCTCGAACTCCGACGCCGGAAAATCACCACCATCATGGTCCACCATGCCGGCCGGGAAGGCTTCATGCGGGGCCACAGCAAGCGGGAGGATGCCGCCTCCTGGATCATCGAACTGCGGGACGCCAAGGACGAGGGGCAGCCGGGAGCGCGTTTTGTGAGTCATTTTGCCAAGCCTAGCCGGAACACCGGGCAGCACATGCCGGACCTGCTTTGGCACTTCACCACGGACGAAGCGGACGGCCGCACGGCCATCCATTGCGAACCCGCCGAGGAAAGTGAATACGAAGCCATGCTTCGCCATATCGCCGACGGCGTGGAAACTGTCACCGATCTTGCCGAAATAATGGGTAAAGGAAAAGGCACCATCAGCAAATGGGTGAAAAGGGGCGAAGCTACCGGCCGGCTCAAAAGGAGCGGAAACCGCATCCTCCCCGCCTGACTCAGAAGCAGTTTCCAAGTTTCCGGGCATATGGATGGAAACATGGAAACCCGTGCGAGCGGCGGAAACCGCAACTGGAAACCGTCTGGAAATAGTCTCGCATCCGTGGAAACTGAGTGGAAACTATGCGGAATCGGCCCGATATTTGAGGGATTCGAGGAATTCAGGCCAAGTTTTCAGTAATCTAGAAAAATCACAAACTGGCCGCTCCTGAACTGTAGCGAGCCCACTTGGTAAAGCGCTGGTTGAAGCAGCAGCCAGCCTTGGGCACCCCTCTCCTGATTGCCCATTCGCTGGCTCCCACCCGGATCAGGTGCTTGGTCTAGATCTGCAATGGAGGCAATCGATGTCCCGGTCGGTGCGCTGCCAGCCGCGCTGGCGGAGCGTTCCGTCAGCCCATTCACAGCTGAAACCGGCACGGGATGCGGTCACTCCCCGTGTGCCCCCCACTTAGGTTCCTTTGAAAGGCGGCATCAGCCGGATACCAAGCCCGGCCTTCTGAAAATTTGACTTACGGAACAATCTGTGAAGCTGTTCTTCCAACGTCCAATCTCCCATGACCACGTACCCATCTTCTACCGCCCTCCGCCGTTTGCTCGGCTGGACGATGATGCTGGCATACCTGGCGGGAATTCAAGGTTGGGCGCCGATGGCATTTGGTGCCGTCGCAGCGTTGCAGCATGGGCATGAGGTCAGTCTGTCGCAGGAAAACGGCGACTGGCACCTTGTGTTGAGCCACCTGGATCATGAGGATTGCGATGCTGAAGAGGCCCCGCACGCGGAAGATCATCATGGCGCCGAACTCGCGGCTGCGGAAGATCACCATCACGGCCCGGCCCACGTTTTTTGCTTCGCTTCTGAAAATTCCAATGCCTTGGGGGCTGCGGGACTCTCCGCGCCCAAGGTCAATTTTGAGGCGGGGTTGGTTGAAAAATGCGCACGTCCCGAATTCCGCATCTACCCGGTGCCGGTGTATCTGGATGGCGTGGCGGCACGCCCGCCGCCGGGCAAACCGGCGTGGCTGGTGTGTCTGAGGACAACCGTGCTCATCGTTTGAGATAAAAGCCTGACCAACCCGTGATTCGCTCCCCCGTGGAGCCGCTTCGCGGGTTTTTCGTTTGTGCGCGGCCCGCTGGCCGTGCGTTCCGGGCTGCGCTCTGCCCGCTTTGACCTCAACGCGCATCATTCTTTTTCCCAAAATCATTCCGCTCATGAATCCCTTTCCAATAACCATAAGCTGCCGCGCTCCCCGCGTGGTGGCGATGGTGTTTTCCCTGTTGGCCTCCCCCGCTTTCGCGGACGTGGAGCCTCTCTACAAACTTCCCGCAGCTCCGAACCCATCCGGCACGGTGAGCCTGCGGCAGGCCATCGGTTTGGCCCTCTCCAATCATCCCTCCTTGGCCACGTTCACCCTGGACGTGCGGGTGGCCGAAGCCCGGATGATCCAAGCCGGGCTGAAACCCAATCCCCAACTCAATTTCACCTCGGAGAACCTCCCCGGCTCCGGTCCCTACAAGGACGGGGAACTGATGGAGAACACACTTCAATTGAGCCAACTCGTGGAGCTGGGCGGCAAACGTGATGCCCGCCTGCGTGAAGCTGAAGCCGGGCGCAGCGTGGCGGAGTGGGCCTGGCAGGTGCGGCGCATTGAGGTGCTGCGTGATACCGCACAGGCCTTCGTGGCGGTGCTGGCTTCCCAAAAGCAGGTGCAGCTCGCCGAAGAAACTGCCGGTCTGGCGGCAAAGGTTACTCCGATGACGCAAAAGCGGGTGGAGGCGGGTAAAGCCAACGCCGTGGAAGTCACCCGCAGCAATGTGGCGGTGGCATCCGCCAAGATTGAATTGGAGCAGGCCAAGCGCTCGTTGGCGTCGGCCCGCACCAATTTGGCGGCGCTCTGGGGGGCGCGGACGGCCAACTTTGATAGTGTCACCGGCGACTTTGGCTCGGTGAAAACCATTCCGGTCTTTTCCACTCTGGTGGCGCAAATCAAGAGCCACCCTGAAATCACACGCTGGTCGGCGGAGCGCGCCCAACGCGAGGCTGTGCTGGCGCGGGAGTATACTCTGGCTAAAGCGGATGTCACCGTCTTCGGTGGGCCGCGCACTTTGGGGAAAGCGGAGGAAATCACCTTCACGCTGGGTTTTTCCATTCCGCTGCCGTTCAGGAACCGCAATCAGGGAGCCATCGCGGCAGCGGAGGTGGAAATCGCCAAAACCGACACGGAGCGGCTGACTTCGGAGATGAGTGTCTTCACGCAGCTCAGCGCTGCCTATCAAGTATTGCAGCGGGCCGCGAATGAAGTCGAAATCCTGAACAAGGACGTGCTACCCGGCGCAGCGGAAGCCGAAAAAGCGGTGACGGAAGGTTATGAAGCCGGCCGCTTCACCCAGCTCGAAATCCTCGATGCCCGCCGCACCCTGATTCAAGCCCGCCACCAGCAACTCCGCGCCCTGTCCGATTATCATCAGGCCGTGGCTGAAATCGAAGCCCTCACCGCAGGTCCGGTCAATTTGTCAGCAGCCGGTGCCGCCTCCCCCTCTTCCAAGTAACTACTTTTCCAAAATTTATCCATGAACTTTAAAGCGATCATCAACGCAGGCATTATCGCCCTGCTTCTCATCGGCGGCGCACTGGCCGCCAAGCGAATCCTCGGCCTCGAATTCAACAGCCACGACCACGCGGATGGCCACGGCGCGGCTCCCGCGGCCGACGATCCCAGTAAGCGGCGCGGGCCGCATGGCGGGCGCTTTTTTGGCGAACCTGACTTCGAGTGCGAAGTGCAGATTTACGAGCCGGAAGGCGTCACCCCGGAGTTCCACGTTTACTTCTACAAGGACGGGAAGCCCTATGATCCCAAGGATGTGAAGACCGTGATCAAGCTGGAGCGGATCAACCGCACCGACACCATCAACTTCAAGCCGGAGGCGGATTACCTGATCGGCGACGGTCCCGTGGTGGAGCCGCATTCCTTCCACGCTTTCGTGACGGTGCAGCACGCCGGGAAAACCTATGATTGGAAATTCGATTCGATCGAAGGCCGTGCCGAAATGCCGGAAGAAATCCTCGCCCGGGCGGGTGTGGAAATGATCAAGGCCGGTCCAGCAAAAATCCGCCAGAGTGTGAATCTGCGGGGGCGCGTGCGGGTGAATGAACAAACCCGCACCAGCATCATGCCGCGTTTTGATGGGCTGGTGAAGGAGATCAACAAGGAGCTGGGGGACAGCGTTCAAAAAGGTGATGTGCTGGCCACCGTCGAAAGCAACGACAGCCTCCAGCCTTACCCGGTGAGGGCGGAAATCGCCGGCACGGTCATCGAGCGCGAAGTGAAGCTGGGAGAATTTGTCAGCAATCAGCGCCCCATGTTCGTCATTGCCGATCTGGGAAATGTCTGGGTGGACTTCATCGTTCACCGCAAGGACTTCCCGTTGCTGAAGCCTGACCAGTCCGTGACCATCAACCCCGGCGAAGGCATGGAGCCCATCGACGCCAAGCTGAGCTATCTCTCACCGTTCAGCGCGGAGGGGTCGCAAACCATGCTGGCCCGCGCCGTGGTGCCCAATGCCAAAGGTGATTTGCGCCCCGGCCTGTTTGTCTCGGGTGATGTGGTTTATGAGGAAGCCGATGTGCCGGTGGCCGTGAAGGCCAGCGCCCTGCAAAACTTCCGCGACTGGGACGTGGTTTTTGTCCGGGTCGGCAATCTGTTTGAAGCCATGCCCTTCGAGATCGGCAGGCGGGATGCCGAGTGGATCGAGGTGAAGGAGGGCATCCCCGCCGGGATTTCCTACGCTGCCGAAAACAGCTTCATCATCAAAGCGGATGTAATGAAAGGCGGAGCCACCCACGACCACTAACGCCAGACCGCCATGATTGATTCCATTATCCAATTTTCCATCAAGCAGCGCTGGGTCATCCTGCTGCTGGTGCTGGGCACCGCCATTCTGGGCGTCTACAACTACCAGCGCCTGCCCATCGACGCCGTGCCGGACATCACCAATGTCCAGGTGCAGATCAACACGGAGGCTCCCGGCTATTCGCCACTGGAAGTCGAGCAACGTGTCACCTTTGCGGTCGAGAACGCCATGGGCGGCCTGCCCCATCTGGATTACACGCGTTCCGTTTCCCGCTACGGCCTATCCCAGGTCACGGTCGTCTTCAAAGACGGCACCGACTTATACTTTGGCCGCCAGCTCATTGCCGAACGGCTTCAGGAGGTGAAGAGCAAACTCCCCCAGCGTCTGGAACCCAGCATGGGGCCTATCGCCACGGGGCTGGGGGAAATATTCATGTTCACCGTCACCGCTGATCCGGCGGCGAAGAACGAGGAAGGCAAACCCTACTCTCCCACCGACCTGCGCACCATTCAGGACTGGATCATCAAACCCCAGCTCCGCAACATTCCCGGCGTCATTGAGGTGAATTCCATCGGCGGCTACGAGAAGCAATTCCACGTCACCCCTGATCCGGCGAAGCTGGTCACCTTCAATGTGACCATGCGGCAACTCATGGAAGCCTTGGAGCTGAACAACAACAACGTGGGGGCTGGCTACATTGAAAAGAATGGCGAACAATGGCTGATCCGGGCGCCCGGTCAGGTGGACAAAGGAGCGGATCTGGAAAATATCGTCATCGCCCACCGGGACGGCACACCCATCTTTGTCAAAGATGTGGCTGCCGTGGTCCAAGGCCGCGAACTCCGCACCGGAGCCGCGACCGTGAATGGTGAGGAAGTGGTGCTGGCCACGGTGTTCATGCTGGTCGGCGAAAACAGCCGGACGGTATCCAGCCGCATTGCTGCCAAACTGGAGGAAGTGAACCGCTCGCTCCCGGAAGGGGTCACGGCCAAAGCCGTTTATGACCGCACCACGCTGGTTGATTCCACTATCGCCACCGTGAAGAAAAACCTCTTTGAGGGAGCCACGCTGGTGATTGTGATCCTGTTTCTGCTGCTGGGGAATTTCCGGGCCGCGCTGCTCACGGCCTGCGTGATTCCCCTTTCCATGCTTTTGACCATCACCGGCATGGTCGGCGGGAAAGTCAGTGGAAATTTGATGAGCCTCGGGGCCTTGGACTTCGGTATCATCGTGGATGGGGCGGTCATCATCGTGGAAAACTGCATCCGGCGTCTGGCGGAAGAACAGCACAGGCATGGCCGGCTCCTCACGCGGGCGGAGCGTTTCGAGATTGTGTTCTCGGCCACGCGTGAAGTGCGGAAGGCCAGCATCTTCGGCGAACTCATCATCATGGTGGTTTACCTCCCAATCCTGACTCTCACTGGCATTGAAGGGAAGATGTTCTTCCCGATGGCCTTCACGGTGTTGGCGGCGCTGGGCGCGGCCATGATCCTGTCTGTCACCTTCGTTCCTGCTGCCGTTGCCATCTTCCTAAATGGCCGCATCAGCGAGAAGGAAAACATCCTGATCCGGGGAGCCAAGAGCCTTTATCAACCCATGCTGCGCGGGGTGCTGGCCGCCCGCAGTGTCGTGGTGGCCGGAGCGGCGCTGCTGGTGCTGCTTTGTCTGCTGCTGGCCTCCCGCATGGGCAGTGAGTTCATACCCCGGCTGGATGAAGGAGATTTCGCCCTGCACGCGCTGCGCATTCCCGGCACCAGCCTGACGCAGGCTGTGGACATGCAGCGCACCCTGGAGGCGAAGCTGAAAACCATCCCGGAAGTGAAGGAAATCTTCACCAAGATCGGCACCGCCGAAATCGCCACCGATCCCATGCCGCCCAGCGTGGCGGACTGCTTCATCATGATAAAACCGCGCAGTGAGTGGGCCAACCCCGACATGCCGAAGTCGGAGCTGGTGGATAAGGTCATGGCCGCCGCCAAGTCCATTCCCGGCAATAACTACGAACTGCTCCAGCCCATCGAGATGCGCTTCAACGAACTGATCGCGGGCGTCCGCAGTGATGTGGCCGTCAAAGTATTCGGCGACGAAATGGAAATCATGGAGGAAACCGGCGGGCAGATTGAAGACATCCTCAAATCCGTGCCCGGTGCGGTCGATGTGAAGTTGGAGCAAACCACCGGCCTGCCCGTTCTGACCATCGAAATCAACCGTCCCGCGCTGGCCAGTTACGGGCTGAACATTGCCGAAGTGCAGGAGGTCATCGAGATCGCCATCGGCGGCAAAGAGGCCGGCCAGGTCTTCGAGGGGGACCGCCGCTTTGCCATCCTCGTGCGGCTGCCGGAGAACATCCGCACCGACCTGGAAGCACTGAAGCGCCTGCCGATTCCGCTGCCGCAAAAAGCAGCGGATGCCAGCAAGGGGATCACCCGGATTGCCTATGCGCCGCAATCCAGCGTGGCGGAAGCCGATACCATCCCGCTGGGAGAACTGGCGGAATTCAAACTCGCTCCCGGCCCCAACCAAATCAGCCGGGAAAACGCCAAGCGGCGTGTCGTCGTCACCGCCAACGTGCGGGGCCGGGACATTGCCAGCTTTGTGGGTGAAGCGCAGAAACGCATCGCCGATGAAGTCACCGTGCAGCCCGGTTACTGGATCAGTTGGGGCGGGCAGTTTGAAAACCTCATCTCCGCCAGCCAACGGCTCAAGATCGTGGTGCCGGTGGCGCTGCTGCTCATCCTCATCCTGCTCTTCAGTGCTTTCGGCTCGGTGAAAGATGCCCTGCTGATCTTCACGGGTGTGCCCATGGCGCTGACCGGCGGCATCATTGCGCTGTGGATGCGGGATATTCCGCTATCCATTTCAGCGGCGGTGGGATTCATCGCCTTGTCGGGCGTGGCGGTGCTGAACGGCGTGGTCATGATTAGTTTCATCAAGAAGCTGATCGAGGACGGCTTGGGCTTGGAGGACGCCATCCTTGGCGGCTCCCTGACCCGGCTGCGGCCGGTACTGATGACGGCTCTGGTCGCCTCCCTTGGCTTTGTGCCGATGGCCATTGCCACCGGCCCCGGTGCGGAAGTCCAGCGCCCTCTCGCCACGGTGGTGATCGGCGGTATCATCAGCTCCACCATCCTGACCCTGCTGGTGCTTCCCGCCCTTTACCGCATGTTCCACCGGGCCACCCCGCGCCAATCCTGATCCCCCAAATCCCATGCATATCCTGCGCCACGATTCACCCCGTTTCCGCTCCCAACTGAAAAGCCTGAACCGGTCGGCAGAGGCCGCGCCGGAGGTGGCGGATACGGTCAGCAACATCATTGCCGAAGTGCGCCGCCGCGGGGATGCCGCCGTGCTGGAATACACTGCGAAATTCGGAGGCCCCGCGCTGAAGCCTGCCGGGATGCGGGTGACGGCAGCGGAATTTCAGGAGGCGGATAAGGCTACCAGTGACGAAGTAAAAGCCGCGCTCCATCTCGCCCATAAAAATGTGCGGGACTTTGCCCGGCGCGGGCTGCGGAAGGACTGGCACATGAAAAACCGTCAGGGGGTCCGGGTGGGTGAGTCGTTTCACCCCTTCGGGCGCGTCGGCATCTACGTGCCCGGAGGGAATGCGCCGTTGGTTTCCACCGCCATCATGACCGTGACCCTGGCAGCCACCGCAGGGGTGCCGGAAATCGTGGTGGCGACCCCCGCGGATGCCGCAGGCAAAGTGCATCCGCCGTTGCTCCACGCGCTCCAGCTCGCCGGGGCGACAGAGGTTTACAGGATCGGTGGAGCGCAGGCCATTGCGGCTCTGGCCTACGGCACCAAAACCATTGCGCCGGTGGTCAAAATCTTCGGCCCCGGCAATGCCTATGTCGTTGAAGCCAAACGTCAGGTTTTCGGAGCGGTTGCCATCGACCTCCTGCCCGGGCCGAGTGAAATCATGGTCATCGCCGATCAGACCGCTGATCCGGCCTGCCTCGCGGCTGACTTGCTGGCGCAAGCCGAACACGGTCACGGCAGCGTGGTCTTTGTGACGGATTCGGGAACTATCCTGATCGAAATTCAGGCTGAACTTAAACAACAAATGGCTGAGGCCCTGCGCGGGGAACATCTGGCCCATGTCGTTGGCGATGGTTTGTTCCTGGTGCTGGTCGCGCAGCTTGGCGATGCGGTGGCCATCGCCAATGATTTCGCGCCGGAGCATGTTGCCATTGTCGCGGAAAACGAGGATGAACTGGCCAGCGGCATCCGCACTGCCGGAGCCATTTTTCTGGGGCACTGGTCCCCAGTGGCAGGCGGTGATTTCGTCGCCGGTCCCAGCCATGAGCTTCCTACCGGCGGCTCCGGAAAGTCTTTTTCCGGGCTGACCGTGGATCAATTCCAGCGCCGCACCAGCACGGTCCGCTTCAGCCGGAAATCTCTCGGGAAATCCCTTGATGCAATCCAAACCATCAGCGCCGTCGAAGGGCTGGACCGCCACGGAGTTTCCGCAGCCATCCGCATCAACTAGCAAATACCTCCGGATTCTGCTTATTTCAAAAGCTTCAACGCGCCGCCTTTTTTATTCCCCCACTTTTTCCTGATGAACCCCGCAACCCATCCCTCCCTCTGGAAGCACCGCATCTTCCAACAGCTTTTTTGGGCACATGCGCTCAGCCTCACCGGCAGCGGGCTGACTTCGCTCGCTTTGGGCTTGCTGGCCCATGAGCTGGTCGGGGCATCCGCCTCCACCGTGCTGGGCTTCACGCTGATGATCCGCATCATCGTTATTGTGCTTTGCTCTCCCTGGGCTGGAAAACTCGCAGACCGTTTTGGAGCCCGGCAGGTCATGGTGTTCTCCGACATCCTGCGTGTGGTGGTGATGGTGGGGTTCTTCTTCGCCGATTCCGTCTGGCAAATCTACGCCTTGGCGGTTCTGCTGAATTTCGGGTCGGCTATCTTCACTCCGATTTACCGGGCAGTCATTCCGGGGGTGGTAACAAAAGAGCAGTATCCGAAAGCGCTGGCGGTCGGGTCCATCGCCTATGACACGGCAAATATTCTTGGCCCATCGCTGGCCGCGCTTGTCATCTCCCTTATCGGATTCCGGGGCAACTTCATCGCGGATGGCCTGACATTTTTAGGCAGTGCGGCCTTGCTGATCGGCCTGCCCCGTCTGGCCAGTGAAGTGGCAGGACAGGCAAAAAAAGCGCCCACTTCCGTGCGGCATGGGTTGACCGCAATGATCCGCCGCGCCCCGCTGCTCCAGTCTGTTCTGCTCGCCCTGCAAACCAGTATCGGCGGGGCTTTTGTCATCGTGGCGACCATCGATTTCGTGAAAAACGATCTCCGCCTCAGTGACTCCGCCTATGCCTGGGTGATGGCCGCATTCGGGATTGGCTCTGTGGCCGGGGCCATGATCTACGCCAGATGTTCGGTGCGCGTCAGGAATGGTTTGGTTACCGCTTCCGCGCCGGTCATGTTGGCGGGATTGATTGCCGTCGCTGTCTGGCCGCAATACGCCGCTTTGTGCTTGGCCTGGTGGTTCATCGGTGCGGGCTACAGCACCCTCGGCATCCGCGGCAGCGAATTGCTCGCCGCCAACAGTTCCGGGGAGGAACGGGCCCACATTTACGCCGCCCACTTCGCCCTGAGCCATGCTGGCTGGGGACTGACCTACCCCTTGGCCGGTTGGCTTACCTCAAACCAGGGCTTTGTGCCTACAGCCTGGATCTTCGCCGGGATTCTCCTGGTGATTTCATTGGGAGTTTGGAACCGCCAAAACAAGGTGAATCACGAAACTCCTCCGGCTCCGGACAAATCATAGCCCCATCAACAATCCGAGGGGTGGTTTAAAAGACCGGAGCTCGGGAATATGCCCCGGAGATTTATTTAGCAGGGGGCACTTTGCCCTGAGCTTCCAAGGTTGCTTTTAGGCTCGCGGCCAGCTGGGAGGCGGGGCCTTTCCCCCAGTAATGCAGGAAGAGATAGCGGGGCTGCTCATGGGTCATGTGATGGTGAATGGCCACGATGTTGATGCCTTCTTTCCGCAGTGTTTTCAGCACTGGCTGGAGTTCGTCTTCCAGCACGCAGAAATCGCCACAGACCACAGCATTGTCGTCGGTGCCGGCAAAGGCGGCCCAGGTGTTGACGCCCATTTCCTTGGCCATGTCGCACCCGCAGGGCATCTTTGCCGTGCGCCCGAACACGGCTTTATACATGCCGTCCTTCACCTGTCCCTTCGCGCCCAGCATCTGATCGAGCGGGGCGGCGGTGATGGCGTTGCCGGTGGGGGCGAAGGCTTTGCCGAAAACCCGCTGCGGCTGCGGCTGGCCGGCGCGGACCGACTTCACCGCATCCAGGGCGGCCCGGACGGCCGTGGCCAGCTTCACGGTCCCGCCTTCTCCTCCGATGTGCATGAAGTAGACCTTGGGATCATCCGCGAAGAAGTGGTTATGCAGCGCGGTGACACTGAGTCCGCCATCAAGCGCGGCGGACATGGCAGCATTCACCTCGTCCTCGAAGAGCACGAAGTCACCGGCAACCATCACCTCAGCCTTCACTCCAGGGGTGAAGGCGGCCCACGTGGTGAGGCCCATGAAGGGCGGCATGGTCCAGCCATCCACGGCGATTTTGACATCCGTGCGCGGGCTGGTGATTTTGAACACGGCCTCGGCTTCGTTCACGGTGCCTTTCAAGCCGGTGAGGGATTCGATTTGAGCGCTATCCAAGGCGGAGGAAGCCACGGACGCACTGAGGGCGAAGACGACGGCAGCAACAATTTGGCGGATCATAAGGTGGGCATTCAACCTTCTGGAAGCAGGGGCTGCAAGATTTAATTGAAATACCTGTTTCCCGTGACTACAGGAATGGAATGCCGCTTCCTTCCTGGCTCATTCTGCTTTACACGCTGCCAGCCTCTCAAGCGGCGGCGCGGCTCAGCTTTTGGCGGCAATTGAAGCGGCTGGGGGCCGTTGCCCTGAAAACTTCAGCCTATGTGCTGCCGCAACGCCCGGAACAGGAGGAATCCCTGCAATGGCTGGCCCAGCAAATCCGGCAACAGGGCGGCGAAGCGACCCTGCTGCGGGCGGCACAGGTGGATACGCTGTCCGTCAATGAAGTGACAGACCTGTTTCAGTCTGCCAGAACCGCCGACTACGAGGAACTGCTGGCCGCCGCGGCTGCTCTCAAACCTCCCGGCGTCCGCCAGCCAGTGGAACCGGCGGAGGTGGAGCGGCTGAAAAAGCGGTTCCTCGCCATCAGGAAGATCGACTTCTTTGATTGTCCCGCCGCCGGCAAGGTGCGGCAGGCGCTGGAAGCACTGGCTCCGGCCAAGCCTTCCGTTAAGAAAAGCGGTCTGGTCAGGGTAGCCAACTATCAAGGCCGCACCTGGCAGACCCGGCCCCGCCCGGAATTGGACCGCATCGCCTCCGCCTGGTTGATCCGCCGCTTCGTTGACAAGGCCGCCGTCTTTGTCTTTGCGGCGGAGCGGACGCCTGACCGGGCGGGCGTGACCTTCGACATGGTGGATGCCGATTTCGGGCATGAAGGGGACGACTGCACGTTTGAGACCCTGGTGCGGCGGTTTTCGCTGAAGGCCCCGGGCCTGCCGGAGGTGGCGGAAATCGTCCACGCCGCCGACATTGAGGACGGTAAGTTTCCCCGCACGGAAGGTTCCGGCTTGCTGTGCGTGCTGCGGGGCTGGGCCCGGCAGGGCCTCGCCGATGAGGAGATCCTGCGGCGCGGCCTGGATCTCATGGACGGCCTCCACCTTTCCCTGACCGCCCCTTGATTTCCCATGGACCCGCAGCCCGACCCCTCCTCCCGCCGCCCTGACTTTCCTTCGTTGAGGGAGGCGGTGCGTTATTGGTTCACCCTCGGTTGGATCAGCTTCGGCGGACCGGCGGGGCAGATCGCCATCATGCACAAGGAACTGGTGGAGAAGCGGCGGTGGATTTCCGAAAGTCATTTCATGCACGCGCTGAATTTCTGCATGTTGCTGCCGGGGCCGGAGGCGCAGCAACTGGCCACCTACCTCGGCTGGCGGATGCACGGCTGGCGGGGCGGGGTGGCGGCGGGGGCTTTGTTTGTGCTGCCCTCGGTATTCATCCTCTTTGCCCTGAGCTGGCTCTACATGGCGGGCGGTCATCTGCCGTGGCTCGCGGCGATCTTTTATGGGCTGCTGCCTGCGGTGATCGCCGTGGTGGCGGAAGCCGTCCTCCGGATTGGCAAAAAGGCGCTGAAAAGCCCCGCCCTGTGGACGCTGGCGGCGTTGTCGTTTGTCGCCATATATCGTTACCAGGTCTCCTTCGTCTTCATTATCCTGGCAGCGGCGCTGACCGGCTGGATCGGCCACCGGCTGGCGCCCGGGCAGTTCCCCGCTGGAAAAGGCCACGGAGACAAGTCCGGGAATGATGACAGGGACTATCTGGCATTGCCGCCTTCCCCGCGCAGCACCTGGAAGCGCTCCGCCGGTGTCATCACACTGTGTCTTTTGTTATGGTGGACGCCCATTCTGGCCTTGGGGGCCTGGCTGGGCTGGCAGAGCACGGGGTTTGCCCAGGGCGTGTTTTTCAGCAAGGCGGCGCTGGTCACCTTTGGCGGAGCCTATGCCGTGCTCCCTTACGTGGCCCAGCAGGCGGTGGAGAAATACGGCTGGCTGTCCCATCCGCAGATGATGAGCGGCCTGGGCCTGGCGGAAACCACGCCGGGACCGCTCATCATGGTGCTGCAATTTGTCGGGTTTGTCGGCGGCTGGCAGTTCCCCGGCTCCCTCAGTCCGCTGGCGGGGGCCACCGTGGGGGCGCTGATTACCACTTGGGCGACCTTCATCCCGTGCTTCCTCTTTGTGTTCCTCGGCGCTCCCCAGGTGGAGCGTCTGCGGGAGCAGCCCCGGCTGGGTGCCGCGCTGACAGCGATCACTGCCGCCGTGGTGGGAGTGATTCTGAACCTCGGGGTCAAATTCGCGGAACATGCTCTTTGGCCGTCCCCGTTTTTGAAATTCGATTGGTTCGTGGCGTCGGTGGCTTTGGCGGCATTTGTCGCCATGCAGAAGTTCAAAATCGGATTGATGCCAACCATCGGCGCGTGTGCCGTTTTAGGGTTGGTGTGGCGATTCTATGGCGCCTCTCCTTATTGATTCCTTGGTGGGGCAGGTTGTCCAATGTGATTCACCTTAGGGCGCCTCAGCAGCTGGAGGGGGGTGACTCTTGGGAAGATAGGCCGGTGGCTTATTCTCCGCCGAGGAGATGCCCCCAAGCGCAGACCTTCAGGCTGCATGTCACCAAACGTCCACCAGCGCATCAGAATCACGCGCCAGCTCTCTCCCTTCCGGCCAGACAAGTGCCACCGCCCACACGGCCGTCCGCGCCCGCATGAGATCCCCTGCGGCGCACTGGGCCAGTGCATGTGCCAAGTGAAATCGCCCGACAATATCCCGGTGCCGCGGCTTCAGTCGGACCAATTTGGCTGGCCAACTCAGTCCCCATTTCCCACCGCTCCCACCCTTGGCAGATCATGACTCGAACAGCACGCACCGCAGGCTTTCACCTGGTCGGGAAGAAGCAAGTTATCAAGAACTCCCCACGCATCCTCATAAAGCCCGAGGAACGCCAGGCCCTCCGCTTCATCGATGAGCCGCGCTGCTGTCATGTTTCCACCGATATTGCTGCAGGAATCACACGTCCATGGCCCAGGCGACCGGGGCAAGGGAAATGCCCCCAACTCCAGCGAAGGACTGGTCATGCTAAACCGGGCATTTCCCGTGAATTGAGGTAACATGGGACATGCGCCCATCACTCCTCTGCCGGGAACGTCTGGAACGGATTCAGCGAATTCTTGAGCGAGCCGCCAGGGAACCAGTTACCGTCCGGGAATTCACCAGAACATACGGCGTTGGGAAAAGGGAACTGGAGCAGGCCGCGGAGCTTGGCTGGGTAGAAATCATCATTATAAAGCCGCGCACCGGTCGCCCTTCGCCCGCCGTGAAACTCCGGGAACACAGCGAAACCCAGTCAGCGAAACTCCCCCCTCCCCGTAGATTCATTGAGAAGTTGATTAGCTGCCGACACTTCAATTTTGCCTTGGCGTCCACCTGTAACGCCGTGAAGCGCGGCCACAGCTATTTCTTCCACACGCCGACCTACACGCAAGCCTACCTGAAGAGCTTCCCCAAGGCCCGGAAGCGCCATGCCGCCACCAGCAGCATGAGCCGGCTTTTGAAACACCCCGATGTAAAAGCCGCCCGCGCATGGTTCTATGCAAAAATAAATCAGGAAATCCCTCGCGAGGAATCCATGCCCCCAACCAGGCAAGCGATCCGCCGCCGCCTCTTTGAAGCTGGCAGCCGGTTTGCTTGGCGATGCTGAGAACCCCAAGAAGCAACCCGTGGGACTGTCGGGGTTTGTCGGGGTTTATTCCGTGGGAATTGAACCTTACCGACTTACCTCCGGGAGGTTTTAGCGCCCGTGAGTTCAGCCAACAAACCGACGAGCCCCCCGGGAGCCTCGACTTTTTCCGGCTCATACCAGCCGGCCATTTTGATCAGCTTTTCCACGGCATCCAGCTTCGAGGGCATCCGGCAACGGTAAGAGGTGCCCCACGTGCTGGTGGTCTCAGAGTACTCCTGGCAGAGCTCGTGCGATTCTTTGACCTCGCCGACGGGTGTTTGCATGATGGCCACCAAATAACGCGCAATCGTCTCCCGACGCACCCCGAGACGGTTCTCCAAGACCTTCGCAAATTCCCCCCGCAGCTCCCGAACCCTCAGCATAACCTTGGCATCAGCCATCAGTCGCGAGGCATTCGACATACAGGTTTCCGTGGTCGAACGTGACTCAGCGACGTGTTCGCGGTAGGCTTTGGCGGCAGAGGCCCCTTCAGCCACGGCTTCCGCAAAAGCCTCGTGTCTTGGATTGTCGAGAACTGGCACGAGGTCACGGTGGGTTACCAAATTCTAAATACTCAAGACGAATTCAGCGGCGGCCGGCCGGCTTTGCCCGTGTGGAACTTGCGCGGCAACCTTACTTCCATGAGTCCCGATTGATGGTAATCACCAGCCCGGGGTCTGTCGCCTCCCACACCAAGCGTACTTGATATTACTATTGTGCTGCCCTGAGATTTGCCACTAGTCTGATCAAAATGGCATCTGAGTCCCCACTAAGTTTTCCAATGGATCTGAAACAACTGCAATCCTATTTAAAGATTGGCAAGCTGCTGATAAAGGTCATTAGTCCCCTAAAAGAGAAGATCACGCACGCGATACACTGGGAAACGACACGCCAAATGCACCATGGCTGTATCCATGCTATACGGCGATTCAGCACAGTTACCAGATCGCGTGGACCTGATCACTGGGACACCGAGCCAGTTACCGAAGGCATCAGAGAGTTGGCCTCCCATCTTCTTCATGTTCCTAAGCAAAAGCTCCACGTTACTTTAAAGCTCATTGCACCAACAGGGGGCAACCCTGCCGACCTGACGGTTTCAACTTTAGGCCGGACAGGCGCCTCAAGCCGGCCAGAAGATGCCGGGGATTCTGCTTTGAACCGGGTGGGCAACAACTCGGACTTCGCTTCGCTTCTTGGCTGTTCAGATGGCGTCACGGACTGGAAACGTGCATACAACGTTTTTCACTGTCCCAATCTAGAGAAAAGGCAGAAATATTGCTGTAGCCGAACGAACTTTCTGGATTTTTACCGAACTAGTCTGGTTTTCCCCCTTCGTGTTGAAGTTTTGAATTCCAATCAAACCGAGACGTTCGGGTTTGTTACTATCGATTCCATGTCAGCGAATATCTTTTCTCTGCCCGATATTTTTGATTTCGGCGGTGACAAGCTGGATGAATACGCTACAATCATCGACGCAAGTTGCTTGATTCACGCTATCGCCACAGTCGTAGACACACTGGCCATGATCATGCGATCCGGTTGGGGCGCCAACAAGACAGCCCACCCCCGAAAAGTTTCCCGCCCAGCACTACCAGCCAATCCAACACCCAATGTCACAACAAAACACATCAAGCAAAAGGCTCTCAGGCAACGCCGCACAGGGGGCGATTAAGCGAAGTACAGTCGCGTCGCCCGTGCCAATGAATATTATCAACTCGATGCAAAAGGCATACGGGACTACAAAGAGTAGCGCCAACGCCCCAGCAACAGAGCGACGATAAGTCCTCTGAAAAAACCAAAACCCGCCTTTTCCGCAGTGATTTGGCGGGTTTTTTGTGCCCAAATTTTCGGTTCCGGCCGTAGCTGAGGAGGATATGCCGGCTTGGTTGGTGGTGCCAACAGAGCCCCGCGGGCATGAAAACCGGTGATTTATGGTAAAGCGCCCCTCATAAAACCCGAACCTTTCCGTCAGTCCAGCCCCATGAATTCCACCGGGCCGGGGCGCCGCCGTTTGATGCCACCCCGGGAGACGGTGAACGTCTCTGGAAAGCGTATCAGAGTTCGCAAAGAGTTTTTAACGTACCACCATGCCAACGGAGGACAGAGGGCCTGCGGACGGCAGCGCACCAACCCAGACATGTTCTTAGATTCGTTCTTGGCTCTCTCGGACCGAATTGATAATCCCTTGAAAATCAAGGTGGTCGGGGCGGCCAGATTCGAACTGACGACTTCTTGCTCCCAAAGCAAGCGCTCTACCAAGCTGAGCTACGCCCCGTAATGCCAATTTGGCAGAGCGGCACCATGCCGCCCCAAAACGGGCACGCAACCGGAATTCCTGCTTCGTGAAAGATCGTTCCCCGGAAACCCGTCCCCGCTGGTCTATGATCCACTTCCGATCCCTTGCTTTTTTCGTGTTCAGTCTGGTGCTGCCCGGCGTGTCTGCCTTGGCGCAGGAGAAATACCAGGAACCCGATTATCCGGCGCCACCCGAGGCGGAGCTCCTGCCCGGCGTGCCGGAAGGCACCATCCAACGCTTTACCTTTGCCAGCAAGGAAGGGGTCTTTCCCGGCACCATCCGCCGCTATTGGGTCTACGTGCCGAAGCAATATGAGGCCGCCAAACCGGCCGCGCTGATGGTTTTCCAGGACGGCCATTCCTACGTGGGACCGCAAAGGGCAATTCCGTTCGCCCACGGTGATGGACAACCTGATTGCCAAGGGGGAAATGCCGGTGACCATCGGAGTCTTCATCAATCCGGGAGTTTTTGCCGATAGCCTGCCCGAAGGAGACGGCTGGAACCTGCCGAAGGGCCTGAGGAGCAACCGCTCGGTGGAATACGATACCCCTGGTCCAGCCTACGTGACTTTCCTCGAAAAGGAACTCCTGCCGGAAGTTTCAAAAACCTGGCAGATCACCGCGGACCCAGACCAACGGGCCATCTGCGGGATCAGCAGCGGCGGCATCTGCGCCTTCACCGCGGCGTGGGAACGGCCGGATCTTTTCCGCAAGGTGATGAGCCACGTGGGCAGTTTCACGGATATCCGCGGCGGTTATATCTATCCGGCGCTGATCCGCAAAACGGAGCCGGTCAAACCCCTGCGGGTCTTCCTCCAGGACGGGGCGAAGGATCTCGACAACAAATTCGGTAACTGGCCGCTCGCCAACCAGCAGATGGCGAACAGCCTCGCCTTCAGGAAATACGATCACCAATTCGTCTTCTCCCCGGACAGCGCCCACAGCGGGAAATTCGGCGGCTCGGTCCTGCCGGATTCCATGCGCTGGCTCTGGCGAAAATGAGCCGGCGTGCGGCGCCCGCCTGACACTCCGGCTTCAGGCCTCAAAGACTTCGTGCAAATATGACAGGCTCAGGTCGGCGATGGTATCGGCGTCCGGGGTGTAATCGAAGACTTCCACGCTGACCCAGCGGTCATAACCGGTGGCCCGCAGGGCTTCGACAATGGGTTCATACAGCACCGTTCCCTGGCCAGGGCCCTTCAGGTTGGGGTCGTTGGCGTGGAAATGGACGGTGTCCGCCATGCTGGCCCGGATGATGTCAGGAATCGGCGTGGCTTCATCACTCATCGCTTTCACATCCAGATGCAGACGGCAGGCCGGATGATCCACCAGCCGCAGCAGCTTGATGGTTTCCTCCGCCGTGGTGAGGAAATTCGTTTCCTTCCGCGCCAGCGGCTCCATGGCCAGCGTGACCCCAAGCGGCCCGGCCGTTTCGGAAATGGTGCGCAGGACTTCAGCCGCGCGGGCGGCGGTCTCGTCCCAGGAAACGCCGTCTTCGAGATGGCGTTGTTTCGGACTGCCCCAGACCATGATATTACCTCCCATCGCCGCGCACAGGCGGGCGAGGTGGCAGCCGAAAGCCGCGGTGCGGTCGCGCACGAATTTGTCGGCGGTGGTGAGGTGCATCCCCGGTGGTTGGACCAGCAGCCAGTGCAGGCCCACCACTTCCAGGCCATGCTTCCGGGTGACCTTGCCAATCTCTATCGCTTCGGCTTCGGTCAGGTCGGCGGGGTTCGGGTTCAGGGTGAAGGGAGCGATTTCCACCCCGTCGTAGCCGTGGGCGGCGATGTGCTCACAGACGAGATCATGCGTCCACTCGGGACCCTGCCAGGTTTCGTTGCAGATGGAAAATTTCATGGAGGAAATGGTAGGAAAACGTCAAACCATGGCGGCGGCACCGGTAGGGAGCAACCGCCGGGAAGCCTGGGGATTCCGGTTGCGTTCCGGCACCCGTCCGGGAGTTTCAAGGCCCCATTTTCCGCCCTTCCGACTTATGCCAGACGCTCCCCGCCAACTCAAACTCGGCCTGCCCAGTGGCAGCCTGCAGGAACCGACCCTCGCCCTTCTCGCCCGCGCTGGCTTCAGCGTTTCCGGCGCGTCCCGCAGTTACCGCCCCGCCGTGGACGACCCGGAACTCGAAATCCGCCTGCTCCGCGCCCAGGAAATCGGCCGTTATGTGGACCATGGGTTCCTCGATGCCGGCATTACGGGCCGCGACTGGATCATCGAAAATGACGCCAAGGTCGAATACATCTGCGAATTGCCCTACAGCCGGTCCACCCCCCGCCCGACCCGCTGGGTGCTCGTAGTGCCGGAGGATTCGCCTATCCAGACGGTGCACGACCTGCAGGGTAAACGCATCGCCGCCGAGGCGGTCGGCCTGACCAAACGCTATCTGGAATCCAAGGGCGTCCAGGCGGAAGTGGAGTTCTCCTGGGGTGCCACCGAGGTGAAAGTCCCGGAATTGGTCGACGCCATCGTGGATATCACCGAGACCGGTTCCAGCCTGCGTGCCAACCGCCTCCGCATTGTGGATACCCTCCTGGAGAGTTACCCGCAATTCGTCGCCAGCCCCGCCGCCATGGCCGATCCCTGGAAGGCAGATAAAATTGCCCGCATCGCCATGCTCCTCAAAGGAGCGCTGGATGCCCGGGGCAAGGTCGGTCTGAAAATGAACCTTCCCAGCAACCGGGTCAAAGCGCTGGTCGAAGCCCTCCCCAGCCTGCGCCGCCCCACCATTTCCCCGCTCTATGACAGCGACTGGGTCAGCGTGGAAACCGTGATTGATGAATCCATCGTCCGGGAGATCATCCCGCAGCTCAAAGCGCTCGGAGCCGAGGGTATCATCGAGTATCCGCTGAACAAATTGGTGCATTGAGCTCCGCCGGAATGATTTTCCGGAACCCTTTGCCTTCGCTGGCATTTCCATAAACTCCCGGTTATGCTGTGGACGCTCCCTTGACCGCTGAAATTATGAACCGTGTTCGTTCCACTTTCCTTACTGCCATCCTCCTCGCTGGCGGGGCTCCTGTGCTGATTGCGCAAACTGAAAAACCCGCCACGCCCACGGCGGCGGTGCCCGTGGACAAGGGCGGCGGAGAGCTGGATCTTTCCAAATTCCCCGGCCAGGTGATCGATGAAGTCATCGTCCCGGTGCCCAGCGAAATCTTCACGGTCCTCGACAAACTGGGCGACCCCGACTGGAAAGCGGAAGTCAGCACCACGCCCAAGCCCAGCTTCAGCGAGCGCACCGATGTCGCCCTGCTCCTGGGAGCCACCGTCGCGGATGGCTTTATCGCCGTGCAGGCCGAGGATAAAACGTCCGTCACCGACGTGGGCCGCAATGTCCTTAGCCTTGCCCAGGCCCTCGGGGTCAAGGACGATGTCATCCGGCATTGCCAGGCGATCGACGACGCCGCCAATGCCACCAAGTGGGACGTGGTCCGCCAGGAACTGGATGCCACCCAGGCCACCGTCCGTGCCAAGATGCAGCAGATGCACGACGGGGCCCTCGCCGAATGCATTTCGGTCGGCGGATGGTTGCGCGGCACCCAGGTGATCACCGCGGTGATCGGCAAACAATGGAGCGCTGAACGGGCGGAATTGCTTTACCAACCAGACCTCGCGGAATACTTCAACGACGCCTTGGAAGAGATGCTGGTGAAGGCCAAAAACCCTGCCAAACTCAAGGACATCGCCGATGGCTTGTCCCGTGTGCGCGAACTGATGGACAACGGAGGCGGGGATATCACTTCCGCCGCTGTCACCGAGATGAATACCGTCACCGCGGGTCTGGTGAAAAAGATCATCACCAAGCCATGAAGCCGCCCCGCCTCCCCAACTTTTCTCCCGCCATGAGCCGCTTCACCCTTTTCCTCGCTGCCCTCCTCTTCACCGCCGTCCTCCCGGTCCAGGCGGTGGTGGACGACTCCCACTCCGCCGCCATGGAGGCCGCCGTGCCCGCCGTGAAGGAGGGATTCAAAATCCGTCAGGAATACTGGAACGGCACCATGAAGAGCGGCGATAAAAAGATCGTCAAACAACAACTCTTCAAAGGCAACGAATACTGGTTTTTCCTCGGCACCGACGCCGAAAAAGCCACCCTCAAAATCGACATTTTCGACCGCAAGGGCACCAAGATCAACGTGGAGACCAAACTCTCGGAAAACGCCGCCGCCGTCCGGGTGCTGGCCCCGGCCACCGGCACCTACGTGGTGGTTTTCAGTCTCACCAGCAAGGAAGGCGAGGACATCCCCTGGGCGCTGGCCTATGGTTATCGCTGAGCCCGGTCCGCCCGCCACGGAATCATTCCACGGCCTTCACCACCCCGCGCACCCTGCCTTTGCCCAACTGGGTGGTGAATTCCTCGCCTGGTTTCAGTTCCCGCGCCTCCCGCACCACTTTTCCTGACGCATTAAGCGTATAGGAAAATCCCCGGGCCAGCACGGCCTCCGGCCCCAAAGCCTGGAGTTGCCGCCGGTTCTGGTCCACCTGATTCCGCCGCGCCGTCAGCGCCGCCAGCACGCGCGATTCCAACCGCTCGCGCCGCAAGGCCAGTTCCGCCCGCCGCTCCTGCATCACCCGGTCCGGCCGCGCCCGCTCCAGTTGATGGGCGAGGGTCAGCAACCGCTGCCGCTGCGTCCTCATTTCATCCGCCACCGCCGTCTGCAGTTCTTCCGCCAGATCGTCCACCCGTTGCCGCCACGGCAGCAACACCCGCTCGCCATCGCGGCTCAACGCCCCGCGCGACATCAGATCCAGTTCGCGCCGCCATGACATCAGGAGCGATTCCACCCGGCGCTGCATCCGACTGCCCTGGCGCTCCAGCATGGCCCTCAACTCTGCACCATCGGGTGCCAGCAACTCCGCCGCCGCACTGGGAGTGGGTGCCCGCAGATCGGCGATGAAATCGGCGATCGTGAAGTCGATTTCGTGCCCAATGGCAGAGATCAGCGGCAGGGGACAATCCGCCATCGCCCGCGCCACCACTTCCTCATTGAACGCCCACAAATCCTCCAAACTGCCGCCACCGCGGGCGACCACCACCGTATCAATGCGTGGCAACTCGGCCGGCTCCGTGCTCAAAAACCGCAGGGCTTCCGCGATCTCTTCGGCGGCCCCGGCTCCCTGCACCCTGACCGGATAAACCAGCACCCGAAGCCACGGTGCACGCCGCCGCAGGATGTTCAGCATGTCCTGCAGCGCTGCTCCGGTAGGCGAAGTCACGATCGCTATCGTCAGGGGAAAGCGTGGGATGGGCTGTTTCCGGTCCTGCTCAAAAAGCCCCTCCTCCAGCAGGCGCCGTTTCAGAGCCTCGAATCTCGCCTGCAAGGTCCCCACGCCCGCCGGCCGCACCTGCCGGACAATCATCTGATATTGCCCCCGCGCCTCATACACCGACACCTCTCCGAAAACCTGCACCGCCAGCCCATCCCCCAGCCGGGCTCCGACACCCGCGGCATTGCCTTTGAAAAGCACACAAGCCAATTGCGCGCCCCCATCCTTCAAGGTGAAATAATGATGCCCGCTGGACTGCTTCCGGTGATTGCTGACCTCTCCCTCCACCCACACCGCCCCGATCCCATCCTCCAGCAAACTCCGGATGCGCCGCGTCAGTTGGGTCACACTTTCCACCTGTTCCGCGTCCTTCTCCTTGTCCTCACGGGACTTCCGGCGCGAAGCAGGGGTGAAATCGAAGAGGTCCATGGGTCAGGGAAGATGGGGCAACCTCCAGCTCATGCACCAGGGAGCGGTCCGGCGCAACGGTCGTGGAGCACCCGCCGCAAAAGTAACCTGCGCAGTCGTAGAATCCATGCCATCCGTGGCCTGCGGGTCCCTCTCTCCCGTCCTCATGGCCGCCCCCCTCACACCTCCCACCTGCCCGACCCTGCGCCAAGCCGTGCGCTATTGGTTCCGGCTTGGTTGCATCAGCTTTGGCGGGCCTGCCGGGCAAATCGCCATCATGCACCGCGAATTGGTGGAGCAGCGCCGGTGGATCTCCAACCGGCACTTTCTTGAAGCGCTCAATTTCTGCATGCTGCTCCCCGGCCCGGAAGCCCAGCAACTGGCCACCTACCTCGGCTGGCGGCTGCACGGCTGGCGCGGGGGCGTGGCGGCGGGCGCGCTGTTTGTCCTGCCATCGGTGTTCATCCTCTTCGCCTTGAGCTGGCTCTTTATGGCCGGTGGACACTTGCCGTGGCTGACCGGACTCTTTTATGGCCTGACCGCGGCGGTGATCGCCATCGTCGCCGAGGCCGTCCTGCGGATTGGCAAAAAGGCCCTGCGCAGTCCGTCGCTGTGGACCTTGGCAGGCCTGTCTTTCATCGCGATCTATTTTTTCAACGTCTCCTTTGTTCTTATCCTGTTGGGCGCGGCCCTGACTGGATGGCTGGGCCATCGGCGTTTCCCCCGGCAGTTCCCGGCCAGCGGCGGCCATGGCAGCAGCGCCTCCGCCTCCTCTGATGAAGCCCTGACGCTTCCCCTGCCCCCGGCTCCCGCTGCCAGCTGGCGGCGCAGCGCCACCATCCTGACGGTGTGTCTCAGCCTCTGGTGGCTCCCCATTTTTGCCGTCGGACTCTGGTTGGGCTGGCAGAGCACCGCCTTCCACCAGGGGGTCTTTTTCAGCAAGGCTGCCATGGTGACTTTTGGCGGTGCCTACGCCGTGCTGCCCTACGTGGCGCAACAGGCGGTCGACCACTATCAATGGCTCAGTCATGCCCAGATGATGAGCGGTCTGGCCCTCGCCGAAACCACCCCAGGACCGCTGATCATGGTCCTGCAATTTGTGGGCTTCGCCGGGGGCTGGCAACATCCCGGAACTCTGACTCCGCTCGCAGGGGCCACCCTCGGTGCCCTCATCACCACCTGGGCCACCTTCCTGCCCTGTTTCCTCTGGGTCTTTCTGGGAGCCCCGCATGTCGGCACCCTCCACCAACGTCCCGCCCTCAGCGCTGCCCTCACTGCCATCACTGCTGCCGTGGTTGGCGTGATCCTGAATCTCGGCGTCACCTTCGGCCTGCACGCGCTGCGTCCCGTGCCCGGAGAGCCCATCGATTGGTTCATCGCCAGCCTGGCCGTCGCGGCCTTCCTCGCCCTGCAACGATTCAAACTCCCGCTGCTGCCCGTCATGGCCTGCTGCGCTGCCGCCGGCATGGCCTGGCACCTGGCATTCTGACCCTGGACTTCACCCCGGGATGGCCACGGAATCCTGCGGTTATTTTTTCTTCAAATCACTTAGCAGAATCTTCTGCGAAATCGCCACCGCTCCAGTCAGAGTGCGGGTCTCCATCGTCACCGCAGGAGCCGGGGCGTTCCAGTCGATCTGAAGCAGACCGAAGTTAGGCTCGGCATAGGAGATGGGGCTCACCCGATGTGGATTGACCGCGGCCGCCCATCCCGGATGGCTGTTGGTGAGGCCACTGGAGGTGAAGTCATACAGGGGATATGGTCCCTCCCGGGTCTGAGAGATTTCGGAGAAATGCACATCCCCTGAGATGAATATCACCCCATTGGCCCCGGTGCGTCCGATCAGATCGTAGAGCCGCTTCCGCTCCAGCGGAAAATTGCCCCAGGATTCCATGCCCTTTTCGCTGGCGATGACCTGGGTGCTGGAACCGATGATCCTCAAATCCGCCGGCAACCGGAGCTGGGCTTCCAACCAGGCCCATTGATCCGCGCCCAGCACCGTGGCGTCCGTGTCCTGGTTGGGCACATACCAGCCGACCAGATTGAGCCGGGCCTTCTCCTCTGCCGACCGCGTATCCTTGGAAGCCCGGCTGCGGAAGTAGCGGAGATCCAGCAGGATGATCTGCACTCGTTTCCCTTCCGGCCCAAACCGCCAGGATTCATAAACCCCGGGCCGCTTCCGCCGGGGGGAATCGAGCGGGACCCCGTAAAAATCCAACATGATCTGCTGCGACTCCACCTTCCGCGAATACCCCGCCCCGCCATCGTTCACCCCATAGTCGTGATCATCCCAGGTCGCCAGCACCGGGCAGGTTTTCCGCAGGGCACCGTATCCCGGCTTGGCTCCCAGTTCGGTATACTTGGCCTTCATTACCTCCATGTCGGTGGTGTCCCCGTAAATGTTATCCCCGATGGCTAGGAACAGTTCCGGCTTCACCTTGACGACCTCATCCCAGATGGGCTGCGGTTTATTCTGCGAGGCACACGACCCAAAAGCGATCCGCTCCAGCACCTGCGGCGAAATTTCCTCCGCGGAAACCCCTGCCAACAGCCCCCACCCCAAAACACTGATACCCACCCATACAGGAATCCGGAAAAAATCGGTCATAACGTTAAAAGGAAAATGATTTCAGCCGGCGCACACCAGCCGATGAAAAGACGGCACCCGCTACCTCCCCTTATCGACTATTCTGAAAGGGGACCCCGGGCCCGCTCCATCGGCGGCCTTCAGCCCACGGTCACTTCGTGATAGTCCAAGGCCCATTCCTTCATGTAGCGCACCCGTTGCGGATCAATGCGGTAGATGATGAGCGCCGGATTGTCTGCCGTGCCGAGGTAGCGCCGGAGCAGAGGATTGGCCTGCCAGATTCCCCCGATGACGTCAGGATCGGTCACGATTTCCGCCCTGCCGGTGATCCGCACCTGATCGTGATCCGCGTTCAGATAACAAAGTTCCACCCTGGGATTGGCCGCAATCTCGGCAGTCTTGCCGTAGGTGCGCAGGTTGGCGATGTAGACCGTGAATCCCTCGACTTTGACCGGTGAAACGGGACGGAGCCGCGGCTGTTCCCCATCCATGGTCGCCAGCATGGGGAACCTGGCCTCTGCCATCACCTGGCGGGCCAGCGCCGGAAGTTCCTCCGGTTGGGGGGTGGTCGGGACAGGCGGAATCATAATCCGCGTAATCTACCGGAAGCCGGACGGATTGCCAAGGCCCCCCTGCGCCATCCTCAGCGAACCGTCCCAACCAAAGCCCGGAGGCCAGAAGAACTCACCCGCTTTCCCCAGACAGTCTGATCCGGGGATTGACACCCGAAGCGGAAAAATGGCATTATTAAACCTGCATGAGCAGCTTCCGCGTCCGACCCCGTTTCCGGCAGATCGTGGATCTGGACGCCGACGCCGTCCAGACCCGTCTCGCCAGCCATCTCACCCGGGAAGGCAGCCGCTGCACGGTGAAAAATTTTCCGGGCTACCTCAGCCTGCGCATTCCCGAGCAGGACGCGCACTTCTGGTCGCCGCAACTCAACCTCAGCCTGGATGCGACCGATGACGGAAAGACGCTCATCAACGGAACCTACGGGCCGAACCCGAACGTGTGGTCGCTCTTCCTCTACGGCTACCTCCTGGTTGGCACCCTGGGTATGTTGGCCGCCATTTTGGGGTTTTCCCAATGGCTGATCGACCTGAATCCGTGGGGCTGGTGGATTTTCGGGGTCATGGCGGCGGGCGCGATCATCCTTTATCTGGTGGCGCAGTTTGGCCAGAAACTGGGGGCGTGGCAGACGTTTCTGCTGCACCAGGCCTATGAGTCAGCCATCGGTCAGTCTGTCGAGATTCATTGAGCCTATTTTATAGGCTTCGTTCTTCAGACCGCCTGGATTTTGCGCAAGATCCCTTCGCAGCCGTTTTCCACCAGATCGAGCACCGTTTCAAATCCATCCTCTCCGCCGTAATAGGGGTCGGGGACTTCGACTTCAGCACGGTCCGTGACAAAATCGCAGAAGAGCTGTACCCGGAGCAGGTCATCCTCCCTCCGCACAAATTCCCGCAGGTCCAGCCGGTTTTGCCGGTCCATCACCAGAATCAGGTCGAATTCCTCAAAATCCTCCGCCCGCACCTGCCGCGCCCGGCTGGTCAGGGCATAACCGCGCCGCGCCGCATGTTGCCGCATCCGGGCGTCTGGCAAATGGCCGCAATGCCAATCTCCGGTGCCCGCCGAGTCCACCTCCACCCGATCCTGCAGTCCTTCGCGTTCCACCAGACCTCGCATCACGCCCTCGGCCGCCGGGGAACGGCAGATGTTGCCCAGACAGACAAACAGCACTTTGAATTTTTTCGACATGGGGGAAACCACTGAGACCCATCCTGGCGTGGCAACCGGCCATGGCAACAGCTGCTGCTTCCTCAAAAAATCCTGAAAAGCGGTCAGTTGGGGAGGCGCCCGCAGGCAAGTCACCTGGCGGGCAAGCAGGAAATCCCGGATGGAGCCCGTGGGCGTATTTCCGTGACAATCCCCACCTAGAATTATACCTATTATGGCGGTGGCACACCGATCCTTCATGATGTTTGGACAGATCGGAATTTTTTCATGCTCACCAGCTTCCCCTCCAAATGAAATTGCGCACCAAACTTACGCTGACTTTAGGCACAGCGTTGATCGGAACTTTTTGCTATTATTATGGTCCGCCCGCTGCGTCGACCGGACCTGCGAGGGGCGACTCCCAGGTGGCACTTGGTCGGGCATCGACTTCCCTGAGGCAGGAGCAGGCGCAGGCGCAATCCGCGCTTTCCCCCGCCAGCCCACCTGCCAAGACTGACTGGCCGTCGGCCCCGGAAACCACCAAGGCTCCGGATATGCATAAAGTGGTGGCCTTTGACGGATGGCTGGAAAAATACGTGACTGCCACTCCGGAGGAACGGGCCGCGTTGGAGCAGGAAGGCATCGCGCTGGCCCAGACCCGCCGGCCGGAATTCAAAAAACTGATTGTCACCAATCCCCAGCGCGCCCTCGCGATGACGGTGCCGCGCGTGATCCGCCAGGATCTCCCGCAGGCGGTGGTTGCCCAGTTGGAAAAACCAGTGAGCGCCCGGGGCGATTTCAAAGCCTACTTCGGCCGGCCCATGGATGCCGCCGCCTTTCCGCCGGATGAGGAACTGGTGCTGCGTTATTTTGAAACCCCGGAAGGCGCGAGCTACAAAGCCCGGGTCTTTGGCTCGCTGCTGGAACAGACCTCCCGCAAGGACGTGGCCCTGCGCGGGGTCGCCATCGACCGGGAATTGGCCGTCGCCGAAAGCCCGGTGCGGGAGCTGGAAAAGGGCGAACGCATTCCCGCCGGAACCGCGGTGGAGGAGACCTGCCCCGTTTCCAATATCACTACGCCCACCAGCACCGAGGCGGTCGTGACGGTGGACGACGAGGCCCCTTTTGTGGAAGTGGGCGGGCGCCTGATTCTGCTATGCGATGGCTCCCACGTCCGCATCTTCGAGGAAGCCCAGCGCATGGCCAGCGGAGGCCCGGGAGTGGCAGGTTACTTCAAGGACACCTTTCCCGGCACTTCTTCGGAGGCGATCGGAAACTTCCGCTGCCTCTACATCCGGGTGACCTATCCTGACCAGATGCGTGCGCCGAACACCGAGGCTTCCGCCCAGGGCGATATGCGCAACGTGTCGCGCTACTATCTGGAAAGCTCCTTCGGCCGGATGACCACCACCACGGCGGTGACTCCTCTCATCGTGATGCCGCACACCAAGGCATGGTATATCGCCAAGGATTCGGAAGTGGATGGACTCGGCCTGGTGCATAGCGATGCCCGCTCGGAGGCGCGCAAGCTGGGTTATGACTCAGGGCAATATAACTGCACCGTGGTCCGCGTGAATGAAGGCCCGCGGCTCAGCGGCATTTCCTGGGGCGGCGGCGACAGCGTGTGGGTTTCCTGGGACGGGATGGATGTGCTCAACCACGAATGCGGCCACTCCCTCGGCCGCAATCACGCCAACTTCTGGCAAACCTCCGACGGTTCCGCGATTGGCGTGGGCGCCAATCAGGAGTATGGCAACAGCGTGGATGTCATGGGCGGCGGCGGGGGCTTCGGTGCGCACTATAATTCCTACAGCAAACGCTCCCTCGGCTGGCTGCCCGATCCTAACTTGCACCGGCCGGGCACCACTTCCGCCTCCAACGGCATCTACCGTCTTTTCGCCTACGACCAGCCGGTCCTGGAGGAGGGCAAACGTTATGCGTTGCGCGTGGACAAGGACCCGCAGCGACGCTTTTTCCTGGAATACCATCCCGCCGCAGGAGGCTTGTGGACGGATTCTGTCCTGATGATCATGAGCGGCCTCGGCAGCAACGCCGGCCACCTCGTGGACACCACCCCGGGCAGCAGCGGCGGCAAGGGAGATGGCGGCATCCGCGTGGGCCGCACGTTCAGCGATTATGAGTCGGACCTGCACTTCACCGTGCTGGGCAAACAGGACACCACCCCGCCCTCGATGGATGTGGCCATGATGCGCGGGCCGTTTCCCGGCAACGTGCCACCGGTCATCAACAGCCTGAACGCCAGCGCCACCACCGTGGCCGTAGGTGGCAGCCTGACCTTCACCGCCAATGCCACCGATGCCAATGGCGATACGCTCGCCTATCATTGGGACTTCACCGATGGCGCCATCACCACCAATACGCCCGTCCTCACGCGGAGCTTCCCCACTGCTGATCAGCAGACGGTCCACCTCACGGTTTCAGATTTGAAGGGCGGCATAGCCCGGCGTCATGAAATCATCACCATCGGCAATCCGGGACGGGCCGTGGTACGCGGCCGGATCACGCTCAATAGCCAGCCGCTGATGGGGGTGCGCGTGACCAGTGATACCAAGTATTGTTTCACCGACACCAACGGAGACTACGCCATCGCCGATCTCACCGCCGGCTCGCGGACTTTTGCCGCCACTCTTACCGGTTATACCTTCACGGCGGGATTCGCCAATCCCCTGACCGTCTCCACTGCCGGAGCCACCGGTCAAAACTGGACCGCCACCAGCGTGCCGGAAGTAACCATCACCACCACCAACGCAGTGGAGGGCGGAACCACGGGCCGTTTTGTCCTGACCCGCACCGGCAGCACCGCCGCCGCCCTCGCCGTCAGTGTCGCACCTTTTTCCGGCTCGGCCTTGAAGACCACGGACTACACCTTCGCCCCCGCCCAAACCGCCACCGGCACCCTGGATACCTTCACCATCCCGGCGGGCCAAGCCTCCCTCACTATCGTTGTCACGGCGGTGAATGACTCCACCCAGGAGGGCCCGGAAACCATGCAGCTGCAACTCGCCTCCGGAGCCTATCAAGTGCGGAACTCCGGGGTTGCCGTGCTCACCATTGAGGACAACGACACCACCCGCCCGGTCGTCAAAATCGAAACCATCGACCCTTATGCCACCGAGACACCAGGAGACACCGGGACCTTCCGCATCAGCCGCACCGGCGATGCTTCGGCGGCCCTGACCGTCACGGCTGCTTTCAGCGGCACGGCCACGCGGGGATCGGACTATGCCAACATTTCAACCGTCGTCACCCTCCCGGCGGGCCAGACTTCGGCCCAGATTAGTGTGGTGCCGGTGGATGACGCCGCGATCGAGATCCCGGAAGATGCCACCATGACCCTCAGCAGCGGCGCGGCTTACATCATGGACCCCACCGCCACGGCCGCCACCTTCAACATCACGGATAACGACCTCGCCACCGTCACCGTCAGTGTACTGGACGACACCCTGAACGAAGCCGGGCGCGGTACCGGCACGGTCCTGCTCACCCGGACGGGAAATCTGAACCAGCCGTTGAAGGTTTATTATGGTCTGAGCGGCCGGGCGCTGCATGGCACCGACTACGTCGCCCTGCCAGGTGAAGCCACTTTCGCCGCCGGCATGGAGTCCGTGCCCGTGGTGATTACGCCCTACGACGACAGCCATGGGGAAGGCGATGAATCCATCAGCTTCAATCTGACGGTTTTCAATAACACCTACAGCCTGTCATCCAACTATTCAGCCTCGCTGACCATCAAGGACAACACGGACCCGCCCTTGGTGACGGTGACGGCGAACTCCGCCGGCGAGCCTTCCAGCAATGGCACCTTCACGTTCACCGTCACCACCACGGCCACCACTCCCATAACCGTAAACTACACCCTGAGCGGCACCGCCACATCCGGCACGGATTACACAGCCCGTCCGGGAAGCGTAACGATCACGCCCACCGCCGGGGCGGCCAGTTCCGCCGCGACAGTGAGCCTTCCCGTAATCAACGACTCCCTGGCGGAGAATACTGAAACCGTGATCCTGACGATCACCCCGGGGGCAGGTTACCGGGTCTTCAATGATGGCCGGGCGGTCATGCGGCTGAAGGATGATGATTCGGAACCCGTGGCCGTTTCCACCCACAATGCCACGCTGGCTGAGCCTGCTTCCGCCAGTTCGTTTTATATCTCGCGCCTCGGAACGGCCGGAGCCCTCAATGTCAGTTTCACCATGACGGGCACCGCCACGAATGGCACGGACTACACCCTGCTTTCGGGAATCGCCACGATCCCGGATACGGCAACCGGGGTGGATGTCCGGGTCACTCCCATCAATGACGCTCTCGCAGAAGGCGTGGAAACCGTCACCCTGACTTTAAACTCCGGCACCGCCTATGGCATCGAAGTGGCCTCGGCCACACTCTATCTGGGCGATGATGACTCTTCCAATATGCCTTCCATCGGCTTCCTCAGTGCCACCGGCACCACCACGGAAACGCCGGATGCCACCACCGGTGAATACCGCGATGTGGAGATCACGCTCAGCCCCGCAGCCACCGTGGCCGTGACCGCGGAATTCATGGGCGGCGGCGGCAGTGCGGCCGGTGATGACATCGACTGGAGTTATGTGGACGACGCCAATGCCCTGATTCCACGAGGCATCGTGACCTTCCCGGCCGGAAGCCTCTCGCAGACGGTCCGCATCAAGGTCCGGAATGACGGGATCATCGAAGGGGCCGAGACCGCCATCCTGGAATTGCGGAATGTGAATGGAGCCCGGCTTTCCGGGAGCCGGAACAAGCACACCCTCACCATCAACGATAACAATACTGCCAATCCGGTTCCCCGCGTCAGCTTCCTTGTTGCCAATACCACCCGGTCGGAAGCTGACGGCACCGAACCCCTCCTCATCGCCGCGCTGGATGCTCCGGCGGCTACGGCCATCACAGTGAACTACGCCGTGACCGGCACCGCCACCGCCGGGTCCGATTATTCCCTGGCGAATGCCACCCTGAACTTTGCCGCCGGCGAGGTCTCCAAAAAACTGCCTTTCCTCATCCTCCCGGACGCCGACACGGAGGCCAAGGAAACGGTCATCGTGACCCTCAGCGCCCCGACCGGCGGCACGCTCGGCACCATCACCACCCACACTATCAACATCTCGGATAGCAACGCCCCGATCCTCGCGGTCCAGGTGGCGGCCCCGGAGTTCAGTGAGGACACCGGAACCGGCATTTTCACGGTGTCCCGGGCCGGAGGTTCCAATGCCCTGCCTGTCACCGCGGACTATTCCCTGTCCGGCACCGCTGTCAGCGGCACGGACTACACGGCCGTCAGCGGCACCATCACCATTCCTGCCAACCAGAATGCGGCTTCGGTGCTGATCAGCCCGATCGTGGACACCGCGGAAGAAGCAGATAAAACGATCCTCCTGACGCTCACTCCCAATCCCGACTACGAAATCAGTCTGAACAACCAGGCGTCTTTGACCATTCTGGACGATGATCTGCCGCCCGTCGTGACGCTCGTTTCCCCTGCCATCCCGGCCATTTCAATCCCTGCTGGAGTCGGCCTCTTTGCCGAGGTGACTGCTTCGCGGGAAGTGCCCACCGGCACTATCCAGATGCCCGTGGCCTGGACCCAGGTCAGCGGTCCGGGTACCGCCACCATCGAAGCCCCGGCCAGCCGAAGCACCGGCATCACCTTCCCTCTGCCCGGCACCTACGTCTTCCGTGCCAGTGCCACCCATGGCACCGAAACCGGAACGGACATCGCCGTCGCGGTCGGCTCCGCGGTCGCCCCACCCATGCCGTTCAGTCCCATCGCCACCCGTTTTGGAAATACTCCAGCGGCGGCGGATTTCACCTTCAACCCCACCACCAGCACCTACAACATCACCGCCGGAGGCACCAGCATCCCCAGCACCGGCACGGCTGATCAGTTCCTCTTCCTGCAGCAGGCCATCACCGGCAACTGCACCGTGGTGGCGCGTATTGTCAGTATCAGCACCGGTGGCACCACCACCTCCGATAACCGCTCAGGCATCATGCTCCGGGAAAGCCTGACCGACGGTGGCAGTCCCCACGTCTTCCTCGGCATCACCAAAACGCCGTCCACGCGCTTCATCTCCCGTGCCGCCACCGATGCCGCCTCCCTCAACAGCAGCGGCACCGGTAACTTCCCCTGCTGGGTCCGGCTCCGCCGCAGTGGAAATACCTTCCTGGGAGAAACCGCCCCGGATGTCAGCGGCAATCCCGGCGCCTGGACCCAACTCGGCAACCAGACCATCGCCATGAGCACAGCAGCCTATGTCGGCATTGCGTCCGCCAGCGGCAGTTCCACCGGGACCACCACGGCTCCGGTCGTCGTCGACAACGTGAAAATCCTGAACTACGTCGGCGTGGCCAATGCCGGCCCGCTCGTCAATGCCGGAGCCGCTCTGGGTGGCATCGGGCCTTTCGCCCTCGACGCCAGTCTCACGGATGATGGCCTGCCGCTGCCGGTCAGCCTCACCACTACCTGGAGCACTTTTGATGGCCCCGGCGCAGCCAATTTCGCCAGCCCCACTACGCCCGACACCGGCATCACCCTGCCTTCGGCGGGTCTCTACACCCTCCGCCTCACCGCCAGTGACAGTCAGATCACAACCTTCGATGACACCACAGTCAACGTGACCGGCACTCCTATCGACAGCTGGCGCACTTCCCAATTCGGGGCGGATGCCAGCGACCCGGCCATCGCTGGAGACCTGGCCGACTTTGATCAGGACGGTCTTTCCAATCTCGTGGAATACGCCCTGAACAGTGATCCGAAAAGCGATCTCGCCGCCCATACTCCCTTCCCCACCACCACCGGCAACTCCCTCAAACTGACTTATCGGCTCAATCTGTCGGCGACCGATGTGACCGTGATCATCCAATCCTCGCCCGACCTTGGCACCTGGGGCCCCGCCCCGGCCAGTCTGACTACCCTCTCGGACGACGGTCAAACCCGCGTCATCGAAGCCAGCCTGCCCCTGACCAGCGAACGCCAGTACCTGCGCCTCCAAGTGACGCATTGATCCTACCAGCCCGTTCCACCCCGACTCCAGCCGTCCGTCCCAAGCGTGGCGCCCGAAGCATGAACCCCTGTTTATGAAACAAAAATCCGTCTTCCTTGCCGAAAACACCAACTCCGAGATTGAGGAATTCCTCAAGGCCCACCACACAATTTACATCCCGGTGGGAGCGACCGAACAGCACGGGCCGCACTCACCGATTGGCACTGATGTGCTCATTCCGCAGGAAATCGCCCGCCGCGTCTGCGAAAAACTGGGCAACGCCCTCGTCGCCCCCGCCTTGCCTTACACCCTGTCCTACCCGCACCGTGGATTCACCAGCGAGTTCAGCCTGAGCATCGAAACCTTCATGGCCGTAGTCCGCGAGCTGGCCCTCTCCTTTGCCAAAGCTGGATTCAAACGCATCGTGTTTCTCAACGGCCATTACGATAACACCTATGCCCTGGCCTACGCCTGCGCCCAGGCCGCCGAAAAAATTCCGGAAGGAGCCAAGGCCTTTCCTTTCAATTACTGGGACGGCATGACGCCGGAGCAGTGGGCCAGGATGACGGAACAAGGCAAGGGCCTGCACGCCGGCGAAGGCGAAGTCTCCATGCTGCTCGCCATCAATCCCGGTCTGGTCGACATGGCACTGGCCAACGCGGAATTCCCCAGCTTCCCGGAAACCATCACAAAATCCCCCGCCCTGCACACCGCCTACTTTTTCTCCTCCCCCGGCAGCGTCTACCGCATGTCCAAAACCGGCACCTGGGGCGACGCCACCAAAGCCACCGCAGAAAACGGGGAGCAGATCCTGCAATCCGGCGAGGAGTCCGTCATCAATCTGATGACCGATATCGAAACGACCTTCCGGGAACTGACCCTGCGCTAACCGGACGCGGGAGTTGCCGGAAAACACCTCCTCAACGGTCCACTGCGGGCGGCATGGAGGACGGCACCAAGCACCTGCGAAGAAATTAGCAGACCAGTCTTGACATTCTGCGGGATATGCGAAAAAATTCGCACATGCCTGCCCAACGCCGGACTCCGCCTGACGAAACTCCCCTGACGCGGCGGGAACGGCAATTGATGGATGTGATCTACCGCCGCCGGGAAGCGACCGCCCGGGAGATCCTTGATGAATTGCCAGACGCGCCCAGCTACTCCACGGTGCGCACCCTCCTCACCCTGCTCGTGAAAAAAGGGCAGCTCCTCTGCACCCCTGGAGACCGCGCCCACCTCTACCGTCCGGCCCGCCAGCGCACCGCCGCCGCGGAATCCGCGCTGCGCCGTCTGGTCAGGACGTTTTTTGACGGGTCCGTCGCCAACGCTGTTTCCGGTCTGCTTTCCCTGCGCGATCAGCCCCTGAGCCCGGAAGAAATCACCCGTCTGGAGGAAATGATCGCCCAAACCAAAAAGGAGGACCCCTCATGATATGGCAAAGCGGGGAAATGCTGCAGGGTCTCCTGCTCCTCCTGGCCAAAGGCTCCGCCTGGCTGGCCCTGTGCGGCCTGGTGCGGTGGGTGCTCCCACGGGCCGGTCTTTCGTGGCGGGTCGCCCTCATGACCTTGCTGCTTCTCAGCGCCGCCAGCCTGTTGCCTGCCTTGTGGACATGGACGCTGCTTCGGCCTGTCCCGGCCGCCCAGACCAACTCACCTGCCACTGCCCATCCGGTCGTCACAGAAAATTCAAACCAGTCCCCCGACACAGCGCCGCTTTCCGAAGTCACTAAATCTGCCCCGGCTTCCGCGAGCATCTGGCCTTGGCAGGACTGGCTGGCCCTCTTCTGGCTGGGAGGCACCGCCGGCCTGGCCCTGTGGCTGATCACCGGTTTCCGCACCGCCAGCCGCTGGATCCGGCACGCCGTGCCGCTGACCGATCCCGCCTGGCAAAACATCCTCACGGAAGAATGCCAACGCCAATCCCTGCGCCGGATCCCGCGCCTGCTGGTCAATCCTGAAGTGCCCGGTCCCTGTGTCGCCGGCTGTTTCCGGCCCGCCCTGCTCCTGCCGGCCTGTTGTCAGGACTGGGATCTGGAAACCCGCACCCTCGTGCTCCGCCACGAACTCGCCCATGTCCGCCGGGGTGATTCCTGGCATGCCTGGGTCCGGGCGATGGCCCTGACCATCCACTGGCTGAACCCACTCGTCTGGATCGCCGTCTCCCGCAGCCGGCGCGACGAGGAACTGGCCGCCGATGCCGCCGTCCTGGCATCCGGCACCCCTCCCGACCGCTACGCCGCCACCCTGCTTTCAGTCGCCCGCTCCTGTCAATTCACCACCCTCACCCCGCTCGTCTCCGCCATGGCTCATTCCTCCACCCTCGAATTCCGCATCCGCCATCTCCTCGGCACAAAGTTTGCCCCCCAATCCCCCGCCCGCTTCGCCGCGGCCGGGATTGGCCTGAGCTTCCTCACCGCCGGCTTCATTGGCTGCAGCAGCGTGCAGCAGGAATCGCACGACTACAACAACTGGGAACTTGCCGGTGCCCATACTCCCATCACCCCGATTGATAGTGAAGAATTGAAAGGCCTGCTCTCCACCGATCCATCCCAGGCCAAAGGGTTTACCGTGAACTTCCGGGTAATAGATTTGGCAGGCCACGATCTCACGGCGCCCTCCAGGTCTCCCTTCTTTCCCAGCTCCAAAGACCCGGACTTCAGGTCGTTCACCCGCTCAGTTACTCTCCGACCTGGACAGACGGTCCAAGTTCAGAGCATCATTGAGTTTCCCCACCCAACAGAATTTGATCCTCCTCAATGGCCTTTAGCTGACGGAACCAGATCCCCTGTTGCCCCCAATGCTGCAATGCAATCCACCGGGGGCAGTTTTCCGGTCACGCCTACCACTCCCTCCAAGTTCACCTACCGCACCATCGGCTGGAGAGCGGATGAAGTGACCGTGGAACCGGAGCGGGCTTACCTCAAGGTGTCAGGGACTTTCCATGAAACCACTTTCGACGGTTTCATCCGCAACGCCGGTGAAGCCTACAGCACCATCATAACGAAAGGAACAAACGCCTTTGGCCGCAAAGAGGAAGTCGTGCTGAGCGATAACAAAGTTCTCTCCCCCACCTTCACCACGCGCGAAACTCCATTCAAAGTCGCGGCCCTTCCGGGCAAAACCTACCGCCTCCGACTGAATCTGAAACACCCTGACGCCTTTCTGGAAATCTCCTGTACCCCGGAAGTCCCCGGCAAGGAACGATAGAAATTCACCGGCGGCGGTCCTCCCGGCGGTCTTTGTCTTTTTCCTTCTGCTTCTGGGCGGCCGCGAGGCCGGCGGCTTCGACTTTGCGGAAGCGGCCTTTGGTTTTGCGGGCGATGTCCTTGAGCATGTCCTCCTCCTCCTTTTTGTCGGCTCCTGTGAGGTAGTAGATGGTGTGGATGCGGGGGAGGGTTTCGCGTTCTTCGGAAGCGTCTTCCAGGAGGGCGGTAAGGGTTTTGGCGGGGATGGTGGTCATGCCGCCGCCGGGTTGGCTGGCGGTGGCGTTGCCATCGGTGAGCATGAAGGCCGTTTCTGGATTGAGGCGGAGGAGTTCGGTGAGGGCGTAATCGTGGCGGGTGCCGCCCGGTTTGCCTCCGGTGGGCGGGGCCGAGTTGGCGTCCACTTCGGTTTCGATGTGAGCGCGGGCGGCCGCCTTGTTTTCATCGGTGGCCCGCACCAGTTCGGGCTTCCAGCTGCGGGCGCTGCCGCTCCAGCGGATGATGCCAAACCGGGTGTCCGGGCCGAGGCCGTTGATGAGTTTGATGGCCTCAAGGCGGATCACGTGGAAGGCCTGATCCTTGCCTTCCTTGAGCAGCTTGCGGGTGCTGCTGTCGTAGTCGCCGGTGCGGGTGAACATGGACTGGCTGACATCGATCATGATGACCAGACTTTTCGCGCTGTCCTTGATATCGAAGAAGGCGAGACCGCTGCCTTTTCCAGTTCCGCCTCCACCACCAAGTCCGCGTCCAGTGCCCCGGCCATAACCACTGGCGCCGATCATGCCGGAGATCTGGTCGGAGACGAGTTCGCTGGGGTCTAGCGGAAGCATCCGCTTCAAATCCACGTCGGGCATGGCAGGGACGACCACGGGCGACGGCGCTTTTGAAGCCATGCGCTGCGAGTAGCTGGGGCGCGGCGCGGCGGCATCGTGTTTGGCATTGCTGAGGGCCTGTTCGCGCAGCTGGGCGGGAAGCTGCACGCGCTTTTCCGGCGGGGTGAAGGTTTCCTCAGGAGGCTTGATGAGGATTTCGCTGACCACCAGAATAACCGCCACGGCAATGATGGCCCCGTGCAGGATGATACTTAACGCCAGAGTGCCGATGGAGCCTTTTTCCGCTGGGGGATCAGCTGGTGCGAGGGCGGCGACGGGGAGCCGTGCGACCGGGCGGACCGGTGGGACGATCCGTTTCGGGATCGGTTTATGCATCCTCGTTTTCCTCCTTGGTTTTCGGTTTGGCAGGCTTTTTTTTCGGCTTGGATTTGGGTTTTGGTTCCGCTTTCCCGGTTTCCAGCTCTTCTGGAATGTCCTCCGATTCGACCGCTTCAGCGGCGGGCTTGGGTTTGGCGGGCGCGGTGGGTTGTTGTTTCAGCCAGGCCCCGGCGGCGGTGGCTTCCGGGGACGTCTGATAGAGTTGCGTGAGATCGCCAGCCCATTCGACGGCCTGGGTGATTTCTTTTTGAGCGGTGGAAAGCTGCGCCGCCGCCCAGAGGCCCCGGGCGGCGAGATCTTCCTCTGCTCCATGAAAAAGATGAGGGTAAAGATAACCATCGAAGGCCTCGTTGAGGAGTTGGGCATGCCGGGGAACCAGTTCGTCCTCGTCCTCCCAGCGGGGATGGTCCCTTTCCAGTTGTGTCAGGGCCGCGGCGGAAGCTTCGGCCATGACGTGGCGCAGCTCGATCAGGACGCGGGGATCGCCACTGTGCTGGAGCAGGGCTTCCGCCTGGGGACGGACTTCCTCGGTGCGGCCTTGGCGGAGCATGACCCGGAGGCGGCCGGCCTGGGCACGGCCGCGGCGTTCGGCACTCCAGTCGGCCGCCTCGATCTGTTCATAGATTTTGAGGGCCCGCTCCCGGCGGTCTGCGGTGTTCACCCGCGTCAGCAATTCGGCATAAATCAGCCCAATTTCGCCACCCTTGGTCCGGGGCCGGCCAAGCCACGGAAGGTGTTTCACCCAATAGATCATGAGCGGCTCCGAACGTCCCTCGCGGATGGCGGTGGCGCGGGCTTCGGTTTCGCCAGGGAAAGGAGCGGGATCGATGTGTTCAATTTCTGTGAGGGGGATGAGCCGTTCAGCAGGCGCGGCGGTGGGGGTGGCGCGGTAGGTGATTTTGACGGCATCGGGAGTGAAGTCGATGATTTTGCAGTCGGCTTTGCGGCCGTTCTTCAGGACGATGGTGTCCTGGGCGGAGGAAAAACCCACAGTCAGGCAAAGCAGGAGGGCGGCTGATTTCATGGTTGGCCTCCGGTCAGGGATTTGAGGCGCTCGCGGGCCCGGCTGGCAGGAGGGGTTGTGGCGAAATCGCGTTTGGCGAGCAGGGCACGGTAAACGTTGGCGGCTTCCTCCGGCTGGTTGATGGATTCCAAAACGAGTCCGTGTTCCAGCCAGGCGGAGGCGGCAAATTCACGGAATTTGGCTCCCGACAAATAACATCTTTCAAAGTGACGGGCGGCGGCACCGGGATTTGACTGGGCGAGGGCACAGCGCCCCAGTTCCAGGAGGGCGCGGGCTTTTTGACGATGCTGGGAAAGCCGGCTGGTGGTGACTTTTTCGAGGAGGTTGGTGGCATCCTCCTCCTTGCCGGCATTGCGCAGCAGGATGGCTTGTTCGATCATGGCGTCACCACCGGCCGTGCCGCCGACCGCTTCGTGACCGCTGCGCTCAAACCAAAGCAGGGCCTCGTCCGGTTGGCCGGCGGCCAGCGCCAGCATGCCCAGGCCATAGGAGGCGCGTTCCTTTTCGATGGCCCGGGGATGCCACTTGCGGAGGGCTTCATAGAGATCGCGCGCGGTGCGGGGAGCACCAGCCTCCCGGCGCGCGTCGGCGCAGTCAGCGAGCAGGCGCGGGTGGTGGAGCGCGGGATCCAGCAGGTCGCCGAGTTGCATAAAAACGACCCGGGCCTGATCCGGGGAAGTTTCGCGCAGCAGATGGCCGCGGGCCCACAAGGCACGGACCGCCATGGTTTTCCGGCCCGCCGCACGGGCTTCACGGTGCAGAGTGTCCAGCTTCTCCATCAGCTTGGCAATCCCTTCCCCGCCTGGATAAAGCCGGCGGGTGGCGAGCAGCAAATCTTCCACGCCCTGACTGGCAGGGTCGTCGCCCAGCCGCTCCAAGGTGGCCCAGTAGAGAATGCGGGCCGCGTCCGGATCACCGGCCTTGGCGGCGGCCTTTCCTTGCTGAAGCACCGCTTCCGCCAAACGGAGGCTGCGGGGGTGCGAAGTGATGAAACGGGCGAAGTGAGCACGTTCAGCCTCCGGGCGTTCCAGCCGGCGCAGGCCTTCACCGATTTTAAATTGCGCTTCCTCAAATATCCGGTCCGCAGATTCAGGAATTTTTCCCAATGCCACCAAGCCATCATCCATCCGGCCCGAGGCCATGAGGGATTCACCGAGCAGCAAAGTGGCTTCGGCGTGCCGCAGGTGATCCGGGTGATCTTCGAGGAATCCGGCAAACTCCCGGGCCGCGGCCTCGTGCTGGAATTGATGGTGCAGGCAGCGGGCGCGCTCGAAGACGGCATCGGAGGCATTGCTGCCGGACGGGTGATTTTTCAGATAGGCGGCGAGCACATCCCGGGCGGCGGACCATTGCTTTTGAAAAGTCAGGGCCATCCCTTCCCAATAGCGGGCATCAGCACGCAGCGGGCTTTTTGGAAAACGTTCGCGCAACTGGCGGAAAGTGAAGACGGCGGCTTCCGGGCGGTCGAGTTCCATCTGGCAGATGCCTCCCATAAAGTAGGCGCGGGCAGCCAGTTGATGCTCCGGGAAATCCTCCGCGAGGTCGCCATACTGACGTTCCGCTTCCTCGGTGCGGTTGAGCCCGTGCAGGGCCTCGGCGCGGGCAAGACGGAGCGGCGGAATTTCCGGAGCCCCGGCGGCACTCTGAAAACGGCCGGGATAACGGGTGGTGGCTTCCAGCACTTTGTCCCAGCGCGGGATTTGCTGCCACGAAGCCAGTTCAGTCTGCGCGGCGTCCTGCAGGAGCTTGTCAGGAGGCAGTCCGATCACGGCACTTTCGAGGAGAGCCCCGGCCTCGCGCCAGCGTTGCAGGCCCATGAACGCCTGGGCGAGCCGCAGTTGGCGGGCGGCATCGTAACTTTCGATTTTTTCGAACTGCTCCAGTTCACGGCTGATGCGCGCCAGGATGCCATCGATCTGGAAGACAAGCGCTTCCCGTTTGGCTCCTTCTTTTTTCAGCAAGTCACGGCGGGCCTGCCACTCGGCCTGGCGGGCGTGCTGGTGCTCCAGGAGGCGTGCGCGGGGCCAGAGACGGTTCAGACAGGCGATGGCCTGATACCACTTTTCGTTTTCGAGAAACTCCGCGCCCAGCTGCAGCGTCAGGAGCTGGAAGGAAACCACCTGGGTCATCCCTGACAATTCAGCAAAAGACCCGCGCACGATCGTCAGGGCCTCGTCGGGCCGGCCGGCCTCCATCAGGCTGTGGAGCAGGAGCACCCGGGCCCGGCCGGCGACTTCCTTTTGGTCCGGAGGAAGTTTGGGGATTTGATCCGCGAAAAAATCGGCCGCAGCAGGGTAGTCTTCCAATTGCAGGTATCCCGTGCCGAATAACAGAAAGGCCTCGAAGCGGCGGGTGCGGTCGTGGGCCGGATCGGCGTAATAAGCCCCGAACGCTTCCTGGGCTCCGGGGGTGTCACCGGTGCGCAGGAGGCAGATGCCCTGCCAAAAGCTGAGTTCCTCCCGGGCGGCCGCCGGGAGCCCGGGGTGCTTGAGGGATTGGCCAATCAGGGTGATCGCGGCCTCAAAATCGCCCCGCTTCACCTTGCACATGGCGAGGAGGGGGCGGATTTCATCCACGTGGGGAGCCACGTCGGGATTTTCCCCGTAATCGGCCACAAGCTGGTCGAGCAGCTTTTCGGCTTTTTCGAAATCGGAGGCCTCAAAGGCCGCACGCCCCTGGCTGATCAGCCCGGAGGCGGTGAGATTGTCAGGGGGGGCTTCCTGAGCGGGCGGCGGCGGATCGATGGCCGCGTCCAGGATCAACGGGCCGAAAGCTACGGCAGAACACAGCGCCGCTCCTGCCCAACGCAGCATGCGGAAAGGAGAGGGAGAGTTCTCTGACATGAGCGCGGCAGACGCTAATAGCAGCAAGCAGCCCATTATGCCAGGGAATTTCCCGGGATAGGCTTTCGATAGCACCGGCGGCCTTCCGGATTCCTATCCGGAGGGATGCGGAACGAGGATGGTTATCCGGTCCTCACCTCTGCCCGCAGCCGGTGGAGCAGGCTATACAGGCCAAAATAGGCCCGGTTGAAATACACAGATTCGGCCGGGCCGCGGGCACCCCGCAGGGAGCGCAGGGATTTGTCTTTGCGGTTGGTTTCCCCCATGTCGTAGATGGCCTTCAGAAATGCCGGATCAGAGAAGTCGAAGATTGCGGCCTGAAAGGGGCGGGCCAGCAGTTCGATGGATTGCCGGGCCAATGTGAGGATTTTGGTGGCCGTTTCCGGGGTGTCCTCCGGCAGGAGGATCGTCAACCCCCGCAGGGCACGGGCGAATGCGTCCGGGTCCTGCAGCAGCGCGGGGTTCAGGAGAGCAAATTGCCGGTCATGAAAGTCCTGGCTGATGGCCCGGGTGCAGCCGAAATCGAGCACCCAGAGCTGGCCTTCCCTGACCAGGAAGTTTCCCGGATGGGGATCCGCATGGAAATGCAGCAGGCGGTGCATCTGATGGGCGTAGAAGTCCCAGAGCGCCTGACCGATCCGATTGCGCTCTTCCTGGCTGGCGGGACCATCGGCAAAGCGGTCGAGCGCCTGCCCTTCGATCCAATCCATGGTCAGGACGCGGTCCGAGCAGCGGCCGGGATGGAACGCCGGAAACCTGACATTTTCGAGGCTGGCACAGGCCGCGGCGAGTTCCTGCGACCGGCGCAGTTCCATGACATAATCGGTCTCTTCCAGCAGGCGGGCCTCCACTTCCTTGAAATAGTGGGCGACATCGGACTCGCGCAGCCCGAGCATTTGCAGGGCCAAGGGTTTCACGACCCGGAGGTCGCTGGTCAGGCTTTCGGCGACGCCTGGATACTGGACTTTGACCGCAACCGCCTGACCCTGCAGCAAAGCGCGGTGCACCTGACCGATGGATGCGCCGTGCGCGGCCTGGGGCGTAAACTGATCGTAGAGAGCCTCGAGCGGCTGGCGGAATTCCCGCTCAATGGTGCGGCGGACCAACGGCCATGAAAGCGGCGGGGCCGAATATTGGGCTTTGGAAAACTGGGAAGCGTAGGCGGCCGGCAGCAGCTGATCGTCCATGCTGAGCATTTGCGCCAGCTTGAGCGGCCCGCCTTTGAGTTGGCTGAAGGTTTCGTAAATCCTGCTGGCATTCGCTTCATCCAGGGCCTCGCGGGCGGCGGTCGCAGGCGCCTTCGACACCGCGCGCTGGCCGTAATATTTCAGATAGTTCATCCCCACGGAGGCGCCGGCTCCTGCGAGGGCTGCCATGCGGGAAAGCGGGGTGCTGCGGATGCTGTCTTGGCCGGATCCGGGGTCGGGGGTGGGCTCCATAAGGTCAGGTCAGGCCCGGTTGGTCCACTTGGGCAGCAGAAACCGCAGGAGATCGAATCCCGAATCCATTACTTGTCTGCCAATAAGGTCGAACAGGACTGCGGTGGATTTCTCGATGAAGGCATCGGTGCGCTCGTAACGCGGGCTCGTATCACGAAGGTGGAAATCGATCACGCTGCGGAATAACCGGTAGGCCGCCTGCGGATACAGCCGGCTGAGCGGCCCGCGCGAAGCGATTTCACCGTGAACGCGCCCGTGTTCCAACAGCCGTTGGGCAAAACCGAGGAAGCGGTCTTCGAACGCAGCCAGTTCCGGCGGATTGGTCAGGACACTCCGGCCCTGCAGACGCACCAAGAGGAGCGAACGGAAATCGAGGGACGCCTCGGAAAAGGCGAAGAGGAAGGCCAGCATGCGGTGGCGGGCGCTGAAGGATTCCCACTCCGGGCCGCTCTCCACGGATTCGATGACATGGTCCAGCCTCGCCACCCACCACGCGGACTCCACCGCTTCCAAAGACGGAAATTCGGCGAAGAAATCGCGCTCTGTAAAACCGTGGGCTTCGGCAAACCGGAAGACGGAAGCTGGCGGATGACCCTCGCGTCGGAGGTGGGACTCGTAGGCGTCGAGGATTTGCTGCCGCAGCGGCGGCGGGGTCATTTCGCGGGTCGGTTCCATGCTTTGACTTACGCCCGTCACAGGTGCCGCACCAGCGATTCATGCCTCATCTTCCACCGTCCGGAATATCGGGTCCAACAGGTCCGCCGTGGCCGTTGGCCGGGCGAAAGTGAGACTGGCCGGGCGAGGAAGGCCGGAGACCCCTTTGCCCAGGACGAGGAAATGAAATTTCTGCCCGAGATGGGCGGGATGCGTCAGGGTTTGGAATTGCCGCTGCCATGCCGTGCCGGCGACAGAGGCCTGATCCATTTCCTTCAAGGTTTGGGCCGCGGCGGCAGTGAGGAAGCGGGCCTGATCCAGAAACCCCAACACCTCACAACCCGATTGGACGGCCGTGGTGGCGGCGAGGGAAAAATCGACGTGGGCGGTGAGATCGGTCTCCCCGATCCCGTCGAAGGGGTCCTCGTGCGCCCGGTGCCGACGGTAGCACCGCAGCGTGCCGGAGGTGCGGTGCGGCGCATAATAATCCCGGGCCGGGTAGCCGTAGTCGGCAAAAAACAGATAGCCTTGCTCGAGGCGGGCAGCCGCAAGCCGCAGCTGGGAGGCCGCCGCCGGGGCGATTTCGGTGGTATAACCTTCCGGAAAGTCATCTCCCAACCAAGCGAGGCGCTTCAAAAGGGCCCGGTCTTCCGGTTCCCGCTCCAGCCAGCAAAAATGCTGCTCCGCATCCAGCCCCACGTGGAGTTCCTGCCATCGGCCGCCAGTAAACCGCACGCGGCGGCACGGGATGGCATCCAGGAGTTCGTTGGCGAAATAACAACCGTGCGCGGCGGCATCGACCCTGTCATGGGTCACCTGGGAGCTGTAGGAAGCCAGGGTCCCCAGCTGAAGGGCGGCCATGCCGGGCAGCGGTTCGTCAATTTGATAAACCAAGGCCTGGAGAAAATCCGGCCGGTGCTGATGGGCCCAGTTCAGGACATCGAGGGAGAATTGCCCGTCGTTGGCGCCCGCCTCGATGAGGGTGAAGTCGGCTGGTTTCCCCATGCGTTCCCATGCGGCACAAAACTCCCCGGCCATGATCTGCCCGAAAACAGGTCCGACACTGACACTGGTGAAAAAATCCCCGCCCCGCCCCGTCCGGCCCCGCGACGAGGTGTAATAGCCGTGCTCCCGGTGGTAGAGGGCGGCCGCCATAAAGCTGGAAAAAGGCATGCTGCCCTCCGCCCGCAGGCGCTCGATGATGATTTGGGCCAGCGGGGTCATGCCATATCAGGGTAATCAACTTCGACCAGATAGAGTCCCGCAGCCGCCGCCACGTGGGCGCATTTGCCAGGAACGCGGCGGTGCAGCAGATCGGTCAACCAAATGAGGGATTCACGGCCCGTGGCGACCCGCAGCAGACCTCCGGTGAGCAGCCGCACCATTTTGTAGAGGAAACCGGAACCATGAAACGTCAGGGTCAGCACCGCGCCTTCCACACTGGGCGCCACGGTCCAGAGGGTGCGGACATTGTCCTCAGTGCCGTCTTCATGGCCACGGAACGCGGCAAAGTTCGTGAAGTCATGCGTTCCTTGGAGCGCCTGGCAGGCTCCGGTCAGGGTCGTAAGATCCAAGGGACGGGGATGATGGCAGGCGAGGCCCGCTTCCAAAGGAGGCAGCACCGCACCGGTCCATAGGCGGTAGCGGTAGGTCTTGCCGGTGGCATCGAAGCGGGCATGAAAGGTATCCGGCACCATCCGGCTCTCCATGACGCGGACGGACGGCGGCAGGTGGACATTGAGGGCCCGCAGCCAGGCGTCGGGCGGCAAGGCGCTCCCAGCCGGCGTGTCAAAATGCACCACTTGCCCGAGGGCGTGGACCCCGGCGTCGGTCCGTCCGCTGGCGGTCACCCGCACCGGCTGCTCGGGCAGGATTTGGAGAAAGGCATTCTCCAGGATGTCCTGCACGGTTTGACCCGACGGCTGCGATTGCCATCCCGCGAACGGGCGGCCATCATAGGCGAGGGTGAGACGGAGGCGCGGCATAAGGGAAACTATTCCATGCCGTCCGCCAGTCCTTCCGGCAAGGGCGCGGCATGCGCGTCCAAAAAATCCTGGAGGATGACCACCGCCGCGGCCTGATCAATCAGGGGGCGGTGGAATTTTGTCCGCTTGCCGGCCGCACGCAGGTGCTCGGTAGCTTGCACCGTGGAGCGGTATTCGTCCTGAAAGGCGATGGCGGTTCCTTGCGGGAGCAGTGGGCGGAGGGATTCTGCAAAACGTCTCACTTTTTCAGCCGCACTGCCCTCCTCGCCATCCGCACGCACCGGCAAACCCAGGATGATTCCTGCAGCACGACGTTGGTGAAAAATCTCCACGATGCGGCGCAAGGCGGCTGGCCGCGGTTGGGAATCAACCGTTTCCAAGGGATGGGCGAGGAACCCTAGCGCGTCTGATCCGGCCACCCCAATCCGGGCTTCTCCATAATCCAGCCCAATCAGCGCCGCGCCTGGACCAAGAGGGGATACCGGGGTCATGTCAGTGAGTGGAGACAAAAACAGCGCCCCGGTCAAAGGGCGCTGTCTTGTTGAAATTCAATTCAGGAACATGCGGATCTCAGCCTGCCGGCACGATGATCTGGTCTCCATCCATGAGAACCGGATTGTTGGAACCGTCCGGATTTATTTTGCGCATGTCATAGACCGTCTCGCGGTTTCCACGCAGGAGTTTGACCCCCTTGGTCCGGGCAAACTCCGTGAATCCACCGGCACGATTGATGGCGGCCATGAGAGTCATACCCTGACGCAGGGGGAATTCCCCGGTCGCCCGCACCTCTCCACCGACACTCACTACGTGGTTGGCGATACCGCCGTCGGTGATTGAAGGCAAGGTCACGTTGATCATCGGAGCGGTGTAAATATCGGCTGCTTTATACGCCGACTCGATGCGCCGCGCCAGAGTGGAGGCGGTGATCCCAGCCGCTGGGATTTCCTGCTCCAGCATGGGCATCTTGATGGTGCCGCGATCGGAAACGGCGTAGGTGGTGGTCAGATTGGGGGCATCTTCGGCCGGGGTTTTGAGCTCGATATTAACCGAGTCGCCGGCCTTGAGAACACCAGCCATCTGGGCCTTGGCAGGGACCAACGCCAGCAGGCAGGTGGCCAGGAGATAGGTGAGGAATTTCATGGGTAGAGAGGGGGATAAAGGTTGGATTGGTTCGGGCGTAAGTCGTTCAATCAATAGTCTTCGTCGTCTCCTTTCCGGGCACCGCCCGCAGGGGTACTGGTGCGGGCAGGACCTGCGCTGGCGGAAGCAGCGCCCCGGGCGGGACGGCTCTTCTCCATGTTGGTCGGGGAGTAATAGGTGTAGTAGCTGGTGTAGTATTGATACTGGCTGTCGCTGCGGACATCCACGTTGTTGAGGACCACCCCGAGCAAATTGCCTCCGACGTTTTCAATTGCCTGTTTGACCCGCATCAGCATGGTGCGGGGCAGTTTGCGGTGCTGGATCACGATGATGGTGAGGTCCACTTCCGAAGCCAGCACGGAGGCATCGCTGACGCCCAGGATTGGCGGGGAGTCGATCAGGACCAGATCGAAACGGTTTTTAACGTCAGCAATGAGCTCGGACATGCGGCGGCTATTGAGAATCCCGGCCGCATCGGCAGGAAGAATCCCTGACGGCATGAAGTAGAGGTTTTCGATCGGCGTCTGGAGGATGACGTCCTCAAGCTGCAGCGCGGTGGTCAAGTAATTAGTAAGGCCGACCGAGTTGTTGATGTCGAAGAAGGTGTGCAGTTTGGGACGGCGCAGGTCACCATCGATCATGAGGGTGTTATATCCGCCTTGGGCGCAGATGTAGGCCAGATTGACCAAGGTGGTGGACTTCCCTTCGCCGGCACCGCCGGAGACGATGGTGATGGCGTTGGCATCGGCACTCTTCCGGTTGAATTCGATGTTGGTGCGCAGAATTCGGTAGGCTTCCGCGTCCGGGCTGAGACCGCTCTGCTTGTGGAGCACGCCCACGTCTTTCGGAATGACCGCCAGGACCGGAACTCCGAGATAGCGTTCCACATCGTCGAGAGTCTTGACGCTGGTATCGAGGTATTCGAGGAAGAAGGCGAGCACCAACCCGAGAATCAGTCCGAGGCCGGCTCCGATGCCGAGCAGCAGAGGAACGTTCGGACGGGCAGGAGTAAGATCCGGCTTGGCGATTTCATGAACCTGAATCGGAACGCGCGGCAGGAGCATGTTGACCTCCGTCTTGAGGAAGGTTTCCCGCATCTGATTGAGCAAATCCAGCTTCATTTCATAGCTCGATTTGGCCTTGTAATAAGCGGCGGAATTTTTCTTTTCTTCCAGCGATTCCTCCTTCTTTGTGTTGCGGATATCTGTGACGCTCTTCAGGGCATCCTCGACATTTTTGATCATTACCGTCAGGCTGTCCCGGTAATTTTCGGCCGCCGTCATGAGGATTTGTTTCTCCTTGTCAATCTGAGAGGCGAGGCCCTGGACTTTCGGGTGGCGTTTGCCGAAGCCCGAATTTGTCATTCTTTCATATTCCACCCGGTCCTTTTTGTAGACGGTGGCGAAGCTCCGGATGGTGTCATCCTCGACTCCGAGACTCATCGCATATTCGATCAGGTTTTCCCCGGTCAGTTTTTGAAGATTCTGCAGGTTTGCTTTTAGAGTAGCCACCTTGGTCTGCATCTCCAGAACGTTTTGAGAACTACTCCGAAGATCCTCATCCGTACCGCCGAGCGTGCCGCTCATGCCCCGGGTAGAATTTCCGAACTGTAGATCCACGATGCCGTATTGGGTCATGATTTGCATCATTTCCGCCCGGGCTTCTTCAACGTCCGTCGACTGCGCCTTCAGTTTCAGGCTGAGGGCTCCCACCAAGCCTTCCACCCGGTCCTTTTCCGTTTGGTTCCGGCGTTCTTCATAGGCTTCGCGCACGGCATTCGCCAACTCGGCAGCCTCGTCGTATTTATTGCTGTAAACTTCGATCGAGATGATTTCCGTTCCTCGTTCCTCCTCTGTTTCGATCATGCGGCTCAGTTTGCTGACGGCATCATCTTCCGACATTTCCCATCGGGCCTTGAGGTTTTTTTTGTTCACGACCTGGAGAAGAGTCTCACGGGAGGTGATGATTTTGAATTGAGTCTCAAGGAAGTTGCCGCTGAGGTTGTTCATGCGGCTCGCATTGTTTCCACCTTCGAAAACTTCCGTCTGCGCAATCTGGTGGACCTGAAGGCTGGTGCGCCCAACGTATTTCTTATCCAAAAGGGCCACAATGACGAGGGACGCCAGAAGGACGAGGAAGAAGGTAAGGAGGATCACCCCCCAGCGGTTGCGGACGACCTGCCAGTAGTCGAGGGCGTGCATCTTGGATTCAGCGAGCTGCTCTTTCATCGTGGGGGGTGAATTTGAAGGTTAAGACTGGTATTGAATACCGTCCGGAATGCATTCTGTAAAGGAAAAGCCCTCACAGTATCAAAAGACACTGTGAGGGCTGAAGTGTTCAATCCAAGGAAGGCCGACTTAGAACTTGGCGGTCATGCCCAGCGAGAGGATATGACGATCATATTCCCGGGCGGCCACATCAGAACTGGTGGTCGTGAAGGAGTAGCCGGTGTTGAGGACAAGATTCTTGTAGACGTTGTAGTCGAGACCGAGGCTGACTTCGATCACGTTGTCGTCGGTTTCAGGCGTGCCGCCTTGGTAGCTGTCGAAGACATAGTTTGCACCGAGATTGCCCGCGAGGCGGTTGGTGAAGCGCTGCTGCACACTCACGCCGGTCCGGAAGGAGGTCCGATCCTGATAGGTGCCGATGTCGGCGTCTTCGAAACCGTAACGGCCATACCAACGGACGTAGGTTTGTTTGGCGATGCTGTGGGAGAAGCTGGCTTCTGCGTAGGGGTTGGTATCACTGCCACCATTGTCCCGATCTCGCACCTCAGCACCCGCCCGGAAACTCCCGGTGGTGCGGCGGCTGAAGGAATGGTCGACGCCTCCCAGGAAATACTGGGAAGTGTAATCCCCGAAGCCGCTGTCATATTCCGTGATGCCATACCGATAGGTCAGCACCCCGGTGGTGAGTTTGGTAAATGCGTAGCGGAAATCCTGCGAGAAGAGGTTGGAGATGTAGTTCTCACCGGAATCGGCGTCCGAATCATAATCGATTCCGGACAGGGTGTAGCCAGTGACGGTGGAGAACCGCTTCGTCCACGCGTAGGCCACATTCAGATTGTTGTATCCGTAAATATAGGGCTGGGTGCGGCGGGCCACCGAAGTTCCGATCTGGTAGTTTGGCTCATACTCGTAAGCGAAGTAGAGATTATCGGTGATGGTCAAACGTGGGTTGACGCGGTGGCGGAGGGCAAAATTGACACTGGCGCTCTGCTGGAACTCATCGACGCCTTCAGGGGCATCAATGTAGTAAAAGGGATTGTAAGTGAGCCCGAAGGTGTAGGAGGTGCGGCGGTCACCGGTGCTGTATTCCGCAATCACGGTGCCTTTGATGAAGGCGCTGTCCTGCTCATTGTTGGGGCTGAGGTTCACATTGGAATCCCAGCCAGCGCCAAGACCCACCGTGACAGAAAAGGGCAGTTTTTTCTCAAACTCATCGCGTTGACCAAGACTGAGGAGCCCTTGAGCATGGGCACCGGTGCTGAGGACGGCGAGGGAGGCGAGGGAGAGCAGGCAAATTTGTCGTTTCATGGAAGCTTGGTTAAAAATTCAGTTCAGCGGGGGAGGGGTGCAGTGAACACCGAAGTGCCCATTAAAAACGGTATTGTGCCAGTGGGGCGCGATGCTTTCAAGGTAATTATTCAGAAAAACGTCAGGTTTATTCGGGAATATGGCGCGTGAGGGGTGAACTGGGGCGTCTCGGGAGCTTTTTCCGGGTCGTAATGATCCGTGGAACCACCACACTCTCAAGGGAAGTGACTGACGCAGCTGCCCCATTTTGAGACGGCATCACTACATAAATGCCCGAAATCCCGACCGCCGGCCAAAACTCTTCCGGATCATCAGACGAAGCTTTGGATTCCGCCAAGGGGGCGGTATTCCCGCTCACAGGGGTTTTGCCTTGGTTATCCGTCCCCGGCTCAGGCTCCGTGGGAATAACTTCTGTAACAGCAGGCGGCTCAGCAGCAGGAGCAAGCCAAGGGACGGCCCCTTCCCCCAGTTCCTTGGCAAGAGCGGCGCGGACCGTTTCAGCCAAATCGGGCGCTTCCATCAGGGCACATTCGGTGATCCGGGCGGCTGCGGATGGGGCCAGGCGGACGCCGGCCACGACAATTTGAGGGGTCAAAGAGGGATCGCGTCCCGCGAGATTCACCGCCGTGCGGATGATCGGGCAGGCGCAGGCTTCATTGGTCGTGAGCGCATCCTCCACCGCAAGAATCAGCCGACTGGGGTCTGCAGCGATGTCGGCCCGCATTTTTTCCAATACCGGAGCGCAGTCCACTTTAATTATTTTTACTCCGGACTGGGCGTGCAACCGTTCGCCCCATGACAGCAATAATCCCGGCATGACCACTAGGAGCACGGGAAAAAGGGGACGGCGCATCGGGAAAGCAATTTTCCCTGCGGCTTTTAGTGGAGCGGGCAGCGGGAATCGAACCCGCCTGGCCAGCTTGGAAGGCTGGAACTTTACCACTAAGCTATGCCCGCAGAAGCCGCCACAGGTGACACTAGTATAAGAATTATCAGAACTTCAGCAAGCATTATTTCTAAGGATGCTTAATCAAATTCAAGTTTACCAGCGCCTGACGCGGTATCATTAACGCACATCGAACGCGTCGCGCAAGGCGTCTCCTAAAAAATTCAACGCCAGCAGAGTCAGGCCCATGGCCACGGCCGGGGTGACCAGCAGCCACCAGCGGGAAATCAACGGATTCACTGCCCCGGCCCCTTCCTTCAACAAGGTCCCCCAACTCGACGCCGGCTCTTCAATGCCGAGCCCCAGAAAACTGAGAAAACTCTCGTCGAGTACCACCACCGGCACCGTCAGCGTGAGATAGGTCAAAATGACAGTCCACAAATTCGGCAGCAGGTGGCGGATCATGATTTTCCACTGCGACTGCCCCAAAACGCGGGCCGCGGCGATGAATTGCTGCTCCTTCAGCACCAGGACCTGGCCGCGGACAATCCGCGCCATCGTCAGCCACTCGATAAAGCCGAGGCAGAAGATCAGAATAATCGTCCGCTGATACGGAATTGCTCCGTCCACCCAAGCCTTGATGGTCATCCAGTTCCGCGCATCGGCGGCAGCACGGGCATCATTGATCCACAGATTGAGCGGTCCCGTGAGGGCACTGATCAGAATCAGCACAAAAAGTACGCGCGGATTGGCATAAAGCACATCGACCAACCGCATCAGGAAGCTGTCCACTTTTCCCCCATAAAATCCCGCCGTCATCCCCACCAGGGTCCCGATAAACAAACTCACTGCCGCCGCGCACAAACCCACCACCAGCGAAACCCTCCCTCCGGAAAGCACCCGGTAAAGTACATCACGGCCACTCGCATCCGTCCCCAGCCAGGCCTGATAAAGCGCCCCGTCTGCGACCGTGACCGGCGTCCCCGGAGGACTGAAGGTGGCGGCGCTCGTCATATTCCTGGCCGGTTCCATCAACGGCGGCGCGATAAAACACGCCAATGCTGACAACACCAGGACCGTCAGCGAAAGCATGGCCATCCGGTCCAGCTTCAGCCGTTCCCAGCCGGTCAGCGGATCAGAAGCGGCACGCCCGGGGGCGGCGATGGAGAGGGCGGCGCTACTCATACAATTTGATGCGGCGGTCCAGCACGCAGTAGATCACATCCACAAAGAAATTCAGCACCACCAGCAGCACACAATACACCGCCACCGCGCCCATCAGCAGAAAGCCATCCTTGTTCAGGATGGAGTTCACGAAGTGCTGCCCGGCCCCCGGAATCCCAAAAATACTTTCCACCACCACACTGCCCGTCAGCAATCCTGCCGCCAGCGGCCCAAGATAGCTCACCACCGGCAGCACGGCCACTTTCAGCGCGTGTTTGAAAATCACCTGGCGCTCCGCCAAGCCCTTCGCCCGCGCCGTCCGGATGAAATCCGCACCCAGCACCTCCACCATACTGTTCCGCATCAGCCGCGCCACATAGGCCCCATAAGGAATCGCCAGACACACCGCCGGCAGCACCACATGTTTCAAACTGGTCCATCCCCCGACCGGAAACCACCCCAGTTTTAGGGCAAATCCCATCACCAGCAACGGTCCCGTCAGAAAAGTCGGCAACGAAATCGCCAACAGCGCTCCTGTCATGGCCAACCGGTCCGGCCAGCCATTTTTCCGCGCCGCCGCCAGCGCTCCCACCGCGATGCCCCCCGTCGCTGCCAGGACAAACGCCACGCCACCCAAGGCAAAACTCACGGGCAGACTCTGCCGCAGAATCTCCGCCACGGTGAAGTTCTTCGACTTCATCGACTCCCGGAAATCCCCCCGCAACGCATCCCCCCACCAGCGTGCCACCTGCCACTCGAGCCGCCCGTCCAACTTGTACTGCACTTCCTTGGCCAGAATCGCATCCGCCGATAAATCCCGTTCAAAAGAAAACGGGCCACCCGGCGAGGTGCGGAAGAGCACAAACGTCAGCGTCAACACCACTGCCAGCACCGCCAGCAGGCTGAGGAAACGCGAAATTAAAAACCGGCCCATGTTGTCCGATGCCATCCATCCTCCCTTGCCTTCCGGCAAGACGGAATCGGCTACAGCGCCACATATTCGGCCAGCAACCAGGCGAAGAGGTGGCCTCCAGGGTCCAGCGGGATACGGATGATGGTTCTCCCCGGGGGGCAGCCGCCCTGAAGCGTGGGCGTGGAGGACACGGCGGTTTTGAAAAAATCTGCCATCTTTCCAGATCCGGCGAGATTTCTGAGTGTAGCACGTCTGGCTTGGGCGGGCAGACTCACCGATGCTCCAAGCGCTGGCTGGCCAGCAGAGCCCGGATGGCCAAGTTCGTTTCCCCATTGCCAGTTCCCCAGTCGTCCCTGACGGCGTTGGCTGGAGCAAAAATACGGCAGGGTCCCAATCCCGTTGGGAGGAGCCCCTCCAGGCATCTCGTTAGTCCCCCTCCCGCGGAGTGCTCCTCCCCTGAAAGACAACCTGCCGCCCGCCCGTTCACGCCGGAGCGCTTCCATCCCGGCATGACTCCCTCCCCCTACATTCTGGTCGCCCCTTTGATGCTGGCGCTCCTCCGGCCTGCCGTGGCGGCGGATGCAGCGGCCTTGTGGGCCGGAAAGGTGCAGCCGCTCTTTGATGTGCAATGCGCCAAATGCCACGGCCCCATTGAGCAAAAGGGGGGACTGGAGCTCGACACCCCTGCCGCCGTCATGAAAGGCGGGGATGAAGGTCCGGCGGTGATTCCCGGCAAACCGGAGGAGAGCCGGCTTTATCTGCAACTCGCCGCGGATGCTGATCCCCACATGCCACCCAAAAAGCAGCTTTCGGACGCGGAACGCGCCATGGTTCACGAATGGATCACCGCGCTAGCCTCCGCTCCCGCAGAACCTGCCGCCCAAGCGCCCGCCAGCCCCCGGGCGTTTGCCTCAGTGACCTTGGCCGTAGACACTTTCCTGACCGAAAGCTGGACGCAACGGGGACTGACTCCGGCCCACGCCGTGGACGACACCACCTGGGCGCGGCGCGTCACGCTGGATCTCGCCGGGCGCATCCCCACGGCCACCGAACTGGCTGAATTCCATCAAACCCCGGCCGACTCGCGCCGCCCTGCCCTCGTGGACCGTTTGCTGGCATCCAACGACTATCCGGTGCGGATGCGCGAGTTGTGGGACGCCTTCCTGATGGGCCGCGGCAAGCGGGACAATCATGAGGACCGCCGCAAAAAGAATGGCTGGTGGGCGTTTCTGGAACACAATTTCCGGGACAACCGTCCATGGAATCAAACGGTGCGCGATTTGCTGGCGGCCCGGCCGGAAGACAAGCCGGAAACCAAGGGCGCGTCATGGTTTCTCTACGAGCGCCGCAACGAACACCAGCAAATCGCCGAAGCCGTTGCTCCCCTCATTTACGGCACGAAGATCGATTGCGCCCAGTGCCACGACCACCCGCTGGCCCGCGAAATCAAGCAGGGCCACTACTGGGGCTTGGTCGCCGCCTTCAACCGCAGCAAAAACGTGGAAGGCACGTCCAGCGTGAGCGAGTCCGCCGTGGGGGGCTTCATCAATTTCACGAACCTGCACAAGGAATCGCAACCCGCAACCGTCACCCTCCTGACAGGTCATACGGTGCCGGAAACCTGGCCCGCGGGCGACCAAAAGGAATCGGACAGCGATGACAAATACCTTGATGCCAAAGCCAAGGTGCGGGTGCCCAAATTCTCCCGCCGCGAAGCGTTTGCCGATGCCGCGACGCATGACAATCCGCTGCTGGCCCGCGCCTTGGTGAACCGCCTGTGGGCCGCGCTGCTGGGCCGGGGCCTGGTGCATCCCATGGACGAAATGACCGCGCGCAATCCGCCCAGTCATCCAGAAATGCTCGACTGGCTGGCGAAGGATTTTGCGGCCAACCGATACGACATCCGCCGCCTCGTGCGCGGCCTCGTGCTGAGCCGCGCCTATGCGCTGGCACCTGCTGCCGACGCGCCGCCGGAAGCCTTCGCAGGATCACTGGAACGCCCGCTCACCGCCGAACAGATTGCCCGCTCCTGGCGCATCGCCTCCGGCCTGCCGGCGGACGACGATACCCTGCGCCGAGCCACCATCACGGCGCTGCCCGACGTCTTGCCGCAAAACTACAATGCGACCTTCCAACAAGCGCAGTTCCTCACCAATTCCCCGATCCTCGCGGACCTGCTGAAACCGGCCAATGGCAACACCGCAGAACGCCTCGCCACTTTGCCGGACGCTTCCGCGAAAGTCCGTGAAGCCTTCCTCGCCGTTTACGGCCGTGCGGCGGATGCTGCCGAAGCGGCTTCTGCCGAAGCCTTCCTGACGGCCCGCCCGGACGATGCCGCCGGTGCGGTCCGCGATCTGCTCTGGGCGCTGATGACCAGCGCGGAATTTCTGACTGTCCCTTGAAGATGAAATCCGATTCCCCTTCCCTCATCCCCGGACAGTGCGCAACCAACGAGCACCAGATCCACCGCCGCCTGTTCCTCAAAGGTCTTGGCGGCGGAGCGTTGGCCAGTGCGGCCAGCTTTGCCGGGCTGTTTCATAATCCCGTCTTCGCGGCCGAAACCAAGAAAGCGCAAAAACACTGCATCCTGCTCTGGCTCTGCGGGGCGCCCAGCCAGTTCGAGACATGGGACCCGAAACCCGGACGGCCCGGCGGTGGTCCGTTCGGCAGCATTCCCACCAAACTTCCCGGCGTCCACTTTTCCTCCCTGATGCCGCACTGCGCGGGCATCGCGGACAAGCTAAACATCGTCCGCAGCATGAAGACGAGCCAGCCGGAGCACTTCCAGGCGATCTCGCTCCTGCAACGCGGCAGCCCGGAACGCGCGGGCTTCACGCGGCCAACGCTCGGCAGCGCCCTGTCACAGGCGATGGGACAATTGGATAACCCGATTCCCAATTTCATCCTGCTCGACCCCATTCCCGGCGGCAATGAATTCGAGTCCTTCAAAGCCGGCAACTGGGCCGGCTGGCTCGGCGCGGAACATGCCCCGGTGCGCCTCGGTGGCGATTACACGCAGCTTCTGAATGCCGCCGCCGCGACCATCCCGCAGCACGATCTGGAATCCCGCGAAACCCTGCGTCGTTTCCTGACGGCCAAATACGAGCGCGACCGCAGCAGCACCATCGCCCGCAGCCAGAATGCCGCCTTTGAGCGCATGAAAGGCATGACCGCCAGCGCCGATCTGTTCGATGTGAACCAGCTCCCCGCCAAGGACCGCGAGCGTTATGGTCCGGGCAGTTTCGCCCAGCATTCCCTGATGGCGCGGCACCTCGTGGAAAACGGCGCGCCTTTTGTGATGGTGGCCAATGGCATGAACTGGGACAACCACGTCTTCCAGCATGAGATCCACCAGATGCTGGTGCCGGAGATGGACCGCGTGGTCTATCATCTCGTGAATGACCTCGAGGAACGCGGCCTGCTGGATTCCACTTTGGTGATCGCCATGGGCGAATTCGGCCGCACGCCGTGGATGAACCAGGCCCGCGGCCGCGATCACTATCCCAATGCCTGGAGCCTGATGATGACCGGCTGCGGGCTGAAGCGCGGCGTGGTCACCGGGGCCACCGACCCCGACGGCGTGGATGTGATTGAAAAGCCGTACAACGAGCAGAATCTCTTCGCCACCATCTTCACCGCCCTCGGCATCGATCCCTACGCGGAATACGATCTGCCCGGCATGCCAACCTTCCACCGCGTGGAAAGCAAAATGGAACCGATCCGCGACCTGCTGGCCTGACCCCCATGAAACTCACTGTCGCCCACGATCACCAACTCCCCGCCGGCGTGCTCGGCCTGGCCCTGTCCCCGGATGGCACCCAGGCCTTCGCAGCCTGCGCGGATGGCACCCTGCAGGCTGTGGACCCTGTCACCGGCAAAGCGGAACCCTTTGCGGAAAAACACCACTCCTTCGCCAGTGGCTGCGTTCTGTTGCCCGATGGGAAAACCGTGATTTCCGGCGGCTACGATGGCTGGCTGCTCTGGCACGATGTCGCCACGCGCCGCTGTTGGCGGCGGGTGCGGGCCCATCAATTCTGGAACTGGCAACTCGCGCTTTCTCCGGACGGACGCCACCTCGCCACCGTCACCGGACAATATCTGCCGGGTGGCTGGAAGTATGAGCCCGCGCCGGAAACCGAACCCTCCGTCAAGGTTTTCGATACCCTGACCGGTGACCTCGTGGCCGCCTTCAGCCACGGTCCGCCGGTGCTGAGTTGTGTCTTCAGTCCGGATGGCCAGCATCTCGCCGCCGCCAACATGATGGGCGATATCAAGATTTGGAGACTGCCCGCCAGCGCCGATGGCCAGCCGGTGGCGCAGTGGAATTCCCCTGACTTCACCTCGTGGGGCACCACCAAAACCCATCACTACTGCGGCGGCATTTACAGCCTCGCCTTTTCTCCTGACGGATCCACCCTGCTCTGCTGCGGCATGGGTCCGATGGGCGATCCCATGGCCGGAAACGGCAAGATGACCTGGCAGCGCTGGAATTGGCAGAAAGGCGAACGCCTCGACCAGATCAAGGACGGCCAGCACGGCACCGGCCTGATGGAAGCCATCGCCTGGCACCCGGACGGCCAACACTTCATCATGGCCGGCCGCCAGGCCCAGGGCACCTGGAATGCCGCCCTCTTCTCCGCCGCCGACGGCAGTCTCGTCCATTCCATCGACACCAAAAAACGCATCACCCACGCCCGCTTCACCGCCGATGGCCAGTCCCTGATCCTCGCCGGAGCCAATGGCCAACCGGCTCCCAAAAACGGCGTCTGGCCGCCGTGGGGACGCCTGCAGGTTTACAAGGTGGAAGTGTGAGGGCGCGCATATTGCCAGACCGGGCGCCAGATTCCGGATACCCCACTGATTGACCTTTACTTGTCAGGGGCATTTCTCCATGTTCCGCAGGATTATGGCTATCCTGAACCGGCGAGATTGGATTTGGCTGGGAGCCTGCGCGGCTTCCCTGGCAGTGGGTTTAAAATGGGGAATGACCACAAAAACGCCGGTCGACGGGCTGGAATCCGGTTCCTCCCTTCACGAAAGCGCCAAATTGCCCGGTTCCTCCAAACAAACCGATGGTGCCGCCGGGACGGCCTCTGCCACTCCACTGGCTGCTGGAGCCAGAGGTGCTGTTTCCGGGACCTGGCTGGACTCTTATCAAACTTTCAGCACTTGCCGCGATCCGCTCAAACGGCAGCAGATGCTGGCCGAAGCCCTGGCCGGGATTGATGAAACGAATTGGGAAAGCGCCTGGGATCCCATGTGGAAAAGCCGGAAGGATGGCCGGATCAGTGAGGAGGAATGGAAGTTGTTCATGCAGAAATTCGGCATGGTCGGCCGCGAGCGGCTGGCGGAAAAAGGCCGTCCCGACGATGTGGTGAATGGCTGGGAAACCTGGAACGTCCGGCATGGCATCGTGGGATGGGCCACGCAGGATGTCGGGGGAAGCTGGGATTGGATTTCAAAACAGCCGGAGGGGAACTACCGGAAAGGGCTGATGACCGGATGGTTCGAAGCGGCGGCAGCGGTGGACCCGGACCGGGCGCTGGCCGCCCTGGACCAACTCGATCCGGACAAGGATCGGAATATTTGGGGCCTGGTCGCCGGCCGGATGGCCACGCATGACCCGGAAAAAGTGAGGAATTGGCTGGCGAAATTAAGTGCGCAACCTGCCAAGGAAAAAGATCCCAATCGTCCGGATCCAACCCGATGGGATCCTCAGCCCAAAGGCTGGGTCGATGGCATTTATCATGAAGGCCCTGCCAGCGGAGCGCAGTTGGCGCAGGGATTTTTCCGGCAGATGCTCCGCGAGAAAATGGCAATCAACGGCGATCCGGCCTACGCCGTGACGCTTAAACCTTGGTTTGATGCGTTCGCGGGGAGTCCGGCCCTCCCCAGCGGAGCCATGAACAATATTGCTTCCGCGCTGATGCAATCCCAACCGGCAGGGGAGGTCCTGGCGTGGATTGAAACCCACCCGGCCTCGGCGGGAACGTTCCATGCCTCCGCCAACACGGCGGGTGAGTGGACCAATGAGCAAACCGCCGATGAAGTCGCCGCGTGGCTGCAAGCGCACCGCGACAGCCCGGTCTATGACGGCGCGGCAGCCGGTTTCGCGGCCAGAGCCCACGCTTTCGATCCGGAAGGGGCCTTGATCTGGGCAAACACCATCAAGGACGAAACCCAGCGCCAAAGCCTGCTGAAATCCTGGGAGCAAAAGTGATCTGCTGCCCGCCAGTCGAATGGGGGCTGCGGCGTGAATCTCATGATCCTACGACGCACCGGAAAGTCAGGTTGATCCGGGGCATCAAGATTTTCTTTGATTCTGGGATGCTGTGGAGCCAGTGGGTTTGGGTGGCGTCCTTCATGACGAGGAGGCTGCCGTGTTCCAAAAGGACCCGGGCGGTGGCGGGGAGGCGCTTGTGTTTGAAGCGGAATTCCCGTTCCGCGCCGAAGCTCAGGGAAGCGATGATGCTGTTCCGGCCGAGGGATTTTTCGTCGTCGCTGTGCCAGCCCATGCCTTCGCCGCCGTGATGATAGAGATTGAGGAAGCAGGAATTGAAGCGGGCTTGGGTAAGCTGCTCGACGAGGGTTTTGAGTTCCATCAGTTCCGCCGTCCAGGGGAGCGCCTGTTTGGTGGTGCCGGAGTAGCTGTAGGAGAACCCGTCGTCGCCATACCAGGCCACCTTGCGGGCGGTGACATGATGCTTGCCGAAGACGATCACTTCGTCACTTTTCCATGGAACGTGGTGGAGCAGGCCCTCGTAGTAACGCTGCGCCCCGCCGGGGTCCAACACGGGGCCGTGGTAGTTCACGGTGCCGTCGCAGGGCAGCAGATTGACGGCGGGATCGTAGCCGAAGAGGTCCATCCTCCTCCATGCCACCGGGCGTGGATGGAGCAAAACGCTTTCTTGCCAGCCACGCCGCCGCTCCCTATAAATCGCCGCCCATGTCCCAGGATCCATCCTTAGCCCAACCCGCCGCAGCCCCGCAGACCTCCTTGCGGGATCTTTCCCCCTCCCAATGGAAATCCGGCATCGCGGCATGGCTGGGGTGGTTGTTTGATGGATTGGACCTGCATCTTTACACGCTGGTGGCGACGGCGTTTGTGACTCTCCTGCTCGGCTACACGGGAGACCTGAACCAGCTGGCAAAGGCCGATGTGCAAACCAAAGCGGCGTGGATTCAGGCGGCCTTCCTGATTGGCTGGGCGCTGGGCGGCACATTTTTTGGGCGCCTGGGAGACCTGATCGGACGCAGCCGGGCGTTGAGCCTGACGATTTTGACGTATGCGGTTTTCACCGGGCTTTCGTTCTTCGCGACCGAGTGGTGGCATCTGATGATCTTCCGTTTCCTGGCCGCACTCGGCATTGGCGGTGAATGGGCGGTGGGTTCCACCCTGCTCTCGGAAACGTGGCCCAAAGCCTGGCGGAAGTGGCTGGCGGCGGTGCTGCAGACGGCTGTGAATATCGGCATCCTGCTGGCTTGTCTGGCGGGTTTTCTGATGAAGGATCTGCCACCGAATTACATCTTCCTCGTCGGCGTGCTGCCTGCGCTGATTGTCTTTTGGATCCGGAAACACGTCCCGGAGCCGGAAGCCTGGGAGGGAGCGCAATCCGGCGTCGAGGTCAAACCGGGCATGATGGATTTGTTCCGGGGGAGCTTGGTCAGGATCACGGTGCCGGCGGTGATTGTGTGTGCCTTTTCGCTGACCGCGTGGTGGGCGTTCCTGTTCTGGCAATCGCAATACATGCGCTCGCTGGCGGCAGCCGCGCAATGGTCCGCGCCGGATGTGAACAGCTTCGTGGCGCGCAGCTTTGGCGTGCTGATTCTGGTGTCGGTGCCGGGCAATTTTTTTGCGGGCTGGCTGGCCACCCGATTGGGTTACCGGCGGGCCATTGCGCTGATGTTCGGTGGCTTCGTGGTGACGGTGATCGCCACTTTCGGTTGGCCACATCCGCTGGAAGCCATGGGCTTCTTCTGGCTGCCCGCGGTCGGATTCTGGTCCGGGGTTTACGGCCTCTTCACGATGTATCTGCCACCGCTCTTCCCCAGCCTGCTGCGCACCACCGGCGCCGGATTCTGTTACAACATCGGTCGTTTCGCCGCCGCGGCGGGCACCGTCTTCGCCGTGCAAATCACTGGCGGCGGCGACTTCCGCCGGACCCTGCTCTGGGCGGCCGTCTTGTGGATTCCCGCCATCATCGCCATCTTCTTCCTGCCGGAGCCGGAGGATGAAACGACCGGGAAGACGGTTTAACCAGACAGCGGCGGCTCAGCACGCGTTGTCCCGTTTAAAAAACGTTAGAACCATGATCTGGAAGTCCCAGAGGAACTTCCAGTTTTCGATGTAGTAGAGGTCACATTTGATGCGCTCCACGAGATCGGTATCGCCCCGCAGCCCATTCACCTGGGCCCATCCGGTGATGCCGGGCTTGACGCTGTGGCGGGCGTTGTAGTGGGGGATTTCCTCTTTGAAATCGTGGATCAGTTCCGGGCGTTCCGGACGCGGGCCCACCAAACTCATCTCGCCCTTCACCACGTTCCAGAATTGGGGAATTTCATCAATGTTCCATTTCCGCATGAAAGCGCCGATTTTCAGCAGTCTCGGGTCTCCTTTGACGGTCCAACCAATGCCGTGCTTTTCGGAATCGAGGCGCATGGAGCGGATTTTCCAAATGTAGAAGAGCTTGCCGTCCCGGCCCACCCGGACCTGACGGTAGAAGACCGGGCCTTTGCTTTCGAGCCGGACCATCAGGCCAAAAACGCTGATCACCGGCAGGGCCATCAGCATACCGAATCCGCCGCCGATGAGATCCACTAGCCGCTTCAGATACTGATTGAACGCAGAGTGGAGCGGGAGGTGGCTCACGCCCAGCACGGGCACCCCGTTCATCGATTCGAGATGCAGCCCACTCAGCAGAATCTGAAAACAATTCGGCACGATCTTGAAGTCGGCCAGTTCCTTCTCACAGATCACGGCCAAATCTGTCAGCTCGGTCCGGCTCAGGTTCAAATCGGAGACCAGCACGGCATCGATATCGTGCTGTTGGATCAGATCACGGATTTCGTGGTAGTGCCCCAGCATCGCAATGTGGTTTCCCGGGGACCGTTCGCCAAAGCCATCGGGCGGTTCCACGGCCCCGGCGATTTCATAAGGGCAGCGGGAACCCCGGCTGAGGAGCTGGACCATGCGTTCCGACTCATTGGTCCAGCCAATGATGAGGACGCGCTCACGCAGCCGGCGGGCCACCGATTCGTTCCAGAGGTAGCGGTTGAAATAGACCCGCCACGTCAGGAGACCAATGGTGGCCAGACCAAACCCAACCAGGGTGTAGAGCCGGGAGATGCCTGGCTGGAATTTGAGCACGAGGGAGATGCCCATGAAGACGACAACCCAGGTCGCGGTGGCCTTGACAATGGAGCCGGCGAGGCTGCAGAACGAGAGCAGACGCCCGGGATGATAGGTGCGGAAATTGATCAGGAGCGCCATCATCAGAGTGACCCCGAGCGCAATTTGACCCAAATATGAGGGCAGGGTCACCATTTCATCCGCCAGCACCCATTGGCTCACCGGACTGACAAACCGGACCCAGAACGCGAGGAACAGCATGGCCACCGCCACCACCGCATCCCCCATAAAACTCACCACGATAAGATAGGACCCAAAGGCCCGGCGGTCCACGCGGCGGGTTTCGCGGCCACGGGCAGGCACCACGGCAGGCAGTCCGGCCGTTTTCAGGGCTATCATCACTGGGGCAGTTGGAGGCACAGCAGAGGGGTGGGGGGTAAAAGTCAGGACGCTCCCGGGGCGGCCAGCGCCCGGAAGGAGGGAGCGGGGGCGAACCCGGCCGCAAAGTCGCCGACAAACCCTCCGCTGAGCGCCTCCTCCGGCGCGGCATTGAGGATGAATCCAGCGGGTTTGGCTCCGGCCATATTGAGTTTGTTGGCGGCCCGCCTTACTTCGGCACGGGGCGTGGCCGCGGCCCGGACCACCAGGCAGACCGAGTCCACGTGGCGCGCCAGGGGCAGGGCATCCGTGACCTGCCCCACGGGTGGGGTATCGATGACGATTTTATGAAACCATTTGGCCGCATCCTGCAGCAGGATGGCAAAGGCCTGCTCATTCAGCACCTCGCTGGGATGCCTTGTCGTGACTCCGGCGGAGAAGACATAAAGGCCGGAAATTTCCGTGCGTTGACAGGCCGAAGCATCGCGGGTGCCCTGCCCTGACAAGTGATCGGCGAGACCGGTTGCGGGACGTTCCTTGAGAAACACCCCGTCAAGCGTGGGTCTCCGCAGATTCGCATCCACCAGCAGGGTGCGGTAACCCTGCTGGGCGAGACTGACGGCGAAATTCATCGCGGTATAGCTGGTGCCTTCGCCCTCGCGGGCACTGGTGAAAAGATAACTTCGGGCGGCGGTGCCTTTTCCAAGAATGCTGAGTGCGGTGCGCAGGGAGCGGAAGGCCTCCATCTGCGCGGTGGCATCCGGCCGGTCATGCAGCAGGCCTGCTTTGAGACTGGTCGCAGGGTCCGCCGGCAAAGCGGCCAGGCCCGGCAGGTGCAGCAGATTTTCTCCTGCCTGGATACTGCGCAGCGTGCGGTCCATGAAGTGCAGCAGCAGCACCAGCCCAAGGCCAGCTCCGAAACCAAAAACGCCGGCCGCCGCCGTCATCAGCAGGCGCCTCGGCTTCAGGGGATAACTGGGCTTCAGAGGCGCATCGACGATACGGAGCACACTGTTGCCGACGGCACTGTTGACCTCGGCTTCCTTCAGACCGGCCAGCACACGCTCATGATTCGCCCGGTCGGCTTTGAGTTCACTGACGAGGGTGGAAAATTCACCGGCCACCTTTGAAAACTGGAGGCTGTCCACTTTGCGGCCCGCCAGATCGCTGGACAATCCGGCGGCATCCTGCCGTGCTTTTTCGAGGCGGCTGCGCATCATGGAAACCGCACGGCTGACGGCGGTGGCAAGCTGGGAGCGGGTTTCCCTGATTTCCTTGACCGCCTGCTGATGGCGGGGGTGTTTCGGGCCGTATTCGGCATCGATCACCACAAAGGCCGCCTCCTTCTCCCCGAGACTGCGCTTCAGCGCGGCCACTTCCTCCCGCTGTCCGATATCCGTTAGCCGGAGCAGGGCATCGATCTGCCCTCCGGCAGCCTCGATCTGTTTCATATTGTTTTCCAACCGGGACACTTCGCCCCGCGCTGCCGTGGTGGCGCTACCGGTCGCCCGGAGAGCGTCCTCAATGGTATTGGTCTTCAAGTCGCTCTGGTGTTCATCGAGCGGCAGGCTGGGGAAGCGGGCCCGGAAATCATCCACGGCCTGCTGGCTCGCGGCGACCTTCGCTTCCGTGCGGGCCTTTTCCTGGGCGAGGGTCTGACGGGTGAGCTTCGCGGTCTGGGAAGTCTCGTCCGCACTCTGGCGGGTGGCTTCCCCGAGAATGCCCTCACAAATATCCTTGGCGCGTTGCGCTTCCGTATCGTCCACCTCTATCTTGATAAGGCGGGTCCCGCGGTCCAGTTTGGCGCTGACGCGTTTGCCGAACTCATGCACCACCTCGTCATCCTGGTAGGGAAGACCATTCTTTTTCGGTTTGGCCAGAATAGGATCATTCCTCAGCCCATGCCGGTTTGCCACCCGCAACAGCACTCCCTGACTGATGATTTCCTGTTCGATGCTCCGCAGGATTTCGAGGGATTTCAGATCCTGAACCGCGGAGCCTTGGCCACTGAGGATGGCGGACTTGGTCTGTTCCACCGCGAGCACCGCCGTGGCCGTGTAAAAGCGGGGCTGGGTCCACATCCACCAACCGGCTACTCCGGTGAGGAGGGCCCCGGTGAGCAGGGGCACCCACCACCGGCGTTTCAGCGCCTGCCCCATGCCCGCGAAATCCACCACCGGCAACGAGGTCCCGGAAGCCCCTTCGCCTGACGGGGAATGCCCCGGTACTGGTGCCAGCGGCCCCGCAGGCACAGGAGCATAACCCGGAACCGGGGGCGGCGGCGGGGGGAGCAGGGAAAAGTCGGGTGGCATTTTTTGAGAAAAAGTTAGAGCCGGGATTCCCTGACCACCAGCACATCCCCGTCCTTCAGCGGAATGTCCCGCGAGGGGTCTTCCTGGATGGCCTTGACGTTGATGGTGTATGGCTTGTTATCCCTCTGCAGGATCACCGCCTTGGGATTGGCCCGGGTGTTGAATCCACCAGCCATCCCGATGGCCTGGGAAACCGTGAAGGGTTTGTTGCGGGCGACATTGAAGGCGCCGCCGCGGTTCACCTGTCCCGTCACGGTGATGGTGTTTTTGGCGAAGTCGGCCACGTTCACGGTGACCTGCGGCTTACGCAGCCAGCCATCGGCAAGGAGCGACTCTATCCTCAGGCGGGCCTGCTCCGGAGTCAGTCCGCTGAGAGTCACGCGGCCAATGAATTGCAGCACGACCGCCCCATCAGACCCCAGCGTGAATTTCCCGCCCAGATCGTCGTGCCGGAACACCCGGATTTCCACCGCATCCCCCGCACCCAACCGGCCGCCCGAGGACGCGGTCTGAGCTTTCGCCGGGGGCACGGCACTCCCGAGCACCCCGGCGGTCCACGCGGCAGTGAGGAGAAGATGGCGGAATGTCCGGTTCATGCGTTTCAGAAATCGAGGCCAAAGGACAGGCCCCATTGGTTGGCCGTAAAACTGAAGTCATCCGAGGTGGAATCGTCCTCACGGAAATGATAAAACAGCTCCGCCCGGCGGCGGGCATTGAATTCATATTTCAAGCTGGGCCGGGCAAAGAAGTAATCGTCGGTGCGTCCCGCCCCCGCCCCGTCGGAAATCCCGGAGTAGGCCAGCTGTTCATAACCAGTCTCGAGCCCGGCTGCAAACCGGCTGCCCAACTGCTGCAGGAGACGCAGGGCGCCCCCGGTCCGCAGGTAGGTTTCCCCGCCCAGCGACCCCGACGCGACCGTTTCGCGGAAGCCTTCCGCCGTGACCCGGGTGCCATCAGCGATCGGCTCCCAATCTGCTGTCAGGGCAAAAACCGGAGTGATCCCGTCACCCCGCTCCATCTGGCGGAACTCGGCTCCGGCGCGGCCGGTCAGTCCCAAAGCGCCAGTACTGGCCCGGGTCACTTTCACCAGCGCCTGCTGGTAATCCTGTGGGGAGGTTCCCTTCACCTTGAGTTGGCCCACGGCAGCGCCCGCCGCGATCCTGGTGCGGCCTGACAATTCATACCCGGCAAAGCCTTCCGCCTCCCATTCCTCAAAATCAGCATAGGCTGTCTCCTCATAGTCGATCCCATTCCACCCTGCCCCGGCTTCCACAAAGGTGCGCCCGCTCAGATCGTAAGCGGCACTCAGCCTGGCTTCATATTCCTGGCGCTGCACCCGGTCCCCCAGGTCCGGCGTGGCTCCGCTCAGGTAGCGGTAGCGTCCTTCCAGGGCTGTCGCGAGGTCCCCCCAGCGCCGCTGTCCGCCTGCTTGAAGATCGTGATCAAGGCTGTTCTCCTCGTTCTGTTCCACAAAAACGGAACCGGTGGCTTCGTAAAAGACTCTCGCCCACGATCCGCGACGACGCTCCCAATCGCCCCGCTGCCAAGCTACCGAGGCACGCAGCATAAATACAAAATCGGCCTGCTTCTCCCGGTGGCTCAGTTCGATGTTGTCATCATAAACCGAAACCTGCTCCACCCGGAAAACCCAGGGGTCCGCTGATTCCACCAAGGGGGTATCCAGCATCTCCGGTGGCGTCTGCTCCGGTGCCAGGGCCGTCACCGCCGCGTCGGGTTCCAAATCGGTGCCCATCACCACCGGTCCGCTCCCGCTTTTCGGCTCAGGGGCAAAAGGGGCACTTGCCGTGATCGGGGGCTTGGCCACTCTGACTTCTTCTGTTTTCAACTCCGCCAATGGAGGAGTTCCTTGTGCGCGATCCACCCTTTCTGCGGCCCCAGGGAGGATGGCGGCCCGCAACTCCTCCGTGGGAAGAGTTGGATCCAGCAGCACGGAGTTCCCCGGGATCGCCTGCTTGGTCTCCTCCACTCCCGGACCCTCGGCAGACCACGGATTCACCGCGGCTACGGGAGACGGATCATCGCTTACGATCAGCGGCGCCCGCTCATCGTCCACCACCACACTTTGGGCTGCCGCCATTTCCAGCATCAATCCAGCCGAAAGCACCCCCAACAGGATTTGGAACAGGATGCTCCGTGATGGGGGGCTTTTTGGCTCATGAGACAGCATGGAAATTACGGATCGCTCTTAAGAATCCTGTAAATTATAAACGACTTGCGAATTATTTCCAGAAATTTTAGAATTATTATCAACGTTTGCCGTTTTTACATCCCTTCGTTCCTTTCTGCCCGCCAAACTCTTCTGCTTTCCAAAAAAAGCGGACTCGTTCCGCAGGGGGGCTACTCCGCAAATCAAGCTTGATTGGTTATTAAGGTTAGTAATATTTCTTGCAAAGAGAATATTTCCGATTTATTGTATTTAGTATATTTTTTAGAATTTACCGCCTCTTTGCCCCATGGAACTTTGTGCCCTTCAATTCGATCTCGCCTGGGAAGACCGTGCGGTGAACTTTGCCACGGTCTCGCAAGCCTTGGACTCCGCCCGCCCGGCCCTGGCCCCCGGCTCGCTCCTCGTGCTGCCCGAAATGTTCTCCAGCGGCTTCAGTATGAACGTGTCGCAGGCCGCCGACACCCCCGCCGCCGAGACCGAAACCTTCCTCGCCGGCCTCTCCCGCCAGCATGGGATTTACGTCCTTGGTGGCCTGTCCCGGCAGCTTCCGGACGGCACCGGTGCCAATGAAGCCCTCGCTTTCTCCCCTGACGGCTCCCTCCTCGCCCGCTACCGGAAAATCCACTCCTTCTCCCCGGCTGGCGAAGCCCAAGCCTTCACGGCGGGCTCGGAAATCGTCACCTTCCCGTGGAACGGCTTCACCGTCGCTCCGGCCATCTGCTACGACCTCCGCTTCCCGGAACTCTTCCGCGCCGCCACCGCCGCCGGGGCCGACCTTTTCTGCGTGATCGCCAACTGGCCCGACCGCCGCCAGCAGCACAAGACTATCCTGCTCCGCGCCCGCGCCATCGAGAATCAAGCCTTCGTGCTCGGTCTCAACCGGTCCGGTTCCGACCCCAATTTCAATTACGCTGGAGCCAGCGCCATCATCGATCCCCATGGTGAAGTCCTCGCGGAAGCCGGTCCTACCCCCACCCTCCTCCGCGTCACCATTTCGCCGGAAACCGCCGCTTCCTGGCGGGCTCAATTCCCCGCCCTCCGCGACCGCCGCACTGATCTCTTCCCTGCATGACCGCCCCCCTGCCTGCGCCCAAAACGCCCCTGCCGCTGACCCCGCTGCAGCAGGGCATGTATTTTACGTGGCTCCAAGACCCGGCCGCAGGCATCGACGTCGAGCAGATGGTCTGCACCCTCCCGGAAGCCATCGACGCCCCCCGCCTCCGTGCCGCATGGGAAGCCCTCGCCTCTGCTCACCCCATCCTCCGCACCACCTTCACCGCCGAGGCCGCCACCGTCCACGATTCACTTCCCGTCCCCTGGCAGGAACTGGATTCCACGGATGTCGGCACATTCCTCGAAAATGACCGCATCACGCCCCTCCACCTGACCCAAGGCCCGCTCCAACGCCTCACGCTCATCCGCCAGTCTCCGGAAAATCACCATCTCATCTGGACCTTCCATCACATCCTCATCGACGGCAGGGCCATCACCGCCCTGCTCCAGGAAGTCTTCTCCCGTTACGACACTCCTTCACAGGAGCCCCCCCTCTCCCTCCCGTCCTTCCAATCCCACAATCTCTGGCAAGCATCCCTCGACCACACGCCCTCCATTCCTTTCTGGAAGTCCCACCTCAGTGGCATCACGGGCCCCACTCCCCTGATCGTCGATCACCTCGTCAAGCCCGTCCCCAGTGATCGCACAGGCCCTTCTGGTCCTGTTTCCCCCCACTCCTCCCAGGCAGAAGCCGATCTCCACCTTTCCGCTTCCCTGACTGCGACCCTCCGCACCCTCGCCGCCACCCATGGCTTCACGCTGAACACGTTCGTCCAGGCGGCCTTCGCACTCCTGCTTGGCCGTTACGCCGGAGAAGACCGTGTTATCTTCGGAGCCACCCGCGCCTGCCGCCACACTCCCGTCACTGGCTCGGAAAATACCATCGGCCTCCTCATCAACACCCTCCCGCTCAAGACCGATCTTCCCTCCAGCCAACCTCTCCTCACGCTCCTCCAGTCGCTCCGCCAGCACTGGCTCGACCTCCGCCCCCACGAGCACACGCCGCTTTCCTTGATCCGCCGCTCCTGCGGACTGAGCGCCACCCAGGCTCCGTTCAACCACCTCCTCGTCTTCGAAAACGACGACTACACCAACACCCTCCGTGCCACCGGCGGACCGGCCTTCGCCCACCGCACCTTCGACCTCCACGAACTCACCAGCGTCCCCCTCACCCTGGCCGTTTATGGCTCGCACGCCCTCCGCCTCCACTGCGCCTATCAGCCCGCCACTTTCGACCGCGATACCATCCAGCGCCTCCTCGGCCACATGGCCCAGCTCCTTGAGCAATTCGCCACCCTTCCCCTGACTGCTCCACTTTCCGCGTTCCACCCCGTCACCCCCGCCGAGCGCCAACTCCTCCTCCATGACTGGCAACCCACCGACCCCCGGGTCGATTCCAACACCACCCTCCACGACTGGTTCAGCCAAACCGCCGCCCAGCACCCCAACCGCATCGCCGTCACCGCTGAAGACGCCACCTGGACCTACGCGGAACTCGACCGCCGTTCCACCCTCATCGCCCACGCCCTCATCGCCGCCGGCGTGAAACCCGGCGACTTCGTCGGCCTCTGCATGGACCGCCGCGCCCCGCTCATCGCGTCACTCCTCGGCATCCTCAAAGCCGGGGCCGCCTACCTTCCCATCGACCTCGCCTACCCGCCCGAACGCCTCGCCTTCATGATCGAGGACGCCCAGGCCCCCATCCTCCTGACCGAACACCCCCTCGCCGCCAGAATTCCCGGAAACAAAGCCAGGACGCTCTTCATCGAGGACTTCGATTTCTCTGCTTCCTGTCCTTCGTGCCCTTCTGTTCAAATTCCTCCTAACCCGGATTCCCTGGCCTACATCATCTACACCAGCGGCTCCACCGGTCTCCCCAAAGGCTGCCAGATCACCCACCGCAATGTGGTCCGCCTCATGAAAGCCACCGACCCCTGGTATGGCTTCAATGAAAGCGACGTCTGGACCCTTTTCCACTCCACTGCCTTCGACTTCAGCGTCTGGGAACTCTGGGGCGCGCTCCTCTTCGGTGGCCGCCTGGTCGTTGTCCCCTGGCTCACCACCCGCAGTCCTGACGACTTCTTCGCACTCATTTGTCAGGAAAAAGTCACCATCCTCAACCAAACCCCCAGCGCCTTCCGCCAGCTCATCCAGGCCGAGCCCCTCGCCCGCACCATCCATCCTGACCTTCCCGCGCAATCCCTCCGCCACGTGATCTTCGGCGGCGAGGCCCTCGAAATGCAGAGCCTCAAACCTTGGTTCGACCGGCACGGCGACGCCGCCCCCGTCCTCGTCAATATGTATGGCATCACGGAAACGACCGTTCACGTCACCTACCGCCCCCTCTCCTCCCAGGACTTGGACAGCGGCTCCGTCATCGGTCTCCCCATCCCGGATCTCCAGCTCTACATCCTTGATCCCTCCAATCTCCAGCCCGTCCCCATCGGCGTTCCGGGTGAAATATACGTCGCCGGCGCCGGCCTTGCCACCGGCTACCTCCGCCGTGAAACCCTCACCGCCGACCGTTTCATCCCCAATCATCTGACCGGCCACGGGCGGCTCTACAAAACCGGCGACCTCGCCCGCTTCATTCCTTCGCCCACCAGCTTCGACATCGAATACCTCGGCCGCATCGACCACCAGGTCAAAATCCGCGGCTTCCGCATCGAACTCGGCGAAATCGAAAACATCCTGACATCACATCCGGCCGTCCACGAAGCCGCCGTCCTCGCCCGCGAAGACCGCCCCGGCGACAAACGCCTCTGCGCCTATCTGGTCCCCTCCAATCCCGCCTCCCCGCCATCGGCAGACGACCTCCGTGTCCTCCTCAAGACCCGCGTCCCGGACTACATGGTCCCCGCCGCTTTCGTCTTCCTGGAAAAGTTCCCCATCACTCCCAACGGAAAACTCGACCGCAAAGTCCTCCCCGCGCCCGCCGCTGACAGCGCCACCACCACCCGCCCGTTCCAAGTTCCCGCCACCCCCGCCGAGGAAGCCCTCACCACCATCTGGTCTGCCGTCCTCCGCCTCGACCGGGTCAGCACCACTGACAACTTCTTCGAGATCGGAGGCGATTCCATCCTTTCCATCCAAGTCATCGCCCGCGCCCGCGAAGCCGGCCTCGCCCTTACCCCGCGGCAACTCTTCGAGCATCCCACTATCGCCTCTCTCGCCTCCGTCTCGCCGCCGCTCCAATCTCAAATCTCAAATCTCAAATCTTCCCCGGAAGACCTGACCGCCCCCTTCCCCCTCACGCCCATCCAGCGCTGGTTCTTCGCCCAAAACCTCGCCGATTCCCACCACTGGAACCAATCGTTCCTCTTCACCCTGAGCGACCGCCCCGATCCTGACACCCTCCACCGCGCCCTCCGAGAACTCACCGTCCGCCATCCCGCGCTGCGTCTGAGATTCCATCAGGAAAACAACATTTGGACGCCTTCCATCGCCCCGGAGGAAACCGCCCCCCTTCTCACGGCCTATTCGGATTTCACCAGCCTGGAATCCCACTGCGCCCACCTCCAAACCACCCTCAACTATCAAACCGGACCGCTCATCCGCGCCGCCCTCTTCGACGCTGGCGAAGACCGCCCCGGCCGCCTCTGCCTCGCCGTCCACCACCTCGCCATCGACGGCGTCTCCTGGCGTATCCTTCTGGAAGACCTCGAATCCCTCCTGACCGGCCAACCTCTCCCTGCGCCCACCGCCTCCTGGCCGCAGTGGGCCCGCCAACTTGCCCACTGGCCCACCACTCCGGAAGCCGCGCGCAGTCTGCCATTCTGGTCCCACATCCCCCCCGTTTCCCCAGCGCCCCTGACGCTCGAATCCGACACCTTCCTCCACACCGTCGTCCTCGACGAATCCAATACCACCGCTCTCCTCCACCGCGCCCCCGCCGCCTACCGCACCCGCATCAACGACCTCCTCCTGACAGCTCTGACGCTGGCCCATCACGCCATTGCGTCCTCTTCCCTGTCTCTGCATCTCGAAGGTCACGGCCGGGAGGAAACCCTCGCCCCGGGCCTGCCGCTGGACCGCACCATCGGTTGGTTCACCGCCATTTTCCCGGTCCACCTCAGCATTCCTTCCCCGGACCCCGCCCAGGCCATTCCATCCATCAAAGAACAACTGCGTGCCCTCCCCGACCATGGCGCCAGCCACCAGTTGCAAGCCACTGCCAACTGCCCACTGCCAACGGAAAACGCTTCCTCCAACCTCGTCTTCAACTACCTCGGCCAATTCGACGCCCTCATCTCCGGCAGTTCCCTTTTCTCCTTTGCCCCGGAATCCACCGGCCCCTGGCACAGCCCCCGCGCCACCCGCGCCCACGCCACGGAAATCAACGCCTTGGTCATCGGCGGCCGCCTGGAAACCACCTTCACCAGCGCCGCCCCGGCCCACACCCCGGAAAGCCTCGCGGCCTTCGCCGAAGCCTTCCTCGCCGGCCTCCGTCACGTCATCGACCATTGCCTCACCATCACCACTCCCCGTTTCACACCTTCCGATTTCCCCCTCGCCCATCTGGATCAGACCAGTCTCGATTCCCTTCTCGCCGCCCATCCCGGCCCGCAGGACATCTGCCGCCTGTCCCCCATGCAGCGGCTCTTCCACCACGCCGCCCTCACCAAACCTGACGCCGGCTTCGATCAATGGACCTGCCGCATCGAGGGACCGCTGGATGTCCCCGCGCTGGAGGCCGCCTGGGCCGAAGTGGTCCAACGCCACACCATCCTGCGCTCCACCTTCCACAGCGCCGGGCTGCCGCACGCGGTCATGCTGGTACACCGCACCGCCGTTCCGGAATTCAAGCTCAATGACGCCAGCAGCCCCGAATCCATCACCCACTTCCTTACTGCGGACGCTGCCCAAATCAACGACCTCACTCAGGCACCCTGCGGCCGTTTCACCCTCCTGCGCCTCTCCCCGGAGGATCACTTCTTCTGCTGGTCCGTCCCCGACCTCCAACTTGACGGCTGGTCCTGGCCGATCGTCTTCGCGGAAGCCGCCGCCATTTACCGCTCCCTGACTTCAGGCGCGGACCGCAACCTCCCGCACCCGCAGCCCTACCGCAACTACCTTGCCTGGCAGGAACGCCAAGTTGAAGATGCCTCCGACACGTTCTGGCAAGCCACCCTGGCAGGGATCGAGACCCCCACCCCCATTCCCGTCGATGCCCTCGCCGGACCCCGCGCTTCCCGCCGCACGGCCGAAGCCCGCGCCACCCTTCCGGCCGGAACCGCCGCCTCCCTGACGGCGGCCGCACGCCGCCTCGGGCTCACGCCCGGCGTCCTCGTCCAAGCCGCCTGGGCCGCCCTGCTCTCCCACGCCGCCGGCACCCCCGATGTCGTCCACGGCTCCGCCTTCTCCGGCCGTCCGGCTGATCTCCCCGGCGCCGACCGCATTCCCGGACCCTTTGTCAACAACCTCCCCGTCCGCTCGAAAATCGACCCCGCTCTCCCGGCCATCGAATTCCTCCGCAGCGTCCACCGCCACCTCACCGATCTCGCCGCCCACCAGTCCACCCCGCTCTCCCGCATTCAGGACTGCTCCGCGGTCCCGTGGCGGTTCCGTCTTTTTGATAGTATCCTTGTCTTCCAGAACTATCAAATCGACGGATCCCTCACCCAACTCGGGCCCCGGACCACCCTCTCCGATTTCGACGGTCCGATCCACACCAACTTTTCCCTCACCCTGGTCGTCACCCCTTCCGCCGCATCATGGGACATCCTGCTGGTCCACCAGGAAGCCGCCTGCTCCGCCCCCCGCGCCCAGCAGATCCTGACGGCCTTCACCGCCCTGCTGCAATCCTTCGCCAACACCCCGGAGACACCTCTTGCGCAACACTTCACCGCCCTGACACTTCCCCCGCAGTGCTCCCCCATCGCGGCTCCTCTCAAATTTGAAAATTCAAATTTCAAATCCCCGTCCACCCCCATGGAGCACCGCCTCGCCGCCATCTGGCAGCGCGCCTTCGGCCTGACCAGTATCAGCACCACGGACAACTTCTTTGACCTCGGCGGCCACTCCCTTCTCATGCTCCGCGTCCACGCCGCCACCAGTCAGGATCTCGGGCGCCCCCTCCCCATCACCGCCCTCTTCCAATACCCCACCATCGCCAGCCTCGCGGCCTGGCTTTCTCCGCCAACCGCTGCCGCAGCCAATTCCAACGCCGCCGCCCCTGCCAGCGGATCATCCCTCCTGTCCCGTGCCGCCGCCGCCCGCGCCGCCGCTCAACGAGCCGCTGCCGCCCGTCGCTAACGTTTTCAGCCTCCCCACTGAAAACTGAATTACTGAAAACTTTCGCCATGAGTCACCTTCCAGAACCTAACTCCGAACCCGCTGAAACGCCTTCTCCCCTCGAAGGCATCGCCATCGTCGGCATGGCCGGACGTTTCCCCGGCGCGGAAACCCTTGGCGCCTTCTGGGAAAATCTCACCGCCGGCCGCGAAACCATCTCCACCATTCCTCTTGATGAGATTCCCGCCGAGGAAAACAAACTCGACCCTGACTACGTCCCCCGCCGCGGCATCCTGGAAAAACCCGAGTGGTTTGACGCCTCCTTCTTCAATATCAATCCCCGCGAAGCCGAAATCATCGACCCCCAGCAGCGCCTCTTCCTCGAGTCCTGCCAGCACGCCCTCGAAGACGCTGGCTGCGATCCCTCCCGCTACCCCGGCGCCATCGGCGTCTACGCCGGCATGTCCAACAGTTCGTGGGTCCAGCACCAGATCCTTCCCAACGCTGACCTCCGTGCCCAGTTTGGCTATGAAGGCACCATGATCGCCAACGAAAAAGACTACCTCGCCACCCGCACCGCCTATAAACTCAACCTCCGCGGCCCGGCGCTGAATATCTACACCGCCTGCTCCACCTCGCTCGTGGCAGTCTGCCAGGCCGTCCAGGCCCTGCAATCCTACGCCTGCGACGCCGCCCTGGCCGGAGGCGTCAGCGTCAAGTGGCCCCAGCACCGCGGCTATACCGCCCAGGAAGGCAGCCTCTACTCCCCGGACGGCCATTGCCGCCCCTACGATGCCGACTCCCGTGGCACCGTCTTCTCCAATGGCCTCGGCGTCGTCCTGCTCAAGCGCCTCGATGATGCCGTCCGCGATGGCGACCACGTCTGGGCCGTCATCAAGGGCGCCGCCCTCAACAACGACGGCGGCGGAAAAGCCAGCTTCACCGCCCCCAGCGTCGACGGGCACGCTGAAGTCATCGCCCTCGCCCAGGCCCTTGCCAACATCGATCCTGACACCATTTCCTACGTCGAAGGCCATGGCACCGCCACCCCCATCGGCGACCCTATCGAAGTCGCCGGCCTCACCCAGGCCTTCCGCCTGGGCACCGGACGCAAAAACTTCTGCGGCCTTGGCTCCCTCAAATCCAACACCGGCCACATGGACGCCGCCGCCGGTATCGGAGGCCTCATCAAAACCACCCTGGCCCTCCACCACCGCCAACTCCCGCCTACGCTCCACTTCAAATGCCCTAACCCCGCGCTAAATTTGGAGGAAAGCCCGTTTTACATTGTCGATAAACTCCAGCCCTGGACCAGCCCACACCCTCTCCGCGCCGGCGTCAGCAGCTTTGGCGTCGGCGGCACCAATGCCCACGTCGTGCTGGAGGAAGCCCCGGCCATCGCCCCTTCCCAAGCCCCCACCCGGTCCCACCAACTCCTTATCCTCTCCGCCAAAACCCCCAGCGCCCTCTCTGCCGCCTGCGATAACCTCGCCACCCACCTCGAAGTTTCCCTCTCAAATTTCACATCTGAAACCCCGATTTCCCTCCTTGCCGACACGGCCTGGACCTTGCAAACCGGGCGCCAGGCGTTCGCCCACCGCCGCGCTCTGGCCGTCGCCTCCCTCCCGGACGCCATCGCGCAACTGCGCACTCCCTCGCCGCTCACCCACACGGAAAATCCGGATCTTCCCGTGGTCTTCCTCTTCCCAGGGCAGGGTTCCCAACACAATGGCATGGGCCAGGAACTTTACGCCCACGAACCCTCCTACCGTGAAGCCTTCGATGCCTGCGCGGCCGGCTTCGCCAAAGCGGACCTCGACCTCCATAGCATTCCGGATCTCAACGACACCCGCTTCACCCAGCCCGCGCTTTTTGCGGTCGAATACGCCCTCGGCAAGCTGCTTCTCTCCTTCGGCCTGACGCCATCGGCGATGCTGGGCCACAGTATCGGTGAATACGTCGCCGCCACCCTGTCCGGCGTCATGTCCCTTGAAGACGCCACCAGACTGGTCGCCCTCCGTGGCCGCCTCATGGCCTCCATGGCCCCCGGCTCCATGCTGGCAGTCCGCCTGCCGGAGGCCGGACTCCAGCCACTGCTCCCCGCCACTCTGGACATTGCTGCGCTCAATGCCCCGGGTCTCACCGTCGTCTCCGGACCCAGCGAAGCCATCGACGCCTTCGCCCTGACGCTCGAAACCGCCGGACATTCCGCCCGCAAGCTGCACACCAGCCACGCCTTCCACAGCCGCATGATGGATCCGGCGCTGGAGACCTTCCGCACCGCCTTCGCCGGCATCACCCTCCATCCGCCGCAGCTTCCATACATTTCCAATCTCACGGGCCAATTGATTACCGAAGCTGAGGCCACTGATCCTGACTACTACGTCCGCCACATCCGCCACGCCGTCCGTTTCGCCGATGGCATTGCCACCCTCTGCCAGGCCGGTCCATCCCTCTTCCTTGAAGTGGGCCCGGGCACCGCGCTTGCCCCTCTGGCCAAACAACATCCTGCCGCCGCGAACACTGTTTCGCTCCCGCTGCTCCCTCCCGCCAAGGATGCCGGCGCCAACGAATACCCCACCTTCCTGCAATCCCTCGGCAAAGCCTGGGCCACTGGCCTGACGATCGACTGGCCCGCCTTCCACCACCACACCCGCCGCCTCCTCCTTCCCCTCCCCGGCTATCCTTTCGAGCGCCAACGCTATTGCCCTGACACCATCCTCCCGGTCGGCACCACCCGCGAGGGCGAAGCGTGGATCCAGCTTCCCACCGGCGCCGCCGCAGCAGCGCCAGACACCCCCGTCACCGTTTCGGCGGCTCCCCTTGCTCCAGCCGTTTCACGCCATGCTCACCTTGTCGGAGAACTCCGCGCCCAGCTCCACCAGATCTCCGGCATCGACACCACCACCACCGATCCGGCCACGCCCTTCCTCGACCTTGGTTTTGATTCCCTGTTCCTGACTTCCGCCTCCAATTCCCTCAAAAAACACTTCGGCCTCAAAATCACCTTCCGTCAGCTGATGGAGGACCAGGCGAGCATTGCCGCTCTCGCCACCTGGCTGGACGCCCAGCTTCCCCCTGAAAAATTCCAGCCTGCCGCTTCCGCCCCAGTTGCTGAAACCAGGCCCCAAGGGTCCCATCTTTCCACCGCCCCGGCCACCGGCTCCACGGCCGATCGCCTCTCCATCATTGAGCAACAAATCAGCGCCCTCCGCTCCAGCCTCCAGCCCGGTGCCACTTCTTCCAGCCCGACCGCCTCTGCCTACACCGTCCCCGTCACAACGCTGAAAGGCAGCGACGGCAGGAAGATTGCCTTTGGTCCCTTCAAGCCCATCGAACGCGCCAAGGATGGCAGCCTCACGCCCACCCAGCAGGCGCATCTCGCCGATCTCATTGCCGCTTACACCGCTAAATACCCCAAGGCCAAAGCCTTCACCGCGGATCACCGCGACGTCTTCGCCGACCCCCGCGCTGTCGCCGGATTCAATCTCCTGTGGAAGGATATGGTCTTCCCCGCCGTGACCGACCGCAGTGAAGGCGCTTACCTTTGGGACACCGACGGCCACCGCTGGATCGATGTGGTCCACGGCTTCGGCCTCGGCTTCTTCGGCCACCGGCCGAAATTCGTCACCGATGCTCTCCACGCCCAGATCGACCTTGGCTTCGAGATCGGGCCCACCTCACCGCTGGCGGGCGAAGTCGCCCACCTCATCCGCGAGTTCAGTGGCCAGGAACGCGTCGCCTTCTGCAACACGGGGTCGGAAGCCCTCATGGCCGCCATCCGCACCAGCCGTACCATCTCCGGCCGCAACATCATCGCCATGTTCGCCGGTGGTTATCATGGCATCTTCGACGAAGTCCTCGCCCGCCCCCTCGTCACCAACGGCGAGCTGCGCTCCATCCCGATTGCGCCCGGCATTCCGGACCTCGCCCAGGCCAGCATTCTCGTCCTCGAATACGACAATCCCGAGTCCCTCGAAATCCTGCAGCGCTGCGGCCACGATATCGCCTGCGTGCTGGTGGAACCGGTGATGTCCCGCCGGCCGGATGTGGTCCCGATAGACTTTGTCCAAAAGCTCCGCACCATCACCCGCGAAACCGGCACCGCTCTCGTTTTCGATGAAGTGGTGCTGGGATTCCGCACCGGCCCCGGCGGGGCCCAAGCCCACTTCGGCATCCAGGCCGACCTCGTCGCCTACGGCAAAGTCATTGGTGGCGGCATGCCCCTGGGCGTGATCTGCGGCCAGCGGAAATACATGGACGCTCTCGACGGCGGAGCCTGGAATTACGGCGACGACTCCATGCCCGAAGTCGGCGTCACCTTTTTTGCCGGCACCTTCATCCGCCATCCCCTGACACTCGCCGCGGCCCGTGCGGTCCTCCTCAAACTCAAGGAAATCGGGCCTACCCTGCAACAAGCGGTCGAACTCAAAACCAGGGACTTCGTGGACCGCCTCAACGCCCTCTTCGAAACCGCCGGCGTCCCCCTCAAATCCACCCGCTTCAGCAGCATGTGGATGCTGAACGCCGACCCCGGCCTGAAATACTCCGGTCTGCTCTACTATCACCTCCGTCTCCGCGGCATCCACCTCTGGGAAGGGCGCCCCGGCTTCCTCAGCGTCGCCCACACCGCGCAGGACGTGGAGGAAATCCTGACGGCTTTCGCGGACAGTATCTCTGCCCTCCAACGGGGTGGCTTTTTGCCCCGTCCCGAAGCAGTCACGGCTCCGCTGATCCCCGCCCAGCAGGAAATGTTTCTCGCTTCCCGCATGAGTCCCGAGGCCTCCTTGGCCTGCCATGAGTCGCTCACGGTTGATTTCTCCGGCCCACTGCAGCCCGCTGCCCTGGAAGCGGCGTTGCAGCAACTGGCCCGCCGCCATGAGTCCCTGCGCACCGGATTTGATTCCGCTGGCGGACAAATGATCATCCGCCCCAACGGCGCGTTGCCTCTGGTGCAGGAGGATCTCTCCAGCCTCCCGGAGGAGGAGGCCGCCCGGCGCTGTGAGGAAGCCAGCCGCGGGGAGTTCCTCACTCCCTTCGACCTGTCCCGCCCCCCTTTGATGCGGGCTCTGCTGCTCCAGTCAGGTCCGGACCGCCACCGTCTGATCCTGACCGCTCACCATATCATCTGCGATGGCTGGTCGTGTGGTGTTCTGATGCACGAGTTGCCGTCCTTGTACCGGTCGGCCTGCGGCGAGCCCCTGCCCCCATTGGCGCCGGCCCCGTCCTATGCGGCGTATGCCAAATCCCGCACCGGCGCGGCGGGGCGTGGGGAATTCGAGGACGCCCGCGCCTGGTGGCGCCATCAGTTCACCACGCTGCCCCAGCCGTTGGAACTGCCTGCCGATTTGCCGCGCCAGGCTGATACTCCATTGGATGCCCAAGCGGTGGAGATTCCCCTGCCGGCCGCCCTCACCACACGGCTGCGGGACTTCTGCCGGGAAAACAAAGTCACCCCCTACGTGGCCCTCCTGACTGCCTGGCAATGTCTGCTCAGCCGCCTGACCGGCCAGGATGATCTGGTGATCGGCACTCCCATGGCCAATCAGCCGGCCACCGGAAATCCAGGTCTGGTGGGTCATTGTGTGCAGTTCCTGCCCCTCCGCCTCACTCTCCCGGAAGGCAGCACCTCCACCACGCTGCTGGCCTCGACCCGCCAGCAGTTCCTCGCCGCGCAGGAACACCTCGACTGCACCCTGGGCGAGGTGCTTGACCTGTTGCCCGGCCTGGCCGGAGCCGGACGGTCACGTTTTGTCAGGACCACCTTCACCCTCGAACCCGCCGCGGAACCACTGGAGCTTGGGGGAGGAGTGCATGGCGAATTCCAGCTCAATGCCAAACGCCGGCTGGCCTTTGATCTGAGCCTGTTTGCCTTCCAGACCGCTGAAGGATTCCGCCTGCTCTGCGTCTACCGGAACCAGCTTTTCCACCACGCCACCGTCCAGCGCTGGATGCAGTACTATCTGGTTTTACTGGACGGCATGATTGCGGCCCCGGCCACCCCGGTGCGGCAATTGCCCCTGCTTTCCGCCGCCCAGCGGGAGCAGATCCTCACCACTTTCAACGAAACCGGATGCGCTCCGCCTCCTCCCCGGCCGGTGGCGGCGCTTTTTGAGGAAATCGTGGCCACCCGTCCTGACGCCCCCGCGGTTCTCCAGGAAGACCGCGTCTGGACGTATGGCCACCTGAATGCCGCCGCCAACCGGATCGCCAGCGCCCTCACCGCCAACGGCGTGGCCCGCGGAGACCGGATTGCCGTCTATGCCGGCAAATCCTTCGAGCTCGTGGCCGGCCTGCTGGGCATCCTCAAAGCCGGCGCGGCCTATGTTCCGGTGGATCCCTCCTATCCAAGAGAACGCGTGGAGTTCCTCCTGCGGGACGCCGGCACCCACCTCGTCCTGACGGATGCATGGCATGCCCCGGCCGTTCCCGGCGGCGTCCAGACAGTGCTGCTGGAGGACGCCATCCAGGGTGAAGACCGCGGCAATCCGGATCCAGGCACCGGACCGGAGGATATCGCCTATCTGATCTACACCTCAGGCTCCACCGGCCTGCCCAAAGGCAACCCCGTGCCCCACCGCGGCATCGTCCGGCTGGTCCGGAACACCAACTATGCCGTGCTCGACAACCAGCAGACCTTCCTGCTCGCGGCCGCCCTGTCCTTCGATGCCAGCACCCTGGAACTGTGGGGCCCGCTGCTGAATGGCGGCCGCCTCGCCCTGCTGCCGGATGGACAGATGTCCCTCGAAGCCATCGGTAACGCGATCCGCCGTCATGGGGTCACCACCCTCTGGCTCACTTCCGGTCTTTTTTCCATGATGGTCGATGAGCGGCTGGACGACCTGAAATCCGTCCGGCAACTGCTCGCCGGGGGCGATGTGCTCTCGCCCGCCCATGTCCGCAAGGCCATGGCAGCCCTGCCGGAGACCCGGATCATCAATGGTTATGGTCCTACCGAAAACACCACCTTCACCTGCTGCCACACCCTGACTCCGGAAGACGCCGCCAGCGGCATCATCCCTATCGGCAAACCGGTCGCCCACACCACGGTTTACGTGCTGGATGCGGAAGGCCAGCCGGTGCCTCCCGGCGTCCCGGGCGAACTGTGGACCGGGGGCGAGGGACTGGCGCCCGGCTACTGGAACCGGCCGGAGCTCACGGCCAAATCTTTCGTCAGGAATCCTTTCGGGGAAGACCCTGCGGCGAAACTCTACCGCACCGGCGACCTGGTCCGATGGCGGGTGGACGGAGTGCTGGAATTCCTCGGCCGTATCGACACCCAGGTGAAAATCCGCGGATTCCGCATTGAACCCGGCGAGGTGGAAAACATCCTCGGCCGGCACCTTTCGGTCGAAAAATGCTGTGTGGCCGCCGTGGGAGAAACCGCCGCCGGGAAAAAGCTGGTGGCCTGGGTGGTGGTCCGTCCGGAACTGCCCGCCACTCCCAAAATCCTGCGGGAAGCGGTGCGCCAGCAACTTCCCGAATACATGGTCCCCTCCGTGATCCTGCTGGTGGACTCCCTCCCGGTCACGGCCAACGGCAAGATTGACTACCGGGCCCTGCCCCTGCCGGAGGCCTCGACGGCGCCTGACAAGGCATGGACCCCTCCCCGGACGGCCACCGAGATCCGCCTCGCCGGCCTCTGGCAGCAGGTGCTCGGCACCAACCATATCGGACCCGACAGCGACTTCTTTGATACCGGGGGCACCTCGCTCAATGGACTGCGGCTGATTCAGAAAATCCGTCAGGACTTCTCGGTTAGCCTTCCCCTCGGGGCGCTTTTCAAATCGCCGACTTTGAGCCGCTTGTCCGAAGCCATCGACCACGCCAGCGCCAATCCCCTGCTGCGTCCCGCCGGAGATGCCCTCGCCTGCCTGCAGCGGGGCCGGGATGCGACCCCGCTCTTCCTCCTCCATGGCGGCGATGGCGGCGCCCTGTTTTACCGCGCCCTGCTGCCTGGATTGGGGCCGGAAACCCCGGTCTACATTCTCGAATCCCCCGCCCTCACCGATGACGACTGGCTGCTGGCACGGAAGAACGTGGAAGCCACCGCCCACCACTTTATCACCTTGATGCAGACCGTCCAGGCCGAAGGACCCTATCGTATCGGCGGATACTCCTTCGGCGGGCTGGTGGCCTACGAGATGGCGCAGCAACTCCGGGCCACCGGCCAGAGCACGGAACATCTCATCCTCTTCGATACCGAGAATCCCGGCGTGGGCGTGCGCATGCTGACCCTGACCGAACGACTCGCGGCCGGCTGGCGTCAGGGCGGACAGGATTTCAGTGGCAAGGTCAAAGGCCTGAGCGGGCGGATTGGAACCGGCCTCAAAGGCAAACTGAACCGCGACGCCGAGGCGGCCGAAGCCCGCCTCCTGTTGGATTCCGGCACAGCCGCTTCCGGCCATCTGCGAATCATCCAGGTCCGCCTGACCCACATTGATGCCATCCAGGAGTATAAAGTCCGGCCGTATCCTGGTTCCATGGTGCTGCTGCGCTCGACCGCCGAGAATGACAAGTATGAACGATTGCCTGACTACGGGTGGGGCACGGTCGTCGCGTCGCTGCAAATCCGCGATGTCCGGGGCAATCACCTTGAGCTCTTTGATCCGGAGAACGCCGGCGTCCTCGCCACCCAACTGCGCCAGGCCCTCGAAGGCAAGGTGCCCGCACAGCCGTTCCAGCTCCACTAGCCTTCTCCCGTTCATGGATCTTTTCTCCGGTTCATCCTTGCTCCCGGGAACGCATTTCCTCGCCGTCCAGCCGACGGAGGGCGACGGCACTTCCGATGGGGAGGAGGCATGGTCCGTTCTGTCAGGATCCGAGCGTCTCCGGGCGGCCCGGTTTCACTTCGAACGGGACCGGCAGCGCTGGGTCCGCGGCCGGGCGTGGGTCAGACACCAGTTGGGGTCCGTGCTGGGCCTGAGTCCGGAAGCGGTGGAAATCGCGGCCGAATCCGGCGGACGGCTTTATGTGCCGGGAGCAGCGCTGGATTTCAACCTGTCCCACACCGGTGGATGGATCGCTCTCGGCATCTGTCAGGACGGCCGCCTTGGCGTGGATCTGGAAACGATCGACCCCACCTTTCCCGCCTTGGAGATCGCGTCGGAATTTTTCCTGCCCGCGGAACGCGACTGGATCGCCGCAGGCCCGGTCGAGCGCTTCTTCCACCTCTGGACCGCCAAGGAAGCCCTCATGAAAGCCACCGGCCGCGGCATGTCCCTGCCTCCTGACAAAATCCACGTATCCATCAACGACGGCACGCCATCCACCGTCACCAACCTCGAAACCGGCGAAACACATTCCGTCACCACCCGCCCCGGCCCCGGCTCCACCATCCTGGCCACGGTCCATTTGCCTGCGTCCTGATTCCGAATCCCAGCATCGAATCTGGGTGGAATTGTCCATTTTTCACTCATCCACTTCCTGGGCGCGGTAGAAGGTGCGTCCCTCATATTTGGACCACGAACGTGCCGGGAAAGACCCATCCGGTCCAGCTACCATCACCGGCAGTTTTGGAGAGAAGTTGGCGTCCTCCCGCTCCCATCGGGTCAGATCCCAGGAAACGAAGGTTCGGTATTTTTTTCCGGGCTCTCCGTGGAACACCAACTCGTATGCCCCGTCGGCCCCCAAACGGATGGCCGTGGGGATTTCCATCCCCGGGGCCACCGCGCTGATTGCACACTCCGAATAGGCCATCGCTCCGTCGGCATCCGTCACGCGCAGCTTCGCGGTCAGGCGCTGGCCGGGACTGGCCAGGGTGATTTCCTGCACGGCTCCGATGGCGGCATATCCATTCCCATCCAGATCCCATTCATAAGTCAGGGCCGACGCCGCCTGCTCCAGATCCCGGCTGAAAAACGCCCCATCCAGCCGCATTGGCTGGCCCGCATGGATCTGCCGGTCAGGTCCGGTGCGGGCCTCCGGCGGGGTATTGGCCAGCAGGAGCTGGAACGGAATGCGGTAGGCCGGTTCATCCGTGTCATCGCTGTGAAGCAGCACCGTCAGGACATGGCTTCCGTATTCGGTTGCCCGCAGCGTCAACTCCAGCAGCACCGAACCCCCAGGCGCCACAGTCACGGGGACGAAGGGTGTGGTGAATGTCAGGGGCCCCGCCGTTTCCGCGGTGACCGCCGACAGCTGCAACGGGTCGGTCCCGGTGTTCTCAATTACAAAGGAGCGCGGCAAGCCTGCCGCCATGGCGGACCGCGTTTTCTTGCCGAGCAGGATCACTGCCCCGCCCTCCCGGCGCGCCGGATTGGTGGCGGACGTGCCATCATGCACCGCGATCTCCGGACCCGGGGCGCCTGACAGGAAGGTGCGGCGCTCCTCGAAAAATCCCCACGTGGCATTGCCCGCCTGTTTGAAGCTGACCTCGACAAGCCCCGGACCCGTGAAAGAAATGCCCTGCCCCACAATCTCCGCCGGACCGCTGACCACGCCCAATTCCACAGGCAACCTGCTATTCAACGCCGCCTCCGGCACGGCCAGGGTGGAACCGGCCACCACGGGAAACGGCTGCTCCCGTGCCGCCATGAAATCGAGGATTTGCGGGAAAAAGTCTGGGGCGATCCGGCTGAAGCTAGTGCCCCGGACCCATACTGAGCCATCCCGGCTGATCAGGCCCGCTGCAGCATATCCTGGATCGATTTTGGCCCATCGGGTCGGTGCGGGGTAGTGGACTGGAGGCTTCAACTCCGTCCTCCCTCCACTGAGCAACCCACCCCACAACGTTCCATCGGAGCGGATGGCCATGTATGAACTCCGGAGGCAGGCCACTGCTGTCCAGTCGGGATCCGCACTCAGTTCTCGGTCCGGCGCGCTATAGCGGAACCACAAGGTCCCATCCATCCTGATACGGACGATTCCCCCCTGACTGGTGGAGGCGGTTCTCCACAGACCACTATCCACGAGTTCAAGGTCCTTAAAGTAAACATTCGGATAATAGCACTCACCATTGGATCGCCTTACGATAGCGTAGTCCTGCCCTGAAATGCTGGCTTCGGCCCAGTCCGTGCGGCTGTCAAATTTTTCGGGCTGCTTGGCCGGACGCCCAACCTCGTCTTCCCAGGCCCAAAGGGTTCCCTCCCTTTTAATGCCTATCCTGCCGATGCGTCCTGCAGCGATTGTGCTCCAATCGTTGTCGGTACCCAGTCGCACCGGATCTCCGGCTTCTCTGTTCGGCTTGGGAATTGATCCCAGAAAGGATTTGTCCCAGATCCAAAGACCGCCGTCCTCCGAAACCGCCAATGGCAAATAGCCACCTCCGGCACTGATGCTCCGCCATCGTGTGCCCGCTGGCGTCCGCAACGGCCCACTGGAGCGGTAGATATTCCACCCCGTGATCCGTGCAGTACGGGAGAGGGCATACCAGTTGCTCGGGTATCCTTCGCCGCCCATCGAAACCTGCGTGTAACCACCTTCCTCCGTCACGGAAAAACACACCTGCCCCACCAGCGGGTCCCATGCCGCATCGCCGGGCTGGCTGGCCTTCAAGGTCACCGCTCCCAATTCCCCCGTCAAAGTCACTACGTTTCCGGTCACCGTCGCCGGTCCGGTTGCGACTTCCCACGTCAGCGGCAACCCGCTTTGCGCTGCTTGGGCGGGCAAAAAAATCGCAGGATCACCCGGCATGCGGATCGGAATCAGCACCTCCGGCATGGCTTGCGGCTGTCCGGCCTGAATACGACTTGCCATGAAGCCGGCCACGAAGACGAGGGCGGCCATCGGCAGGATCAGCGGTTGGGGCCACATGAGAGGATGATGGTGGATAGTCTAGCGATGTGTGTCCGGGAGAGTCCAGCAGGATTATCCTCCTCTCTGGGATTTCGGCGCGCCATGGCTTCTCCTTTTGCCAAACCAGCCATCACCGGTCGCCCCCGGCTCTTCCGTGGGAGTGGACTCCAAGGCTTCAATCCAGCAGCACCTTCAAACGGTCCACGGTTTCACGGAGGGAGGCTACTTCCTGTTTCAGGGCGGCGACCTCCTGTTCCATATCCGCTTTCCAATCGGCGGGTGGAGCCCCGATGGAGGCAATGGCCGGGGAAGGCAGCGCCGCGGCGGCTTCGTCCACAGGCCCGGACATCAGGTGAGCCACGGTGCGGACCCGGCGGCCGCCGCCGGGGGGAAGGATCGTGACCAAGGGGCCACTGCCGTAGTTGACGAGGCGTTGCAGCGCGTCCTCCAGCGCAGCGAGATCGGGGATGAGGTGCAGCCGTTCGGTGCGGGTGCGCAGTTCGCCGGGGGTTTGGAAATTCCTCACCAACAACTCGCAGAGGATGTCGGTCATGGCTTGGTCGAGGTTGCCGTAGACGGCGTCGAAGGCGTGTTTGTATTTGGGCACGCGGGCGCCGGCGAGATGGATCATGACCGCCAGCCGCTTGCGCCGCAGCCCGTCGAGACCCGCCTCGACGGTGGCCTCATCCCACTCGGTCACCGGGTCTCGGTTGCTGCGCTGGTTGCAGGCCACCACCACGGCATTCAAGGACATCGGATAGTAGTCCGGCGTGGTGATCTCTTTTTCGAGCAGGCAGCCCAGCACGCGGGCTTCCACGGGGGTGAGGAGGGAGGGGTCTTCCATGGTTCTGTCCGGGTCCGACTGCCGCTAGGCCACGGTGTTGATCAATTCGCCAATGCCAGCGATGGAGATGCGGATGCGGTCGCCGGACTGGAGGGTGAAGCTGCTGTCGGGAACGATGCCGGTGCCGGTCATGAGCAGGCAGCCCTGGGGGAAATCCTCCTCCTTGAACAACCAGCCGGCGAGCTCGGTGAAACTGCGTTTCAACTGATCGAGGGCGGTGTGGCCTTCGAAGGCGGTGGCTCCGGCCCGTTCAATGATCAGATCCACCGCGGCGGCGGGAGCGGGCAGGCGTGAACCCATCAGGAGGCAGGGGCCAAGCGCACAGGAACCGCGGTACATTTTGGCCTGCGGCAGGTAGAGCGGGTTTTCCCCTTCGATGTCGCGGGCACTCATGTCATTGCCTATGGTGAACCCGAAGACCTGACCGGCGGCATTGAGCGCGAGGGTGAGTTCCGGCTCCGGCACACTCCACGTGCTGTCATGGCGGATGCCGACCAAACCGAGGTGCCCCCGCACCCGGGGAGCGGTGGCTTTGAAAAACAATTCCGGACGGTCCGCGGCGTAAACTTTGTCGTAAAACCGGTCGGCCCCCGCGCTCTCGGATTCCTCCATGCGGGCGGCGCGGCTGCGCAGGTAGGTGACGCCCGCGGCCCAGACTTCCTGCGACTCCAACGGGGCCAGCCAGGCCTGCGCGGGATCCGGCAGGGAGATGGAATGGGCGGTGCGCAGCGCTTCCTCCACCAGAATGTCAGGCTCCGGGGATCGGAAGAGGGCATCAAAGGAAAAGCCATTCAGTGCAAAGGCCTCGTCCCCGCGCACCGCGAGCACCGCATCGGAAGTCCGGAAAAGTTTAATCATAGCGCAGGCATGATGAACCTTTCCTGAGGGCGGCGTCGAGAGGGAAAACAGGGCTGCGATGGATTCCTCCTGACTTTTAATCCTGGACCGCCGGGCCGTTCAGCGTCCAAGCGATGCCGGCCGGGCGGCACCAGAACCTGTGCTGCCGGGATGCTGGAGCGCCTCCATGACCTGTTTGGCCAGCGCGGTGACGACCGGGACGGCGACGCTGTTGCCGAATTGGCGGTAGGCCTGGGTGTCGCTGACTTCGATTTTGAAGGTGTCGGGGTAGCCCATGAGGCGGGCGCACTCGCGGGGGGTGAGGCGGCGGGGATTGCGGCCTTCACCGCGGCTGATGAGGATTTCGCTGCCGTCCTTGTGATAACGGGCACTGAGAGTGCGGGCCACCCCTGTGCCGTCGAAAACGCTGCAGCCAAAACCGTTGCCGAGGGCGGCGTGTTTGGCGGCATAGTCCTGGAGGTATTGCCAGAGCTTGTCCGACAAGGTGTATTTATCAGGAGCGGCATCCTCCAGAATGCCCGCCAGACGGGGACCGATTGCGGGTGGCCGGGGGAACTCGAAGGGTGTGGGGTCCCGAAAACCGACGAGGAAGATGCGTTCCCGGTGCTGGGGGAGCCAGGGTTTGGCGTCGATGATTTTGTGGTGGACGGTGTAGCCGAGATCTACCGTCAAGGTGTTATAGATGACCTTGAAGGTCTTTCCTTTGTCGTGGCTGGTCAGGTTTTTGACATTCTCCAACACGAAAGCCGCGGGGCGATGATGGTGGAGCAGGCGGGCGATTTCGAAGAAGAGGTTGCCCTGACGTTCATCGTCAAAGCCATGAGCGCGTCCGAGGCTGTTTTTCTTGGAAACGCCGGCAAGGCTGAAGGGCTGGCAGGGGAAGCCCCCGCAGAGGATGTCGTGGGCAGGCACGTCGGTGTCGGCCACAACGCGCAGGTCGCCATGCGGACGCTCGCCGAAGTTGGCGGCGTAGGTTTGCTGGGAATACTTATCCCAATCGGAGGAAAAGACACAGCGCCCCCCGGCTTTTTCAAAGGCGAGCCGGAATCCGCCGATGCCACAGAAAAGATCGATGAAGCGCGGCTGATCACCCGGCCCCCGGACCTCGGGGGTCGGGAGCAGGTCGGGCGTGGCAGGGTCGCGGCGGCGGGCGGGCATGCGGGGGAGTTTGCCGGCAAGGGGAACGGTGGCAAGGGGAGTGTGTGCCGCCGGGCCCCTCAGCCAGCCCCGGAGCACCGGCCAAGGCAAAGGGCAAGGTTGCCGGAAACCGGGGCTCCGTGCCCGGCTGGGGACAGCCGGGACACTTTCCATGGCCGCGCCACCGCTTGGCACGGCCCGGCGGAACGGAAGGGTCACTGGCATTTGGCCCCGGAGGGACGGCGGAAGGGGTGGATTTCACGCGGTGGGCGCCGGGTTGAGATTTTGATTGAGCGGGCGCCGGGCACTGGCACAATGCCGCATGATTCCAGCCCGCCTCCCCTGTCTCGCCGCCGTCCTGTGTTCCGTGGCCTTCACGGCTTCCGCCCCGGCGCGGCTGGGGGAAACGCGGGAGCAATGTGCGGTGCGCTACGGCCAGGCCGTCGCGGAAGTGCCGGCCCTGCTGGAATCCGCCACCGGGATGGCCTATCAAAAAGGTGACATCCGCATCCGCATCGAATTTCTGGATGGCAAGGCGGCTTTCCTCAGCTTCTCCCGCCGCGGGCTGCGGGCGGAAGAGCGCCAGACGCTGCTGGAGTTGAATGCGGGGAGCCTGGTGTGGAATCCCCCCGGGGAATTCCTTGGCCGGATGTGCTGGACGGCGGCGGGGAATGCCCAGGAGGAAGCGCGCCATGCCTCGGCCTATCAGGCGGTGGAAACCAGTTATCTCGACCTCGCCTCCGATGCCTGGGCCAAGGCCATGAAGGCACAGCAGGCGGTGCAGTTCGCCATCAAGCCGCGGCCGGCCGCACCGGCGGGCCCGGTGGCGCCGGGGACCCCGGTTCCGGCGGCTCCGGCCGCCACCGGCAAGCTGGAAGGATTCTGAGTTTCCCCCTGCTCCGGACCGGCGGTTGCTCCCGGAAATCTACTCTGCTGCCTGCCCATGCTCCTGCGTTTTTCCCTGCTGGCCCTGCTGTTGCTGGGCATTTTTGCGTTTCTCTTCCTGCGCCGGGTGATGGGCGCGCCCTCCGCCGATAACGACCGTCTGGATGAAGTCCGCCGCCGGGTGGGTCGTCCTTTGAATGAGGAGTTGAAGCGGTCTCATCTCAAAGCCGGCGCTCCGGTGTTCATCCGCATTTTCAAAGAAGAACGCGAACTGGAATTGTGGATGCGCGATGAGATGGGCGGACGTTATACCCTGTTCAAAAAGTGGCCCATTGCCGCCGACGGGGGAGCGGGCCTGGGGCCGAAATTGGAGACCGGCGACCAAAAGGCCCCGGAAGGATTCTATCATGTGGCGGCCCGCCAGTTGAACCCCTCCTCAAAATTCCACCTCGCGTTCAATCTGGGGTTTCCCAATGCCTATGATCAGGCGCATGGGCGGACCGGCTCGGCCCTGATGGTCCACGGCAGCAATGTCTCGATTGGTTGTTATGCCATGACCGATCCGGTGATCGAAGTGATCTATCTGCTGGTGGATGCCGCCCTGCGCGGGAAACGTCAGGATGAAGTGTCGGTGCATTGTTTTCCCTTCCGCATGACGGAGGCCCGGCTGGCCCAGGCGGAAGGAGAAGGCCAGGAGTGGGCCGGCTTCTGGCGGAATCTGAAACAGGGCTACGACCTGTTCGAGCAGACCAAGGTGCCGCCGCTGGTGGGGCAGAAGGATGGGAAGTATGTCTTCAGGCGGCGCGACCCGTGAGGGAAGGCACCCACGGACTTCACGGAGGACACGGATGTTATGAAACCAGTGAAGGCGGTAATTTTTGATGTCTATCACACGCTGCTGGCCGTGGCCGGGGGACCGGTGGCGGCCGAAGACCGGTGGCTGGAGCTGTGGGGTGAGTATTTTGGCACGCCCCCAGGAATGCTCCTCGCGGAATTCGATGAGGCCTGCCGGACCGCTGTCGCGCAGGACCATACTCCCCGGAAAGCAGCAGGCGACCGGTGGCCGGAAGTGGACTGGCGGAAGATGGCTTGCCGGGCGGCCGGCGGACTGTCAGGACTGGCTCCCGGAGCGCTGGATGATTTTCTGTTCCGGCATGCGCAGTTGCAGCGGACCACCCAGGCCATGCCCTGGGCGCGGGAGTGGCTCGCCAGCCTCAGGAAACAGGAAATCCTGACCGGAGTTGCCTCGAATGCCCAACGCTACACTTTTGATGAATTGGCGGCCGTGGGGCTTCCAGTGGATCAGTTTGAAACCGATCTGTGTTTCTGGTCCTTTGAGCAGGGCTTCAGCAAACCGGACCCGGCGGTTTTTTCCTGGCTGACGGCACGGCTGGCGGCCCGGGAGATTCTGCCAGAGGAAACCCTGATGATCGGCGACCGGCTGGACAATGATATTGTCCCGGCCCGGGCGGCGGGTTGGCAGGTCTGGCATTTTCAGGGCACGTGGCCGGTGCTTTGAAATCTATCACTTATCCGCCTGCTTTCGCGCCCTGGGCCGCTTCGGGCCCACGCTCCCGGATCAACATCAGGGAAGCGGCCAGGATCAGCAAGGCCGCCCCGCCGGCGGTCGGCCCCACCCCGAAATGGGCCGCACAATAAAACGCCGCAAAGGGCGCAACCAGGCCGCGGGCTCCGGTGAGGAACGTGTGCACCGCCATGTAGTCGGTGACGCGTTCGGGCGGGGCGACCTTGGTGACCCACAGGCTCCACGCCAGGTCAGCCCCGGCATTGGCCACGCCGAATAACAAAGCCCCGGCCCACAGCCCGATCGATCCGCCTCCGGTGAAAAATGAGAGGATTCCCAACATGAAACCGGTGTTGAGCAGGATGCGCAAGGTAAAGAAATTCATCCGGTCAAACAGCCGGCCCCACACGCGGGTGAAGAGGAGCCGGGCGGCATTGGGAATGATGGTGGTGAACAGGGCGATGTCGGTGGCCGCGAGGTGCAGGCCATACCGCTCGTTGGCGAGGTATTCCACCCGGAGGGGGAACATCACCAGATTCCCGAAACCCATCAGCATCCAACTGATCAGAGTCAGCCGGAAGAGCCGGTCCTGCTTCACCCAGCGGAACGCCCGCAACGGATTGCGGCCTTCCGTGCGCACCAGCGGCACTGCCGGCAAATGCCAGGCGCACCAGGCATTCAGGATCAACGCGGCGGCATAAACGCCGAGGATCCAGCGGAAGTTCGCGGGGTCTGCTTCCAGGACGCGTCCGGCGATCCAGGCAAAAGCGACGCTGGTGACAATGCGCACCACAATGTTGCGCGAGAAAAGATCCCCCCGGCGCTCGGCCCGGTAGTTCTGGCTGTAGATGGACGCGACAAAAGGAGCCGTGGCCGCCACACAGAGGAATCCCAGGCCCGCCCCACCCAGAAAAACCGGTAACGTGGGGACCAGCGCCGCCATCAGCACCCCGGCCGCGCCCAGAGCAAACAACCAGGCGGTGGCCCGTTCCGCATGCAGTCCGAGGGCGGCGGCCCACGAGACCAGCACGGGTGTCAGGAGCAATCCCGCGCTGGAAGCCCCCTGCAGCAATCCTTTTTCACCCGGACTGGCCTGGAACCACCGGGTGGCAATCAGCAGCAGGAAAGTCACCTGCGCCGTCTCCAACACGCCCCCGGCGAGCGCCCGCACCCGCTCGAGGCGGAAGGTGGCGCGTTCGCGTTCGATCGGGTTATTCATGGGGAGGCGTGATTCTGTTCCGGCGGATCGCTGCTTGCATGGGCAAAAACGGGAGGACCCGGGGTTGGGTCAGCCGGATGTCCTGTGACGGCGGCCGCACACCCCGGCTTGCCAAGTGCAGCAGACTGCGCAGCGTGCGGCATGATCGCCAGACAGGTATATTACACGGGACGGGTGCAGGGAGTGGGATTCCGTTATACGGTGAAGCAGCTGGCTTCCGGTTACGAGGTGTCAGGCTGGGTGAAGAACCTGCCGGACGGGCGGGTGGAATTGCTGGCCCTCTCGCGGGACCCAGAGGAACTCCAAGCCTTTTTGACCGAGCTGCGGGACAACTCGGCGGTGGCCCATTATATCAAGGAAGTGGAGGAACATCCGGTGTCTCCAGCCCCGATGGGAATCATCGGGTTTTCGATAGCGAGGGATTGATCCCAAGGGCAGATGCAGTCATAAAGGCAGGATGGACCTCCTGAGCCTCCGCCAAGTCAGACAAGCCACCGTCGATTCCGCCTGTCAGGCGGCCGTGCAGCTGCAGGTGGAGCGGGTGCAGGTGAAGCCGACTAAAAGCGGCTCGGAATATCTGGAACTCAAATTGGCGGATGCGGAGGATCATCTGGTAATGCGGGTCTGGGGGGATGCCCCGGGATTTCCCGTGGCCCGCGCTCTGCCCGCCGGGGCCTTCATTGCCATCGCGGGCGAGTGGTCCAGCGGCACCTACGGCCTGGAACCGAAACAGTGGACGCTGCGGCTGCTGGAAGAAGAGGAACGGATCGCCCTGCTGGGCGGGCCACCGGAACTGCGGGAAAAACAGGCGCGGGATTACGCGGAGATCGGGACCCTGACCGAAGCCATCCGCGATCCCCGGCTGGGCGGATTGTGCCGGATGTTCCTGGAGGAATATGGCGAGCGCTTCCGCCGCACCGGGGCCGCCCGGGAGTATCACCACGCGCGGCGCGGCGGGCTGGTGGAGCATGTCGCCCAGATGATGCGTGCGGCAGTGGCCCTGGCGGCGGTTTATCCGGACACGAACCGGGATCTCCTGGTGACCGGCGTGCTCTTTCACGACTGCGGCAAGCTCTGGGAAAATTGCTATGAACGCGAGGGATTCACCATGCCCTACACCGAAGTTGGCGAGCTGATGGGCCACATTCCCATGGGCATTGAGGTGGTGAACCGCCTCTGGCGCAAGCTGATGGAGGCGGCGCCCAGCGACTGGGCCGGCCTCACCCCCGCCAGCGAAAGCGTCAGGCTGCACCTGCTGCATCTGATCGGGGCGCACCACGGCGAGCATCAATTCGGGTCGCCGGTGCTGCCCCGGACGCCGGAGGCGATTCTCCTGCATCACGTGGACAACATCGATGCCAAACTGGAAATGATGGCGGAAACCTATCAGATTTCCCCGCTGCTGGCGCCGAATGTCTTTGAGCGGCGGCGGCCCCTGCCCGGCAATCCCGTGCGGCCCCTGGCTTTTTATGAAGCCGCCGGGGAAGCGGCGGAACCGGCCGGGGAGTCAACCGACTGACTCCAACTGAACGGACAACGCTCCGCCGTCCCCCATGAATGGAGGCCCGGTGGAGCGGGACTGCGCCGTTCGGGAATCAAGCGGCAGCGGCGCGGGCCGCATCGCGGCGTTGACGCAACTCATCGTGTGCCGCTTTTACTTTTTGAAGCTGGTGTTCCAGCACCGCTGTGATGGATCGCGGCAGGGGGATTTCCCGGGGTTCGAGGGCCTCACGATAAGCCGCCACGGCGGCATCCTCACCGCGTTCCACTTCCTCCAAAATAGCGAGGTCGTGATGGCTGGACACCGCCGAGCGCAGGTTGAGCCAAGCTCGGTGCAGGTTGCCAGTGGCGCTGCCGGCATCATCCATCCCGGATTTGCCATGCTGGACCTGAAGCTGCCGGAGTTCCTCCACCATGGTGGCCCGTTCCATGGCATACTGGTCCAGCAGCATTTTCAAACCGGGATCGGCCGACAGAGTGGCGGAATGGGCGAAGCCCTCATTGGCATCGCGGCTGATTTCCATCAGGAATTGCAAGCACTTCAGGGCTTCATCACGGGCTGGAGCAGTGGCTGACTCATTCATGGGAAGTTTCGGTTGGAACGCATGAGTGAAGGGGAGTTTCCAAGCCCCTAAAGGTGACGCTCGGCAGAATTTTCGATCTTGTTGCCAAGATGCTGCATGTCCCGGCCAAAACCTTCAGTGGTGCGGCAGGAACTGACGGCGAGGGCGGCAAGAGCCAAAGCCAGCAGGCCAAGACGGGAACGGAGGGAAGAGGAGCGGGTGGTCGGTTTCATGGCTGTGGTTGGATTGAGGACACGGAGTGGATGAACATCCAGCTTCCCTCCAACCCTCCTGCATGGAGCGTGCCCCGGCCCTACCCCCTTTTTTGATTGCTTACCCTCAACCGGTTATCACTGCACACCCCATCTCCGGCCCGGCACCTGAATGGCAGCCTGCCAGACGTCCGCGGGTCCAGTCTGGCAAAATGCCAGCTTGGCGGCCGCCAGTGCAGAGCTGTCCAGATCAGGACGGCTTGAGAGCCCGGCTGCGGCTCCGCGGCTCCGGGATAGGATGGGGAATGGGCTCCGCCAACGGCGTATCCAGACCACGCTTCAATTCATCGGTTTTGATGCGTAGCCAGTAGTCCGGAAAACACTGCCGGAGGATCCGGTCGTGCAGGGCTTCCATGTCCGAGTCGGCCGCTTTCGGGGACCAGCCGATTCCATCCCAATAGAGATGCAATCCGCGGCGGGAGACTTCCCAAGGCCGGTCAGACCCAAACAGGTCGTAAGAAATGCGGCGGCGGGCGACGGCGAAGAAAATGCCGTAATAGAAGTTTTGAGTGTGAAAGGCCGCAGCGGCGAGGGGGTAGCCCGCTGGCAAGACCAACTGCCCTTGTTCCACAGAAAGCTGCATCAGACCCGTCAAGCGGGCCCCAAAACCCATCACCAGCGTTTGCAAGGCCTCCAAAGGCGGCGCGGGAAGGGCTCGTTTGATCCACGGCATTCCCAAAAACTCCAGCGTTTCCAAGTGATCCGGCTCGAAGCGGGCCAGCACTTCAAAGCCCGTCATGAGCGCCATGGCTTGTTCCCGGGGCTCTCCTTGGAAGCGCTGGGCCGCTTCAAACAGCCCGTGACACATCGAAATCGTGCTGGAGGCGGTCGCTGAAAGCGCCCCCTCACGGGATCCAAAATATTGATAAACCGTTGGCCGTGAGACTTCGGCAGCTTCAGCCAATCGCTCCATGGTAAAGCCGGAGAGGCCTTCACGGGTCAAGACATGGCGAGCCACTTTTTCCAGACGGTCCTTTTTACTCATTCCAATTTGTAAACCAAATTGTAATGATCGTCAAAATGTTTTCTTGGATTATCATTTGCATTTACACTCATGTAAAGTTACGATACAAGCCAAGCAGGCATCTTCCAGCATTTGTATGGATACCATCTTTATCGAACCTTCCCTCATGCAAAACCAACTGAACGTTACTCTCCTTGAGGCCGATCAGCGCGGAGTGCCCATTCTCTCGGTCAGAGGCGCCTTGGGCGGAGAGGGCTGGCAGGTCATTTGTGAGGCTTGCGGTCAGCTGCCCGGCCGGACCCGGCTGTTGGACTTCAGCGGGGTTACCCATTGCCAGACGTCGCTTGATGATGCGTCCTCCTTCGGCCGCCAGCTGGCGAGGCAGGCCATTTTCAACCCCTTGCTGCCTTGCCACGTGCTGATTGCTCCGGGCGATCTCCTGTTCGGCCTGTGCCGGGTGGTGCAGATGAATCTGGACACAGCCGGCCTCAACGCTGCGGTCTTCCGATCCGTCGGGGCGGCCCTCAAGTGGCTGGAAGAGGAAAACCTTTTGGCGGATCAACCGGCCTTTGAACCCGGTTCACAGGGCTCCCCGGAGCCCGGGTTCCGCCAGCGCTGACGCGCAGGATTCCACACACTCGCGCACCAGCGCCGGGCCCCGGTAAATCAGGCCGGAGTAAAGCTGCACCAAAGTGGCACCGGCGTGGAGTTTTTCCACGGCATCGGCCCCCGACATGATGCCGCCCGCGCCGATGATCGGCAGTGCGCCATCGATATCCCGCGCCAGCCCCGCGATAAAGGCGGTGGCGCGGGCCGTCAGGGGAGCGCCGCTGAGGCCGCCGCCCTCGGTGCTGTGAGGCAGGCCTTCAGTATGGGTGCGGCTGAGGGTAGTATTGGTGGCGATGACCCCCTCCAATTTCTCCTCCACAAACAACCGGGCAAGGCTGCGGCGGTGCTCCGGCTCGAGGTCCGGGGCAATTTTGATGAAGACCGGGACGTGACGCTGGTGCTGCTGGGCGAGGACTTTTTGTTCGGCCTGCAGGGTGCGGATGAGCGCCCGGCAGGCGTCGTCCTGCTGGAGATCCCGCAGCCCTTTGGTGTTGGGGGAGCTGAGATTCACCGTGACGTAATCCGCCCAGGTCCAGGCGCCACGCAAACCCAGCAGGTAATCCTCAGCCGCGCGCTCGTTGGGGGTGTCGAAATTCTTCCCGATATTCACTCCCAGAATTCCCCGGAAAGTGCGGTCCGCAGCGTTGGCTTGCCCTTGAGCGATGCCGGGGTTGTTGAAGCCCATCCGGTTCACAATGGCTTCGCGCTCCACGATCCGGAAGAGGCGCGGCTGGGGATTGCCGGGCTGCGCGCGGGGCGTCAGGGTACCGATTTCCACATGGCCGAACCCCATCGCGCCAAAGCCGTTCACGCATTGCCCGGCCTTGTCCAGACCGGCGGCGAGGCCCACCCGGTTCGGAAAACGCAGCCCGGCCACGGTGACGGGCGCCGCCTCGGCAAGTGGCGGCAGCAGGCGCATTACTCCGGCTTTTTCCGCGAGCTTCAGGCCGCGCAGGGTGACATGGTGGGCGGTCTCGGCATCCAGTAGGAACAGGCCCGCCTTGAGCAGGGGCCATGACGCTTCCATGGCGGTGCGGGCGAGCGAGGAAAGGCAGGATGGGGTCGGAGTGGGCGAAGGCATCTCGCCTTGACTCATGCCAAGCCGGGGCCTAGTGCAACCCTTTCCGCTCGATTTTCCACCTCCCACCCTCCCCCTCCCCGGCATGTCACTCATCTACGAAGGCAAGGCAAAACGGCTCTTCACCACCGAGGACCCGAACGAACTTCTCATGGAGTTCAAGGACGACGCGACCGCCTTCAATGGCGCTAAAAAAGAGAGCTTCGCCAAAAAAGGAGCGCTCAATAAACGTCTCTCCCTCCACCTCTACGAACTGCTGGAGCGCGACAGCGTGGCCACCCACTTCGTCCGCGATGACACCGAGAACACCCTGATTGTGAAGCGCGTGGAGATCATCCCGATCGAGGTGGTGATCCGGAACGTGGTCGCCGGCTCCCTCATCAAACGCACCGGCCTGAAGGAAGGCCACAAACTGCGCCAGCCCATCATCGAGTGCTACTACAAGAGCGACGAACTGGGCGACCCCATGATCAACGACGAGCACATCCGCGAGCTGGCCCTCGCCCGCGGTGATGAGATGGAAAAAATCAAACGCTCCGCTCTCAAGATCAACCGGACCCTCACTAATTTCTTCGCCAAGGCCAACCTGACCCTGGTGGATTTCAAACTCGAATTCGGCCGCCTCTACCCAAATAAACACAACATCGTCCTCGCCGACGAAATCAGCCCGGACACCTGCCGTCTCTGGGACAGCGAGACCGGCAAAAAGCTGGACAAGGATCGTTTCCGTCAGGATCTCGGCGATCTCGTCGAAGGTTATAACGAAGTTCTCACCCGGGTTGAACATGCGCTTGCAAGCTGAAGTCATCGGTCGCTTCGACCACGCCGGGGACGCCAACGCCCTGCTCTACACGCCCCTTGCGGCCCAGCTCACCGCGCGCCACACCCGGCGCTACACGGTGGACTACACCGGCGATGAAGCCGCCCTCGTGGCCTTCCTCACCAAAGTCCTCGCCGACCCCGTCAGCCACGAGCTGCGCACCGGCGATGCCCCTGCCCTGGATAGCTATGCCTTCTTCCTCGACTACGGCATGAAAGCCGGCGCCCTCGACCACGAAAAGGAAACCATCCTCGCGCACCATCACAGCACCCCCGGCGCGGCCTTCGCCATCACCAGCCTGAAGATCAACCACCGGGTCTATCTCTTCGGGGAATCCGGTGCCGCCGCCCACGCCGACCGGTTTGTGAAGGACATCGTCAATCCCGCGATCCACACCTGGCAGGTCACGGCGGCGTAGGCTAAAGTAGCCATCACCGCTCCTCGTGATGAGCATTGACGCACCGCCAGCCGTCAGGTTCAGGAATCGATAAAGGTGCTCCGCTGCACCCCTGTCTGAAATCGAAAACGCATCCCCCCTGGGCCAGCCGCCCGCTCATCACGCGGAGCGATAGAGATTACTTTGTGGAAGCTGCACAAGCAAATTACCAAGTAGCTTGCTTTCCCCACGGGCTTTCAGTGAGGTTCCAAACAGCAAGCGGTTGGCGAGAACGAGGGGCGGGGCGATCGTGGTGTTCATCCTCATAGGGATGGGAAAAGGAAATCCGCGTCTCTCCGCGAAGGGGTTCGCTTGAAATCCCAAATTCTAGAAGATACATCCCATACTGCAGCAAGCATTGCTTTGACACCACAAAATGCCATGTAACAACCGTCCCGGCGTTTTTTAGCCAGAATCAATGAAGCCAGTACTTCTGATTGACAAAAAAAGGAGGGGGTGCGACCTTGACAAAACCTCTTTGTGAGTTCTTTAACGTCATTTTCCGCACTTAATATGAAACTTACAACCAAAGCAGTTTTCTCGAGCAGGAAGGCGATTCTTCCTTGGACTTTTTTGCTAGGTATAGCGCTGTTTTTTACAGCTAACTCGGTGACAGTAAAACTCCAAGCAGAAACGCCCGAGCAGGGTCGGGTGGAGCCCCTAGAAACAAGGACCTTAGGCCAAATGTACTCAGATATGTTCGGGGGGGGAGAGGAAGGGAAGAAGCAACTTAATTTACGAATAGAAGAGATGAGCAAAGGAACGCAGAATGAGGCCCAACCCAACGCAGAAAAAACACTTGGTGATCTCAAGAGAGAGCTGGCGGAAGCGAAGACCCCAGCAGAGCGCCAAAAAGCGGCGGAGCAAATCAAGGCATTCGCGGAGTTAGCTTCAGAGGAGGCTAAGAGAGCATCGGAAGAGACTGACTCCACGGAGAAGGAAACATTGAGCCAACTACACGCAAAGGTGTACGGAGATCCAAGAAAACTTGAAGAAGGGATAAATCATCCGAGAGTGACTGCTGTAGGCGGATTTAACGGTGGTTGGCACGCTGCCGTTTCGAAAAACAGTCCATATGGGCCGCAATCCTGGACTTTCTCAGCCCAATTTCCTACTGAATGGATCAAGAGTAATTGGAGCAATGGACTTCGCATCACCGGAGTTGCTGGAGATGCTAACTATTGGTTTGTAGTTATGTCGTATATGAAAGACGGGAGCTTGCCGACCCAAACTCTCATAGGTCCCAGACCTTTTGACAATGAGCTTCAAACTCAATTCGCCAATTATACTCAGCAAGGATATCGAATCACCGCTTTAAGCGGCTTTGGACAAAGGTGGTTGATGGTGATGACTGGGAACACCGGTTGGGGGAAGCAGCGCTTCTCGCTTCCGAGTTCTAGTAACGCGAACGCAAAGTGGTTGAACGCCCGCGCTAGTGAAGGTTTTTGCATCACCGCCGGCAGCGGTGATCGGGTTGTTAACCGCGATGGAACAGTAGAAGAAAGCTACGTTTTGGTGGCAACTCAAGGAACGGGATATCGCACTTCATCTTATTACTTAAGATCTCAATCAGCGGATTCCTTTCTGGGCTGGTTTAAGAAGGAAAACCAGAGCGGCAGTCCGTTAGTACTTCTCGGATACACAACAACAATGGGCGCCATCTTATCTACAGGCACGCCCCACAGTTACATCGGTTCTCAACATGGACGCCAAGCCCAGTTTCTGCAGGACTGGCTACTTCAGTCCAACTGCAACAAACGATAGCAGAAAATTACTTGGTAAAGTTTTCGACAGGCGGCCGGAGGAGGAGACTCACCATGGCCCCCGGAGCATTGGCAGCAAGCTGTCTCCTGCGAAATGAACCGGAGCCGTTATGAGCAACCCGGCGGTGTCGTCTGCCGGAACCTCGATTGGTTTGAAAAATCATGGAAATGGCCCGGCCTCCAAAGTGTGATTTAAGCGGGCCGTCAGACCCTGCGTCAGCGGCATTCCATGGAGATTCCAACCGGGGAATATCAATACTATCTGAGCAATCTACCGCCGGAGATCTCATGCGGGCGCACTGTTCACTGGAAAACCAGTGTCATCACGTTCCGGATGACGCCTATCATGAGAATTACTGCGGGGTCCACGTCCGGACGGCGAGCCAAATCTGCCCCTGGTGCGGGAGAGCAGATTCCGCTGGCCCAGTAAATAAAACCAAGCCACTCCTGTGACCAATTAGCCCAAGGTAAAGCTGGCAAATTGCGATTTGGAGAATTTCATGGCCTGAGGAGCGTTGCGCTTTTGCCCGGGGAAGTGCCCTGGGAGGAGTAATACCCCGCGTTGAATAGCATCTCAACAGTTAAGCCAGTCCAAGCTTGAGCCACAGGTGATGCCCGCGGCGCGGACGGCTGGCAGATTTTTTGGTGACGGAGCCAGGCTGCCGGTTGATCACACTGAGTGAGGTTGGTTTACTTCTGGCAGCGGGAAAGGCCCTGCTTCCGGCTCTTGCTTCCCTGGCGGCGCGGGGTGAAAATGCGCCCCTATTCTTCTGCATGCCTGACTCCGCGATTTCCACTTTGCCCGCTTCCGGGGATTTGTCCGGCCCTGGTGCGGCGGTGCAGCGGCCGGACTGGGGATCGCTCTGGCGGCTGCTGGTGGTGCAGACGCAGAATGCCTTCAATGACAAGGTGGCCCAGTTCACCCTGCTGGGCATGGCGAAGGTGTTTTTGGACAAGGCCTCCAGCGAACGGTATCCGCACATTGTCTCGGCGCTGCTGGTGGTGCCGCTGTTGTTTTTTGCGCCGGTGGCGGGGTGGGTTTCCGACCGTTACCGGAAGAGTCAGGTGGTGCTCTGGTCCAGCGTGGCGCAGGTGGTGTTGCTGCTGTTGTGTGCCGGAGCGTTTGCCTTGGAATGGTTCTGGACGGCAACGGCGCTCTTTTTCCTGCTGGCGCTGCAGGCGGCGGTGCTGCAGCCGGCCAAGGGCGGGATCGTGAAGGAGTATGTGGGGGAACGTTATATCGGAATGGCTTCGGGCTGGGTGCAGATGTCGGCGATCCTGGCGTTTGTCAGCGGACAGTGGGTCGGGGGGAAGATTTTTGAGCATTTTTATGAAACCGGCCAGCCGCCGGATGCGGGGATGGCCGCGTGCTGGACGGTGCTGGTGATGGCGCTGTTTTCGCTGCTGATGGTGATTTTTTCGCTGCAGATGAAGGAAACGAATTCCCATACCGATGAGCCGTTCCGCCGCGGGATGATGGTGGAACATTTCCACCACCTGGGGGAACTGCTGCGGGTGAAGAAGTTGCGGCTGACGGCCCTGGGGGTTTCCTACTTCTGGTTTTCCTCGGTGATGCTGACCCTGATGCTGATCCAGCTGGCGACACAGATTGAACCGAATGAAGCGTCCCAGGCGGAACGGAGCGGGATGTTGTTTGCGTTCGTCGGAGCCGGGGTGGCCGCGGGCTGTATGCTGACGGCATGGCTGTCGGCGGAAAAGATCGAGCTGGGCCTGGTGCCGCTGGGCGGGCTGGGCATGGCGGCGGGCGCGGTGGCAACCCTGGCGGTGGATCCGGCGGGCCTGATGTTCCGGGGTCTGATGTTCTGGGTAGGAGGAGCCAGCGCGGTGTTCCTGGTGCCGCTGAATGCGTATTTGCAGGACCTGCTGGTGCCCCGGGTGCGTGGCCGCATGTTGTCGGCGGCGGGGTTGCTGGATGCGTTGGCGATGATGATCGCGATCACCCTGCAATGGGTCTGGATGAAGCTGGGGGTACCAGTGTTGTGGCAGTTTGCCATGCTCGGAGTGCTCTGCCTCGCGACTTCGGTTTATGTGCTGCGGATCATCCCGCAGAGCTTTTTGCGTTTCACAGTGCTGGGATTGATCCGGGTGATTTACCGGACGCGGAGCCTGCATGCCGGTCGGCTGCCGGAGACCGGCGGGGCGCTCCTGATCTGCAATCACGTCAGCTATGTGGATGCCCTGGTGCTGTCAGCCACCTGCGACCGCGAGGTGGTGTTCACGGTGTTCGACGAATTTTTCAAGAACCCGTTCCTCGCGCGGTTCATGAGGTTGTTTGGCGTAGTCCCGATTTCGGAAAAGCGCGCCAAGGATGCGATCCTGACCATGGCGGAGACGATCAAAGCGGGGAACCTGGTGTGCATTTTCGCCGAGGGCCAGGTCACCAGGACGGGATTCATGAATGAAGTCCGGAAGGGCTTTGAACTGATCGCCCGGCGGGCCGGGGCGCCGGTAGTGCCGGTTTACCTCGATGCGTTATGGGGGTCCATTTTCTCCTTTGAAGGCGGACGGTTTTTCTCCAAATGGCCGCACCATTTTCCGGTGCATCTGACGGCGGTGTGGGGTGAGCCGATGCTGCCGGCCGAAGTCAGTGCCGACCGCGCCCGGGATGCGTTCCGGCGGCTCGCGGCGGAGGGCCTGCACGCCCGCCCGGAGGTGAACCGCACGCTGCGCCTGGCCATGGCCGAGGGGTTGTGTCAGGCTCCCTGGCGCCCCGCTCTCGCCGATGCGGAGGTGCAGGGGGATCCCGGCCGCCGCTTGAGCCGCGGCACGCTGTTTGCCCAGGCGATGCATCTCGCCCGGCGCTGGGAACCCTTCACCCTCGGCCGGGTACTGGTGGTCCTGCCTGACGGAGTTGCCGCGGTGCTGGTGCTGCTGGCCCTGAAGCTCGCCGGCAAAGTGCCGGTGTTGTTGCCGCCCCACCTGCTTGGCACCCCGGAGCTGGCAGCATTTCTGGCCCGGGAAAAGATTGGCAGTGCGGTGTCCCACACCGGGCTGCGGGCTGCCCATGCAGACGCGCCCTGGCCGGATCACTTTCTCGACCTGCAGGCGGAGATGGAGGAACTGGATGATCTCCGGGTGCTGGGCGATTTTGCCTTCGCCGCCCTGGCCACGGAAAGCGTCCGCCGCCTCAGAGTGGAGTGGCGGGCCGGACAGGACGGACTGGGTTGGATTTCCGGCGATCCTGACGGAACGCTGGTCCTGACCCAACTCACCGATCACACCGTGCTGGCCCAGACGGAGATGCTGCGGTCTACGGATCTGCTGCGGCAATCCGACGTGATTTTGAGCTGCCATCCCCTCGCTTCCGCCGGCGGACAGGCGCTGCTGTGGTCGTGTCTCGGACGTGGCCTCACCCTGGTCCTGGCTCCGGAAACCAACGACCCCCGCACCGGTGCCGCGTGGCTGGCGGAGTATGAACCCAACCTTGCCCTCGGAGGGCCAGCCCTCGCGGTCGCCCTGACCGTACCGGGGACTTCCCTGCGCAGTTTCCTGCACTGGACGGCCTCCGGCGAGGCCATGGCGGACTCCACCGCGACGGCCCTCGGCGCCGCCACCGGTGCCGTGACCTGTGAGGGTCTGACGTTTGAGGCGGCGGGCCTGCTGGTGGCGGTGAGCCTCCCCGATCCACCCCTGGCGACCCGCACCGCCGAGCCCCAGACCGGCCGCCGCAGTGACAGCCCGGGGCGGTTATTGCCTGGACTGCTGACAGATGCCTTGCCCCCCGGCTGGATCGCAGATGAAGCGGGCTACGTGATCCGCTGAATCGAGGTCACGGGCGCTGCTCCCCGCGGCGCCAGGCATGGTGATACAAAAATTGGGGAAATCCGATCACGATTCCCAGGACCAGTCCGCCGCAGCGCTCGATGAAGGGGTTGAACGTCAGGCTTTGACTCAAGAAGGCCATCAGCGCGATGAATGGCAAAAAAGCCACCTCCACTGGATAGTCCCTGACCTGGCGCAACAGCTGGGTCGAGTGCAGGGACATCCCGACGGCCACCACAAACAATCCCAGATAGAACAGTCCACCAATCACTCCGCCCGAGAAAACGGCGTAGGTCCAGACGGAGTGACCGGGGAACCGGATATCGCGGCTTTCAGCGCGGAAAATATCCTCATCGCCATAGGTGTATTGCGCCAATTCCACCGCGTAGCTTTCGTCCCAATAATACGGCGCGCCGAGCCCGCGCCCGTAAATCCAGCTCATCGGTTCTTCGCTGAGCAGATCATAAAATGCCCGGGTCTCGGCATAACGGGTCAAGGCGCTGGGATCGGCCGAAGAGGACTCGGCCCCGGCCGCATTGAAAAGCCGCTCCGACCACCGTTCGACCACGAGGGGAAAGGCCACCGCCGTGACGCCGGCGGTACCGGTCAGCAATCCGGTCATCGCAAGAAAGTGCGCCAGTTTTACATTGCCGAATCCCTTGGGCAATACGCCCTCTCGCCGCGCCAGCCAAAGGGCCACCAGAGCCCCGAATCCTGCTGCCCCCAAAATCAGCACGGCGGACCGCGTGACACTGAGCACGTAGGACATCGTCCCCACCGCACCGGCGAAAATCGCCAGCCATGGCATGCGCCGGCTCAGCATGAGGGCACAAAAAAGATAACCCATCAGGAAAGGCAGGCAGGGGCTCAGCAATTCCACCCTGACCATTTCAATCGGGATGCCCGCCACAAAGAGGGCGTAGAAAATCCGCCAGAAGACATTCACCACGCTGGCGATGAGCAGGGGCCACAACACATCCCGCCAGGACAATCCGCTGGCCGCCGCAACCTGGGTGACACAGAGGCTGGTAAGCAGCAGCAGCGGCGGGATGGCATTCCGGAAATACCAGGTGAACTCCACATGATTCAATAACGCCACCACCAGAGTGGAGGCCATATATGCCATCCAGCCGAGGGTGACCCACCCCATGGGCAACGCAAAGAGCCGTCGGAAACCCAACAACACCGTCACCGCCGCACTCGCCAGCGTGATGGCGAAAAAAACATACTGCACCGGGGACCCGCCGGACTCCGCCGCCGCGCGATAGTCGAAGGCCCAGGAAAGACAATAGACCCAAACTGCAATCTGCAATGGCAGGCGGACATTCATACCGGTGTCTGCGGGACGACACCTTCCGCCGCAGGAAAGTCCCCGGTTTCCCGCTGCACCCCGGGACCAAGGGGACGCAGGGATTTCCTCAACATGCCCGGCAGCAGCCAGGCCGAAAACAACAGCACTCCCACCGCATTCCCCGCCAAGGCTCCGGACAATCCATGGTGATGAATCCCAAAGGAGGCCAGCAACAACACCGCCACCGTTTCCAGCGCCAACACCATAGCCGGACGCCGGATCACCCCGCTGCCGGCCAACAGGACATAGTGGAGGTGGGACCACACCATCAGCACAAAAGACAGGCTGAAGAGGGCAAAATCAGTTCGCCTCAACTCCACATGTTTTCCCAGCCAGTGGTCGGTCACCCATGGTCCCAACACCGTGAATCCCGCCACGGTCAACCCGGCCAGCGGGAGGAACCACCACCGCATCCGGGTCCGCGCCGCCCGCACCCAGTCCAGATCCCCCCGCGCCACCGCATCCGCCACGGCGGGCCAGAGGGGACGGCTCAGCATGAAGACGAATCCATACAGGAAAAATCCGAGCTGAATCATGATGGTGTAACGCCCCACGGCTCCCGGGCCCTCCATTTGCCCCAGCAGCCATTTGGTGCCCTCCCGCTGGAAAATCGGAGCCACACTGCCCGCGACAAAAAGCGCCAACCCTTCGGCCATCATTTGCCTAGCCAGCCCACCCTGCATCCTGGACCAGCGGGGCCAGAGCCACGGACGTTGCCAGACCAGAAAACCGGCATTTGCGGTCATCATCACCGCCTGCACCCCATAGATCGACAAAAGCAAAAACGTGACGGTAGGCCAGTGCTGCACCCCGAAAAACAACAGCGCGGCCGCGATCAGATTCTGCGCCGCCCCGAAGGCATTCCCGATGTGGATTTCCTGATACCCTTCCCGGCTCCGCTCCAGCATATTCACCACCAGCATCGCAAGGAACATCAGGCCCGACAGCCACAAATTCCGCGTCAATTCATCCGCCACCGGTGCAAAACCCGCCCCGAACAAAGTCGTGACCGGCACGGTCAGCATCAATGTGGCAAAAAGGCCCGCCGACACCAGCGCGAAGCCGAGGGTGATGAAAAACCCGCAAGCCACCGCCGCAGTTTCCTCCTCCCGGTCCCCCCGGGCGACGGCTCCGGCGATGCGCCGGGTAATCCCGGGCCCCATCCCCAAATCCGACATGGTGATGAACCACATCATGGTCTGCACCACCCCGTAAACCCCAAAGCGTTCTTCCCCCAACACTTTGAAGGCCAAGGGAATCGACACCAGCATGAGCAGCGCGGTCCCCCCTTTCGACACCAAAGAACTCACCACGGCCAAGCCCATGGCACGAGTGCGGGACTGGGCAGCGGCAGCGTGAGTCATTCTGGAAATTACTAAAATAGTGATAATTAATCACGCTTTGTCGTAAACTCCACTGGTTTCCTCTCACCGTGGAGCTGGTCTGCGGCCATTTTGCCCGCGGGACCTTGGTTACGCCCGGACCAGATTGAAGACGATGTATTGATTCCAACCGAGGAGGAGCCGGTGGCGGTGCAGCCAGCCCTCTACCTTGTCGGCCATGCGCAGGAACAGATTGTCCGGATGGGAGGGCATCAGTTTGGAGGTCACGAGCGAAACCGGCATTTCCAGCACGCCGCAGTAGACCGACTCCGTGCGCCAAGCGAGTTGGCTCTCAAACGAGCGGACTTGGGCCGCCGTGAAAGGCGCTTCGTCCTCGGTGCGGGCATGGGGCGTGGATTTGCGGAAGAGTTTGAGCAGCGGGTTATCCGCCAAAGGTTCCTGGAGCAACACCCGTCCCTGGGGCTTCAACACCCGGTAGATTTCCTGGAAGGCAATCCGGGGGTCGAGGTGGTGCAGAATGCCATAACCGACAATGAGGTCGAAGGAAGCATCAGGAAAATCCAACCGATGGGCGTCCATCGCCCGGAAGTCGCAGCGCTCCTTGGCGATGCCTGCCGCTTCCGCCTGCTGCCGGAGATCCTCCACATAAACTTCGGAAATATCGATGGCAGCCACCTTGTCTGCTCCATTCCGGAGATACTTCATCGCCATTTCGCCCCGGCCACAGCCGTAGTCGAGGATCGTTTTGCCCCGGAGATCCGCCGTATGGCGGTCCATCGTGGCATAAAGCCGCTGCTTGGAAGGATAGCTCCCGAGATGGGGAAATTTGTTTTTCAGCCGGATGCTTTCGGCCAGGACATCGCGTTCGGTGTGAGCTTCATGCTCACGGGCGACGCGTTCGACAAGATCGGCTTCCATTTCCATAGGGTGCGGTGGTTGGTTGGTTTGAAAAATCAGGGTGGGCGCGCCTGCTTCAGGGCCTCACGCCGGCAGCGGCAGGGCTAGAATTTCCGCCCCGCAGGCGTCGGTGTCCTCCTTGTGTTCCACGATGGCATACCCACAGTCCTGGAGGATTTGGTAACATCGCTTCACCTGATCCTGCCCATGGAGCGCGAGGACGACGATCGGACGGTGCTCTGTGAGGAGTTGCCGGGCGCCTTCCAGCATCCGGGATTCGGCCCCTTCCACGTCGATTTTCAGCAACGAGGGCACCGCATCCGGCCGTGAGCGCAAAAACCCGTCGGCAGTGAAACAGGGAACGAGGTAGTCATTCCGGTGCTCACTGAGGAAGCCCTTCTGATGGGAAATACTGGTGTCAAAACCGCAGAGTTCATTGGCCCCGCCCAGCGCACACTGCACCACCGTGGTATTGGTAAGGCGGTTCAGGTGCACATGCCGGATCAGATTCTTGACGTTGGCTCCCAGCGGTTCGAAGGCATACACATGGCCGGCCGATCCCGTCAGACGGGACAAGGCCAACGTGTAAAATCCAGCGTTGGCGCCCACATCCCACACCACCATCCCCGGTTTCATCAACCGTTCCAGCATCGCCTGCTTGTCCACTTCATAACTGCCCAGCCAACACCGGTGGATTGAGGTCCCCACGACCCAGCGGCTCCCCTTGTTCAGGCCCCCCCGCACTTTGGCGACATGCGATTTCGGAATGCGGTTCAGGATCAGACGGATCAGTTTTCCGCCTGCTGAATGCGCACTCATTTGATTCAGACCCGTAAGCATCCCATATAATTATCAAACTTATTGACTTTCACAAGGGTAAATTGTAATACTTGCATTTAATTACATATTTCATAATCAAACTCGTGCCCACTTTCGCTCACGGCCTGATTTTACAAAACTCAGGGCCGCTCCGTTTCCAAACGGCGGGCCGGGGGCCGAAGGGGCCCCGTGTCCCCGGCGTAGAGCCAGCTTTCCAAGGCCGCTTTGACCTCCGGCCATTCGTGATCCAGCATGGAAAACCACGCAGTGTCGCGGTTTTCTCCCTTCACGATCATGTGCTGGCGGAAGGTGCCCTCGTAGGAAAATCCCAACCGCAGGGCGGCCCGGCGGCTGGGTTCGTTGAGCGCATTGCATTTCCACTCCATGCGGCGGTAGCCGAGATCGTCGAAACAATGCCGCAGCAGCAGGTAATTGGCCTCGGTGTTGGCCCGGGTGCGCTGGGCGGCGGGGGTGAACCAGATATTGCCCAATTCCCCCACCCCATGCACGGGACGCAGATTCATCAGCGAAATGCTCCCCAACGCCGCGCCATGGGCCACCGACCGGACGGTAAAAGGCACCACATCCGGGGTCTCCCCCCACGACTGCAGAAAATCCTCCAGCTCCCCCGCGTCCGGAAACGGTCCTACTGGCATATAACGCCAGAGTGCTTCCGCTTCCGGGAAACCATGGGAGATGTGGAACAACTCCTCCGCCTCGCGGGCAGCTTCCTGCGGAACCAGAGTAATAAATTTTCCTTCGTGCCGGATGGCAGGCGGCCTGGGCCGGAGCCCGGTGTTCAATCCGTGAGTCTGCATGCCATGCTTCTACACCACCTCACGCTGGAAAAAAACACCTATCCCATGGTCTGAACTCCGCCCTGCAGCCCACTCCACCGAATCCTTTTCCCTATCAATTCTCCCATGATGTTGCCCCGTTGCGCCCTTTTTTCACTCTGTTGTCTTTCCACGTCCACTCTGACCGCGGCAGAAGTGGAATGGAGCCTCGAAGCCGGCTATGGCGGGCATCTGTTTCCCTCCGCCATGATCGTGTCCAGCACGCTCATGGCAGACCCTGAGGAAGAGGAGGACCCCACCCTCCTGGGCGACCCCTTCGGCATGATCACCGCCAGTGTGACTGCCACCGCCGATAACCAGAGGGTCGAAGTCACCATCGCGGCCGGAGACTTTTTGAAGGAGAGCACTTTCACCGGCATCCTGGAGGAAGCGGGCGAGACGTATTACATCTCCCCGGTCCTGCGCTACGACTACAAAAGTCTCTACGCCAACCGCCAGCCGACTCCCGACACGGTGACTGCCACCCTGAAACTGGGCGGCAAAAAAGCCGGATCGGTGACAGAAAAAGTCGTGGTCCGCTCGATCAATGATTGCCTGTTTTCCTTTCCGGACGAGGAAGACCAGCCGGTGGACTGCAGCTACATGTTCGCTGCCTACGTGAATGAGAACCATCCCGTGGTACAGGAAATCCTCACTGAAGCGCTCAAAATCGATGAGCCGGACGGCGGGAAATTAATCGATGCCATCACCGGCTACCAGGTGGATGCGGTGGGAGTGAAAAAGCAGGTCGAGGCCGTCTACCGGGCCATCCAGGCCAGGGGGGTGAAGTATTCCAACATCACCCAGGCCTCTGTGGCCAGCGACTCCCTCGGCGCCCAGCATGTCAGGCTCATCGGCGAATCCGCCCGGCAGGCCTCGGCCAACTGTGTGGATGGCAGCGTGCTCTTCTGCTCCGTCCTGCGGAAGATGGAACTCGACCCCTATCTGGTCACCGTGCCCGGCCACATGTTCATGGGGGTTTATCTGAATGAGGATCACAGTGAACAGCTGGAAATCGAGACCACCATGGTCGGCGCTTCCCCGTTCAAGGAGGCCGTCAAAGTCGGCTCCGGAACCTACGCCAAAGCGGAGGATGAATTTGAGGGCGAAAACCCGAACTTCCAGATCATCGAGATCGAACTGGAACGTCAGGACGGCGTCATCCCGCTGAAGGACGGCCCTTAAGCCGGCGGGGGATTCACTGTTTCAGCGCCTTCAGGGGACCGCTGTAGCCGGTCATTTCCAAATAACCTTCCGCAGTCAGGGGCTGACCGCGGCGGGTGCCGTTGACCTCCACCGCCCCTTCCCAGTAAGCGATCGGATCGAGCGCGAGTTCCTGATCCGGCAGGACGGCGGCGACTTCCAAAGTGAGGGATTCCGCCGGGAGACGGATCTGCCAGGCTGTCGGATAGGTCCCGCCGGATTTGCGGCTGGTCCACGTGCGGCCCGGAACCGGAGTCAGGGTGAAGTCGCCCTGCGACAAGTGCCGCGATGTGCCATCGGCCGCACGCCAGGTGCCGCTTGAATAAGGGTCCGCCGTGCCATCCTTCCGCCGGAGTTGATAGAGCATGAGATCGCTGCCATCACTCAGATGCAGGGCCAACCAGTCCCAACCCACCTGGTCGGGCCCCAGCTGGTTGGTGGCCCACTCGCGGTCCAGCCAGCTCAGCCCGGTGACGGCATGAGCGGTGCCATCCACCGTGACGGTGCCGGAGGTTTTCATCCGGGTCAGGGAATAATAATGGGAGGCATTGCCTGCCCCGGCAGATTTTTGACTGAGACCATTCTGCCCGTTCAGGAGGGGAGGGCGCGTCGGGACCAGGGCAAGGTCGAGCACCACGCCGGGTTGGGTGGCGCGGAGGGAAAAAGTTTCGCCAGGCTGGAGCGTCATGGCCCAATCACCGACCCATGCGAGGCGGTTTTCCTGACTGCCCGGGACCGCAAATCCGGCCCGCCCGAAGGCACTGCGTTCCAGCCGCTGGTCGAAAAAAAACCGCTTCCCGCTGATATCCGTCAGGGCAAAATGACCCAGCGGCAGATGATCAACCACCCAGCGCGACGCCACCGGGGCTCGGTCGCCCGGCGGACGGACCCCGCGGCGGAAGAGGGTGAATTGATAACCAAACCGTCGTCCGGCGGCGGTGTGCACCTGGCCGGTGGCATACCACCATTCAGTGCGGAAGGCATCGTGGGGGAAGTGGTCGCGGGGGAATTGCCAGTTCCAACCCGGCAGGGCCTGCTGCCAGGTGTCCTGCGCCGGAGTGCCGGCCATGACGGCCCCTGTGGAAACCAACAGGGCGTGGATCCATGGGAGAGGACGGGAGCAGCGGAACATCGGGGCAGATACGCGGCAGCGGCCGCACAGGTTTCCTCCGGCGGAAACGCGCCGGGCCACGGGTTAGAGGCCGGTGGGGTGATCGATGAATTCCCACGGCAATTTGAAGGCCGCGGCGAGGTGCGTCGCGAGGGCTTTGACCCCGAAGGTCTCCGTGGCGTAATGCCCTCCGTAAAGCACATTGATCCCGGCTTCCTCAGCCGCGGGAAAACTCCAGTGCGGGCCTTCCCCGGTGATGAAGGTGTCCACCCCGGTGGCGGCCACCGCACTCACTTCCGAACCCGCCCCGCCGGTGATGAGGCCCACCTGACGGATGCGCTCCGGCCCCCCGGGACAAACATGGACCGGACCGCCCACGGCCTTCGCGAGGCGGGCCATCAGGGCCTCGCGGGTGAGATTCACCGTGGCGCGCAGCCCAAGCGGCATGCCTTTCCAATCAAAAAAGGGAGTGGTCTTCCGGAAGCCGAGGGCGGCGGCAAGGCAGGCGTTGTTGCCTAACACCGGATGGACATCCAGCGGCAGGTGCGCACTGTAGAGGGCAAGATCGGCGTCGAGGGCCATCCGCAGTTTTTCAAAGGCCGCGCCCGTGATCATCTGGGCGCCTTTCCAAAACAGGCCGTGATGCACGATGAGCAGGGAGGGCCCGGGGAACGCCGCCGCCTTCCGGATCACCGGCAAACTGGCATCCACCGCAGCCAACAGGCGCACAATGCTGCCGCCCCGGTTCTGCAGTTGCAGCCCATTCATGGCCCCGGGGTAATCGGGCAGTTCCGCAATGCGCAAACGGGTGGCAATGTGGTCGGACAGGGTCTGCAGGGCGACGTCAGGCATCCCGCCAATCAAGGGGCAGGATGCTGCGGATGCGACCGCAAAAAAAATTCCGCCGGCTCTCATCCAGAGGAGACTGCCCACACTCCGCACCTGACAGCCTGCGTTTTGCGGTGCATAATGGGTTTTCCATGCCCGCCCGTTCTGCCATTCCCATCGTCCGAATTGTCTTTTTGATCTGCTGCACGCTGCTGGGCGTCTTCTTTGGCATGGCGGGGATGCGGGGCATGAGCCTGTTCACCGGCGGCCTGCTCGGAGCGCTGTTCGGCGGACTCGTGGTCGGCGCGGACCTGCTGCTGAAGGACATGACCATCCGCAGCTTCGGCTCGGGCACCTTCGGCCTCATGACCGGCGTCTTCTGCGCCTGGCTGCTCACCCGCGTGCCCTGGGCGCAAAGTCTTTTTCCGCCGCAGTGGGGCAATGCCGATGAATTCGACCGCGTCTTCACCCTCGTGATCTACCTCACCCTGGGTTACCTCGGGATCGTGCTGGCCCTGCGCAGCAACCGTCAGGAATTTTCCCTCATCATCCCCTACGTCCGCTTCCGCAACGAAGGGGTGATCCAGCAGCCGCTGCTCGTCGATACCAATATCATCATCGACGGCCGCCTTCCCGGGATCTGCGCCACCGGATTCCTCGGCGGCACACTCATCATTCCCCGCTTCGTCCTCGATGAACTCCACGTCCTCGCCGACTCCAGCGATCCCATCAAACGCGACCGCGGCCGCCGCGGCCTGGAGTGCCTCGAACAGTTGAAACGCACCCCCTCCCTCAGCGTCACCATCCACGACGATTACCAACCGCAGGAAAAGCTGGTGGACACCAAACTCATCCAGCTCGCCAAGTCGCTCGATGCCCGGCTCCTCACCAACGACAGCAACCTCGGCCGGGTGGCTCAGCTCCAAGGCTTGATGGTGCTCAACCTGAACCAACTCGCGCACTCCATGCGCCCCATTCTCAATGTCGGCGACGACATCGAACTGGTCCTCGTCAAGGAAGGCAAGGACGAGCACCAGGCCGTCGGTTATCTGCCGGACGGCACCATGATCGTGGTCAATCACGCCCGGGAAAAACTCGGCTCCACCGCCCTCGCCACCGTCAGTTCCTCCCTCCAAACCAGCGCCGGCCGCCTCATCTTCGCCGAATTGAAGGCCATCAAAACGGTTCCCGAGCCCGCCCACTCCACCGTCCGGAGGAGATAATCCTGATCCCGCTTCGACGACTATTCAGGCAGGATCGCTTCCAATCCCCCTCTCATTTTTCAGCGGTCTCCTTCCAGGCCGAATCCAGTGGATGAATCGTAAGCGACTGGATGGTGACCGGACCACCCTCCGTTTTTACGGAAAGGCCATTGCCCTTGGGCAGGATGTATCGGGTGGAGGAAACTTCACCGTCGTTGACAAAGGCCTCGATCGAAGTGCGGTCCACGAGGATTTCGATCTTGCGGATCTGGCCTTGGACGGGGGCTGGTGGGTGCCCGGACTCGATCGCTTTTGAGGTGAGCACGACAGGGATGCCGCGCAAGTTGAAGATCAGCTTCGCCCCTTCCGGGATGCTGACCTCAGCCTTGAGGTGAAACAGCTGCCCTGACGGCTCCAGGGGCAGGGTCTGGTCCGGTCCCAGGGCGACATTCCGCCAAGTGTCAGGCTTTTGATGCAGGGTGGCGATTTCCTGGATGGGTTTGCGGAACACCCTGAGCCCATCCGGTGTGGTGTGGAGCGTGAGTTCGCAGGGGAAACTGATCATCTGGCTGAACGGCATATCAATAAAATCCGCGCCGCGCATCCAGGCGGTCTGGATGCGGCGGCCATCACCGGTATCCGTGTTGTGCCAGCTTTGGGTCGCGTAGAAATTCGGGCCGGCATCGCAGGCGTAACGCTTGGTCTCCTCTTTGAATTCCGTGCCGTTGAAGGAGCCGATGGAGTAGTTCCCATTTCCCTGGATGAGCACCCACTTCCGGTTATTTTTATCCCCGTCGACCGGCAGCTCGAAGAAGTCCGGGCACTCGAAGCTGTCGCCGATGGGGTGGTTTTCATTTTTCCACTCCAGCAGATTTTTCGAAGTGAAGATGTGATATTGGCCCTCCCCATACATCATCATGACCCAGTGATTGGCCGGGGCGTGCCAGAAGACCTTGGGGTCGCGTTCCGGGAACACCATGACGGGATTTTTTTCATAACGCTTCCAGGTGCGGCCGCGATCCAGGCTGTAGGAAAGGCACTGCGTGCGGTTGTCGAAACGCGACCAAAAGGCAACCATCGGCGGGTTGGCCGGATCAGGGGAAAGCCCTGACGTATTCCTGTAATCCACGACGCAGGTGCCCGACTGCACGCCGCTGCCGAGGGTCTCCTCCCAAAAAGCAGGCTCCAGCTCGGTCCAATGAATCAAGTCCCTGCTCACGGCGTGAAGCCAGCATTTGGCCCAGCGCTGGGCGAAGAGATGATATTCCCCTTCATAATAAATCAGGCCATTGAGATCATTGATCCAACCCTCTTCCCTCATCCCGGGATTGAGGCGGTCCACCGTCCACTGACGGGCGGTGAAATGAAACTGCGGGCGAAGCGACTCCTGGTAGAGCGGTCCGGCACCAACCGGCGGGCGCTCCGGCTGATCCGTCTGGACGATACCGGCCACGTTGAGGTGGCCCCAATCGCCGCTGGCTTCATCAACCAGCTGCACCTGCGCCGTCTGCCCGGCCCAGCGACTGACATCCCAACTCATGGGCACGAGGCGGTCACTTTTCCAACCGGTCGCGCTGCGCACCACCTTGCCGTCGATGAGCAGGTTCAGGCAGGTGTGAATCTCATAGTTCCCGCCCCCGATGCGGAAGGAGAGATATTTCCGGGAAATCGTGAAGTCCGGCGAAGTGAGGGTGCCCATTGGCTGATCGCCATCGATCTCGCTGCTGGCGACAGGGGCTCCGTCAGCGTTTTCAATTTCCAACCGCGACAGCAGCTCGCCGGAGGCCGGACCTTTTTGGAAGGCGGTTCCCGTCGCCTTCCAGGCTCCAAAGCCGGCCGCTTCAAAGTTGGAAAGGAGCATTTCATCGGCAGAACAAACGGCGGCCCATGCGAGGCAGGAAGCCGCGGCCAACACCCGGAAGCGGAAAGTGGTTTTCATTGTCATTTTTCAGAGCAGTGTTGCGGATTCAGGGTTGGCTGGGTCGTATGGCAACGCGGATGGCCGTCGATGGCCTGGCCAGGAAGGGGTGGATCCGCTCCCGTTTTCCTGTCACTGAAGCCTGGATGCAGCAGCCCACTCATCCGGATAATACGTGGTACATCGGGCGGCCCTGCCATCCCGTTGAACCCCCGGAGCCTGCTCTACCGCCGCTGGCGGACGCACTCGTACAGGCACACGCCGGTGGCGACGGAGACGTTAAGGCACTCGACTTTGCCGGCCATGGGAATGCGGGCGAGGAAGTCGCACTTCTCGCCGGTGAGACGCCGCATCCCGGGACCTTCAGCACCCATCACCACGCCGATAGGGCCTTTGAGGTCAATGTCGTATAACAACTGCCCGCCTTCCTCCGCCAGACCGACCAGCCAGACCCCGAGGGCCTGCAGTTTCTCCATGGTGCGGGCCAGATTGGTGACCTGGATGAAGGGCACACTCTCCGCCGCCCCGCAGGCAATGTGCCGCACGGTGTCCGTCAGGGTGGCGGCCCGGTCCTTCGGTACCACCACGGCGTGCACTCCGGCGGCATCGGCAGTGCGCAGGCAGGCTCCCAGATTGTGCGGGTCGGTGATACCGTCGAGAATCAGCAGCAGCGGCGATTTCTGGTTCCGGACGATTTGATAGAGATCATCCTCGTCCCCGATCTCCGGGGCCTTGGCGTAGTCGGTGTGCTGGTGACGGCGCACCGCCTGACGGGGATCCTGGGAGCGGGCGGGACGGGACGGTTTCATGAAGGAAAAACCAAAGACGGCATGGAGCTCATGAATCCCACAGCCTGTCCGGAACCATCCTGATCAGCTGTGAAATCCGTGGTTTCCCACCAGTTCAATTAAAAGACTTCGCCGGGGGCAAAGAAGCGCTTCACCTCGGCGGCGGCGGCTTCCGGGCTGTCGGAGGCATGACACATATTGACCATCATATCAGTGCCGAAATCCCCGCGGATGGTGCCAGCGGGCGCCTTTTTGGAGTCGGTCGGTCCGAGAAGATCCCGCACCCGGCTGATGGCGTTTTCCCCGCTGAGGGCGAGAGCCACCACCGGGCTGCTCTGCATGAAGCTGACGATTTCCGGGAAGAAGGGGCGGTCGGCCACGTGGGCGTAATGTTCCTTCAGGATGTCCTGGCTGAGGTGCATCATCTTGAGACCCTGCACGCGGAAGCCAGCAGACTCAAAACGGCCGAGCACAGTGCCGATCAGGCCTTTCTGGACGCAATCGGGCTTGAAGAGGATCAGGGTGGTTTCGGTGGACATCGGGAAAGAAGGGGCAGAGTTAGGGAAGGAAAAGGCCCTGCAAGGCCATTTCCGGGGGGCCGCTTCCTTAGCCTGGCGCCTGCCGTTTGCAAGAGATGATGCGGGACCAGCAACCCACGGACCTCAAGGCAGCTTCACCACGACAGGACCGCTGTCCTTGGCCAGCGCGGCGCGGGTCACTGCCGTTTTCCCGGCGGAGGTGACGTTGATTTCATAGGTTCCCAGGTGGGCATTGACGGTGTATTCCCCACCCTGCGCAGTCTGGCCTGCGGCGTGCGTGGCCCATTGTTTATTGACAAGGTCGCGCCAGACGGCGGCGGAAGGTTTTTCCGACCAATCCTTCCGCCACAGGGCGGTCTGCGGCTTCCAATGGGATCCCTCCCAGAATCCCCAGGTGATGAAGCCGGTGTAGGCGGGATGGCTATAGCAAACCGTCAGGATGTCGCGCAGGTAATCGGCCTCGAGTTGCTCATCCCCATTGGTCATGACATCGAATTCCGTGATCTGCAGCGCCGGCACCAACGCGGCAAAGCGGTCGCTGTTGGCCAGCATCTCCTGCGGGCTGGGCAGGAAGCTGTCGTCAAAGTGGGCTTGGTTGCCGATCCCGTCGGGCTTTTGGCCGTCCGCGATGAGCTTTTGAATGCGCGTGTAATAATCCTCCTGCTGCCGGCCGGGGCGGAAGACCTGATCTTCATTCACCCAGAGCGGCAGTTTGGTGGCCGCCCGGGAGGCCTTCATGACTTCGGTATAAAAATCCAGACCGGTGACCTCATCGATATTATTCGTCCACCCGGCGAGGTGATTGATGGCATCCCATTCCATCACGCGATCCCCCACTTCGGCCGCCACGCGCGGAATGTGGGCAAGAATGCGCTGTTTGATTTTGTCAGGCTCGGCTTTGAATGCTTCCGACCACTCCTCCCACGGTGCCCAGCAGAGATAATGGCCGCGGATCGGGATGCCCCGCTCCTTGAGCCAGTCCATGGCTTTGAGGGTGTTCTCCCACCGGAAGGAGCTCTCCGGCTCATTTTTGAGGGATTGCTCCCACATGCCCATCTTCAGGTCGTTTTCAAAAACCACCCGGCTGAAGCATTCATCGACAATCTTCCGGTAGGCGTCGCCGTCCGGGCCTGGTTTGGTGAGCCAGTCCGCCGTGACCGCCGTGCCAAACCCAAAGGCACTCCGGACCTGGCGCAACGAGACATCGGCGGATGGCACCGGCTGTCCGGCGGCATCCACCACCTTGACCACGAGGGGCGCCGTGCGGTGTTGGGCAATCCGGGCCGCGGCCTCCTTGCGCCATGACGCCCCGGTGTCGCGTCCCCGATAGGTGACCGGCGTGCGGGGCAAATCTTTCAGGGCGACCGCCGTTCCATAATTCAAGACCCGAACCGGTCCGATCTCAAATGCCTGGGCCCGCTGACCCAGATGAAAGACCAGCGCTCCCTTCCCCTCCGGAATGGCTTGTTCCGCTTTAAAGGCCAAGTAATAAATCTGCCACTGCGGGCCACAGCGGAACGTCAGCTGGGCGGCTTTCGGATACTTCGGGGGCACCGCTTCCTCCAGATAAGCGGTCCCGCTGGCGGAAGCCTCCCCGGGGTCCTGGCCTGATAAAGGCAAAGCCCGGGCTTCAAAAATCACCACCCCGATATCCCCCGCCAGGAGACTGCCGTTTAAGATGGATCGGGCTCCGGCATCCCATGGATTGGCAGGATTCTGCGGCAGAATCACCCGCTGGGCCGTGCCAAAACTGCGACCCGCGACCGGCACCGTCTGAGCCGCAGCCCCCTGCTCGGCCGCGCGGCCGACATAAGATTTCACTTCCGCCGACGGCAGCATGTCCCGCCCACCCGGCGGCAAATCCACTGCCCGGCCCTTGCCCGACGGCAGCAGGAACAGGATGAAGCAAAGAATGAATCGCATCGCCCATCGAAGCACATCCCGGTCTGCTGCGAACCCGGAAATTTTGACGACAGCCTGCCCCCCATTTCCCCATTGACCAATCCCGTCGAATTGCCATACATCAACATATCCTGATGCGTTCATATGTTCCGTTCTCCACCGGAACCCGGGCGCGTCTCCCAACCTTCAACGAACCCACTGCCGCTCATGCCCCGTTCCTACATCTTCTCGTCCGAGTCCGTTGGCGAAGGCCATCCTGACAAAGTTGCCGATACCATTTCCGATGCCGTGCTCGACGCCTGCCTCAAGCAGGACCCCCACAGCCGCGTCGCCTGCGAAACCTACGTGAAGAGCAATGTCGCGGTCGTCGGCGGGGAAATCACCACCAAAGCCAAGCTTGATTACGAAGCCATCATCCGCGCGGCCATCCGCGAAATCGGTTACATGCACGACGATGATGTCTTCCATGCCGACAAGGTTTTCATCATGAACCTGATCACCGCCCAGAGCCCGGACATCGCCCAGGGGGTGGACGCCAAAAAGGCAAAAGGCAAAAAGACCGCCGAACAGGGCGCCGGCGATCAGGGCATCATGTTTGGTTATGCCTGCGATGAAACGCCCGAGCTGATGCCTGCGCCGATCATGTATGCCCACCGCGTCGGTGCCGCCCTCACCGCCATCCGCAAGAGCGGCAAGGCCCCGTGGCTCCGCCCGGATGCCAAAAGCCAGGTCTCGGTGGAATACGTCGACGGAAAACCCACCCGCATCGTAAACGTGGTCATCTCCACCCAGCATGCCGACGGTGTCGAACACAAGGAGATCGAGAAATTCTGCATCGAGAAAGTCATCAAAAAGGTGCTCCCTGCCAAAATGCTGAAGGGCGCCGAATTCCTCATCAACCCCACCGGCCGTTTTGTGATTGGCGGACCGCAGGGCGACACCGGTCTCACCGGCCGCAAGATCATCGTCGATACCTACGGCGGCATGGGCCGTCACGGTGGCGGCGCCTTCTCCGGCAAGGACCCCTCCAAAGTGGACCGCAGTGCCGCCTACATGGGCCGCTGGGTTGCCAAAAACATCGTCGCCGCCGGCCTCGCCAGCAAAGTCGAAATCCAATTCGCCTACGCCATCGGCCATCCTCAGCCCGTCAGCGTCCACATCGACAGCTTCGGCACCGGCATCGTCAGCGATGACGCCATCCTCAAGGCCGTCCTCAAAGTCTTCTCATTCAAACCCGCCGACATCGTCAAGCAGCTCAACCTGCTGCGCCCGATCTACAGCAAGACCACCAACTACGGCCACTTCGGCAAGGACGACAAGGACCTCACCTGGGAACAAACCAACAAAGCCGCCGAACTCAAAAAGCTCGCGCTGAAGTAACCCTTCCCTCCTCGATTTCAGGAACCATCCTTTCCTGCAGCAAAATCCCCGGAAGCCGTGAGGTTTCCGGGGATTTTTTATGCCGACCCGGAACGCAGATGGAATTCCAGCGGACCCGCCTGTAGGTCAGGACAGGACCGCCGCAGTTTCATCAACGGAAGCCGCCGGAGATGATGAAGGTCTCGCCGGTGATCCAGGAGGAATCCGGTGAGGCAAGAAACACGGCGGCACTGGCGATGTCCTGCGGCTGGCCGAGTCGGCCGATCGGCGTGGAGGCTTTCACGGTCGCCTGGAAATCGCTGCCTTCGATCCCCGCGCTGTGCGTTCCTTCGGTTTCGACCATGCCGGGGTTGATAGCGTTGACGCGGATGCCACGCCCGCCCAGCTCCTTGGCGAGAGCACGGGTCGCGGCATCGACCGCGCCTTTGGTCGCGCTGTAAACCGAAGCTCCGGGCAGGCCCAGGGTACTCACCACTGAGCTGATGTTGATGACGCTGCCGCCTTCCGCCGGAAAGTGATTGAGGGCTACCTGGGTGGTCAGCAGAAGACCGAGTACGTTCAGATTGAACTGCTTGTGGAAGTGCTCTTCCGTCACGTTTTCGAGCGGCGTCATTTCGTAAATCCCCGCGTTGTTCACGAGAATATCGATCTTTCCGAAGGCGGTGGTGGCTTCTGCAAACAAGCGCTGGATGTCGGCCTGTTGCGCGACATCCGCCTGCACGGCAATGGCTTTGCCGCCGGCACTGGTGATTTCCGCCACCACCTTGTCCGCGCCGGATTTGCTGGAGGCGTAGTTGACCACGACGGAGGCGCCTTCCGCGGCGAGGTGTTTGGCGATGGAGGCTCCGATGCCTTTGGAGGCGCCGGTGACGAGGGCGGTTTTGCCGCTGAGTTTCTGGGACTGGTTCATGATTTGGTTTCTTTCTGTTTTTGGCGTTGGTTTGGGCTATCGATCTGTTCTGTTACTCACAAAGTAACAATATTGATCAAAAATTTACTTTGAGAGATCGCTGATGATCTCTGCGAGGGTGATGCTCCGCAGACTGGCTTCCATGGCTTCCTGGGTTTTGGTCAAAGCGTGCTCCAGCGCGGTTTTGATATTGCAGCTCACGGGACAGGGCTTGAGCGGAGCATAGGCATGGATGGCAAAGGCCTTGGGGGCATCCACCGCTTCATACACATCCAGCAGCAAGATTTCCTTCGGCTCCCGGCCCAATCGGCAGGCCCCGGACTTGCCCGTGGTCGTTTCCACCAATCCCGCCTTCGACAGTTTTGCCAAGGTCCGCCGTACGAAACTGGGGCTGGTATTCACACTCATGGCCAACTCGCCGGAAGTGGCTTCCCTGCCCTTCCGGTAGCCCAACCCGGCCAACAGGTGGACCGCGATGGAGAATTGAGTGTTGGTGGCCATTCTGCGACTAAATTAGTCACAGAATAAAATTGAGCAAATGGTTTTTGGAAAAAATGATTCCGCCCGTCACTCCCCGGAGATTCCGTCAGGGAGCAATCCTCAGCCGGGTGATGCGGTCATCCTTCAGCCCAAGATGATAGTGCAGCACAACGGGACTGCCGTCGAAGGTGCCGGACACCGGGCCGGAGAGGACCGCTCCGGATTCGGAATAGGAGATCTCTATCACTTCGAGCACGGGGCGGTATTTCACAAAAGCCGCCTCGATCCACGCTTTGATTTCCGCAGGGCCCCGATGCGTGTGGCCTTCGTCCTCAAAGACAGCATCGGATATGAAGCACGGCAGGTAAGCCGCAGTATCGTGCGCGTTCATGGATTCGACAAAGCGGGCGAGGAGGGGGGTGAGAGTGATGTTCATAGGGAGCTGGTGGATTCTGGAGTGGTTTCAAAACCGAACTCCAGTGTAGCACACGCCGTTCACCGGCACTGACAACCCTATGTCAGCAGGGTTTGCCCTTCCTTACCGTGGGGCGGAATCGCAGGCCCAAACGGAGGGGCATCAGAACACACTCCGGACGAGGCCACCGTCCACGCGCAATGCGGCCCCATTGATGGCGGAGGACAGCGGGCTGCTCAGGAAGGTGACGAAGTCCGCGATTTCCTGCGGATCGATCAGCCTTTCCAGCAGAGAAGTCGGACGGTTCTCGCGCATGAAGCGGCGTTCGGCCGCCTCCGGAGTCTCGTCAGGAAAGATATCCTGCACAAATCTCGCCACCCCTTCGGTTTTGGTGGAACCGGGCAGCACGCTGTTCACCGTGACGCCGGTGCCCTTGGTCAGTTCCGCGAGGCTGCGGGAGATGGAAAGCTGCATGGTTTTGGTCGCGGCGTAGTGTGCCATCTCGGGCGAAGGGCTGATGGCGGATTCGCTGGATACAAACAGAATGCGTCCGGTCTTCCGCTCCAGCATGGGTTTCAGATAGTGCCGGGCGAGGCGCACCCCGCTCATGATGTTCACTTCAAAAAGCCGCCGCCAGGCTTCGTCGGTTTCGTCGAAAAATCCAACCGCTTCGTAGATGCCGAGATTGTTGATGAGAATGTCCACCTTGGGAAACCGGCGGATGGTTTCCGCAACACCTTCGGCCGTGCCATTGTCCGCAGCCAGGCCTTCGAGCTTTGCGTCAGGCACCTGTGTCCGGATTTCTGTGATGGCCGACTCCACACTGGAGGGACTGCGTCCATTGACAATCACAGTGGCTCCTTCCTGCACGAGGGCAGTCGCGATTCTCATGCCAATGCCACCGGTGGAAGCGGTGACCAGCGCGAGTTGGGATTCGAGTTTCAGGTTCATAGCAGGGTGATGGGCAGGTGGGTAATTTGAGCAGGACGGGGGCCATGGTCTGGAGCAGGAGAGGCCCCGGCAGACACTGTGTCGCCAGCCATGGATCGATGCACCTTATCACATGCACCATGAAAATCGCCCCCCGTTTGCCTGGGCGGGATTGCAGGCCCGACTTCATTTTCAAGGCACCCTCGGCCTCAGTCCACCTTGACCGTGCGCAGACGGTGATTTTCGCTGTCGCCAATGTAGAGCGTGCCGTCCTTGTCGATGAAGACCCCGTGGGGGCGGGCAAGTTGACATTGGCTGGCCATGCCTTCCGGGCCATCGCCTTTTTTTCCGTCGCCCACGACCACGTCAATCCTGCCGGTCTTCGGGTTTACCACGCGGATGCTGTGGCTTTCGGTGTCGGCGATATAGATTTTTCCACTAGCGGAAATTGCGAGTCCTTTGGGACCGGCCAGCTGGGCGTCTTTGGCGGGACCACGATTGCCCGCAAAACCGGATTTGCCAGTGCCGGCCACGTGATGCAGCACGCGTTCCTTCAGATCCACCCGGTAGAGGGAATTGGCATCGCGCAAGGCCAGCCAGAGTTGGCCGGTAGCATCAAAAGCAATGGTGCGCGGCCCGCTGAGCGGCGTAGCGGTGGAAAACGGCGCGCCGTCGGCCGGAGCGGCTTTTTGCCCGGAGCCGCAAACCGTCTGCACGATTCCGGTTTCAGGGTTCCAGGTGCGGATGCGCTGGTTCCCCAGGTCACAAATGTAGAGGAGGCCGTCCGGGCCGAAGGTCTGACTGATCGGATCCTTGAACAGCGCCTGGCCACCCGCTCCGCCATCGCCGCCAAACCCGGGTTTCCCAGTGCCGATGGGCGTGGAAAGGATGCCGGTTTTCAGGTCCAGAGCGCGGATGGCATGATTGGACATGTCGGAGATGTAAAGCCGGCCATCGGGACCGAATTGGATCTCATGCGGCTTGTTCAGCTGCGCCTTCAGGGCTGGGCCGCCATCGCCCCCGAAACCCGCCGTGCCTGTTCCGGCCACCGTAGTGATGATGCCCTTGTTATCAATCCGCCTCACCAGATGACCCTCGAATTCACAAAAGTAAAGCAATCCATCCGGTCCCCGGGTGATGCCGAAAGGATTGTTCATGGTGGCCTGCCGTGCCGTACCGCCATCGCCGCTATACCCTTTTTCGCCGGTACCTGCTACGGTGCTTACCGGCGCCGCCGGCACCAGCGCAGAGGAAACCAGCAGGACCACGGCGGTGAATAACGAGGAGCGGATCATAAGAAAAGAGGCGAGGTTCATTCTCCCCGGTCACTCTTGGTGGACCACAACTTGATCGCGGTGCCACAATACATGCAGCGGAACCATTGGAACAGCAGCAGATGCAACGCGAGGCTGGCAGTCTTCCCGAGACCCGGGATGGAATGGGCCTTGCGGTTTTTCACGCAATTTCTCGAATAGAAGAGATGGCAGCTGCAGATCCGGCAGCGGGCCTTGCTCAGCACCACCAACTGTGCGATCCCCAGCACTGCGAGCACGGCCGCCGCCACGTAAATCTCCTTTGCGTAATCGCTGGGCTGCGGCACTGCCCAGAATAGCCAAGGGACCGCCACCACGGACGCCACCACCGCGACCCGCCACAGCAGGGAGATCAGAGCCCCGATCACCAGCAGTGCCGGATCGGGATGCACCACCCCGCGCCGCATCGTGCGGGGCAGTTCCTCGTTGGCCGTCACCCGTTCCATCTCGGCCGGATCCACCGGCTCGGAGGGGGCATCAATCGAGTGCCGGTTCAGCGGCGCCACCCGCATCGCTCCGGTTTGATAATCCTCAAAAGTGTTGAAACGCGATGCCACCAATTCCTCTTTGGCTGGTGCTGACACCATGCCGGCAGGCGTGACGGACCGGAAGCCCGGCAACGGGGTGCCTTGCAGGATTTCTCCGGGCAGCGGAGTGATGGGAGCAGCAGCAGCCGGGGCCCCGGCCGCAGCAAGCCGGGCGCGTTGGGCGGGAGGCACATATCCGCCGAGGACAGGCGCTTTCTCCCCGCGGGGCACCACAATGGCTTCCGGAATGTCATCGGTCTCCCCCGCTGCTGCCCCCATTGGAAAGGCGACTTCGCGGGCGAGTCCAGCCCAATGATGCACCATGTCCAAAGTCGGCGCCCGGTTCAGCCGGCCCTTTTTCCAAGCGGTTAATTCCAGGACCCGGTGCAACTCAGCCGGCGGAATCGCTGCCAGCATGGCTGGCGACTCAATGCCACAAGCCGTCAGCTGCTCAATCGCTTCTGGGGACAAGCCGGGGATGACAGTCAGGCTGGACATGGTCTGGGAAAATAGCCGGCTTAAAATGAAGAAAGGATGAATCCCGCCCTTCAACTAAGGTTTTCCAACAGCTCCGTCAACTGCGCGACGCGGGCCGTGGAATCTTTCAGCCGGATGCGGTGTTCTTCCACCACCTCGGCCGGGGCGCGGGCGGTGAAGGTCTCGGAACCCAGCTTGGCTTCCGCTTTGGTGATTTCCTCAGCTGCCTTGCCGCGCTCCTGGGTGAGGCGGGCGCGCACGCCTTCCACATCCACCAGGCCGCCGAGCAGCAGGAAGATTTCGCCGGAGGGCGTCAGGGTGCCGGCCATGCCTTTGCCGGGTTTGAAGTCGGGATCGACTTTCAACGTTCCGGCCTGGGCGAGCAGGCGCAGGGTTTCCGACACGCCAGCCACCCACGCTCCGGCGGGCTTCAGGATGAAATCGGCAGTGCGGTTGGAGGCGAGGTCGCAGAGGGTTTTCAAATTCCGCACTCGGCTGGCGCTGTCATAAGTGGCGGCGGCCTGGGTCTGGGCTTCGGCGATGAGCGAGGGATCGATTCCCGCCAAAACCGGCGTGGTCGCCAGCGGTTGCTGCATTAGGAAGGTGCCGTGCGCACCGTAGCCGAGGGTGCGCCAGAGTTCCTCCGTGACGTGCGGCATGAAGGGATGCAGGTGGATCAGCAGGCGGCGAATGACGGCGTCCATCACGCGCAGGGTGCCGGCTTTGCGGGCAGGATCGGCGTCCGGGGCGAAGTCGCTCTTGGCGGCCTCGAGAAAGCGGTCGCAGTAATTCCCCCAGAAGAAATCATACAACAATCCGGTGATCTGGCTGAAGCTGTATTCCTGATAGGCGGCTTCGAGATCGAGGCTGAGCTGGTCGAGCTTCGCCGCGATATCGAGGGCAAAAACGGAAACGTTGTCCGCCGTTAGGGCGTCGTCCCCGGTGGAGATTTCCCCGCCCTGCATGAGGCGGTAACGGCAGGCATTCCAGAGCTTGTTAGCGAAGTTCCGGCCTTCCTCGATGGACGATTCATCAAACTTCAGGTCCAGTCCCAGCGGCGCGCTGCGCATGATGCCGAAACGCAGGGCATCTGCCCCATACTTCGCTATCAAGTCGAGCGGATCCGGGGAATTGCCGAGGCTCTTGCTCATCTTCCGGCCCTGCTTGTCGCGGATGATGCCCGTGAAATACACGTTATGGAACGGCAGCTCGCCCATCCATTCGTAACCCGCCATGATCATGCGGGCCACCCAGAAGAACAAAATATCCGGCCCGGTCACGAGGTCGGTGGTCGGATAGAATTTCTTCAACGTCGCGGTCTCCTCCGGCCAGCCCATCGTCGCGAATGGCCAGAGCCAGGAACTGAACCAGGTGTCGAGGACGTCGGGGTCCTGCTGCCAAGGGGATTTATAGGACTCAGAGGATTTATAGGACCTATCTGTCGTATCGGTCTTATCGCTCCTATCATCCGGCGCCTCCAAGCCGCAATACACCTCACCCGTTTCTTGGTGATACCACACCGGAATTCTATGCCCCCACCAAAGCTGGCGGCTGATGCACCAGTCCTGGATGTTTTCCATCCAGTGCTCGTAAACCTTTGCCCAGCGTTCCGGGTAGAACTTCATTCCCCCGCTGGCCACCACGGCTTTGGATTCCTCTACTTTTGGATATTTGAGGAACCATTGCTCGCTCAGGCGCGGCTCGATGGGCACGTCGGCGCGTTCGGAATAACCCACGTTGTTGCTGTGGGGTTCTTCTTTTTCGAGAACATCCTCTTCCTTGAGAATGGCGATGGCGCGTTTCCGCCCCTCGAAGCGGTCGAGACCCGCGAGGTCCTTGCCGGCGAGGTCGTTCAGCACGCCGTTAGGGTGCAGCACGTCGATCACTTCCAGCTGATGCCGCTGACCAATTTCAAAGTCCGCCTTGTCGTGCGCGGGGGTCACTTTCAGCACGCCGGTGCCGAATTCAAAATCCACATGGTCATCGCCCACGATGGGGATGGCGGCCTGGTTTTCCAAAGGCAGCGCCCGGCGCACGTGTTTGCCGATGAGGTGGGCGTAGCGCTCATCCTTGGGATTCACGGCCACGGCGGCATCGCCCGGGATGGTCTCGGGTCGCGTGGTGGCGATGGTCAGCCAAGTGTCAGGCTCTTCCACCACCTGCACTTTGAAATAAATCATGGAGCCTTTTTGCGGCTTCATGATGACCTCCTCATCGCTCAGCGCGGTGAGGCTGGACGGGCACCAATTCACCATGCGTTTGCCGCGGTAGATCAGGCCTTTTTTGTAGAGATCCACAAAGACGCGCTGCACGCACCGGCTGTAGTCCTCGTCCATGGTGAAGCGCTCGCGGGCCCAGTCGCAGGACGCGCCAAGTTTTTTCAACTGCTGGATGATGATGCCGCCGTGCTTGTCCTTCCATTCCCAAATCTTCTCCACCAACCCCTCGCGCCCAAGGTCGTCGCGGTGCTTGATGGTGCCCAGCTTTTTCAGATTTTTTTCCACCACATTCTGCGTGGCGATCCCCGCGTGGTCGGTGCCAGGCAGCCACATTACTTCAAATCCCTTCATCCGCGCGCGGCGGGCGAGGATATCCTGAATGGTGTTATTGAGCACATGGCCGAGCGTGAGGATGCCCGTGACATTGGGCGGAGGGATCACGATACTGTAACCGGGTTTCGCCGAAGCCGGATCCGCGGAGAAGCACCCCGCCTCCAGCCACCGGGCATACCAAGTCTCTTCCACCTCACCAGGTGCATACGCTGTACTCAATTCTGCCATAGGGCGCGGAATATTCCGGCAAGCGGGGGATTGTAAAGAGGGGAAGTCCCCGATGCAGGACTTCAACCCGGGAAACGGCCATCAAAGCGATCGCAACAAGGGCTGGCGCTGGAGAAAATTCCACAATTGAAGCAACTCCGAACGGGCTGAATCGCGGTGTGTTTCCTTAACGATAGGAAAGGGTTCCCAACCGTGCGGAAAATCAGAGCTTAC